>UQWL01000034.1 GCA_900544715.1 uncultured Oscillospiraceae bacterium | reverse complement strand
TATCTCTTTGATCCTTGTGGTTGTGAAAAGCTTTGCTTTGTTACTTCGCTTCGCTACGTAATAAAAAATAGCCGAATAGTTATCTGCCCCCACACAAGCGAGGTGTATCTCTTTGATCTTTGTGGTTCCGGAAAGCCTTGTTTTGTTACTTCGCTTCGTAATAAAAAATGGAAACTGAACTGTTACAGAAGCACCCGCCGCCTGCATTTTCATGCAAGCGGCGGGTGTTTTTTATCATCTTATCAAAGCAACGCGAGCTTCTATTGCACTCTGTCGGGAATTTTCCCCGCTTCCTCAAGCAAGCGATACAATGTCGGGCTTAAAGAAAATTCCTCCATCAGCGCCCTTGCTTCCTTCAACACGCCGGCCGGGGCTTTTTCCCCCGGCGCGCGCTTTACAGCGCGGATCAAAATGTTTTTCGGCGTGTGCGCAAGGTCGATAAACTCCAGCAGCTGCGTTCGATAGCCGCAGCATTCCAAAAGGTTGGCGCGGATCGCATCCGTCATCAGGGCTGCGGTGCGCTCCTTGACGATCCCGTAGCGCGTCAGGATGGCGAGCCGTTCACTCTGCATCTGCCCGTTCAGCTCATGCTGGCAGCAGGGCACGGATAAAATCACGCGCGCGCCCCAGCTCACCGCGTTAAACAGAGCGTAATCCGTTGCGGTATCGCAGGCGTGCAGCGTAATGGCCAGATCGACGCCGCCCGTAAGCCGGTAGCCGTTGATATCGCCCAATTCAAAATGCAGGCCGTCGTAGCCGTATTTGAGCGCCGTCTGGTTGCACTGCTGGATTACCTCCGCCTTGAGGTCGAGCCCCACCATCCGCACCGCACGCTTTTTCACTTCCGTCAGATAATGATAGAGGATAAAGGTCAGGTAGGATTTCCCGCAGCCAAAATCGATCACACGCAGCGGCCCTTGCTGAGGGAGCTTCTCCGACACATCATCCACCATTTCAAGAAAGCGGTTAATCTGCTTATATTTATCGTACATCGCATGCACGACTTTCCCCTCTTTTGTAAACACGCCCAAATCAACGAGGGGCTGGATCACCGTGCCTTCTTCGAGCAGATAGCGCTTTTTCCGGTTGTGCGATTGCGCGGCCTGCGGAGCCTTATTAGGCACTGCCTTGCGGGAGCAGAGCACCTTCCCCTTCGCACTGATGCGGATCTGGTATTCACGCGCTGCATCCCAGCCGTTATATTGGCGAAAATGCCCCTGCAACGCATCACAGAGGAAGCCCGGCACCTGCTCTTGCGTCAGCTTTTCATGAAAGACCTGTTTCTCCGTGTATTTTTCCAGCTGGAAACAGCCCTGCAAACGGTTCAGCACAATTTTGCGGTATCCCTCTGCTTTGGATACCGGGTTGCTCAAAATGCATTTATAGATACCATCGTGAAAGGAAGCCGCAATCGCTTCCTGAATCCCACCATCCATCGGTTCCAATCACCTTTCTGCTTCTATCTCAATGCTTGTTATTATACCGCTGCAGCTAAACCGTTTATTTATGTATAAGAAAAATAAAGAAGATCAAACTCTGCCCGATGAGTGGAAAAAATCCCTTCCTTTACTGGCTTGCCAAGGCAAAAAGGCTTACAAGCCACTCTGGCGTAGCTGGAGCCGCCGCTATGATAGCGTCGCGTACCGCCTGCGCGGAAAGGCCATCGGTCAAAAGCGCCACCGCGCCCCGCGCCTCCTCCCCAATGGCAACCGGGGCAGAGGCCAGCCCGCCCGCCGCGATGCGCCCCGCAACCGCCAAGCCGCCCAACGCATAACATTTGCTGACTGCAAGGCCGCCCAGTGCAAAATAGCCGCCGATCGCAAGGCCGCCGATCGCGGCGGCAAGCCCGATTGCCACACCGCCCCACGCGACCCCTCCAATGGCCAATCCGCCAAGCGCCAGCAGCCCCACGGTCAGGCCGCCAAAGGATAGCAGGCCCGCCGCAAGGCCGCCAACTGCAAGCAGCCCCGTTGCGATGTTACCTATCGCGATGATCCCCTTGGCCCGGCAAACGCGCCCACTTCCGAAATGGATATGCACCAAAGGCAGGCCGAACAGGGTGCGCCTGCTTTTATATTCATAGTGATACGGCCGCCAAACACGCTCTGCCGATTCGTTCTCCTCCGGTGTGGGCGCTGGCCCCAACGTGCCATCCTTTAAAAGGCTGTCAAGCGTCACGCCGAAATAGTCGCTTAAGACGATCAAATTATTGGTATCCGGGCTGGCTGCTCCGGACTCCCACTTCTGCACTGCCTGGCGCGAAACGCCAAGCGCAGAAGCCAGCCCCTCCTGCGACAAACCGCGCTCCCGCCGCAGGCGGTAAAGCTTCTCCTGAAAGGTCATATCATCTTGCTCCCCTTTCTCCCCTCTGATTGGTTTCCGCTTCTTAGTATGGCACAGACTGCTACATCCGTCCACCAATCACCGGATATTTTTTGACAACCAGCGGTAGCAATCCGGATCAAATCAAGCTTTTCCACCCGATAACCATGCCGTGACCCGATCCGGTAAAACAATCCCATCCAGATGATCGAGTTCATGGCAGAAGCATTTTGCAAGGTCCCCTTCCCCCGTATAAAAAACCTCTTCGCCCTTTTCATTGCGCGCACGAACTGTCACGCACTGTGGCCGCACAGTTTGCCCCACGCGGCCGGGAAAGCTCAGGCAGGCCTCCACACACGCCTGCTCGCCATGTGCCTCCACAATCTCAGGGTTGACGAGCTTTAGCAGCCCATCCCCCATGTCAATCGTCACGAGCCGTTTGAGAATGCCCACCTGGCAGGCAGCAAGGCCCGCCCCATTTTCCGCATACATCGTTTCAGCCATATCGTTGAGCAGATCACGGATCCGGTCGGTCACCTCATCCACCGGGCGGCAGCGCTTTCTTAATATTTCATCGTCGTTATACCGAAGCGAACGAATCGCCATGTTTCTCTCCCCTTCCTTTTTACAGGGCAAGGCAGCGGACAGATTGCCCGCCGCTTTTTGATTCTTAGCATCAAATTATTTGATATATGGGAGCGGGTCAACCCGTGTTCCATTCCGAATCACTTCAAAATGAAGATGTGCGCCAAAGGAATTGCCCGTATCTCCAATCTTCGCAATCCATTGGCCCTGCGAAACCTGTTGGCCCACGCGCACCCGGATCGAATAATCCAATAAATGCGCATATCGTGTTTGCAGGCCATTGCCATGATCGATCAGGATCGTGTTCCCAAAGCCGTAATTCCAGCCGCTAGCAGCCTCTACAACCGTGCCGCTTGCCGCAGCCACAACCGGCAGGCCTGATGCGCCGCTCGTCGAGATATCCATCCCCTTATGCCCATTGTGGCCAAAATATTGGGTGATCTGGTGCGCACTAGGGGCCGGCCACATCATCCTCGTTTTGACGGAACCCGTACTATAATAAACAGGGTTAGTCGAAAAGCTGTAGCCGCCCGAACTTCCACTGCTACTATAGCTGCTCTTGGACTTCGTGCCAACATTCACCTTC
>UQWL01000033.1 GCA_900544715.1 uncultured Oscillospiraceae bacterium | reverse complement strand
CATGCTGAAACTTGCTCATGAAATAAAAAATAGCCGGTAGCTGGCTGCTTGCGTAAGCGATGTGTATCTCTATGATCTTTGTGGTTATGGAAGGCTTTGTTACTCTCTTCGTTCGTAATAAAAAATGGATTTTCTAAAGAAGCAGTTGCAAAATGATTTTCATTTTGCAACTGCCTCTTTTATATGGAAATTGCCGGAAGGCGGTTCCCTTTCTAGCGGTTGTGTGGTATTCTAATACTAATGAGATCAAAGGGGGTCCCTCCGGCGTGCGCGGCGGGATGGAAGGAAGCGTGGATCAGTTTGAAGAATTCTACTGTGATTGTCACGGTGATTTTATGTGTGCTCATTTTGGCATTTTTGATTTTTGTGTTGTGGCAGTCCCACAGCAGCTCGCCCACGATCCCGACCGATCCTGAAGTGCTGGAGCAGGAGTGGGAGGAGGAGCACGGCACGGGCGGTTCTTCTTTCGGCGGCGGATCAGGCGGAGGCAGCGGTATCGCCAATGCGGGCAGCGGCGCGACGGACGCGAACGGCAATGTTATCTCCGGTTCAGGCAGCAACGGCGGCGCTGGAACGAACGGCTCCGGCTCGGGCGGCTCTTCTGGAAACGGGAGCAATTCGGCGGATAAAAAGCCGGTTAAGGAAGAGGATATGAAGCCCTTCAAGGGCCACAAGGCCGACCCCTACATGCGGATTTTAGCGGGCGGCGTTTACACCTGGGATGTGGTTTCCTCCCAGAAGGTGGACGGGGAAGAAACGGATATGCCCCTAATCCTGACCGCCTCCGGGAAAAAGCTTAGCGTTCAGATGACTTACTCGGATAAACTCACCATGTCGGTCATCAGCGATGGGCAGAGTACATATGCGGTGCTTCCCTTCCTGAAGGCTTACACGGATGTGCCTTCCTCCATGGCTGGGGATTTTAAGAGCCTTGTCATTGATCCTTCGAAGTTTGCATACGTCAGCTCCCTGGAGGTGACGGACGGCGGGCAGAAATTAACCTGTGAGCGCTACACCTCTGATACCGACCGGATTTATTTCTACTTCTCCGGCGACAAGCTTGTCAAAATGGAACTGCGCGGCTCCGGCGGCACGATGAAGCTCAGGGTGAATAGCATCACGGATCAAATCGACGCATCCCAGCTCTCCGTGCCGGATGGGTATAAAAAACGAAACCTGTCGTTCCTGTTTAAATAAGGGCGGGCCTCGCCCCTTCCATGTAGGCAGCGGCGGAACAAAAAGCTGACCGAAATAAAAGAAAAGGCTGTCGAATTTGCTCGACAGCCTTTGTTGCACCTCGTATGATTGTTATGCGTTCCGGAACGTCCGCTCCAAAAAGTCCGCCACCGGGGCGATCGCCTTATCATCCGCAAGCTCTACCGCGCCCTGGTCAACGAGGCGGGCGGTTTTGCTCTCGATCGGCAGGCGGGCCAGCACCGGCACGCCGAGGGAGGCGGCAACCTCCTCCGCCTTGCTCTCGCCGAACAGCTCAATTTTTTTGCCGCAATCCGGGCAGAGGGCATAGCTCATATTCTCCACGATGCCGAGGATCGGAATGTTCATCATCTTCGCCATATGGTAGGCCTTTTTGACGATCAGGGTAACCAGATCTTGCGGCGTGGTTACAACGATGATGCCGTCGAGCGGGAGGGATTGGAATACGGTCAGCGGCACGTCGCCCGTTCCGGGCGGCATATCAATGAACATATAGTCGATGTCGCCCCAGGCAACATCCGTCCAGAATTGCTGAATCACGCCGGAGATCACCGGGCCGCGCCATACCACGGGCGCTTCGTCATCCTCCAGGAGGAGGTTGACGGACATCACTTCAATACCCATCTTGGATTTTTCCGGGATTAGGCCAAGCTCATTGCCCTTTGCCTTTTCCGTAATGCCGAAGGCTTTTGGGATGGAGGGGCCGGTCACATCCGCGTCAAATACGGCGGTCGCGTAGCCGCGCGCTTGCATCGCGCACGCCGTCAGGGAGGTGACGAGCGATTTACCAACGCCGCCTTTGCCGCTGACAATGCCGATAACCTTGCGCACCGTGCTGTATTGGTTCAGCGGGATATGCATATCCTGCTGCCGGGAGGAGCAGTCCGCCCCGCAGCTTGCGCAATTTCCGCCGCAATCGGCTGGTTTTGTAGCTTCTGTAGCTTCACTCATGGTTTCAACATCTCCTAATTTATCTTTCACTTTTACGGCTTTCCCGCAGCCTGCGGAAAAAATCCGTGAGAAGGCTTGCACATTCCTGCTCCATATAACCGCCCTCCAAAATGGGCTTGTGGTTGTAGGGCAGGGCAAAAAGATCAACGACGGAGCCGCACGACCCGGCTTTTGCGTCATACGCGCCGAATACCACGCGCTTCATCCGGGCATTGATGAGCGCCCCGGCGCACATGGGGCAGGGCTCGAGCGTAACGAAGAGCGTGCACTCCCAAAGCCGCCAGCCGCCCAGCGTTTTACACGCATCATCAATGGCTTCCAGCTCCGCATGGGCAAGGGCGTTTTTGCCCGTTTCCCGGCGGTTGCGGCCCCTGCCGACAATGCCGCCCGCGCGGGTGACCACAGCGCCCACGGGCACTTCCCCCTCCAGCGCGGAGAGGCGGGCGAGCAGCATTGCTTCCCGCATACAGTCCTGATCCGTCATGGCTCCACGCGCCCCCTTTCACATCGGGCGGGAGGCCGGGGCCTTTGGCGGGAGGAACGAGTAAACAAAGGCGGCGATGGCCGCGAGGAAGAAGAGCAGCGTAGGCAGCCTGGTGGAAAACGGCACGCTGATATAGTAGCGCGTGGACCAAACCATCATCGCCAGCGCCAGCACCATCGGCGGAGTGAAGAGATAAGCTGCGCACTTTTCACCGCGGCGCAGCGGCACGCTGGAAAGCGGGAGCACCAGCCGCATCTCTTTCTTCACCACATAGACGAGCAATGCGGCTGCACCGGCCGCGATTACCACACCGATCAGAATAGCGGAAACAATTGCCGCTTTTCCCTCTGGGAGATAGGCGATTGCAATCGTTTGGATAACGCTGATGGAATTGTTAAGCAGATGGATCAAAATCCCCGTCCAGAGAGAACCGCTCGCAATCACGGCATAGCCAAGGCCGATGCCCGCGATGAAGGCAAAGGGGGCCTGCACCAGGTTCCCATGCATCAGCGCAAACACAAAGGCGGAGGTGAGGATGGCGAACCAATCCCCATATTTCCGCAGCGGCTGCATCACAACGCCCCGCATGGCGAATTCCTCCACCACCGCGGGCACAACGGCACTCTGCACAAACAGGAGCACACAGCCCAAAACGCTTGCCGGGGCCTGCACCTCAGGCGCGCTCAGCTCAATGCCAAAGAGATGAAAAAAGAGAATCAGGCCGTTGGTGGCATAATTGCCCGCCATGCAAACGAGCAGCCCAATGAGCACCAGCAGGATGGCGCGCCGCTTGTTTTTGGGCGCGTTCAGCGGGATATCGGGCACCTGCCGGCGCAGAGCCAGCAGAAAATAGACCGCCAGGAACGGCAGCCCCACGCAGAAGATGGAGAACAGAATCCCATAGGCATCCTGAAACAGAGAATCGTTTTGGTAAAGGTCGCTCAGGCCGAAAAGCATCAAAATCGCGGAGAAAATTTGCTGCATCAGCATAAAGCCGAGCAGGCCGACCCCTGCAAAGATGCTCAGCGAGCGCAGCGCCTTTTTGCTCTGCCATGCCGCCGGGGAAGGCGGCGGCTGATAGCCGGCCGGGCCGGGATGGTATCCATAGGGGGGAGGCGGATAATAGCCGTTCATTCATCAAAACTCCCTGCTTGGTAATTTGCCGCGTTATGGCTTTTTCCGTGCTCTGAAACGGCAAAAGGCCAATATATCTATTATAGCCGATTTTGTGCGGAAATCAATGCCGAAAGCGTTGGTCAGGCATGTGCGGGGGCATTGATTGCTTCCGTATCCATTCGACAAATAGGTTTGATAACTGTAATGCCCCGCTGCAATGTTTTGCAGCGGGGCATTTGGGGCATTTGCAGTGGAGGAGTTTAAAAATT
>UQWL01000032.1 GCA_900544715.1 uncultured Oscillospiraceae bacterium | reverse complement strand
TCTACCCCTGGTTCAACCAGGGGTTTTGTTAAGCCTAAAGGCAGCAAAAAAGCAGATGCCGCAGGGTTTCTCCTGCGGCATCTGTTTGTGTATCCCTTTTATTTTAATTTTCGTGCCAGATCATAAGCACCATGCGTTGCCTGTGCGATGCGGCCAATTTGCTTTGCATCTCCAATCAGGAAAACGCGTTCAAAGCAGTCCTTGATTTCCTCATAAAGTGCGTTGTTACTGCGGACCCCTACGGACATTACCACCTGCTGGGCCGGCTTTTCTATTTGCGTTCCCCCGGCGGCAGGCTCCAGGGTGATGGTGCCCTGGCCCACGCTTGCAAGCTTCCAGCCGGTGAGAATTTCAACATCAAGCGCTTTCAGGCGGGGGAGAATATCATCCGTATGCTGGTGATAGGTGCCGGGCGCAATCTGATCGGCCATCTCGATAATGGTTACCTGATTGCCCTGCTCCGCGAGCAGATCCGCTGTTTCCAGGCCAGTCATGCCGGAGCCGATCACCGCAACCTGATTCCCCTCCAACTTTACGCTGCCATTGAGAATCTCTGTCACGGTGCAGACATGCGGCTGATCCGCGCCGGGAATACGGGGATGAACGGCATCCCCACCGGTTGCAACGATCACCGCATAGGGATTGAGCTTTTTGAGCATTTCGACATCTGCTTTTGTATGTAATCGGATTTCCGCACCGGCCCGGCGCGCCGCGCGCTCTAAATCTTCAAAGCACCAGTCAATTTTTTCCTTCCGAGGCGGCTTATCCGCCAGCTGAAGCTGGCCGCCGACAAAAGCTTCCTTTTCCAAGACAATCGGCCGGAAGCCACGCTTACCAAGCAGTTCCGCGGCGGTCAGGCCTGCCGGCCCCGCGCCGACGATTGCAACGATACGGCCATCGCCATCTTTCTTTGGTTCCTTAGGGATGCCAACCTCCCGGCAGGTGCGCGGGTTTATGGCGCATTGGCCGGGCCGGTTCCGCACAGCACCGTCCAGCATGCTTTCAAAGCACCACAGGCAGCAGATGCAGCGGCGGATTTCCTCCGGCCGCCCGGCTTTTGCCTTATTGGCCCAATCTGGATCGGCCAGCAGGGGGCGGCCAAGGCTGATGAAATCCTGAACCCCTTCCTCCAACTGCTGCTCCGCCTGTTCCGGGGAACGCACTAAATTAGCGGCAAGAACAGGGATGGATACGTTTTGTTTCACTGTTTTGGCGAGATAGCTGCGCCAGCCGGGTTGGAAGCTGGTCGGCTCCAGCCAATAATTCATGGTTTCGTAGGTGGCGCTGGAAACGTCAATGGCATCAATCCCGCATTCCTCAAGCCGCTTGGCAATTCGGATGCCTTCCTCCAGCGTGATGCCCTCATCTGCCGGATCGCCGATCTCCCGATAGAATTCATCCACGGAGATGCGGGCGATGATTGGAAAATCAGCGCCGCACAGGCGGCGGATTTCAGCGATGATCTCTGTGATAAAACGCATCCGGTTCTCAAAGGAGCCGCCGTATTCATCCGTTCTGCGGTTGGTATAGGGGCTTAAAAACTCCTGGATCAAATAGCCGTGCGCGCCGTGCAGTTCTACGCCATCCGCCCCGGCAAGCTGTACCCGCTTTGCGGCGGCACCGAATTCGCGTACAAGCTCTTTGATCTCCGCTGTTTTCAGCGCGCGTGTTTTTTGCTTTTGCAACCGGCAGGGCACAGGGGAGGGGGCTGCAACCGGAGGCAGCAGGCCTGTCTTTTCCACAAGATCCGCATGCTGTGCAACTTTGAAGAAAATATCCCAATACCCATGCCAATGGCGGCCTATCGCTTCGCTCATACGCCACGTTCCCACCAAAAGGGAAAGGTTCTGCCGGCCAGGGTGGTGCAGCTGGCAAAAAATTTTAGCGCCGTGGCGATGAATTCGTTTCACCATTTTGGCAAAGGGCTCAATGTGGCGGTCTTTGCTCATTGCAAGCTGGCGGGGGGCAAGCGGTCCATGCTTTTCATCCACACGTGTGGCCTCTGTGATGATGAGGCCGACGCCGCCTTTGGCGCGCTCTTCATAATACTGCATCATCTGTTCGCCAGGCGTGCCGTCAAGCCCACCGGTACCCAGAACCATGGGGGACATAACGACCCGATTTTTTAGCTGGACGCTTCCAATCTGGCCTTCTGAAAACAATTTTTCATATTGCTGCATCTGTATTCTTCCCTTCTCTACTATCATAAACGGCGGATACCGTTGATTAATCGTGCTCGGGATCTAAAAGTCTGGAAATATATGTCAAATCATTTTGGTCAAAAAATTCGATTTCGATTGTGCCGCGGTTCTCTTTTTTATTCAGGTTTACCTTGATCCGACGACCGAGCGAGTTGGTTAAGGCAAGCTCTACTTCGTCATAAAAGGTGTCCCGGCGGAGAGGATGGCTCTCCAACTGCTTTTTTTCTTTGGCGGCAGCCTTTGCAAGCCGTTCCACTTCACGGACGGAAATCTCCTTTTTCAAGATCTGATCGGCAATTTCCATCATTTTTTCTTCATCACCCAGGGAGAGGAGTGCGCGCGCATGGCCTGCCGAAATTTTACCATCTCTAGTTAATTCCAAAATTGGGTCGGGGAGGGAGAGCAGCCGCAATGCATTTGCGATCGCAGGGCGGGAACGCCCCACACGGGCAGCCGCTGTTTCCTGCGTCAGGCCATAGGTATCAATGAGCTGCTGTAAGCCCTCTGCTTCTTCGATCGGATTCAGATCTTCTCTTTGCAGGTTTTCGATCAATGCGAGCTCCATCATTTCGCTGTCGCTCATCTCACGGATTACAACGGGCACCTCTGATAACCCGGCCCGGCGGGCGGCGCGCCAACGGCGTTCTCCCGCTACAAGCTGATAACTGCCATCCGGCATGGGGCGAACCAGAAGCGGCTGAATCACGCCGTGCTGTGCAATACTGTCCGCAAGCTCAGAAAGCGCCTTTTCATCAAAGGTTTTTCTGGGCTGATCTTTATTGGGCTCAATCTCATTGAGGCTGAGCTTTACAGCGCTGGCGGAGCTATTTTCCTCCACAGAGTTATCTGCAAAAAGTGCATCCAGCCCGCGCCCGAGGCCTCCTTTTTTTGCTGCCATAAGTGACATCATCCCTTTCCGTTCAAACGTAAAAATTCATTTGCAAATTCTTCATATGCGGAGCTTCCACGCGAGGAACGGTCATAATACATGACCGGTTGGCCAAAACTCGGCGCTTCTGAAAGGCGAACGTTGCGCGGAATCACGCTGGAATATACCTTCTGCGGGAAAAAGCGCTTCACTTCATCCACGACCTGTTGTGTCAGGTTCAGCCTGCCATCGTACATCGTTAGCAATACGCCCTCAATCTCCAAATGCGGGTTGTAGAGGCGCTTGACCTGGCGAACGGTGGACATCAGCTGGGAAAGGCCCTCTAATGCATAATACTCGCATTGGATCGGAACCATAATAGAGTCCGAAGCGCATAATGCATTGAGCGTAATGAGCCCCAGAGAAGGGGGACAGTCCAAAAAAATAAAATCATAGAGCGGCACAAGCTCCGCAAGCGCTGTGCGAAGCCGGGATTCCCGGCGCTCTGATTCAACGAGCTCCAGTTCTGCCCCAGCGAGGCTCATGTTGGCCGGGAGAATATCAACATTGGCATATTGGCTGGAGACGACGGTTTCCAATGCACTGATGCCGTTGATTAAAATATCATAGGTTGATTTTTCAATGGAACGCTTATTCAGCCCCATTCCGCTGGTGGAGTTGCCCTGTGGATCAATATCCACGAGAAGTGTTTTTAAGCCGTGCTCCCCGATCGCAGCGCAAAGATTGACGGCGGTGGTCGTCTTCCCTACGCCGCCCTTTTGATTGACGATTGCAATTGTTTTACCCATTTTGTTGCTCAAGCCCTTCTTTGAAATGTCTATTCTCTTGTTATAATACGAATTCTTTCAAATTATAGCACAAAGCAGGGGAGAAAGGAAGGCTTCCGTTTGCTTTCCCTAAAAATTCGTTTCACGTGAAACAATAGCTCATACAAGCCGTTTAAAACCGTGCATTACAGGATCTTGTATAAGGATTTGAAAAAGACCTACTATAAATTGTATTGAAGAGGTAAAAAAGAAAAAAGTTTCACGTGAAACAATAAAGGAAAAGCATAGAGAAAAATAATCAGTCGAGAAAAAGCTTCATAATGGGGGAAAATTTTAAAACGTATGATATGAATAACAGAAATGAAATCCTCGTCGTTTAAAAAACAATAACGGGGCAGGCTGTTATTCATA
>UQWL01000031.1 GCA_900544715.1 uncultured Oscillospiraceae bacterium | reverse complement strand
ATTATCGCTCCATATCGTAAAAATACCGTTCAAGAATCGCCAGCCCCGCGCCTTTGCAGCACGCTGTGCGGAAATCCTCCGTGTTTGGCAGCAGCTCCGGCAGAATATCCTCGCGCCGCGGCAGAAGCAGCGCTTCATATGCCTCCCGTAGTTTATCAATAAACTGCGGGTCAAGCTCGGTATAAGGGGTTTCCACGAGGATGGTTTTGGGGTCGAGCAGCCAGGTCACATTGGCAAATAAAAGCGCGAGCTCTGGAATGGCCTGCTCCAAATAGGCGATCAGGCGGGGATCATCCCGATGATTTGCCGCAATCTCCTCAAAGGAGGGCACAGAGCCATCCGGCTTCGTAAACAGCCTGCACAGGCTGCCAATGCCCACGGCTTCTTCAATCATTTTGCCGCTTTTCGTATACATCCGGCCAATTTTACCCGCGTAGGAATAGGCGCTGTCGAGCACGTGCCCATTATAAAAAATTGCGCTGCTCACGCCCTCGCCGATGCGGGCATAAAAAATATGATCCTCCTGCAATGCAAGACTACCCTCAAACTGCACGGCATATCTCACATCTTCATCAATGGAAAGGATCTGATCGGAAAAGAAGGGCAACAGCGTTGCCTTTAGTTTGGCGGAAGAAAGCTCCGGGATACGCGAATGCAGCACCTGGTCCCATTCTTCATAGTAGGTGCCGGGCACGCATACGCCCACGCCGATCGCGCTGCTCATCGCATCCTCCAGCCGCTCGCGCAAAAACGAGGCAACCGCATTGCGCAGGTTCTCCTCATAGCTTTGGTTGTGGTCGTAGCGGTGCTGGTAAAAATCATTTTCGAGCTTTAAATCCATTTGCAAAAGGCCGATTCGGAAATCATGCTGCTCCAGATCAATCAACACCATTTTTTTGTGATCCGGGGAGAGGGAAACAATGTTGCCCTTGCGGCCAACTTTGGAAGTATCCTCTTTTTCCTCAGAAGCAATGTCACACCGAACGAGCTGATCTACAATTTTGCCCACCGTCATCAGGCTGATCCCTGTTTTAGAGGATAGCATTTGCCGTGAAATAGAGCCTTGGTGGTAGATTTCTTGAAAAACCTTCATCATATTTTGAAGCTTGATATTTTTTTGGGTAATGAGCTGCATCACTGGACTCCTCGTTTCTATTCTGTTTTCAGCCCGCCGGAAAAGCAGGGGTACAACTGCGCGAAAGCAGTTCTACAAGTGGAAATAAGAATGCCTTTATTGTATGCTATTTTTTATGGAAAATCAAGGCGAAATCAGCTTTTTTCAGCTATTTATCGCTGTAAATCGGCAAGATTAACGGTTTTCATATGATTTTCCCTGATTTTTGCGCTTAAAGTCGTTTTTTCATAAAAATTGAATGAAAAACATGGAGACAAGCCCCTGCTGCATATGCATGATTAAACGGGCGCGCCTTTCGCGCCGAATTTGCAGCAAGGATGGGATGCCATGAAGGTTATGATTTTTACACGCAGGCGGCTGGCCGTGCTGACGAGCTGCCTCGCGGCAGGGCTGCTGGTGGCTGTGCTGGCAGCGCAGGGCTTGAGCGTGGTCACTGCCGCAAGCCGGAAGCTGCTGCCTGTCTATAGCGTGGAAACGGCGGAGAAAAAGGCGGCCATCACCTTTGACGCCGCCTGGGGCAACGAGGATACGCAGCAGCTGATCGACATATTGGGCAAATATCAGGCTAAGGCGACCTTCTTTATTGTGGGCGAGTGGGTGGATAAATACCCGGAAAGCGTAAAGGCTCTGCACGACGCGGGCCACAGCATTCAGAACCATTCCAACACACACAAGCACTATCCCAAGCTCAGCCGGGATGAAATCATCAAGGATTTGAATGCCTGCAATGACAAAATTGAAAAAGTCACAGGCGTGCGTCCCACGCTTGTCCGGCCGCCCTATGGGGATTATGACAACGCTGTGATTGAGGCGGTCAACGCTGCGCCGATGACGGCCGTGCAGTGGGATGTAGATTCGCTCGACTGGAAGGATTTAACAGCCAGTGAGATGTATCAAAAAGTGGTGCCCAAGGTGCGCAACGGCTCCATTATTTTGTTCCACAATGCGGCAAAACATACGCCGGAAGCACTGCCCGCCATCCTGGAAGCGCTGCAAAAGGAGGGGTATCAGCTCGTCACGCTGGAGGAGCTGCTCTGCAAGGGCGAGTTTACGCTCGATCATGCGGGCAGGCAGATTCCAAAGGCAGGCGCGTTGGCAAGCCAACCAGCCGCATAAAGAGTGGGCGCCGCATTATGCAAGGCATGATGCAGCGCCCATAAAAAAACCGTTTTGCCTCAAAGGCACGTTTTTGCTGTGGCTTGATTTTAAAGATGCATTTTGCGGCAGGCCTCTTCTTTTTCATCGCACTTTTGAAGGATCAGCGGTTTTTTGGCGTCAATGATGATCGACGGCATCACGAGCTTTTGCTCTGAGTTGCGTGTATCGTGGTAAAGAGATCGTCCGATATAGCCATCCTCAGCATTCCAGTGAACATAGTGGAATTTGCCGTTTTCGTCGCAGTATTCCAGCAGCTCCACCAGAAATCCAGCGGCTTCAAATACCCCACGAAAAGTTTGATAGTCATATACAATTTTATGCGTATATGCCGGGTGATTCTCCGGCCCCGGGCCGCCTATCTGAACAAGCCTCTGATAATTAGCGTTACGAAAATTTTTATCCGGCACAGCGGCACGCATATATCCACCGGGCCTGAGGAAGGCAAAACAATTTTGCGCTGCCCGAATTCCTTCCTCCAGCGTCATATGTTCCCATACGTGCTCGGCCAGAATGGCATCTAAGCTGTTTTCGGCAAACTGCTTTGCAAAATCCTCCCGATTTAGAACATTGAGTGTATTTTCCTGCGTCATTTTCCAGCCACGGAAATGCGTTCGGCCTGCTCCGATCACGATCCGGTTCTTTTTGGTTACCATTGTTTGGCGCATAAATTCCCACCCACTATTTAATCAATTTCAAATTCACTCTCATCATACTTCGGAAGCTTCGGGCGCGGCTTTGGCTCGCGCCGAAGTGGGTCATAGCGGTATTTCCGGCAGCGATCGCCCGGCAGGACAATGCCCTTTTTGATGCATAGCACGGTTTTGCCATCCGGCGCAGTACGCCCATGCTCGCAGAAGGCACAGCAGGGCTCAATCTCCGGGCTGAAAAGCTGATATTTCATGATAGAATCGTCCTCTCTTGAAAGGCTTGCAAGGGGTTTTATACGATCTTTTCCATTTTGAGCAGTTTTAATTCAAAAGGCCGGAAGGCGAGCGCACCCTCGCAGGGCTCCAGCGCATCCTCCATCACATCGGTGAGCCCCGCGTTCCGATAGCCGGAGAAGGAGATCTCCGCAGCCTGCGCGGCCTCAGAGCAGTTGTAAAGCCGCAGCACTGCGCCGCTGCCGTCCTTTGAGAGCTGCACCGATTCCAGCACGATATTAGCGTTGGAAGAGGCATAGCTGCCGGCAGGGCCCGACGCAGCATTCCCCGCTGTTTCATAGATCGGATTGTTGAGCTGATAGGCTAGGGCATATGTTGCGCGGCTCAGGCCGCCCTCGTGCGGAAGCAGTGCAAGCTTGATGTGGTGGATGCCCCGGTCCACCTCATGCCCCGGGCCGCCGCTGGGCGAGCGGATGAGATTCACATCGATCACGCCGTTTTTGCAGCGGAAGCCATATTTGCAGTCGTTCACCAGCGAGAGGCCGCATTCGTTGGTGCTCAGATCGACAAATTTCTGGCCGGATACTTCATACTGCGCTTTTTCAACGCTGTTGTTTTCCGTCGTTTTCCGCTTGATGTGGCCGAAGGGCACGTTGAAGCTGCATTCCTCCGCGTCAATCGAGGTGGGAAATTCGATGCGCAGCATCCGGCTTTTTTGATGGCAGTCGATGGTGAGCTCCATTTGCAGCGCGGAGGTGTGATCCATCAAACGGTATTCCATCGTAATGGTGCTGTCGCCAACGCGGTAAGTGCCCCTGGCCGTTGCGCACGGACCGTCTGCCATCGATTCAAAGCCGGTGCATTGTGCCTCCCTGCGCGTACGCTGATAGTTTTGCGGGCGGATATCCCAACAATCGCCCACATCGCGGTACTGCGTGATGACGGCCATTCTCTTTGCTCCGTCTGTGAATTCGCGCTCCAGCCGCTTATCGTAGAAGGAGCGGATAAAACCGTTTGTAAACGTGATTTTCACGCAGTCGTTCTCAATCAAATCCTTTTCTGCGCGCGCGTGGAAGGTGGAGATTTCGTTTAACCCTTCCCGAGGGAGGAAGCCGAGCGCAGGGATTTCCGCCCGATACCATTTGCCATGCTCTTTGACCGTGACCGTATCGGCAAAGGAATTGAAGTTCAAGAACCCGCGGCCGAAAACAGCGGAGGCAAGCGCGGCAATCGCCGCCTGCACTTCAGCATAAATCGCCTGGTAGCGCGCTCGGCTTTCATCATACACCCGGTTGATCGAGGAGCCCGGCAGGATATCGTGGAATTGATAGAGCAATACCTCCTTCCACAATTCATCCAGTCGTTCGGGTGGAAGGGGGAGCGCCGCTTTGCCGCTCGCGAGGAGCATCAGTAGCTCATAATTGCGCAGGGCAAATTCACATTTACGATTATAAAATTTATTGGCGCTCTGTGTCGTATAAGTGCCCTGGTGCTTTTCGAGATACAGCTCGCCCTTGTGGACGGGGTAAGCGGCGCCGTCATCCAACTTGTGGAAGGCGTCGACCGCTTTGGTGGGGATCACCTCAGGCTCGCCCTCGATGTTGCGAAAGCGCTCCATGCGCTCAATGTGCTCATAGCCGGGGCCTGCGCCGCCGTCGCCGATGCCAAAGAGCATGATGGCCTGATTGCTGATTTTGCGCTCCTGATAATTGCGCTCGCCAAACTTCATGCGCTCTGCTGTGACGGGGCCGTTATAGGTTTCATCCGGCAGCATATGGGCCAGCACCTCGGAGCCATCCGGGCTCTGCCAGCGGAAGGTATGGTAGGGGAATTTATTCACCGTATTCCAGCTCAATTTTTGCGTTAAGAAATAGGGCACGCCCGCGAGCTTCATCACCTGCGGCAGGCAGGCGGAGTAGCCAAAGCTATCCGGCAGCCAGAGGATTTTCATATCCAGCCCAAATTCACTGCGGAAAAACTGCTTGCCGTAATAAAACTGCCGGAGCATGCTTTCGCCGCTGATGAGGTTGGAATCCATCTCCACCCAGGTAGCGCCCTGCACCTCCCACCGGCCGCCTTGCACGGCCGCTTTGACGCGCTGATAGAGCGCAGGGTCGCCTTCCTCAATCCAGCGGTAGAGCTGCGCCTGAGAGGCGCCGAAAATATAATTCGGGTACTGTTCCAAATTGTGCAGTTGGGTGGAAAAAGTGCGCAGGCCCTTGCGCTTTGTTTCCCGGATGGGCCACTTCCATGCGAGATCCAGATGGGCGTGGCCGATGGCATAATATTGGAAATGGCCGGGCTCCGTGTTGCGCCGATTCAAAAGCGGCAGGAGTTTTTCGTGGTATGCGGCGGCCTGTGCGTCACTGATGGTTTGATACACCTGCAAAAGCGCGGAAAGCTGCTGGAGGATGGCGAGGGTAAATTCCGTATCTGGATTGGTGTCGTAAACAGAGATCAGGGCTTGTACGTCATAGGCGAGCGTTCGGATATGTGCATGACATACGGCGGTGGACAGTTCGCCGATGCGCGCACCGTTTTTCAGGTTGCCAAACAGGTCGTTTGCCGCGGCGTCAATCCAAAAATCGACCACGCCATTCTCTGAAAAATCTTCTACCACGCGCTTGACGGGGAGGGAGAGCGTGTAGTCATATTCAGAAGCATAGCAGGTGACCGCCTGCACGGGGGTTGCGTCAGGCTGATAGATTAAGCCCTCGCCGCCGATATTGATGAGATAAACATTGTGATCCCCTCGATGCACAGGCGGAATTTTGCCCGTAACGTGGAACCACGCGCAGTCAAACGTGTGCTGCGCCCAGCGGTCGCCGGGCTTGAGGTTTTGGATCAGCCTGCCGGTTTCCTTCTTTGCAAAGGGCAGTGGCTCCTCGCTCACATAAGCGTCGGCCTGGAGCGTTCCGGTCACCTCATACGCACGGTCGAACAGAGCTTCTGCCATCCGTTCAATCCGTGCTCTGAGCAGAAGATCCGCCGGGCGGCGGGATTTGGAGAAACGCTTTCGATCCTCCAGCCTTTTTTTGCGGTTTACAGATCCGCAGGTCATTTTTTGGGAAAATGTTTTTTGCATCATATCTACCGCCTTGTCAAAGTGATCAATTGATTGCCGTATCGCTGAGAGGACAGGGCGTGCCGTTATGCAGCTGGCAATGGGGAAGATACGGGCGACCTTGTCCAGATTATGGAGGGTCAAGCCTTTTTGATTCGCCCTGTTTCCCATCTATCGCCTTAGTTTAGCATTTTTTTCGACGGCCTTCAACCTCCAAAATCAGCAGGGCGCACATAAACAGCATTCCGGCGGCCACCGGCGCGGAGGCGGCGAAGGCCTGCGGCAGTGCCTGCACATGATTGGAGAAGACTGCCGTTTCACAGGGGAACAGCCGGAAAAGCCCCGTGCTAATCAGGCAGGCAAGCAGACCGTTTGCAGCCCTGCCGCAGAAAAACAGCGGCAGGGAAAGCCCTGTTTTGGATACGTCGCGCAGCACCTGGCAATGCACGCAGATTCCGCCCCAGCCGAGCACGAGCGCAAGGATGGGCAGCGGCACTTTACCTGCTGCGCTGGCGCAGCCGGAGGTTACCTCTAAAAAGCACTGCACAAGGATGCGCAGCGTGCCGGGCATCGGCAGAAGGCCTAGCAGCGCGGCAATGCAGGAAAATAGAATGACCCAAACGCAGATGGACACAATGCCCGCACAGCCTTGGGCGGCCGCATCCACCAGAGCCTGCGCCATGGGTGGGCAGGTAGGGGCGGTAGCGGGGCTTTCCTCCATTGGCTCTTTGGCTGCCAGAAAGCGCATACAAAGCCCAATCAGCAGCGCGCTGGCAGTGAGCGCCGCGCAGAGGATCAGCCCGGCCCGCCGGTTGCGGAGCATGGCGGAGCCAACGGCGCTGATGAGAAAGGCCGGGCCGGAATTGACGCAGAAGAGCAGCATGCGCTGCGCCTGCTTCTGCGTGATGAGGGCGGCGTCGAGCAATTGC
The DNA here is from genome assembly GCA_900544715.1 of uncultured Oscillospiraceae bacterium. Lineage (GTDB taxonomy): Bacteria > Bacillota > Clostridia > Oscillospirales > Acutalibacteraceae > Fimivicinus. The sequence continues at coordinate 2,628 of UQWL01000031.1, read as the reverse complement.
GCCGTCATACGCGCGCCGACCGGATAGCCGCCAATCAGGCTCATTAAAATGGCGCTGCCCGCCGCGCCCGGCAGGTGGAACAGCAGCTGGGTGGCAGGCCCCAGCAAGCGGCCTGCCCGCTGCGCAAGGCCGGATTGCACCAGGAAGGAAGAAAGAACTAAAAATGGAAAAAGAGACGGAATTACTACTTGCCCGCATAAGGCAAGCCCATCCCGTACCCCTTGCGAAGCCGCCTGCGGCGCAATCAGAATGCCGCCCCCAAAGGCGGCGGCGCCCAAGGCAGATAATACGATTTGCAGCGTTTTCAGCCGTTTCTTTTTCATAGTCCTTCCCCCCTGATGCATATATATGAGGAACGGGCGGGGGAACATGCCCGGCATATCAGGAAACGCGAGGTTGGGGCCATGAGAAAAGCAGGAATACGCAGCCATCGGGGCAGTGGCGCGCCAAACAGCGGGCTGACCGCCAAGGAAAAACTGACGCAGGAGCTGGAGATCCCTCAAGCCGCCCTACGCGGCGTTTCCCATATGGAGCTTTCCGGCAACCGGGAGGCGATCATTGAAGGCTGTAAGGGTGTTGTGGAATATGACGAGGGGATCATCCGCCTGAATCTTGGCAAAAATATCGTGCGGTTTACAGGCACAGGCCTGAGCATCCGCACGTTAACGCTGGAGCAGGCGATTATCACCGGCAATATCCTCTCCATTGATTTTTCCAATTAAGTGGTTGCCTGGGCTGGCAGGAAGGGGAGACACAGGTGTTCTTTATCAAACTCATCCGTTTTTTATGCGGATATGTGCGTTTCCGTGCGAAGGGAGGCTTTCCGGAGCGCTTTATCAACCTATGCTCCAAGGAGAATATCCCCCTTTGGGATATCAGCGGCAGCAAGGGGGAAATGTATGCCAAGACGACAATCCGTGGGTATCACCGCATCCGCGCCTGTGCGCGCAAATCCGGCATGCGGCCGCGGGTGGCGGGGCGCTATGGGCTTCCGTTCTTTTTGCACCGCCACAAGCGCCGGATCGGCTTACTTTGCGGCGCAGCGGCAGCCGTGCTGATTGTTTGCATCCTTTCCTCCATGATCTGGACCATTGACGTACAGGGCAATGAAACCGTTTCCGATACAGAAATATTGGCCGTATTTGAAGAGCTGGGCGTCCGGGTTGGGTCGCGCCGTTCTAAAATCGATGTGGAGGAGGTGCAGCGCACCGCCGCCAGAAAGCTCAACGATCTTGCCTGGCTGGCATTGAATATCAAGGGGAGCGCCGCCGTGATTGAGGTGCGCGAGCGTATCCCCGCACCTAAGGTGGAGAATGATACCACGCCGCGCAATATTCTTGCTTCCCAGGATGGCACGATCCTCAGCCTGAAGGTATATGAGGGGGAAGCAGCTGTGAAAAAGGGGGAGGCCGTGCTGAAAGGGGATCTGCTGATTAGCAGCGTTGTGACCAACAAAGATCTTTCTGTCTCCTTCAAGCATGCACGCGGCGTTGCGATCGCGCAAACGCGCCACACGGTGAGCCATACCTTCCCCTTCCGGCAAAAGGCACGGCAATATACCGGAGTGGAAAGCGAGCGTTATCGGCTTTCCTTTTTTGGGTTGCGGATTCCTTTTGGCTTCGACCGGCAGCCGGAAGGGGAGGCAGAGAGCTTTTTCTTTCGTAATACGCTGCGCATGAATCAGGTTCCGCTGCCCGTTTACACGGAAACATATCTCAAACGGGAATATATCGAACAGGAGGTTACGCTCCCCAAAGCGCAGGCGCTGTTGGCCGCAGCGGCGGAATATGAGCAAAAGGTGAAGGCAGAGTTGGGGGATGCAAAAATCCTGGAGCAGAAGATAGAAACACATTTTACGCAGGAGGCCTGCGTCATCACCGGCACTTACACCTGTGAGGAAGAAATCGGGGCGCCAGAGACGCTGCAAGTCGAAGATCATATGGCGTTGGAGTAATGTAAAGATAAATAACTGTACAGATAAAGAGATTTGCTGAAAAACGATGCATTAAGCAGAAAATTCAAGAAAAAAATCAGGTTTACATGCGACAAGAAATCCGCTTTACAGATCAAAAAGTTGTGCCCGTTCGGTTATGCGGCATGCAGAATGATCCACTCAAGGAAAACCGGGACAGACGTAATTTTTATTTTTAAGGATCACGCGGATGGGTGAGATGGTGCTGCGCGCTCCGTTTTTCCGCCTGTCTATCCTGTTCAAAAACGGATTGATACCATGTGTGAAGGATGCTGCCATGCTTTAACTCAAAAACGGGCTTTGCATATGCATTTTGCATATACAGAGCCCGTCTTTTTTAAGAATGTGGAAAACTATGTGAAAGTAAAGTTAGAATCTTTACGTTTGGGATACTATAATTTTTAATTTGGAACTATAAAAACGAGTTTCCACACTTTCCACAGAGTTTTCAACACTGAAAAGTTTTTTTACTTTACAGATTGGTTTATGCAGGAGAAGGTAATTTTTGTATGATAACTTTGAGAAATCAGAATAAAATGAATGAATATAAAGTGAGCCTGCATAATGGAGAGAAAGAGATTACGGCTGGAGGAAAGTATGTTATAATAACCTCACGAATCTCTAAGGAATCAAAGATTCCAAGAGCTTCGGAGAAC
>UQWL01000030.1 GCA_900544715.1 uncultured Oscillospiraceae bacterium | reverse complement strand
GTACTGGCCCCTCTGGGGTCTGAGCAAACCACTAGTTTACTAGTGGTTTTGATTTGTTGAAGCGATGAACAGGGTAATAGGCCAGTATGCGGCATTTTAATTTTTTTCGTACCGCGCTAAGAATGCCTTTGTCCTGTCGTTGTTCGGGTGGTTAATCACCTCGTCCGGCGTGCCCTCTTCCGCGATCACGCCGCTATCCATAAAAACGATATAATCCGCCACATCGCGCGCAAAGGCCATCTCATGCGTGACGATCACCATTGTCATATGCTCCGCTGCGAGGGAGCGGATCACCTTGAGGATTTCGCCTGTCAGCTCCGGGTCGAGCGCGCTGGTCGGCTCATCGAAAAAGAGCACCTGCGGGTTGAGCGCCAAGGCGCGCGCGATGGAAACACGCTGCTGCTGGCCGCCGGAGAGCTGGCAGGGATAGGCCTTTTCTTTATCCGCCAAGCCCATCTTGCCGAGTAGCTCACGGGCCTTTTCCTGTGCCTGCTTTTTATCGATCCCGGCGATCACCTGTGCCTCCGTGATGTTTTTCAGCACGGAGAAATGCGGGAACAGGTTAAAATTTTGAAAAACAAGGCCGAATTTCGACCGGATTTTTTTGAGGGTTGCCTTATCGGCGTATACCGGTTTCCCCTGCCCGTCGGTATGCACCAGCACGTCTTCCCCGTAGCGGATTTCCCCCTCGTCGACCGTTTCGAGCATTGTCGCGCAGCGTAGCAGCGTTGATTTGCCGGAGCCGGAGGGCCCAATGATGGCGACGACCTGCCCCTTCTTCACATGCAGGGAGATATCTTTCAGGACCTCCAGGCCGCCAAAGCCCTTGCGCAGGTTGTTTATGGTGAGCAGCTCTTCCATAGAAATGTTCCTTCCTTTCTGACAGCCGGGGATTGTGCCGCTCCCGGCGAAGCCGGAGATCCCGCCTTTGGCGGGCAGGCACAACACTCGTTTAAAAGAAGTGCGAAAGCCTTTCTTTCAAACGGCTCCCTCCTTATTTATAGTAGTTGAGCGATTTTTCGATACGCTCCATAATGAAAGCAACCGCATAGTTTGCAATGTAGTAAAAAACACCGGCAACAAAGAATGGAATGACAGAGGATTGCGAAGTGGCAAGCATTTTTGCGGCCGTAAACATCTCCACAACGGAGATGGAGAAGGCGAGGGAGGTATCCTTCACCAGCGTGATGATTTCATTGGTGATAGAGGGCAGGATGTTTTTTGCCACCTGGGGCAGAATGATGCGCAGGAACGTCTGGCTTCTGGTGAAGCCCAGCACCTGAGCCGCCTCATATTGGCCGACGGGCATCGATTCAATACCACCGCGGTAGATCTCCGCAAAATAGGCTGCATAGTTGAGCACAAAGCCGATGATCGTGGCGATAAAGCGGTAGTTGTCCGGCAGGGAAATACTCCACTCCATACTGACGATCAGAAAGCCAGGTGCGAAATATACCACCATGAGCTGAAGCATCAGAGGCGTGCCCCGCATCACACTGATGAAAAACCGCGTTAGCCAGCTCAGCGGCTTTATTTTGGACATACGCCCGAAAGCGACCAGAAGGCCCAGCGGCATGCTCAGCACCAGAGTCAGAAAAAAAATGGCCCCCGTCATGAGAAAGCCCTCGCCAAGCTGGGAGAAGATTGCCTGCATATTGACCTCGGCCGGCAGTAGAACCGGAATCGGCATGGAATAACACCCTTCCTTCAAAGCGATAGATTACTACAAAAAGCAGTAATCCTACTGTAGTAGCGTGATAATACGGTATAGTATAGCAAAAAAAATGGCGGAAGGCAACCGCTTGGAGCCTTCCGCCACAATTTTTGCGAGGTGGGTTATTTACCGATGATCGTAACATCCTTGCCGAACCATTCATTGGAAATCTTTGCAAGCGTTCCGTCCTTAGCCATCGCCTCAAGCTGTGCCTGCACTTTGTCGCGTAGTTCGGTGTTGCCCTTGAGGAAGCCAACGCCATATTCTTCCGCTGCGAGCGGATCGCCGATGATTTTGAATTTACCGCCCTGCTTGGCGATATTATAAGCCGCGACGGTTTCGTCCATCAAGGCTGCGTCTACCATACCGGTGCCAACCTCGTTGAGCGCCTCCAGATTTTGCTCGGTCTTAATGACCTTGCCAAGAGAATTTTTAAAGTCCGGTTTGCCATCCAACGCAGTATCCGCGCTGGAGCCGGACTGCAGGGCAAGTTTCTTTCCCTTGAGGTCATCCAGGCTTTTGATGGTGGAGTTCTCTTTGACAACGATCACCTGATTGTTCCGCATGTAGGGCTCGCTCCAAGTGTAGTCATTTTCCCTGCCGGTGATGGTAAAGCCGTTCCAGATCATATCGATACCGCCAGTTTTCAGTTCCGCATCCTTGGTGTCCCAAACAATGGGCTTCAGCTCGAGCTTCATGTTCAGGCGGGTGGCGACTTCTTTGGCAAGATCAAGGTCAAAACCGACCAGGTTCCCCTTGTCGTCTGTAAAGCCCATGGGCGGGAAGGTGGCGTCGAAGCCCACGGTCAGGGTCTTTTTTTCCGCGTCGCCCGTGCCGCTTTCCCCTGCGGCGCCGGGTTCGTCCTTCCCGGTGCAGGATGCGAGGCCCAGCGTCAACACAACCAGAATGGCTGCCAGTGCGAGGGCGATGATTTTTTTCTTCATGTTGTCTCCTCCATTTTTCTATTGCAGTTTTCCACAGTTGGGGTAAGCCAAACCGTGGCTTTTTACACGTGGTATTGTAGCATATTACCACGCTAAAGTAAAGCCCTTTTTGTGAGATCCTCAGGGCGCTTTCCAACCAGCAAAAACCATTTGCATGTACCCCTGAAATGATGTATACTAAAGTATCATTATCCTGCGGCCTTTTGCCTTTTTGCATGAGGCAAAGGTGCCTCGCTTTGTGCTTTACAGGGCCGCAGAAAAGGGAGGAACCCTTACGCTGGCTTATCTTGATAACAGCGCCACCACCCGCGTTTGCGAGGAGGCGGCACAGGAAATTTTATATACCCTGACGGAGGGCTATGGCAACCCCTCCTCCCTCCATGCCAAGGGCTTTGAGGCCGAGCGGCTACTCGGGCGGGCGCGTGAGCGCGTGGCAGGGCGTATTGGCTGTGCGCCAGAGGAGGTGCTTTTCACCTCCGGCGGGACGGAAGCGAACAATCTGGCCATTTTTGGCGCGGCACAATCGCTATCACGCCGGGGCCACAGGATTGTGACGACGGCGATCGAGCACCCAAGCGTAGAAAAGCCGGTGAAGGAGCTGGAGCGGCAGGGGTTTGAGGTGGTTTTTCTCCCCGCCGGGGAAGATGGCAAGGTGCGCAGGGAGGATCTTTTGGAGGCGGTCAACAGCGATACCATTTTGGTCAGCATGATGGCGGTCAACAATGAGGTCGGCTCCCTCCAGCCGCTGGAGGCGGTGCGCGGGGCCATCAAGCGGGCGGGAGCACCCGCACTGTTCCACTGCGATTGCGTGCAGGGCTTCGGCAAGCTGGAAGTGAAGCCCGCCGCGCTCGGCATTGATTTGATGACGGTCAGCTCCCATAAAATTCACGGCCCCAAGGGGGCAGGCGCCCTTTATATCCGCCGCGGCGTGCGGATCAAACCGCGTGTTTTCGGCGGCGGGCAGGAGAAAGACCTGCGCCCCGGCACGGAGGCAATGCCTGCGCTTGTCGGCTTTGGAGCAGCCTGCGCGGCGCTGCCGGAGGAGAAGGCAGGCCTTGCGCATGCCGCGGAGCTTCGGGATTATCTGCTGGAGCAGCTCAGCAGTCTGCGCGGCATCACGATCAATTCCCCGCCGGATGCGCTGCCGTATATCGTCAACCTCTCGATCCCCGGCATGCGCTCTGAGCCGGTGCTCAACCTGCTCTCGGAGATGGGCGTATATGTATCAAGCGGCTCCGCATGTGCGAAGGGGCACAAAAGCCCGGTGCTCACGGCGCTCGGGTTGCCGGATACGCGCATTGACAGCGCGCTGCGCATTAGCTTCTCCCGCTTTACCACCCAACAGGAAATTGACGCGCTGGTAGCGGGGATCAAACGGGTGCAGCAGGTGCTCAGAAGAGTTTAAGATTCCGGATTTGACATATGGCGCTGCAAAGCGGGTGAAATACCCTGTGCGCGTGAAAGGACGAATGCGTTACATGAAAGAAATCATTCTCGTCAAGGATGGGGAGCTTGCCCTGAAGGGGCTCAACCGCTCCACCTTTGAAGATATTTTAGTGAAAAATATGCGGCGGCGGCTTTCTCCCCTCGGCAAATTTGCCTTTACCAAAAGCCAGTCCACCGTGATGATCGAGCCGTTGGAAGAGGGGATCGATCTCGATGAGGCAGCGGGCAGGCTAACCCGCGTGTTCGGCATTGCCGGTTTCAGCCGCGCCGCACAGGCGCCCAAGGAGATGGGCGAAATTTTGCGCATAGCAGGCGAATACCTTGCACCGCAGTTGATGGAGGCCGCTTCCTTTAAGGTGGAGGCAAAACGGTCAGATAAGAAATTTCCGCTCAAATCCCCGCAGATCAGCGCGGAGCTGGGCGGCTATCTGGGCGAAAAATTTCCGCATCTGCACGTTGACGTACATCATCCAGATGTGATCGTTACGGTTGAGGTGCGCGATCAATGGGCCTATATCCGCGGCAACCAGCAAAAAGGCGCTGGCGGTATGCCCGTGGGCTCCGGCGGCAGGGTGGCGCTGCTTGTTTCGGGCGGGATCGACAGCCCCGTCGCGGGTTGGATGATGGCAAAGCGCGGCTTGCAGTTGACCGCCGTCCATTTTGCCTCCCCGCCCTATACAAGCCCCCGCGCGGAGGAAAAGGTGCATGCCCTGCTCCGTAGGGTGGCGCGCTATGCCGGGCATATCTCCCTGTTCGTCGTGCCGTTTACGGAGATTCAGGAGCAGATTAAGGATCACTGCCCCGAGGATCTATTTACGCTGATCATGCGCCGCGCGATGATGCTGCTCGCAGAGCGCATCGCCCGCAAAGAGGAATGCGGCGCACTGGTCACAGGGGAAAGCATCGGCCAAGTGGCGAGCCAGACACTACAGGCAATTGCCTGCACGGATGCGGTGGCGGAGATGCCGGTATTCCGGCCGCTGATTGCAATGGATAAGGATGAGATCGTTGCGATCTCCCGCAAAATCGACACGTTTGAAATCTCGATTCAGCCCTATGAGGATTGCTGCACGGTGTTTACCCCGAAGCACCCCAAAACCCGGCCGCAGCTCGACGCGGTGGAGAAGGCACAGGCGCTGATTCCGCTGGAGGAGCTCATGAAACGGGCGCTGGCGGGCGTGAAAATCGTACCGATTGATGCGTAACTCCCTATCGTACTCTTTAAAGGAAGTTTTATGTGATGAAAGCTGAAATTTTATCCGTCGGAACAGAGCTTTTGCTCGGCGACATCGTCAATACAGACGCGCAGTTCCTTGCCGGGGAGCTGGCGCGGCTTGGGTTCACCGTGCTTTACCACAGCACGGTGGGCGATAATGAAGAGCGGCTTTCCAACCTGCTGCAAACGGCGCTCTCCCGCAGCGATCTTGTGCTGACCACCGGAGGGCTTGGCCCCACGGTGGACGACCTGACCAAAGAGGTGTGCGCGAAAACGCTTGGCCTGCCTTTGGTGGAGGATGCGGAGAGCATGCGGCGCATAGAGGCCTTTTTCAAGGCCCGCGGGCAGCAGATGCCGGAGACGAACCGCAAACAGGCGTATTTGCCGCAGGGCTGTGTTGTGTTTTGCAATGATCACGGCACCGCGCCCGGCTGCGCGATAGAGCAGGATGGGAAGATCATCATCAACCTGCCCGGCCCGCCGCGGGAACTTAAGCCGATGTTTTTGGAGCAGGCGTTGCCTTATCTTTCCCGTTTTGCCGGCGGAGTGATCGCATCGCACACGGTGCGCACTTTCGGCATCGGCGAAAGTGCTATGGCGGAGCAGGCGGCGCAGTTTTTAACGCAGGAGAATCCGACCGTCGCACCCTATGCGAAGGATGGGGAGGCGCTGCTGCGGGTGACCGCAAAGGCAAATTCTCAAGCAGAGGCGGACGCCCTGTGTGAGCCTACTGTGGAGGCGCTGTGCGCGCTTTATGGCAAGCTGGTTTACGGCGTGGATGTGGACAGCCTCCAGCAGGCCGTTGTGCAGATGCTGCGCGAGCGGGGCCTCAAAATCGGCCTTGCGGAATCCTGCACGGCCGGGCTGATTGCCAAGCGGATGACAGAGATCCCCGGCTCTTCTGAGGTGCTCGAATGCGGGATCGTCTCCTACTCCAACCGGATTAAAGAGGAAGTGCTCGGCGTATCCCCGGCCACGATTGAAACCTACGGCGTCATCAGCGCTGAAACGGCCGCTGAGATGGCGGCTGGTGCACTCCGTGTCAGCGGTGCGGGAATCGGCCTGGGCGTGACGGGGCTGGCGGGGCCGGATGGAGACGATTGCGGCAACCCGGCGGGGCTCGCCTTTATCGCGCTGACCGATGGAGTGCATACGCTGCAACGCACGGTCAATACCGGCCGTGGGGGAGATAACCGGGAATACAACCGGTTTGTATTCTCCTCTAACGCGTTGGACCTAATCCGGCTGTATTTGCTGGAATACCGATAGCAGAAAGGGCTTTTGCCTGATCAAAGCCCAGAGACTCTCCTCTGCTTGATTATACTCTACCGAAAGGCGGAATCATCAATGGCTCAAAACAAATCAGGAAATCGGTTTTTACATGCGGTTTTTCCCTTCCCCGGGGATTCGGCATTGGATTGGGCGCGCAAAATCGTGGCGATCTTATCCGTCTGCGCGATTCTTGCGAGCAGCGGGGTACTGATTTATCGCGTGGCACAGCCGCAGGCGCAGCAGGAGGAAAAGCCCGCGCAGGCGCAGGCGGATCCTGTCCTCTCCGCACTGCAAACGAAATACCCCGGCTCCACGCCGCCCGACGGGATGCAGGAGAAATTCAAGCACCTCTATGCGGTCAATAACGACGTGGTGGGTTGGTTGACCATCCCGAACACCCGCACGGATACCCCGATCCTGCATGCCACAAAGGCCCAGGGCGGGAATGATTACTATCTGCGCTATAATTACTATCACGAGTTCACAAATTTTGGCGATCCCTTCATGGATTACCGCAACAAGGAGAAGGAACTATCCCGCAATACGATCCTCTATGGGCACAATTTGCAGGGCGATTCGCTCGATAATGGCATGTGTTTCACCGGCGTGATGGGCTACCATACGCTAGAGGGTTATCGGAAGGCACCTGTGATCACCTTTAATACGCTCTATCAGGATCACAAATGGAAGGTGATTGGTGCTTTCCTTGCCACAACGAAGGCCAAGGATGATAACGGCTATGTGTTCAATTATATCTACCCGGATATGAATGATGAGAAATTTATGCAGTATATTGATGAGGTGCGTGAGCGCAGCCTCTTTACAACGGATGTCGATGTGCAGAAGGACGATAAGGTGCTCACGCTTTCCACCTGCACGTATGAGCTTGGCACAAGCATTGACGCACGCTTTGTCGTGGTTGCCCGTATGGTGCGCGACGGAGAGAGCGAAGAGGTAGATGTCTCCAAAGCAAAATTAAACCCCAATCCGCATTACCCGCAGGCTTGGTACGACCGCCACGGCAAGACGAACCCTTATCAAAACGCGGAGCGCTGGTATCCCTTTTAAAGCTGGGCAATGAGTGGTAAACCATTATCCCTTCTACAGGGGGGCTTGCAGATGAAACACGGCGAAAACAAGGCGGATGGCGCGTTGCCGCAGGCGAAAGACCTGCTGGATGGGCTGGAAGAAGTCCGCAGGAAATATGGCCTGGCTGAGGAGAAGGCGCCAAAGGCAGGCAATTCCCGTCAGAGCGGCGGGCAGGGCAAGGAAACCGCCGCTGCCTCAAAGGAGGAAGGAGTTATCATGACTGATCAGGAAAATCAAAAGCAAAAAACGCCGCAGGGGCTGGATTCTGCGGGAGATCAGCCAGTTTATTATGATGCAAACGGCAACCCGGTAACGCCGGTCGTTTATTATGACGCGCAGGGCAGGCCTGTCATCCCCGTTTTTGCGGCCCAGCCGGTTCAACCCCCGCAGGAGGAGCAGTATGAAACACTGCCGGATGGGACGCGTGTGCGCATCGTCTATCAGGAGCCGGAAAGCAAGCGGACAAGCGCTCTAAAGCCCCCGGCCGCGCCGAAGCCGCAGGCGGCCCCGGCTGAAAAAAAGGGGAAGCCTATGCCGGATGCGGGGCAGAGCGCTTCCATGCATGTCGTATACGAATCACCAGATGCAAACCATGAACCGGCTGCGCCCGATCTCCCGGCTGCGCCGCCGCCCGTGGAGCCGCCGGAAGAAACGCCGGAGGCAGTGGCACCCAGCGGGCTGGCCGACCTGTTTGCCCAGGCGGAGGAGCCGGATTCCAGCAAAAAGAGGAAGAAGAAAAAGGGCCGGTTTGGTGACGGCTGGCTCCCCTGGAGAGGGGATACGGCAGCAGAGAAGCTGCGCAGGACGGTTTTTTTAATCGCGCTGGCTACCCTGCTCGTCTGCCTTCCGTTTTTGGGATACCGCCTGTACGAAGGCTGGTATAATGGCTATTTTACCAAACAGCTGGCCGGGCAGGTGCAGACCGGGCTGGATGAGAGCGCCTGGGCGGATATCCGTGCCAAATACCCGAACATTAAATTCCCGGAGGGGATGAACCCCGCGTATGCGGAGCTTTATGCCGCCAATCAGGAGATGGTGGGCTGGCTGAAAATTCCCAATATGAAGTATATCGACTTCCCCGTTGTCCAGGCAAAGGATAATGATAAATACCTCAAGCTTGATTATTATGGCCGAAAAACGGATTACGGGAACCCGTTTCTGGATTTTCGCAACAATGTCAAGGAGCTTGACCGCAACACGATCATCTTTGGGCACCATATGCGCTCCGGTGATCAGGTGTTTTCCGAGCTGACGGATTATTTGACGATAGACGGCTTCAAGCGCAATCCGGTCATTGAATTTAACACGCTGTATGCCAATTATCAGTGGAAGGTCTATGCGGTATTCCAGACAAATTCTAAGGCGCAACATGACAACGGCTATATCTTCAACTATATTTTTACCAATTTATCGAGTGATGATAAATTCAAGGAGTATATCTCCGAGATCGATCAGAGAAAGCTCTATTCCACAGGAGTGGATATCAGGCCGGATGATAAAATCCTGACGCTTTCCACCTGCAATTATGATTGGAACGAGCAGCGCCTGGTGGTGGTCGCCCGCCTGGTTCGGGAGGGTGAGGATGCATCCGTTGATACAAGCCTTGCAAAGAAAAATGAGAACCCGCGTTATCCGCAGATTTATTATGATAAAAAGGGAATCAGCAACCCGTACCGGAATGCGGAAAAATGGAAACCCTGATGATGGAGAGGCGACCGGTTTGAGCGGGGAGCAGATAGCTGCCTGTGAAACAAAAACCCCAGCTTTTTGCGCGTGGGCTGGGCAGGTCGATGAAACTTGAGAACACCCCCGGTATGTGTGGAAGGATGTGTAGTTGGCATGAGCTTGCAGATATTGTCCCTCAATTCCAACCAAGTGCCCGCCTGTGCTGCCGCTCAGGAAAAAATCCTGGCGCTTTTATCCGGCGGTGAAGGCACCATGGAACCGAAGCAGTTTGGCACGGCGAAGGAATTGTTTTACGCCCTTGCGGAGGCTTTGAAAACTTCTCAGACCATTTTGCTGCTTGTGGAACCGGATCGGTATCTTCGCACCAAGGAGCAATTGCTGCGGGCAATGGGGCTGTCCGCGGTGCCGAATCCGGAGCTGATGGAAGCGCTGCAAAAAAGCCCTGTTAAGCTCCCGGAGGAGGATTTTGCACGCCACGCCGCAATTCCGGTGGGCGCGGCCGCGTTCCCGACGCAGGATGGCCTGTTTGCGGGCTTTATGCTGACGGCAGGGCGGCAAACGATTTTGTTTTTGCCTTTGGATAACCGAAGGATTGACAGCATCCTGAAAGCGGAGGCGGGCGCGTTTTTATCCGGCTTATCACGCGTCCGGCAAACACGGGAGGAACAGCCTTCGGCGGAAGAAGCGCAGGAGCTGGAGCAGGTGGGAGATACCACCGTACAAGGCGAAGCGGAAAACATAGAGGGGCCGGCAGAACCCGCCGGTCAGGCGGATGCCCCCGGAAAACAGCATGCACAACGAGCGCTGGAAGCCTTGGAGGCGGCAAATTTACGCATCGCCTTGGCCAAAACGCCCACGGTGGAATTTCTCCGGGAAGCAGCGGGAGGAAATGAGCTGGCCGCGCGGCGGCTGGTCTACAGCAATGTGTTTTGCGAACCGGATGAGGGCCCCGCCAAGCAGTATGCGGCGGAGCTTGCCCGCCGGGCCATGCAGGAGGAAGGAACTCCGCTTGGAGCCGCGATTACAAACGTATATACCGTAAAAAAAGAGGGCAGGGTAGAAACCTTTTTGCTCGTTGCCGTTGCAGAGGAGAGCGGCGCGCAGGTGCGCAAGCTTTATGCGCAGCCAGATGAGCACCCCGGCCTTTTGATTGGAGACGGCGTTCAGGCCCTGTATGAATTGGTGGAGCAGGCGGCGAACAAAGGGCCGGACAAGCCGGAGACGCGCCCGGCTCACTGGAAGGCATTTGCGGCGGTGTTGGGCGTGCTGCTCTCTCTTTCCATTTTGCTCTGCATCGGAACCGGCGTTTTTCTGCGTTTCCAGGAGGAACGTTCCTCCCAGCAGGTTTCTCTTTCATCGGCCAATGCACCGGCAGGCCAGCAGGCGGCACAGCCCTCCGATCCGGAGGGAGAAGGCGCGCCGAATTCTTCTGAAGCTGGCCAGAAAACCACCGGTGCAGAAACACAGGCGAATTCTTCCACTGCTGCGCGGCTGCCAACCGCCTCTGCTCTGAAAAAGCCCGCTGTACCGGCCAAGGACCAGGCGATCCTGGATGAGGTGGCGCAGGCGATGGAGGATGAGCTGAATGCCGGCGGAAAAAAAGAGGAGGAACCGTCGAAACAGCCGGATACCACGGCAAAGCCGGAGACAACCACCGGGAAGGGCAATGCGGACTCCTCCCAAACAACGCCGCCGGATTCGGTTCCGCCGGATGAAGATTCCACGGTGCAGCCTCCCGCCCAGCGGGAAAGCGGTAAATTTCAGTTTACGGTTTATGGCTATGGGCACGGCGTTGGGATGAGCCAGTTTGGGGCAAATGAATTTGCCAAGAGCGGGTGGAATTATCAGCAGATTCTGCTGCATTATTTCCCTGGTGTACAGATGCAAAAGATGGATGGCTGCTACCCGGAAACGCTGGAGGTAAACGGCCAGCAGGTGGATACCAAGGTGGTGCTCGCCCGTATTCTGGAGAAGGAGATGGGCGGTTCCTACCATCTGGAGGCACTGAAAGCACAGGCGGTTGCCGCATATACCTATATTCTGCGCCAAAATCGTGTGACAGGGGTTGCGATTGGCAGCACCTATTCCGCACGCGCCATGCAGGCGGTGGAGGAGGTGCTCGGCGAATATATGACCTATAATGGCAAGCCGATCCTCGCTACCTTTTTTGCCTACTCCGCGGGAAAAACGACGGATGTGCGCACCGTATGGGGCGGCAGCGGCTACCCTTATCTTCAAGGCGGTTGCACGAGCCCCGGGGATAAAAACCATAAGAATTATAAAACGACCTATACCATCACGAGTGAAGCGCTTCGCAGCCGTGTGAAAAGCGCGCTTGGCATTGAGCTTGCAGGGGATCCGGCCAAATGGTTGAAGATCAAATCGCATGATGCGGCGGTCAGCAGCTCGGTTGGCTACGTCTCCTCCATTCAGGTTGGCTCGAAAACGATGAGCGGGCAGGATTTTCGGGCGAAAGTGATGGATTATGACATCCGGTCGCATTGTTTTACGGTTACATATGTACCGGATTGATTAACAAGATGGACGATCGAACAGCGGCAGTCTTTGGGGCTGGCCGCTGTTTTTATTGCTGCCTTTAGGCTTAACAAAACCCCTGGTTGAACCAGGGGTAGATAAAAAAG
>UQWL01000029.1 GCA_900544715.1 uncultured Oscillospiraceae bacterium | reverse complement strand
TGCGCCGCCAAACTTGATATAATCCCAAACGATCACAGTCAAGCCGCCCCTGCGAATAACTAAATTTCGTTTATTCCACTGGCTCTTTCATCTCTTTTTGAGAGGAAACCGCCTCGTAATCCTCCAGCATCTCCTTGGAGGGCGCTTTGGTCAGCAGGCTAACCACAACCATCAAAATCAACCCGAGTGCAAAGCCCGGCACCAGTGAATAAAGCCCTGTGCGCGTTGCCAGCGTTGCGCCGCCAAACTTGATATAATCCCAAACGATCACAGTCAAGCCGCCCGCGATCATGCCGGAGGCAGCGCCCGCAAAATTCGACCTTTTCCAAAACAACGCCAGGATCACCACCGGGCCGAAGGTTGCGCCGAAGCCCGCCCACGCGTTGGAGACGAGCCCCATCACGCTGCTGTTGGGATCCAGCGCGACCACAAAGGCAATTGCGCTGACCACCAGCACCGTAATACGGCTGACACGCAGCATGCTCTTATCACTTGCATTTTTGCGGATCACGCCTTTATACACATCTTCCGAGATGGAAGAAGCCGTGACAAGCAGCTGGGAATCCGCCGTGGACATGATCGCCGCCAAAATACCGCACAACAGCAGGCCGCCAATGAAGGGGATGCCCAGCCGATTGGTAAAGACTTCTCCGATCATCTCAATAAACACATTTTCGGGGTTGCTGATGGGGTTGCCCAGGAAGAACGCGCGCCCGATTGCACCCAGGAAACAGGCGGAAGATAAAGAAATCACTACCCATGCAATCGCCACTTTGCGGGATTTGCGCACTTCATCCTCATTCTTAATCGCCATAAAGCGGATCAGGATATGCGGCATGCCGAAATAGCCAAGGCCCCAAGCGAGCTGGGAAAGGATGCTGACAAAGCCCAGAGGCTTGCCGTTATCATAAAGCGGATTAAGGAAACTAACGCCCAGGGAATCCAGCGCCGCCTTTGCTTCGCCCGGGCCGCCCAGCATCGCGAGCGCGATCACAGGCACCACCATCAGGGAGATGAGCATCATAAAGCCCTGCACAAAATCCGTCCAGCACACGGCAAGAAAGCCGCCGAAAAACGTGTAGATCAAAATGACAGCCACACCAATCACAAGAGCGAGCGTATAATCCAGCCCGAATACGGAGGAAAACAGCTTAGCGCCCGCAGAGAAACCGGAGGCCGTATAAACTAAGAAAAAGATCATGATGAATAGGGAGGACGCCACACGCAGCACCTTCGTGTGATCCTGAAACCGGTTTTCAAAAAACTCCGGCAGCGTCAGGGAATTCCCGGCTTTGATGGTATACCGCCGCAGGCGGGAGGCGACCAGAATCCAGTTGAGAATCGTGCCGATGGCAAGCCCCACAGCGATCCAGATCTGCCCTGTGCCAAATGCGTAAATCGCCCCGGGCAGGCCCATCAGGAGCCAGCCGCTCATATCCGAGGCCTGTGCGCTCAGTGCGGCCACCCAGCCGTTGAGCGAGCGGCCGCCCAGAAAATAATCCTCTGAATTTTTGGTGCGCTTGTAGTAAAACACACCGATGCCCATCATCGCCAGCAGATAGCAGCCGAAAGCCGCAAAAATCCATACTCTACTTGACATCCGGTTTCCTCCTCCATGCTTTTCCCGTTTAAAAGAATAAAATAATGGTGTTATTATAGCATAAAACGAAATCAATTTCCACCTTTTCCATGATATTTCGCAGGAAACGCAACCGGGGCCGCCGCAGAGGGAACGCCCTGCAACAGCCCCGCTTTCTGATTGATATGCCTTCGCCTTTACCAGAACTCAATAAACCCAGATCTGGAACAAAAGCTTTTTCCAGAACGGCAGCTTTTCATAGGTGGATTTGCCCGCCTGCTCCGCCTCCGCCTGCAAGGTGGACAGCTCCTCCCGTGTGAGCACGTGGCGGCTGAATTTCGCCTTGCGCGCCAAGCGCTGCGCCTCTCCGCTGGCCGCATAGCCAAAGCGGGCCAGGCGGCAAAGGTAACGGTAAACCGCAATCGCCGCCCAGTTGCGGTCTTTCTGCCGGAAGGCGAGCTTCCTGCGCCGCGTCAGTTCCAGCCGCGCGGCAACCAGCGCCAGCACGCATAACCCTGCCAGCAGCGGGAAAAGCCAATGCGATGTTTTTACGCCGGTTTGCTCGATCGGGCCATTTGCCGTCGGCGCCTCAGTGGGGCGGCGTGTCGTCTCATCCGGCTGCACATCGTTTTCATCCGGGTTTTCCCGCAGGGTTGCGGCTCCGCCGGGCGTTGCCTCAATAGGCGTCCAGCCCTGGCCGTCCGCCCACACTTCCACCCAGGCGTGCGCCTGCCGGTCTGGGATCTCAGCGCTCCCATCCGCCCCAAAATTGCTGGTTTTGACCGTGTAGCCCTCCACATAGCGCGCGGGTACATCCAGCGCGCGCATCAGGGCCGCCGCCGCACTTGCAAAATGGATGCAGTAGCCGCGCGGCCGTTCTTCCAGAAAATAGAGCACGAAATCCTGTCCCTCCGGCACCACGCCCGGCTTCTCCGTATAGGTTCCAGCATTTTGAACCGCCTGCGCGGCCGCTCTGGCAACACGCAGCCAGTCCTCTGGGCCTTCCGCCGCTGTCAGGTCGGCTTTTTCCGCATAGGCGAGCAGCCTGTCGCGCACGCCGTCCGGCAGTTGGGTATCCCGCTTATTGATCAGCGCTTCATATTCCCGCTCCATCTGCCTGATCCGGCTGGGAATCCGCTTCTGCTGCGCTGCACTCAACGGGGTAAAATAGGAATGGAGCGTGTAGCTGCTCACCGAGGTTCCATCCTCACGCCCCATCAGCAGGTAAGCATCCTGCTTAAAATCACTTCCTGTCACCGTATTCCCCTGCGAAAGGTAATAGGGCGTATACGTATAGGAGCGGTTGGCTCCTATATTGTCAATTGTGATACCAGAGGCCTGCGGCTTTTCTCCACCCATCCGCCGCACGGAAATATCGGTATACAGCAACGGCTGGAAAGAAAGCCGCATACCCTGATACGATTCTTCAGAAATCACCTGCCACGAAGCGCCCGTATAAACAGAGCCGGCCCATCCGCGCAGATAATAATCCGCTGGCGCAGATTGGACGCGCAGCATGGTTTGGTCGGTAAAACGCAGTTCCCCCGCATTTGTGAGGTCTGTCATGCCGGGCGAACCCGTCATCGGCGCGCCATAGCCTGTAAAGGATAGGGAATCCTGATGGCTGGAGTCAAACAGCTCCGTTACCACCTGGATGACCGCGTTGCGCACTTGCACAGCGCGGGTGGAGGGCTGGTAGGCATCCGGCGGCTGGAACAGCACCACCAGCGCCGCCAGCAAAAAGGCAAAGGGCGCAAGCAACAGCCCGGCCTTTGCCGCGTGCCGCTCCCCCATCCGCCCCGCACGGCCCGAAAGCAACATGGCGGCCCAGAAACCAATGAGCAGCACGAGTGGTGCCGTGCCCGGCAGCAGCCCTACCACAGCCGCGCTCGCCAAAAAAGGCGCGGTGACGAGGAAGGAAAGAAAAAAGCTATGCGCCTTCATCACCGCCCAGGCAAGATAGGCCGTCAACGGAAACTGCACCACCCGGAAAAACATGCGGCAAGCCGCTAAATCCTCCTGCGCTTGAGGCGGTGCGAAATGGCCGAGCTTTGGAAACACGGCCGACGCCTGGGTAGAAAACTGCTCCGCCACAAATACTGCGCCTGTTACAACCTCACGCATCACAAAAAAGGCGGCAATGCCCCACAAAATAAACGCGGCCAGATAGGCAAGCCCCCGGTGCTTGGGCAGAGAAAAGATCATAAGAAACAAAAGCGCTGTCGGCAGGGCCCAGACCAGCGCCGTTTCGGCCTCCGGCAAAGCAAAGGTTTGAAAGAAGCAGAGCAGCGCCCCATACAGGCCTGCCAGCAGCAAAACCGCACCGCTGCAAAACCGAAGCACCGGCATGGCGAAACGCGGCTTCAGCTCCTGCCCTGCTCCGAGGGATTCGGCCAGCTTCATTCCATCCCCTCCTCTGCATCGCCGAACATGGAAATTCCATCCGCATGAATGAGAAATAACAGATCAGCCATCGGCGCTTGGAGCTCCTCCCTGCAATCTTCCACGCGGAGCTCCCGCTCTGCCAGCGGGCTGGAGCAGGCCTCCAGCAGCACCGTGCGGAAAGTTTCCTCATCCTCCACCTGCCGGGTGCACAAATCCCCTCTCGCCGCATCATACCATTGCAGGCTGTGCACGCACTGGTTTTCAAACAGATCCTCCGAAAGGCCTGTCAGCCTTGCAAGCACCTGATCCGCCCGGTCGGGCGCTCCGCTCAGGCAAAAGGCCAGCACAATGCTCGGCTGCGGCGCCTGCTCCGCTTCACGCACAATGAGCTTTTGCAGCTTGGAGGAAAGCTTCCAATGCACATCCCGCAGCTGGTCGCCATCCCGGAATTCCCGTACAGAGCTTCGCTCTTCGCCGCCCTTGCCAGCCGATAACGCAGCGGCCTCCCACGTGCCGCCCGGCGTAAAAGTGGAGGCTCTCCCCTGAAAAGGAACTGGCGTTGGGGAAACAAGCACCTCTACCGGCGCTGGCAAGCGGACCCGGAAGGAGAACAACCCCAGCAGATCAACCATACGCGCGCTTGTCACCTGGCAGCGCACCGTGCCGCAGTGCTCCCACAGGCAGGGCAGTTCAGCCATCTTGCCGCCCCGCGCCGGGAAGCAGCCCTTTTTATCCGCCTCTTCGCCGGTGAGCAGGTTTTTGCATTGCATGCGCAACCGGACGCAGTGCACCGGAAAGCGGGAGGAAACCTCCGCCCGCGCGGTCAGCACCCCGCCCTGGGTGGGAGAAAGCGGCTCTGCCGTGAGTTTTACACGCAGCGTCAAAAGGCCCGGCAGGCTCAGCAGCACTTCCACCGGCACAAGCAGGAGAAGTATCACAAGCATTAACCAGGAGAGATAGCGCGTGTCCATCACATAATAGGATACCGCCATGGAGAGCAGGCAGAAATAAAGAATACGATAACGGTTCATCTCGTCACCTGATCTTCGGCGCGGGCGTTTTGCGCAGGATTTCCTCCAGCAGCTCGCGCGGCTGCTCGCCCTGCGCCTTTGCCTGCGCGGTTAACAACAGGCGGTGCGCCGCGCAATCCGGGTAAATCGCCCGGACATCCTCCGGCACCACATAATCCCGCCCATCCATCCAGGCGCAGGCCTGCGCAAGCGCCATCGCCGCCACCGAGCAGCGGGGGCTTGCGCCCTGCCGGATCGATTTATGTTCGCGTGTGGAGCGTGCAAGGCGGACGATATAATCATAGAGCTCCTCGTGGACGAACACTTTGGAAACCTCCTCCCGCATCGCAAGCAAAGCCGCTGCATCCGCCACTTTCTGCACAGCCTGTCCATGATTTTCGCCGTGCTTGCGGCGCAGCATTTCCCGCTCCGCCGCGGGCTCCGGGTAACCGATGGAAAGGCGCATCATAAAGCGGTCGAGCTGTGAATCCGGCAGCAGCTGCGTCCCAGCCGAGCCGGTGGGATTCTGCGTGGCAATCACGGTGAAGGGCTGCGGGATCCGATGCGTCACGCCGTCCACCGTTACGCTTCCTTCCTCCATCGCCTCCAGCAGTGCGGACTGCGTGCGGGAGGAAGCGCGATTGATTTCATCTGCCAACAGCAGGTTGCAGATCGCGGCGCCGGGCTGGTATTCCATCGCTCCCGTTTCACGGTGATAGATGGAAAACCCCGTGATATCCGATGGCAGCACATCGGGGGTGAACTGAATGCGTTTATACTGTAAATCCGTCGCATTGGAAAACGCGACGGCGAGCGTTGTTTTGCCAACGCCCGGAATATCCTCCAACAGCACATGCCCGCCCGCGAGCATGGCCATCAGGATTTTGCGCGCCACGTCTTTTTTACCGACGAACGCCTTTTTAATCTGTGTCAGGATCTCTTCGCATTGATTCATGAGCCGACCTCCCGCATTGTTAATCTGTTTGAGATAGGATTTCCTCTTCCCGGCCTTACAGCCTGTCCGGTTCCTTTTTCACTTTTTCTTTTTATATTATAAGACCAAACAGAGAAAGTCAAATCAGATCACCTACAAAAAAGCTGGCATATCCAATGCGGGTGGCACAGCCATCCAAAATTTTGCCCATATCGCCCTCAAAGCAACAGCTTTTTTGCCCTTTTGGAGAATTGTACAGATCCCCTTGCAAAGGAAACCAAAAAATAGTAAACTATAGGCATATCAACTACCGAAAGGCCGCCAGGCGGCGGTTTTTTGAAGAAGGAAGGAAATGAATCTCTATGTGGCCAATCAAAAAAGCATGGTACCGTACCTATCAGGCGGTTTTCCGCGTGCTCGTCTGTTTCCTCGACTGGTCTGAGCCAGAGCGGCTCGAGGGCCCGGGAGCTATCAAGCGCCTGCCTGAGCTCATTCAATCCAAGGGCGTGGAAAAGGTGCTGATCGTTACGGATAAGGGCCTGATGAGCCTTCACCTGCTCGATCCGCTTTTTGAAGCGCTCACCAAAGCTGGCGTTCAGTATACGCTCTATGACGGCACGCAGCCCAACCCCACCTTTGACAATATTGAGGATGCCCGCAGCCTCTATGTGGAGAATAACTGCGAAGCAATCATCGCCTTTGGCGGCGGCTCCTCTATGGACTGCGCCAAGGTTGCCGCGGCGCGTGTGGTGCGCCCGAACACGCCGATTCCGAAGATGCGCGGCGTGCTGAAGGTGCTACGCAAGCTGCCGCCCTTCTTCGCCGTCCCCACCACGGCGGGCACCGGCTCCGAAACAACCATCGCAGCCGTTGTTACCAACCCGAAAACACATGAGAAATATGCGATTAACGACCCCGTCCTGCGCCCGAAATACGCGGTGCTTGATCCGGAACTCACTGTCGGCCTGCCGCCGCATATCACCTCCACCACCGGCATGGATGCGCTCACTCACGCGGTGGAAGCCTATATCGGCCACAGCAACACGCGCGATACGGAGGAGAAAGCAAAGCGCGCCGTTAAGATGATCTTTGAGAACATCGAAAAGGTTTATCAAGATGGCAAGGATATTGAGGCCCGCGGCGAGATGCTGCTCGCCTCCTACTACGCAGGCGTTGCCTTTACGCGCGCATATGTCGGCTATGTCCATGCAATCGCCCATAACCTCGGCGGCATGTATGGCATCGCGCACGGCCTTGCCAACGCGATCATCCTGCCATATGTGCTGGAATACTATGGCGAAAGCGCGCATAAGCGCCTGGCGGAGCTCGCCGATGTGGCGGGCATCACACAGCCCGGCATGACGGATGCGCAGAAGGCGGAAGCCTTCATCGCCGCGATCCGCCAGTTCAACAAGGATATGAACATCCCCGATAAGATCGAGCAGATTCAGGAGAAGGATATCCCAACGCTGGTCAAGCGCGCACTTAAGGAGGGCAACCCGCTCTATCCAGTGCCGAAGATCATGAACGAGGCGGATTGCGAAATGGTGATCCGTCGCCTGATGCCCTGACAATACAAACCCTTACATCTCCCGGAAGACAGCTTGCTAAGCTGCCTTCCGTTTTTTATGAACGAAAAGAAGCACAAAACAAAGCCCGCCAGCCGCTGAGCGGTCAAAAAGATACGCATGGCTCATAAGAGCAGGCGGCTTACGGCTATTTTTCCCAGGCACACACACCGCTTCCATGTTGTACAGAGCGTAAACGGCAAGAATACAGATCAGTTAATCCAAAAAGATGGATGCATGCAAAATAGCGGTGCCGGAAAGCGCCAGAACCGAAATTATTTTTGATGGTAGCTCCTGGGGGTCAAACGGGTCCTTCCCACAATTCCCAGGTCGCTTTTTTCGGCATTTTGACGAAAAAAAACGGGTTATTCTTTTCGATACAAATCGAACTCTGGCGTTTCTTGTAACAAAATCACTAAAAATAGGCCGTGAAATTTGCACTCGGTTTGAATAAAATGGTCAAAATACACTTGAAAATTGAATTTCGGTTTGCTAAAATAAAGTTATCAAAAAGTAAGCGAGGTGTACCTCCATGGCGAAACGAAAGAGATCTCCTTCTGACGTGCCGCTCTATTTATTCCACGAGGGCAGTAACGCCCGCGCATATGAATACTTCGGCGCGCATAGAATAGACGGTGGGAAAATGGTATTTCGCACTTGGGCGCCGCATGCCGCGGGCGTCAGCGTTGTGGGCGACTTCAACGGCTGGGATGCGGAGGCCGCGCCCATGGCCCTGGTGGACGACGGCGGCGTTTGGGAGGCAGAGCTGCCAGAGCTTGCGCAATTCGACAATTATAAGTTCTGTATCCTCACAGAGGATGGCCGCCAGCTGATGAAAAGCGACCCCTACGGCGTACATATGGAAACACGCCCCAATAATGCCTCAAAGGTCTATGAGCTGAGCGGCTACGAATGGGGCGACCAGGCTTGGGAAGAGGCGAAAAGCCGCGCTGTGATCTATGACAGGCCTGTCAATATCTATGAGATCCACGCCGGCTCCTGGAAGCGGTATCCCGATGAGAACTTTTTCGACTATCGCAAGCTTGCGCAGGAGCTGGTTCCCTATCTCACCGAAATGGGGTATACCCATGTGGAGCTTATGCCGGTGATGGAGCATCCTTTCGACGGCTCCTGGGGGTATCAGGTAACTGGTTATTTTGCCGTAACCTCCCGCTATGGCACACCGCATGATTTTATGTATTTCGTCGATCAGTGCCATCAGGCCGGGATCGGCGTGATTCTCGACTGGGTACCAGCGCATTTCCCCAAGGATGCCAACGGCCTTTATGAGTTCGACGGCGCCCCCTGCTATGAGTATGCCGACCCGCGCAAGGGCGAGCACCGCCAGTGGGGCACCCGTGTATTTGACTATGGGCGCAACGAGGTGGCAAGCTTCCTGATTTCCAGCGCGATGTTCTGGCTGGATCAATACCATATTGACGGCCTGCGCGTAGACGCGGTGGCATCCATGCTCTATCTCGATTACGGCAGGGAGGATGGCGACTGGGTCCCCAACGACCATGGAGGGCGAGAAAATCTGGAGGCGGTTTCCTTCCTGCGCAAGCTAAATGAAGTCATCTTTCAAGAGCATCCTTCCACACTGATGATCGCAGAGGAAAGCACCGCCTGGCCTCTCGTTTCCAAACCGACCAATGTCGGCGGCCTCGGCTTTAATTTCAAATGGAACATGGGCTGGATGAACGATATTCTGCGCTATGTCTCGCTGGACGGCTATTTCCGCAAATACAATCACGATTGCCTTACCTTCTCTTTCTTCTATGCGTTTTCAGAAAATTACGTGCTGCCGATCTCGCATGACGAGGTGGTGCATGGAAAATGCTCCATGATCGGCAAAATGCCAGGAAGCTATGAAGAAAAATTTGCCGGGCTGCGTGTGTTTTATGGATATATGATGGCGCATCCGGGCAAGAAGCTGCTCTTCATGGGGCAGGAATTCGGGCAATTTAAGGAGTGGGATTTTGCCGCCGAGCTGGACTGGCTCCTGCTCGATTATGAAAAGCACGCACAGCTGCGGGATTATGTGAAGGCGCTCAACCATTTCTATCTCAAGCATTCCCCGCTGTGGCAAATTGACTTCAGCTGGGAGGGCTTCTCCTGGATTTCCAGCGATGACAGCGCAAACTCCGTGATCGCCTTCTGCAGGATGGATGACCAGGGCAATGAGATCATCGCTGTTTGTAATTTTACAAAGGTAGAGCGCCCGAATTACCGTATCGGCGCACCGAAGCGGGGGGATTACCGCGTGCTGCTCAATTCCGACGATCCTGCGTTCGGCGGCGAGGGCAAAGGCTCCTCCGGCATCATCAAAACGGAGGATCTTCCCATGCATAGCTGCGAGCAGAGCATGGTGCTGGATCTGCCCGGTTTTTCCGTATTGTATCTGGAGCTTGCAAAGGAGCGTAAAAAGAGGCAGAAAAAGGCGCCTGCTTCCGCTCCGCAGGCGGCCCCTTCCCCGAAAAAGGCAAAATCCGTTTCACCGGAAGCCAAACCAACCTGATCAAATCCCATGGAACTTACTTCCTCGGATTTCATAAAATCAATTTCAACAAAATAAAGGAGGCAACATATATGGCCCGAAAAAAGGAATGCATTGCAATGCTCCTCGCAGGCGGGCAGGGAAGCCGGCTCGGTATCCTTACAAAAAATATCGCCAAGCCTGCCGTGCCCTATGGCGGCAAATACCGCATTATTGACTTCCCGCTCTCCAACTGTGTGAATTCCGGCATCGATACCGTCGGCGTTCTCACCCAGTACCAGCCGCTGGAGCTCAATGATTACATCGGCAACGGAGAGCCATGGGATCTGGACCGTGTGAACGGAGGGGTACATATCCTCTCCCCTTATCAGAAAATCCGTGGGACAGAGTGGTATAAAAATACCGCCAACGCGATCTACCAGAATATCAATTTTATCGATCGATATGACCCTGAATACGTGGTGGTCCTCTCCGGCGACCACATCTATAAGATGGATTATTCCAAAATGCTCGCCTATCATAAGGAAAAGGATGCGGCCTGTACAATCGCCATGCTCGAAGTTCCGTGGGAAGAAGCGCCCCGCTTTGGCCTGATGATGGTGGATGAGGATGGGGCCATCACCGAATTTGAGGAAAAGCCGAAGCACCCCCGCAGCAATAAGGCCTCCATGGGGGTTTACATGTTTACCTGGGAGAAGCTGCGCCAGTATTTGCTGGATGATGAGGCCAACGAAACCTCGGGCAACGATTTCGGGCACGATCTGATTCCCGCCATGCATGAGGCGCACGAGCGGCTCTTCGCCTTCCCCTTCGACGGCTATTGGAAAGATGTCGGCACGATCGACAGCCTATGGGAGGCCAATCTCGACTTGCTCAATCCCAATGTCGATCTTGACCTGAGCGACCCGGATTGGAAAATTTATTCCCGCAACCCTGTCGCTCCGCCGCATTATGTTTCTCCGGATGCAACCGTTCAGAATTCCCTGATTTCAGAAGGCGGGCTGATCGAGGGCAGTGTAGATTTCTCCGTTTTATTTGCCAACGTATCAATTGAAAAGGGCGCGGTTGTGCGCGATTCCATCCTGATGCCCGGCACGGTGGTGAAAAAAGGCGCTGTGGTGCAATATGCAATCGTCGCGGAAAACGCTGTGATTGAAGAAAACGCCATCGTCGGCGAACGCCCGGAGGATATGGAAAACCTCTCTGACTGGGGTGTAGCTGTCGTCGGCGCAAACGTCTGCATCGGCGCAGGCGCACGCGTCGCTCCGAAGGCGATGGTCGATGAGGATCTGCCGGAGGTGACAGTTTGAAAAACATGTTTTTCAAACGGGACTTTCGTCCTTTTTGCATCAAAGGAATCTCAAAATCTTGCTTCGCAAAACCGCTTAAAACTCCACGGTTGGAGCGAAAGGAATGGTTATAACTATGAGAGCGAACAATGTGTTAGGAATCATCTATTCCAATGCCTATGATTCTGTATTGAGCGAGCTGACCAACGCGCGTACCATGGGCAGCGTCCCCTTTGGCGGGCGCTACCGCCTGATTGATTTCGCACTCTCCAATCTCGTCAACTGCGGAATCAACAAAGTAGGCATTATTACAAAAAGCAATTATCAATCCCTGATGGATCACATCGGCACAGGCAAGCCATGGGATCTCTCCCGTAAGCGCGGAGGCATGTTCCTCCTCCCGCCCTTTAACAACAGCCACACCGGTATGTACCGCGACCGGATCCAGGCGCTGATGGGCATTATGCGCTTTTTGGAGCAGTCGAAAGAGGAATATATCGTCCTGATGGATACCAATGTGGTGTGCAATTTCGATCTCAATGATATGTGCCGCGCCCATACGGAGAGCGGGGCCGATATCACCATCGCCTACCACCATGGCCGCGCGCCGCGGCTGGATGATCTGATGACCTTCACCTTTGAGGAAAACCAGAAGGTTTCCAAAATCGCGCTTGACCCCAAAACGAGCAAGCCAGTCGATTACGCAATGAATATCATCCTGATCAGCAAGGCGCTGTTGATCCGCCTGATTAACAATGCCGTGAGCCTCAACCAGGACAGCTTCGTGCGGGATGTCATCCAGCACAACCTCAAGCGTTTGAATATCTACGGTTATGAGGTTTCCGGCTTTACAAGCGTGTTTGACTCTTTGCAGAGCTATTACGACATCAGCATGAGCCTGCTGGACCCGGCCAATTGCCAGGAGCTCTTCACACGCGAACGCCCGGTTTATACCAAGGTGCGCGACGATATGCCGGCAATTTATGGCCTCGGCTCCACGGTAAAGAACTCTCTGGTGGCAGATGGGTGCAGCATTGACGGCGAGGTGGAAAACTGCATTCTCTTCCGCGGCGTACAAATCGGCAAGGGCGCTGTGGTGCGCAATTCCATCATCATGCAGGGCACCTATATCAGCGAGGGCGTTCATCTTGACTGCGTCATTGCCGATAAGAGTGTGGTCGTCCGCCCGCACAAAATGGTAACAGGCACCAGCACTTATCCCGTTTATATTGGCAAGGGCATCGTGATCTAAGGCCAGAATTTGCGTTAATTCCATGATGCGTCTGAATAAGGAGGATTCATTTTGAAGGTTTTATATGTTGCGAGCGAGGCGCTCCCCTTTATCGCCAGCGGCGGTTTGGGCGATGTTGCAGGGAGTCTTCCCCAGGCGCTGCGTAGGCGGCTGATCGGCTGCCGCGTCGTGCTGCCATTGTATGCCACGATCCCGCAGGAGATGCGTGATAATATGCATTTTATCACAAGCCTGTCTGTACCCGTGGCGTGGCGCAGGCAATACTGCGGCATATTTGAGGCCAAGGCCAACGGCGTTACCTACTACCTGCTCGATAACCAATATTATTTCAAGCGGGATACGATCTACGGCCATTACGATGACGCAGAGCGTTTCGCTTTTTTCTCCCGTGCAGTGCTTGAAATGCTGCCGTATATCGATTTTCACCCCGACATCATCCACTGCAATGATTGGCAAAGCGCTCTGACGCCAGTTTATTACTCGCTGATGTATGCGCACCGCGAGGGGTATGAAAATATCAAAACGCTCTTCACCATCCACAATATCCAGTATCAAGGCGTATATGGCAAAGAGATCTTAGAGGATGTGCTCGGCATTGCCCAGCGGGATGAAGCGCTTTTGGAATACGACGGCGATGTTAACTTTATGAAAGGCGCGATCGAATGCGCCAACCGGGTTTCTACCGTCAGCCCCTCCTACGCACAGGAAATTCTCGACCCATGGTACAGCCACGGCCTCGATACCATCCTCAACCAGCGCTCCTGGAAACTCAGCGGGATTCTCAACGGGATCGATACCGTCAGCTATGATCCTGCTGCAGATCAATCACTCTTTGCCAATTATTCTACGGAGGATCCAGTCGGAAAGATCAAAAACAAGCTCGGCCTGCAAGAATATATGGGCCTCCCCGTGCGGGAGGACGTTCCTCTGATGGGCATGGTGTCGCGCTTAGTTTCTCATAAAGGGCTCGATCTGGTAAAGGCTGTGCTCGACGAGCTGCTGGAAACCACGGATATGCAGGTCATCGTGCTTGGCTCAGGGGATTGGGAGTATGAAAACTTCTTCCGTGAGGCGGCCGCGCGCCACCCTGGCAAGCTTGCCATTCGCATCGGTTTTGTGCCGGATCTGGCGCGCAAAATCTATGCGGGGAGCGATTTCTTCCTGATGCCCTCGAAAAGCGAGCCCTGCGGGCTCTCCCAGATGGTTGCGCTGCGCTACGGCTCCATTCCGATTGTGCGGGAGACCGGCGGCCTGCGTGACAGCATACAGGACAGCGGCGACGGCGAGGGCAACGGTTTTACCTTTGCCAATTACAACGCGCATGAAATGCTCTACACCATCCGCCGGGCATTGGAAGGCTACCAAAATCAAGAGGGCTGGGCAATGCTTGTCAAACGTGCACTGGAGTGCGATTGCAGTTGGGGCCGCTCGGCCAATGCATACATCCGGCTCTATAAATCCATGTTGGAAGGCTAAATGCGTATCCAAAACGAGCGCACAGCAAAATGCAGATGCAGCATTTTGCTGTGCGCTTATTATGCTATAATAATTCAATAGAATCATACCAAATGGGGCAGCGCCAAACCTGCACAATTCCGCGCGCTTGTGCAAGAAGGGAATGCCAAGCCTTAGGCAAAGCACTGGCTCGTGTTACCGCATCTCCCCGCCGGACAGATACTGGTCAACATTGCGCCGGATATAATTCTCCGATTCTAATATCAGCGTTTGCATGCACTGCGGCAGCTTATCCTCATGCGCTGCCACCGCCGCTTCGGATCCAGAGTTTATGATAGAGCGCGTAATTGCCTCCATCATCCCACTGGTGAGCAGTTCCGCGGCCTGCGGATCAAAGTGGATCGCATCCTTTGGGAGAAATCCGGCCTGTGAGGAAGTGACCATCCCATTGTAAACAGACAGCGCAAACAGCCACTGCATACGGTCGCCCAGCACGGTATCCCATTCAAGATTCACAGCCTCCAACAGCCGTGAGGCTGCGCGGTAGATCGTGCTGATATTCATTTCACGATCCTGCTCCAGCTCATCCGAGGTAAAAAAGCCTGTCAGCCCCGTTCGGCTTTCGCTGCATCCCAGCAGATAATCGCAAGTGACATGATAGAGCTTCGCCGCGCGTGTCACGAAATCCAGCCCGCACTCCCGTATTCCCTTCTCATAATGCGATAAGAGCGCCTGCGATACGCCAAGGCGGACAGCTGCCTCCTTTTGGCTCAGGCCACGTTCCTTCCGCAATAGCACCATACGCGTCGGAAAGCATTTGTTCATCCTCTTGAACCCCCATGAATAATACGCCTTGTATATTATAAAATAATTATAAACGACGGTTTTTGATTTGTATATAGTAATTATTGACAAAATATGATAAGATAATTTGGAGGAAAAATGAAGACATATCAAATTCATCTCATTCGTAACGGCCGCACGGATGACAGTACCTCCGGCCGCTACATTGGGCATACGGATGCGGTTTTAAGCCCGGAGGGCATCGCTGAAATCCAAAGGCTCAAGGAGCAGGCAGATTACCCCCATACAGAAGCTGTTTTCACCAGCCCGCTCAAGCGCTGCACACAGACCGCACACGCGATCTATCCGGAACGTGAAGCCATCGTCATGCGCGAGCTCATCGAATACGATTTCGGCGAATATGAGGGGAAAACACCGGAGCAGCTTGCTGACGATGAAGGCTTTGCCTCCTGGCTCGCAGGCGGCCCGGACGCCGCTCCGCCCTTCGGGGAGAGCAATGCGGAATTTTCTGCGCGGGTATGCGGCTGTTTTATCAAAATCGCAGAGGGCATGATGAAAGCCAACGTCACCAGTGCAGCAATCGTCACACACGGCGGCGTTATCATGACGGTTCTCTCTGCCTTCGGTATTCCGGAACTGCCTATGCCGGAATGGCGTACCCCAAGCGCTTGTGGTTATACGGTACGTATTACCCCATCCATATGGATGCGCGGCCAAAAGGTAGAGATTATTGCGGAAATTCCTTCGTTCCCGCGGGAAGAGGAGGAGGTGCCGGACCTCTCCACCGAGGCGTTTTATGTAGATTTGAAGGAGCTGCGGCAGGATGATCATTCAGAGCAGACAAGCTGAATCACCCGGCGGAACATACGTACCGCCGGGTGATCATCTTTTATAACAGCTGCGTCTCACGTAGCAGTTATTTACGCTTTTTCCTGCTCAGGGTCACCGCCGCAACAGCGCTCATCGTCAGCGCTGCGAGCATTGCGGCCGAAGTACTGCTGCCGGTATCTGGATTTTCCGGATTTTCAGCGGAAGCAACCGGTTTGGTTGGCGTCTTTTGGGGGGCTTCCGTCCCCTCTGTGTCTGGCACGGTCGGCCCTACCGTGTCCTCTGTACCGGGAGTGGTGGAGTCGGGCATTTCCGGGTCAACAGGCTTCTGCTCGGGTACCGTATCGTCTGGCTGTGTCGATCCTGCCGGCACAGCGCCGCGCGTAACGGTCAGCGTATACACGGCGGTTTCGCTCCCATCAATGGACGCCGTCTCGATCCGGATCACATTCTTGCCTGCCTGCAAGGCAACCGGTATCGCTCCATCTGCAGCTGAAACGCCATTGACGAGCACTTGCGTACCCGCATCCGCGCCGACAGCCGTCAGCTTGATTGCGTCCACATCGGCGGCAACAGAAGCCTGATAGTCCGTAACGGCCGGATCAAAATTCAATTCGATTCCATCGGCGGAAAGCGTCTTCAAATCCGCGGTGATTTCATTCATTTTCCAGAGCTGCGCACCGTAAAACGGATTTGCCGTTCCAATATACAACCCGTCTGTTCCAACGATAAAGGAACGGCAGCCGTAATTGAAGCGGTCGTGGAAGCCGTGGTCAATGAGCTGCGTATAGTGGACTCCATCCTCTGTGCTGTAGAGCTCAAAGCCGCCGGCGTTGTCCATGATCGTGTTAGAAATTCGAATATAGCGCTCTAAGCCCTCCGTATTGACATTTGCGATAGCGTTGTAAAGCTCCTTGAGCGCCTGAAGGCCCTTTACCGAGCCCGCGATTGCGGCAAACCAGTCTGCATTGACGATCTGGTCGAGAACCGGACTGATTTGATCAAAGGCCTTCTTAAACTGAAGCACACCGTTGAGCAGCTGCTTGACAGACTGCTCTGTCGCCTGCTTGTCCACCAGGCTATTGAGCGTACCGAGAATATCGACCAAAAGATCCTCCGTCTTCTCATCGATCAGCTTCTTGTCACCGAGCAGATTGAGAAGGTCCACCGCATAGCGAATCTGGCTCTCGCATTCGTCTGCAGGCATGCCGATGAGATCGCCGTTGGTCAGCTTCGTAAAGGCATGGTACAGCGTCGACGCATCGAAGGTACCAAAGATCAGCTTGCCATTGTATTCCGCCGCACGCCAGATATATTGCAGGCAGCTCAGGCCGTCCGTCTCGGAAAACCCGCCGTAGGTCTCGGATAAATAATTTCCGTTTTCCTTGTTGAAATATGCATCCGGCGCTCCCATTACCATCTCAACTCCCCGATCACCATCGAGGCGGTAAATAGACGCCTTGTTCTGCATGCTACTCTCCATAATCTTCAGGGAGTCGAAATACTTGTTGATATCGCCGGTCTTTAAAAAGCCAAGCATTCCAAACAGGCCCTGAACCACCGCATCTACCGCATTGGAAAGCACGAAATAGTAAAGATCGCCTTTATAAACTACCGGAGAGACGGTGTAATTTTTCGGATTGCCAAATCCAGCAGGGCAAATTGGATTCCCCTGTATGCCGATGCCATTGCCAATGTATTCCGACCATTGCCAACCATAGGCATTCGCGCCTGGCGCGCCTTTTCCAACCTCGACGCCCTTATAGACAGCAGCGCCAAGATTCGTCATCAGGGATAGGTAAACTTCACCTTTATAGACCACCAAATCCCACACGTCGCCTGCTACATTAACATTTTCAAGCGTATTATATGGATAAAAGTCGGCCGGGCAGGCGATTGTCTCAAAATGCTCACCATCCGTTGAGGTCTGAATATGCACGGCAGAAGAGATATTCTTCGCCTTATCCTCCTCTGTCAGCAGCGTGGCATCTGTACCACCGATATATAGCCGCTCACCGTCATCCGTCACATCGTAGGCGCGGATATTACCCATACCTGTCCCCTCGGGCTTCGTCATATGTACGATGATCTCTGGCAGATCGCCCGGCTGGAAATCCGGGCCGATCCGGATGAGCATGGTGTTTTCTGACCCTGTTGTGCCAAAATACAGACTCCCTTTGAATGCGACGCACATGCGGTAGCCTGTGATATCATTGAAAGGAGCCGGCATGTTTTTATTGGGCAAGAACGCCGTCTCCATCTCACCCGTCGTTTTATTATACCGTACGATTACGCCGCCCTTCGTCAGCTCCTCGTCCGGTGTCACGGCGATCTCATCATTGGTAAAAGCCTTCAGAACGGCGCTGAGCGTCTCCTTCGGCACGCCGACGGCAGCTGCATAGGAGGCGGCCGTGTCGCCTACCAGGTTCCGGTTGGAGCCGACATAAATGTAGTCCCCCAGTTCTCCGGTCGCCCAGCCATAGCTGTTGAAGCGGTCGCCCGGTGTAACCAGGCCATCCGCCTCGCCTTCGCCCAGCGTCGGGTTAGACAGCTTCTTCATGTAGTAGCCGCTTTCTGTGATGGTAATTCCCTTCTGATCTGCGGCCGACGCCATGGGAGCCACTAAAACTGAGACAGCCAAAACAACGCACAGCACACCGGACATCCATTTTTTCCACGTCATGATTGAATCCTCCTTTTCCCAAATCAAATGCTCTATATGACTATATTATAAACACAGTGTTGATCATTTTATTTCCCTAGATTGCATAAATCATAAAATATATCTAAAAATTTGTTATATCGATCAGATTTATTGCCATTATTTTTCTAATAAAAATCTAGACGGTTGAGATTCCCTTTGCTAGGATTTTCGTGATATGAAATCAAACCAGAAAATGGTCCCCTCTATCACGCTTTTTACAGCTGGCCGTCATAGTTCCTGCCGCACTAATCACAGGCACTGCAAACATTGCTGTAAAAGCGCAGATTCCGTATTCTAGATTTCCAAGCTTTATGCTCCAGAATTAGGTTTTTCTGCCTCCTGACCAGGCATCTTTATCTGCTCTGCAGCGACGCCAGCTCCGTCTGTTCCATCCTTGGAGCCATCGGGCCGATGGAATCCGAGCCGGATGGAAACGGTTTTTTTGAACCTTTTTGATTGCCGTACAAAATCAAAACCACTAGTAAACTAGTGGTTTGCTCAGACCCCAGAGGGGCCAGTACT
>UQWL01000028.1 GCA_900544715.1 uncultured Oscillospiraceae bacterium | reverse complement strand
GCGGATGCAACACTGGAGGAGATCGAGGCGGTTGCGGAAGGCTTTTGGAAATAACGCGCAAAACAGCAGAACAGGCTGCGGCAAGTTCATTTGCCGCAGCCTGTTTTTGGGGTCGCCAGCTAACCAAGTGCCGGACACTGCCAAAATAGCCGCCGCCATTTGGCATTAATATTTATTTTCCAATAATTAAGCCAATCATAATCATGGAGTAAATCACAAAAAAGGCAATAGTGGCCGCGCCATACTTTTGCAGGTCAGAATCCCCATAGCGCAGAGCACAGATTGTTTTATATGCGTACACCAAGCCCAGAGCAAGAAAAAGAGATACAAACGAAGAGACAACAAGCCAAGCGCCAGGGGATACCGACAAACTAATCCATCTTATTGACAAGCCACATCACTCCCATCGTTACAGGTTCCAAATATGTTCTTCTCTCAGCTGCACATAGGACCAATCGCCCCAATCGATGGAAAAGCCTAGACCAAACGGAAGGCTGAAATCGATCCCATTCAAAAAATATCCAATACACTTGTGTGCGTATGTGGCAAAATGATTGACTGACGTCGTGCTGGAATTATTCACTTTCCCTTCAAAAAATACAAACCCCGTCGCGGAGAGATAATGCGTGCTTGCTCCCCATGGATCAGGGGAGATGGAACTGACTGGCAGGCCAAACTCTATTGCATACCCATACCCTTTGCCATCCTGTTTCAATTCATTATACGCCACATCGTAAACATCCTCTCTGGCCTCTGTGACATATTTTCCATTTACGGTCTGGCTAAAATTATAGGTATAGGAATAACAGCCCGACGCCGACCGAGGGATTACGCTCGTTGTCACATCCCTGGAGAGGCCAAATGCATCTTTCGCTCTGAAAATCGGCAGCGTCTCCCACTGAAAAATGCCCGCAACGCCATATTCCCTGCCAGTAGCAATCATTAGAATGACTAAGTGCAAAGTGCCGCCATTCAGCTTTCCACTGTTTCCCGGGGAGAGAATAACGGAGTCGGAAAGTGCGGAACGTGTTGTTTGCAGCTGTTCCTGTGCCGCTTTAAAACTTTCTAGTTGAGCAATTTTGCTCTCCCTAACCGCTTCCACATACTCATCTTCGTTTACAGCATTCATCTGGCCGGGGAACAAAGAGGATTCCACATAATAGGTAGACTTAGCCGTGATCTGCGTGGCATGCTGAATCAATTCTAATTTCTCTTCAGAAAGACGCTGAATTATTTCGTTAGAAAGAGAAAAAGGCGCCAGCTTTTTCTCCACGGTTTCTGATACAGATAAATTCTGATACTCCGTGTTCTGATATGTAACAGTTTCTATACTTGTCTGAGGCTCCTCCTCCAACTCCGCAGCTTGGACAGGCAATAAAAAAGTGCACAAGAGCAGAATGGCAATCCAACCAGTGATCCATTTTTTCATTTTCATTCATCCCTCTACTTTCTGCATATTTTTATAAAATCTAAGTTACATAACACATCATGATACTAAATTTCTGAAATCTATATTTTTTCATTGGTTGCTCAACCCGCCTTAACAAGTTATCCGTTTTTACACTGCATTGGAATCACCTCCCAGCCCCTTTATATCACAATTATCTACATCTGTCAATCATCTACCCATATTTTTATTGATATCATCTAAATATGTAAAAGAATGTAATTTCATCTGCTATTGACCACTTCCAAACGCATCCCCCAGCATGCAAGTGGCTGTCTCCTGCCATATCCTTTCCGCCGGCCACAAATCCGCCGAATCGCCTGACGCTCCATGAAAAAATCTGCCGGCAAGCGCTTTCACGCTCACCGGCAGATTCCGATTTTGCTCTTTCTGTTTATAACACGCTCAAAAACCACTCATGCACCTTGCCGTTCGTCGCCAGCACATCATTGGGCTCAGTGGCATTCAGCCTCTCCCCCTGCCAGCCTGTTACACATCCGCCCGCCTCCTGCACGAGCAGCAGCCCCGCCGCATAATCCCAGGGCTTTAAATGCCGCTCAAAATAGGCGTCGATCCGCCCACAGGCCACATAGCAGAGGTCGAGCGCCGCAGAGCCGGAGCGGCGGATATCCTGGCAGGCGCAAAATACCGTTTGGAACCGCTCAAAATTTTGGGCTGCTTCTTCTTTATAATAGGGGGCCGTGCCGATTGCCGCCAGGCAGGAGGCAATCTCCCGCGTTTGCGTGCATTGAATGGGAGCGCCATTGCAATAGGTGCCTTTCCCCTTTTCGGCTGTAAACAGCTCCTCTGTGAACGGGTTATAAACAG
This sequence comes from uncultured Oscillospiraceae bacterium, assembly GCA_900544715.1. Taxonomy (GTDB): domain Bacteria; phylum Bacillota; class Clostridia; order Oscillospirales; family Acutalibacteraceae; genus Fimivicinus. The sequence continues at coordinate 20,458 of UQWL01000028.1, read as the reverse complement.
CGCCGAACACCACCGCTTGCCCATCATAAAACGCCAGCGAAACCGCGCTCATCTGGTAGCCGTGGATGAGATTCGTCGTGCCGTCGATGGGGTCGAGAATCCAGGCAGGCCGCCCGCTGTAATCCGCATTCTCCTGCTCCTCCGCCAGGAACCCCGCCTGCGGGGTAAGCGCCAAAAGCCGCTCCTTGAGAAAAGCCTGCACGGCGAAATCCACCTGCGTCACATAGTCGGCCTGCCCCTTCACAGTGACCTGCCGCGCCGCTTTTGCATCCATCACGATCGCCTTGGTCTCCCGCACCAGCTCCACTGCCTTTTGAAAATCCATGAAAATCCCCGCCTTATTTTGGGCCGCAGCAAAGCGATCTGCGGCGGCCCATTCATTCTATTCTGTTAGGATATTCTATTCTTTTTCCGCGTAACCGTCAACACGGCCGCTGCAACAGCCGCCAGGCCGAACGGAATCAAGGAGAGCGCCCGCTCGCCCGTATCGGCAATGGGGGGCGCGGGTTCCTCTTCTGCAGAAGGGGCGGCGCTTTCCTCCGGGGCAGGCGTTGTCTCCTCCGGGCGCGTTTCCTCTGGAGTCGTTTCCGGCTCATCCGGCTCCTGCGTATCCGGCTCATCCGGCTGCTCCGCCTGAATCAGGGTCAGCGCGCCGGTTTGCGGATCCACCCGCATAAACTGGCTGTAATCCCCCGCCTCCTGCACCGTGCGCTGCGAATCCGACAGGCAGAGCCACAGGATGAAATCCATCACCTGTGTATCATAGATGTAGCCCACATGCTTTAAATCCTTCAAAAACCATGTCTGCTCCGGCAAAAGGCAGGTGGAAGCATCAATTACGCGGTCGCCGGAGAGGTGGTTATGCGAAGCGTCCTGGCAGAAAGTATTTTTTTGCTGATAATCCGCCGGCAGCGTTTCATCCAAAAAGGCGCAGGTTGCATAGCCTGAGGTATATTTGGTATCGATCACGTTATCATTTTGCTCCCTGTAAGAGGGTGTAAGCGGCACACCCTGCAAATTGTAGTGGGAAACAATATTGATCTTCATCCCCTTTGCCATCGCGGCCCGGAAGAGTTCCGGCAGCTTCGCCTGCACCTGATAATGATAATCGTCGATCCGGGCAATCAGCTGTGCATCCGCTTCCGGGTCGAGCAAATAGGCCTTTGCATCCTCATAATCCTCCAGGGCAACCAGATCCCAAATGCCAGGCATGGTCACAAAAGTATCCTGGAACACCTCATCATAAACGCGATCCTTCAAATTGACCACCAGTTCATCGAGCACCGGAAGTAAAATATCGATCACGCCGGCCTTATCAAGTGCGTCAAGCAGCACATTCACTGCCTGCTGCCCTGCAACCTCCTTGAGAATTCGAATCAAGGCATCTTTATGGAACTCGATCTTCCCCGTGAAGAGATCCCCTACGATGGTCGTCCCTGTAAAAGCGGAGGATAGCATGGTGTAATTGTCGATATCCTCACTGCCATACTGCGCAAGATAGGCGGCAATAATCGTACCGCCCATGCTGGAGCCAATCAAGTTTACCTGATCATGGCCAGTTTCACGCTTTGCGCGCTCCACATAGCCACGCAGTTCTTTCGCATGATCCATGGGGTCGAGCCGCCAGTCGTAGTTAAAATAATATACGTGATCGGCGCCGATTTTCGCAGCGGCCGCACGCACAATGGCAGGCTCGTTGGTGAGGTAGCCTTCCTCATTGACAAACTCCGGATAGTTCTCCATTGATTCTGGATAGACCGTAGTGGTAATCGCATACCGGCTGCTCCCGTCCGGCTCGCAGGCGAGCGGCTCGAAGAGCGCATAGACCGCCGGTAGAACATCATCGCCGAGCTTATCATAATCCTTTGTCACGGCAAAATTTGCCACAGGCCCCGCGATTTGTCCGACGAGCTTCAGAATCGCCTGCGTATCGGGCGCAAAGACCTGCTTCTCCTGATCCGTCCCTGCATTCAATACCAGAGGCCATGCGTTCATGCCGGTGACGACGATCAGCGGTGCCGTATCACAACTGCCCGCAGCAAAGGCCGCCGGTATGCCCCCCATCAACAGCAGCACAGCCGAAAGCAAACAGATCACCTGACGACACTTTTTTTTCATAAATCTCTCCCTCTTTCCCAAATCTCTCCTAAAAAGATTACATGATTTTATTGGAATTGTCAATAAAAACGATAAAAGAAATCACCGCGGCATGCATTTTCCTACATACCGCGGTGAGGTTTCTGTAAAAGATTCAACAAATCGGGCGTCTCATCCGAATGGATTCTGCCATTCCGCTCAGGGCTCAACCCTTGGTCAGGCGGGCAAAATTGGCCATCAGCTTTTTGGTGCCCGCTTTTTCAAAGGCGATCTCCAGCAGCGTATCATTGCCCATCGGCTGTGCGGAGAGCACAACGCCTGTACCAAAAAGCTTATGCCCCACCGCATCGCCCACACGGTAGGAGCCCGCGGGTGCGGAGGGCTTGGGTGCCGCTGGGCCAAAGGAATGGTCAAAGGTTTTCTTCGGCTTTGCGGCGCGCTGTACAGAGGACTTCTGCGGGGAGAGCGCGACCTTGCGCTTCTCTTCCACAAGCTTCTCCGGAATCTCCTCCAAAAACGGCGAGGGCGCGTTGTGGCTCGTGCTGCCGTAGAGCATACGTGTGCGCGCATGCGTCAGATACAGCCGCTCTTTGGCGCGCGTAATGCCCACATAGGCGAGCCGGCGCTCCTCCTCCATTTCGCTGGCAGAGTAGAGCGATTGGATGCCTGGGAAAATCCCCCGCTCCATCCCCGGAATGAATACCACCGGGAATTCCAGGCCCTTGGCGGAATGCAGCGTCATGAGGACGACGGTATCCGCCTCCTCATTATAGTTATCGATATCCGTCATCAAAGCGACCTCCTCGAGGAAGCCATTGAGATCGCCCTCTTCATTTTCCTCGCTGTAGCGCAAGAGGTTGGAGGAAAGCTCCTGGATATTCTCCAGCCTGTCCTGATAGGTTTCTCGGTCCAGCGCCAAAGAGTCGAGATACCCTGTATCCCGCATCGCCTTTTCAAACAGCTCGTTGAGCGGCAATTCCTCCGCCGCCTCGGCAAGCCCATCAATGATCTGGGTGAACGCCCGCAAACGCGGCGCGGCGCGCACCAGCTGCTCATATTCATCCGCATGGGAAATCACTTCGTAGATGCTCAGGCCCAGCCCGGCCGCGATCTGTGCCGCATGGTTGATGGTCGTCGCGCCGATGCCGCGTTTGGGCTCGTTGATGATCCTGCGCAGGCGGATATTATCCGCCGGATTGCTAATTACAGAAAGATAGGCGAGCGCATCACGGATCTCCTTGCGCTCATAGAAACGGTGCCCGCCGATCACACGGTAGGGCACGCCCATGCGCACAAAGGTGCGCTCAATCGCGTTTGACTGAGCGTTCATCCGGTAGAGAACCGCATGGTCGCTCCATTTTTTTCCGCCCTTGACGGAATCCATAATAGCATCTGCGATAAAAGTGCTCTCCTCCTGCTCGTCGAAGGCGTTATCCACCACAATCTTTTCCCCGGGGCCGTTCGCTGTCCAAAGGTTTTTTCCCTTTCGCTCCGTGTTGTGGGAGATAACGGCATTGGCCGCATCCAAAATATTTTGGGTGGAGCGATAATTCTGCTCCAGACGGATCACTTTTGCCTTATGATACTGCTCCTCAAAGGAGAGGATATTCTCAATTGTGGCGCCGCGAAAGCGGTAAATGCTCTGATCGTCATCGCCCACCACGCAGAGATTGCCGCTGCCGCCAGCCAGCAGGCTGGTGAGCCGGTACTGCGCATGGTTGGTATCCTGATATTCATCCACCATCACGTAACGGAAACGGTTTTGATAGCGGGTGCGCACCTCCTCATTTTCCTCCAGTAGCTTCACTGTATTGACGATAATATCGTCAAAATCCATCGCATCCGCATCCCGCAGCAGCTTTTCATAAAGTCGGTAGGCCTCGCCAATCTTGCGCAGACGCACATCGTCGCCTGCATCGTTCAGATAGTCTTCTGGTGAGATCAGGCTGTCCTTCGCATGGCTGATCTCATGCAGAAGCGTTTTGTGAGAAAGCATCTTATCATCGATGTTGAGCAGTCTCTGGCACTCCTTCATCACGCGCTTGGAATCATCCGTATCATAAATTGTAAAATGGCTGGTATAGCCGAGGCTTTCCCCATCCCGCCGCAAAATGCGCGCGCAGGCGGAATGGAAGGTGCTTGCCCATATATCCTGCCCATCGGGGCCAAGCATTGCCTCCAGCCGCTCTTTGAGCTCACCGGCCGCCTTATTGGTAAACGTAATTGCAAGGATCTGCCACGGCTTCGCAGGGCGGACAGCTAAAAGCTCCGCGATCTCATCGGTATATTCCTGTGTGCCGTCGCAGTAGCCCTCCAGCATACGGATCTCTTCCTCCGTGAGAGATATCGGAAATTCCTGCGAACCATATGCGCAGCCATATTTCACAATATTGGCAATCCGGTTGACGAGCACGGTCGTCTTTCCGCTCCCCGCGCCCGCCAAAATCAGCAGGGGGCCCTCTGTGGTAAACACGGCCTCCTTCTGCATCGGATTCATGCGTGAAAATTCTTTCTCCATAACCTGCCTGCGCAGGGCCTGCAATTGCTCCTGAGTCATTCTGCACCGCCTAAATTATGTAAATGTGAAACTTTATTTTTGAGGACTGCTACTTTTTTAAGAACGTTTCGATGCGGTACCTGGGGCGCGCCTTTACTTCGCTATAGATCTTACCGATATATTCCCCTACCACGCCCAAACAGAACAGCTGGATGCCGCCCAACAGCCAGATGGAGCAGATAATCGCCGTCCAGCCGCTGACCGCAACGCCGCAAAGCTTAGAAATCAAAGCATATAAAAGCCCGATCACGCTCAGGCAACCTATCAGAATGCCGGCCACGGAAATGAGCCGCAAAGGCCGCACACTGAAGGAAGTGATGCCATCCATCGCGAAGGCAACCATTTTGCGCAGCGGATATTTTGATTCCCCCGCATAGCGTTCACTGCGGTCATAGTATACATAATCAGTGGAATACCCGATCAGTGGAACGATTCCGCGCAAAAACAGGTTGACCTCCTTGTATTCAGACAATGCATCCAGCGCCCGCCTGCTCATCAGCCGGTAATCCGCATGGTTATAAACCGTTTCCACCCCGAGCAGATGCATCACCTTATAGAAGCCGAGCGCGGTCGTCCGTTTGAAGAAGGTATCCGTCTCCCGCTTATTGCGCACGCCGTAGACGACATCCGTGCCCGCGTTGAATTTATCAATAAAAGCCTCAAGAATATGGATATCATCCTGCAAATCCGCATCCATGGATACCGCACAATCGCAGTATTTGCGTGCCTCCATCAAACCGGCCATCAATGCGTTTTGATGGCCGCGGTTATGCGCAAGCTTTAAGCCGCAGACAAAAGGATTGCTATGATGCAGCGTTTCAATTTTCTCCCAAGTGGTATCTTTGCTGCCGTCATCCACCAGCAGAATCCGGCTCTCGGGAGCAATCTTTGATTGCTGCTCTAAATTTGCCAAAAGGGGTGTGAGTTCCTCCACTGTATGCTCAATCACAGCTTCTTCGTTGTAACACGGAATGACCAAATATAAAATTCCCATCCACTATGACCTCCTTTTTACCAATCAGGGATGACCTCCTTTTTACACAGCACGCCTTTCCCCGTGTGCAAAAATTCGCTTCATCCTCAGCCCCCATTTTAACGATCCCACACAAAGAATGCGGAAACCGGATGCTTTCTCCCTCTTTGCGGGCAGGCATCCGGATTCTTTCCCTTTTTGAATAGAACTATCACCACACGCGCAAAGCACCCCTATGCGAAAAATGGCGTTGCCACCGTGCGGCAGGAGGCGTTTCGCGCCGACAGACATTTTTTCAATGCTTCAAACTTTATTTGAAGCTATCATACCATAGCAGAGCTAAAAATTCAAGGCGGAAGCAGAGATCCATACAAAAGAAAACGGTTCAGGCAAAACGATTTTCGTTTCGCCTGAACCGTTCCATTGCAGAAAAGAAATTATTCGTTGATTTTGATAACGACGCCCGAACCAACCGTACGGCCGCCTTCACGGATAGCAAAGCGGAGGCCTTCTTCGATGGCGATGGGGGTAATCAACTCAACATCCATCTCGACGTTGTCGCCGGGCATGCACATCTCAGTGCCCTCGGGCAGAGTGATGATGCCGGTCACGTCAGTGGTGCGGAAATAGAACTGCGGACGATAGTTGTTGAAAAACGGTGTATGACGACCGCCTTCATCCTTCGTCAGGACGTAAACCTGGCCGCGGAACTTCGTGTGCGGATGGATGGAGCCGGGCTTGGAAAGAACCTGGCCGCGCTCGATCTCATTGCGCTGAATGCCGCGAAGCAGGGCGCCGATGTTGTCGCCAGCCTCGGCATAGTCGAGGATCTTGCGGAACATTTCGATGCCGGTAACAACCGTCTTCTTCTTCTCATCCTGCAGGCCGACGATTTCAACTTCCTCGCCGGTCTTCAGCTGGCCGCGCTCAACCCTACCGGTGGCGACGGTGCCACGACCGGTGATGGTGAATACGTCCTCAACAGGCATCAGGAAGGGCAGGTCCGCCTTGCGGTCCGGCGTCGGGATATAGCTGTCAACAGCCGCCATCAGCTCCCAGATGCACTTCAGCTCGGGGGCTTCCGGATCATTGCCAGCATACTCAAGAGCCTTCAGAGCGGAGCCCTTGATGATCGGTGTATCGTCGCCCGGGAACTCATACTCGTCAAGCGTCTCGCGGATTTCCATTTCAACAAGCTCGAGCAGCTCCGGATCATCGACCTGGTCGCACTTGTTCATGAAAACGATGATATAAGGCACACCAACCTGACGGGCAAGCAGAAGATGCTCCTTCGTCTGCGCCATCGGGCCGTCGGTCGCCGCGATAACGAGGATCGCGCCGTCCATCTGCGCTGCGCCGGTGATCATGTTCTTGATATAGTCGGCATGGCCGGGGCAGTCAACGTGGGCATAGTGGCGGGTTTCCGTCTCATACTCCACGTGAGCGGTATTGATCGTGATGCCGCGCTCGCGCTCTTCCGGAGCCTTATCGATGTTTGCGTAATCAACGAAGTCCGCCTCACCCTTCATCGCGAGGGTCTTGGTGATGGCCGCCGTCAGAGTGGTTTTACCATGGTCGACGTGGCCGATGGTGCCAATGTTTACATGGGGTTTGGTTCTGTCGAAATGCTGCTTTGCCATTTGAATTGTTCCTCCTTTTATCTTAGAAACTTCATTCTGTTACTGTTTATAAAAAACAGGCTATTCAGTGCTTAGGGGTATTTTATCAATTCCCACAAGGGATTGCAAGCGTTTTACGAAATTTATTCGTCGCCCGTTTTCGCGCGAGAGCTGATGATCGTATCCGCAATGGATTTCGGAACCTCAGTGTAGTGGCTCGGCTCCATGACATACTGGCCACGGCCCTGCGTTTTGGAGCGAAGATCGGTCGCGTAGCCGAACATATTCGACAGCGGCACGAAAGCATTCACCTGTGTTGCGCCATTGCGGGTTTCCATGCCCTGCATGAGCCCACGGCGGGAGTTGATATCGCCGATGACATCGCCGAGATAATCATCCGGCACAATGACGGTAACCTTCATGATCGGCTCCATCAGAACCGGCGCCGCCTTGCGCATAGCCTCCTTGAAGGCCATGGAGCCGGCGATCTTAAAGGCCATTTCCGAAGAGTCCACCTCATGGTAGGAGCCGTCATACAGCGTTACCTTGACATCCACAACATTGAAGCCTGCCAGCACGCCGGAAAGCATAGCGCCCTTGATACCCTGTTCCGCCGGGCCGATATATTCCTTCGGGATCGCGCCGCCAACGATGGCGTTGACAAACTCATAACCCTTCTGCGGATTCGGCTCAATGCGGATCTTGACATGGCCATACTGGCCGCGGCCGCCGGACTGACGCGCATATTTCGTGTCGACGTCGGCTTCCTTCGTGATCGTCTCGCGATAGGCTACCTGCGGCTTGCCGACGTTTGCCTCAACCTTAAATTCACGCAGCATACGGTCAACGATAATCTCCAGATGCAGCTCGCCCATGCCGGCGATGATCGTCTGGCCCGTTTCCTCATCCGTATAGCAGCGGAAGGTCGGATCTTCCTCCGCAAGCTTTGCAAGCGCAATGCCCATTTTCTCCTGGCCGGCCTTCGTCTTAGGCTCGATGGCCACGCGGATAACCGGCTCCGGGAATTCCATAGATTCGAGCACAACCGGGTGCTTTGCATCGCACAGCGTATCGCCCGTGGTCGTATTTTTCAAGCCAACCGCAGCGGCGATGTCGCCCGCGTAAACGCACTCGATATCCTGCCTGTGGTTTGCATGCATCTGCAGGATGCGGCCCATGCGCTCGTTATTATCCTTCACAGAGTTGTAAACCGTGCTGCCCGCCTCGACCGTGCCGGAATAAACGCGGAAGAAGCAGAGCTTACCCACATAGGGGTCAGTTGCGATCTTAAAAGCCAGCGCGGCAAACGGCTCATCGTCGGAGGATTTGCGATCCTCCTCCTCGCCGGTCTCCGGGTTCGTGCCCTTGATATCCGGCACGTCCGTCGGCGCGGGCATAAAATCAACAATTGCATCAAGCAGCATCTGCACGCCTTTATTGCGGTAAGAAGTGCCGCACAAAACGGGCACCATCTCATTGGCAATGGTGGATTTGCGGATACAGTCCTTGATCTCTTCAATCGTCAGTTCCTCGCCGCCGAGATATTTCTCCAGCAGGGCTTCATCCTGCTCAGCGACATGCTCCATGAGCTCTGTATGATATTTCTCCGCCAGCTCACGCATATCCTCCGGAATATCCTCGTCACGGACATCGAGGCCCTTGTCGTCATAGTACATTTCCGCACGCATGGTGACAAGGTCGATGATGCCGCGAAAATCGGCTTCAGAGCCGATGGGAAGCTGGATCGGCACCGCGTTGCACTTGAGACGGTCCTTCATCATGTCGACAACATTGTAGAAGTCGGCGCCCATGATATCCATCTTATTCACATAGGCCATGCGCGGCACGTGGTACTTATCAGCCTGACGCCAAACGGTCTCAGACTGGGGCTCGACGCCGCCCTTCGCACAAAATACAGTGACAGATCCGTCAAGTACGCGCAGAGAGCGCTCAACCTCAACGGTAAAGTCCACGTGGCCGGGGGTGTCGATAATATTGATACGATGCCCTTTCCAGAAACAGGTGGTCGCAGCAGAGGTGATGGTGATGCCTCGCTCCTGCTCCTGCTCCATCCAGTCCATGGTCGCATCGCCGTCGTGCGTTTCACCGATCTTATGGTTCACACCCGTGTAAAACAGGATGCGCTCCGTCGTCGTGGTTTTGCCGGCGTCGATATGGGCCATGATACCAATGTTTCTGGTGAGCTGTAATGATACCTGCCTTGGCATATAAACCTCCAATTGCCATGCGCGCGGCACGGCGCTCAAGAATTAAAACCTGTGGCCAGCTGCATGCGCGCTCCAAACCGGAGCGCACATAGCGCCGCCCCCCGCGCCAAGCAAAATGCAGCGCAGGTGTGTGCTTACCAGCGGAAGTGTGCAAACGCCTTGTTGGCTTCTGCCATCTTGTGCGTGTCTTCGCGCTTTTTGTATGCGGAACCGGTGGAATTGACTGCATCCATGATCTCGTTTGCAAGCCGTTCCTTCATGGTCCGCTCAGAGCGCTGGCGGCTGTAAAGCGTAATCCAGCGCAGGCCCAGCGTCTGACGGCGCTCGGGGCGAACTTCGATGGGCACCTGATAGGTCGCGCCGCCGACACGGCGTGCTTTGACCTCGAGAACAGGCATTACGTTCTCCATCGCGGCTTCAAAAACCTCAAGGGGCTCCTTGCCGGTTTTTTCCCGGATGATCTCAAAGGCGTCGTAAACGATCTTTTGGGCGACACCCTTTTTGCCATCATACATAACACTATTGATAAGCCGTGTTACAAGCTTTGAATTGTAAAGCGGATCGGGCAAAACATCACGCTTTGCGATCTGGCCTCTTCTTGGCACTTCGCTTCCCTCCTTCATAAAAATGATATCATCGGTACTCGAGTGACAAAATTCCCGTGGCGCCAATGAGAGGCATATCTATTGATACACTCTCACTGGTTGCAAGGCGGCAAGCCGCCTGTAGCCTGCAAGAAGATTTGTCTGTTTAGGAACCCAGCTGTGTGCCGGATTACTTTTTGGCAGCCTTCGGGCGCTTCGCGCCGTACTTGGAGCGCGCCTGCATTCTGCCGGAAACGCCCTGCGTGTCAAGGGTGCCGCGTACGATATGGTAACGCACACCGGGAAGATCCTTTACACGGCCGCCGCGGATGAGGACGACGCTGTGCTCCTGCAGGTTGTGACCGACACCGGGGATATAGGCGGTTACCTCAATCCCGTTGGTCAGACGCACCCTCGCAATTTTACGAAGCGCAGAGTTCGGCTTTTTCGGCGTGATCGTCTTGACCGCTGTGCAGACACCACGCTTTTGCGGGGAATCCTTATCGGTCATGATGTTCTTCTTGGAGTTGAGCCCCTTGAGAAGAGCAGGCGCCTTCGCCTTTTTCTCCGACGTCTCCCGTCCATTACGGACAAGTTGGTTAAAGGTTGGCAAGTTACTTTCACCTCCTGATATTGAATCAAGCCTAATCTATCGTGCAGGGCGCACAATGCGCCCGTGGCACCAAACATAAGAAAAATAGATTCGCACAATTGAAGATTCTAGCATGCAGAGACAAGCTTTGTCAAGCGCTCAAACGGCTTTCACAGAAAGAAGAATTCGGCAAATGGCAAAAAGTTTTGTTTAAATTGCAAAATCTGCTTTTTGCTGGGCTCAGACGGCTTCTCCTTCTATCCCTACGGGCATCTCCGGCGTTTCCTGCGGGACGGGCACCACCTCTACATCGCTGTAGCACTTCATCCCCGTGCCGGAGGGAAGGAGCTTGCCGATGATGACGTTTTCCTTCAGGCCTAGCAGCGGGTCGCTCTTGCCCTTGATCGCCGCATCGGTCAGCACGCGGGTCGTCTCCTGGAAGGAGGCGGCGGAGAGGAAGGAATCTGTTGCAAGGGAGGCCTTTGTAATACCGAGCAGCACGGGCTGGACGGTTGCCTCCTGCAGCGCTTCGCCGGTTTCAGCCGCGCGGGCGCGGACTTCCTCATTCTGCGCAATCAGCTCGCTCTTATCGATCGTTGCACCGGGCAGAAGCGTGGTATCCCCTGCGTCGGCCACGCGGACCTTCTTCATCATCTGGCGGACGATCACTTCAATATGCTTATCGTTGATATCAACGCCCTGCATCCGGTAAACGCGCTGCACTTCGCGGATCAGGTAGTTATGCACCGCATCCACGCCGCGCACGGCGAGCACATCATGCGGATTGACAGAGCCTTCCGTGATGATCTCGCCCTTTTCAATGGTCTGTCCCTCTTCCACGCGTAGGCGGGAGCCATAGGGGATCAGATAGCTGCGCTCATCGTGATTCTCCATATCGGTGACGACAACATGCTGCGACTTCTTGATTTCCTGCATGGAGACAACGCCGCCGATTTCGCTAATGATCGCCAAGTGTTTTGGCTTGCGCGCCTCAAACAGCTCCTCAACACGGGGAAGGCCCTGTGTGATATCGGCGGAGGACGTGACGCCGCCGGTGTGGAACGTACGCATCGTCAGCTGTGTGCCGGGCTCACCGATGGACTGGGCGGCAATGATGCCGACTGCCTCACCCACGGTAACCGGATCACCCGTGGCAAGGTTCGCGCCATAGCACTTGATGCATACGCCATGCTTGGACTGACAGGTGAGCAGGGAGCGGATTTTGATCTTCGTCACGCCGGAAGCGACGATGCGCTCCGCATCGGACTCCTTCATCATCACATCCTTGCTCATGATGAGCTCGCCTGTCTTTTCGTCGATGAGATCCTCCACCAGGAAACGGCCGGTCAAACGCTCCGTCAGGCCCTCAATCATCTCGTTGCCGTCCTTGATATCATAGATCTCAAGGCCGTCTGTGCAGTGGCAGTCCTCCTCGCGGATGATAACGTCCTGCGAAACATCCACCAACCGGCGGGTCAGGTAGCCGGAGTCCGCCGTACGCAGCGCCGTATCGGCCAGGCCTTTCCGAGCGCCGCGGGAGGAGATGAAGTATTCGAGAACGTTGAGGCCCTCACGGTAGTTTGCGCGGATGGGAACCTCGATCGTGCGGCCCGCCGTGTTGGCGATCAGGCCGCGCATACCGGCAAGCTGTCGCAGCTGGCTGTCGGAACCACGGGCGCCGGAATCGACCATCATATAGATAGGGTTATAGTGGTCAAGGTTTGCGGTCAGCTCGGAGGATACCTTCTTCGTGCAATCCTCCCAGACCTTGATCACATGGCGGGAACGTTCCCCATTGGAGATGAAGCCGCGCTGGAAGTTCGCGTTGATCTTATCGACCTTCTCCTCCGCCTCGGCGAGGAATTCCGCCTTCTTCGGCGGGATGGTCGCATCGCAAACAGCGACGGTGATGCCGCTCTGCGTGGAATATTTATAGCCCTGCGCCTTAATGCGGTCCAGCATTTCAGCGGTAACGGCCGTGCCGTGTACCTTAATGCACTTATCGATGATCTTGCCGAGCATCTTTTTATTGACCAGGAACTCAACCTCCAGCTTGAAGGCGTTTTCCGGATCGCTGCGGTCTACAAAGCCGAGATCCTGCGGGATCGGATCGTTGAAGATCACGCGGCCCAGCGTGGTTTCATATAGCTGCGAGCGCGTTTCACCCTCGATCTCCTTGGTCATGCGAATTTTAATCTTGGAATGCAGTCCGATCGCGCCCGCGTCATAGGCCATAATCGCTTCGCTGACATCACGGAAACACTTGCCCTCGCCCGGCTCGCCGGGTTTTACCAACGTCAGGTAGTAAGAGCCGAGCACCATATCCTGCGTCGGCACTGCGACGGGCTTGCCGTCGGAGGGCTTCAACAGGTTGTTAGCCGCCAGCATCAGGAAACGGGCCTCCGCCTGCGCCTCTGCGGACAGCGGCACGTGGACGGCCATCTGGTCGCCGTCAAAGTCCGCGTTGAACGCGGTGCAGACCAACGGATGCAGCTTGATGGCGCGGCCCTCTACGAGAACCGGCTCAAACGCCTGAATACCAAGCCTGTGCAGCGTAGGTGCACGGTTGAGCATGACCGGGTGATCCTTGATGACGATCTCCAGCGCATCCCAAACCTCGTTTTTCGCACGCTCGACCATCTTACGGGCAGATTTAATGTTGTTCGCCTTATTGGTTTCCACCAATCGCTTCATGACGAAGGGCTTAAACAGCTCCAGCGCCATCTCCTTAGGCAGGCCGCACTGGTAGAGCTTGAGCTCCGGGCCAACGACGATAACGGAACGGCCGGAGTAGTCGACGCGCTTTCCGAGCAGGTTCTGACGGAAGCGGCCCTGCTTGCCCTTGAGCATATCGGAGAGGGATTTCAGCGGGCGGTTGTTCGGGCCCGTCACAGGGCGGCCGCGGCGGCCGTTGTCGATCAGGGCATCCACCGCCTCCTGGAGCATGCGCTTTTCATTGCGCACAATGATATCGGGCGCATGCAGCTCCAAAAGCCTTTTCAGGCGGTTGTTCCGGTTGATGACGCGGCGATACAAATCGTTTAAGTCGGAGGTCGCAAAGCGGCCGCCCTCGAGCTGCACCATCGGGCGGATATCCGGCGGGATGACCGGAATCACATTGAGGATCATCCAATCCGGATGGTTGCCGGATTGATGGAACGCCTCCACCACTTCCAGCCGCTTGAGGATGCGTGCCTTTTTCTGGCCCGTCGCCGTTTCCAGCTCCTCGCGCAGCTCTTTGGCGAGCACTTCCACATCAATCTCCGCGAGCAGCTCCTGGATGGCCTCCGCGCCCATGCCGGCACGGAACTCATCCTCATACTTCTCGCGCATATCCGCATATTCCTTTTCGCTCAATGTCTGCATTTTTTGCAGCGGCGTATCGCCGGGATCGATCACGATATAGAGCGCAAAATAGAGGATCTTCTCCAGAATGCGGGGGGAGATATCAAGCATCAGGCCCATCCGGGACGGAATGCCCTTGAAATACCAGATGTGCGACACCGGCGCCGCCAGCTCAATGTGGCCCATGCGCTCACGGCGCACCTTGTTCTTTGTAATCTCAACGCCGCAGCGCTCGCAGATTTTTCCCTTATAACGGATGCGTTTATATTTTCCGCAGTGGCATTCCCAGTCCTTCGTTGGGCCAAAGATGCGTTCGCAAAATAGGCCGTCGCGCTCAGGCTTCAGGGTGCGGTAGTTGATTGTTTCCGGCTTTTTGACCTCGCCGTAGGACCATTCGCGGATCTTTTCGGGCGATGCCAGACCGATTTTGATGGATTCAAAGGTGATATTTTCCATAGAACGATCACATGCCTTTCTTTCTGGTTCCACGCCGGGAAGTGGGGCGCAAAACCGAATTGAAAAAGGGCTTTTTTCCTGCTTGGGAAACCGGCTTGACCGGATGCAGCATCCTGCGTTTTCCCCGGGAGATGTCTGCCGCCCTTTCCGGCCGGCACCCCCGCTCCTGTCAAAACCGTTTAATCGTCATAATCGTCGAGCATCTCGTCCGGCTCAAAGATCTCTTCTTCTTCAAAAAGATCCTCCTCCGGCGCATCGCTGCCCGCGGCATCGCCGGCGCTCTCCTCCAGCTCAATGCCTTCGCCCTCCAAGCTGAAGCCTTCGGCGGTATCCATATCATTCACCTCGCGGAATACCTCTTCATCCGCATTGCTGAAGCTGGGTTCGTCGCCGTCGAAATTCTGCTTGAGATCAATTTCATTCTCTTCCTTATCCAGCACCTTCACATCCAGGCCAAGGCTCTGCAGCTCTTTAATGAGCACCTTGAAGGATTCCGGCACGCCGGGCTTCGGCACATTCTGGCCCTTGACAATCGCCTCATAGGTTTTTACGCGGCCGACCACGTCGTCGGATTTGACCGTCAGGATCTCCTGCAAGGTGTAGGCGGCGCCATACGCTTCGAGCGCCCAAACCTCCATCTCGCCGAAGCGCTGGCCGCCGAACTGCGCTTTACCGCCGAGCGGCTGCTGCGTCACCAGAGAATACGGGCCAGTGGAACGCGCATGAATCTTATCATCAACCAGATGGTGCAATTTTAAGAAGTACATCACGCCGACCGTGATGGGGTTGTCAAACTGGCGACCGGTGCGACCATCATAGAGGATCGTTTTGCCATCCTCACGCAGGCCCGCTTCCCGCAGTGCATCGCGGATATCCGCCTCATGCGCGCCGTCAAATACCGGGGTCATAATCTTCCAGCCAAGTGTTTTCGCCGCATAGCCGAGGTGCACTTCCAGCACCTGGCCGATATTCATACGGGACGGAACGCCCAAGGGATTCAGGATGATATCAAGCGGCGTGCCATCCGGCAGGAAGGGCATATCCTCCTGCGGAAGGATCCGGGACACAACGCCCTTGTTGCCGTGGCGGCCGGCCATCTTATCGCCGACGGAGATCTTCCTCTTCTGCGCGATGTGGCAGCGCACCACCTTATTGACGCCGGGGCTCAGCTCATCGCTGTTGGCGCGGGTAAACTCCTCCACATCCACAACGATGCCATATTCGCCATGGGGCACACGCAGGGAGGTGTCGCGCACCTCGCGCGCCTTCTCTCCGAAGATGGCGCGCAGCAGGCGCTCCTCCGCGGTGAGCTCTGTTTCGCCCTTGGGCGTAACTTTACCGACAAGGATATCACCGGAATGCACCTCCGCGCCCACGCGGATCACGCCGAATTCATCGAGATCCTTCAGCGCATCCTCGCCGACGTTCGGGATATCGCGGGTGATCTCCTCAGGCCCGAGCTTCGTATCGCGCGCTTCTGTTTCATACTCCTCGATGTGGATGGAGGTGAACACATCGTCACGCACAATCTTTTCATTGATGAGGACGGCGTCCTCATAGTTGTAGCCCTCCCAGGTCATAAAACCGATGAGCACGTTTTTGCCGAGGCTGATCTCACCGTTGGAGGTGGCAGGGCCGTCCGCGATCACCTCGTGCGCCTCCACATGCTGGCCGCGGGCAACGATCGGCCGCTGATTGATGCAAGTGCCCTGGTTGGAACGCATGAATTTAATCACGTCGTAGGTGTCGATATCCAGATCATTCTTCTGATCGTCGGGTTTAATCTCAATCTTTTTCGCGCTGACGTGCGTTACCGTACCGGCACGTTTGGCGAGCACTGTAACGCCGGAGTCAACGGCGGCCTTATATTCCATGCCGGTGCCGACGATCGGTGATTCCGTTTTGAGCAGCGGCACAGCCTGCCTCTGCATGTTGGCGCCCATCAGGGCACGGTTTGCGTCGTCGTTTTCCAGAAAGGGGATCATCGCCGTGGCGACGGATACAACCATCTTCGGGGAAACATCCATGAAATCCGCCTTGGAGTTTTCAATTTCCAAAAACTCATCGCGGTAACGGGCGTTGACCTTGGCGCGGGCAAAACGACCGTTTTCATCGAGCGGCTCATTGGCTTGGGCAACAATATAATCGTCTTCCACATCGGCCGTCATATAAACCACTTCATCCAGCACCACACCCGTCTCTTTATCGACGCGGCGAAACGGTGCTTCAATGAAGCCATATTTATTGATTCTCGCAAACGTGGCGAGGTAGGAGATCAAGCCGATGTTCGGGCCTTCCGGCGTTTCAATCGGGCACATGCGGCCGTAGTGGCTATAGTGCACGTCGCGCACCTCAAATCCGGCGCGGTCTCTGGAAAGGCCGCCGGGGCCGAGGGCGGAAAGGCGGCGCTTATGCGTCAGCTCCGCCAACGGGTTCGGCTGATCCATAAACTGCGACAGCGGCGACGAGCCAAAGAACTCCTTGATTGCGGCCAGCACAGGGCGGATATTAATCAGCGCCTGCGGGGTAACCGTCGCGCTATCCTGTGCCTGGAGAGTCGTCATGCGCTCGCGCACCACGCGCTCCATGCGGGTAAAGCCGATGCGGAACTGGTTTTGCAGCAGTTCGCCCACCGAACGGATGCGGCGGTTGCCCAAATGGTCGATATCGTCCGTTGTGCCGATATCATCCGCCAGGCAGTCGAGATAATTGATGGAAGAGAAGATATCGTCAATCGTGATATGCTTCGGGATCAGGTCGTCACAGCGGCTTTTCAGCTCCGCGAAGAGGGCGTCACGATCGTCACCACACTTTTCGAGGATTTCCATCAAAACGGTAAAGCGCACCTTTTCATTGATGCCGATATCCTCAAGCTCCTCCTGCGGAAAATCGACATAACCGCCGATATCCACCATGCCGTTGGAGATCACCTTGACCTCTTTGCCTTCCACATCCACATAAGCAACGCTCACGCCGGCCTGCTCGATCTCATAGGCCTTCTCGCGCGTGATCATCTCCCCGGCTTCGGCCAGCAGCTCGCCAGTTACCGGGCTTGCGATGGGCTGCATGAGCTTATTGCCAGCAAGGCGTGCAGAAATGCAAAGCTTCTTATTATATTTATAACGCCCTACGCGGGAAAGGTCATAACGGTGGGCGTCGAAGAACAAGCCGTCAATGTGTGCCTGCGCCGTTTCCACCGCGGGCGGCTCGCCCGGGCGGAGCTTGCGGTAAACGGCAAGCAGAGCTTCTTCTGTGTTTTGTGTCGCCTCGCGGGTATCGCGCTCTTTTTCAAGCGTTGCAACAATGCGGTCATCGTTTCCGAAATATTCCAAAATCTCCGCATCGCTGCCCAGGCCCAGCGCCCGGATAAAGGTGGTGATCGGAATTTTGCGGTTTTTATCAATACGGACGTAAAACACATCGTTTTGATCCGTCTCATACTCGAGCCACGCGCCGCGGTTTGGGATAATCGTGGAGGTGAAAAGCTTTTTGCCGGTTTTGTCGTGACTCATCCCATAATACACGCCGGGGGAACGCACGAGCTGGGAAACGATCACGCGCTCCGCGCCGTTAATCACAAAAGTGCCGCTATCCGTCATGAGCGGGAAGTCGCCCATATACACTTCGTTCTCTTTGATCTCGCCTGTTTCCTTGTTGATGAGCCGCGCACGCACACGCATCGGCGCCGCATAGGTCGCATCGCGCTCTTTGCACTCCGCAACAGTATATTTCGGCTGATCGTCCATACGGTAGCCGACAAAATCCAGCACAAGATTACCGGTGTAATCCGTGATCTCCGCAATATCGCGGAAGACCTCCTTGAGCCCTTCGTTCAAGAACCACTGGTAGGAATTCTTCTGCACCTCGATGAGATTGGGCATCTCCATAACCTCGTTGATCCGCCCGAAGCTCATGCGGGTATTGTTGCCAAGCTGAACCGGTTTCACTTTCACCATAGGCTCATCACTCCGTTCTTTTTTTATCCCCAAGGGTATTGGTTCGTTTTATCCGGGGAAAGGTAAGGAAAAGAGGAATCCTTCTGCTGTGCCCCGCATAAAACTGGTATAAATCATTGTCAAAAGGCCTTGCATTTTTGTGCAGAACATGATAGAATGCAGTTGATAAAAAGAAGGCCGGGCAGACAAAACGCCATTATATGCAGTAGTTTATTATAAACTTGATGTCAAGCATTGTCAAGCGTAAATTGGAAAAAATACATAAAAAACACCGTCAAAATCACTTTTGGCGGTGTTTTTTCAATTTATTCCCGTCTTTTTGGCCGTTTTCAGGAGTTGACGATTGGGAAAAGCAGGGGAACAAATGCACGGTTTTTACATATCCAAGCAAATCCAACGGTTCAATGCCTCTTAATAAATCGCATTCAGCGCATGAATGCCATCAATGTTTCGCTCAAGAGCAAACGCCGGCAACAAAAATTAGCCGTCCACTGGATCGCAGATGGCCAATTATGCCTATGCTCCAAAACCTTCAAAGCAGAACCCGGCACATATCCACCCTTTGAATCTGAAAATAGCGCATTTCATCGCGCACAAAAGGATAGCAGTGTTCTATGAACTTCCACAGATCGATCCAGGAACCGCTCTGCAAATCAATTCCTCCTTTAGAGTAAGAAAGCAGTCGAATAGCAATCATCTCCTATCAGGGTTTGATCAGCTCAAAACAAGGCAGTCACACTCTTCTCCCCTAATCCTCCTCAGAAACAAAAGCTCTCTGAAACACAATTGCTTCAGAGAGCTTTTGGAGCTGCTAACCAGATTCGAACTGGTGACCTCATCCTTACCAAGGATGTGCTCTACCACCTGAGCCATAGCAGCAAATGGCGACCCGGAACGGGCTCGAACCGTCGACCTCTAGCGTGACAGGCTAGCGTTCTAACCAACTGAACTACCGGGCCACATGGCAGGGGCAGAAGGACTTGACACGGTGCTGCGCACCGCCTGCCTCGGATTTGCATCCTTCGGCGCTTTCCGCTAAAAAGATGCCACCGGCATCTTTTTTTCACGCGGAAACCCTCGCGGGTTCAAGTCTTCCCGACCCCAGAGAAGACAATGGCAGGGGCAGAAGGACTTGAACCCTCGGCACGCGGTTTTGGAGACCGCTGCTCTACCAACTGAGCTATGCCCCTATCTAACTTTTCAAAATGGTGGGCCATCAGGGACTCGAACCCCGGACCGACCGGTTATGAGCCGGTTGCTCTAACCAACTGAGCTAATGGCCCATCTGATGTAGCAGCCTGATAAATCCTTGCTATGTAGCAGCGAACAAAACTTTTGAAAAAAGCCGCCGCTATTTTAGAACAACGGCGGCTTTTCGCGCAATAACGCGCTTGGCTCCCCCTGTTGGACTCGAACCAACGACCCTGCGGTTAACAGCCGCATGCTCTACCGGCTGAGCTAAGGAGGAATATAAAAGAATTCGAAAACTATCCTTCCCACTTCATCCACAACAATACCTCTTGTGGAATGTGGAAACCGGTTTTGGTTCACATGTTGCCATGCAAACCAAACCGGGTTCTTTGTGTCGGCGCCGTCCTATCTTCCCGGGCGGTCTCCCGCCAAGTATTTTCGGCACCAGTGAGCTTAACTACCGTGTTCGGGATGGGAACGGGTGGACCCTCACTGTCATTAGCACCGACTTCTTACCTGTGCTCTTCACACAGATCTCTATTAAAACAGCGTTTCCGCCGCTTTAAGCGTTTTTGGTGACCCGTAGCGGATTCGAACCGCTGTTGCCGGCGTGAGAGGCCGGAGTCTTAGGCCACTTGACCAACGGGCCACGCTTGGTACACCATCACGGGCTCGAACCGTGGACACCCTGATTAAGAGTCAGGTGCTCTACCAACTGAGCTAATGGTGCTCATCCTGTTTCTTTATCATTGTGTACCTTTTGACGCCGATATTTTCTCACATCAACGCCGCTTTGTCAAGGCTTTTGCGCCCTGAAAACTGAACAAAGAGATTTGAGAAGGGGTATTGGAAAAACCATA
>UQWL01000027.1 GCA_900544715.1 uncultured Oscillospiraceae bacterium | reverse complement strand
CATGGCGCAGTCTTAATCTCTGCGCATGGCGCAGTCTTAATCTCTGCGCATGGCGCAGTCTTAATCCTGCGCATGGCGCAGTCTTAATCCTGCGCCAGGTCGTTGACGCCCACGTTGGATTTGAAATAGATCGTCACTACGGTGCCCTCGTCAACCTGCGTGCCTGCTTCTACGCTTTGTTTATAGGAAACAGATTCGCCCATGGTCAAAGAGTTCCCGAATATCTTCGGATTCAGGCCGTATTCCAGCGCCTTCTGGTTGGCTGCCGCCACGCTCAGATTATTGCTCAGATCCGGCACGGTCACCTTGCGCTTCTCGGAGGTTTTATCTGTGTAGAGGACGACAACGCCGTTTTTGGGGATAAGCTGCCCTTCGGCGGGCATCTGGCTGACGACCGTTTTGCCTTCGCCGACCGTCCGGATGGTGAAGCCACTGAGCGCTTCGCGCGCTTTGGCGACGGACAGCCCCGTGACCGACGGCGTTTTCTCGCCGAGATCTGCAAGCTCTTTGGCGGTATACTGCGGGTCCACGTTGAGATAATTGAGCGTTGCCTCCGCCACCTCCGCCGCAACGGGCGTTGCGATCTGGCCGCCGTTGATCTGGCCAACCGGCTCGTCGATAACGATCAGCATGGAGATTTTCGGATCGTTCGCCGGAGCGAAGCAGACGAAGGATGCGACATATTTGCCTTCCTTTTTGCCGCCGCCTGCAAGCTTTTCAGACGTACCGGTTTTGCCCGCCAGGCGGAAGCCCGCCACATAGGCGTTTTTACCGGTGCCCTCAGAGACGACATGCTCCATCATATCCGCAACCTTAGCCGCGCTCTTTTCTGAAATAACCTGGCGTTTCACCGTAGGCTGTGTGGTAGAGATCGTGTTGCCCTCCTCATCCAAAACGGAGGAAACAACATAGGGCTTCATCATTTTGCCGCCGTTTGCAATGGTGTTGACGGCCGTCAGCATTTGAATCGCCGTGGTTTCAAAAGTCTGGCCGAAGGAGGAGCTCGCAAGCTCTACGATGCCGAGTTGCTTGAGCGTATGATAAGAGCGGCCTTCTACCGGCGCGGTTTCGCTGGGCAGGTCAATGCCCGTTTTCTCCGTGAAGCCAAAGGCCTCGAAATACTTATAGAACTTCTCCGCGCCGAGATGCTGGCCGACTGTGATGAAGAACGGGTTACAGGAATTCATTAAGCCATGGGTGAAGTCCTCCGTGCCATGGCCCGCGCGTTTGTGGCAATGGATTTTTGTGCCCGCCACGTTGATCACGCCGGTGCAGGTGTAGGTGAAGTTCTCCGGGATCACGTTTTCTTCCACCGCCGCAGCCGCCGTGACCACCTTGAAAACAGAGCCCGGTTCATACGTATCCGTAATCGCGCGGTTGCGCCACTGCGTATACTGCGCGCTGGTAAGCTCCTGGTATTTTTCCTCCGGGTTCGTAATTTTTTCAAGCTTCTCCGCCGTTTCCTTGTCTGCAATGGTGTGTGGCTCGTTCGGATCAAAATCTCCCTTTGTCGCCATGGCGAGGATGCCGCCGGTCTGCACATCCATCACAATCCCATAGGCGCTTTTCGCCTGGGCATTCACGCGCGCCTGATCGAGGCTCTTTTCCAAATAGTATTGGATGACTTCGTCAACCGTAAGCACGAGGGAATTGCCCTGCTTGGCATCATAGGTTGTTTCATACGGCGTATCCATACTGTCCATGCCCGCATTTTTCGCCGTCAGGATCCGCCCCGGCGTGCCGGAGAGCGTTTCGTTATATTTTGCCTCCAGCCCCCACCGGCCCACGCCGTCCGCTCCGGTGAAGCCCAAAACGGTGGACGCAAGGTGTGAGTTCGGGTAGTAACGCTTTACATCCGGATCGATAAAAATAATCTCGGCATAATAGGCGTCCTTTTGATCGTCGGGCACATTTTTCTGATCGATTTTTTTAAGCGCATCATCGTGCTTGGAAATAAAATCGCTGACCGCATCCTTCATTTCCTTCTCTACCTGTTTTTTCACCGCTACATAGCCGTAATTGGATTTCTGCGTTTTTTTTAAGATCGTTTCCTTATCCATTTCGAGGATCTCAGCCAGCCCCTCGGAAATCGCTTCACGCACCTTGTCATTCGGAATTTTAGAGGGGTTGATATAGACGAGCCAGACATTGGCACTCTGAGCGAGCACCTTTTTATTCCGGTCGTAGATCAGGCCGCGCTGCGGCTGAATCTCCGTATCGCTGAGCTGCTGGCTTTCCGCCTTGCTCCGGTATTCATCCGCCTGAATCAGCTGAATCCGCACCAGGCTCGCAACATCCATCCCGAAAACGCCAAGAAGCAGCGCCACCAATACGGCGACAGCGCGTTGCACCATATGGCGCGATGGTTTTTTGCTCATGAAAATCATCATCCTTTCAAACTATTTACATGGATGAACGTGCTTTTATCGAAACAGCGGTGGCCGCACCGCCGCCGCACGGAAAGCCTGTTTCCGCGCGGCGTCAGCCAGCTCACCGCATCAAATTCTGTCTGCAACGCTCCGGCCGCGCCCGGCCGGAATCAGATGCCGTCTTATTCATAGGTATTGCCCTGCTAAAAGAGATATTCCAAAAAATCCTTGAATGCCGACCCGGAGGATGGCTTTTCCGCCTCTTGATCCGCGCTGGCAGAGGATTGCGTTTTGGCGCTCCCGGCCTCTTTCTGATTTTTCGCTTCTGCGCCTTGCTTTGAGCTCTCTGCATCCGCAGCGTCAGCCGCATCATCCGCCTGCCGACTCTTGCCGTTAGCAAGAAGCACCTCGTTATCCTGCGGGATATTGATGCATGCAACAGGCGCATCATTTTTCACCATGCCCAGTTTTTCGCGGGCATAGGCCTCCACCTTATCGAGGGAAAGCTTTGCGCTCAGCTCCATATTCAGCCGGGTGTTTTCGCTTTGTGCAATTGCCATCTGGTTTTCCAGCTGCCGGTAGGTGTGCGTCAATTCATCCTGACGGACCTCGCTGTAGAGCATCCCCCCCAAAAGGGAGATCAGGAGGCCGGAAACCAGGATGGTTTTCACCGTCCGGCGCAAGGAGTCAATATTTTCGCGCTGGCGCTGGAGGGCGTCTTTTCGCGGCTCGGGTACTTTGGTAAGCCTTTGGGGCGTTTTCTGCGGCCGGGCCGGGACACGCTGCGGCGCCGCCTGCGCGCGCTCAAAGCGCGAAAAATCATACGCGCCGCCTGATGTACGCTGTGCCATGGTTCGGTCTCCTTTCTATCATTAAAATAGGAATTGCATCATTTGATGCTGATCGTTTTGCAAGTTATTCGCCAAGCTTTTCCACCGCGCGGAGCTTGGCGCTGCGGCTGCGCGGATTCTTCTCCAGTTCCTTCTCAGAAGGCCCCTTCACCTTAAATGGCAGCCGTGCGCGTGGTTTTCTGCCGCAAACGCAGACCGGAAAATCCGGTGGGCAAACGCAGCCCTCGCACCAGGAGGCAAACCGCTGCTTGACCATCCGATCCTCCAGGGAATGAAACGTAATGGCGGCGAGCCTGCCGCCCGGGTTGAGCAGGCCGAACATCACATCGAGCCCGGTTGACAGCATGTCCAGCTCGCCGTTAACCGCGATGCGCAGCGCCTGGAACGTCCGCCGGGCAGGATGCCCGCCTTCCCGCCGCGCCGCGGCGGGGATGGAAGCCTTGACAAGCTCAGCGAGCGCAAGCGTCGTTTCCAACGGCTGCTGCTCGCGGGTGCGCACAATGTTGCGCGCAATGCTTCGGGCATAGCGCTCCTCGCCGTATTCGTTCAAAATGCGTGCAAGGGAACGTTCATCCAGCGTGCGCAAAAGCTCCGCCGCCGTCGGCCCCTGCTGGGACATACGCATATCGAGCGGCGCATCCGCATGGAAGGAAAAGCCGCGTTCCGGCGTATCCAGTTGGTGAGAGCTGACGCCCAGATCAACCAGAATACCATCCACGCCGGAGATGGCCAACCGGCCCAGCACCGTATCGAGGCGGGCAAAATTTTCCTGCACGATGGTCACCTGTGGCAAATGGCCAAGCCGCTCCTGCAAAACAGAAATGGCATCCGGGTCCTGATCGATGCAGATCAGCCGCCCGCCTGACGACAGCCGGGCCGCGATTGCCGCGGAGTGGCCGCCGCCGCCCGCTGTGCCGTCTACATAAATGCCGCCGGGCTTGATCTCCAACGCGTCAATTGCCTCGGTCAATAAAACAGGCTTGTGGGAGAATTCCATGCCGGAAAAGCTCCTTTATCTTCATATCGTCTTTGCTTTGGTCAGCGGCGTTACCGCTCCAGCACACTGCCGAAATCGTAGGAAACACCAAAATCATCCTCGCCCTCCGGCAGATCGAGCTTGCGGGTAAACTCCTCATACCACGCATCCGGGTTCCAAATTTCCACCTTACGGCCCGCGCCGGAGATGATGCACTCCGACTCAAGCTTTGCATAGCGCTTAAAAATGGCCGGGATTGTGATACGGCCCTGCTTGTCCGCTTCAATATCGAACGCGCTGCTCATGGTGCGCCGCTGCACCTTCCGCATTTGCTCGTCGAAGAGAGAAGCGTTGATCCGGTCTGAAATCTCTTTCCAGACCTCGTCCGGGTAAAGCACCAGAGCGGGAACCTGCGGGGCAAAGCAAAGGGTAAAGGAGGGGCCTAATTGCTCCCGAAATTTTGCAGGGATGAACAGGCGGCTTTTGGCATCCAGCCCATGCTCAAAAAAGCCCTTGAATTCCGCAGGCTTTTTTTCTTCGATCTGCGCGGCCGGCGCAAGCTGCACGGATCCCGCCGGCGCCGCAGTGTCTACAATGGCGTCAGCCGGAAGTTCTGCCATCTCCATTCCCCTCCCCTGCGAATCGATATGTGGGTTTTGGCTCCACTTTACTCTTTTTTGCTCCACTTGAGTGTTATTATACTAACTGACTCTTGAAAATGCAAGCGTTCAGACGAAAAAATATGCTTTATTGCAAAATAGCACTTATTTTTTAATACTCTTGTAGGGGTAAAAAAAGGAGGCACAAGATGTAGTGCCTCCCAATCAATATCATTATGAACCCTGCTTACTACTTTGAAAGAGCGATTAAAAACCCGCAGGCACTATAGCGCCTGCGGGTGAATATGATTCCTCATTCCGTCGTGGAGGGAATTTCCGCTTTTCCAACCCGGTGGATTTCATAGCAGGTTCCGATCTGCCCCGGGTAAGTCTCCAAAATAACGCCGTCATAAACCACCTTTACACGGTCGCCCTCCTGAAACTCCTCAAACCGGAGGGGGTTCCGGTTCTCATCCAATAAGTTTGCTTCTGCGGCCGGCACATAAATCCGATCACTCGAACGCCGCTCAGAGCTTTCCTCCTCCGGCTCCACGAGAAGCTCGTTTTCCGTACGTTGCACAACGGTAGCATACATTTCCCATCGGATAGTCCGATCTGTGCACGCCTGTAACAACAGCGCCACCAAAGCGAGCACCATGCAGCAAGCACCGATCCTCCGACCTCGTTTCCATAAATCGCGTTGCATTGCAGTAGCCCCTTCCTTGCTCAGTAATCCGATAAGATAGTAGAGGCTTTTTTTCTGCAAAGTGTTGCAACTGATGCCCCATTTTGTTTCCACGCGCCAGCCATCGTTCCCCGAATGCGTTGATACAATCCAATTGTGGCAACAAACTGACAGGCGCCTTTTCAGCGCAGTTGATCCCTGCGCAGCTGAATTTCCGCTTTGCCGTATTGTGCGCAGAGGAAGCCGCTCCCCTGCGGGAGAATCTCTTTTTGCAGCAGCTTATCGCACAGCGTATAAAGATCCCGCACTACCTCAACGGTCACCGGGTTGTGATAATCCTCTCCCCGCTCGCCTGCGCCTCGCTCCTGATTCAGATGGCCGCCGTACATCCGGTAGCCGGACAGCGGCTCCAGCTTTTTCAATAGGCGCGCAAGGCTGTCTCGATAATCGGAAAGCTTCAGGCAGCCGGGCAGCGCCATGAGGACGAACATGCCGCTGCCCACCGCGTCGCCTGTAAAAATGCAGCGGTGCTGATGGTCGACATATATCATGGAGCCCGGCGTATGGCCCGGCGCCTCCAGCACCTCGATCACATTCCCCCCTAGATCGATCTTTGTGCGGCCTGTGACCGGGACATAAGTTTCCACAAGGAACTTCTTTCTCGGCAACTTCCGCATACCGACGAGCACATCCGTCACGAGCCTGAGCGTGCCTTTCCACGCTGCGATATCCGCCCTGCCCAAGCAGACGGTCTCGAACTCATCCGCATGGTACATATGGTCGGGATGTGCATGCGTCAGGGCGAGCACGAGCGGTTTCTCCGTCAGCGTGCGCAGCACAGGCGTAAGCGGCCGCGCCTCCATCCCCGTATCGATCACCAGAGCACGATCCTCCCCCTCAATGAGGTAAAAGGACTGCGCATGTGCATCATCAATGTGCCATACCCCTTGCGCGATAGATTCGACCCGGTCGCCAAATGTTGTTGCAGTGCCTTCCAACGAAAACGCCTTCCTTTGATCCATATTCATAAAAGCGTTTTTATTATACCGTTAAAAATGGAATCTTACAATCACAGCTCGTTTTTCACCAGCATGCAAACTGCCCGCCCTGTATATGCGCATAATCCTTCTGAAACCACGCACACTGTCAAAGAAGCATTTTCCGGCTCCGTTTCCTTTTGACAATGATCTCCGATTGGATTATAATAGCCCTATTCATATGGAAATAAATTGACAACAAATGCAGCATGGGAGGCATTTTTTTGGAAATTATCAAACGCGAACAGGCGGTCGAATTCGACGCCTTTGTCAAAAGCCATTATAAAGCAAGCTTTATGCAGGGAAGCCCCTGGGCAGGCGTCAAAAAAAACTGGCAGTGGCGCGGCGTAATCAGCCGCGGGGCAGACGGCAAGATCGACGGTACGATGGCCCTACTCATCCGCAAGGTGCCCGGCATGCCCTATTCCCTGATGTACAGCCCGCGCGGCCCCGTGTGTGACCCGCATGATCGCGCAATGGTGAAAAAGCTCGTCGATGCGGCGGTCGAAGTCGGCCGCGAATTCAACGCCTACGTGCTGACCATGGATACGGATATCAAGGTGGACGACAAGGAATTTGCCGATCTGGTCAAAAGCCTCGGTTTTACCGTCGATTCCACCACGCAGAGCTTTGAAACCATTCAGCCGCGTTTCGTTTTCCGCCTCGATGTGGAAGGGAAGACGGAGGATGAAATCTTCAACGCCTTTGCCTCCAAGCACCGCTACAACATCCGTGTCGCCAAAAAGAAGGGTGTTGAGGTGAAAATCTGCGGCCCTGAGGCGGCGGAGGATTTCCACAAAATCATGATCGAAACCGGCAAGCGTGACGATTTCGGCATCCGCTCCACAGACTATTTCCGCAGCATCCTGGAAAATTTCGGTGAGGACGCACGTATCTATCTGGCCTATTACGAGGGGCAGCCCATTGCCGGCTCCCTCGCAATCCACTATGGAGATAAGGTTTGGTATCTCTACGGCGCATCGTCCAACGAGCATCGCAATGTCATGCCGAACTATCTGGTGCAGTGGGAAATGATCCGCTGGGCAATCGAAACGAACTGCCGCATTTATGACTTCCGCGGCGTGTCCGGCTATCTGGACGAAAGCAATCCTCTCTATGGCATCTACCGCTTCAAAAAGGGCTTCAGCGGGGAACTTACGGAATTCATCGGCGAGATGAATCTCATCATCAAGCCGTCTGCATTCAAGCTCGTCACCCTCGGTGAAAAGACCTATAAAAAGCTGCGCACCGTTAAGCGCAGGCTGGCAGAAAAGAAATAAAAATAAACCTAGGAAATGCCGTTTGAAACGGCATTTCTTATTGATTCAAAACGGATGTGTCAGAAAGGGAGGCTTTGCCGTGCGCTATGTCGTAGAGCGGGATTATTTGGCCAATAATATCGAAACCGTGAAAAAGGAGATGGGGGGCGTCCCTGTCATCGGAACGGTCAAGGCAAACGGCTATGGCCTGGGCACGGTGCAGTTTGCACGGGAGCTTGTTGACAACGGCGTTCATCTGCTCGCCGCCGCCCGCCCCGGAGAGGCCGCCGCCGTGCGCAGCGCCGGCATTGACTGCCCGATCCTGCTGCTCAGCCCCGTGGCGGATGAAAACGAGGCAGAGCTTTTGATCGACCGCCGCATCACGGCCTGCGTCGGTTCCCGCGAAAGCGCTCTCCTGCTGGAAGAAACCGCTCAAAAGCGCAACGCTGTGATAGAGGCGCATTTAAAACTGGATACCGGCTTCGGCCGGTATGGGTTCCTCCCCGGTGAGGAGGAGGAAATCGCCAAGCTCTGCGCAGGGCTGCCGCACCTGAAAATCACAGGTTGCTTCACGCACTTTTCCAATGCCTTCGGGAAAGACCCTTCCTCCGTCAACCGCCAGATGAAAACCTACCGGGAGATGATACAAAAGCTCGAGCAGGCAGGCATGGCGCTCGGCATGAAGCATGCGGCCAATTCGACCGCCGCGCTCCGGTTCCCGGATACTCGGCTAGACGCGGTGCGGATCGGCTCCGCCTTTTTGGGCAGGCTGTCGGTGCCAAACGTATGGGGGTTCCAGCGCGTGGGACACATGGAGTGCGAAATTACCAGCGTGAAACACTTGCCCAAGGATTCCAACATTGGCTATGCGGATCTCTACCGCACGCCGCGCGATATGGTTGCCGCCGTTGTTCCGGTGGGGCACATAGACGGCTTTGGGCTGGTAAAGGCAAACGACCTCTGCCGCCCGGTGGACAAACTGCGGTATCTGGTGCATGCGGTGAAGGATTTTTTCCGCGATACTCAAATTTACGGTCATCTCAACGGCAAGCGTGTGCCACTCGCGGGCCGGATCGGGCTGACAAATGTTGTTTTTGATGTGACAGGAGTGGATTGCCGCCCGGGGGATATTGTCACACTCGACGTGAATCCCCTGATGGTAGACAGCGGTGTTTTACGGGAGTATGTATGACTTCCATATTTTATAAAATTCCAAATCAAACGGCGGCCTCCTGCCCACACAGGAAGCCGCCGTTTGCTATCATCCGGCTCAATCAGCCAAAAATGCCGATGCCCTTGAGAATGCTGTCGAATACCGTGGAAACGATATTCTGAGCCTCAGCGCTCGCGCCTGCCGAGCTAAGAATCCCCTCTACAAGTGAAAAGATAGAACTGAGCATGTTTTTTCCTCCTCCTAATATCATTGAGATACCTCTGCAATTTATTGAAAATTGATTCATTACAAATGCGACAATAAATACGCATCAGCATCTTTAAAATTATTGTATTCGACAAATTTGCCTATTTTGTTACAAAATTATGAACAAAGCGACGCTTTCCAAAAAACAGTAAATAATCTTATTCTTTTAACCGAAATCCGTAAAAATTATCGTTCTCCTTCCGGGATGTTTTTCAAAAGCAAAAAAGGGCTGCCGCAAAATGAAACACATTTCGCAGCAACCCATTCTAACGTTTTTTGTTAAGGCCAGTGGCCTTTGACCAGCGGCCTTTAAGACCAGCGACCTTTATAATCGTTGGGATAAATTTCAAGCACCTCAAACGATATCACGCCGGCAGGCACCTCAACCTCCACCGTGTCGCCCAACCGGTGGCCTAAAAGTGCCTTACCAACCGGGGATTCATCGGAGATCAGGCCAATATCCGGATCCGCCTGCGCAAAGCCAACAATCTGGTAATCCTCTGTTTCGCCCATCTCCAGATCCTTGAGCTTCAGTTTGGAGCCCACATGGATCACTTCTGTGCCCAGTGCATCCTCATCGAGCACCTTCGCATTTTCGAGCATCGCCTCGATTTCGCCGATGCGAGCTTCCAACTTGCCCTGCTCGCTTTTGGCTTCGTCATACTCGCTGTTTTCCGACAGGTCGCCAAAGGAAAGCGCCACCTTGATCTTCTCCGCCACTTCCTTACGCCCGACGGTTTTTAAATTTTCCAGCTCCGCCTGTAGTTCATGCAGGCCGTCATAGGTTAATAAAATCTCCTGCGGCATCTTTACCATCCTTTCAGGCCCCGTATGAGGCAGTGCAGTTGTTAGACAGTTGAGTTGTTAAAATAACGCAATGTTGTTATTATAATAAAACAGGCGGGCGCTGTCAAGTGATTATCGGGCTGATTCAGCGTCTGGCAGCCTCTTCCCACAGTCGTTTCAGGCACAGCATATCCTTGCGGTAGCGAAGGATCGAATCGCCTTTGACAAACTCCAGCACAAGGTCGCCTTGAAAGCCCTGTGCCCGCAGCTCCCGCAAAAAGGAACCGATTTCTTTTTCCCCTTTTTTCAGCGGGTAGCGGCGCGACCCGCTCTGATTCCAGCAAAACAGATGGGCAACCTCCGTTTGCCCCGCTACGGCGCGCAGGTTTTCAAAATCCTCCCCCGCATACATCGGCTGCCAATAGGTTTTCAAGTTTTCCACGCCGCACTGCTTGAGGTAGGCAAGGCAGGTTTCCGCCGTGTCATTATAGGTATTCCGGTGAAATTCTGAGGCAACCGTTATCCCATATTCCGCCGCAATCCCAGAAAGACGCCGTCCTTCCTCCACGAGCCCGGCAAGCGTTTGTGGGGAGGTTTCGCTGCTTCCCCGCTCCCCCAACCAGACGCGGATCACCTGCGCGCCGAGTGCCTTGGTGATCTCGCATAGCGATCGAAACACATCCAGCTGCTCGCTGCCGATTGTATAATAGCTGCCGTAGGAGCGCGTTTGAATCCCGGCCTGCTCGCAGCCCTGTCGCACTTTACGGGCGGTTTTTTCATCCGTCACATGAACGTCTCCGCCCCATTCGATGCACTCCGCCCCACTCTCCTGTGCCAGCCGGATGATTTCTTCGCAGGTGAGCTTTCGAAAGGTAACGCTTGTTAAACCAACCAAGATGCTTCGCCTCCTACGCCATCGTTTCCAGCATTTGCAGGGTCACGCCATAGCGCGTTTGCTCCCCGGCGGACCAGCGGCCAAATTCCTCGATCATATATTCTGCCATGCGCCAAACCTCCTGCCCCATGCTCCCTGCGATATGCGGGGTCAAAAAAGCGTTTTTCCGCCGCATCAGGGGGTTCCACGGCGCATACGGCTCTTGTGTGAGCACATCGAGCAGCGCAGCCCTGCCCGGCTCCTCACGCAGCGCGCGGGCAAGATCCTTTTCCACCACCTGCCGGCCCCGGCCGGTGTTGATAAACGTGGCGTTCGGCTTCATCCAGGAAAACAGCTCATAGGTAAAAATCCCCGCCAGCTCCTCCTTATTCGCCAGGTGGTTTGAAATCACGTCGCAGGAGGAAAACAGCTCCGGTAGGCTCACAAGGCGCACCCCAAGCGAACGCGCGCGCTCCTCGCTTAAATACGGGTCATAGGCCAGCACTTCGCAGTCAATGGTTTTCAGCCGTTCGCACACAAGCGAGCCAATGCTGCCAACCCCGACGATGCCGACCCGCAAGCGGTAATTGCCAGGGTGCCTCTGCGCCATGCGCTGCGCGCCCCAATAGCCCCTTTTACACCGGCCTGCTGATTGGAAATAGCCCTTGGCCGCAAGCACAATCTGCGCAAAGGTGAATTCTGCCACCGGAACGGCATTCGCCTGCCACGCGCTGAACACCTCTACCCCACGCTCCAAAAACGGCCGGGCAAAATACTGAACCGTCCCCGCGGCGTAAAACACGGCGCGCAGGTTCGGGAAATAGGTTTGTATCTCCCGAGCGGAGAGCGGTGCCATCCCCCATGTGGAAAAAAGCGCTTCGCATTCACGCGTAAAGCGCTTATGCTCCTCCAACGTGGCTTTTGAGAGCACCGGGCCATATAGCTCGCCCAGCGATGCGAGCCTTTCCCGCAGCTCCTCTGAAAAAACCCGTTGCAAATTTTTGGGTTCTTCCGATAGCAAGGCAATTTTCATTCCGCTCTTTCCTTTCCCAAACGCTGCCGTTTTTTATTGTGCCGTGCCGTAGCCCTCCAGAACCACCGTAAAGCGATGATTGGGCGAAGCCTGCATTTCTGATGATTTCATGCCGAGCGTTGTATTTCCGTGGCCGCTCTCGCCTGGCTTGAGCAGGCCGATGCCTGCGGTAGTGGCCTTCACCTGTTTTCCGCTTTCATTCAGCCATTTGATCCGCACGGTGCAGTTCTTTGCGCCGTCCACCCCATCCTCAAGCCGCTTGGCGCTACAGCTAAATTGAAAGGAGCAGCCGTCGCCGCTCATTTCTACAGCTGAAATTTTGGCATCCGTAATCTGAAACCGGGCGCCATAACACACAATTTCCAACGGAAATTTTTGCGAAAAAGTAAAAGCAGCCGTCTTTTGCGCGCTCGGCACAGTCGGTGTGCTTTCCACCCGCTTGACCGCCGTTTTTTCAACTGCACCCGTGGCGGAGGGCTTTTCCGATGCAGAAACCTTTCCCGTTGCCAAGGTGTTGGAAGGTTCTGCCGCCAGTGTGATGGATGGCTCCGTAAGGGTCGCCTGTTCGCGCGACGGGTTCGTTTCTTCCGTCTGCCCGTCCGCCGGCAAGGAGCCCACCGTTTTCGCCGGCTCTTCCTCCCCACCGGAACATGCCGCTAACGAGGCGACGAGCATCGCCGCCAACAGGAATGCTGGAAGTCGTTTTTTCATTCTTACCACTTGAAATTGCAACCCCTCATGCATATGATGAGATAGTTCCATCTTACTACACCCGTTTTTCACTGTCAATTCCAGCCCTCAGCGCAAAAGAAAACCGATACAAAGAGCGAAAAAGCTGTTATACTGTTACTCAGAAAAAAGCGGGAGGAAAACGCCAATGGAATTCCAAACATTCTTCTATCGCACGCTGGAGGAACTCCGGCGGGAAATCAGGGAGGTGCTGCGCAACCTTCCGCACATGCTCGCGCCGGACGGAACCTTCGCCTCCATGATCGAAACCATTGATATTTTAACAGCACAGGAAGCCCTGCTCCTCGCCATGGAAATGGCGGGAGAGGCGATGGGCAGCTACGGGAGCGCCTTGTATCTGGATGCTTCAGGCGGCGTATTGCCGGAAAATCCGGCGCACAGCCGGGACAGGCTGATCACGCAGAACCGCGTTTGCCGCCTGCAAAAGCCGCTTCCGATTCCAGAGGCGGATACCTGGTTTGAAACAGTGTGGGCACAGTACCTTGCCACGCAGCCGGCCAATCCGCTGGAAGGAGTGGATGAGATGATCAAAAGCAAAGGAGCGGATCGACCATGAAACGGGTTCACAAATTAGAAATTCACCTGGAAGCACCCTTCACGCGCGCGCTTCTGTTTTCAGCAACCATCCTCCTCTCGGCATGCGCCGTCTGGTTTACCCCGCAGGTTTTCCCCGTTGCCTCCTCCCTGCGCTTTTCTAACAGCATTCTGTCCATGTTTCTTTTTGCCCTGTATGGGGTGCTCTTTTATAAAACCCTGCGCCGCCGGAACTTACGCGTCTGGCAAACGGCATATCCGCTGGGGCTTCTGTACGCCGCCTTTCTGGTGCTTGGCACGCAGTTATCCGCCCAGGAAAAAATTGACTGGAAGGACGGCGGGCTCTACGGTGCTGTAATCGCCTTCTCTTTTGTTTGCTGCGCGCTGTTGACGCTCCTCTGGAACTGGCTGGATCAGCGCAACAGCCGCCCCGAGAAAGCCCCAGGACAGCAGAGTGCCCTATGGCAGCGCTTCGCGCGGCTGCGCCACAAACGGCTCCTGCTCTGGCTTTTGCTGATCGCCTGCTGGGTTCCGGTTTGGCTCGCGGTTTTTCCCGGCCTTTTCTGCTACGATGCCAACGCCCAGTGGAGGCAGATCGCATCAAACGCCGTTACAGCGCACCACCCGCCCCTGCATACGCTGCTGCTCGGCGGGACGATTCAACTGGTGCACGCGCTGACCGGCTCCTATAACGCCGGGATTGCCGTATATACGTTTGTACAAATGCTGATCGTCACCGGCTGCTTTACATACACGCTCTCCCGCATGGCACGCTGGGGCGTTTCCCGCAAACTACTGCTTTTTTCCGCTGCTTATGCTGCCTTATTCCCCGTGATCCCAATGTTTGGGCTGTGTTCCTCCAAGGATACGCTGTTTAGCGCGTTCACCCTGCTGTTTCTGACGCTGCTGATCGATCTTCTGCGTAAGCCGGGGCAGTTCTTCGCCTCTTCGTGGAAGATCGTCCGCCTGATCACCGTAACATTTTTGATGAACGCATTCCGTAACAACGCCGTGTATGCGCTCGTTCCATTTCTTCTGTGCGTCCTGCTCCTGCTCAAACGGTTCCGCGTTAAAATTTCGCTGGTGCTTGCCGCCGCGGTGCTGCTCACCGTTGCCTATACAGGCCCTTTTTTCTCCCTTCTGCAAATCCAGCCGGGGAAAAACCGGGAGATGCTTTGCGTCCCCATGCAGCAGCTCGCGCGCGTTTACCGGGACAATCCAGACGCCTTTGATGAGGCACAGCGGCAAACGCTATTTCAATATCTGCCGGAGAAGGGCTTGCAGCTTTACCAGCCGCGCTGGGCGGATCCTGTTAAATCGTCGTTTCGCGATGAAGCCTTTGTATCGGACAAAAAAAGTTTCCTTTCTCTTTGGCTGCAAGCGGGGATTCGAAACCCCGGCCTGTACCTCGATTCCTTTCTGGAGAACACACTCTACGCCTGGTATCCGGACAGCGTGATTGACGGCTATAACCGACAAGCGACCGCTGAGGACGACAGCGTTTATCCCCTTGGCAAAACCAGCTATATGGAATTTCGCGTGGAAAGGCCGGGATCACTCGACAGCAAATTCCCCGCCCTTTACCAGCTGTATGAAAAAATTGCAAAGGATTACGGCGTTTATCAAGTCCCAGTGATCTCCATGCTGTTTTCTGTAGGCTTTCAGCTATGGGGATTGCTTGCCAGCCTCTTTTACGCCGTGCACCGCAAGCGGAAGGCAGCGTTCTTGCCGGCGCTGTTTATGCTGCTGCTGAGCATGACGGTTCTTCTGGGGCCGATGATACTGGTTCGATATTTTCTGATCCTGTTTTTCGCGCTCCCCCTCACCCTCTCCTTTTTACTGCAAGCGGATTTATTCCAGGCGCAGGAGTAAAAAGGAGAATCCATTTTTAAAAAACAGTATGCAGAAAGCCCCCTGCGGTGCAGGGGGCTTTTATCCTCATAAGCTTGCCCGTTTAAAGCGATTTCAGCAAACCCGGCAGCCGCTTGAGCGCTCCGGGCACGCCCTTGAGGATTTTCCCCATGCCCTTTGCGAATTGATCCTCATTGAGGATCAGCAAAAGGCCATCTGCCATATCGGGGCTGAATACGCCCATGCTATCTGCAATGAAGAGCTTCACCGGCGACTGAACGGCGATTCCGCCCGCCATGGAATCCGGATCAATGAATTTTCCCATCAGGCGGTTGATGCGGCCACCCCACTTGCTTACATCCTTTGCATCCTCAAAGGTGCTCGTGTAGGTGAGCGGCTGGCTCTGATCCCGCTCGCTGGGAGGAATTGCATGGCCAAGCACCTCTTCAAACTCGCTATCCGGCACATGGGTGATATCGCCGCTGTAATAAGAAGGGGCAGCCGCCCTGTCAACCGGGCACGCTGCTTCTGCGGAGGGCTGCACCTCCACACTGCCCTCCAGCCGGATATCACGGCTGGAGGCGCCCACAAGAATGTGAAATGCGCCGCGCTCCACCTGCCAATCGCCGCATTGCGTATTGTAGTAGGCGAAGGCGCGTTTGTCGAGCGTGAGGGTAACCGTTTTTTCCTCCCCCGCTTTCAGGAACACCTTTTGAAAGGCCTTAAGCTCCTTGGGCGCGCGGTAAACCGTGCTGTCCACATCGGCCACATAAACCTGCGCGATTTCCGCGCCGTCTACCCCGCCTGTATTCTTCACCTGGAAGCTGACGGTGAGCGTATCCGTATCCTTCATGGTGGATGCGGAAAGGGCTAAATCGCTGTATGCAAAGGAGGTGTAAGACAGGCCGTATCCGAAGGGGAAACGCACAGGCACATCCGCCTTATCATAATACCGGTAGCCCACATAAATCCCCTCCCGGTATTCCACGGAAACCGATGTGCCCGGGAAATAATTCGCGCTCGGTGCATCGGAAAGCGCCATCGGGTAGGTTTCCGCGAGCTTTCCGCAAGGGTTCACATCGCCAAAGAGGATATCCACCACGGCGCTGCCGCCCGCCTGCCCGCAGAGGTGGCTGTGCAGGATGGCCGGCACCTCGTCGGCCCACGGCAGCTCAACCGCCGCGCCGCCCGCCAGCACAACGATCACATGTGGGTTCACCTTTGCAACCGCTTCCACCAGCCGGTTGTGCTGGGGCGGAAGCTGCATGTGCCTGCGGTCGCAGCCTTCTGTTTCATATTCATCCGTCAGCCCGATGAACAGGATCGCCACGTCAGCCCCCTTGGCCTTGGCCACCGCCTCGGCGAGATAAACGTCGTCCGGCGTTTTATCCTTCTTGTCTGTGGAGTAGCCGGGCGCATACTCAACGGAGATGCCCTCCTGCATCATGGTATCATAGGCACAGTCCAGCTGGACGGGGTTAATCAGGGAGCTGCCCGCCCCCTGGTAGCGCGGCTTTTTCGCCATCTCGCCAATCACGGCAACGCGCTTGTTTTTTTGCAGCGGCAGGAGCCCGCCGTCGTTTTTCAGCAGCACCATGCACTGCCCGGCAATTTTGCGCGCCAGCGCGTGATGCTCTGCCGGGTCGTAGATGTAGCTGCCGAGCGCCTTTTCGCTCTTCTTGGCGAGGTCGATCAGGCGGTCAACCATCTGATCGAGAAAATCCTCCGAAGTCCTGCCGTCGCGCACCGCCTGTGCGATCGCACGGTCATTCGCCCCGCCGGAGAACGGCATTTCCAGCTCCTGGCCGGCCAAAAGGCCCTCCACACGATCGTTCTCGGCGCCCCAGTCGGTTACCACAAGGCCCTTGAAGCCAAAATCCCCGCGCAGCACATCGGTCAGCAGCCATTTGTTCTCCGCACAATAAACGCCGTTTAAGCGGTTGTAGGCGCACATCACCGTCCATGGCTGCGCCTTTTTCACAGCGATTTCAAACGGCGCGAGGTAAATTTCCCGCAGGGTGCGCTCATCAACCACCGCATTCACCGTCATGCGCCGGGTCTCCTGATTGTTGGCGGCATAGTGCTTGATGGAAGTGCCGATTCCCTTGCTCTGTACGCCGTTGATAAAGGCCGCCGCCAGCTCGCCCGCCAGAATGGGGTCCTCCGAAAAATATTCAAAATTGCGGCCGCAAAGCGGCGAGCGCTTGATATTCACGCCCGGCCCCAGCAGCACGGAAACCTGCTCCTTGCGGCATTCATCCCCCAACGCCTGCCCCATCTGATAAATCATCTCCGGATCCCATGAGCAGGCGGTGGCCGAGGCCGTGGGATAGCAGATTGCGGGCGCACCCTTCAGCACCGAATGGCCTTTTTCACTGGTTTTCTCAGCGCGCTTACGGATGCCGTGCGGGCCATCTGTCAGCATCACGGAGGGGATACCCACCCGTGGTACGCCCTCGCTGTGCCAAAAATCATGGCCGGAGCATAAGCTCACCTTTTCCTCCAGCGTCATTTTTTGAATCAAATCCGCATATTGCAGTGCCATATGTATCCTCCTGTCCGATCAATCAAAAGCATGTGGCCAAGCTGTGTTTTCCCATCCAAAACCGGCTAGCACCGCAAAGCGGCCTGAAGCGCTACCGCGTCATCCGGCTGTATCGCGAAATCAGACTTTGGCCA
Organism: uncultured Oscillospiraceae bacterium; assembly: GCA_900544715.1. Classification (GTDB taxonomy): domain Bacteria; phylum Bacillota; class Clostridia; order Oscillospirales; family Acutalibacteraceae; genus Fimivicinus. Next base: position 5,647 of record UQWL01000027.1, on the reverse strand, counting down.
TCTCTTTTTCCTCTGCGTCTGCTTCCTTCTTTTTGTGGAAAAGGATTTTATCCACCGGGAAATACAGGAAGAACTGCAAGGTAGAGCAAACGGCTGTCGCAATATTTCTGGCGGCCGCCTCTGGCCAGCCAATCCCATTGAGAATCCAGCCGTATATCGTGGGGTTGAGCCACTGGGAGAAAAGGATTAAGGCGATGGTGAAAACGATATAGATCGGGAGGACAACCTTCGTATTTGCGCCGGAATGAAAGGTTTTTTCCTTATTAATGAAAAACGCAACGATCTGGGCTGCTATGTTGGAAAGCGCAAAGGAAAGAAAGTAGCCAAGCCCGCCATCCGATACCGGATAATGAAACACAAAGAAATCACAAGGCGTGTTGTAAAGGCTGCGAAATACCAGCGGCAGCAGGTTCACCAACCCAAACTGCACAATGCAGGCGCCCAAGCTCACAAAGATAAACTTAACAAACTGCCATAGCGTTAACACTCCTGAGCCTTTGCTTTCGGCCTTTTTGTCGATTTGATTCAATTTTCCCATACATAGCGCCCCTTTTCTGTTTAGTTTCACGCCATTTTATCATGTCGAACATAAAAAAACAAGTAAATGAGCGAGAAAAGTATTGTTTCCGTTCTCTTTTCTGCGCCTTTGGCAGTAATTTTGCCGCAGATCCATCATACATCTTTTTTGTCAATGCTCTTTATGATAGAAAAAGCGAACGCGGGGCAGCGGGTTTCCCCCACCCTGCGATTTCCCCAATGCGGCGCAACCCGTATCACTCTGCGAAAATCTGAATTTTTTCCATAATTGTAAATATGATTTAATTTGCAACATCTAGAATTATTTGATTTTGTACCTCATTTGTCATTTATTTAATCAATTAATTTATTTTTTTAATAATAGTTTTAAATTATTAGTTAAATTTGCTTGACTTTTTATATCTCATACGCTATCATACGAATGTTCGGTTCTTCGTATTGTTGCAAATTGAATCCTAAGGAGGCGCATCCAGTGGAGAAAAAATTGCATTCCTCACGAGAAAATGTGCGGTATATGCTGCACAATTGGTGGGAATGGGATCGGAAAAGCATATGGTTCTGCGCGCTGCGCGTTCCGGCGTTGGTGCTGCTGCCGATGCTCACGGCCCTCATCCCCAAGCTGATGATCGACTGCATTACACAGAGCGTATCGGTTCCCATTATGATCGGGCTGATTGCGGCCATGTCAGCTCTGGTCGCTGCACTGAGCTGGGTTGATCCATTTCTACAGGGCAAAATGACCGGCGTCGCCCAGGCGGCGGCGATCCGCTACAGCATCCTCACCTTCCGCAAGGCTATGACGGCCGATTATGAAAACATGGAAAGCATGGAAGGCAGGGAAAAATTCGAACGCGGCCGTGGGTTTGCGCTGTACGGGCGTTATTCCGACAGCCAGGCATTCTATGAAATCATCGTGAGCCTCTGCGCCAATGCCACCGGTATCGTCTCCTACCTCGCGGTTCTTTCCGCGCTGCGCCCCACGATGCTTCTGTTGATTGCTGTTACATGCGTCGGGGAGTTCTTCCTAGTGCGCTACACTGCCAAGGCGGAACTGGATACGCGCAAAAAAAACAATCCCCTTTGGGTCCGGTTTGATTACCTTTATAAAAACGCGCACAACTTCTCCGCCGGTAAGGATATCCGCCTCTATGGCGCTGGGGATTGGTTTTTGTTCATCCTCGCGCAGTTGACTGCTACCTATACCAAAGTGATCGGCAAATATACGCGGCAGGTATTCACGTTCAGCGCGGGCCGCGCGCTGCTCTCCATGCTGCGCGAAGCAGTGGCCTACATCTATCTGATCGGCAGTGTCTTAGCAGGAACAATGGGTGTTTCTGACTTTATCTTCTATTTCGGCATTGTCACAGGATTTGCCGCATGGATTCTCGGCATCACACAGCAGCTTCAAAATCTTGATATGGTGGCCACGGAATGCGATCACTTCCGTGCGTTTCTGGAAATGCCGGACCGCCCGCGGCTGCAAAGCGCCTCTGCCCTGCCCGCCAAAGGGGCGCAGCCCTGCTCCATCACCTTTGAAAACGTGGACTTCCGCTATCAGGGCAGCAAAAGCCTGACGCTCAAGCAGATGAGCTTTACTGTCCAGCCGGGTGAAAAGATTGCCATCGTTGGTGAAAATGGCGCTGGCAAAACCACCTGTATCAAAATTCTGTGCGGTTTTTATCAGCCGACGAGCGGCCGCGTGCTGGTAAACGGAATCCCCTCCTCCGACTATGGGCGGGAGGCCTACTATTCCCTGTTCTCCGCCGTGTATCAGGATTATAACTTCCTGCCGATGTCCATCAATCGGAATGTATGCTTGTGCGAAGAGGAAGAGATCGATTATGGCCGGCTCGAATGCGTGCTCAGGCAGGCCGGGATCTGGGAGCGCATTGAGCAGCTGCCGGAAAAGGGGAAAACGCAAATGATCAAGCAGGTGCATGAAAACGCCGTGAATCTTTCCGGCGGTGAGCAGCAAAAACTCTTGCTTGCGCGCGCGCTTTATCACGACGCGCCGGTGCTTGTGCTCGATGAGCCCACAGCCGCGCTCGACCCGATTGCAGAAAATGAACTCTATCAAAAATACAATGCGCTGACAAGCAATAAAACCTCTTTCTTCATTTCTCACCGGCTTTCTTCCACCCGCTTCTGCGATCGGATCCTGTTCATCGCGGATGGCCGGATTGCTGAAATGGGCACCCATGAGGAGCTGATGGCGATGCACGGCGCCTATTGGCGCATGTTCCAAATTCAAAGCCATTACTATAAAGAGGAACACCCCGCACAGGCCAAACGAGAGGAGGCCATAGTTTGAAAGTAAACTTTCAAACTTGGAGTTTTGTGCCTTTGCCGCAAAAACAGCGGCGGCAATTTTGCTTTGCAAAACCGCACAAAACATCCGGAAAGGAATAATGATTAATATGAAAGCGATGACCACACTCCAAAAAATTGGGAGAGGCTTCCGGGAAATCCACCGGCTGGAGCCGCAGCTCATCCCGCTGACGATGGCGAGCGGCATCACCAAATCCGCCCTCCCCTTTGTGAATCTCTATTTTTCCTCCCGGATCATTGATATCCTTTCCACCACGCGTGAGAGGAACGCCCTGATCCTGTTCGTCTCCCTGGCGCTGGCGATCAACCTGTTCCTGTTCATTACCTCCCGCACGCTGGAGAACCGCTACTATATGTCGCGCGGCCTGCTCTATAACAAGGAGCGCGGCGAGGTCATCCGCAAGCTCTATACGCTGGATTATGAAAAGCTGGAAAGCCCCGCTTTCCAAACCCTGTTGCATAAGCATCAGGAGGCGATGGATAAAGCGGGCTCCTCCCTCTACCGCCTGAGCTGGATGCTCTCCAACTGGGTGGCAGGCGCGACAACGCTGGTGTTTGCCCTGGTTCTGCTCTTCCCTCTGCTGAAAATCAGCTTCCAGGGCGGCAAAACCTTTGTGGAATCACCGTGGTTTGCGGTTGCCCTGTTCGCCGCCATTGGGGTCGCAGTGGGGATCATCCTCATCATCAGCCGTAAAATCAGCAAGGAATGGTTCCGTTTGAGCGAGCAGTATATGGGGATCGACAGGTTATACGACTATTACACAGAAATGATCTCCGATTATAAAACCGGCAAGGAGATCCGCACCTATCAGGAGCAAATGATTATCGAAAAGGATGCCACGCAGCTGCTACTCAACGATGGGATCGCTATCCAGAAAAAAATCGCCGCCAACAGCGCCAAATCCAGCTCTCTGATCGCAATCATTGGCGCGGTGATCGGCTTTGGTATTTACCTTTTTATCGGGCTCAAGGGGCTCATCGGCCTGTTCAGCATCGGCAGCCTCGTGTGCTATACGGGCAGCTTCATGCAGGTGGTGCAGGGCGTTACCGCCATTGCAAACACCACCGGGCAAATCCCGCAGATTATCCCCACACTCGATTATTATTTTGACATCCTCCACACCGAATCCGGCAAGCAGGCCGGCACGCTCCTGTCACAGATGGACACGCCGGTCTCCATTGAATTCCGCAATGTTAGCTTCAAATACCCGGAATCGGAAACCTATGCGCTGAAGAATTTCTCTATTCAGCTGGAAAATGGAGAGAAGCTCGCCGTCGTTGGGCGCAACGGCTCCGGAAAGACGACCTTCATCAAGCTCCTGTGCCGCCTCTACGACCCACAGGAGGGCGAAATTCTTTTAAACGGCGTCAATATCCGCGAATATGACGATGCCGCTTATCGGCAGCTCTTCTCTGTGGTATTTCAGGATTTCAGCATGTTCTCCTTCCCCCTGGCGCAGAATGTATCCGTTGCTGATACATATGAGGACGCGCGCGTCTGGGCCTGCCTAGAGGAAGCGGGCATCGCGGACGATGTACGCGGGATGGAGCAGCAGCTCGATACCTATCTTTACAAGGATGTGGAGGAAACCGGCGTGGAAATTTCCGGCGGCGAGGCGCAAAAGCTCGCCCTTGCAAGGGCGCTGTATAAAAACGCACCGTTTATCGTGCTGGATGAGCCGACGGCCGCGCTCGACCCCATCGCAGAATACGAGATATACTCCAAATTCAACCGCCTGGTAGGCAACAAAACGGCGATCTACATCTCCCACCGCCTGTCCTCCTGCCGGTTCTGCAAACATATCGCGGTGTTCCAGCAGGGCGAGCTCGTTCAGCTCGGTACGCATGAGGAGCTGATCCGGGATCCATCCAGCGCGTATTATGAGCTGTGGAACGCACAGGCGCAATATTATTGCTAAGCTTTCCGAAATAGAGTAGCAAAAAAAGCTGTTGCAAAGCGCATCGCATGAAAAAAAACAAGGGGCTGCAAAATGCAAAACATTTTGCAGCCCCTTGTTTTTCCGTTTCCCTTCTTGCATCAAACCGCCGCAGGGCGCTCCCTTTTTTATGAAAAGGGAGCGCCCTGTTTTTTCGTTCACAATAACCTGGCAGCGCTTACACCTACCTATTTCTCCGCCCCGCTGTTTTCCTGCAGCTTCACCAAGCTCCTGATCTGCTCCAATGCGTAATCCTGAAACACAGGGCGCAAGGATTTAAAAATACGAAGCGCTTCTTCTGCCCGCTGGTCAGGGTACGAATCGCCTGCGAACATTCTGCCCTCACCATGGAACAGCCATTCTTCGTTGACGCCGTATAATTCACAAATATGCCTGAGCAGTAATTCCTTCGGCTGAACCCTGCCGTATTCCAAGTTGCTGATTACATCGCGGCTCACGCCCAGCCGCTCGCCAAACTCTCTCTGTGACAGCTTTAAAGCGATCCGAATCGCCTTGATACGGTCTTTCAACTGATACGCCTTCTTTCAAAATAAAAATGCAGCACTACCATAGGCCCCGCATTCCTGCAATATTGTGCGGAGCCAAATAGCTTCTGTGATTGTAACAAATCCGCCCGTGGCCGTACCGCCAATGATCATACCATATGTGTAAAGCACCCCATCTGCAAAAAATGGCGTTGCCGCCGTGCGGCAGGAGGCGTTTTGCGCCGACAGGCATTTTTCCAATGCTTCAAACTTTGTTTGAAGCCATCATACCATGTGCAAAGCATCCCATCTGCAAAAAATGGCGTTGCCGCCGTGCGGCAGGAGGCGTTTTGCGCCGAC
>UQWL01000026.1 GCA_900544715.1 uncultured Oscillospiraceae bacterium | reverse complement strand
GCAGCGCTTCTTCCTCTGTGAGAACGGTTGTGTGCTTCTTTTTGAATCGATGGATAGTTTCCTGCATTTTTTGTGTGAGCATGGTCATAGGCTCCTTTCTGAATTTAGCATGACATCCATAGCGTCATCCAAAATCGTGGCGGTTTCCGCCCCCGCTTCCGATGTGTTCAAAGGCACACACGATCTCCTCAATTTTTCGAAAGCAGTCCGGGTCGTCCAACTCGTCGTTTTCAAGGATCTCCTTGATCCGGTTCAGGGTTTGATAGCTCCTCATTTCGACAAGCTCCGCCACGGGGTGCGTCAGGTTGGGGAATTCGATTCGGATTTCTTCACGGGAGAGGATATCGGCCAAGATTTCTTGGTATAGGTTCATGGAAATCACCTCAAAATCATTGCATGGGCCCTGATCGGGTATGGAAAACAAATAGGTACGACCGGCTAATCCATATGAATGGAGCCAAGTTTTTTGATTTCAATCTTACCATGTATCGCTTCAAATTCATTCACGCGTTTTTTAATATACTGCTCCACTTCTTTGTTTGCCGAACGGCCTTCCGACTCCGCAATATATCGAAACTTTTGAAAATACATCCTATCTACACGCAACGTATAACGTAATAATTTGCTCTCCATAGACCCACCTCATATTTACATATCTGTTTATTGGTAAGATTATTTTAGCTTAATAATAAGACGAAAACCAAAATGGTGATATAATGGTGCAGAAATGGTGAATTGTTTTTTATGTGATATCTTAATACGGAAAATCAAAAGTCTTTTGCTCTCTTCTAATGATTGTAGTACATAATGTGATATGATGCAGACAAGACTGGAGCATTTTGCTCCAGAATAAGGACACGGGCGGATAAAATTTGAAAAATAGTAATGTGGGCGAACACAGTTTACCCGCATAAGTTCTCCTGTATTTCATAATTCTGTTTTTATTTTCAAGTCTATTATAAATATCTAGATAAAAGATATTGATATTTATCTTAAATTCAGATAAATCAAATCATGGGAGAATCTTGATAAATCATATCAAAAAATTTATTTTAAATGATTCGCTTCTATTTGTCAGTTGTAAATTACTCTGATAAAAACAAAAAGTGGAGCATGCGCTCAGGCCGCGCGGGCCCACGCCTTTTCTCTAGTTAGAAAAGGGTGCAAAAGAACATTTTTGCACGGCACTTCGGCAGCGGGAAGCGTTGATACACGTTGGTGCCCGTTCGGCGAACCTTCCCAAACTCAGCCACTCACGTAGCTTCAAACACATGGAAAGGTTCGTTTTTGCCCTCCGGGCAAAAATCCCCTCACGAGCCACGCAGTCAGATTCTGCAAATGCTGCCTCGGCCTTCCATAAGCTGTAATGGGCGCATTTGATTAACTGCGTAATCTTGCTTTGTAGAACCTAACGTTTACATACAGAATGCTGATGTGTAGCCAGTCATTTAAACCACCAATTATGTTCTCACGCTTCGCGCTATTCTACGTAAACGCTGACGGAAGGCCAAGGCAGCAAAGCACTCCGCTCACTGCGTGGCTCGTGAGGGGATTTGACCGCTACCATGCTACGCATGCGTAGCATGGTAGCGGTCAAACGAGCGCCCAAATTGTTTGAGCGCCGTGAGGCGGCGAGTTTTTGGGCGTCTCGCCGAACGGGTTGGTTCGTGGCTTTAAATGAATTGCTGCCGATGTGCCGTGCTTCAAAAAGTTCTTTTGCACCCTTTTCCAACGGGAAAAGGCGTGGGCCCGCGCGGCCTGAGCGCAAACTCAGTTTTTTGTTGTGATCGGAGTAATTTACAACTGACAACCTGAAAAATATTGTTTAAAAAACTTTTACTGAATGATCTTTGTGCATATTACTATCCTTTTTTCGACAAGATGAAGCCCTGAATGCGTGTACATTCAGGGCCATTTTATGATTCATTTTAGAAGGTAATTTGTAAGCGAACATGGTTCGCCTATGAAGTTCACCTGGGATTTGAAAGTAAAATTGATTTCTATCTCTTTTCCCTGACAGGTATTGACAAACGATCATTTCAACCATATAATAAAAATGAACGATGGCACTGCCGTAATAGACGGTTAGCGCCTCTCAATTGATTAGACTAACTGCACAAGTTGAGGGACGAGGGCAGTTAGTCTTTTTTTATTGCAACAACGAGTAGTAAGGTCATGATTAAAATGACTACTATGTACTCCATGCGCATCACCTCCCTCCTTCTCATAAAAATATGAAAGGAGAAAGGACGCTAACTGCCTACCGTTTTGGCAATGCCACCGGCGGCTTGCGCCGCATGTCAATTATATAGGAGTAATCCTATTCAATCAATATTTTACAGCATATTTTTACAAAAGCGATTGACGTGCAGCATGGCATGATAACGCAATGGTAAAATAATAATCTTACAATCGAATTTTATTGTTATCTTCAATGTCCTATTGGAGATAGGATTGAATATCGTAAATGTGAGCGTAAGAATTTTTCTCTTTCAACAGATATAGAAAGGCCCTGAATGTACACGCATTCAGGGTCATTCTATATCGTTGGCGCCGCTATCCATCGCAGCCTGTGCAATCTGCCTATTGGATTTTCAGCGCATCTAAAATCTGCCGTTTATGCTCCATGAATTCCTGTGAAGCCGTAAAGCGCGTTGTGCGCGGGCGCGGGTGCCGGATCGCCAGCTCCTGCGTGATCCGCCCCGGCGCGCCGGACATGATATAAATGCGGTCGGAGAGGAAGATCGCTTCATCAATATCGTGCGTGATGAAGATCGCCGACATATGCAGGCGGCTCATCATCTCCAAATACCAGAGATGAAGCTGTGATTTCGTGATCGCATCCACCGCGCTAAAGGGCTCGTCCAGCAGGGCTACCTCGCTGTTGAAGAGATAGGTGCGGTACAGCGCCGCGCGCTGCCGCATGCCGCCCGAGAGCTGGCCGGGGTATTTGCGCTCCACACCCTCCAGCCCGAAATCCGCAAGGCCTGCGCTGACCTGCGCGCGCGCCTCTTTGCGCGAAACGCCCTTGAGCACGAGCGGGAGGGCGATATTATCCACAATCCGCTTGTGCGGCAGGAGCAAATCCTTTTGCTGCATGTAGCTGATGCGGCCCGTCTGGCCCGTGATCTCCTCCTCGCCCAGCAGAACGCGGCCGCTGTCCGGCACGACGAGGCCGGAGAGGACGTTGAAAAACGTGCTTTTCCCCACGCCGCTGACGCCCAGCAGGCAGATCAGCTCATCCTCATGCAGCGTCAGGCTGACATCCTGGATGATCGTGGTGCCATCAAAGCTTTTTGTAATGTGTTCTGCCCGCAGCCGGTCCATTTCAGCGCCTCATTTCCGTTCACGATGGGGTTTGTCAGTTCAAATAATCGTTGGTGAAGCCTTTGCCATCCGGAATCTCTTTGGCAATCACCTTGTTTTCATACAGCCAGTCATAGAAAGTATCCCAGCGCTTCTGGTCAAATTCGCCCCAGCGCTCCACCTCGGCTTTATACTGCGAGGCCAGGTATTTCTGGCTGGCCACGGCGATCTCTTTGTCTGTCTCCGGCGCGTATTCGCACAGGATGGCGGCGGCCTCTTCCGGGTGCTCAATGCTGTATTCATAGCCCAAGCGGGCGGCCTTCAGGAATGCTTTGGCCTGATCCGGGTGCTCCTTGAGGAAGCTGTCGTTCGCAATCAGGAGGGGTGTGTAGAAATCGAGGGCGGGGTTGATATCCTTAAAGGCGAAGTAATTGGTTTCCAGCCCCTTGACCTCGGTTGCGATGCCGTCCCACGCGTAATAGATCCAAACGGTGTCGATATTCGTCTGCAGGGCGGTGACAACGTCTGTAGCGGAGTTGTAGATCATCTTGACCTTGCTGAAATCGCCGCCGTCCTTCTCAATGACGTCCTTGAGGATCGCTTTCTCGATCGGCGTGTTCCAAGAGGCATAGGAGTGCCCCGCCATATCCTTCGGGGAGGTGATGTTATTTTTCTTCAGAGAGATGATGCCGGAGGTGTTGTGCTGGATCAATGCTGCAACAGCGGTGATGGGCAACGGGGAATCCGCAGTCAGTGCGCTTGCCACATTCTCCTGGAAGCTCACGCCAAACTGCGCCTTGCCGGAGGCGACGAGCGCTTCCGCGCCATCCTCCGGCGGCTGCTCAATGGTAACCTCCAGGCCGTTATCCGCAAAGTAGCCGTTTTTCTGGGCCACGTAGAGGCCTGTGTGGTTGGTGTTGGGCGTCCAATCCAGCACAACGGTGAGTTTTGTTTTCGCCTGCGCGCCCGGGTCTTTTTCATCCTTTGTGCAGCCGGCGAAAACGGTCAGAATGCAGGCCGCGGCCATCAGCAGCGCGAAGATACGTTTTGTCAATTTCATCAGTCTCATTCTCCTTTTTTATGTTTCAAGTAGAGGCTCTGCTATGTTTTCTTGATCTGCCGCCAGGGCGTCATCTTCTTTTCCAGCAGGTTGGTCAGCCCCATCAGCAGCAGGCTGATTGCGACAACCAGAAAGATCACGGCGAACATATCGCTATACGCGAAGGATTTGCGCGCACGGGTCATATACACGCCGAGCCCGCTGCTGCCGCCGAGCCATTCCGCAATGACCGCCCCCACGATGGAGAAGGATACAGAGATTTTCAGCCCGGAAAAAAAGTTCGGCAGCGCGCCGGGCAGCTTGATGTGCCAAAAGATTTGCGCCCGGTTTGCCCCCATCGCGCGCAGCAGGCTGATCTGATCTGTATCCGCAGCCCGCAGCCCGTCCAACAACCCGACCGCCACGGGGAAAAAGCAGACGATAATCACCAGCACCACCTTCGGCGTCATATCGTAGCCGAGCCACAGCACCAAAAGCGGGGCGATTGCCACCGCCGGAATCGCCTGCGTGATGACGAGCAGGGGATAGGTCATCTTGTAAATGACGTGAAAGCGATCCATCACCACCGCGATCACAAAGGCCAGCGCAACGCCGATCAGGAGGCCGAGCAGCGCTTCCACCAGCGAGGTTTTCGCGTGCCCCATCAGGATGGAAAAGGAGCCGGCAAACGCCCGGCACACGGCCAGGGGCGACGGCAGCATATAATCCGCCACGATGCCGAAGGAGCACAGCGCCTGCCAGAGCAGCAGGATGATCACAATGCCTAAAACGGAGTAGAGCTTATTCGTGATGCTTTTTAACTTTTTTCTCAATGGTCCACACCCCATCCGGCTTGTAATTGATCTTCACATAGGACATCACACTCGGCGCGCCTGCGCGGATGCAGATGAGCTGGCATTCCTTCACAATTTCCATGAGCTGGTCATAATCGCCCTCAATCGTGGTTTCAAAGGGGCCGACATAGGTGTTGAGGCCGCTTGATTTGATGTAGGCGATCACCTCGTCCACAATCCGGATGACTTCTTCCCCCTCCACGCTGGGCAGTACCTGGATGGCTATGCTTGCATTCATTTGCTTTTCCTCCCGTTTTCTGTTTGATGAGTGTTGCCTTCCGGACTTCTATAATGTTGCCGAAAGGCGGCCAATAAAACAAAAACCCGCTGTGCAACAGCGGGAGTAAATAAACGGCTCTCTATAACTCCCTACGCTGGCATGATCCAGATCAGGTTCGAGGGTCGAAGGCGTGCCTTCCTCTCAGCCGCTGGCGGCTCCCCTGTTTTTGTTGTTTTGGCTGAGCCTAGAATAGCACACTTGAGCGGGGTTGTCAAACTGGCACGGCGTGCCAAACGCTGGAAAGTTTGATAGAAAAGCGGAAGCCCCCGAAATCCGGCACCTTGAATGCGAATAATATATTTGCAAGGATACTGCCAAAGCCCGTTTGCAAACGCGGCGTTTTTCGGTATAATGGGCCGGTAAGCTTTTATCAACAACGGAGTTTGAATGGACAGGAGGCGCCGCCTATGGGGCAAACGCTTGCGGATCGGGTGTTGATCGCAAAATCTTCCGATGGGGAGATGAACGACCTGCTCAGGGAATACCGCCCGTTTATCCTATCAGCCGTGCTGGCAAACAGCCCGAAGGCCGAAGAGGATTATGTGCAGGCTGGTATGCTGGCCTTTGCGCAGGCAGTGCGTACCTTTGAGCCGGAGAAGGGTAGCTTCCTCTCCTTTGCAAAGCTGCTCATCTCCCGGCGGGTAATTGACTGCATCCGGCGGGATACGGCGCACCCGGAGCTGCCCCTTCTGGATCAAGAGGATGAGGAGAGCCGGAGCCTGATCGATACGGTATCGCGGCATACCTACAATCTGCAAAGCGAGCAGGAAGCTCGGCGAGAAGAAATTCTGCTGCTGACGCAGGAGCTGCGGGAGTGGTCGCTCTCCTTTCAGGACCTATCCGCCGCAACCCCACGCCATGCTTCTACGCGCAAAGCGTGCAAGGCGGCGGTGCGCATGCTGTTGCAGGATGAAGCGATGCTGGAGGCGTTTCGCCGCAAAAAGAAAGTGCCGGTCAAGGCGCTCGCCAAAGCGCTGGGGATGAAGCCCAAGGTGCTGGAGGATCACCGCAGGTATCTGGTGGCAGCGGTGCTGGTGCACAGCGGGGATTACCCATTTATCCGGGAATATATTCGGCTGGACAGCACGGAAGGAGGGGAAGGGCTGTGAATCGGATTTTAATTTTGGAGATCAATGGCGACAGCACAACCCTGCTCACAGCGGACGGCGAATTCAGAATAGTGCCTGTTCAGCCCGGATGGGAGGTTGGCATGGAGCTGGACGCCGCCTGCCTGGAGCTTGCCATAGAGGAGGCGGCGGGTAAAGCGGAAGCAGCACGGGGGCGCGGCCACATCGTGGCCATGCGGCGCGTCAGGCGATGGGTGGTTGCGGTTGCCGCCTGCCTGTTGCTGCTCATCGGCGTGCAGCAGGGCTACCGTGTGCTTTCAACGGCAGATGCAAGCGTGGAAATTGCGATTAATCCGGTGGTGCGCATTGAGCTTAACCGCCTGGGGCGCGTGGTGGGGCTTATCGGCGTGAATGAGGATGGCAAGGAGCTGCTCCGCAAGACGGAGAGCGCAAACAGCAGCGCACAGGAGACGCTGCGGGCCATTCTCAATCAGGCGATTGCGGATGGCTATCTCTCCGAAGCGGGGCGCGATGTGCTGATTTCTGTTGCCGGGGCAACCGGGCAGAGAACGGAGCAGTTGGAGCAGGAGATGGCCAATACGGCCAGCCAGGTGTTTGAAGCGCAGGGGGTTCAACCGAACGTATCCGTCAAAAAGCATTCCTTTGATTCCACCCAACAGATGCGCGCGTATATTGATTCCCTCGTAGCGCAGGGGATGGAACTGGAGGAGGCCTATGAAAAGGCGGGCCTAGGGGAGGATTTTCTCGACCTGATGGGCGTGCGTGTGCACAAAAACGGCAATATTGAGCTGCGGTTCACGCAGGATTTTACGCTGACCGGGAAGGAATCCATCACCGTCACCCCTGCGGGGGGAGAAGCCGTTATCCCCCGCCTCGTCGAGGTGAAGGACGACCGCTTTTCCATCGTGGCGGACAGCGTGGCAGCGGGGACGGCCTGCACAGTGCGCGTAACCGGCATGAGAGACGCACAGGGCGTGGAACGCTCCTTCACGGCGAATTTCTGCAATCAAAAGGGCCGTTATGCGCGTTTTAAGGAGACGGAGGATCGTGAGCCGCTGGAACGGTTGGCGAGCGGGCAATTCCGCATCCGCTTTGACGGTGCGGAAGAAACCGGCAGAACCGGCGCGGAGCGTGCCGTCCTTCTCACGCGCGAAGGGAATGCGGTAGCCTGTAAAATCGCGGGCTATGAGGGCGGCTATTGGTATCTTGAGGCGGAGGATTTGCCGCTCAATGAGCTCATCAGTGTGGCGCTCTTGCATGTGCAGGGGAAGAAGGGCACGGAAACGCTCTATGGTGATTTCCTCATCCGTGAGGCAGAACTGCCCGTATTTGACCGCACAGAATACAAGGCGGAAGGGGATTTGGTGGAGATCGAATTCAAAGAGGCTTTTGAGTGGCGGGAGGGCCTTTCCGTCACCGCTGTTTCCCCCGATGGGAACCGTCTTGCCGGGACGATTGTGGAAGGGCCGGACGGCGATGAGATGAAGGTTCGATTCCAGGGCCTTCAGGAAGGGCAGGCCTATCTGCTGGAGGTCAGCGGCACACCGTTTCATATTGTGATTACAGGGAAAATGATTGCGTCAGACGGTGCAAAGGTGGAATAAAGGGCCATTTTGATTTTGTGAATGGGGAGCGGCCGGGCGCCGCTCCCTTTTTTATCTTAGTAGGAAAAGGATTCTCTTTAATATCTAACAAAAATTTAATACAGATACAAAATAATCCGTTGCAATACCCACAAAAAATTGATATACTAAATGCAGGTTTTATCCTCCCATCGGAAGCAAGCTGTTTTTAATTTAATGTAAAGGAAGAATGGTAATGGCAGAGCAGAAAAAAATGAAGCTCAACTATAAGCTGACGTTTTTGATCGGATTCGGCTTTATGGCGAGCTCGATTGCCTGGTCAGTTTACAATGCCTATGTTCCGCCGATTTTAGATGAAATGCTGTCCGCCTCCCCAGCGGTTGCAGGCCTTGCGGCGAAAATGCCATGGCTTGCCACGCTGTTCGGCGGCACGGATGTTGTCGGCAGAGGCGTAATCGGAGGGCTGATCGGCGCGATCATGGTCATTGATAATGTGTTCGGCGTTATTTTCCAGCCGCTGTTCGGCAAAATTTCCGACCGGACGCATAGCCGCTTGGGCAAGCGCAGGCCATACCTGCTGTTCGGTATTCCGGCCGCAGCGCTGTTTTTCATCCTGATCCCGCGCATGCCGTATATCTGGATGCTGATGCTGTGCGTCATCTGCTTTAACCTGATTATGTCGCTTTGGCGCTCCCCGGTGGTTGCACTGATGCCCGATTTGACACCGCCTTCCCTGCGCAGCGAGGGCAACGCCGTGATCAATTTGATGGGCGGCCTTGGCACCCTGCTCGGCATGGGCAGCGGCATGATCGTGATTGCGATTATGACGCTTTTCATGGGCTCCAAGCCTGCAACGGATGCGGAGCGCCCCTATGTGTTCGTCTTTACGGCGGTTGTCATGCTAATTTGCCTGCTGGTGGTCATGCTCACCGTTAAGGAGCCGGACAGCCGCCTGAAAAAAACGGCGGAGGCCAACATGGCGGCAGAGGCGAAACGGGAAGAGAAACAAAAGCTGAAGGATCTAAAACTGACGAAGGAGAAAAAACGCAGCCTTGTTTTCATGCTGTTGACGCTGTTCTTCCTCTTCAACGGCTCTGATACCATTCAAACCTTCTTCACGCTCTTTGCAAAAAAAGAGCTTGGAATTGACACGGCAACGGCGACGATCTTGATGGGCGTGTTTGCCCTCTCCTTGATGATTTTTGCAATCCCCGCCGGCAAGCTGGGCCAGAAGATCGGCCGTAAAAAGACGATCCTGATCGGGCTTGGCGGTGCGTTGCTGCTGTTCACCCTGTTCTTCCTGACAAAGGAGTTGCCAAGCTTCCAAAAGGTGATGATCTTTATCGCGCTCATTGGCGGCGGCGCCTGCGTGGCGCTTGTCAACATCAACACGCTGCCCGTCGTGCTGGATATCGGCACGCCGGAGCAGGTGGGCACCTTCACTGGTTATTACTATACGGCCACCTTTTCCGCTTCCATCGTCGGCCCGATCCTTTGTGGGACGTTGTGCGGCTCGACGAGTTATTGGTCGCTCTTTATTTACTGCCCGATTGCATTCGCACTCGCCTTCCTGTGCATGACGCAGGTGCGCCATGGCGAAGCGGACCCCAATGCACAGGCTCCGGATGTGGAACTGGAAGCCTAATGCCTTTCATAATTGATGAAAAAATAAAAAGGCGTGCGGAAACAAAAAAGTGTTTCCGCACGCCTTTGAACGTAAATTGAACGCATCGCAGCGGCTCAGCGAACCTCAACGAACTGAATTTCGCCGATGAGACCGCGTATTTTCCGCGTGACATATTGATAAACACGCGCACCCAGCCCGGCCAGAGCTTGATTTTCCTCAGCTCCGCAAAGCATGGCAAACGTAGCGCCGATGTTTTCATCCGCCTTCCCGCTGTGGCGTAGGGCAAGATAATAAAAACTGAATGCCGCCCCGTTAGAGATCGTATCATAAAAACCCGGATCATCCTCAATCAGCTTGTCATACAGCGCATTGACTGCAGTGGTGGCAAGCAGAGGCGTGGGTGTATAAAGGTGCAAACAGGATTCTGCGATAAAGATCAAAAGAATGCGGATTTGGCACATAATATCAGGGGAGGGGAGGGGATCGCCCAGCAGGCGGGAAAGATCAAGGCTGTCCGCATCTGCGGAATCCGGGGCAAGAGCAGCCATGCGAATTCCGAGCTGTTTGGCACGCTCTGAGTTGCCGTTGAGCCTCTGCCGTTTCATTTCTTCCGCCAGCGCCTGCACCTCGGCTCCGTCAGTAGAATCCGGCTCCTCCTTCACGCCAAATATTTTCATGTCACTATCATCAAATGTGTTCATGATCGTGTTCCTGCCTTTCGCAGAGATGGAGTTTGCGCAAGGCTTCATCAAAAGCAGGGATTAAACTGCTTTTTCCGCCGCAACAGCCGCTTTCTTTTGTAGGCGGCGTTGTTTCGCCTTATAGTTGAGCAGCTCCGTAATTTGTTCATCGGGGGTGAGGAACTCGCCGAGCTTTGTCAATCGGGAATTATACATCCCGTGAAAGTCGCTGCCGCCGGTCATTAGCAGATGATGCTCACGCGCTGTGCGCTTGAGGCGGCTGACCGTTTCCTCATTTGCCGTGGGATGCCAGACCTCTACGCCATCCAGCCCAAGCCCAATCAGCTCATCCAGCAGATCAAAGCTGTTGTAAAAGGCAGGGTGGGCCAGCACGGCAATGCCGCCGGCCTCGTGAATCGCCTCCAGCACCCCGCGCACATCCGGGAAAGAGGGCTCCACGCTGATGCAATTCGGGCTGTCGGAGGAAAATAAATCTTGATAAAGCTCCCCAAAGATCGTGTGCGTATAGCCGCATTCCATCAGGGCGTGTGCGATGTGCTGCTTAAAAATATTGGTGGAACCGGAGGCACATTTTAGCACAAATTCCGGCGTGATCGGAAAGCGTTTAGCCGCTTTCAGAATCATATATTGCCCCGCTTTTCTACGCGAAAGGGAGTTCCGTCGGCAGAGCCCTTCCAAGCGGTCCGGGCTGTCGCTGAGATAGCAGAGCAAATGTGCCCTGCGCTCCCGCTTTGGATCAACGCAGGAAATTTCCACCCCTGGGATCACCTGAACACCATGCCGATCACCGATGACTTTACCGCGCACCGTCCCGGCAAGGCAATCATGGTCTGTAATGGCAATGGTTTCGATTTTTAATTTTTGTGCAAGCAGAATTAAGTCCTCAATGCCGAGAGAACCGTCGGAAAGCCTGGTATGACAATGTAAATCTCCGCCCAAGATAATCTTCCTTTCACATGCAGACAACGCAGTGAGCCCAATTTTATTTTTCTTCTATTCCTCTATATTATACGCCCTTTTTTCGGGCGATGCAAGGGGCGGTGGAGCGCATCAAAGGGCGAAAAAAGCCGGATTTCCTGAAAGTGACTGCCTGCCGTACGCCCGAAGGGGGTTATGGAAGAAGGGCGATGGCGTTTCACTGCCGTTCCTTCGCACACAGATCAATTCGGTGGAATATAGAAGCTCCTCCGCATAAACGCAGACGGAGAGCTGGAACACCAAAAAGCCTGCGGCTCCAAATGGATGACCGCAGGCTTAATCAGAATAGGAGAAAAAAGATCGCTTCTGATAATTTGAACGGAGAGTCTGAACGCTCCGATTGATAGACCTAATCATGATCACAATCCATTGCTTGGAACCCAGGAATAAAACATTTCTTTCGGCGGTTTAGCATATTCATATGCCAATAACGGTTGCGCGGTTTAAGTTAAAATAATAAATTTCTTTTATTAATATATCAAACTTATCATAAAAGTCAATGATTCATCGAAAAAGTCGCTTAGCAAAAGGAGAAATACAAAATAGATACCCATTGGAAGGGCAGGAAAAAACCGGAGAATAGAAAAAACTGCGGTTGCAAATTGCTGACCGCAGGTTTGAGAAGCGTTGACAAAATAGATGCCCACAAGTCAATATAGAGCGAAAACCCGCCAAAAGTTGGCAGTGACAGCGAGCCATTGCGAGGGCATTTACAACCGAGCAGGTGAGCCGAGCGTGACTTTTTGCGGGAAGGAGGAGCGACGACGTGTATGACTGTTACAAAATAGATGTCAGCCATCCGCGCGAGCGCAAAGATAAATAAAAAACTGAGTCTGGAACGCGACTTACGTCCAGACTCAGTTTGGCGGAGAAGGGGAGACTCGAACTCCCGCGCCGGTTACCCGACCTACGCCCTTAGCAGGGGCGCCTCGTCACCAACTTGAGTACTTCTCCATGGTAACATCTTTTCAGGATGAAATTGTATATATAAACGAGAAAGGCTTCGTATCACTCTCTGGCGGAGAGAGTGGGATTCGAACCCACGGTGCCTTGCGGCACGACGGTTTTCAAGACCGTTCCGTTATGACCACTTCGGTATCTCTCCATGCGGGACGAAAGCTATCATAACACAATTTTTCATGCTTGTCAACGGCCTTTTATGAATTTTTCAAGATCAAAACAGCTTGCGCCTGCCCCAACTCACAGACAGGGCAGGCGCGTTTTGCTTGCTCGTTATTCAGCGAGGCGATAGCCATTGTTGAGCTTGATTTTGCCAAGGAAAGGCACTTTAATCACGCCGTTGAAGGTGTCGCCCGTGAAAGTCAGTGCAACATCGATATCCTTGCCGGGCAGCATCTCAACATTGGCGATTGCATGAAGCGTGTCGCCGTTTTCCTCTTTGATCTCCTTGATCTGGAATTCTGGAATCGGGCCATCCATATGAAGCTCGAAGCCATATTCCCCGCCGTTGTCTGTAATGGTGAACTTTACGTCACCCTTGAAGAACATTGTGTCTACGTGACAACCCCAATTACCAATACCGATCATTCGTTTTCAAACTCCTTTGTGTGAATTTCCAAGTTGCTATGTTTACCAAACATAGCTTGTTTTCTATTAAAAAATTTATCATAAATTATGGAGAATGGATTGCATTAATCCGAGTTTATAGTATAATTCATGTGTATGTTATAAATTAAATAGAAAAAGATCGGGGATGTAAGGCGGATGGGATATAAACAGGCGGTCGAAATGCGTTGGAGAATGGCGCGGGAGAATGCGCTGCTGCTGCGTTCCCTTTCCAGTGTGCCGGTGCGTGCCGTCACACGGGCGGGGGAAGAGATGTTTGCTGAGGGCTGGCCCGATCTGCCGGAGGGATGTGCAGAGGTGTTAGTCGCTCCGCTTTTGCACCGGGAGGATAGCAATTGCCTGCCGCGGCTGCGGACCTCGCCTATTTTCGGTGCGATGGCCAGCATCGGCGTGCGGGAGCTTGGGCGTGCGATGGGAACGCTGCTGATTGGGCCGGTGTTCCCAGGCGAGCTCAACGAAACGGCTGTTTCGCACATATTGGCTCCACTGGAAGTGAGCGTGGCGCAGAAAAGCGCCCTGATTGCCTATTACCGCGCCATACCGGTGCTGGATTGCCGCGCCCTGATTGATGGAGCGATTCTTGCATACAATCAAATGTATGGCGAACATATCACACTCTCCCAGCTGATGGATCAGAAGCATCTTTTTCCGGAGATGCCATTGGAGCGGGCACGGCCCTTTTCGCATCATGAGGAAGAGCCGCGCCTGTTCAGTGAGAGGCTTCAGGAGCGGCTGATGCACTGTGTGCGGGAGGGTGATCCGCGGGCACTAAAGCTCCTTCTGCAGGAACTGCCGCGGTGGAATCTTGCCACCTTTGCGCATGAACCGCTGCGCAGCCTGCGCAATCAGGTGATCGCCGTCGGGGCGCTGGCCTTTCAGGCGGCGGTGCAGGCGGGGGTAGGCTGGGAGGAGGCCTGCGGGCTCTATGAATATTACATCCTCTTCTGCGAAGAAGTTGGCGAGCAGGAGGCGCTCGTCAGCCTGTTTGCCCGGATGCTTATGGATTTTGCCGGTCGCGTTCAAACGCTCAAACAGGCCAATTATTCCGCAACGGTGCATTTGTGCATGCAGTATGTGCAGGAGCATCTATATGAACGCATCCGTGTGGAGGAGGTCGCGGCGAGCGTGCAGCGCAACCCGAGCTATCTCACACAGCGCTTCCGGCAGGAGACAGGCATGAGTGTCACCCAGTATATTCAGCAGAAAAAGATGAAAGAGGCGAAGCGCCTGCTGCAAATGCCGGGCAGCGGCAGCATTTGGCTCCAGCTCGGCTATTGTGATCAGAGCCACTTTGACCGTGCGTTTAAAAAGGCCGTGGGCATGACGCCGGGCACCTTCCGGCAGAAATACCTGAGGGCAGACCAGCAAAAATAAAGAGATGTGCTGCACAAGCTTTTGCAGTGCATTCTTTGTTTGTTTCACGATTTTACTTTGCTGAAAACCGCACCGGAATGGAAACGATGCATTCCCGCAGGCGGCAGCGCAGGCGCGCATGCTTCGGCGTTGCAGCCGCAACCGGCACAACATGCAGCCGGTTGCGGCAGGCGAGCTTCAGGCAGCGCGCTACATGGAAATCATTCGTGACAAAGGCAATGGTTTCTGCTTCGTTCCAGCCCTCACAGTTTTCCAACAGGTGCTTGCACAGGAGGAAATTTTCTGCGGTTGAGCGCGCCTGATCCTCAATCAGAATCCGCTCCGGAGAGATTCCCTTCGCGCACAGCCCCTCTTGGATAACGGCTGCCTCGCTTTTTTGTTGCCCGGCCCGGAAGCATCCGCCGCTGGCAACCGCTATGGTTTGCGAATGCAGCTTTAAGTATTGCGCCGCGCGATCAATCCGCGTTTGCAGGAGTTGCGTGGGCTGATCCCCGCGCACGGTGCAGCCCAGGATGAGCAGGTATCGGATTTTCGGTCGCTGCAGCGAAGCGGCAGTCTGGTTGTCCATGTTACCGTCCCCATTTCTGAAGAATAAGATGCATTTAATCCATTCTATGCTCGCGCACCAGCCATTATGCAGAAAGAAAGAAGAAAGGGCGGGGAGGCACTGCGCTGCCTCTTCCCGCCCGTCCGGATTCTGTTGTCAAGTCAGTCCAGAATTTCAGCCATCATGCCGGGCACAGCGCCCGCAGCATTGGATTCGTCGGTGTCAATATGCATGGCAAGCGCATATTTTTCGCTGACACGTACGACGACATCACCAAAGACTAGGGAACGCCCATCAGATTCCACCTTGACGGATACAATCTGCTTATCCTGTAGGCCATATTGCTCTGCGTCGGCCGGTGTGGCATGGATGTGGCGCTTTGCAATGATAACGCCGTCCTGAAGCTCTACTTCGCCCTTCGGACCGACGATTTTGCATCCTGCGCTGCCTTTCAGGTCGCCTGACTCGCGCACGGGTGGCTTCAGGCCGATAGAGCGGGCGTCCGTAGCGGAGAGCTCAACCTGCGTTTCCGGGCGGACCGGGCCGAGGATCGACACGCTGGGGAAGCTGCCCTTTGGGCCGATGACCTGGATGCGCTCGTTGGTGGCAAACTGGCCAGGCTGGGAGAGGTCTTTTTTATGGGTCAGCTCATAGCCTTCGCCAAACAGGATATCGAGCACCCTGCGGCTCAGGTGGGCATGGCGCGCGGAAGTTTCAAGCAATACGCTTTTTTTCATCGTTTGTTTCCTCCAAAAAATACATTTCTTTCTTCCTATTTTACATCAACCGCCGGGAAATAGCAACGTTAAATCTCAGATACCGCTCTACAAATCTCAGCGGATATGCTATACTGTATGCATGCAGAGTCTGCACGCAAAACAGAGGAAAGGCGCTGGGATTCATATGTATAAAACCTGGGAGGCATTGGAAACAGCATGTTTCAGTTGCCACAACTGCCCGCTGGGGGAAACGCGAACCAATCTGGTTTTCGGCGTGGGCAGCAGGAAAGCGAGCGTGCTCTTGATCGGCGAGGGCCCGGGCGAAAATGAGGATTTGCAGGGCGAGCCGTTTGTAGGCCGCGGCGGGAAGCTGCTCGATCAATATTTGGCCGCGGTCGATTTAGACCGCACCAGAAATATTTACATTGCCAATATGGTGAAATGCCGTCCGCCGAAAAACCGCGATCCGCTGCCTGCCGAGCAGGAAGCCTGTCTGCCTTGGCTGCGCGAGCAGGTGCGCCTGCTTCGGCCGAAGATTATTGTTTGCCTTGGGCGGATTTCTGCGCAGCGTCTCATCGATAAAAATTTCCGTGTAACTAGGCAGCACGGTCAGTTTGTGGAAAAAAACGGCGTGTGGATGATGGGCACCTATCATCCGGCTTCGCTTTTGCGCAATCCGCAGCAGAAGCCGGAGGCATTGGAAGATTTCATCGCACTGCGGGAAAAAATCAGGGAGGTTTGCCCGGAGACATACGAGGATGATGCCGCTTTTTCAGCGGAAAAGGGCTGAAGCGCACCAAGGATGGCACAGTGGAATAGAAAAGGAGCGCGTTGTGATTTGCCGCAACGTGCTCCTTTCTTTTTTGCATCAGCCTGCCGGCTTACAGCAAATCGATTTCCCTTTGCAACGAGCGGGATACGTAGCTACTGCCAAATTTCAGGAAGCCCACCGCCTTGGAAATCGCCCCGGGGTGTGCAAGCCCGCGGTCTTTTTCCGTAATCCAGAAATCGAACTCCCTCTTTTTGAGCGTGTCGTACAGCGGCGTGGCTGTCCGGCAGGCGGGAAGATCCGTGCCGCTTGCAGCGAGAAGAAGGAGGTTTTGATCGAGCGGGAGGGTGAAGGATTCCGCTCCCTCCGGAATTTCGAACGTATATTTGAAAAAATACGCCTGCTCGCCGTAGCTGTCCGCATCGCCTCTATGTAGATGAGTCGCATTCCAGGCAAGAACGGTCTGCTTAATTTGCCCAGTCTCCTGCATGCCGTAGAGATCCCATTTTCCGACCGCCTCCAGCAGATCATGTACGGTGAACAGGAAGCCGGTTTTGCCGATGGTCAGCGCGGTGCGCCGATCACCGCTGAGCGAGGCCATCATCAGGCTCAGATATTTTGCGCCTTCTGGGATAGGCAGCTTTTGCCCACGGCAGATCACGGCATTTGCCGCCACATCCTCTTTGGGGCCGGTCACAAAGCGTACGCCGCCGCAGCGGATCTCCGCAGGGAAGCGTTCCGCGGGCAGGGCAACCGGGCAAGCAGTGTCGCAATCCGCCCGGTTACGGTTGAAAGAAATGATATCCGTATCGTAAGGCAGCTCGACCGGCATACTGTGCTTGAGCTGGCCGCACACTGGGGAGGGCGCGAGCGTCAGGGCGAAGGAGCGCGGCTCAAAGGCCTTTAAGTCAAATTGCAGCACACCGCCCTCCAGCAGGAAGCCGCCATCTTCTCTTGGCTCCTCAGAGGCATAGATTTCCCGTGCAGACGCAATGCCGGTGCCGAGCTCAAAACGGAGCTTTGTGTGGGCTTTTCCAGTGCCCTCATTGAAGCGGACGATGATCTCATCAGAATCCTGCGCTTTTTTGAGCGCGCGCACCAATATGTTTTCCTCGTTGATCCGGCCGAAGGAGAATTCACGGCCCAAGGCGCCCGGATGCTTTTCCACCAGGAAGGCGTTCATGGGCTGGTTAAAGCGCGCGGCCGCCATCTGCGTGCCGTTTTCATAGCCGCCCGTATGTCCGAAAATGCCGAAGCTGTAGCGGTTCAGGCCAAGGTCCATGGTGTTTTGTCCACTATCCTCGCGGAAGGCGGATAGGGGCGTGTGCATGCCAGTCAGACGCAGGCAGTTGTCGAGCGGCTTATCCCATCCGTATTTGGAATCGCTCAGGATGGAAACACCGCAGCTACCGTCTTTTTGCGTGATGTCCGCCCACATTTGGGCGGGCACCTCATAGAGCTTCGGTGTATTATTGCCGCGCTCAATGACGCCCAAGCCGAGATCATAGCTCGCTTTCGGATTGGATACCGCCAGCGGGAACTGCGTTTTGAGCAGGCTGCGCATACTGCGCCATTCGATCTCGTTGTAAACCTCCACCGTATCGCCCCCGGCAGCCAGGGAAATGACCTGGCGGAAGGTCGAGGGACCGCATACACGCAACGTTTCAATCGCAACGCGGGCGGGGCCGTTTTCCAAGATGGTAAATTTGGGCGCGCGCGCATAAGCCATTGGCTTTGTCATCACCTCGATAAAATCGAGCTCCCAAGCGGGATATTGCGTGCTGCCCAAGTAGTGGTGGACGCCCATGCGGATGGGGGCTGAAAGCAGATCCATCCCGACCTCTTTATCATAGATGCTGGAAATATCGCCGTTGTGGTCAAGCGTGAGGCGGTAGCGCTCGTTTTCCAGCAGCTTTTCCTGTGCGCGCAAACGCGTTTGGATGGGGCAGGGCTCCCCTGCCTCCCGCACATCGTATACGGCATAGCCCATGGAGGGAACGCTTGCAATGAACACAATTTTCAATGCCCCGCCGCTGCGCGAAAGCACCTGCGCGGGCACCTCTGACCCTTCTGAATCGTAAACACGGAGATACCGGCAGTTTTCGGAGACAGGAACAAAGGCCGTGACCGGGCCAATGCGGTTTTCACTCCCCTGGAGGGGATTGTTGACGAGCAGGGCCGTGCCCTCGACGAAGGAGGTATCCATCAGAGTGGATACAGCGCCCACACTTGCGCGGTATTCTTCTGAAAATTCATTGAGCGAGAGGATATAATCATTCCAATTGCGCTGGTAGCAGCGCATCAGAGAGGTGCCGGTGAGATCATCGTGGAACTGATGGGCGATCACCCGTTTCCATGCGGTATCGATTTTTTTCTGCGGGTAGTTAGCCGCTCCTAGCCACATTGCCGCTGAGGCGCTGCGCTCTGTCGCATCCGCCAGCTGCTCCGCGCGGCGGTTCCACCGCTTGCCGATTGCGCGCGAGGTGTAGGAGCCCACGCCATGATCGGTGGAGACGAGCTCCGTATTCCAGAAGGGGAGGCTGGCCTTTTGCTCCGGTGTCAGCTCCGCCTCCATATCCCGGAAAACCTGATCGGCTGCTGCACTGAGCACGTCGCTTTTTTCCGCCTCGTTCTCCGCGAGCTCCCGGCAGACGGTGGCGACGGATTCCTCCTTCGGGGAGCCTCCACGGTCCCCTGTGCCGTGGAAGATATAGGTAAACGGAAGGTTGTATTTTTTGAGATTCGCCTTGAGCTTTTGCGAAACGGCACGGTTTTTGCGCACCTTGTCAAGCTCCGCCACATAGCTGCGCGCGTCGAGAGAAGCGTAGATCCAACGGCCATCCACCCCGTACCAGCGGCCCAGGTCAAAGGGTATGCCGTAGGCGGAGCTCCAGGTCAGCTTCTGTGTGGTGAACCCGGAAAGGTTTGCATGCCGCGCAATGCTCGGCAGCGCCCAGCCGAAGCCGAAGCAGTCCGGCAGGAAAATATCCGTGCTGCGCTTGCCGAACGTTTTCTCAAAATAGCTGTTGCCATAGAGGATATTGCGAAAAAGCGCTTCCGGGGAGGGAACGTTGACATCCCCGTTTTCATACGCGCTGCCGGTCACGTTCCACCGCCCCTGCGCAACATATTCCTTCAGTTTTTCGAATTCCTCCGGATAGTATTCCTCCATCAGCTCGTAGCGGTAGCTCCCCTCAAAGCTGAAGCGGTAATCCGGGTATTTCTCGAAGAGCGCAAAATTATCCCGCAGGGTGGCGGGGATGTATTCGCGCAGCGTCGTTTCGAAATCCCAGTTCCAGGAGGTATCCAGGTGAGCGGTGGCAACGGTGTAAATGCGCGGCTTGAGGTCTGACATGGTTATGACCATCCCTTTCTTGCGCCAATCAGCGGATTTGCGCGGCTTTGGCGCAGCTAAAATTTCAAGTAGCATTGATAATCGAAAAGCACAAAACGCAGTTTGAAAGAATCATCTTTCAAACGCATGGCCATCTTTTTTTACACCAAGCCGCGAATTGTGCGGCTTTGGCTCAGCCAAAATTTCGGGTGGAATTGATGATCGAAAAGCACAATACACAGTTTGAGAGAGTTATTTTTCAAACTTTTACTCCGATTCCTTTTCATCCAGTGCGTCGAGCCAGGCATTCACCTGCGCGTCGGACGGCATACGCCAATCCCCGCGCGGAGAGAGGCTGACGGAGCCCACCTTCGGGCCGTCCGGCAGGCAGGAGCGTTTGAACTGGCTCTGGAAAAAGCGCGTTAAGAACAGCCGCAGCCAAGCGGTGAGCTGCTGCCGGGTATATTGGCCGCCAAAGGCGCGCTGGGCAAGAAATAAGAGCTTCTGTGGATTGGTGCCAAAGCGGAGAAAATGGTAGAGGAAGAAATCGTGCAACTCATAGGGGCCGATCTTCTCCTCTGTTTTCTGTGCGATTTGACCGCTCTCATCCGGCGGCAGGAGCTCCGGGCTGACAGGCGTGCCAAGCACGGAACGCAGCACGCTTGCTGTGCGCGCATCCGCCTGAGTGGCGAAATTTTCAACCAGATGGCGCACAAGCGTTTTGGGCACGCCGCAGTTCACGCCATACATGCTCATATGGTCGGCATTATAGGTGCACCAGCCGAGGGCAAGCTCGCTTAAATCCCCCGTTCCCACGAGAATAGCGCCCTCCTTATTGGCGAGATCCATCAGGATCTGTGTGCGCTCGCGGGCCTGCGTGTTTTCATAGGTTACGTCGTGCAGAGCGGGATCATGGCCGATATCCGCCATGTGCTGCAGGCAGGCCGGGCGAATATCAATTTCCCGGAAGGTCGCACCGATGCAGCGGATAAGCTCCACGGCGTTGTCATAGGTACGGTCTGTCGTGCCGAATCCCGGCATGGTAACGCAGATGATGCTGTTTACCGGTAGTTTTAAAAGCTCCATTGCCCGCACGGAGACGAGCAGCGCGAGCGTCGAGTCGAGCCCACCGGAAATGCCGAGCACCAGCTTCTGCATCCTAGTATGGGAAAGCCGCTTGGCAAGCCCTGCCGCCTGGATCGAAAGAATCTCCCGGCAGCGTTCCTCCCGCTTGACGAGATCATCCGGCACAAAGGGGTGCTTATCATAGGCGCGGTCGATCTGCGTTTCTTTCAGGGCGGGAACCGGCGCGTCGATTACCCGGTAGGAAGGCGGGGGAACGAGAGTGGCATTATCCGGGAAGCTGCCGTTTTGCCTGCGCTGGGATAAAAGCCGCTCCAGATCGACGCAGGCGACCGCTTCGCTGCCCTCCTGCAAAAAGCGAGGGCCGTCTGCGAGGACCGTCCCGTTTTCCGCCACGGTGCAGGCACCGGCAAAGACGAGGTCTGTTGTAGATTCCCCTACGCCTGCCGAAGCATAGGCATAAGCGCATAGCGTTTTTGCGCTCTGCTGCGCGATCATAGCGCGGCGGTAGTCGTTTTTGGCGACCGCTTCATTGCTGGCGGAGAGGTTGACGATCACATTTGCCCCGGCCTGCGCCATCCGCGTGCTTGGCGGCAGGGGCACCCAAAGATCCTCACAAATTTCAACGCCGAGCACCGCGCGGTCGTTTAAGCGGAAAAGCAGATTTCCGAACGGAATTTCCTCCCCGGCGAAGCGGACCGTTTCTGCCTTAGCCTGCTCTGCGGAAACGAACCAGCGCTTTTCATAAAATTCCTGGTAATTCGGCAGGTAGGTCTTTGGCACAAAGCCGAGGATGTTACCGCGATGCAGCACGGCCGCGCAGTTATAGAGAAACCCATTTACCCGCAAAGGGATGCCTACGACGATCACGGCGGAAAAGTCCTTTGTCTGCTCCGCAAGGCCGAGCAGCGCCTGCTCGCAGCTGTCAAGCAGTGCATCTTGGCCGAATAAGTCACCACAGGTATAGCCAGAGAGGCAGAGCTCCGGCAGCACGGCCACCTGAACCCCCTCTTCCTGTGCATGGCGCAGGGCACCCAGCAGATAAATTACATTTTGTTTTGGGTTGGCCACGCAGGTGCGTGGGCTGAAAGCACCGATTTTTAAAAAGCCGAAATCCATAGAGAAACCTCACAACGTTTATTGATTTACAGCATTTAGTATATACTGTTGCGATGAGAAAAACAACAGATAAACCGGCAAACAAGGGCAAAAATAAAACCGGTTGTGATTCCCCGTATCCATGAAGGACAAAAGGAAAAGACGGCCCCCGAAAGGGCCGCCCGTTATCTAGAATCAACGATGCTTAGGACTCTTCTTTTACAAATGTTTCCGCCAGTTCATAGAAGTCCTTCTCCGTTTTAATCTGTTTTCCGCAATCGCGCAGCTTATCCCGCGCAATGCTGGGGAGGGAGAGAAAATATTCGTTTATCCCGGCATTTTTTTTCAAAAGGGAATTGAGCCCACTCTCCAATTTTGGATCCGCCATATTACCATTCCTTTCGCGCCAAATGAGAACTGATTTGCACATCAACCTCTTCTGCATTTGTTATGGCCGGGAACGGCCGCTTTTATGCGCTGTCTGTCTGCTTCTTTTTGAGTGAGAAAATACCGGCGCACATAATCTTTGGTAAGCCGGAATACCTCCCGGCTTAAAATCGTGATCGCAATCAGGTTTGGAATTGCCAGTAGGGCATTAAACGTGTCAGATAAGCTCCATGCGAGTTCCATCCGCACCGTGCTGCCCAGAAGAACGACGGCGGCAAACAGAATTTTGTAAAAAGGAACGGCTCGGTCACCCAATAGGTAGGAAACGGCCCGTTCTCCGTAATACGACCAGCCGATGAGTGTGGCAAAGGCGAATAGTACAATTGAAATGGCGATAAATTTTTCGCCGGCAGCACCGAACACCGTGGCAAAGGCGGCAGCGCACAGTGCGGTGCCGCTGTGCGCGCAGGAAGGGGACCAGACCCCTGAGGTGAGGATGGCGAGCGCCGTGACAGTGCAGCATACGAGCGTATCCGCAAACACCTCAAAGATGCCCCACATGCCCTGCTCGACCGGCTCCTTCACATCCGCGTCGCAGTGGACGATCACGGAGGTGCCGAGCCCAGCTTCATTGGAAAAAACGCCCATTGAAACACCAGTGCGCAGCGCGCGGGCCATGCCGTAGCCCGCTGCTCCGCCTACGGCAGAACGAATCGAAAAAGCCTCCAAAACGATATCGCCGACCGCCTGGGGAAGGCGGCGGATATTCATTAAAATCACAGCGCAGCCTGCCGTTAAATACAGGATTGCCATGATGGGAACCAGTTTTTCCGTCACGGCGGCAATGCGTTTGATGCCGCCGAGAAGGATAATCCCAATCAATATGGCAGCCACTGTTCCCGTCACTTTGGGGGACACGCCAAAGGCGTTTTCCATCGCCTGCGCCATCGAATTGCTCTGCGAGAGGTTACCCATGCCGAAGGAGACCGGAATACACAGCGCTGCAAAGAGCAGAGCCATCCATTTGCAGTGAAGTCCTTTTTCCATATAGACCATCGCGCCGCCTACCCAGCGGTTTTTTGCATCCGGATATCGGTAGCGGATGCCGAGCGTTTTTTCCGCAAAGCTTGTCATCATGCCGAGAAAAGCGGAGGCCCACATCCAGAAGATCGCACCCGGGCCGCCCGTAGAAAGGGCAATGGCAACGCCGACAATATTGCCGGTGCCGATTGCGGCGGCGAGTGCGGTGGAGAGCGCCTGAAAGGGCGTGATGGAATGTGCGGAAGCCGCTTTTTTCGTATTTTTGGGGGATAAGACGCTTCCAATCGTCAGCCGCATCCATTGGGAAAACCAACGCACCTGAAAGAAACGTGTGCCAAGGGTAAACAGCAGGCCGACCAGCAGGAAGCATAAAAGCATGCCACGCCCCCACAAAACGGAGTTTAGCATTTGGTTAATATTGGAAACAATATTTGTAAATGCCGCCATGGGGAACCTCCAATTTGAACATGTTGTGCGCATGATATTCGCAATGATAAGGGAAGCTTACTGCAACATGGATGGGAAGCGAAACGGCATTCTTTTTTGACTTTCCAGATGCAAGATCGTTTAGGCGCATACCAAGCGGCAATGTGGGGAGAGCTCGGTGCTAAAAATCCTTGATTTTAATCCACACACCCATGCGTGTGCGGCGCTTCTGGATTGTGCCCCCTTATTACTTCCACGCTGATTTCAATCCGCGTATCCACATACCTGTGTGGACGTATGTTCTATATATATGCACAGGAAGGCGGATATTATTATTGCTGATACCTTCTCAATTGTATGAGATGTAGTATGCATTCGCGTTGGTGTAACCAGTCTTACTCAAAAGAATGTACAACCTATATATTTCCATTTACGCACCCACGTGGGGTGCGACTAATAAGTTGATAGATGGCGAACAGAGCGTTGAATTTCAATCCACGCACCCGCGTGGGGTGCGACCTGGGCGTAGGTGGTAAGCCCTTCGCACGGATCGTGATTTCAATCCACGCACCCGCGTGGGGTGCGACTTGTCATGTTCGGCAGCTTGCGCGCCATAGAGAGATTTCAATCCACGCACCCGCGTGGGGTGCGACGCGTAAATATGCCGTTGTATTTGGAGGGTCTGCATTTCAATCCACGCACCCGCGTGGGGTGCGACCCGCAGTACCAACAAAATTTATTAATACGGGAGATATTTCAATCCACGCACCCGCGTGGGGTGCGACCTTTGATAATAACAATAAGTTTGCGCAGGTTATTATTTCAATCCACGCACCCGCGTGGGGTGCGACTTTAGCTACCGTGGTATGGGAAGCTTCGATATTTGTATTTCAATCCACGCACCCGCGTGGGGTGCGACGAGATCGTCAACGGATTTACCGGTTGGCGGGCGATTATTTCAATCCACGCACCCGCGTGGGGTGCGACCTCCGAAATGGATTCCGGATCTGGCTGCACCATTGATTTCAATCCACGCACCCGCGTGGGGTGCGACCTTTGCCGGTAGTAAGCCAAATATAATCAACGTTATTTCAATCCACGTACCCGCGTGGGGTGCGACACAATGACTGGGACTGGGCGACGCGTGCGCAGGCCATTTCAATCCACGCACCCGCGTGGGGTGCGACTGTCCTTGAACGCCAGATGAAGCGCGGCATCAAGATTTCAATCCACGCACCCGCGTGGGGTGCGACAAGGCAGCGCGGCCTTTTACCCGATTTACGACTGATTTCAATCCACGCACCCGCGTGGGGTGCGACCCTTTTCCTCGTCGTTCGTTTT
>UQWL01000025.1 GCA_900544715.1 uncultured Oscillospiraceae bacterium | reverse complement strand
ATGTCTGTCGGCGCGAAACGCCTCCTGCCGCACGGCGGCAACGCCATTTTTCGCAGCGGCAAGTTCTGCGTATTGGTATGACAGCTTCAAACAAAGTTTGAAGCATTGAAAAAATACCTATCGGCGCGAAACATCGCCTGCTATCGAAGCAAAAACATAACATAAAGGGATGTGTTTGAGATGCGAATCCTGATTGTGGAAGATGAAATCCGCCTGGCTGAGGCGCTTGGCCAAATTATGACGGAACATAAATATACGGCTGACGTTGTGCACGATGGAGAGGACGGCCTCGATTACGCGCTCAGCGGGATTTACGACGTGATCGTGCTGGACGTGATGCTGCCGAAACGGAATGGGTTTGACATCGTGCGTGAATTGCGCGCACAGAAAGATCAGACGCCCGTCCTGCTCCTGACAGCAAAAGACGAGGTGCAGGATAAGGTGACCGGCCTTGACTGCGGCGCGGACGACTACCTGACCAAGCCCTTTTTTACGGAAGAGCTGCTCGCTCGCGTGCGCGCTCTCTCCCGCAGGCAGGGCGATGTAGTGCTAAACGAACTCTCCTTTGGGGATTTAAGGCTCAATTTATCCGCTTATACGCTGCAATGCGGCGCAAAGAGCGTCCGCCTGGGGCTCAAGGAGTTCGAGGTGATCCGCCTGTTACTGTCAAATCCCAAAATCATCCTCTCCAAGGAGACGCTGCTTCTGAAAATCTGGGGCAGTGAATCGGATGCGGAGGATAACAACGTGGAGGCCTATATCTCTTTTTTGCGCAAAAAGCTCGCGTTTCTCAATAGCACGGTTCAGATCGCAACCGCGCGCAAGCTCGGTTACCATTTGGAGGGCAACGCCGATGCTGAATAAACTGCGCCGGAAATTTGTGCTAGTCAATATGATTCTGGTCACGCTCGTGCTGACCATTGTTTTTACCGCCGTGCTTGCCTCCTCCTACCACCGGCTGGAGATGGATGGCATGCAGGCCATGGAGCGCGTGCTGCGCGGCGGGGAAGCCGAAGGCTTCCCCAAGCGAGAAATCGGCGGCAAGCTGCCCGGCGGAAAAGACCCGCTGAAGAGGATGACCGCCGCCTTTTATGTGACCCTCGCTAGCGATGGAACAATCGAGGAAGTGGCCGGCGAAACTGTGACGGTCACGGATGAAGGCGCGCTGAAAGCAATCGTAGCCGCGGCGCTCGCGCAGCAAAAATCCTCTGGCGCTATCCGGGGCGAAAGACTGCGGTTTCTCATTCAGGGCAACCGCGTCGCCTTTGCGGACCGGACGGATGAAATTGAGAGCCTGACCTCCCTGCTGAAGATCTCCGCGCTCGTCGGCTTTTTCGGCCTGCTCGCCTTTTTCGGCATTAGCCTGTTTCTCGCCCGATGGGCGCTGCGGCCCCTTGAAAAATCATGGCAACAGCAGCGGCAGTTCGTGGCGGACGCCTCCCATGAACTGAAAACGCCTTTGACCGTGATTCTCGCCAATATGGGCATCGTTCTCTCCCACCGGGCGGAAACTGTGCAGAGCCAGGCAAAATGGCTCGAATACACGCAGGCGGAGGCCTCCCATATGAAGGAGCTCGTGGGGAGCCTGCTGTTTCTCGCACAGGCGGACGACGCCCGGCAGGCGCCCACGCTCTCTGAACTAAATTTCAGCGATACGGTCTGGAGCAGCGTGCTGCCGTTTGAATCGGTCGCCTTTGAGCAGGGCAAAACACTCACCAGCGAAATAGAAAAAGACGTAATGCTCCCCGGCGATGAGGATCGGCTGCGCCGCCTGACCGCCATCCTGCTGGATAACGCAATCAAATATTCCGGTGAGGGCGGCGCTGTTACGCTCCGGCTGCAAAAAGAGCAGGAGAAGGCCGTGCTGACGGTGCACAACACCGGTGAACAGATCCCCGCGGAGCAAATCCCCCATCTCTTTGAGCGTTTCTACCGGGTGGACAGTTCCCGCACACGGGCGCAGGGAGGCTACGGCCTCGGCCTTTCGATCGCGCAGAGCATCGTGCAGGCGCACCACGGCAAAATCAGCGTGCAAAGCGGTCCAAAGGGCACCACATTTGCGGTGATCCTGCCCCTGGGCACGGGCGCTCTGCGCGGCGCGAAGCACAGAGGAAAAATGTGACAAAATAAAGATTCTGCTGCGAATTCATTCTTCGTTCACACTTCTTTTATTGACAACCCTTCCGCAATCACGTACACTAACAGGGTGGGCTGTTTTGCCCATAGGGAGGGATCAATTCAAATGGCTGTGAAGCATAAAGCACAACGCGCAGCGGCGGGAGCTGTTCTTGACCAGCTGCTCAAATATGTGGACAAGGATCCACAGGGGAACCTGCTCAAATTGGTGGACAAGGCTCAGGGCATTGTGGGCAACCTGTTTCCCGCGAAATCGCTGGAGGGCATCCGCCGCGGGGCGGAAGACCCGGAGAACGTGTGGAACCAGTTTGCAATCAGCATCCTACAAGATATTGACCGCGACGTAATCAAAAAAATGTTTCTCGCGCTCGGCCTCCACGCCGCCTATCACGGCACGAAAACCGTGCGTGAAAACCGTGAAAAATACCAATGCAACATCCCCTGGATTATTCTGCTCGACCCGACGAGCGCATGCAATCTCAAATGCAAGGGCTGCTGGGCCGCGGAATATGGCTACCGCCAAAACCTGAGCTATGAGGAGCTCAGCGACATCATCCGCCAGGGCAAAGAGATGGGCACGCATTTTTATATGTTCACGGGCGGCGAGCCGCTCGTGCGCAAGGATGATGTGATCCGTCTGTGCGAAGAAAACCCGGACTGCGCCTTCCTCGCCTACACGAACGCAACGCTTGTCGATCAGAAATTCTGCGACGATATGAAGCGTGTGGGCAACTTTGCGCTGGCCATCAGCGTAGAGGGCACGCGGGAGAGCAACGACGGCCGCCGGGGCGACGGCGTGTATGACAAGGTCATGGCTGCCATGGATCTGCTCAAGCAGAACAAGCTCCTGTTCGGCATCTCCGTGTGCTATACGAGCGCCAATGTAGATGCCGTCACGAGCGACGCGTTTATTGACCTCATGATCGAAAAGGGCGTGAAATTCGGCGCGTATTTCAACTATATGCCGGTGGGGCACGACGCTTACCCGGAGCTGATCCCCACGCCCGAGCAGCGCAAACACATGTATGACTGGCTGCGCAAAATGCGCAACGGCAAAACCGGAAAGCCCATGTTCGTCTTCGATTTTCAGGATGACGCCGAATATGTCGGCGGCTGCATCGCGGGCGGGCGCAACTATTTCCACATCAACTCCGCGGGTGATATTGAGCCCTGCGTGTTCATTCACTTTTCGGATTCCAACATCCGCACGCACACGCTCATCGAGGCACTGCGCCGCCCCCTGTTCCAGGCCTATTGGCGCGGCCAGCCGTTTAACGATAACCACCTGCGCCCCTGCCCCATGCTGGAAAACCCGGATTGCCTGCGCAGGATGATCGGGGAAACGGGCGCAAAATCCACCGACCTCATCTCGCCGGAAAGCGCGGAAATGCTCTGCGCAAAGTGCGATAAATTCGCCGCGGCCTGGGCGCCTGAGGCGGAGAAGCTCTGGGCCTCCCGCGAGCACCCGCACCCCAAAACGCAGTATTACCGCGACACGCCGGAGGGCAAACGCGAAGCGGAAAAGGCTGCGGAAGCGCAGCAGGACGAAGGCAAAAACCCACAATAAGCACAACGTTACAGCGGGGCAGAGGACGGGGCGTTCTCTGCCCTGCTTTTTTCAAACAGCGCCCTCCCATAGCTGTTTGAGCAACACTGATTTTTCTCGGGAAAGGGGGCCTTTCTTTGCTTCAAATCACCCGGCAGGGCAGCCAATGGACGGTTGATATCCACGGCATGCACGCGCGCGAGGCCCGCTTCCGGCTCGATATGCTTCTCGATAACGCGCCGGAAGAGGTGAAGGAAATCATTGTTATCCACGGCTACAGCCATGGGCAGGTGCTCAAAAACATGGTGCGCAATGAGCTTACCAGCACGCGGGTCAAAACGATCCGCGCTTCCTACAATGCCGGGCAAACGGTGATTGAGCTGCGCAAACACAAGGGAAAACGGCCCAGATAGCAAACGTAACCAAGCCCCGGCTCCGCCATATTATGCGGGGCTGGGGCTATTTTTGATTGCAATGAATACCGTCAGTTTTCAGCGGAAGGGGCGGCTGAAAACCGCACCATTTTCGTTCCCTGCCCCTCATAAAACGTGAGCTGCATTGTTTTGCCGCTCTTTGTATTCTTGACCTTTAGCACATCGCCCTCGCGCTGCGTTTCACCGGCCGCCAGCGCATGATAAAACGCCTCGAACGCATCGATCTCCGTATCCGCCGGATAGGCCGTGCCGTCCGGGATGACGGATTGCCCGGGGTACATCTGGATTTCCGCATTTTTCACCAGATGATAGGGGAAATATACCAAGCTTTCCCCGCCGCCCGTCTCCGCCTGACCGAAGCTGGCCACCGGCGCGAACAGGGCGTAGCGCGGCTGCTCATCCCCCTCCGCATTCGGTACGCGCGCGAGCAGGAAGAAAGCAGAGCTTTCAGCTTCTTTCTTTGTGAATAAAATAGACGGCCGTATCTATATTTTCTGCGTCGACGGCGCGCTTCTGTATTTTTTCTTTTAACTCGATCAATGAGTCTGACGATACAAAGCTCGTAAAGGAGCCGCCAACCTCCCCACGCCGGGCAACAAGCTTCGCAGAGAAGGATTGGCCGGAGAGCCCGTCGCGCGCTGTAATATGAGTTAGTGTCTGATAACCGCCGCAGGCGGGTAGGGTCAATAAAAGCAGTGCTGTGAGCAAAATAGACAAAAATTTTGTTCTTTTCAATTTTTACGCCCCCTTTTGATTCTCTTATCTTCATGATAGCATCGTCATTGCAAAAGTCAAGAAAACAAAAATGCCCACGGCGCAATCCAATACACCGCGGGCAGCCGGGGATCTTTCTAATTTCAATTTACAGCGTCGCAATATCCGTCAAATTCACCGTATCCGCTTCCACAATCCGCGTGCTCTCCATAATCGCCTTCGCAGCGTCAAGGCTCGTCAGGCACGAGCAGCCCGCCTCCACCGCCAGGCGGCGCAGTTTGAAGCCGTCGCGGTTTTCCAGCCTGCCGTGCGTGGGTGTGTTGATGATGAGGGAAACGTCCTCCGCCGCGAGCATATCGTGGATATTCGGCGAATCGCCGGAGATT
The DNA here is from genome assembly GCA_900544715.1 of uncultured Oscillospiraceae bacterium. Taxonomy (GTDB): domain Bacteria; phylum Bacillota; class Clostridia; order Oscillospirales; family Acutalibacteraceae; genus Fimivicinus. The sequence continues at coordinate 24,691 of UQWL01000025.1, read as the reverse complement.
TTGTTGATCGGCTCAGCCGGCACGCCCGCTGCCATGAGCGCCTTGCGCGTGCCGGGCGTTGCATAGAGCCGGAACTGCATATCCTTCATGTTTTTGAACATTTCGCAGATTTCCGCCTTATCCTTATCGCGAACGGTGACGATGATCTTGCCATCCTTCGGCAGATGCACGCCCGCGCCGTCAAAGGCCTTGAGCAACGCTTCATCATAACTCCTAGAGATGCCAAGCACCTCGCCGGTGGATTTCATCTCCGGGCCGAGGCTCGTATCCGCTCCGAGAATTTTCTCAAAGGAGAACACCGGCATTTTGATCGCGTAATAGCCGCTGTGGCGATAAAGCCCAGTGCCATAGCCCATATCGGCCAGCCGCTCGCCGAGCATGGCGCGCGTGGCGAGCGCGATGGCGGGGATACCAGTCACCTTGCTGATATAGGGCACCGTCCGGGAGGAACGGGGGTTCACTTCGATGATATAGACCGTTTCCTGATAAACAATAAATTGGATGTTCATCATGCCGACCACCTGCAGGGCGGAGGCCAGGCGGCGGGTGTAATCCACAATCGTATCCTGCACCTTCTGGCTCAGGCTGACGGCCGGGTAGACGGAGATCGAGTCGCCCGAGTGGATGCCCGCGCGGTCGATATGCTCCATGATGCCGGGGATGAGGATATCGCGGCCGTCACAGATCGCGTCCACCTCCACCTCCTGCCCCATGAGGTATTTATCGACCAGCACAGGGTGATCCTGCACGGTGCGGTTGATGATCGCCATGAATTCGCAGATATCCGCATCGGAAGCGGCAATCTGCATGCCCTGCCCGCCGAGCACATAGCTCGGGCGCACCAGCACAGGGTAGCCCAGCATATGCGCGGCGGTGAGCGCCTCTTCTTCCGTAAAGACCGTTTGCCCCTTCGGGCGCGGGATGGCGCACTGCTCCAGAATCTCATCGAACCGCTCGCGGTCCTCCGCCGCGTCAACATGGTCGGCATCCGTGCCGAGGATTTTCACGCCGAGATCGTTGAGTGTTTCGGTGAGCTTAATGGCCGTCTGGCCGCCGAACTGGACGATCGCGCCATCCGGCTTTTCAAGCTCCACGATGTTGGTCACATATTCGGGCGTGAGCGGCTCGAAATAGAGCTTATCCGCCACGTCGAAATCTGTGGAGACCGTTTCCGGGTTGTTGTTGACGATCACCGTTTCGCAGCCCGCTTTTTTCAGCGCCCACACGCAGTGGACGGAGCAGTAGTCAAACTCGATGCCCTGGCCGATGCGGATCGGGCCGGAGCCGAGCACCAGCACCTTTTTGCGGTCGCAGGAGGGGTCCACCTCGTTCTCCACGCCGTAGTCGGAGTAGTAATATGGCGTCTGCGCCCGGAATTCGGCGGCACAGGTATCCACAATGGAGAATGAGGGCTGGATGCCCCACATCCTGCGCATGTTTTTCACTGCTGCGGGCGTGATGCCGATATCCTTTGCAATCACGCTATCCAAAAAGCCCATCTGCTTGGCTTTGAGAAGCGTCTCTTTATCGCTCACACCGCTGCGCAGCTTTTTCTCCATCTCCGTGATGGACTGAATTTTATAGAGGAACCAGTAGTCGATCTTCGTGATCGCATGGATGGTTTCAAGCGAAATCCCGTTGTAAATCGCCGCGGCGACGGCGTAAATGCGCTCATTATCAATATGGTGAAGCTGCTCGATGAGCGCTTCATCGCTCATCTCCAGAAGAGCGGGCACCATCAGGCTCTCGCGGTGCTCTTCGAGCGAATGCACCGCCTTTAAGAGCGCCGCCTCAAAGGAGCGGGAGATCGCCATCACCTCGCCGGTCGCCTTCATCTGCGTGCCAAGGGTGCGCTTGGCGGTGACGAATTTATCAAAGGGCCACTTGGGGAATTTGACCACGCAGTAGTCGAGTGCAGGCTCAAAGCTTGCAAAGGTCTTGCCTGTGACCGCGTTTGGAATCTCATCGAGCCCTAACCCGAGCGCGATCTTCGCCGCCACGCGGGCAATCGGGTAGCCCGTCGCCTTGGAGGCCAGCGCGGAGGAGCGGGAAACGCGGGGATTCACTTCAATGACCGCGTATTCAAAGGAATCCGGATTCAATGCATACTGCACGTTGCAGCCGCCCTGGATGCCCAAGGCGGAAATGATATTGAGCGCGGAGGAGCGCAGCATCTGATAATCCTTATCGGAGAGCGACTGGCTGGGCGCGACGACGATCGAATCGCCCGTATGTACACCCACCGGGTCGAGGTTTTCCATATTGCAGACGGTGATGCAGTTGCCCTTGGAATCGCGCATCACCTCGTATTCAATTTCCTTCCAGCCCGCGATGCAGCGCTCAATGAGCACCTGACCCACGCGGGAAAGGCGGATGCCGTTGTGCGCGATCTCGCGCAGTTCCTCTTCATCATCCGCGATGCCGCCGCCGGTGCCGCCAAGCGTATAGGCCGGGCGGACGATGACGGGGTAGCCGATGGAGGCGGAAAATTCCAGCGCATCCTCCACCGTTTCCACCACCTTGGAGGCAACGCACGGCTCGCCGATGGAAAGCATGGTATCTTTAAACGCCTGCCGGTCCTCCGCCTTCTTGATCGCGTCGGCATTGATGCCGATCAGCCGCACACCGAGCTCCTTCAAGATGCCCTTCTCCTCGAGCTCCATGGCGAGGTTCAGGCCCGTCTGTCCACCCAAGGTGGGCAAAATGGAGTCGGGCTTTTCCACCTCCAGCACGCGGCGCACGGTCGGGATGGTCAGCGGCTCGATATAGACCTTATCCGCAATATCTTTATCCGTCATGATGGTGGCGGGGTTGGAGTTGACGAGCACAACCTCCACCCCCTCCTCATGCAGGGAGCGGCAGGCCTGCGTGCCGGCGTAGTCGAACTCCGCCGCCTGGCCGATGATGATAGGGCCGGAACCGATGACGAGGACTTTTTTGATGCTTTGATCGATCATTGCAGCTCCTCCTTCTCAATCATGCGGATAAACTTGTCGAACAGAAACGATGTATCATGTGGGCCGGGGGAAGCCTCCGGGTGGAATTGGACGGTGAAAACCGGCTTTCCGTGGTAGACCACGCCCTCCACCGTGCCATCGTTTACATTGATGCAGTTGACCTCCGCATTCTGCGGCAGGCCCTCGGCCTTGACCATATAGCCGTGGTTCTGCGAGGAGATATAGGAGCGGTCCTCCTCCAAAAATTTAACCGGGTGGTTCGCGCCGCGGTGGCCGTATTTCATGCGCTCGGTGTCGCCGCCCTGCGAAAGCGCCATGAGCTGGTGGCCAAGGCAGATGGCAAAGGTGGGCATGCCGTAATCATAGAGCTTCGCGATCTCCCGGACGATCCCCGTGCAGTCCTTCGGGTCGCCAGGGCCGTTGGAGAGCATAAGCCCGTCCGGCTTTGCGGCGATGATCTCCTCCGCCGTGGCAAAGCAGGGGTATACCGTCACCTCGCAGCCGCGGCTTGCCAGGCTCCGCGCGATATTGCGCTTCACGCCGAAATCCATCAGCGCAATTTTGGGGCCGGTGTTGCCTTCGCCCACCACCTCGGGGCTCGTGATGCTAACAGACTCCACCAGGTCGATCTGGCGAAAATCCCGGATCACATCCATGCAGTGCTTCATATTAGAAAGATCGCCGGTCATCATACCGCGCATGGTGCCGCTTTCCCGGAGTTTTTTGACAATCGCGCGCGTATCAAGGCCGACGATGCAGGGAATATCAAATTCTTTGAGCACCGATTCCAACGAAGCGGTACTGCGGAAATTGGAAGGCGTATCGCACAATTCGTGCAAAAAGAATGCGCACGGCTGCAACCGGATGGATTCAAAATCCTCACGGCTGACGCCGTAATTGCCGATCATCGGATACGTCATGACCACGCCCTGCCCGGCATAGGACGGATCGGTCAAAATTTCAAGGTACCCGGTCATGGAGGTGTTGAAAACGACCTCGCATGCCATCTCGCGGAATGCGCCGCGGGCTTCTCCCTCATAGATGGAACCATCTTCCAGAACCAGATAAGCTCTCATTGGCTTCACCGTGCCTTCCTAATCATAATGGTTACGCCCAAACGGGCAAAAAAAGAAGCGGGTTCGGCGCGTCTGCCGGTCCCCGCTGTTTCCCGCGAAGGGAAGCATAACGCCGTGCGTAGGGGGGTAAGCCGAAGCTTTTCCCCTTCCTCTAAACGTTAATATTAGCATGTTTCTTTTCGGATTTCAACAGGAATCCACATAAAACAGGCTGAAAGGCGAAAGAACGGCATTGCGCACAAATTATGCCCCTTCGATCGCCGGCTTCTCAGACATTATACATAGATTATTCTATCTTGCTGCAATACGTAGAAAAAATATACAGGTTCTATGCGCTTAATTGCATAAATAAACAGCCAAAGCCATTGATTCACACATTGTAGCAGTTGCCAGAAAATGAAAAAAACATCCTATTACTCTTTGTATCCTGAATCCCCGCTGCCCGCCTCAGCACCATGTGGGCAATTTCCTCTACAGCTTGCCGAAAGCGGGGGTACCCGCCCACACCGCCCTCTTCTGAATCAGGAAGAAGGCTTATCTCATGCCCTGACAAGATGCCCATTTTTGAAATGCATGGAAAGCCGATCCCGCGCAATCTGACAATTGATTTCTATCAGGGCAGGCTATATAATATAGGTTATAAAAATAGGCGGCGGAGAAGGGGAAGGTGAGGCACCGTGAAATCGATCCTTCTCGCCCTTCCGCGTGCACAGGCCGCCTCTCAGATGAAAAAAGTGCTTTTGAACGCATCGTTTTCCGTAGCGGGCGTCTATTCCTCCGGCGCGGAGGTGCTTACGGCCGTGAGCGCCCTACCAAATGGCGTGGTAATCTGCGCGCGGCTGCCCGATCTTTCCCCTGCGCAGCTCGCCCAAATGCTGCCGGATGGGTTTGATCTGATTGAGCTAGTTTCCTCCGGCCAGATCCCCGTGCAGGGCTACAGCAATGTGGTAAGCCTCCACCTGCCGCTGAACCGATTGGAATTCATCGGCACGGTACAAGCCCTCGCAAGCGCATCGGGCATTGCCTGCGGCACACATGGCGAGCAGGGCCGCTCCAACGGCGAAAAGGAGCTGGTAGCTCGGGCTAAAGCGCTGCTCATGCGGGAGCTTTCGCTCTCTGAACCCGAGGCTTACCGCCTGCTCCAGAAGCGCAGCATGGCGCGCGGTATGCGCATGGCGGATACAGCGCGCAACGTGCTCTCCCACGGCGTGAAGGCGATATGAGAAAGGGTGATTCGATGAAATTCACAAAGATGCACGGCATCGGCAACTGCTACCTGTATTTCAACTGCTTCGAAGACCCCGTTCTGAATCCGGAGGACCTGTCCGTCCGGCTCAGCGACGTCCATTTCGGCGTCGGCTCCGACGGCATCATCCTCATCGAGCCGAGCGAAATCGCCGACTGCAAAATGGATATTTACAACGCCGACGGCTCACGCGGCAAGATGTGCGGCAATGGAATCCGCTGCGTGGGCAAATACGTCTATGACCGTGGGCTCGTCAAAAAAGATGTGATTACCGTTGAAACCCTCAGCGGCATTAAAACACTCTATCTCAACATCGAAGGCGGCACCGTCAAAACCGTGCGCGTCGATATGGGCAAGCCGATCCTTACGCCCGCCGAAATCCCGGTGAAACTGCCGGGCGATAAAATCATCAACCAGATGGTTAAAATAGAGAACGAGCGCACCGTCAAACCCATTCACGCTCACATCACCTGTGTTTCAATGGGCAACCCACACTGCATCGTATTTGAGGATTATATAGATGTGAGCAAATTCCCACTGGAGGACTTCGGGCCAAAATTCGAGCGCGACACGCTCTTCCCGGAGGGGGTCAACACGGAATTCGTCAACGTCCTCAATGACCGGGAGGTCAGGATGCGCGTTTGGGAGCGCGGCAGCGGGGAAACCTGGGCCTGCGGCACCGGTGCTTGCGCCGTGGCGGTTGCCTGTATCCTAAACGGACGGACAGGCCGCCGGGTGCTCGTCCATCTGCGCGGCGGCGATCTCGAAATTGAGTGGGATGAATGCACCGGAACCGTTTGGATGACCGGCCCCGCCGCGTTTATCTGCGAGGGCGAATGTGATCCGGTGGAGCTCAGGCCATAGCCCGTTGTTGCGGCTATTTTGTGACGATTCAGAGAAAGGGTGATCAGACCGATGAAAATCAATGAAAATTTTTTGAAGCTTCCAAGCAACTATCTGTTCTCCACCATCGCTCAAAAAATAGCGGCTTATCAGCAGGCGCACCCGCAGGCGGATATTATCCGCCTTGGCATCGGCGAAGTTACCCGCCCCCTGCCTCCGGCTGTCATTGATGCGATGCACAAGGCTGTTGACGAGATGGCGCAGGAGGAAAGCTTCCGCGGTTATCCTCCGGAGTATGGGCAGGATTTTCTTTTGAATAAAATTTTAAAATATGATTTTGCCGCCTATGGTGTTTCCCTTGCCGCGGATGAAATCTTTGTCAGCGACGGCGCGAAGAGCGACACTGGCAATATCGGGGATATCTTCGGCATGGAAAATACCGTTGCCGTGTGCGACCCGATCTATCCGGTCTATGTGGATACAAATGTGATGGCAGGCCGGGCCGGCGATCTGCTGGCCAACGGCCGGTGGAGCAAATTTGTCTACCTGCCCTGCACGGCGGAACATCATTTTCTGCCGGAGCTTCCCACGGAGCATACGGATCTGATTTATCTCTGCTTTCCCAATAACCCCACCGGGATGGCCATTGACTTTGACGGATTGAAGCAGTGGGTCGATTATGCAAACCGCGAAGGCAGCGTCATCCTCTACGATGCCGCCTACGAAGCCTATATCACACAGGAGGGCATTCCCCATAGCATCTACCAAATCGAGGGTGCAAAGAACTGCGCGATCGAATTCCGAAGCTATTCCAAAACCGCCGGCTTTACGGGCGTGCGCTGCGCCTATACGGTCATCCCCAAAGAGCTAAAGAGAAACGGCGTCTCCCTCAACAACCTTTGGGCGCGCAGGCAGGCAACCAAATTCAACGGTGTCTCTTACATCACTCAGCGCGCGGCGGAGGCGGTCTATTCTGAAGAGGGCCACCGCGAGGTGCGCGAGGTGATCCGCTATTATCAGCGAAACGCCCGTGCGATCGTGCAGGGGCTGCGCGGCGCGGGCTTCCAGGCCTGGGGCGGGGTGAACTCCCCCTATATCTGGCTCAAAACGCCGGACGGCCTCACCTCCTGGGCGTTTTTTGACCAGCTGCTTGAAAAGGCGCAGGTTGTCGGCACGCCGGGTTCCGGCTTTGGCCCGGCAGGCGAGGGCTTTTTCCGCCTGACCGCATTCGGCGACGCGGCGCGCACTGTGGAAGCAATCGAACGCATTGCCAGCGTTTTTTAAACAAGAATCTGGGAACCATATCGCTTTCTGGCGCTGCGGTTTCCGGTTTTCTCATTTTCAATCCTGCTGATCCAAAATATTTTATATCAAACGGAGGATGTATCAATGGAGAAGAAAGAGATGCTCTATGAGGGAAAGGCCAAGAAGGTGTATGCGACTGAGGACCCGGATATTCTGATCGTCGATTATAAGGATGACGCAACCGCCTTCAACGGCCTGAAGAAGGGCACGATCACCGGCAAGGGCGTCATCAACAACAAAATGTCCAATTTCATGTGCAAAATGCTCGCGAAGGAAGGCATCCCCACGCATTTCATCGAGGAGCTCAGCGATCGTGAAACCGCTGTCAAGCGCGTTACGATCGTCCCGCTGGAGGTCATCATCCGCAACAAGGCGGCTGGCTCCATGGCAAAACGCCTTGGCCTGGAAGAGGGCACAAAGCTGCTCTGCCCCGTCCTCGAGTTCAGCTATAAAGACGACGCGCTCGGCGACCCGATGATCAATGATTCCCACGCGATTGCCTGCGGCTTTGCGACGCAGGAGGATATCGATACCATCCGCTCCATGGCTCTCAAGATTAACGAGATTATGTGCAACTATTTTGCGAGCGTTAACGTGGAGCTGATCGACTTCAAGCTTGAGTTCGGCCGCTATCACGACCAGATCATCCTCGCGGACGAAATCTCCCCCGATACCTGCCGTTTTTGGGATATGACCACACATGAAAAGCTCGATAAGGATCGTTTTCGCCGCGATATGGGCAGTGTGGAGGAGGCCTATGATGAGATGGCGAAGCGCCTGGGCCTGAAATAAATCAAATTTTAGATCACAGATGTCCCACGTTGAACCGACGCGCCGGCATCTGTGATCGATACCGTTTGGAGGGAACGCACTTGAGATACCAGCCTCCCTTTGACACGCTGTATGAGGAATGCGGCGTATTCGGCATTTACGGCGATCTGGAAACGCCCCCGGCGCGGGCCGCCTATTACGGCCTCTATGCCCTGCAGCACCGCGGGCAGGAGAGCTGCGGCATTGCAGTCAGCGACCGAGGCGTGCTGAGCGTCCACCGGGCGATGGGCCTGGTCAGCGAGGTGTTCGATGACGACGTGCTTGCCTCCCTGCCAGGGCAGATTGCGATCGGCCACGTCCGCTACTCCACAGCCGGCGGAAGCTTCGTGCAAAATTGCCAGCCGCTTCTGATGCGCTATGCAAAGGGCCGCCTCGCCATCGCGCACAATGGCAACCTTACGAATGCCGAAACGGTGCGGGAAGAGCTCGCCGGAGGCGGCGCGATCTTCCAGACGACGATCGACTCTGAAGTGATCGCCCATGTGATCGCGCAGGAGCGCATTGCGGCGGGCAGCATCGAGCAGGCTGTGGTGCGCATGATGGGGCGCATCCGGGGCGCTTATTCCCTGTTGGTGATGAGCCCGCAGAAGCTCGTCGCCGCGCGCGATCCGTTCGGCTTCCGTCCCCTTGTCATCGGCAAGCTGGGCAGCTCCTACGTGATTGCATCCGAAACCTGTGCGCTTGATGCTGTCAATGCAGAATTCATCCGCGATGTAGAGCCAGGGGAAGTCGTCGTCGTGAACGCCAACGGGCTGCGCAGTATTCGCACCCATTGCGCAGAGCAGCCGCGGCGCATGTGTGTGTTTGAATATATCTATTTCGCGCGGCCCGACTCTACGCTCGACGGCGTGCGCGTCCATACGGCAAGGCTGCGCGCCGGGGCGCTGCTGGCAAAGGAGCACCCGGTGGAGGCCGATATCGTCATCGGCGTGCCGGATTCCGGCCTGGATGCCGCCATCGGCTATGCGCAGGAGAGCGGCATTCCCTATGAGGCTGGCTTCGTGCGCAACAATTACGTGGGCCGCACCTTCATCAAGCCGGAGCAGGGCGAGCGGGAGGCCAGCATCAATATCAAATTAAACGTCCTGCGGCAAAGCGTGGCAGGCAAACGCATCGTCATGGTGGATGATTCCATTGTGCGCGGCTCAACGAGCGCGAACATTATCCGGGCGCTCAAAAAGGCGGGGGCAAAAGAGGTGCATGTGCGCATCTCCTCTCCAACGCTCCACTGGCCCTGCTATTTTGGCACAGATATCCCCACGCGCGCAGAGCTGACCTCTAACCGCCATACGGTTGAGGAGCTTTGCCAGGCCATTGGGGCGGACAGCCTGGGCTTTCTGAGCTGTGAAAGCCTGTATGCACTCGTCGGCACAGAGGAGCGTACCTTCTGCGACGCGTGCTTTACCGGGGAATACCCCATTCCGTTAGAGGAAATCAACGGCAATTTCCTCTCAAAGCAGCCTGCCGGAAGAACCGATGAAAACACGAAGCACGCCGCCGGGCGCGGTTAGGCGCGAAACGCACCGTTTTAGGAAAGGATGGCATTGAATGAAAGATCGTTACGAATCCCCCCTCAACTCCCGCTATGCCAGCAGGGAGATGCAGTACATCTTCTCCCCGGATTTTAAATTCCGCACCTGGCGCCGGCTCTGGATTGCGCTTGCGGAAAGCGAGCAGGAGCTCGGGCTAGAGATTACAGATGAGCAGATCGCCGAGCTGAAGGCGCACCGGGACGATATCAACTACGAGGTCGCTCAGGAGCGCGAAAAGCTGGTGCGGCACGACGTGATGTCCCACGTTTACGCCTACGGCGTACAGTGCCCCAAGGCAAAGCCGATCATCCATCTGGGCGCAACCTCCTGCTACGTCGGCGACAATACGGATATCATCACAATGGCTGAGGGCCTGCGACTGCTGCACAAAAAGCTTGTGAACCTCATGGATCAACTCGCGCAGTTTGCGCTAAAGTATAAAGACCTGCCCTGCCTCGCCTTTACTCACTTCCAGCCCGCCCAGCCGACCACGGTCGGCAAGCGCGCTTCCCTGTGGCTGGAGGATCTGCTGCTCGATTTTGAAGCGCTCGAATTCCAGCTTTCGCAGCTGAAGCTGCTCGGCTCCAAGGGCACCACCGGCACGCAGGCAAGCTTTTTGGAGCTCTTTAACGGCGATCACAGCAAGGTAAAGCAGCTCGATCAAAAAATTGCGGAGAAGATGGGCTTTGCGGCCTGCTTCCCCGTTTCCGGCCAGACGTATCCCCGCAAGGTGGATAGCCAGGTGCTCTCCGTGCTGAGCGGCATCGCACAGTCCGCGGCCAAATTTTCGAGCGATTTACGGCTTTTGCAGCACCTCAAGGAGGTGGAAGAGCCGTTTGAAAAGAACCAGATCGGCTCCTCCGCCATGGCCTATAAGCGCAACCCCATGCGCAGCGAGCGCATCGCCTCCCTCGCCCGCTATGTGGTCGCGGATACGCTGAACCCCGCAATGACCGCCTCCACCCAATGGTTTGAGCGCACGCTCGACGATTCCGCCAACAAACGTATCAGCGTGGCGGAAGGGTTCCTTGCGACGGATGCGATCTTAGAGCTGTATATCAACGTGGTCAGCGGGCTGGTGGTCTATCCGAAGGTCATTGAGAAACGGCTGATGGCCGAATTGCCGTTCATGGCGACGGAAAACATCATGATGGACGCCGTCAAGCGCGGCGGCGACCGGCAGGAGCTGCACGAGGCAATCCGTGTGCACTCCATGGCGGCCGGGAAGGTCGTCAAAGAGCAGGGCGGCGAAAATGACTTACTCGCGCGCATTGCGGCTGATCCGCTCTTCGGCACCACGCTTGAGGAACTGAAAGCTCTCATGCATCCGGCGAATTTCGTCGGCCGCGCCCCGCAGCAAACGGAAGAATTCGTAGCGGAACACATCCGCCCGATCCTCGACCGCTGCGCGGACGAGTTGGGGCTTGAGGTGGAGATCAGCGTTTGACGCTTTCACGCCAATAAATTCATATCACAAAAGGTGGGGCCGCCAGTGCGGTTCCCACCTTTTTGTTTTCTCCTTTTCAAAACAGCTTTAAATTTGCTGTTTAAGCCCATATTTTACGGCAATCCGTTCCATTTTCCGCAAAAACGGCTTTTCGAACAAAAGGAGAAGCAGCAAATTACAGGCCGCATGAGCCAAATCAAGCGGAAGAGAGGCCGCGCATGCCGCCACCACCGCCCGCAGGGAAAACGGCCCGAAAAAGCCACCGGATACCGTCCAGAGATTCATAAACCAGCCGAATAAAAAGCCCCATACGCATCCATACAGCGAAAGCAGGAGCCCGTGCCGTTTTAGCAGTCGCTGAAGCAAGCCGGAGGATAGCCCCATCATCCCCCAAGCCGCCATCTGCCAAACCGTCCACGGCCCTTGCCCCAAAAGCATGTTGGAGGTCAGGGCTGTCATCGCACCCGTCATAAACCCCGCCTGCGGGCCGAATACGATCCCCGTCAAAATAATCAGGCTCGAGGAAGGTTGCACGCTTGGAAGGCCCGCGAATAAAACCCGGCCCGCACAGGAAACGGCCGACAGCAGAGCGATCAGCACCACCGCCTGCGCTCCTGCACGGCTACGCTCAAAGCCCGCAAAGAGCACCAGCAGCACACCGCTCACCGCAAGCAGCAGCGCGGGCAAAAAGGAGCCCTCCCCTTTCTGCAAAAACGCCGCCAGCAGCGCCGCCGCAAGGCAACCGCCGCCCAGTGTCATTCCCGCTCTTTTCGCCCGCATAACGAAAGCACATCCTCATATAAAATCGCGTCACAGCCAAGGGGAGAAAGCGCCTTGCCAATGGCAGTGGTATAATACCGGCTCCCCTGAAAAAAGCTGCGCGGCCGGGCGGCATCCGCCACCGCACCGTCAAAGAGCATGGCGCAGCGATCCGCAAAGGCCGCCGCAAAGGCGATATCGTGTGTAGCGAGCAAAACCGGCAGGTTCAGCCGGTGCAGTACCTCGCCCAACAACGACTTTGCCGCCGGGTCAAGCCCCTTCGTCGGCTCATCGAGCAGCAACACATCTGGGCGGCGCAGCAAAAGCGCAGCAAAGGCCGCCCGCTGCTGCTCGCCGCCGCTAAGGTCATAAGGGTGGCGGCTCAGTAGCGCTGTCAGCTCAAAGGCCTCCACGATGCGCTCCTGCTCCTCTATGGAGCAGCCGCCCCGCCCGCGGCTATCCGCAAGCGCTTCCTCCAGCGTATCGGCCAGGAAACACGCCTGCAAGCTTTGCGGCAAATAACCGATCCGCAAGCCTTTTTTCCGCTGAATCCGCCCTGCCTGCGGCATCAAAATCCCCGCGGCAAGCTTTAAAAGCGTGCTCTTCCCGCTGCCATTTCCGCCGAGCAGGCAAAGGAGTTCCCGCTCTCTAAGCTCCATGCGCAGGTTTTGCAGCACTGGCTTCTCTTTTTCATAGGCAAAGCACAAATCCCGGAAGGAAAGCACCGCTTTCCCCGAGGGCGATTCCATCCCGGGCTCCTCCGCTTTCCGGCTCCCCGATAAAAGCGGACGGATGCGTTCCCGCAATCCGGGCGGCGTCAGGGCGAGCGGTTTTTCCGCATCCAGCGCCAACGAGCACAGCGGAAGCTGCGGCACAAACGGGAGAAACGATGTATCCCCCTCGCGCCAAATCCGGCGAAACACCTCCTCCGGCGCACCACGGTATCGCACTTCGCCGTTTTGCAGGAGCACCAGGCCACTACAAAGCGCCGCGGCCTCATCGAGCCGGTGCTCGGCCAGCACAACTGTAATCCCCAGCTCCTCGTGCACGCGGCGGAGCATATCAAAAAAAGCGCGCGCCGCAATCGGGTCGAGCTGCGCGGTGGGCTCGTCCAGCAGTAGCAGCCTCGGCTGCATCATGAGCGCCGCGCAGAGGGAAACCAGCTGTTTCTCACCGCCGGAGAGCAGCTCCGGCCCTTTGTGCAGCAAATGCTCCAGCCCGAAGAAGCTCACCGTTTCCGCCATACGGCGGCGCATCACCTGCGGCGGCAGGCCGCAGTTTTCCATGGGAAGGGCCAAATCGCTGAGCACGCTGGCCGTCAGCAGCTGCGACTCCGGATTTTGAAAAACGATTGCCGCCTCCTGCGGGGTGAGCGATGTTTCAACTGCCCCTTCCGAAACGCCACACGGGGTGATATCCGGCTTCAGCACTTCGAGCAAGGTGCTCTTCCCGCTGCCGGACGCACCGCAGAGGACGATAAAATCCCCCTCTCGGATTTCCAGGGAAATATGTCGCAGGGCAGGCTTTGTGCCCATCGCATAGGTAAAGTGATAGTCCCGCAAAGCAATCAGCTGCTGTGGATCAGACAAGGATCTCCCTCCTTCTATGCGCTGCAACCCAGCACAGCGCCCGGCTTCCCGCCTCCAGCAGGAACGGATAGCCGCACGTAAGGCATAGCACGACAAGCCCCGCCGCCTGAAGAAGATTCATGCGCGGCGCATCAAAGGCGGGGAAATAGAGCCATTTCCCTGCGCCAAGGATGCGCAGCCCGATCATCAATCCCAAGCCCGCCAGCAAAAAGCAGCTTGCGCACGCATCGCGGGCTGTAAAGCGGAATGTGCCATAAAAGCTCCGGCTCTGCGCGCCGTATCCGCGTGCCCGGAGCGTCCGTGCAGATTGCATGCCCTCCTCCATCGTCCAATCCAGCAGTGCGCCAAGCAATTTGCCTGCATGGCGCAGGCGCGCGGGTAGACCCCCACCCTCCTGCCGGTGGAGCTGCCGCAATTCCCGCGCACGGCGGGTGAGCAGCGGCACAAAACGCATGGCCATGCTCAAAATCAGCGCGCTCGTCTGCATCAGGCGGGAAAACAGGAACAAAATGCGCTCGCTGTCCAGCAGCACATTCAAGGAGGGGAATACCATCAGCAGCGCCGCAATCAGCAGCAGATTATGCATGCCGTAGAGCAGCGACTCCATTGTTACCGGGCGCTCCCCGAGATAAAAAAGGATATGAATCCCCTCACTGTTCAAAAGCGGATTCAGCACCAAGAGCAGCCCGCCAAACAAAAGCGCGCCGCCCAAAAGGCGCAGCGCTCGCCGTGTGCCCGCTGTCCGGCAGGCAAGCGGCGTCATCCAGATTAGAATCACAGCGGTGTAGAATAGGCTATCGAAGAGGAACAGCGCGGCAAACAGTTCACAGTAATATAGGAGTGCCACCAAAGGATGCTGTGCCTGAAAACGCATGCCCAGCCTATCGGCGGCGTTTTTTCCATATAAATTCTGTTTCATCCGCGATCACGATTTTCCATCTGAAACATGCGCGCGGATTTTGTCAAACGATTCCTGGCTGATCACATGCTCCATCCGGCAGGCATCCTGCGCCGCTGTTTCCGGGCTGACGCCGAGCGCCGTTAAATACTCTGTTAAAAGCCGATGGCGCTCATAAATCCGCTCCGCAATCTCGCGCCCGGAAGCCGTCAGGCTCAGGAGGCCTTCTTCATCCATCGTGATGTGACCCGCTTGGCGCAGAATAGACATTGCTCTTGAAACACTGGGCTTGGTAACGGAAAGCGCATGCGCCACGTCGATTGACCGCACGCTGCCCTTTTCCTTTTTCAACATCAGAATCATCTCAAGATAATTTTCGCCCGATTCCTGTATTTTCATGGCAAAGCCCCCTTTGTACATGCTGTGTGAATCGTACTCCATTTTGTGTTTTTGGGTAAGGGGAGGCTACCGCCCCAGGCGGGAGAATAAAGCTTCTCTCAGGCGGGGCGTATCGCCGTCAAAAACATAGCCCTCCATCCCGCACTGCCGGGCGGCCCTGATATTCTCCTCCAGATCGTCAATAAAAAAGCATTCCTCCGGGCGGAGCGCATAGTTCTCCAGCAGATAGGCGTAAATCTCCGGCTCCGGCTTTGCCATTTGCACCTCGCCGGAAATGACAATTCCGTCAAAGCCCTGTACGGCGCCATAAAAATCCAAATGCTGCGCAAAAAAGACCGATGCGTTTGACAAAAGATACAGATGCACTTTCCGCTCCTTTAAATCCACAATCAGCTCTGGAATGCCATCCATATAGGGCAGATAGCGGTACCAATTATGAAAAAAAGCGCGGGCCGCCGTATGCAGACGACCGGGCAGCTGTTCCAGCGCCTGTGCGGTATAGTCCTCATAGGAGATTTTACCCGCATCCAATGACGCCCAATCATAAAAAATAGCCTGGTGGAAGGCCTTACGGTCCGTCTCCTCTTTGCAAAATCGACCAATCAGTTCCTCAGCATCATAGCGCCCGATCACATTGCCAAAGTCAAAAACGATATTGCGTATCATGCTAAGCTCTCCCTACCTGCCTGACTCCCCTGCTTTTGCATACATCGCCTGCGCAAAAGCCGCCGCCTGCTCCAAATCCGCCGCGGCCGGATGGCCCTTGGCCTGCTCAAATGCCTCCAGCATGCCCTTCATGCGTGCATCGTCCGGATGGTTCTCCAGTGCAGCCGCATATTTCGCCCCTACACTCTCCGGCATTTCACCAGGGCACAGAAATCCCCCGAGCACCTGGTTATCCGCCGGAATCAGCGATTGGACACGCTCCAATATGCCATCAAAATACGCGCCGCTGCCAAAGCCTGCCGTTCCGAACAGGGCGATTTTTTTGCCATGCAGGCCGGTGAGAAGCGATTGCGTCGCAGGTGGACAGATGCCCTTGTCCGTCCAAAAGCCAATAAAAAGAAGCTCCGGAAGCGGCTCCTCTGCCCTTGCTGTAAGGGCAACCGCTTTACACGCCTGTGCAGGCAGCACCCCGCTGATTGCCCGCGCAAGTTTTTCCGTATTCCCAGTAACACTTTCATAATAAATACCGTATTTCAATCGAAACACCTCCTAAAAAGATGAAAAGGCGCAGCTGCACTGCGCATTAGAGCCCGAAATTTGCCTCCTGATGAGAAACAGATTTTTCAAGTGGGCAAAGAGGCTGCTGCAAAATGCTTTGCATTTTGCAGCAGCCCCCTTCATGCTCGCTTTCTGCTTCTCAAAAGGATGTTTGGCCGTGCGGTCAATCGTCTTCCCCATCACTGCCCGCACAATCGTCGCAATCACAATCAAAGTCAAATTCCAGTTCTGTGCCGCAATTGGGGCATTCGATCGCGCCATCCTCCAGGATGCTTTCATCGAGGTAGATCGTCTCATGGCACGCGGGGCATTCCACCTCATACATCTCATCATCGTCGCCGCAGCAATCGCACTCGTCGTCGTAATCATCAAAGACAATCTCTTCTACATCCGCGAGATCCTCATCAACAGCGTCGATCTGCTCGCCCAGCTCTGCGACCTCGTCCTCCAGATCGGAGACGGTAAGCGCCATATCCTCGAGCACTTCCATGATCGCGTCAAACATTTTGGTTTCCGCCTTGTCCTGCGCAAGGTCAAGCCCCTTCGCAAGTCCCTTGAGATAGGCCACTTTTTCCGTAACTGTCATCATGATAATCTCCTTTTAAAGGTTATAGATTGATCCGGCCATGCCGCATAGATGCCCGGAACAGGACCCCATTTCAATATACCCGCCTGAAAGGGCGCTTATGCACGGCTCATATACTCGCCGGTGCGGGTGTCGATATTAATCATCTCACCCTCGTCGATAAACAGGGGCACGCGGATCTCCGCGCCGGTTTCCAGCGTGGCGGGTTTGGTGGCGTTGGTGGCTGTGTCACCCTTAAAGCCTGGGTCTGTCTTCGTCACTTCCAGCGTGACAAACGTCGGCGGCTCCACGCCGAATACGTTGCCTTTATAGGACAGGATCTTGCAGACCATATTTTCCTTTACAAACTTGAAGGTATCCGGCAGATCGCTTGCATTGATCGGGATCAGTTCATAGCTCTCAGGATCCATGAAATAATAAAGGTCGCCGTCGTTATAAGAGTACTCCATCTCCTTGCGCTCAATATAAGCGGTCGGGAATTTATCCGTGGGGTTAAAAGTGCGCTCTGTGACGGCGCCGGCAATCACGTTG
Source organism: uncultured Oscillospiraceae bacterium (assembly GCA_900544715.1). Taxonomy (GTDB): domain Bacteria; phylum Bacillota; class Clostridia; order Oscillospirales; family Acutalibacteraceae; genus Fimivicinus. Next base: position 7,468 of record UQWL01000025.1, on the reverse strand, counting down.
CGGATCTTTGTGCGCACAAAAGCCGCGCCCTTGCCGGGTTTTACATGCTGGAATTCAATGATCTGATAAACGTTTCCGTCCATCTCAAACGTAACGCCGTTTCTGAAATCACCTGCTGATACCATACTAAAATTCCTCCGATTAACGTATTGTAACTTGAAACGATATTAGTTTATCGTACTTCCTGAAAATTTTCAAGACTTATCTGCGAAAACCTGCCTTATCCAGGTAAAACGATCAAATCCTTCGGCGCGTTCGTCAAATTTTCACAGCCATCCTGCGTGAGGAAGGCCATATCCTCAATCCGGACGCCAAACCGGCCGGGCAGGTAAATCCCCGGCTCCACCGTGACAACATGGCCGGGGGCCAGCGTCTGCTTTGACACAGGCGACAGAACCGGCTGCTCATGGATTTCAATCCCAACACCGTGGCCTGTGCCATGGCGGTAATCGTCGCCGTAGCCTTCCCGGGTAATCAGCTCGCGCGCAGCGCGGTCCGCCTCCACACAGGCCACGCCGGGCCGCAGAAGCTCGAGCGCCGCCCGCTGGGCGCGCAGCACGATATCATACACATTTTTTTGCTCCTCAGACACTTCACCCACAGCTACCGTGCGCGTCATATCGCTGTGATAGCCGCCTGCCACCGCGCCATAATCCATCGTGACGAAATCGCCGGATTGAACCCGGTATTCAGAGGGCACGCCGTGCGGCATGGAGGAATTGACGCCGCCCACGGCGATCGTTTCAAAGGAAAGCGCCTGCGCGCCGTGGGAGAGCATAAAGTGGTCGAGCTCCAGCGCGATCTCCCGCTCCGTCACGCCCGGTCGGATGACTGTAAGGATATGTGCAAACGCCTGCTCTGCAATGCGCTGCGCACGGATGATCTGCTCCTTTTCCCCTGCGCTTTTGACCATACGCAGGGAATCAATCGATCGATCCAGCCCGTCGCCTGTATCCAGCTCCACATCCGGCAGCATCGCCTGATAGCGCGCCGCCTGGCTGAGCGTAACGCGGTCAGCTTCCAGCATCAGCCGCTTTATCCCATTGGCCCGCAGCAGCGCGGGCAGCTGCGCGGAGAGATTTGTCAGCTCCTCCACCTCGCAGCCGGACACGGCCCGGCGCGCCGCCTCGATATAGCGGCTGTCCGTGAGAAAAACGCTCCCACCGCGCGATACGAGCAGCACGCCCGCCGAGGAGGGAAAGCCCGTGAAATACCGCCTGTTTTCTTCACTTACCACCAGCGCCGCCTGGGCTCCGGGCGGAAGGAGCTCTGCCAAAGCCTGCAACCTCTCCTGCATGGGATCAACCATCCTTTTTCTCATATTCGGCCAGCGCTTCCACCGCCAGCCGGTAGCCGAGCTTGCCAAGGCCCGCAATCTGGCCGATGCACACCGGCGCGATGACGGACGTGTGGCGAAACGCCTCACGCGCATGGATATTGGAGAGATGCACCTCCACAAATGGTTTGCCCGTCGCGGCGATTGCATCACGCAGAGCATAGCTGTAGTGCGTGTAAGCGCCCGCATTCATCACGCAGCCGTCATAGCCCTCAAGCAGCACGCCGTGGACGGCGCCGATGAGATCCCCCTCGCTGTTGGATTGAAAAAAATCGAGGGCGATTCCCCGCTCCTGTGCAAACGCCCGCAGTTCCTTGTTGATATCTTCGAGCGTCTCCCTCCCATAGACTGCTGGCTCGCGCAGCCCCGTCATATTCAGGTTCGGCCCGTTGATCACACGCAGTTTCATGGCAATACGCTTCCTTTCTAGAGCCAGGCTTAAGCATCCAAATCGTAAAAGCCCGTGGGATGCAAGCGGTCGAATGCCTCCAACACCGGCTGCTCCCTCCTGCGGCGGCTTTCAAAAATCTTCACATTGCGCTCTTCCTTGCGAGCAGGATCTACAAAGATGGTCACAGCGCCACAGAGATTGCCGCCCCGGATATCGGTTAAAAGCTGATCGCCCACCACAGCCATCTCCTGCACGCGGATTTTCATGCGCCTGGCCGCACGCCAAAATCCGAAGGGCATCGGCTTTGCGGACATACCAAGTGCCGGTACGCCCGCCATTTCTGATATTTTGCGCGCACGGGCGGGCAGGGCATTGGATACGATCACAAGCCGGATGCCGCCCTCCTGCATTGTTTTCATCCACTCCGGCACGCCCTCAATAAAAGTCAACACGCTGTCATAGGCAATGGTATTGTCGATATCGAGCGCCAGGCCCTTGACGCCAAGCCTTTTGAGCTCATCCGCCTTCAGGTCTGTCACGCGGCGTACGCGGTAGCGTGGCATTAAAAGATTTTTCATGAAACGGCTTTCCTTTCTTTTCCGCCGGTGCCAGCGGATGCGGCCTTTTGATGCACAAATGAAAAAGCGGGCACACAGCCCGCTTTTAAAAAACAAATCACTTATACTTGCGCTTACGAGCAGCCTCGGATTTCTTCTTTCTCTTCACGCTGGGCTTTTCGTAGTGCTCTCTTTTGCGGACTTCCTGAATGACTCCATCGCGCGATGTCTGCCTCTTGAAGCGTCTCAGGGCGCTATCCAAGGATTCATTTTCTTTTACTTTGACCTGGCTCATCTGTAATTCCCTCCCTCCGGCAAATCGCAGGGGTTGTTTTCCTTTACGGATACTTCGTTATTATACAATACTCCCCCTGTGCTGTCAACCACTTTATCGATAGAATTGCATAAAAATCATCGCTTAAAAAATGGGAAAGAAACGAGGCTCCCGTTATGCCTGCTTCTCCTGCAAAAAAGCAGGCGCATGCGCTCGGATATAATCCGCCGCGAGGGATTTAACCCGCGCCAATTGAAATGCCTCGGCAAATGCATGGTCAAGCGCTTCTACGCGCCCCTGGTCGAGGGATACTGCCTCATTTTCCTCGTCAAACATCTCATATTCCTCCGCCGCAATACGTGCTTCCTCCTGCGCATCGATATGCCGGAGCGCCTGCGGCGCAAGGGAGAGAAGCGGCTCGCCATTGACGCGGAAAAAGTGGCTGAGCTTCTGCGCGCCATCCTCGCAGAGATAATACAGGGCATACATCTCCCGCTCCGGCTCTGTGCAGGCCTGGAACGCCGCCGTCATATCCGCCTGCTTTTCGAGCCGTTGCTGCAATTGGCACACCGCGCCATCCAGCAGGGTATCCTGCGGGGCGTCGGCGATCACATCAGTCGTTAACACCGCGTATTCTTTTCTGAGCCGCGCCTCATATTTCAGCTTTTCCTCTATTTCCGCCCGCTTTTCGCCCCGTTTGCGCGCTGCCTGCGCCGCTTTACCCCAAACAAAGAAGGCCGCTACAGCCAGTATAACGAGCAGGAGCCACAAATACCAATACTCTGCAAACACATTCATCGCCCAGTCGCCTCCTAAAAGGATCATTCTATTTTTTAAATCTCGTTTTCCGCATGCGGGATCATCAGCGCCTTATAAAGATCGCCCTTTTTCAAGCCGGTTTCGCGCGCCGTTTGGCGGGCTGCGTCGCTTGCGGACTGGCCCTCCTCCATCCTTTTGCGCGCCATTGCAACCGCATCCTCCAGCGTCACCGCCTCCTGTGCCGGTTCCTCGGCGCCCTCGATCACCAGCACGATCTCTCCACGCAGGCCGCCCTCCGCATAATCCCCGGTCGCCTGCCCGAGCGTGGTGCGAAGCACTTCTTCATGCACCTTTGTGATCTCCCGTACAATTGCGATACGCCGGTTTCCCAAAGCCGCATACAGGTCACGCAGCGTGGCGGGCAGCTTGTGGGGCGCTTCATAAAAAATCATGGTACGCGCCTCCCCCGCAAGGGCTGCGAGGTGCTCCTTCCGGCTGCGCTTATTGACACTCAAAAAGCCCTCAAAGGTGAACCGCCCCGCCGGAAGGCCGGAGAGTGCGAGCGCCGTTACAAAGGCCGCTGGGCCAGGCACGGCGCACACAGGGATGCCCCGCTCGTGGCAAAGGGCCACCAAATCCTCTCCAGGATCCGACACGGCGGGCATTCCGGCATCCGTAACCAGCGCGCAGCTCTCGCCTGCCAGAAGCCTTGCCGCAATCTGTTCGCCCCGCTCGCGGCGGTTATGTTCAAAATAGCTCACCATCGGCTTTTTGATGCCAAAATGGTTGAGCAGCTTCAGTGTCACCCTGGTATCCTCAGCGGCTATAAAATCGGCCTCCTCCAGCGTTTGCACCGCACGGGGAGAAAAATCCCCCAAATTTCCGATCGGCGTGCCGACCAGGTATAAAGTCCCGCTCAATCGTCTTCCTCCCTGCCTGGCTCATAAATTGCGCGCATTTCTGGCGAATACGCGCCGGATGCATCTTCTACGGCAAACAGCGGCTCAATGGAAAGGCCCGGTTTTCCGCCCCTGCGCCCTTCCAACAAAAAAAGCCAGGGCGCGCAGCCCACCCGCTGCGCCACAAAGCGGAGCCGCTTTGGCTCCAGCCCCTGCGCCCGCATTTCACACAGCACATCGCACAGCCGCTCCGGCTTGTGGCAGAGGCAGAACCGGCCCCCAAAGCGCGTCAACCGGGCGCCCGTCCCCACCACATCTGCCAGCGTGCACTGCGCCTCCTGCCGCGCCGTGCGCAAAGGCTCCTGCGCACAGGCAGCCCCCGATTGCAGCGGATAATACGGCGGGTTGGCCGTGACCAGGTCAAACAGCTTTTCCCCGGCGGGCGGCCCCCAATCCCGTAAATCCCCGCAGGCCGCGCATAGGCGGCCCTCTAAATGGTTCAAAAGGATGCTCCTGCGAAATTGGTCATACCCCGCCTGCTGAATCTCTAGGCCGGTCGCATGGGCCAGTTTCCCCTCCCGGCACCAAAAAAGGGGCAGGATTCCACAGCCCGTGCCCAAATCCAGCGCCCGCTCGCCTTGCCGCGGCGCGGCAAAATCGGCCAGCAAAAGAGCATCCGCCCCAAACCCGTGCAGGCGGGAAACGATGGCGAAAAGCCCCGCTCCAAGCGATTCCATCCGCTCCCCCCGCCGCAGCAACACTTCGCCGGTCAAAACTGAATCTCGCATTCCGGCAGCGCCTCCCGCAAGGAGTCCACCTGTGCCTGCTCCAAGGGGTTCCCCGTCAAATCCAGCGTCTGCAACGAAGTCAGCCCTTTCAAAGCCGAGAGATCGCGCACCTGATTGCCCGCGAGATAAAGGTGCTTGAGCTTTTTCATCCCCGCGAGGGCGGAAAGATCCGTGATTTGATTCTCCTCCAGCGACAGGTCGCTCAGGAGTGTGAGCCCGCTCAGCGGCGCAAGATCGGCCACCTGATTTTGATTGAGGGAGAACGCGATCAGATGGGTCAACCCTGCAAGCGGCTCGAGATCGCTGATCTGGTTTTCAGAAAGCAGCAAAACATTCAGCCCGGTCAGGCCCTTCAGATGGGAAAGATCGCTGATCCGGTTGGATTCCAAATTCAGCTCGCGCAGCTTCACCAGTCCCTCCAGCGGGGCGAGATCGGAAACCCCGTTGCTGCACAGGCCCAAATTTTCGACCTGCGTAAATTTTTCAAATCCATCCAATGTGCCAAGCTCTGCGCCGCAGAGCGAAATTTCCAGCGTGCTATCATAAGGAAAAAATTTGCCCGCCGCCGTCATGCCCGTATCGCTGAACTGCGCTTTCGGCTCCCCGGACGGGCTTTGCGCCCCTCCTGCATCATTCTGCCCACACGACGCCAACAAGATCAGGCAGCAGCTCCCAGCAAGTAACAGCAGCCCTTTTTGGAGCAGGCGTTTCCAATGATCCCGCATATCCAATCCATTCCTTTCCAGAAAATGCCGGAGCACCCCGGCCTCTCTATCGTGTGTTTTCTTTCCCTATTGTATACGCCGCCCGTTGAAAAAGCAACCGGCGGAACGATGCGATTGCGCCGGTTTAGCGCTGTGGACACAAAAAAATGCCGCAGAGCAATGCCTCGCCCTGCGATGGCATTTACCCCAACGGCATTTTTCATTCCTATAAGATGCTTAGTCTTCCTTGCTCTTCTTGCGCGTTACGATAAACGCAGCCGCAGCGGCCACAGAAACGAGCGCAAGCGCGGAAATCGCAATGGATTCGCCGGTAGGCGGATTCTCAACGGGCACGGTAACAACCGGCACGCTCGGCGCTTCCGTCGGGGCGGCGGTGGTCGTTTCCGGCACGCAGTGCTCCTTGAGCCAATTGCTGTAGTAGGTAGCAAGCTTCACCTGCATCACGCCAAGGTTCGGGCCATCCTGGCCCTTATGGATGGATGCATCCACGTAGTTGACATACATCTTAATGCAGTCAACCGTCTGGGTGATGAAGCCCGGATTATCCGCATAAACCCAATAGATCTGATCGAGCATCGTTTTCACTTCCGCATCGGTCATCAGGCTGATATCGCCGACGATCACGCCGTTTTCAGCCGCGTTGACAATCGCCTTGGCGAGATTGTCGCTCTTGGCGCCTGTCACGATCAGGCCCACCGTGCTGCCAACAAAATTAGCAAAGCCTTCCGTGCCACCAAAATACTTCTCAGCGAGTGCTTTGACAGCGTCTGTCGCTGGAGCGACGATCTCCGCATTCTGACCGGCCTCCGGCTTGAGCACGTCATCCGCAGCCAAAGCCGCAATGCCACTCATCGACAGCACCATGCAAAGCGCCATCAGGAGGCTGAATAATTTTTTACCCTTTGTCACTTGCTTTTCAATCCTTTCTCTTCAGAATTCTGTTCTTAAAAAATACAAGAAGAAATCCCCCCTGCATGTATAAATTCATTTTACAGGCTCGCCGCTGGTTTGTCAATCGGTTCTTTGCAATCTGCTCAATTGGTAACTTTCTCCTATCTATGCGGCTTTTCCCTCTGATCTTTGGGCTGCCGGTACAAAAACTAAAACGGACTCTGAAACAGTTCTTGAAAGGAGCAGAATCATGGACCAGACAAAAAAGAAAAAGCAGCGCCATACCCTTCCGCCGGAAGTGCTCGCTGAAATTTGGCAGGCACAAACGCAGGGCATTCCAACCGACGTGCTCGGCAGCTATAAGGGAACAGGGCTAAAAAGCGAGCAGCCGGTACAGGACGCCGACGACCTTTAAAAAGCCACTGCAAAAACTAGGCCGCAGGAAACAGGATCGTTTCCTGCGGCCCGATTCAATGATCCACTTTACCTTACGGTTGAATCATCCTGCCCTTTCTTCCGCGTCAGAAGCACTGCGGTCGCAGCGGCAGCGGAAACCAACACAAGCGCGGCAATGGCCAATGGCTCCCCAGTGGAAGGGATTTCACCCTGCTCTGTGGTGGATTCTGCCTGCCCGGTCGGCGCTGCGGTAGGCTCCGTCGGATTTCCTGTAGGCTCGGTTGGCACTACAGTCGGTTCAGCCGGCTTCGTCGGCTCCACAGTTGGATCAGTAGGATCTGTTGGCTCCACAATTGGATCTGTGGGGTCTGTCGGCTCCACAATTGGATCTGTGGGGTCTGTCGGCTCCACAGTCGGATCAGTGGGATCTGTTGGCTCCACAGTCGGATCAG
>UQWL01000024.1 GCA_900544715.1 uncultured Oscillospiraceae bacterium | reverse complement strand
CGTGCGGCAGGAGGCGTTTCGCGCCGACAGACATTTTTTCAATGCTTCAAACTTTGTTTGAAGCTATTTTACCATGCCTTCCCCTTCCTTTCCACCCTCCCGCATTGTAACCCATTTGGCTGAAAGGAGCCTGAAAGCCTTTTTTCAGAGGAATTTCAGGAAACCGGATTATACTGACAGCAATCGAGGGGCGTGATGGATACGCCGCCTTCACAAAACAGCAAAGGAGGATGGGGATGGCCATTGCAACCTTCCAGAGGTATGAAAAAAAGTATCTGCTCACCCTAACGCAGTACCAGGCGCTCCTGCCCGCGCTGGGGCAGCACATGGGGCCCGATCCCTACTGTGAAAACGGCGAGGAATATGAGATATACAGCCTCTATTATGATACGGAGCAGCACGACCTGATCCGGCACTCCCTCTCGCACCCCTATTATAAAGAAAAGCTTCGCGTGCGCAGCTACCGGGTTCCGCGTTCGCGGGAGGATCCGGTGTTTATAGAATTGAAAAAGAAGATCGGTGGTGTTACGGCAAAGCGCCGCGTGGAGCTCCCGCTGCGGGAGGCATACTGGTTCCTTGCAGGCGGCGCGCCGCCGGTGATGCCCGATTACCTCTCGCGGGAGGTGCTGCGGGAGATTGCAAGCTTTTTAAACCTGTATGCGGTTCGCCCGGCGGTTTATATCAGCTACAAAAGGCTCGCCTTTACGGGGCGGGAGGACCCAACCCTGCGCCTCACCTTTGACCGGGAGATCTGCACACGGCGCGAGCGCCTTTTGTTAGAAGCCGGTTCCTTCGGCGAGCTTTTGATTCCGGAGGAGCAGCGCTTGATGGAGATTAAAACGCTGGGCGCATTGCCGCTCTGGCTCGTGCGGGAGCTGTCCGCCCTGGGGATTTACAGCCGCGGCTTTTCCAAATACGGCGCGGAATACCGGCAGTGGCTGTGCCACACGCCGTGCGATACCGCCCAAATACGAAGCGGGCAAGGCGAAGAAAGGCAAATCTCCTGATATCACCATTTATTTGGATTAGAAAGGGTCGATTTTGAATGCTTGATACCATTTTTTCTTCCATTGCGGGCGAACTGACCCCGCTAAATGCATGCCTGATTATAGGTTCCTCCCTGCTGTTGGGGCTGCTGATTAGCCTGACTTATTTGCTGACGCATCAAAAGGAGGGCTATGCGCACAGCTTCCCGGTAACGCTCATCATGCTCCCCGCCATCATCGCGGTGATTATCCTGCTGGTGGGTAACAATGTGGCGCGGGCGTTCAGCCTGGCCGGTGCGTTTTCCCTCATCCGGTTCCGCAGTGCGCCGGGCGATCCGAAGGATATCGCCTATGTGTTCTTCACCCTTGGCGTGGGGCTTGCCTGCGGCATGGGCTACCTCGGCTACGCGGTGCTTTTTGCAGTGATCCTCTGTGCGATGATGGCCATTTTGCAGAGCGTGCATTTCGGCCAGCCGAAAACAGCACGGATGACGCTGAAGGTCACTGTGCCGGAAAACCTGAATTTTCACGGCCTGTTCGACGATCTTTTGGAGCAATATACGGTATCCTGGACGCGCAAAAAGGTGAAAACCAGTGATTTTGGCGCGCTGTTTGAGGTCGTCTACGAGATCCAAATGAAAGAGGAAGCCGGGCAGAAGGATTTTCTCGACGCGATCCGCCAGCGCAATGGGAACCTCAACATTTCCCTGACGCTCGCAGGCGATCCGGAGGGGGCGTTTTAACACCGCTTTGCGATCAAACCTTTGACATCTCCATACCCCTTTCCAGATTGGCTCCGCCCCGTGCGAATGCATCGGGCGGAGCCGTTTTTTTGCACAGTGCATGTGAGCACTGTGGCTCTGGCGGGGAGAACGTTTGACATTGGCGGCGGGAACGCTTAAAATTCAAAGGAGGCTTATCATCAGCAGATTGAAGATACAATCAATGGGGGAATGGATATGTTGCAGCAAATTGGGAGCGCCCTGATGGCTGGTTGCCTGATCGTTTTACAGTTCATCACAGGGATGCTCGGCTTTCTGGACGGCGTGCCGGGGAGCGGCTCAAAGCCCGTCGCCCCGCCGGAGAATATCACGCCCGCGCAGAGCGTAACCCTCCGCGTGGCGACCTATAATGTGAAAAACTGCGTCAACGGCACGGCAGTGGAGGAGATTGCACAGGATATCAATGCAAATGATCTCGATATTGTCTGCCTCCAGGAGCTTGACCGCGGCGGCACGCGGGCGGGCGGCAAAAATTTATTGCGCATGCTTTCGCAGAAAACGCTGCCGTACTACCGCTTTTTCCCGGCGATCGGCTTCCCGGGCAATGAGTACGGAATCGGCATTTTGAGCTGGTATCCGTTTGAGGAGGTAGAACTGCACCGGTTGGAGACGGGCATAGAGGAGGGCCGCGTGCTCGGCGGCGTGACCATCCGGGCGGACGGTATCCCGGTGCGCATCTACAACACGCATCTCTCCTTCGAGAGCACGGAGCTCCGCACAAATCAGATCACCTCGATCAGCGAAACGCTGCGGGGGAAAGCTCCCTGCCTGCTGATGGGGGACTTTAATCTTTTGGATTTTTCCGAGTTGGAGGGCTTTCAGGGGATGACGCCGGTCAACACGGCGCGGAATCCCATTGTAACCTTCCCCTGTGAGGATGGCTCGGAGTACCCCTATCTCGACAATATCCTTTTCTCTGCGGGTGTGGAGTGCCGCTGGGTGAAGCCCTATGTTCAGACCGTATCCGACCACATCATGCTGATGGCCGAGGTTACGGTGGCAAACCCGGAGGTGCAGCGGGATGAAGCTTGAAACCATATATCGTTACCCGGATCGGACAGATATTTTTTTAACCGCCTACCTGCTCGGCCCGGTGGATCGCTGTGGCTTTTCGGGCGCCCGCCCGGCCTTGCTCATCTGCCCCGGAGGCGGCTTTGCCGAGTGCTCCAACCGGGAGGAGGAGCCGATTGCCATGCACTTTGCGGCGCAGGGGTATCAGGTGTTTGTGCTGCAATATTCCCTGGGGGACCGGGCCGCGTTTCCCGCGCCGGTCTGCGATGCCGCATGGGCCATGCAGGTGATCCGCAGGGAGGCAAAGCGCTTTTGCGTAGATCCCCACAAGGTTGCGGTGATGGGATTTTCCGCGGGGGGATATGTTGCGGCGGCTTTAAGCGTATTCGCCAAGGATCCGTCGGTTTGCCCGGAGGCGGCAGTTGGGGATGTCCGCCCGGACGCGGCGGTTTTATGCTATCCGGTTTTAACGGCACGGCATGGATTGGCGCATGAGGGCTCCATCCGCCTGCTGCTCGGCGAAACGGCGGATACGCCGCAGCGGCGCGCCTTTTTATCGCTGGAAAACCATATCCCGCCCAGCATGCCGCCTGTGTTTTTGTGGCACACAGCGGATGATAAAAGCGTGGATGTGCAGAACAGCCTGCTGTTTGCATCCGCGCTGGCGCAGAGTGGGGCGCGCTTTGACCTGCATGTTTTTGAAACCGGGCATCATGGGCTGGCGGATTGCTCCCTGCGCACCTGCGACAAGCCGCACCCATATCCCGCACATTGGCTGACGCTTGCGCAGGAGTGGCTTGGGCAGCAGTGGGCCTCGCGAGGCTGTTGAATGAGAAAGGGCTTGTCATCAGCCGTATTTTTTCGTATGATAAGGAGGAAAGCGGAACGTTTTCGCCGAAGATAGTAGGAGGGAGAGTTATTTTGATGGAGGAAAAAGAGAAACTGTGCTGCCCTCATTGCGGCCAGCCGTTGGAAGATGAGGAAACCCACGCATGCGCGCAATGCGGTGCGCTGTATCATCAGGCCTGCTGGGAGGCGCAGGGCGGCTGCTCTAACCCGGCGTGCCTGCCTGAGCAGCCGGAGCAGGAGGAAACCCTTGCGGTTTGCCCGCGGTGCGGCGCGCCCTGGAGCGATGCGCATAAATTCTGCGCCAAGTGCGGCATGCCCAAAGAAGCCTGTGCGCCTTTGGCTTGCCAAAATTGCGGGGAACCGCTCCGGCAGGGGCAGTCCTTCTGTGCGAAATGCGGCCAAAAGACACAGCAGGAGCCGTTTGCGGGCGACAGCCCAGCGGTTCAGCCGCCTGCGCGCAAAAAGTCGAAAACGCCGGTGATTCTTGCAATTGTGCTGGCTGTATTGCTTCTGTTTGGAGCGGTGGGGGGATTTTTCGCTTATCAGGTTGCACAGATCCATTCCTACAAGGCTGATGCCAAAGCGTTTTATACAACGGCGATTTCGGCCGGTGCGAAGTTGGAGGAGGTTGGGAACGATATCCATCAAAACTGGAATGATTATATTTATAACCGCTATTCCATATACGGAAGCATTGAAAGCGCTGTGGCTGCCGCGCAGCGGGAGAACGCCTCCGAAATCAGCCTGATAAAAGCCAGCACTGCCGTGCTGGAGGAGAAATATCAAAAGCTGCTAAAGCTGCCGCTGCTCAAGGGGGATGAAGTGGAAGAAATCCGGGATGCGGTGAAAGAGGCGTATGCCGCATATGGGGATCTATATAGCTGTGTAATCGATGTCAAGGGCAATTACCGGACTTATACCGAAAACTTCAACGATTTCGATACGCAGGCATCCAAGGCCCTCAGGGCACTTGACGCATTGCTGGAGGAATAAGCAGCAGATTCGGGAGAAGAAGCCCGAAGGAAAAGCTTTTTCAGAAATCAGCGGCAAAACGGCGCTCCCCGATGCGGCAGAAGCCGTAGGAGAGCGCCGTGTCAATGAAATAAAAGAACAAATAAGCTTGGCTGCTGTTTTAGGCCGAAGATATGCGCTTTTCCGATCCCGTCCTGCCGGCAGGCTGCACAGCGGGCTTTTTCAAAGGCTTAGTCGATTTCGATCTTCAGGCAGACTGGCAGTTCAAATTGCTTTGCCGTATCCACATGAAGCTCCAGGTATTGGCTCGTTTGGGTATAGGTAACCCGGCAGTTCTCTCCCAGCAGGGATACGCCGCGGATGTCGTAATTGAGCGCGTCATCCCTCGCGCCGAGGGCTTTCACCCGGTAAACGTTTTTCGCATTGGGCTTCATTGCGAAAACGTAGAGTGCGCCGGGTCGGTAAGTAAAGCGGAAATCCTTTTTGGTGAAGGCGAGCTTTTCCTTGAAGGAGCCGCCCGAATTGGAAGGGCCTTCGCCAAAAATTCGGTAGGGCGACGTGCCGTAGATTGCCTCGCCGTTTTTCCTCATCCATTTTCCGATTTCCCGCAGGGCGTGGGCTTCTTCCTCGCAGATCGTGCCATCCGCCTTCGGGCCGACGTTAAGCATCAGGCAGCCGTTTTTGCTGACTACGTCGATGAGGTTGCAAATCAGCTCATAAGGCGTTTTAAAATCGTTCCCCTCTGTGTAGCCCCAGGAGTTTTTGGCGATGGCCGTGTCGTTTTGCCAGGGGCGGGGATTGATCGCGGGGAGCTGCCCGCGCTCAATATCCAATACGGCGCATTCATACATCACGCCATCCCACTTGTAAAAAACGCAAACGTCCATGCCCCACTCGCGGGAACGGTTGTAGTAATAGGCCAGGAATTTTTTCATATAGGGGCGGAAGGCATGCTGGCGCACCCACCAGTCGAAATAAACCGTATAGGGGCGGTTGACGTCTATCAGCTCGCAGGTGGAGGCGAGCCAGTCCTCCAGCCATTCCTTGGTTGGAACGAGCGAGCCCTCGTCGCGCCCGCTGGGGTCGTTCTTCGCCTTTGCCACAGCGGGGCCATAGAATTCGCGGTAGGCGTCATCCTGCACGTCGCTGCCCGGGATATCGCGCCCGCCGTTCATAAACCAGTAGTGCTCGGCGCGGTGGCTGGAGGAGCAGTATTTCACGCCGCGGGCCTCCAGCTCCTGTTTGAGCTCCCCGTAGAGATCCCGCTTCGGGCCCATTTGAACGGCGTTCCATTCGCACAGCTCGCTTGGATACATCTTGAAGCCGTCGTGATGCTCGCCGACGGGGGTAACGTATTTTGCGCCGCTCTCCGCGAACAGCTCCGCCCAGGCCTTGGGGTCGTATTTTTCGGCTTTGAATTGCGGAACAAAATCTTTATATCCAAAATCTTTCCCATAGGTTTTCAGGTGATGCGCATGGGCTTTGGAGCCCTTTTGATACATCAGCCGGGAATACCATTCATTGAAATAGGCCGGCACCGAATAAACGCCCCAGTGGACGAACAAGCCGAACTTCGCCTGCGCATACCACTCCGGGATGCCGTAGTGGGAGAGGCTTTCCCAGTTATCTTTAAAAGGGCCCTTTTCGATCACTTCGTCGATCGTTTGCAGGTATGCCTGCACTTTTGCGGGATCACTCAAAAATACACACGCTCCTTTAACGCTTTTTTCTATGTTAATGGGAAAAAGGGTGAAAGTCAATTAGGTGAAAAAATTTAGCATAACAGGGCGCTAAAATTTTACGACCGTCTATAAAAGGCAGTAGAATTATGATATAATAGCGCCAAATAGATCGTAAAGTTTTAAGCTTCGAAGCTTAAGCATTGGGGAAATGTCTGTCGGCGCAAAAAAACTTGCCGCAAAGCGGCAACGCCATTTTTTGCGGAAGGTAGCTGTGCAGAGGATTGGAATTCGAATAGAACGGGAGATTGTAAATGGATATGAAACCGGAGATCAGTGTCATTATATATGGAATCCAATATGCGCGCCATTTAGAGAGATGTCTGCATTCCATACTCATGCAGACTGTCCAAAATATTGAATTGATCGCTGTGATAGACCATACCTTGGAAGCTGAGATGCAAAACAGGCTGAAGCAATTAGCTGGCAGCGATCATCGCCTTCGATTCGTGGAGGGCCTTCGCGAGAATGGCTCTAGGATACCTGCTCAGGCAATAGAAGCTTGTGGCGGGCGATATATTTTGATCGCTTCTGCGGATTTGTTTTATCCATATGATGCATTTCAGACAATGCTTGAAAAAGCTGACGAGAGCGGTCTGATTTTTAATATTGTTTATAAAAGCCAGGAAGAAGGCTATTGTAAAGCGAACCATTCTTGGGATTCTGTTACGGATCTTTTTTTAGAGCCGTCGCTTTATCAGCATTTATTTGCTGCTAGGATTTTAAAAAGCAACCCAATATCCCTGCATACAAAAGGGCGTTATCAAATTTTGGAGAGCTTGATTGCTTATTATACCTATGCAGAACCAAATGCAATGACAGATGAGGTGTTAGCATATTGCGGGCATGCCAGGGATCAATTGCTTGTGGCGGAAAACGCCATTGACACCCCCTATATGGTGCGCATAGCACGCCAACAAATCGAAAAACAACATTTGAATACTGCCTTTTTAACCATTGGAAGCTTACTTGCCATGTTGAACACGGAGGTGTGTACCAGCCAAAGCCGTGAATGGCGTGAAGAGGCGTTTCAATGTCTCAGATCAATCGCTGATGTATATCGGCAGGATCAACAGCTGTCTGCTTACCTGCAGCTTGTGCTAAAAATGGATGCCAGCCTTTTGTGTTCAATGACATCGGATCTTTATTTTTATGTTCTCCGTTCGCCCAGTGATATACAGGAAATGCAAAGTCACGCGGATTACGTTGAACAAACGGAAAATGAGGCATAACCTTGCTGTATGTTTGGCCTTTTGGGTAAATAACAGGTAAACACGAAAATTTTTCGCGGCGGAGGCGCAAAATGAACGAATTTCAATATCAAGTTAGCGTAATCGTTCCGGTTTATAATGTGGAGGAATATTTATCGGCTTGCCTTGACTCGCTGATGCATCAGACAATAGAATTTTCCTCAATAGAGGTGCTGGTTGTTGACGACGGTTCAACAGATAACAGCCTTTCCATATGCCAAAAGTATGCAGAACGCTACCCCAACATTAAGGTATTTACAAAGCCAAATGAAGGCCTTTCTGCCACACGAAACTATGCGATTTGCCGGGCGACCGGCAAATACATCATGTATCTTGATTCTGATGATTCTTTTACGCATACAACCATTAAGCAGGTGACCGATTTTTTTGACGAGCATTATGATGAGGTTGATTTGGTTACCTATAAAATTGTGCCTTATACGGATGGAAAGGCCAGGCCTCTGCATTATCGCTATAAAACCTTGCAAAAATCCGGTATTTATGATTTGAGAAACCCAGAAAATGCATTTATTACGCAGACCAATGTGAATATTTGCGTAAAGAATTTGTTTGAAGATAATATTTACTTTGATACAACGCCTGGATTTCGCCATGAGGATCAAAAATATTGTTTGGACGTGCTGAGCGATAAAATGAAAATTGGATATTGTTCTCATGGAGAATATCGCTATGTTTACAATCCATCAAGTATTACCAAAACTTATTTTTATGCCTATTATTTATTTGAGCCGACAATGGCTTATTGGGAGCAGGTTTTTCGTCGGTTTTCCCCGGACATTCCAGCTTATGTGATGGGGATGTATATGAATGACCTCAATTGGAAATTGAAAGATGATATTTTATTTCCCTATCACTATGAACCGGAGGCGTATCAAAAGGCAATTGGCCGCATACAAGCGCTATTGTCGCTTGTAGATGCTGATATTATTTTAAATCACCCAGCTATTGATAAATTCCATAAGTTTTATTGGCTAAATATGAAGCCCAATATCCACCCCGCCGTAGTGGCGGATGGAGAAGCAGTCAGAATTTTTGCGGATGGGAAGCAAATCTATTTTAGACGCAAGATGGAGATTGTTTTACACAAAATACGAATTAAAAATAAGCAGTTGCGCCTGCTTGCTTTTTTAAAATCGCCTGTTTATAACTATTTAGATACCATTCCAAACATTTATGTGGTGGAGAATGGAAATAGGCGTGTGAAAATGGAGCCGTTTCGTTCCGTGCATAGTTTTTACCGCTCCGGAACGCAGACGAACCGTTTTTTCGCATTTTCTTATGAGTGCGACACGCGGGAGGTTCAGCAGTTTTCGATTGGAGTGGAATTGCAGGGGCATGAATTTGACACCACATTTTACCGGATGCCAATCTCTGGTTTTACCCGAGGGCGGAAAGCATATGTGAGAGATCATGTAGAGATTTCACTGAAAAACAATGTGTTTACGTTAAGGCAGCTTTCTCCGCCTCAGGCCGATCGGCTTGAACGCGCCGAAAATTTAAAGGTGTTTCGCCACCCCAGAGCATATACGCTGCGGCAGAGCAGCTTGCAGTACCGCCGAAAGCATCGTATCTGGCTTTATTATGATTTATATACGGTTGAAAAAGACAATGGCTATTATCAGTTTATCAATGATTTTAAGCATCAGGATGGAATTGAACGGTACTATGTGATGAACCGTGACTATGAAAATCTTGATACGTTGTTCACCCCTGAGCAACAGCAGTGTTTGGTGCGGTTCGGGAGCTTGAAGCATAAATTGCTCTATCTGAGCAGCGAAAGGATTTTTACCGCGTTTTATGGCCTGTCCCCAATCAGCCCTTTTGCAGGTGAGGGGGAGGAACAAATTTATTATGATATCGAAAAATTTGAAACAATATATTTGCAGCATGGCGTTCTGCATGCGGGCCTCTATTTAAATAACTCCGTTGAGCGCTGCCGTGCGGAGCAAATCGTCATTTCCTCTCCGTTTGAAAAAGAAAATTATATGAAAAATTATGGATATGAGGAAAGAGATTTGATCCCTACAGGGATGGCGCGTTACGACCATATAGACCGTAACCACGCGCCAGCCAATAAAATTTTATTTGCCCCATCGTGGAGAAAATATTTGACCACACAGCATACGGCATCCCAATGGTCTCTGGTAAAGTCGAAACTTCAGCAATCCGATTATTTTAAAAAGTTCTCCGCTTTTTTAGAGAGCGAACGGTTAGAGCAGCTACTCGAGCAATATGATATGGAGTTGGAAGTGAAGCTTCATCCAATTATTGCAAATGCGGACGATATGTTTCAGATTCGTTCTAACCGCATTCGGATGGCAGAAAAGAATGTCGTATTAGAAGATTATAAAGTATTCATTACCGATTTTTCATCTTTTGTTTTTGACTTTGCCTATTTAAACCGGCCAATTTTCTATTTTGTGCCGGATTATGAGCAATTTAAATCCGGCATGAACCATTATAGAGTGTTGGATCTGCCGTTTGAGAAAGCATTTGGTCATTTGGTATTGGAACCGGAAGATGCCTTAGGGGAACTTTCTCAAATCCTTGCTGCCGGTTGTATCCCCGAAACTGTATTTCGGGAACGGATGGAGCAGTTTTTCTATCCGCTTGATCAATGCGCCGAGGCGCTTTACCAGTATGTGATGAAACAGGATCAGGTGGAAGAGTAAGCTAAATGAAGTGAATTGTCTGAAAACGGAAAAGCAGAGGATGGTTGCCGTACCTTTTTGACGGCCCATTCCTCTGCTTTTCATTTTTATTTAATGAAACGCAACATATAAATATGTCATCCCACTTTGGTTTAAGCAGCTCACGCCGTTTCCAAGCGACGCATTCATTTGCACCGTAAACCCGTTGCCCGCGATATTCAGCCCGAGCGTGCCCTGCCCGTTCACAGCAAGGCCGGAATAAACGGTCGTTTTCCCGCTGGTTGCATCAACGGCCGAGGGCGGGTATCCGGCTGGCATCAGAAAAACCGCCTTTGGATGGAAGCCGAGCTGGATCGTCCGTTCCGCCGCGTTGGTGCCAAAATAGGTGCCTGCGGCAAACGGCGCGTTCCATAATGCTTTATCAGAAATTGTAACGTGTAAATCTTCATTTTCTAGGTGGCTGCCGAGTTTTTCATCTAAAATGCGGTTATCCTGATTGAAGTCCGCCCGTTTGGGGGTGTCCGCTCCGGCCCAGTTGTTCAGGCCGAGCTTATCTGTTTTTGCGCTGCTGGGCATCCTTTTCTCTCCTTTCTCATTCGTTTTCTTCCTGCAACTCCCATCGCAGGGCAAGCGCGTCCCACTCGTGGAAGGCTGTGCTGGCGGCATCCAGAGCGTCCCAGATTTTTGTAGGGATATCCGCCCAGATTTTCAGCTGGGCGGGGAGGCTTTGCTCGATCGCATGGATCAAAGGCGCACAGCCTGCAAGGCTGATCGCTCCGCCTCCAAAACGCAGGCGGAGCGTTGCCGCCGTGCAATCCTCTTGCAGGGAGCCGGAGAAACCGGCCTGTTCCAGCAGGCTTTCCGTTTCTGCCCGCGTAAAGCCGGGCGGCCCGAGCGAGAGGCGGGCGAGAATGGCGGCACGACGTTCCGGCAGCGCGGCGCTCTGCGGATGGAGGCCCAAAATGCGCTCCCAAACGGCGAGGCGCTCTGCCGGGGCGGTTTGGAGAAAGGCTGCTTCCATCAGGCGGTCAAGGCGCTGCCGGGCTGCATCAAGGCCCTGCGCATAGGCGCACAGCTCAGCGGATACAAGGCTTTCAGGCGAGAGGGTGTATAAACGCAGAGGGAGAAGCATCCGCTTCATTTGTTCCAGGGCTGGCAAACGTTCCACCTCCTATCCCATCGGCTCTACATGAATCGTGCCGGGGGTCAGCTTCACGTCCGCGGAAAGCAGCACATCCTCCGAAGGGGAGAGCAGCACATAATTCTCTACGCCCTCCACGTGGAACAGCCGGTCCCCAATCTGGGCGGCGAGGAGCTGGCTGCCGAGCGGCAAAGCTTTTAAAAATTCGCGCAGGGAGGCTTCGCACCGGGCGGAGACGTCTGCGGGCTCGTAGCCGGGTTCCACCCGCACTTTGGCGGAGAGATTCATTTCTTTGCGCACAGCGCCCCGCACGAGCACGTCCGTGCCGATTTCCCGCTCCTGGGAGAAGGCGGCCTGCATCTGGGCGAGCAGCGCCTCCTGCGGTGTTTGCTCCGCGGTCAAAATGACCACGTCCACCGTCCCGGCCCCGCGGGCGCGCGGCAGAACGGAGGCCTCCAGCACGGCCGGGTAGGAGAGCGCCTTTTCCCGGTAGGTATCCGCATTTGCGCCGTTTGGCATCCTGCCGAGGCAATCAAGCAGACGGCGGCGCAGGTGTGCGTCCGTTTCCATATCGGCCCCGCCGTCGAAAGCGGAGGGGTTGTTCACTTGGGTGATCCCCGGCGGCGGATTGACCGGCAGCGTGATGGTTCCCGCGGCCACATTGGAGGCGGCGCCCGGCTCCAGCGCGCGCGCAAGGGCGCAGGCCTGTGTTGCTCCTGCGGGCAAAACGGCATCCGCTATGGTGGCGAATTGTTTTCCCCCTGTGCCCGGCGCCGCGCAGAGCACGCCGGCGGGGAGGAGGATCTCCGGCATTTCCTCTGCTTCCGGGCGGGCAAAGCAGAGCTGCCCTTGTGCAAAGGATGCCTCTTTCCTCACAAGGCCCCACATGGCGGCAATTTGGTCGAGCTGCTCGCCTACAGCAGAATCCGGGAACACCTGGCCTTCCAGCCAGCTGATTCGTGCATGCAGGGCGAAAAGCTGGCCCGCCAGCACGCGCATACGGATGCCTGCGTCAGCGGCATCGTCCGGGCGGCTCCCACTATGGGATTCATAGGCAGTCAAGAGTGTTTCCAGGATTTCCTGATATGTGTATAATTCATTCATCTGTTTGTATCAAAACCTCCTTCTCCCAGGTTGCGCCGGCGAGAAGGATGGAAAATCCAGTGAGCCTCCCATCCTCCCCATAACGGCAGGAAGCACGGCGCACGCGGATCTGCGGCATCGGGAGCAACGCCTCCTGGGCAAGCTCCATGGCGCGCGCGGCGCAATCCACCCGTGTCAGCCCGGCCGCCTCTGCCGCGAGGGCGTGAAGGCCGCTGCCGAGTTCCGGCTGGTAGGGGAAAGCCCCCTTTGGCACTTGAAGCCGGATCCTGCAGCGCTGTAACTCCTCCTCCCAGCCCGAAACAGCGATTGGATTGCCGCATGGGTCTACGGCCCAATCCTTCTCATTCAGCAGCGTATCCAAGCGCTCACGGCTCCTTTCTTTCTTTTTCCTGATGGGCAAGTACGGCGCCATCCTTTGTGACGACGAGGCCGTTTAGCTCAATTTCCCCGCTGTTTTTCAGCGTGAGGGATGCGCCGCCCGCGGAAAACAGGCGGATTTCCCCCGGATGGAGATTTTGCAGGTTTGTCATCCGCACGCCGGTACAGACCGGTCCGCCCGCGCAGGGCAGCAGCATCACCTGCGCGCCCTGGCAGGGGATAGAGCTCAGGCCTGCGGGTGCGTAGAGCGGAACGTTTTGCTGCCGCATAGAGCCGGTGGCGGAGAGCTCCAGGTTTTGGAAGGCCTCCGCCCTCCCGTTTTCCGCTGCGGGTTCCCGCAGGGGCTGTGTGATTTTTTGCGTGATCCACAAGGCAAATCGCCTCCTGATTAAAAATGGTTTTTGGGGCGCAGCGTCACAGTGCAGCCGCTGCCGGAGGGCCGCCAGTGATAGCCTAGCGACCAAATGCACCAATCCACCCGGTCCGGTGTACAAAGCCCATCCGGTGCGCTTGCCGCATCGCCGAGCTCCCCGGAAAAAAGGAACGGCGCTTCGAGCACCAGCTCTTCACTGCCCGCGAGTGAACGCTGGAGCAGCAGCTCCGCCTCCCGGCGGCCGCGCCACGCGGGGGATTGGGCGAGGTTTAAAAACCGCCTTGCCGATGCGGGGGCGGCTTCAGGCTGCTTCATGGCATAGGCATAGCTGCTTTCCCGATCCGGCCGGTAGCGCACTTCCTGAATCACGCCGCAGGGGCGGCGGATCCTTTTCAGAGATGTGTAACGGATTCCGCCAGTTTCTTCGTTAGAAAACAGATGGCGCGCGCCCTCCCCCGGCGGGCAGGCCTCTAACACATTCTCTCCCGTTACCCGCGGCTGCCACCCGCATACATACGCGCAGAAATCGGCGAGCACCTCCCACTCGCTTTGCCCCTTCCTCACCGGATAAACACCGGGGCAGCGCCCCTCCCCACGCACGGCGGCCAGGCCGTAGGGGGCGGCGTGCAGCAAAAAAATTGCCTGAAGATCCGGCCGGTTGTAGCTGGCGGGCAGTGCTTCGTTCTCCAACAGCCTGCCTCCCAGAGAGCGGGCGCTGAGCAGCAGGCGAGGGCCCGATTGGCCGCGGGCAAAAATTTGCTCGTCTATTGTGCCGGTAAAAAGGGGCGTGCGCCTGCCAGCCCCTTCGATTTGAAGTTCCGCCAGTGGCGGCAGAGGCTCCTCTGTTTCAAAGGTCAACGTTGCCTGGCGGGCGGGAGAGGAGCAGGTGCATTTAAGCTCCAGCCCAATGGGCTGCGGAAGTGTGATGTGCCGCCCATCCTCCGCCCGGATGGCTGTGCAATTCATTGCAGCCTCACCTCCATGCCGGCCTCTGCGCTCCATGGCTCCGAGATCTCTGGATTGAGCGCGAGAAGCCGCTCGATGGGGATGGCAAGGCGCGCCGCGAGGTGCCAGAGCGTTTCGCCTTCTTGGAGCATGGTCGTCTGCTCCCTACAGGGGGAAGAGGCGCTCTCCATCGGGCTTTCTCGGAAGGAGAAGGTGTATTCCACCATGCGCATGCTTCCGCGCAGGAGGATGAGCTCCGTTAAGATGGCCCGCAGGGGGCCGTATTCCGGCACGGTCAGAATCTCCGCGCCGCCGGTTTCCAAAAGCGCGTGCAGGGCGGAGAATTGCGCCGCGGCATCCGGGCCGGTAAAAACACCGCGGCCGGTCACGCGGCGAAGCTTTTCCCCTTCTTCTTGAAGAGAAGGGGAGGGGAACAGGGCCTCCCGGGTGCTCCTGCCACCCTCCACCCGGATTTCTGTTGGGTTCACCGGCCATACAAAGGGGCCGAAGCGCATCGTTGTCATCGTTTTCCTCCTTTCCGCACTGCCCTTTTTTACCCCTGCATCGGCGCAGGGTAGAGGCGTGCGTCGCGCTCTAAGGCGCTGGATATGAGCCCGAGCAGCGCTTCACCGCCTGACGGCAGCTCCGTTTGCAGCTCCGGGGAAAAAGATTCTTCCATGATTTGATACATCCTTTCAGCTTGTGTGCCGTGACAGTGCGAGCAAGGTCGCTCTTTCCACCGCATAGTCGCGCGGTGAGAGCGTTTCGGTAATGGAGAGCCACTCGCAGCCTTCGTAGGTGACTGCTCGGCCCGGCTTTTCTACCACCAGGGCAAACTGGCTTAATGAGAAGAGATCAATTTCTTCTCCCTCTGGTGAGAGCCTGGTGAGCGTGATCGAATACTGCATCGGGCCAAGCGTTGCGGCGGCGCCTTCCGGCGCACCGAATGGGATGAGCGGAATGCCCTCCCGCCGGGCCTGGATTTCGCAGCTTCCCACCGCCGCAATTCGTCTTCCAGCCGCTGTCAGATATATTTCTCCTCCTGTGATACGTGGAACTTGCTGAAGTGTGCTCATGCTCCATCCTCCTGTTCAAAACGGGCAAGAATAACGCTGTATTCCACCCAGGCGTCGAGCTCCAGCGAGCCGGTTTCCCTGCGCGCGCTGACAGGGCCGCATCCGGCGGCGGTAACAGGGAAGGGCGCGTCAAAATAAAGCGCTTCCCAAATGCGCGAGAAGGCTTCCCGGCATGCCGCTCCCCCCAGGCGGTTCGGCGCGTGGATTTGCAGGCGGATGCGCAGCGCCCAGGGCGCGCCGGTTAAAGCGTTGCCCGCCTGCTCTCCACAAAGCTGCCCAAGGAAATCCGGCACGCAGTTTGCCTGCTCCAGCCCGATTGCCACCGTGATGCGGCGCAGGGGGGATTCTTTTGCGGCGGCGGGGAAATCCTCGCAGAAGGCGAGATCGGCCAATTCCTCCCGTGAGGAGAGGAACCGCAGCGTTTCCCGCGCCACCTCCCATAAGCCGCTCATTGCTCCGCCTCCGTCACGCTGCGCAGGATCGCCCAGATATAGAGCGCCTCCTCGCCGAGATAAACCCGTTCTGCCCGGTCGATCTGGTAGCATTCCCCGCCGGAGGCGTTGAGCCACACCTCTTCCCCCATGCTGCCGAGCTTTGTCACATCGTGTGCGGCAGGGCCGATATAGAGGTAATAGCCCGGGTCGTGGATGCCAATCGGGGTATGCACCCCTTCCAGATACATTTTGTTTTTATACCGCAGCGGCTGGATCAGCGCCTTGAATTGGGGCGAATGCCAGCCATCCTCCATGGAGAGGCTGACGCTGCGCCCATAGCGCTCCATCAATGCCTGAAGCTTCTCTTGCATCCAATGCCGCCTCCTTTCTCTTCTTCTCAGGTAACCCCAATTTGCCAGAATGCAAAGCCGTCATCCTTCAGCAGAGGGGCCGCCTGCTGCATCGCATCCTCCAGGAGCAGGGCAAGGCTATTTTTGCCCTCTGATTTTTGCGGCTGCGTGATGCTGACGTCGCCCGCGCGAAAGGAGAGCTGGCGCGTTTCATCAGCCGCGCGGCATTGTGTCAGCCAGCTGCCGGCAAGCGCGGCGGCCGCAAAGGTTGCCCGTGTATCCTGCCCGAATTCCGGCTGGGCGAGCCTGCCTGAAATTGCCTGTGCGGCCTGCTCGCAGAGCAGCTGCGCGGCCGGTTCCATCTGCTGAGCGAGCGGCAGCAGGAGCTTCAATTTTTCTAAAACAACAGAAGAATCGATCATTTTATCGCCTGCCTTTCGCAAAAAGGTTGTAAAATAAGCTTGAATTTTGTATAAATCTTAGATTTCAAGCACCTTGGAGGCGTCTGTGAAGATCTTGGCAAAGCCTGTGATCGTCGTGATGGCGGCGCGCTCCAGCTGGCGATCAATGAGCTTATCATAATCCGTCATCACGTCTTGCGCTTGCACCATTTCGAGTGCGCAGCCCCGGTCGAGCGCGATGAGCTTGCCCTCCTCCACGGCGGCGGATTTGACGAGATCCGCACCGATCGGGGTGACCATGCTGCCCGTCGCGTGGAAGTTGAGCCCGGCCGCCGCATCGCGGAATTCGGAGAGGGACAGCAGCTTCTCCATTACGCCGGGGGAGGCGATCAACGTGTTAAGCGCATAGGGGTCGAAGCTGTTCCATAGCCGGATGAGATCGCCGTAAGCGAGCGTGCCCGCCTGCGCAACGGAAACGGCTTCTGCGGCGTTGCCATTCCCATCGCCGTTTACCAGAACGTCTACCGCGTCTTTGAGCTGTGCGCGGGCGATATAGCTGCCAATTTGGCGCAGGGTAACGGTAAATAGATCCAGCCGTTGGAAGCGGATGGCCTCATAGGATGCAACGAGCATCCGGCCGCGCTTATGCAGGCGCACGAGGTTTTCCTGCGTTTTCACGGTTGTCTGTGGGATGAAGGCGCCCTCCGCCACATGCTTCAGGGCACGGTCGTCCTCCTCCGGCACGGAGGTGATGGTGCGGTAATCCATGCCGTCGATTTTAGTGGTGGCGGCGATGATGCGGGGCAAAACGTTTGCCTCCTCTAGCCCCTGCCGCACGGCGCGGGATACATATTCCGGGAACAGCGCAGCGGAATCCGAGGTTTGAAAAAATTTCTCCACCGCGTCGCTGCCCGGGCCGCTGACATGGATGCCAAAGCGCTTGAGCTGCCGCTGGTAGGCGTCCAGCCCTTCCAGCGCAGTGCCCCGGTAGTTTTCAGAAGGGTCGAGCTCCTCCAGCGTATGGGTGAGGGAGTTTCCACCCGCATACATGCCCTTTTCGAGGCGAATGGTATCGTAATTGCTCATGGGTTAAGCTCCTTTCCGTTTTATAGGCAAAATCCAACGGTTTTCTTTGTGGTATCCAGCTCCAGCACAAGGCGCAGGGGTCCGCTGGAGGCGGCTTTCACACCGCCGGTTCCATCTGCGGCGAGGGCGGTGTAGCCGAGCGCGGGTGCTGTGCCGCTGTAAGGCGTTTTCACAAAGCCCTTGACCTGCACGCCCGCATAGCCGCCCTTGGGGCTTGCGGTGAGCAGGCCTGCAAACACGCCGTCCGCCTGGCTGGGCGCGGCGGTCAGGCTGGCGCTGATGGATACGGGTGTGCCTTTGGCGGCGGTTCCCGCCATTTTTAAGGTGATGACTTCTTCGGCAAAGCCGTTTAGGGATATGCTCATGGTTGCTTCCTCCTGTTACTTCAATTTAAATGAGAAACGCCTGATGCTCCTGCCGGAGCTGCTCCGCCTGCGGCGCTGTGAGCTGGGCGGCAGGGGGCTCCATTTCCGTTTCGCTGAGCATGGCTTTTAGGGCGGCCAGCTCCTGCGTGCTGCATTTTTGCAGCAGCCCCGGGCACTGGCCGAGGTCGAGCCGCGGCAGGTGCAGCGTGCACAGCCGGACGACCTCCTGCGAAAGTGCGCTGCGGTACTGCTCGCCTTCCTGTGCGCGCGTTTCGAGCGACTGGATGTGGGCGAGCAGACTGCCCGCCTGTTCCGTGGTCAGGGTAACGCCGTTTTCCGCGTTTTTTAAAACGCTGTGCCAGTCCTTCATCGCTTTACTCCCTCCTTCCTGTGTGGAATAGGCCTTTACCGTCTTCGTCACGCCCGCCTTTGGCTGAGCGGGGATTGCCACAAACGACCATTCGTACGCATCTTTCGCCCCGCTGAGCACGGTGTGGCAGAGCTGGCCCTCATAGAAGCGCCCCGGCAGATGCGCGCAGGGCTCTGTATGGCGGTTTGCCCCGCAGATGGAGCAGGCCTTTGTGGCAATTGCACAGCCAACGCTGACCTCCTTTTTAATGCCCGCGTCAATTTCCGCGATCAGCGATTGATTCTCCGGTGTGCGCACCATATAGGCACGCGCGCGCAGGGCGGTATAGGGCTCGTTCAGGCTGTTACGTTTGGCTTCATCCCGTTCCACCCAGGCACGATAGGTGCGGGCGGTCTGGTCGCGGCCCTTCATGCTGTGGTCAAACAGGCCGGGTTTACCGGGATAGAGCGCGGCGAGCTGCTCCAGCGTTTCGGCGGTGAAGCGCTCTCCATCGCGGTCGATCTCGTTGTCGCACAGGGTAACGGTGAAGGCGTAAACCTCCTCCTGCTTGAGGGGGGAGCGGGCATAGCGGTTGATTTCCGCGATCTCGCTCTCCGGCGGAACGCCCCCGCCGGTGGTTTTGGGGTCATCCATCTTGTTTTGGCTCCTTTCCTGTGGTTTTCTGCGTTTCCAGCAGGGCGGCCTGCGCATGGTAGAGGCGTGCCCGAGCCAGCTCCACCTCATCCTGCAGCGTAATATCATCCCATATCACCTGAAAACCGCTCAGGCAGCCGTTCAGGCGCAGGTGGGTGCGGCAAACGGTTTCGATCACAGGGGTTAGAATGCGGCGGTAGCTTTCCAGCTCGCTGGTGAGCACATCCGCCTGCTGGGAGGACATCCGCTCCGTAGATGACCAGTTGAGCCCCAGCAAAAACGGCGGCAGCCCCGTTTTGGCCACAATCTGCTCCAGCATCTGGCGCACGGGCACTTCGCTGTCTAAAATTTGATTATCCGCGCCGATCACGCGGATGTCCACATCGCCCACGGCCACAAAATCTTTCACGCGCCCGCCCGCGTTCATCGCCTCGCCCCATTCCTTTGCCACCTGAAGGGCGCGCTCCTTGGCAAAGGCACGATCCATTGCGTCATTGTGTGGCTTGTAGGTCACGGCGAAGCGCACGTTTCCCACGCGCTCCCAGTTGAGGCCGATCGTCTGGTAGATCTGCAGCAGGATTTTGCTGATAAAGGGAAGCCCCTTCAAAATGGAGTTGCCGCCGAGCTGCCCGGCGTGCGGATTGAGTACGGATAGCAGCACGCGTTCCGGGTGTGGAACCGGTATGGCCTCTCCGCCCGGCCCCCTGCGGCAGATGGTGGTTTGCAGCGCGCTTTTGCCGCGCCTGAGCTCCAGCGCACCGAGCGGCGCGTTATAAAGCGCCATTCTCCCTGCGCCGAGCGGCACCATTTCCCCGGCGGCGGTGCCGAGGGTAAGCAGCTGGTCGAAATAGGTA
This sequence comes from uncultured Oscillospiraceae bacterium, assembly GCA_900544715.1. Taxonomy (GTDB): domain Bacteria; phylum Bacillota; class Clostridia; order Oscillospirales; family Acutalibacteraceae; genus Fimivicinus. The sequence continues at coordinate 14,173 of UQWL01000024.1, read as the reverse complement.
TCCAGAAACGATGCCATCCCTTTTTGACAGCCTCCAACGGGAACGCCTGTCAAAAATTCCTCCAGCATCGCCTGTGCCCGCCCGTCTGCACAGGCGACGGTGAAGCCCCCAGTCAGCCGGATGAGCTTCACAATCGCCGCGTCGATGATCGGCACCGCTTCGCGCAGCGTTTCATAAAGCCGCCCCTCAACGGGCGCGAGGGGCGTATGCCGCATCAGCTCTCCGTAGGGCTGCTGCGGCGCTGTTTGCGGCACTGACGCGGCCCCTGCGGGCGAAAGCGGCGGCTTGCGTTTTCGAAAGATCATTTGTTTCCTCCTTTCTTGATGGAAGGGCTTATCGCCGCTCGGCGGCAAGCGCATAAAAGCCATCTTCCTCCCTACATAGGATGGTGGTTACAAAATAGCGGATGTCGTCCATTGCATGGTCATGCTCCTTGCGCGGCGCGTCTTTGGCGGCGCGGGCATCCCAGCGGTAGAGGCCGAATTCCCGGATGGTATCCCGGCAGGCGGGGGAGATACGCAACCGACCCGCCTTCAAGGCGTCGGACACGTGCCGGATGCCATCCAGCACCTCGTTTTGCGCCGGGATCGCGCGGTAGGTTTGATGGCGGCGGATGCAGGTGAGAAAGCTCGCCGCGGAAGGGTCCACGATCACGGCGCGCACAGGCAGGCCGCCGGTCAGCGTTTCGAGCTCGGCATAGTATTCTTCATCTGTTTTTTGCCGCCCCTCCTTGCGGGAGTCGTAATAATACTCCCGCAGGCGGTACCAGGTGCCCTCCCGTTCCCCCCACAGGCCGCAGGAGAATGGGTTTACCGTGCCATAGTCGCAGGAGAGGTAGTAGCTGCCGCAGCCCTGCGGTGGTTCGGCAATCAGATGGCTGCCGAACATGGGATAAACCAGCCCCTGCGCCGCCACCCATTTCCCCTCCACGAAGCGTTCATAAAACGCGCCGCTGTATAGCGTTTCATAGCGCTTCAAGATGGCGGGGGTCAGTGAGGGGTTATCCCGCATGGTGAAATGCAGGTAGAGGCAATTTTTTTCTTCCGCCTTCAGCACCCATTCCTCGTGAAACCAGTGCTGCGGATGCTCCGGGTTGCAGTTGAACCAAAATTTTGAGCCCTCCATTGAGCAGCGCGCGAGCGCCTGCTCCACAAAGGAGCGCGGCATGAGCGCCACCTCGTCGAGCAGCACGCCGCCAAGCGTCATGCCCTGGATGAGCGAAGCGGAGGATTCATCCCGCCCGCCGAACAGGTAGAAGCGGTTTTGCCTGCCCCCGCGGCTGATTTCGATCATATTGCGCGAGAGCTTTTCCGTGCAGACGAAACCTAATTCGCGCAGGGCAGGCAGCAGCGGCTGTACTACATTGCGCCGCAGGGAGGCGATCGTTTTGCCGCAGATGGCGAAAGAGGCGTCGGAAAACTGGTAAAACGCCCATGCGAGAAATGAGAGGGACATACACATTGTTTTGCCGCTGCGCACCGCGCCGTCGCAGAGGATGCTGTCGCAGCCGGAAAAGGGGCTGCCACGGCACCACCAGGTCAGCACGGTGAGCTGCTTTTTGGAAAAAGGCTGAAATCGCATGTTTTCCGGCATGGGTTACCCCTCCTCCCGCAAGGCCTGCGCGCTGTTTTCCAGCGCTTGATAGAAGGAAAGGCTGTTCCCCTGCGTTTCCTGTTCCTCCATCTGCGCCAGTTTTTCGAGTGCCTTGAGCCGGTCGCAAAATTTCATCTCAATGCCGCCTGCACGCGGACGTTTAATTTCCGTGATCGGGAAGAGGTCCATTTCCTCCAACTGGCCGGGCGACGGCACCTCCTCTAAAAATAAAAGCTTCACCGCGTCTGTAACCGGCCCAAAGGCCAGCCTGCGGTAGCCGTCCCGGATTTCCTGCGCGGTGTGAAGGCGTTTCTCCAGCCGCTCAATTTCAGCGCGCACGCTTTCCTTTTCCAGCAGGCGGATGCCGTTGAGCTCCGGCTTGCGGCGGAATCCGGCCCGCGCTGCCGCTTCCCGCACGCTGTGCGCCCGGCTGTAATAGGCGCAAAAGAGAAGCTCGCGCTCACTTAGGGGTTCCATTGCTTCATCCCTTCCTAAAAAATGATTTCACCCATACGCAAAACTCCCCGTTTTGTTGCATTCAACCGTGCAACAAAACGAGGAGTAAAAAAATATTTTTTTAACGCGTTTGAAAACGATCTGAATTTGGCTGATTTTGAACTTGAAAGGAGCGATTTAACCCAAAATTTGTGACTGGCATTCGTTTTTGCGCATTCCGTTCTTTTTTTGCGCTTTCGCTTGACTTTACACGAAAAAACGATTAGACTAAAAAAGAACTGGGAATGCAGAATTCAAAACAAATGGAGGTGGGCCGCACTTGGACAGTACAGGCGCGCATAGACCGCGTGTTCCCGATCCATATTATGCAATAGCCGGAGGAGCCCGGCGCGGCCTTTCCTGTGTAATGAACCGGTAGCAGCTGTAGCAGCTGGCTTCCGGGCACGGGTTTTGCCGTGCCTGCCCTTTCGCGCTGTGCGCAAAGAGGGTGTTACCATTGGAAACCAACTACAATTTCGAGGCCTTATACCATCTGCTGCAAACAAACCAGCTCTCCGCCCTGCGTGAGGAGCTGGCGGAGATGAACGTGGTTGATATCGCGGAGTTTTTGCAGGAGCTTTCAAATGAGGGCATGACGATCGCTTTCCGGATTCTTCCAAAGGATATCTCTGCGGATGTATTCTCCTACCTTGACCCCGACCGTCAGTCCCACATCGTGGGGACGATTACGGATAACGAGCTGTCCAGCCTGCTGGACGACCTGTTCCTTGACGACACGGTCGATTTCCTGGAGGAGGTTCCCGCAAACGTCGTTACCCGCGTGCTTGCGAATTCCGACCCGGAAACGCGCAAGCTGATTAACCGCTTTTTGCAGTATCCCGACAATTCGGCCGGCAGCATTATGACCATTGAGATGGTGCAGCTGCACGACCGCCTGACGGCCGCGGAGGCGATTGACCGGATCCGCTCCAGCGGCATCGACGATGAAACCGTATATACGGCCTACTGCATTGATAATGCCCGGCATCTGGTCGGCACGCTGCCGCTGCACAGGCTTTTGTTTGCAAAAGCGGATGCGCTGGTGCGCGATTTGATGGATGATGACCAGCAGCTCATCTTTGTGTCCACGCTCGAGGATGAGGAGGATGTGGCGGATCTTGCCCGGAAATACGACCTTTTGAGTGTTCCGGTCGTCGATAACGAAAAGCGGCTGGTAGGCGTGATTACGATCGACGATATCGTAGATGTGATCGAGGAAAAAAACACAGAGGACTTTGAAAAGATGGCCCTCATGCACCCCTCCGGGACGGGGAACGAATACCTGAAAACCGGCGTTTTCCGCCTGGCTGGGAACCGGATCGTCTGGCTGCTGGTGCTGATGATCTCCGGCACATTTACCGGGAAGATTATTGAGAACTATCAAAGCATGCTTTCCGTCGTGGTTGGCCTGACCGCCGCGATCCCCATGCTGATGGACACGGGCGGGAATTCCGGCAACCAGACCTCTACACTGATTATCCGCGGCCTTGCCTTGGGCGAAATTACCATTAAGGATTATTTTACCGTCCTGTTCAAGGAGCTGCGTGTGGCGCTCATCTGCGGGGTGATTCTTGCGGTGGTCAATTTCCTGCGGCTGTTGATCTTTGGCGGGGCAACCCTGCCGGTCTACCTTGTCATCTGCGCGGCGCTGTTCTGCGCGGTGGTCGCGGCAAAATGCATCGGCTGTACGCTGCCTATCCTTGCAAAGCTCATCCATTTGGATCCGGCGCTGATGGCTGGGCCGATGATTACGACAATTGTTGATGCGCTGACGCTTGCGATTTATTTTGCGCTTGCGCATGCGTTCCTGTTGTAAAGTATCCCTATGCAGGCAAGTGAAACGCCCTGTGCCCTTCCGTCGAAAATGGAGGAGCGCGGGGCGCTTTTGCTTAAAAAATCGTCTGTCGGTTATTCTCTGCATTCCAGCAGCTTCGCTGCATCCACTTCAAGTGCGTCGGAAATTTAAAACAGTTTATCCAAGGAAAAGCCCGCGCCGCGCCGTTTTGCGCATTGCGGGCGATTTATTTAGTTTTTGCTTCCTGCAAGGCGGTCTGTTAGGGATAGATCAATCCGTTTGGAGATAATCGAAGTTTTCATCACAGTGTTTTCCGCGTCGTCAAGGTAGGTTTTGTTCGGATCAAACTTCCCGTAGGAGCTGGTTACGATTGTGCCGTCGTCGAGCACAACATTGCCGCAATAGCCGGTATCGGCGTTGGCTGTGATCTGCGGCTGCGTTTGGCCTTCCAGATAGGTGTGGGCGAGCTTAATGCGGTATTGGCCCTCATCGCCGTTTTTTAGATCCTCATAGGTGCCCACCCAAGCAATCCAGCCCTCGCTGTAGTAGCCGCGCTCTGCATTATCGGAATAGAGGCTGTTTTTGATGGGATCGCGTTCAATGGAGCGGAAGGTGATGAAGAGGCGGCCATCCTTTGTCCATTCAGCTTTATGCCGTTCACCGTTGAGCGCGGCGGGCGCCTCGCGGGGGATCGACCAGGTTTTCCCCTCATCCTGAGAGAAGGAGATCAGCGAATTGCACTTTTTCGTGTTGCTGCGGGTAATCAGGCACAGTTCGTCACCCTGTCCGCCTTCGGAACGGATCACTTCCACCTCGCACATGTTGGTGGCATATTGGCGCACCCAGTGCTGCACAAAGTAGGGCTCCGGCATCGACCAGTGCATATTGCCTTCTGCATCAAAGGTTAGGATGGTTTTGAAATTGGTGAACTTCGCATCGTGGAAAATGCCCATCCATTTGTCAACGAAACGTCCGTTTTCCTTGAGCTGTGTCAGGGAGCTCATTGCAACGATCGGGATTACCTTCGGAAACTGCCCTTCCCCATAGAAGGTCTGGAATTCCGTCCAGGTCTGCCCCTCATCGGAGGAGAGCGAGCAGTTGAAGCCGCCGGTAGAGCCCTCGCCCCAATCGGGGTTGGCGGAGATCATGATGAGCTTATCCTGCGTTTTTCCGTCTGTGAATTGTAGCCGGTAAACCGTGGGCGTTTCTTGGGAGCCTTCCCAGCTCGCAGGCGTGTTGGCGATGGAGGAGGAATAAGTGCGCCCGCCGTCAGTGCTCACTTTATTGAGCACCGCGCCTTTGCCGTGCCCGGCGGGGTACATCGTTAGGATATTGCCATTTTTCAGCAGCACGGAATCCGGGTGAGCCATATAATTCCGGCTGTCATCGATAACGGCTTGCTCGTAAAGCGCTGCGAATTCCGACGAAATGCCCGCCGGAGGCGCACTCAGGTCGATTTGTGGGATTGTGTAATCTGATCCTGTGGTATAGCTTCCGATCAGCGCCGGAATAAAGCAAAACAGAGCAGCCATAAACTGTGCCACGATACGGAAAATAGTTGCAATCATTTTTTCGTCCCCCTTTCTTCCGCATTATTTTGTCGCCAGGCGGTCTGTCACAGCTAAGTCGATCCGCCGGGAGGCGATGTAGGTGCGCAAAGCGTCTTTCCCATCCTGGGCTTGATAGGTATCTCCGAAGCGGCCGTAAGTGCAGGTAAAAATTGTGCCGTCTTCGAGCACCACGTTTCCGCAGTAGCCTGTGTCGCCGTTGGCGACGAGGTCGGGAGCTGTTTGACCATCTAAATAGGTGTGCGCGATTTTAATGCGGTATTGGCCCTCACGGCCCTGTTTCAAATCGTCATATGCTCCAACCCAGGCGATCCAGCCTTCGCTGTACCAACCGCGTTTTTCATGGCCCTTTTCCCGATGGAGGTGGTTCTTCTCCGGGCTGCGCTCAATGGAGCGGAAGGTGATGAAAAGCCTTCCATCCTTCGTCCATTCCGCCTTGTGCCGCTCGCCATTGAGGGCTGCAGGCAGTTCACACGGAGCCGACCAGGTTTTCCCCTCGTCTTGAGAGAAGGAGATAAGGGAATTCACCTTCTTCGTCTGGCTGCGGGTGATCAGGCAGAGCTCGTCGCCCTGCCCGCCGCCTGACCGGAGCATCTCCACCTCGCACATTTTCGAGCCCTTTTCGATCGCCCGATAGGCTGCAAAATAGGGCTCAGGAGCGCTCCAATGCATGCGGCCTCCATTGTCAAAGGTGAGAATGGTTTTGTAATTTACAAAGTGCTTATCATGGAAAATGCCCATCCATTGATCCACGAACCGGCCCTTTTCCTTGAGCCTTGTCAATGCGCTCATTGCGACAATGGGTACCACGGGATGAGCGCTGCTTTTCTCATAAAAGGTTTCAAATTCGCTCCAGGTTTTGCCCTCGTCCGAGGAGAGGGAGCAGTTAAAGCCCCCCGGCCCCTTATCTCCGGGCCAGTCGGAATTGGCGGAGATCAAGATCAGCTGATCCGGCTGTTGCGCGTCCGCAAACTCCAGGCGGTAGACTGTGGGCGTTTCCCGCGAGCGCTCCCAGCTTGTTGGCGTGTTTTCAAGGGCGCGCCAAGTCCGCCCGCCATCCGCGCTCACCCGGCCCAGCACTGCGCCGCGGCCATGGCCCGCCGGGAAAAAGGTGAGAATTTCCCCTGTTTTGCACAGGATGGAATCCGGATGGCCGAGGTAGGGTCGGCTTCCATCCACCGTGATGAGCGGCTGGATGTCCTCCAGCTCAGCGCTCAGGTCAACCTGCGGGATGGTGTAATCACGGCCTATGCCGCGCACAATGGGGAAGCCGAAAAGGTTTCGTACACTTACCGGTTGCTGTTTCATCATAAAGATCCTTTCCGGGTAATTCATTAAGCCTGCGCGGCATGCGCCGCATCCAATGCAAAGAGATGGATGCATTTGGAGGGGCAAACCTCCGCGCATTTGCCGCAGGCCACGCATTTTTCGCCATCAATCACGGCCAGATTGTTTTTGACGGTGACCGCTCCGTATTCGCACGCCTTTACACACCGCATGCAGCCGATGCAGGCCGCTTTGCAGGCTTTGCGGGCAGGGCCGCCCTTATCCATATTGTGGCACATCACGGCGGCCTTCCTCTCGTGCAGAGGCATGAGCGTGATCAGGTGCTTGGGGCAGGTGTTTACGCACAGCTTGCAGGCGCGGCACAGGAGCGGGTCGACCTGTGCGACGCCTTCACAGATTTGAATTGCGCCGTAGGGGCAAGCCTCGGCGCAGTCCCCATAGCCCAGGCAGCCGTAGCTGCATGTGGAGGAGCCGCCGAAAAGCTGCGTGGCCATCTTGCAGCTCTGCACGCCGACATATTCAAATTTTTTGCCTGTGTTTGTGTTGTTGCCGCGGCACAGCACTGTTGCGGCCAAAGGGATCACATTCCCCGCGGAAAGGCCGAGGATTGACGCGATCTCCTTTGCTGCCGCATTGCCGCCAGGCGCGCAGAGGGCGGTGTCCGTCGCCGTCCCCTCAGAGAGCGCCTTTGCATAGCCAGCGCAGCCGGAAAAGCCGCATGCGCCGCAGTTCGCGCCGGGCAATACAGCCTCCAGCGCTTCCGCTTTTTCATCTACGGGCACCGCCATCACGATGGATGCAACTGCGAGGCCAAGGCCCGCCAAGAGGCCGATAGCGGAAACGATCAGAACAGAGAGTAATATCGGATTCATTCGGTTACCATCCTTTCCGCCGTCAATGGAACATGCCTTCCACAATGCCCGTAAAACCCAGGAAGGAAACGGACACGAGGGAGGCCGCAATCAGGGTGATCGGAAGCCCCTGTAGGAACTTGGGGACTTCGCAGGATTCCAGCCGTTCGCGCACGCCCGCGAAGAGCACCATGGCAAGCATGAAGCCGAGGCCCGCGCCAAGGGAATTCACAATCGATTGCCAGAAGCCGTAGCTCTTATCGATATTGAGCAGCACCACGCCCAGCACGGCGCAGTTGGTCGTAATCAGCGGCAGATAAATGCCCAGGGAGTTATAAAGCGCAGGCAAAAACCTTTTCAATGTGATTTCCACAAGCTGCACGAGCGCCGCGATGACGAGGATGAAAACGAGTGTTTGTAGGTATTCCAGCCCGTTTTTTACCAGCAGGAACTGATTGATCGGGTAGGTCACGGCAGTGGAAAGCACCATCACGAAGATGACCGCTGCGCTCATGCCCACGGCTGTATTGAGCTTTTTGGATACGCCGAGGAAGGGGCAGATGCCGAGAAATTTTGAGAGGACGAAGTTCTCCGTTAAAATTCCGGTGAGCAGAATGGCTAAGAACAGTTTCATTTCACCTCAGCCTCCTTTGATTCCGCCTTTTCGCAGTTAACGCGCGAGCAGGCGTCCGCCATCGGGCAGGAGCCGCAGTTGAGCGTTGCCTTTGGCTTCCCTTTGCGCTCGGCAAGCCGGTTTGCGCAGGCGATGAGCATGCCGAATACGAAAAAGCCGCCGGGGGGCAGGATGAAGATAATCATCGGCGCTATACTGCCAGGGATGATCTGGTAGCCCAGCAGCGTGCCTGCGCCGAACAGCTCGCGGATTGCACCCATTGCGAGCAGGGCGGCCATGAAGCCGATGCCCATGCCTAATCCGTCGAGCGCAGAGGCGAGAACGGGGCTTTTGCCCGCAAAGGCCTCCGCCCGGCCCAGGATGATGCAGTTGACGACGATCAGTGGGAGATACACGCCCAATTGCTCGTCGATCTGCGGCAGGAATGCCTTCACAAGCATCTGAACGATCGTGACAAACGAGGCGATCACAACAATATAGCAGGGGATGCGCACCTTCGATGGAATTACTCTGCGCAGCGCGGAGATCACGATATTGGAGCACACCAGCACGATCATCGCCGCGGCGCCCATGCCCAGGGCGCTTTCAACAGAGGTGGTCACCGCCAGCGTCGGGCAGGTGCCGAGCACCAGCCGCAGCACCGGATTTTCTTTGATCAGGCCTTTGGTAAATTCTTTGCCGAGGCCTTTTTTCTCAGCCATTTGCCGCACCTCCCGTCACTTGCGTATAGAGTTTGAGCGCGATGTTGACCGCGTCCGTCACCGCTTTGGAGGTGATGGTGGCCCCGGTCAGCGCCTGAATCTCATCGTCGCCCGGATTGCTTTTGGCAACTCCGATCTTGCCGCTTTTCCCTTTGAATTGATCGCGGAAGGCTTCATTTTTGGCATTCATGCCGAGGCCCGCCGTTTCATTGAGCGTGAGCGTCTGGATGCCGGCAACGCGCCCTTCCAGGTCGATGCCGGTCATGATCTCCACCGCGCCGCCGTAGCCCTTGCTCTGCGTGGTGAAAACGTAGCCCACCGGCGTATCTCCGTCGAAGCCTTCGTAATAGGTGTATTGCGCACCGTCCATCGTTACGGCTTTCGGATCGCTAAAGCGTTTGGCCGCGCTGAGCACTGTCTGGCGGGTTTCAGCGGCCGTTTTAGCCGCAAGGTCTTCGATCATCGGGGCCGTCACGCTGTTGGTCACAGCGAGCAGCACCGTGGAGATTATGCAGATGAGGAAGAGGGATACGGTGGGGATCAAAATGGCCTTCCACAGCTTCTGTTTCTGATTCACGCGCCCGCCTCCTTTTTCTTCCCTGTCTTTTCCTTCGGTTCTTTCACGCTGCCGAAGGGCTTGGGGGTGGTCAGCCGCTCAATGTGCGGCACAAGGATATTCATGATGATGATCGAGAAGGATACGCCCTCCGGCAGGCTGCCGAAGAGCCGGATCAGCGCGGTCAGGATGCCGCAGCCCACGCCGTAGATCAGCTTGCCCTTGAAGTTGATCGGGGAGGTGGTGTAATCGGTAGCCATGAAGATCGCGCCGAGCAGCAAGCCGCCGCCAAGGATCTCATAGGCGACGAAGGAGAGGCTCCCTTTCCCGGCAATCAGCATGATGACGGCCACCGTGCCGATGTAAGTCAATGGAATTGCGGGCGTGATCACGCGCCGAATGAGCAGGTAGGCAAACCCGAGCAGGAGCGCCAGCGCGCACACCTCGCCAAGCGAGCCCTGCCGCTGGCCGATGAGCATCTGCCAGAGCGAGGGGAGGGCTGTGTTGGAGGAGATCGCGGCGGTGGACACATCCCCCGCCGTAAACATGGAGGAAATGGAAGCGAGCGGAGAAGCTGTGGTGACAACCTGCACGCCACGCCATGCAAAGGGCTGAACCCACGTGGACATCATCGTGGGGAAGGAGGCCATCAGCACGATGCGGCCAACCAGGGCCGGATTGACAAAATTTTGCCCAATGCCGCCAAAAAATTGCTTGACCACGACGATCGCCACAACGCTGCCGATCGCCGCAACCCACAGCGGGATGGTGGCTGGCAGGTTGAAGGCGAGGAGGATGCCCGTTACAATGGCGCTCAGGTCGCCAAGCGTGCCCTGCCGCTTCATGATTTTGCGGCTTAAAAATTCGCTGACCATGCAGGTAAGCACCGTGGTGGCGGTTACAAGCAGCGTGCGCGGCCCGAAGAGCCATACGCTCGCTGCAAGGGCGGGGATCAGTGAGATGATCACATCCAGCATAATGCCGGTGGTAGTCTCCGGCGAGCGCACATGGGGCGATGCGCTGACGGTTAGCTTTTCTTTCAAACTCATTTCTTCTGGTCACCTGCTTCCCTGACGACTGATTTGGCAAGCCTCATATACTGCACGAGCGGCCGCCCGGAGGGGCAGGCATATGCGCAGCTGCCGCACTCCATGCAAACGTTGACGCCGATGCGGGTGAGGCTTTCCGCATCCTTCACGCGGGCATAGCGCTCGATGAGGGTCGGCATCAGGCTCATCGGGCACACCTGCACGCACCGCCCGCACCGGATGCAGGCGCGCTCTTTTTTGATGTGGTAGGAGTTCCTCGCAAAGGCGAGGATTGCGTTATTCTGTTTTAAAATCGGAAGGCTGTCGTCCGCCAGGGCGATGCCCATCATCGGCCCGCCCATGAGGAGCTTGTAAACATCCGTTTTATATCCGCCGCAGTAGTCGATCACGTCCGTGATCCGGGTGCCGATGGGCAGGCGGATATTCTTCGGCTCGCTGATGGCGGAGCCATCCACTGTGATCGAGCGGGAAACGAAGGGCTTACCGGATTTTAAGTACCGCGATACAAATGCCACGCTGCCCACATTCATCACGATGCAGCCAACATCCGCCGGGAGCTTCCCAGGCGGCACGCGGCGGCCGGTTGCGGATTGCACCATCATCTTCTCCGCGCCCTGCGGGTAAAGAGATTTTAGGGCCATGAGCTTCACGTGGTCGCCCACGTCGTTGCTGTTTTCCGCAATCCGGCTGAGTACCTCAAAGGCCGCTGGTTTGTTATCCTCCACGGCGATCACCACATTGTCGATGCCGAGGATCTCCTTGATGGTGAAAATGCCGGACATGATATCCCAGGAGTTGTCGATACATTCCCGATAATCGACTGTGATATAAGGCTCGCACTCTGCGGCGTTGATCACCAGCGTGTCGATGTGCTTATCCGGCATCACGCGCAGCTTTACATGCGTGGGGAAGCCCGCACCGCCCATTCCCACCAGGCCGGAGGCGCGCACAGCGCGCAAAAAATCCTCCCGGTTGTTCACTTTTGGCGGCTCAACCCCATCGAACAGGCGCATTTCCCCATCGGATTCGATCGTCACGCTCTGCACGCGCGCGCCGGAGGGCAATGTGCATTCGCCGATGGCAGATACCTTACCGGAAATGGAGGCATGGATCGGCGCACTGATGAACTTGTCGCTGTCCCCGATCATCTGCCCCACGGAGACTGAATCGCCCACCTTGACGACCGGCGTGCAGGGCGCGCCGATGTGCTGCTGCATGGGCAGGATGACGCGCTCCGGCGAGGGCATGCGCACCGGCTCCATATCGGCCGTGTTTTTATTGTGCGATACGCTCACGCCTCCGCGCGGCCTGCGCACTGCAGTGAGCACACCCTTCATTTTTTCTGGTTTCATCTGGTCAACCCCTTGTTTTCAAGCTATGATTTATTTAGAATGGGAGGGAAAAATCCGGTTGAGAGGAGGCGCTACCGCCCCATATACGGCCCCGGTTACAAGCCCTGTCAGCAAAGCGAACAGCAGCAAGAGCGGCGCATAGCCGAAAATGGCCTTTGTGCCCGTCAGCGCCCAGGCGGCCAGCAGCTGGCCAAGGTTGTGCATGATGGCGCACAGAATTCCCGTGCCCACCGCGCCGAATGGGTTGCGCTTTCCGCGCAGCAGGGGCAGCATAACGAGCATACTGAGCACACCGCCTGCCGCGCTCATGAAAAAGGCGGTTGCTCCGCGGGTCAGCCCCGCAAAGCCCGCCTTGAGCAGCGTGATTGGGAACGCGCCTCCGAAGCCGAGCTGAGCAGCCGCAGCCATCGTGGCGATATTGGAAAAGCCGGGCTTTGCCCCGGGCGGGAGGCCCGGAAGGCTCGGAATGAGATTTTCGAGAAAGGAGAGCGCCAGCGCGGCGGCGGCCAGCATGCCGAGCAACGCCGTTTTCCGCGTGCGCGGGCTGAGGTTTGGCCTGCCATTCATGTTCTGCTCCCGCCTTTCGTTTTGCTTAATAGGTTTGCACATCCACACCGCCCACTTGACGAATGCCCTCAATGGCGATCACGGTGCGCGCGGGCAGGCAGGCGGCGGTATCCCCCGGCCGGGAAAGCCAGCCGGATTTGACGCACAGCCCATCCGGGCATCCGGCGGAGAGGTAGCGGATGCGGCCCTTTTCCACCCGGATGGTGGCGGGCAGATCCTCCCCCAACGTGAGCGTATAGGGCTCCTCCACCTCGCTGAGGGCAATGCGCCGAATCTCCGCTCCGCCGCTATAGAGCACGGCTTGTACGTTTTGCGGCTCTGAACGGGACGATTGCTTGGGCATTTGTTTGGGCAGGAAAAAGAACATACACACGGCGGCAATCACCGCAATCAGCAGCAGATCGGCCCGCCGGAAGAAGGCTTGCTTTTTCATAATTTATGTATCCTGTATCAGGTGATATGCATCGTTCGTCAACTGAAAGGTTTGTTTCAGGCCGGGGGTGATCCGCACCTGCTTTTCCTGGGTGACAAAAATCGCCTCCGCGCCGAAGGCATCCAGCAGGGGGAGGCTCTTTTCGTAGCCGAGGATGAAACACGCGGTGGAGAGCGCGTCGCTCAATAGGCCGGAGGGGGCGGTCACGGTCACGCTGATGAGCCCCGCGTCGGCCGGATAGCCGGTTTTCGGGTTGAGAATATGGTGATAGGTTTTTCCATCCACCGTCAGGGTGCGCTCATAATCGCCGCTGGTGGAAACAAAGCCTTCTGCCAGCGTAAATGTACCGAGCTGATCCGAGGCTTCGCCGCGTGGGTCGCGCACGCCAACCTTCCAATCCCCTCCGCCGGGGCGGCTGCCCCAGAGCAGGATACTGCCGCCGACGGAAATCACCGCGCCGCTCAGGCGCGTGCCGTCTAACAATCGCTTGGCCTCGTCGCAGGCGATCCCTTTGCCGATCGCGCCCAAGTCAAGCGATTGCCCGCTTGCAAGCTTTGCCTGCCCGCCTTCTAAAGAAAAATGTTGCCAGCCGACCGTTTGCAGGGCGGCCGCAATTTCCTCCGGGGAGGGCACGCGGGCATGGTCGCCGCCGATATCCCAGAGCTTTGTCAGCGTGCCCACGGTGCAGTCTAAAGCGCCGTCGCTTTTTTGGCTCACCTCAGCAGCCTTTCGCAGGTAGGTTGCTGTCTGCTCGCTGATGGGCGCGGGGGAGCCGGCAGAGGCATTGATTTTGGCAATTTCTGAGGATTCCGCCCGCCAGGAAATCCGCTCCTTTTCCAGCGTATCGAATGCGGAAAAAAGTGCGGAGGACGTTTCTGCCTCGCCGGGGCCGTATAGCTGCGCGGTGACAACCGTGCCCATGGAGAGCCCGCTCTGCGTAAAGGCTGCCTCCTTTTGGCCTTTCCAAATATCCAGGCCGATCAGAAAGAGCAGAAGAGCCAGTGCGGCGACCACGAGAAGCACAGTCAGAATGGTCCTTTTTTTGTGGATATCCTGCAAAAAAAACGCTCCTTCCGCCTGCTTTTCCAATTCTATTTTACTGGATATCACAAGAATATTCAATCGTTTCCCCATTAAATAAAAAATTAACAAACAAACGCCATTTATATCGGTGCGGCGGAGAGTACCCCGGTGCTTTGCGGCAGGATGGATTTGTGGTATAATAGCTTCAAACAAAGTTTGAAGCATTGAAAAAATGCCTGTCGGCGTAAGCCGCCTCCTGCCGCAGAGCG
>UQWL01000023.1 GCA_900544715.1 uncultured Oscillospiraceae bacterium | reverse complement strand
TGGGCTTGTGTAATTCCTATCCTCTCAGCAAATTCATTTGTATCTCGCAAGCTTACCTTTGCTTTAATACCTACTGAGAAATTTTACGCAGCGCTTCAAGCGCGGCGTTATAGTCCGGATGGTTGGTGACCTCCGGAACATATTCCACATAGGCGACCGTCCCATCGTTATCTACCAGGATTACGGCGCGGGCCAGAAGCCCCAGTTCTTCCATCCGGGTGCCTGTGGCCTTTCCAAAGCTGTGGTCCCGGTAATCGGACAGGGTCCGCACCTGTTCCACACCTGCCGCGCCGCACCAGCGCGATTGTGCAAAGGGAAGATCCAGACTGACCGCATAGATTTTTACAGCTGGAAATGAGGCGGCAGCCTCATTGAAGCGCCGCACCTCCTGATCACATACACCGGTATCGAGAGAGGGAATGGTGAGAAACACACGCACGCCAGATAAATCCTTTCCGCGCACCAGCTGAAGATTGTTGTCCGTCAGCGTGAAATCGGGCATCGCATCGCCGGGTTGGAGCTGCTTTCCGCAGAGGGTGATTGGGTTTCCTTTGAACGTAACGGTCATTGAGCATTCCTCCTGAATTTCATTGCAATAGAAGCGATGAACGCGAGCGTGCCCTCTTCCGGGAAAAGCTGAGAGACATATTCGTTAATCGGATTTTCTACTTCCATAGCGTTTCGCCCCCTTTTGCCTTAGTATCGGCGAAAGGGAGCGGAAAAATACGGCACTTTCGTTATTGTTTTGGCATTTTGGGCCCTTTCAGGGCAAGTTCAGAGACGCATTAAAGGGCTTAGGAAATATTTCCATGGAAAACCGGAAAAAATTTGGATTCGGAAATTGAAAATGAAGGCCGCGCAAAACCTGCAAAGCAAATGAGAAGCGCCGAACAGATTTTATTTCCCGTATTCCCCATCCGCTATGGAGCGAATCAATCTCCAGCTGTGTCAGCGTCTTCCTTTGTGCGATGGACGGTTCCTCGTGGATGATGAGGGGGAGCGTAGATGGAGGAGAGCTTCAGCGGGCAATTTCCACTGTTCACTATGTTGTGCCATGTGCCTGCCGGCACAAATACTCCATCTTCGCGGCAGAGGTTTTTGCGGGTGTCCATACGCTCTTTGCAGGGTCCCATCATGACGACGGCTTGCCCAGCCTCTACTCGTATGAACTGATCGGTGTCCGGATGTATCTCCACACCGATTTCACCGCAAACCGGGATACACATCAACGTCATCTGTAAATGGCATCCCGTCCATAAAGCCGTGCGGAAGTTCTGATTCCGCTGTGCCCCCGTGCGATATTAACGGCATACGGCTTCGGGCCGTGGTCGGTCTGGTTTGCATGAGCCGTGTTTCGTGCTGTTTGTGCCTGTTTGTAGAAATGTTCCATATGATTCTCCTTTCTCGGTTCTCCATAACAGAATTTGCTGCCTTGTGGGGAGTGGTGCAGCAAAATGGGCCAGCAGGAGACGCCCTGCCGGCCCATTACTGTTTCATTCACTTTTGGGGTGGATGCAGCCCCTTGTTATACATACAGGCTGAGCTGGTTATTCTGGTCGCACAGGCCCAGATAGACCTCTTTCGCAGAACGGTACCCCTGAAGCTCCAGCTGCTTCTGGAGCCACTGCTCGTTAAGCCCCTTTCGATGGAGGTTTTCGCCCATTATTCTACCGTCCATAATCACCTCAGTAAAGATGCATGCGGGCGGCGGCGTCAGGCTGAGATCATCCGGTGTGGCGGGCCGTTGCCCGCTGGTCGGAAGAATGGTCAGCTGGCCATTGTACTCAAATATCGCCGTCTGAATGGCGCTCAGATCGAAATAGCCGGACTGGCGGCACAGAACCAGGAATTCGCTCAGATCCAATCTGGCTTTTTTCATATTTTTCCTGTAGAGCTTCCCGTCGTTCATCAAGATGGTAGGCGTACCATTAATGTATTTGCGTATCCGGGGGAATTTGCTGGTCAGGATACTCAGGCAGACGGCGATCAATCCGTACACGATCATGGCAATGAGCGGCTGAATCGGATTTTCCAGCTCGGTGGCAAACTCTGCGGCAATGGAGCCGATGGTGATCCCGGTGATATAATCGAACAGATCGAGTTGGACGATCTGCTTGTGTCCCATGAGCTTTGCCAGAATAAACAGGACAGCGGCAGATGAGAGGGATGTCAATATGATTTTCAATGGTTCCATAATGTTCACCTCATCCCTCAGTGTTTCACCATATCATCAAAATAAACAGGGAAGAGATGATTCTTTGAAAAATCCATATCTTTTTATTTCCAATTTTGAATAAACAAAAAGTCGGTTATCCGGTAAAACATTGTATTATAAGAGATAAGAGCTAATTTTACCCCTCATGAATGTGATGCGGCAAAATTCGGATACTTCAAATGAGGTGGCCTCTATTCATTGAAAGCGGTCATTCATTACAGACAAACCGCTTGTGTATCTTGAAACATAGAATTGTCAAACTAGCATTTTATTTTTCTTCTGGTAGTGGCAATCACATACTGAACCGCCGCTCGCAAGTGTCTGCTCCCTTGTAAAAACCGTATTCGTCAGTTTTGCCATTCCATAATCATATCTGCATAAGGCAGGAGTTGCTTCTGGAATCCCAAGCTGATTCATCATATGCCAAATACCGCATTGATCAAAAATGGCATCGAAACTTTCCACTGTAGGACCTTCATGCACTTTAAATCTCCATGTATAAGGATTGGATGAAAGCTGACTTTTGGCAGCCATTTTTTTCAATGATGTCTGGTACCTTTTGGAATAATAGTTTGTTGATTTTAGGAACATTTTCATTATCATGTTGGTATTCATTGCGTTTTCATAGTAGTCCGCTAGTTTATCAATCGTCGGTTTTTGTTCAAGGCTCATATAAACAGAAGCATACATAGCTGCCGAAACCAGATTAATTAACAAGATGTCATTTTGACCGTATTCCGGTATTCCTTTGAGAATTTCGTAATATTGCCTCTCAGCCTTTTTCATCAGTGCAGCAGGATCATCTACTCCGATCAGAGAGAAATGTAGGTCTAAACAAAGCCCACATTGCTTTCTCCATAATGCCAATTTTCATAGCTATCACCTTCCAAACTCATATCGATGTCTCAAGAGATGCTCTTTTGAATCCACAGGATTTGCAGAAAAGACGTCTTCGTTATATGCTGCTATCCAAGAGGGCCGATCCATCTGACAAAAGCAGATTTTGGCTCATGCGCCGCGCCCCCTTCCAATCAACTTACGCGCCAGCTTCACAAGCTCATACCACAGCACCGAAGCGGCAGCCAGGCCCAGTACGGCGCAGAATTGCCCAGCGGAGAGAGCCGTCAGTTTTAGAAAGGCGGATAGGGGTGTGTAGAGAATGATGGCCAGCAATGCCAGTGTCCCGACGTTCACCGCCCACATGATGGGGTCCTTCACCAGACGGCGGAAGGATTGCACGGCGAAGTCATGGCCGGAGCTGTTGACCTGCACTAAAAACAGATTTGCCAGCATAATGATGGCAAGGCCCATGGAACGGGCAACCGGAGCGTTGGCCGGGTCTCCCGCTAGCACGGTATAGTATGTGCCAAAGGATGCGGCGAACACGGCCAAGCCTTGGAGAACGCTCTTACCCAGCAAGCTGCCAGTGAGCAGCTTCTCCTTCGGGTCACGAGGAAGCCGGTTCATAATGTCCGTTTCGGCGGGCTGGCGCTCCAGCACGATGGAGCAGGTGGGGTCAATCAAAATTTCCAGCAGGACCACATGGAGTGGCAGGAGCAGCAGCGCTGCGGGCGCGATGCCCAGGAAGGGTGCCAGCAGGGACGCGGCGGCGATAGGAATGTGGATGGTAAAGACATACCCCACCGCCTTGCGGATGTTGTCATAAATGCGTCGCCCATCCTTCACCGTCTCCACGATGGTGGTGAAGTTGTCGTCCATGAGGATGAGATCAGCGGCCTCCCGGCTGACCTCGCTGCCTCGCTTGCCCATTGCGATGCCAATGTCGGCATATTTGAGGGCTGGAGCGTCATTGACGCCGTCGCCGGTCATGGCCACGATCTCGCCATTTTCCTTCAAAGCCCTGACGATCCTCATTTTATGCTCCGGGATCACACGGGAGAAGATGGAGACTGACCTGACTGCTTCCCGTAACTCCTCGTCGGTCATATCATTGAGCTGGTCGCCGGTAATAATATGGTTATTGTTGGAAATGCCAATCTCCTTGGCGATGGCCGAGGCCGTGGTGCCATTGTCACCGGTGATCATGACCACGCGGATACCCGCCCGGTTGCAGACGGCAATATCCTCTTTCACACCCGCGCGGGGAGGGTCGGTCAGGCCCACCAATCCCAGCAGGGTTAACGAACAGTCGGTAATGGAGGCGGGAATGCCGGCTTCGCTCTCTGGTTTGGCCGTGGCGATGGCAATGACCCGCAAGCCCTGCCTGGAGAGCTCGGTGTTTTTTTGCTCCGCCTCGGCCCGCTGTTCATCCGTGAGATTGCAGACGGTGAAGATACGTTCCGGGCTTCCCTTGGCTGCAATGACAATGCCCTCAGGCCGCCGCCAGACGTGGCCCATCATTTTCAGCTCATTGGTGAACGCATATTCGGTGATAAGTTCATTTTCAAACAGGGCTTCTCTGGTGATGCCGTAACGCCCGCAGCAGGCCAGCATGGCCTTTTCCATGGGGTCGTAGGTGTCAGTTTCGCAGCCCAGGCCCATGGTTTCCACTAAGGCGCACTCGTCGCAATCGGCGGCCCAAAGCTCCTGCACCGCCATCTGGTTCATGGTGATGGTACCCGTCTTATCCACGCACAGCACCGATACCGCCCCCAGAGTCTCCACGCTGGGGAGCTTGCGTACCAGAGAGTGCTTTTTTGCCAGCCTCCACGCGCCCATGGATAGGAACACAGTGAGGATAACAGGAAACTCCTCTGGGATCATGGCCATGGCCAGGGTCACGCCGGATAGGATGCTCTCCACCAACCGGTCACTAAAGCCGTGATCGGGGATGTTCAACCAGGTGAATATGCCCACTAGGACGAACAGGATGCCGGCGATGACGGCACAGGTTTTGACCAGATTGCCGGTTTGCCGCTGGAGTGGGGTGGGCTCCTCCCGGGAGGCAGCCACGCCCTGGCCGATCTTGCCGTACTCCGTGTTCTCACCAATTTGATCCACCCGCACAGTGGCGGTCCCTTGCGTCACCAAAGTGCCGGCATAGCAGTAATCCTTCCGCCAATAATCACCGCTGGGTTCGGCGCTTACCTCTGGCACTTTCCACACGCCCTCAGCTTCACCGGTGAGAGAGCTTTCGTCCACACACAGGTCGGCGCATTTCACCACTACGCCATCGGCGGGGATCTTCACGCCTTCGCAGATCAGCATCAGATCGCCGGGAACCAGGTCGACGCTGGCTATGGTTTGTTCCATCCCATCTCGGATAACGGTGATATGGGGTGCGGACAGGTCCTTGAGGGCGTTTAACGTCTTGTCTGTTTTCCACTCTTGGATCGCGTCAATGCTGATGATACCCACCACGAACACCAGCATGATAATGCCATCCCGGGGCTCTCCCAGCAGAAAATAGATGGCCGCCGCTACCAGCAGCAGCAAAAACATGGGTTCGCAAATAATGTGCAGGATCTTGCGGAGAAGGTTTTCCTTCTTTTGTGGGGTCAACTCGTTGAGGCCATATTGCTCCTGGAGCTGCTTGGCCTCAGCGGTGGTGAGGCCCGCTATGCTTTTCGATGTACTTGTCATAAAAGAATCCTCCGTTTTGCCTTTCGGCGCACAAGATTTCTCTTATGGCACTCCATTTTCAAAAGCCAGTTGTCCCGAGATATAAAAAGCACACCTGCGGAACAACTACTGTCCCGCAGATGTGCAAAAGCTCATCCACTGCCGCTCTTTGGGCGGCCCGGCCCCATTCCCATCCGGCTGATGGGAATCGCCTGCTCAGTTTGTACTGTTGATTGCGCATCCGGTGAGGGATGTCATGCAGTGCAAAGAGATTGTATTTCATTATATGGTGGCAAGACCGTTTTGTCAACTTTGACTTCACTTGTTGAGGTAATTGTTCGCTGCGCTTTTCCACAAAAGACAGGGAAGGCTGATTCCGGAAGGCCAGGGTAAAAAATAATTGTTCTGATCGTTTTTCAAATGTTATCAGAACACTCGTTATGGTGCACCGAAAGCGGATAAATCCGAACCCTCAACCTCCGTCAGAGTGATAGCCTTGGAACCGTCCTTATAGTTGAAAGTAAGGATTATCTTGTCCTCATAAAGATACACCTCATTAACGAACGAAGCTGTCAATCAGTCTTTGCCGCTGTTCTCGCTTTGTCACATCAAATTTTCGGAAACGGTAAATGAAGAAAGCAATCTGCTCTCTTGTAGGCATGCGCTTGTGCATTTCCTCCTGCAAAATGCTGATTTCAAGCTGGCTCTTGGTTTCCTCCAACTCGCCCTCCGGCATTTGGGGAGCGTATCGGTCTTTCCAGTCCTCCGGAAGATGCAGATAACCGGATCGTACATTTATGCACAGAAGCTCGTCCTGCCGAAGCTGGCTCACACGGGGGCGGGGCTTTCTGATCTTTGCCACCACAGACGGGCGGCTGGTGTCCAGTCCAAAGTCCGCAGCCAGTCTCTGCGCTGCTTCATAGGCGGACAGGTCGAGCAGCCTTGCCGTAAAATCCACCACATCCCCGGTTGCCCCGCAGCCGAAGCAATAGAAGTAATCCTCATTCAGCTTCATGCTTGGGTGTCTGTCATCGTGGAACGGACAGCAAACCATCTCGGAACGGTTGATTTTTAGCCCATAGTTCTCGACGGCTTATCTGACTGTGACCGCCGCCCTGACAGTTTCAAAAATGTTCATTGCGTAACCTCCTTGATTTTTCTCGATGATTTTTTCATCTGCCTGAATATACGCAGAAAAGCGCTTTCGACTGAAAAATCAGGCACTTCCGCAAAAAAGAAAAATGCCGCCCCGAAAACTTGCAGAAATGCAAGTTCCGAAACGGCAGTGTTCACACAATGTTGGTCGATATTGTTCCGTAAATAGAATATAATTTAAGTTACTATGAAGCAGGAGGGAGGATACAGAATGAAATACCTGTCTACATTTGAAGTTGCCGAGAAATGGGGTATCTCTCCACGGAGAGTCGGTATCCTCTGCAACAATGACCGCATACCGGGCGCACAACGGGCAGGAAGCCGCTGGATTATCCCGGAGGACGCTGAAAAACCGACAGATGCCCACATTAAAAGCGGAAAATATATCAAACAGAAAGCTGACAGAGAGGAGGAAGCGTAATGGCAGATACTTATTTACCTGCGGATGTCCGAAGAAGAATCATTGATGTTATGAAAAACAGCAAGATGACCCAGCGAGAGCTGGCACTTCGGATTGGTGTGAGCGAAAGCACAATCAACCGCTTCCTCAGCGGTAAGATTGAAAAACTGAGTGAGGAAAGCGTCATCCGCATTGCCAGAGTGTTCAATGTTTCCACAGACTTTATATTGGGTACTACGGTGATACCGGACAGAAAGAATTATGATATTTCAGAACTGAGCTTGTCCGTAGAAGCTGTCAAGAACCTTTATACCGGAAAGGTCAACAACGATGTTGTCAACCGCTTGCTGGAAAATCCCCGCTTTGCCACGCTTACTTATATGATTGCACAGTATCTGGATGATACCCTTGCCGGAGGATATGCCGCACAAAACCAGTTATTCGCCACCGTTGGCTCTCTGCTGTTGGGGCAGAACAAGACCCCGGAAGCAGTACAGGCAGCCAGAACCGCCAATGCCCTGAAAGTTCCTGCTTATCAGGCAGACCAGATTACTATCCAAAACACCTTTATGACGGTGGTTAAGGAAATCAAAAAGGAAGCGGGCAGTGATTTAGCCGCAGCCAAGGCAATCAGCAAAGAAGCCACAGAGAAGATGTTTACCGAGCTGACCAAGGGACAGGATATGCAGAATCCGACTATCACGCCGGAAGCTGTTGCTGATGCCATCACGGGCAGTGTTTTCGGTGTCGATGGAGTCAATCAGGAAGCTCTGGACAACTAGGCTCTGCTGGGGCTGATGCAGACAATGGTGCTGCCGAAAGATGATGGACAGGATAAATAACGAGCAGCTCTGTATTGCGGCGCAGGGCGGCGACAAATGGGCGAAAAACGCCCTCATAGGGAACAATTTGCCGTTCATCCGAAAGACGGCATACGAGATATGAAGCGCACAGCAGGAACTTAACTACGCCCTCGGTATCGAGCTGGACGATTTGGTGCAGGAGGGCTCTCTGGGACTTCTGGACTGTATTGACAGATTCCAACCCGACTCTGGGAACAAGTTCCTGACCTATGCAGCCCCGGCAGTTCATAACGCCATGTTGGACTATATCCGCAGGCAGAATCCGACCTTTGAAGCCCAAAATCTGGACAGCATCATCCGTCTGGGTGAAGTGATTAAGGACGAAAACAAGGGACGGCATGAGTTTATAGCCGATTCCAGAGTGCAGAAACCGGAGCAGATTTGGAAACACACGAAGAAATCCATGCGGCTCTGCAACGGATTGATGAGCGAGATAAAGCCTACCTCTGGTATCGTTTCGGCTTTGAGGATGATATGGCACATCCCCTGAACGAAACAGCGAAGCATTTTCACTTGTCAGAAAGCAGGGCGAAATTCACGGAGAAGTTGGCTCTGGATAATGTGTGGCTGGAGCTGCCGTGGGGTTCTAAGCTATTATGGTAGCATGGAAAAACTTACATTAGTTCACCGCAAGGAAACTTATGGCGAAATGCTTGCGAGAACGAGTAACGCCAAAAGGTCTCCTGTGCGAGTATATCTAATATCCATATAGGTAATCTTTCGTCTTCAAACTTTTTACACGCATATTTGTTGAAAAGCGTGCTAAAAATAGTTGCAATTTTTGCTTTTATATGCTATAATATGAACATACAAAATTGAAAAACTGCGTGCTGAAAGTTGGTGATATTCTTGAGAAAACAAGAAATTGCAAAAGATGTTTTCAATAAAGTCGGAGAAATTGCAAAGACGGCAGACTTTGTTGCCGCCGGCCTAAAAAACTATGATGTTATATCGCTTTGCAATCAAGGATATATAGAACGCATCCGCAACGGATTTTATAGACTATCCAACGGGGAAGAACCGAAAGAAGAATATCTGCTCTCCAAGCTGCTGCCGCAGGGAATTGTTTGTGTAGAGTCTGCTCTGTTCTATTATGGGTACAGCGACTTCGCTCCCCGTGAATGGACAGTTGCTATTCCACGCTCTTTTTCACGAACCATTAAAGCGATGCAGGAAGTTCCGGTGAAAGCATATTATGTCCAAAACGAATTTCATTGCTGCGGTGTGACTTCGGGTAATTTTAATGGCATCACACTCCCCGTCTATGACCGTGAGCGCACAATCTGTGATTGCTTCAAATATCGCACAAAGCTTGACAACGAGATATTCAACAAGGCTATCAATGCCTATGTAGCAGATCCGAAAAAGAATCTCGCTAATCTTTCAAAATATGCAAAAGAAATGGGCGTTTACACAAAACTGATGAATGTAATGGAGGTGCTGCTCAATGGCTGATATTGCTACATCCGTACTTGCAAGACTGAAAAACAAAGCAAAAGAAAGAGGCAGAAGCTATCAACTTTGCCTGCAGCTCTTCTGCCAGGAAGAATTTCTGCGCCGTTTGGAAAAATCCAAGTATGCGGAAAACCTTGTGCTGAAAGGCGGTCTGTTCATTTATTCTGTTACCGACTTTGACAGCCGTGTCACGGTGGACATGGACTTCCTTCTTCGGAGAGTACCCAATACTCCCGAACAGTTGAAACCGGTACTGGAAGAAATCATTTCAACACCTACCGGCAATGATTTTGTCACCTTCGAAATCAAGGATATTGCCCCCATCGTAGCTGCGAAGAAATATGCCGGTATCGGTGCTTCCCTTGTGGCACGAATCAAGAACACAAAAACACCGTTCAGCATTGACTTCGGCGTGGGTGATGTCATCGTGCCGAAACAGGAAAAACGCAGAATCCCGACCCAACTTGATGATTTTGTGGCTCCTATGGTGAATACATACTCTCTTGAAACCACCATTGCCGAAAAGATTGATGCCATCCTCTCCCTTATGGAGTTCTCCAGCCGGATGAAGGATTATTACGACATCTATTACCTTGCAAACAAGTTCGACTTTGACGGCGCTACGCTGACGGAAGCGCTAAAAAAGACCTTCGAGAACCGCAGCCACGCCTTTACTGTAGAACAGTTTGAGCAGGTTATGGCATTTGATGACGACGAGGCGATGCAGAAGAAATGGAAAGCCTTCTGCCGTAAGATTGATACAAAGACCGATGATTACAGCACCGTCCTGCGGACGATAAAAGATTTCCTTACCAAGCCTTTTACGGCAGCGGTAAAAGGTACTGGATTTACTGAGCATTGGTCTGTTTCCGCTGGAAAATGGGAACGCAAATAACTTATAATGCGAGATATTGCAAATAAGAAAGGAAAATTAAAATGACTCGTCACGATATGATAGATAGAATCGGCAAAGATTATCTGACTACATATAGAGGGTGGAGAATATAGCTACATACAAGAGGCCGGAACTCGGGCAGCTCTTGAGAAAGCTGTCGGACATGGGGTTTCCCATTTCAAACTTGATATTCGGTTTGAAAAGGGTGATTTGGTGATTTTGGTTGAAACCAAACAGTCTTTCAAGAAAGCGGATGAAGCGCAACTTGCTGAATATCTTGGCGAGGAAATGGCTTTACACCTGAACAAGAACATTATCTGTATTCTTGCGAATACGAAAAATGACAAGATAAAGATTTGGAAGTCAGCCGTTAGCGATGAAAGCATTTTGAATGACGAAAAAGTCCTTGATACAATAGAACATTATGAAAAATTGTTTTTCGTAAATAAATCTAATGATAGAGAGAAAGTATTAAAAAATACATATGACCTGAATGAACTCTTGCACAAGATGGATATAAAGGAAGATCTGCGGAGCCAATTTGTCGGAACGACTCTTTTGTACATCAAAGATATTATTAAGAAATCAGGCGCAACAAGTATAGATGATTCTCTGTTAACAACATTGAAAAACACTTGGAAAATGATGTCTGCTGATACAATTCGAGCCGCAATCAAAAGCACATTAGATGATTTGTTAGATGGTTCGGATAACAAGTCAAAGAAAATTGAACTACTCCAAAGAAATGTCCTAAATGACCAAAAGGTGAAAAAACTCACTTTGGATCATTGGGTTAAAATCTTAGGAACCATCATCATAGATATATACAAGTATATTGATGCTGATAGTTCGGAGGGACAAGATATTCTAAACTTGTTCTTTATTGCTTTTAATAAGTACACCGGAAAAGCAGATAAGAACCAAGCATTTACCCCTGACCACATTAGAGAGTTTATGTGTCGTTTAACTGAAGTTGACAGAAGCAAAGTCGTTTTGGATGCAACTTGTGGCAGTGGCTCCTTTTTGGTCCAAGCAATGGTAAAGGAACTGGCTGATTGCCGTCGAGGAAAGACTGAAGAGGAAGCTAAAAAATTGATGGCAATTGTCAAGCAGAAACATATCTACGGCATCGAAAACGAAGAAAAAGCCTATGGCCTGTCCACTACAAATATGCTTATCCACGGAGATGGAAATAGCAACATTAAGTTTGAGAGTTGCTTTAATTGCAAATCTTTTGTCAAAGAGGCAAATCCGGATATAATTTTGATGAATCTACCTTATAATGCTAAACCGATTGGTATTCCAGAAGCATACAAATCCACTTGGGGTAAAGCAAAAGATGGAAAAGAAGACCCTACAAAAGGTTTCGTATTTATCCATTTTCTGTCGGATGTTATTAAAGAAATGAATGATGTGCGAGAGAAAAAAGGCGAGCCGAGAAAACTGGTTAAATTGGCAGTATTGCTTCCTGTGTCAGCAGCAATCGGAACAAGCACTATTGTTAAGGATGAAAAAATAGCAATGCTTGAGAGTATAATACCCTCGAAGCGGTCTTTACTTTACCTAGCATCAGTAAACAAGGGGAAACAGCGTCGCCTAGCAGCCGCAAAGCCACGTTTGATGCGTTCTCGGCCTTCGTCCTGCGGCTTTGTAAACCTGCCCCTGTTCACCAAGGCTATCGTTGAATTTTATAGAAACGGCTCTCATGGTGGCCATCTCCCCAGACAATTCAGTGATTAGGTCGATACTGCTATCAGCTTCGTAAGCAACACAACAGGCACGAACCCTTTCTAACCCGGATAAATCGGAAAAGTTTGGCACTCCCTCAGCGTTTCTGATAAAAATCAAGAAAAGGGAACTGTCGTATAAAGATGGAGGAAATCCTATGAACATAAAAGAAATTGCACATTTAGCAGGTGTTTCCACCTCAACTGTTTCAAAAATAGTCAATCAGAAAGATGAAAGCATCAGCAGCGAAACGCGGGAACGAGTTCTAAAAATTGTAAAAGAATACAACTATACTCCTTATGCCTCTGCTACAGCTTCCCCCGCAAAGACATGGATTCTAGGCATTTTGCTCCGCTCCTCTGTCTCACTGGACTCCACACTGGATGGAATTATTCAGACCGCCCAGTCAAACGGATACAGCACCCTTGTATATAACAGCTACTCCGATATGGAACAGGAGCTAAAAAACATAACCTCATTATGCAAAAACAACGTGGACGGAATCATCTGGGAACCCGTAAGCAAAGAAAGCCTTAAATATATTACCCATTTTAATAATATGAGTATTCCTCTTCTGACCATTGGCCCTAATGGAGGCGATCATTCTCACCTTCTTCCCTATGAGGAAGCAGCCTACCGTATTACGCAGGAATTAATCAACAGAAAACACACCAAAATTGCCTGTGTGCTGAAAGAAGGAAGGCGAACTACGGCATTTCTGAACGGCTACAAAAAATGCCTGTTTGACAATCATATGAAACTAGATCAGGATTTCATTTTTTATGATTTGGACGAATCCCTGATTTATAAAGTAAACACCCGTAGTATCAGCGGAATTATTTCTTCTCATTATCGGAAAGCAATGGAATTCTATCAGCTCATGAATACACTCAACTACAGGATTCCTGAGGACATTTCCCTCATTTCCTTAAAAAATGACACGATGGAGAGCCTTGCCTTTCCCAATATTTCTGAAATTTCTACTTATACAATTTTAAATGCCGATTTTGGTTCTTATCTGTGCAGTAAACTGATTGCCGAAATCGAAAAACGAAAAGATGAAGTGCAGTCTTTTGTTCAGGAATTCCATTTGGATAATGAAACAACCGTCAGCATTCCATTCAGCCTGGAGGCGCCGAAGATTACAGTTGTCGGCAGTATCAACATCGATACATACCTGAATGTACCGCAGCTTCCTTATAGCGGAAAGACCGTCAGCACTTCCACTTCCTCCACATATCCGGGAGGCAAGGGGATCAACCAGTCCATCGGAGCTGCAAAGCTGGGACATTGCGTGACACTGATTGGAAATGTTGGCTCCGATATCGATTCGGATTACATTTACAAAGCTCTCGATGAATACGGAGTAGAATCGTTCGGCGTAAAAAGATATCATCAGGCTAAAACCGGTAAAGCATATATTTTTGTAGAAGCCAGCGGCCACTCGATGATCTCTATCCTCGCCGGGGCAAACAACACCCTGACTCCGGAAGACATTCAAAAGAGAAAACGCTTCTTCAAGAATACCGGATACTGTCTGATTCAGTCCGAAATCCCGCTGGATACCGTTGCAGAAGCCTGCCGTGTCGCACATGAATACGGCGCTAAAACAATACTAAAGCCTTCCGTATGCGGCCACATCCCGTCTGAAGTGCTTGCACAGGTAGATATTTTGATCCCAAATGAAGACGAACTGAATGAATTATGCCCGGATTATGCCAGTATAGAAGAAAAAACCGCATTCCTGCTGGAATGCGGTATAGAAATCGTAATTGCCACCCTTGGAGAACGGGGCTGCTATGTCCGTTGCGTCAACCTGGACAAGTATTTTCCGGCTGTGCCTTTCCCATCCGTAGATAATACCGGGGCCAGCGATGCGTTTATCAGCGCCCTCGCGTCCTATCTTCTATATGGGTATTCTCTAGAAGAAGCAGTTCAGATTGCCACCTATGCTGCGGGATTCTGCATCTCCCGGGAGGGCGTTGTTCCATCACTGATTGATAGACGCAGCCTGGAGACGTATATCAAGCAGCAGGAGAAGTCATTAATTTAAAATATAAATAGACCGACAGGCATATTCCATATAGAGACATGGGAATGTGCCTGTCATAATTTTCTACGATTCGATTCCCCCAATTTTTGTCGGCGCCAATGATAACATGAAGAAAAACGACGAACAAAAAATAAAGAAAAATGGGGGAGAGGAGGAAAAACTGCTAGACTTCTTGTTGTATCGAAATGTCGGTGCAAAAGGGGAGTCGCAATGGAAGGAACAGAATGGATGGATCTCCGAAGTGACCAGCTCAAAGGAATGATTTTAGGCGTCTAAAATCCAACGAAGGAAGGGGGAGAGTACTTGAAAATAAAAAAATGATGCAGCTTATTGAAGCAATAAGCTGCATCATTACAAGGTTTTTGGCGCGCTGGAAGGGACTCGAACCCCCGACCTTTTGGTTCGTAGCCAAACACTCTATCCAGCTGAGCTACCAGCGCATGCGGAGCCTTTTGGCTCACATACAGCCTCTTGACTGCCAGAGTATAATACCACATCTTTTTTAAAAATGCAACTCCTATTTTTCATTTTTTACGAGATTTCTTTCTCTTTTGCCCCTGTCCTCGAAATTCGTTGACAGTATGGGCATGGTATACTATAATTAACTGTATTTTTGTTTGCAAGGCTTCCTTCTTTTTAGAAGCGGAGATTTGCACGGGGGAAAGCTACTTGCTGTGTGCTTTCTTCTTAGTTTTATGGAGGTGCGTTTTACATGGTTAAAGCGATTGTCGGCGCCAACTGGGGCGACGAGGGCAAGGGGAAAATCACCGACCTGTTTGCCAGCGAATCGGATATCGTCATCCGCTTTCAGGGCGGTGCGAACGCAGGGCACACGATCATCAATGATTACGGCCGCTTTGCGCTGCATCTGCTTCCCTCCGGCGTATGCTACCAGCACACGATGAATATCATTGGCAACGGCGTGGCGCTCGATATCCCGAAGCTGATTGCCGAGATCAAGAGCGTGACGGACAACGGCGTTCCGGCACCGCATATTCTGGTGTCCGACCGCGCGCAGGTGATGATGCCCTACCATGTGCTGCTCGACACCTACGAGGAGGAGCGGCTGGCGGACAAGCAGTTCGGCTCCACCAAATCCGGCATTGCACCGTTTTATTCCGATAAATATGCAAAGATTGGCTTTCAGGTCAACGAATTGTTTGACGAGGAGTACCTAAAGGAAAAGCTCGCGCGCGTGCTCGAGGTCAAGAACCTTATGCTCGAGCACATCTATCGCAAGCCGCTGCTGAATTTCAATGAGATTTTGAATACGCTCATGGAATACCGCGAGATGGTCGCGCCCTATGTAGGTGATGTGAACAGCTATATCCATGAAGCGCTCGCGGCGGGCAAGAATATTCTGCTGGAGGGCCAGCTAGGCTCCCTGAAGGATCCGGATTTCGGTATCTACCCAATGGTCACCTCCTCCTCGACGCTCGCGGGCTACGGTTCGGTCGGCGCGGGGATTCCACCCTATGAGATCAAAGAGATCGTCGCGGTGACGAAATCATATTCCAGCGCGGTTGGCGCGGGCGAATTCGTCTCGGAGATTTTCGGCGAGGAAGCGCGTCTCATGCGCGACCACGGCGGGGACAAGGGCGAATACGGCGCGACCACGGGCCGCCCCCGCCGCATGGGCTGGTTTGACTGCGTGGCTACCCGCTATGGCTGCCGCGTGCAGGGCGCAACGCAGGTGGTGCTCACGGCGCTGGACTGCCTTGCCTATCTCGATGAGATCAAGGTTTGCACCGGCTATGAGATCGATGGCGTGGTGACGAAGGAGTTTCCCGTCACTTCGAAGCTGAAAAAGGCGAAGCCCGTGCTAGAGACGCTGCCCGGCTTTAAGCAGGAGATTCGCGGCATCGAGCGGTTTGAAGAGCTGCCGCAGGCCGCACAGGATTATGTGACGTTCATCGAGCAGGAGATCGGCGTGCCCATCACGATGGTTTCCAACGGCCCGAAGCGCAGCGAAATCCTCAAGCGTAAATAAATTTGAATTTATCCTGATATAAAAAGGTGGTCCCCGCATGTATGAATCCATTCTGGTGCTCGATTTCGGCGGCCAGTACAATCAGCTGATTGCACGCCGCGTCCGTGAGCAAAACGTTTATGCCGAGGTGAAGCCCTATACGACTCCGCTTTCCGAAATCCGGGAGCGGCAATACCAGGGCATCATCTTCACCGGCGGGCCGAACAGCGTGTATGATTCGGCCTCCCCGCACTATGAGCAGGGGATTCTGTCGCTCGGCGTGCCGGTGCTCGGCATCTGCTACGGCGCGCAGCTCATCGCCTGGCTGGAGGGCGGGGAGATTGAAGCCGCGGAGAACGGGAGCGAATATGGTAAAGTGGAGGTGGAGGCCTGTGCGGATAGCATCCTCTTCCGTGACGTGCCGGCGCGCAGCCAGTGCTGGATGAGCCATACGGACTCTATCAAAACCCCGCCCGCGGGCTACCGGGTATCTGCGCATACGGGTGCTTGCCCCACGGCGGCGATGGAAAATGTGGAGAAACAAATTTATGCCGTCCAGTTCCACCCGGAGGTGACGCACACGGCCTTCGGCAAGCAGATGCTTCACAATTTCCTCTATGAAATCTGTGGCTGCACAGGCGACTGGTGGATGAACGATTTCGTCGAGCGCTCCATCGAGAAATACCGCGAGGAGCTGGGGGGCAAAAAGGTGCTCTGCGCCCTCTCCGGCGGCGTGGATTCCTCCGTTGCCGCCGTGCTGCTGCACAAGGCGATTGGGAAGAACCTGACCTGCGTCTTCGTCGATCACGGCTTGCTCCGCAAGGACGAAGGCGACACGGTCGAGCGGGTGTTCCGCGAGCAGTTCGATATGAATTTGATCCGCGTCAATGCGGCGCAGCGCTTTCTCTCAAAGCTTGCGGGCGTGGAGGAGCCGGAAGCAAAGCGCAAGATCATCGGCGAAGAATTCATCCGCGTGTTTGAAGCGGAATCAAAAAAGCTCGGCAGAATGGATTATCTCGTACAGGGCACGATCTACCCGGATGTCATTGAGAGCGGCGTGGGCGACGCGGCCGTTATCAAAAGCCACCACAATGTGGGAGGGCTCCCGGACGACGTGGATTTTCAGGGCATCATCGAGCCGCTGCGCGATCTATTTAAGGATGAGGTCCGTGCGGCGGGATTGGAGCTTGGCATCCCGGCGAATCTTGTCTGGCGGCAGCCCTTTCCGGGGCCCGGCCTTGCGATCCGCATCATGGGAGAGATCACAGAGGAGAAGCTGTCGATCCTGCGCGAGGCGGACGCGATCTTCCGCGAGGAGATTGTCCATGCAGGGCTCGAAAAGCAGGTCAATCAGTATTTCGCCGTGCTGACGAATGTGCGCAGCGTTGGCGTGATGGGCGACGCGCGGACGTATGACTACACAGTGGCCCTGCGCGCGGTGACGACGACTGATTTCATGACGGCGGAATGGGCGCAATTGCCGTTCGATTTGCTGGCGCGTGCGTCGAGCAGGATCACGAATGAGGTGCCCAATGTGAACCGCGTGGTTTATGATATCACGACGAAGCCTCCGGCGACGGTGGAGTGGGAATGAGGAAACGCAGGGCGTTTCCTCAGGAAGAGACGCTGTCGGGATGAAATCCCTCCTGCCGCGCGGCGGCACCGCGTTTCTTCCGGCTTGATGGAAATGATTGAGTTTGGGATAAGGAAACGCAGGGCGTTTCCTCAGACTTGGTGCGAATGATTTCATATAGACATGAAAATATGACAGGTAATCTATGTGGTTACCTGTCATATTTTCAGCTTGTCGAAAAAGTTAAATGGAAGAAAAAAGTGCACAAAAATCTCATTGCGAATTAGCCTATATAAACCAGCATCTAAATGCAGCGCAGAATGCTAACGGAAGGCCGAGGCAGCATTTGCAGCATCTGACGGCGTGGCTCAGTGAAGAAACCTTTCCATGTGTTTGAAACGCCGTGAGGCGTTGAGTTTGGAAAGGTTCGCCGAACATGTTCGATCGTGCATCAGTACTTCCCGCTGCTGAAGTGCCAGTGCCAAAGTGAACGCATGGCGTTCACAACCGTTCTTTTGCCCCCTTATCTAACTGCCTTTCTCGCAGGAAAGGCATGAGAAACAGGCGTGGACCCGCGCGGCCTGAGCGCGTACCGGTTTTCTGATCCGTGAGGTATTCATTCAACCATTTATATTCGATCTCGCAGGCGGAAGTAGTTCGGCACGGTGTCTGGAAAATGCGTGACGGCCTCATCAAAAAGTGAAAGGAAGCGGCTTGCCTTCATGGTAAGCTGCTTATTGTTTATAGTCAGCGTAAAAACGTATTAAATGTTGATTTGTGGATGAAATGATATTAATGTTATTTCGATCAAAATTTTGCAGAATTTTTTAAAAACACATTGACAAATAGGGATGACCTAACATATAATTAGGTAATCCCTATTTGAAGGAGGTATCAATCTGGCAACAGGGAAGAAGAGAGGTCCTAAAACCGATAATCCGAAAATGCATCGAGTGACTGTGAAGTTGGATCAGGAATCGAAAGAGATTCTGGATCATTACGGCAAGCAGGAATCGGTGTCTGCTGGGGAAACAATCCGGCGTGGACTAAAACGGTTGAAACCAGACCTCAAAAAATGAAAGGAAGCGGCGCACTCCTCATCAAAGTTGCTCGCCACTTCCCCAGCCGGCAACTGCCAAAGGCATTTGCGACGTAACTATTATATCATGCGCCGCAAATCCTTTCAAGCATTGTCTAATTTTTGAAAGGAATGAAAAATATGAACAGAAATGAAGAATGGAACGAGCTTTTAAGCAACCTGTTATCCTGTGCGTTAAAAAATCTTCAGGCTACCCGGGAATATGAATATCGCAGGCAGCGGCAGGAGCAGATCGATGAAATGCTGACCACCAATTTGACCAAAGAGGAAAAGGTAATGGTGGAGGAGGTTTTATTTGAGCTTGGGGTAGCAGCAGATCACGAGTCAGAAAGCCTTTATCAGCAGGGATTAAAAGACTGTGTTTGGCTTCTTAAGAATTTGGGAGTGCTGGCATGAATGTTCTTGAAGATTTTATAGTATGGCAACATCAATCCCAATAGCAGGTGCTTTGATCGTAAGCTCAATATGCTCAGTTCACTAAAATGGTTACAGGCAACGCAGAAAAGCTCGCTGCCTTTCTGGACGCCCTGCCCAACGCATAGGATAATTGGGATTAAATCAAGCGAAATAGAATCAAACCGTCTAAACAAAATTGTTTAGACTTAAGTTTAACTTAGCGAATGGGAGCGCATAACGGAAACCCGGGAACTCTCTAAAAAAGTGAGTTCCCGGGTTTCTGATTAATCATCGGTCGTTCATTAATGAAGAGGATATAATCAAAAAAGATTATCCTACAAATCGCACCAATTCCTGATTGAATTTATCAAGTTCATCATAGAAGAGCCCATGGCCGCTGTTTTCAAAGGTCACTAATTTTGATCCCATGATTCCTTGATTTTGTATCACACCCAACTGATACGGAACAACCTGATCATGAATACCGTGCATAATTAAAGTAGGAACATGTATCTTTGGAAGGTCATTGAATAATGTTTCCGTAATCCAGTCTTTCGAAATTGCAATCGTTGCATAGCTGGCCGCCTGTAACCCCATTTGAAAGAGCCAATCGGAAAAAGCAGGTGATACGGGCTTATAAAAAAATATTTTACCGAAGTCTTCTAACATTTTAGGGCGGTCTTTATACGCGCCCTGAATGAAAGTGCGCTCTATGTCCTCTTTCTTTTGCCCATAGGGGAAATTGGGGCGCTGAATCAGGCTGGGTGCGGCAGCAGCGCAAAGCACAAGCTTTGAAACGCCAAAGCCATTGTGGCGGGCCATATACCGGATAGCAACCGCTCCGGCTGTGGAGTGGCCTAACAGCGTAACATTGCGTAAATTCAATGCTCTGATAACCCCTAAAATGTCGTCGGCTAAGCGATCATAACAGTAGCCATTCCAAGGTTTATCTGAATTGCCAAACCCTCTCGTATCAATGCCGATGCAACGATAGCCCATCTTTGGAAGAATATTATATTGATATTCAAATAATCTATAGTTGGCAGGCCAGCCGTGAAGAAAGATAATTGTTTTTTTACCGGATGGATGAATATCGTTTACATATACCCGAACGCCCGGCTCTACTAGTACCCTTGCTTCCATCATGAATCCCTCGTTTATCAGATTTTTGCTGAATCATCTATTTTTATGATACGAAAGTGTATCTGGAAGTGTTACCCCAACCACGAAAAAACAAATGGCTGAAACTTTCTCTTTGAATCATCCCAATGAGCAAGCGGGGAATGCGTTGGAGAAGCCTGGAGGCCTGCAAAGATCAATTGACTCACCGCCTAAAAAAATCTTGTCCTCTCCCGCATGCCCCGATAAAAGATATTTTTTGCATACAATTTCTCGATTTTTCTTTTCCTTTGGCCTTTTTTGTATTATGATATGGGAGGCACAATTCAAATCAATACAGTTTGGAGATCATGCAATGGAACGTAAAGTTGGAACCATATCGAGGGGCATCCGCTGCCCCATCATCCGGGAGGGGGACGACCTCGCCCGCATCGTTGTTGACAGCGTCGTGGAGGCCGCAGATGCAGAAGGCTTTTCCCTGCGGGATCGAGACGTTGTTTCCATCACCGAATCCGTCGTTGCGCGCGCACAGGGCAATTACGCGACGACTGCCGATATCGCAGCCGACGTAAAGGAAAAGCTCGGCGGCGGGACGATCGGCGTTATTTTCCCGATCCTCTCCCGCAACCGCTTCGCCATCTGCCTGCGCGGCATCGCACAGGGTGCGCGGAAGGTGGTGCTGATGCTCAGCTACCCGAGCGACGAGGTCGGCAATGAGCTGATTTCCCTCGACCAGGTCGATCAGGCCGGCGTCAACCCCTACAGCGACGTGCTGACGCTGGAAAAATACCGCGCCCTGTTTGGGGAAAACCGCCACCCCTTTACAAACGTCGATTACGTCCAGTATTACGGCGACCTGATCCGGGAGGAAGGCGCGGAGTGCGAAATCGTTTTTGCAAACGACCCACGTGTGATTCTGCAATATACGCCGGACGTGCTTTGCTGCGATATCCATACCCGCGCGCGGACCAAGCGCATTCTGCGGGAGGCGGGCGCGCACCGTGTTTGCGGGCTGGACGATATCTTGAACGCACCGGATGCCGGCAGCGGCTGCAATGAAACATACGGCCTGCTCGGCTCGAACAAATCCACGGAGAACACGGTCAAGCTGTTTCCGCGGGATTGCAGCGGCTTGGTGCTGGAGATCCAGAAGGGGCTTCTGGAAAGGACGGGCAAGCATATCGAAGTGATGATCTATGGAGATGGCGCGTTTAAAGACCCGGTGGGGCGGATTTGGGAGCTCGCCGATCCCTGCGTATCGGTTGCGAATACGCCGGGGCTGGAGGGCACGCCCAACGAGATCAAGCTCAAATACCTGGCGGATAACGACTTTGCCGCGTTATCCGGCAAGGAGCTGCAACAGGCTGTTGAACAGCGCATTCGGGAGAAAAAGGATGATTTGGTGGGTGACATGGCCTCCCAGGGCACCACGCCCCGCCGAATTACCGATTTGATCGGTTCGCTGTGCGACCTGACGAGCGGGTCGGGGGATAAGGGCACGCCGGTTGTGCTGGTGCAGGGTTATTTTGATAACCTGACGGACTGAGCGGGTATCATTTTGCGTTATTGATCGTTTATATAGGGCAGGCAGTCGATTCGATTGCCTGCCCTTTGCGTTTTGAGAAATATCGCTTTTGTCTTAGGCTGGTGTTTTGTCGGCGTGACTTCGCTTTCGTTGATTGATTTTAATAACGGATCAAAAAATTGGAACGCGCTCAGGCCGCGCGAGTGGTGATTTTTTAATGTTGTGCGGGGTTTCGCTTGTGCGACTTTATTTTCGTTAGTCGATATAAATCACGGATTAAAAAATTAGAACGCGCTCAAATCAAACAACATAAATAAAATGAAAATGGCTTGCCTTCACGGTAAGTCGGTTCTCATATGTTATATAATGTAAATGTTGATAGATTTGATTATATCAGCTTAATTCCATAAAATTTTAAAAATCACTTGACATAAGGCTGCCCTTAGTTATATACTTAGGGCAGCCTTTTATTGGAGGTGATTTTTTGGGCGGAAAAAAGATGGGTCGTCCAACGGATAACCCCAAGCCCTATAAAATTGCTGTCAAGCTTGATCAGGAGGCGAAAGATATTCTGGATGCCTACTGCAAGCAGGAATCCGTATCTATGATGGAAGCAGCACGGCGAGGGATCAAACGGTTGAAGCCCGATCTCAAAAAATGAAAGGAAGCGGTGTCCCATCGCAAAACAGATCACCACTTCCAGTACGGCAACCGCCTGAAAGGCAATTACAGCGTA
The DNA here is from genome assembly GCA_900544715.1 of uncultured Oscillospiraceae bacterium. Taxonomy (GTDB): domain Bacteria; phylum Bacillota; class Clostridia; order Oscillospirales; family Acutalibacteraceae; genus Fimivicinus. Next base: position 12,615 of record UQWL01000023.1, on the reverse strand, counting down.
ACTATTTTACCATGTGCTGCAATTTCTTTCAAGCGTTGTACGATGTTGAAAGGAGAGCGTTTTCGATTAATTTGTCAAATCATATTGACTTTTGCAGGTCTATAACTTATACTTGACTTAGCGACCTGCAAAAGGAGGCGTGGAATGGGCGCTAAAAAAATGGGTCGTCCAACAGACAGTCCAAAGGACATCACAATGAAAATTCGCTTTGACAAGGAAACATCTGAAAAGCTGGAAGAATGCAGCGAAAAGATGAAAATCTCGCGGGCGGAAGTAGTTCGGCGCGGTGTCCGGAAAATGCACGACGACCTCAAAAAATGAAAGGAAGCGGCGTGTCCCTCGTCAAAGTAACCCGCCACTTCCCCAGCTGGCAACCGCCTGAAAGGACAGTTGCAGCGTAAATATATTACCATAAAATCAGATGTTTGCAAATGATTTTATGGTATGCGCATGCAATTTCTTTTAAGCGTTGTACGATCATTTGAAAGGAACATGCATCATGCTTTATAACGACAGCCTGAATCTGATCGAGGAATTATATTTCGGCAACATCTGCCCCAATGAAGAGAGCTTTGACAAACGCTCACGCTACGCCTCTTTTGTCGAAACCATCGCCGTCAATGAGAAGAAACTCAGCGCCTATTTTACAGCGCATACCGGGGCCGAGGAAGAGCAGCACCTTTTCACCCAGCTTATGAACGCGCAGGGCGAGATTTTGAGGTTCAGCGAGCTCGACCGGTTTATCGAGGGCTTTCAGCTCGGCGCACGGCTGATGCTTGATACCTTTTTGGTTCCGCAGGAGAGCGTCATCCGGGATATTGACTGAGAATATCCCGTCTTGAAATGGTATGATTTGTGGAAAACGAACGCTTTTCAGGGAAAATGATCTATGGTATACTAAATACGATTTTTTTAAAATCGTCAGCAGTTGGACATGCCCGGGTAGACCAATGAAACGGCCGGTTCAAAAGGCTGGGCTTACTTTCGGGCAAATCTACAGCGAAGGGAAGATCCTTTTTGAAAATTAGAATTGGTATTGCAGGATATGGCAATTTAGGCCGCGGCGTGGAATGCGCGGTCAGCAATGCGCCTGATATGGAACTGGTTGCCTTGCTCACCCGGCGCGACCCCGCCTCCATTCAAACGCATACGGGCGTGCCCGTTTACCACATGAGCGACGCTGCAAAGCTGCAGGGCCAGATTGACGTGATGATCCTCTGCGGCGGCAGTGCGAACGACCTGCCGGGGCAGACGCCGGAGCTTGCGCAGTATTTCAACGTGATCGACAGCTTCGACACGCATGCAAAAATCCCGGAGCACTTCAGCCGGGTGGATGCGGCCTGCCAAAAGGCCCATACAATCGGAATCATCTCCGTGGGCTGGGATCCGGGCATGTTTTCCCTCAACCGCGTTATTTCCCAGGCAATCTTGCCGAATGGGAAAGACTATACCTTCTGGGGCAAGGGCGTCAGCCAGGGGCATTCCGACGCTGTGCGCCGCATTGAGGGCGTGAAGGATGCCCGGCAGTATACGATCCCCGTAGAAGCTGCGCTCGAGCGGGTGCGCAGCGGGGAAAACCCGGCACTTACCACGCGCGAAAAGCACACGCGCGAATGCTTCGTCGTTGCGGAAAAGGGCGCGGACCGTGCAAAGATTGAGGAAGCCATCAAAACCATGCCGAACTACTTTGCGGATTATGATACCACCGTCCATTTCATCAGCGAGGAAGAGATGAAGCGGGAGCACAGCGGCATCCCGCACGGTGGCAGGGTGTTCCGCTGCGGCTCGACGGGCTGGAAAGGCGAAAATCGCCATATTATTGAATACAGCCTGAAGCTGGATTCCAACCCGGAGTTCACCTCCAGCATCCTGACCGCTTACGCAAGGGCCGCTTACCGCCTCCATCAGGAGGGGCAGACCGGCTGCAAAACGGTTCTGGATATCGCCCCCGCTTACCTGCACCCGGCTTCCGCTGAGGAGCTGCGCGCCACGCTGCTGTAAGCAAAAAGCATCGTTTGCCCCCATTTCGTATTGAGATAAGAAAGGTTGGTTGCCCGTATGAAACAGGATATGATCGTCATTCTCGACCTCGGCTGTACCGAAAACACCGCCACCGCCCGCGCAATCCGCGCACTGGGCGTATATAGTGAAATTTATCCCCACGATATCACGCCCGAGGAGCTCGCCGCCCTGCCAAACGTGAAGGGTGTGATCCTCAACGGCGGGCCGAACCGCGTTGTGGATGGCGTTTCCATCGATGTTTCACCGGCCATCTATACATGCGGCCTGCCGGTGCTGGCCGTCTGCCACCCGGCCGCGGCCGCGCATACGGGCTGCGCGCAGGTATCCGTGCGCCAGAATCCCTGGCCACAGGAGGAAACAGCGGCCAAGAAGGAGCTGGAAGGCTTCATTTTTGGCACATGCAAGGCGCAGGCGAACTGGAATATGGAGAATTTCATCGCCGATCAGATTGACCTTGTCCGCCGCCAAGTGGGGGAGAAAAAGGTGCTGCTCGCGCTCTCCGGCGGCGTGGATTCCTCAGTGGTCGCCGCTTTGCTGCTCAAAGCGATCGGCAATCAACTGACCTGCGTGCACGTCAACCACGGCCTGCTGCGTAAGGGCGAGCCGGAGCAGGTGGTCGAGGTGTTCCGCAACCAGATGAACGCGAATCTCGTTTATGTGGATGCAAGCAACCGCTTCCTCACGAAACTCGCAGGCGTTGCCGATCCGGAGCAGAAGCGCAAGATCATCGGCGCGGAATTCATCCGCGTGTTCGAGGAGGAGGCCCGTAAGCTTGAGGGCATCGACTTCCTGGCGCAGGGCACCATCTACCCCGATATCGTCGAAAGCGGCACAAAGACCGCCAAGATGGTCAAATCCCATCACAACGTGGGCGGCCTGCCGGAGGATTTGGCATTTGAGCTCGTTGAGCCGCTGCGCCAGCTCTTCAAGGATGAGGTGCGCGCCTGCGGCGTGGCGCTCGGCTTGCCGGACAGCATGGTCTACCGTCAGCCGTTCCCGGGCCCGGGTCTCGGCGTGCGCTGCCTCGGCGCGATCACACGCGACCGGCTGGAGGCCGTAAGGGAATCGGATGCGATTCTCCGCGAGGAGTTCCATAACGCGGGGCTGGATAAAAAGGTGTGGCAGTATTTTACCGTTGTGCCGGATTTCAAATCCGTCGGCGTGCGCGATAATGCCCGCAGCTTTGAATACCCGGTCATCCTGCGCGCCATCAACACGGTGGACGCGATGACGGCGGAGATTGAGTGCATCGACTGGACGGTGCTTGAAACGATCACCAAACGCATTTTGAGCGAGGTGGAGGGCGTCAACCGCGTGCTGTATGATATCTCGCCGAAGCCGCCGGCGACGATAGAGTGGGAATAAACCGTTTTCAAACAGCCCCGGAGCACCGCAACGGCGCGGTTCCCGGGGGTTTTTCCGTGATGTTCAAAGATTTAGGATGGTAAGGGGAAATAACAAAGCATGCAGCAGATCGGTTTTGACAATGAGAAATATCTGAAAATGCAATCTGAGCATATTCAGGAGCGGATCGCACAGTTTGACAATAAGCTCTATCTGGAGCTGGGCGGCAAGCTGTTTGATGATTATCACGCCTCGCGTGTTTTGCCGGGCTTTAAGCCAGACAGCAAGATCAATATGCTCCTGAAATTGAAGGAGCAGGCAGAGATCGTGATCGTCATCAACGCCGCCGATATCGAGAAGAGTAAGGTGCGCGGCGATCTCGGTATCACCTATGATGCGGATGTGCTCCGCCTGATCGACGCCTTCCGCGGCGTGGGGCTCTTTGTGGGCAGCGTTGTTATCGCCCAATATGCTGCGCAGCCGATGGCGGATAAATTCCGCAACCTGCTGGAAAAGCTTGGCGTGCCAGTCTACCTGCATTATCCGATCGAGGGCTATCCCAATAATATCCCCCTGATCGTCAGCGAAGAGGGCTTTGGGAAGAATGAGTATGTGGAAACCAGCCGCCCGCTTGTCATCGTCACGGCGCCTGGCCCCGGCAGCGGGAAAATGGCAACCTGCCTTTCCCAGCTTTATCACGAGCACAAGCGGGGGGGAAACGCCGGTTATGCCAAATTCGAAACCTTTCCGGTTTGGAATCTGCCGCTGCGCCATCCGGTCAATTTGGCATATGAGGCGGCGACCGCTGACTTGAACGATGTTAATATGATCGACCCCTACCATTTGGAAGCCTATGGTGAAACCACCGTCAACTATAACCGTGATATCGAGGTTTTTCCCGTGCTCAATGCCATCTTTGAGCGCATTGCGGGGGAGAGCCCTTATAAATCGCCCACGGATATGGGCGTCAATATGGCTGGCAACTGCATCGTAGACGATGTAATCTGCCGCCATGCATCCGAGCAGGAGATCATCCGCCGCTATTATCACGCTCTGTGCGATCAGAAGCAGGGGCGGGTGGACGAGGCGGCTGTTTATAAGGTCGAGCTGCTGATGAATCAGGCTGGTGTTTCCACAGCAGACCGCACAGTTGCCGCCGCCGCGTTGGCCCGCGCAGAGGAGACCGGCCTGCCGGCCTCCGCAATTGAACTGCCGGATGGGCGCATCATCACCGGCAAAACCTCCCCGTTGCTTGGCGCATCCGCCGCTGTGCTGCTCAATGCGCTGAAAGCGCTCGGCGGCATTCAGCATGATATTTTGCTGATTTCCCCCATCATTATTGAGCCGATTCAGAATCTGAAAACCAAGCATCTGGGGAATCATAACCCCAGGCTGCATTCCGATGAGGTGCTCATCGCCCTGTGCATCAGCGCGGCGACGAACCCAACCGCTGAACTCGCCCTGAAGCAGCTTGCAAAGCTGAAGGGGTGTGAAGCGCACTCCTCGGTGATTCTCTCGCAGGTGGACGATTCCGTTTTCCGCAAGCTGGGGATGAACCTGACGTGCGAGGCGCGGTACCAGAGCCAGAAGCTCTATCACAAATGACCCAATGAACGGCCCGGCTTGTCTGGTTGCGCTTCATTGCTTATAAGATCAGTCAGGCGGTCGCCAAGCGTCAAGCTTTGCGGCCGTCTCTCTTTTGATAAATGTATTCCCCAAAATACAGCAACAGGAGGAAACAGATATGGATACGAAATTCATCTTCGTCACAGGCGGCGTTGTTTCCGGGCTCGGCAAAGGGATCACGGCCGCTTCCCTTGGCCGGCTTTTAAAGGCGAGGGGCCTGAAGGTCACCGTGATGAAGCTGGACCCTTACCTCAATGTTGACCCCGGCACGATGAACCCGATGCAGCACGGCGAGGTTTTTGTTACGGACGACGGAGCAGAAACGGATCTCGATCTGGGGCATTACGAGCGCTTTATCGATGAGAGCCTGTCGCAAAACAGCAATCTGACCTCCGGACGTGTTTTTTTTCAGGTGATCAGTGATGAGCGCAAAGGGATTTACGGCGGGCAGACCATCCAGGTGATTCCGCACATCACCAATGAGATCAAGCGGCGCATCGCGCTGAATACGGAGGCGGATGTCGTATTTGTGGAGATCGGCGGCACGGTGGGGGATATCGAGGGTCAGCCCTTTCTGGAGGCGATCCGCCAGTTTGCGCAGGAGCGCGGGCGGGAAAACTGCATGTTTATCCACGTGACGCTGATCCCCTACCTGAATGCCTCCATGGAGCTGAAAACCAAGCCCACGCAGCACAGCGTGAAGGAGCTTTTGGGCCTCGGCATCCGGCCAGATGTGATCGTATGCCGATGCGAGCACCCGATTGACCAGCATATCCGCGAGAAAATCGCGCTGTTTTGCAATGTGCCGAAGGAGAATGTGATTGAAAACCGCGATATGCCCACGCTCTATGAGATTCCGCTCGCTCTGGAAAAAGAGGGCCTGGCGGAGATCGCGGTCAAACAGCTCCATCTGAAGTGCGGCACGCCGGATCTCACAGATTGGGCGGCGATGGTAGAGCGCAGCCGCCATCTGGAAAAGGAGGTAGACATCGCGCTGGTGGGCAAGTATGTGGAGCTGCACGATTCCTATCTCTCCGTTGCTGAGGCGCTCAAGCACGGCGGTATTCAAAACAATGCGCGCGTGCACATCCATTGGCTCGACAGCGAGCGTATCACGCCGGAAAATGTGGTGGAAACCTTCCGGGGCATGGATGGGATTTTGGTGCCTGGTGGCTTTGGCACACGTGGGGTGGATGGAAAAATCCAGGCGGCAAAATTTGCGCGGGAGCAGAGGCTTCCGTATTTTGGAATTTGCCTCGGCCTGCAAATTGCGATTATCGAGTTTGCACGCAACGTGCTGCACATGGAAGGGGCAAGCAGCACGGAATTCAACCCGGACACACCCTATCCGGTGATTGATTTGATGCTGGATCAGAAGGACGTATCCGACTTGGGCGGCACGATGCGCCTGGGGCAATATCCGTGCGTATTGCAGGAGGGCAGCAAGGCTTATGCCGCCTATGGAAAACAGCTTATCTTTGAACGCCATCGCCACCGCTATGAGGTCAACAACGACTACCGCGACCGGCTGGAAAAGGGCGGTATGCGGCTGTGCGGCGTTTCGCCTGATCAGCATATTGTCGAGATGATTGAGCTTGTGGATCACCCGTGGTTTCTCGCGTCTCAGGCGCATCCGGAATTCAAGTCCCGGCCAAATAAGCCGCATCCGCTTTTTTCCGGCTTCATCGGTGCGGCGCTGCGGCATAGGAATATGGAAAAATAAGCAATCTGAATAAATTTGTTTTATTGCAATATGATGAGAGAGGGCAATGCTATAATGAAACAACCAAAACAGCCCGCGGAAATGAGGGAGGCCCTATGAACGCTACGCGAAAACTGATTGCCCCGATTATCATCACGATCGTGTGTATTTTAGCATTGATCGCATATATGGGCATTGTGTTTGCGGCCTCCATCCCAATTTGGCTGAAAGCAGCGGGCGCGATTGCGCTGCTGGTGCTGGTTGGCGTGGCGGTTTATGTGTTGTTTGAACGAATTCAGGAAGTAAGGAGTGGTGAAGAGGATGATCTTGGTAAATACTGATTATATCAGTGGCAGGGAACTGGAGATGCTCGGCCTGGTAAAGGGCAGCACGATTCAGACGAAGAATATTGGGCGTGATATCACGCAGAACTTCAAAACGCTTGTGGGCGGCGAACTGAAGGCCTATAACGAAATGATGAGCGAAGCGCGTGCGCTTGCGACGAAACGCATGGTGGAGGAAGCCGAGGCGCTGGGCGCTGATGCAGTTGTTAACATCCGCTATGCCTCCTCTGCGATTATGCAGGGAGCAGCGGAAGTGATTGCATACGGAACGGCGGTGCGCTTCCGGTAAAAAAGATACTAGCTAGATAAAAAACTGCTGTGAAATGCTTTGTATTTCACAGCAGTTTTTTTGGCATTGTTTCTCTTGAGAATATGTGATATTATATCAATAATTCATATGAAACCGAAAAATAAACATGCGATTTGCATAAATGGCGGTGGATGATGGTAGAGGATTTTAAAAATTTTACGCAATATAAGGGCGAAACGGCGCCGGTCAATATTTGGATGGTAGGGGAGACTTATTGCGACGAAGGCTTCCAGATTGAACGCAGCGACTCGGAATTGATGGCGCTTGAATTCATTATCAGCGGGAAGGGTACGTTGGAGATTGAGGGGCAGACGCTGCATCCCGCTGAGAATGACGTGTTTTTTCTGCGCAAGGGGAGCAGGCATCGCTATTATGCGGATCGGGAGAATCCATGGCATAAATTTTGGGTGGTGTTCGACGGCGCTGTGATGCAGGCCTGCGCAGAAAGCTACCTGCCAAAGGATACTTATTTGTTTCACGATTGCAATAATTTGCAGTATTTTCAGGAGATTTTCCGCCTGTCAAGGGATATCGCCGCCTATGAGCAGATGGCGGCCGAAATCACCGTGCAATTGATCAAAATATTCATCAGCCTGCATAACCGCGCCTTTGGAGAATCCCAGAGGCTCGCAGAGCGGCTTCGGCGCAGGCTCGATGCAAGTATCGAAAAGCCGTTTTCTTTAGATCTTCTATGTGAGGAGTTTAATTATTCTAAAAACTATCTGATCCAGGTTTTCAGAGCGCAATACGGTGTGACACCTTATCAGTATTATCTCAATGGAAGAATGGAAACGGCAAAAATGCTTTTGCAAAATACGGGGATGACGGTAGGGGAGATCGCAGCTCGTTTGGCTTTTGAGGATCAGCAGTATTTTGCAACGCGCTTCAAGCGGGCAACGGGTTATGCACCTCTGAAATTTCGTAAAATATTCCGGAAATGAACGGCTGCTTAGTGTGATTTTTTGAATGTATAATGTGATATTTTCTATTATTTGCACTGTTGGTTTATGATATTTTAATCATATAACCAAAAATAAAGGGGAGAAATCAAATTGGAACAGCCTTTTCGCTTCTTCGTCGTGACGGATACGCATTATTTTGAAAACGATTTGGGCGCGAGCGGGGAGGCATATGAAAAAAGGAGCGCGACCGATCAAAAATGCATTGCGGAAACGGGTGCGATTATTGACGCGGGGTTTTCCCAGTTGATCGAGGATCATGATACGCAAACGGTGTTGATCCCAGGAGATCTGGTTTTTAACGGGGAGAAGGAGAGCCACCGCGGCTTCCTCAAAAAGCTGCAAAGGCTGCGGGAACATGGGAAGAAGATCTATTTGATTACCGCGAAGCACGATTTTAACGATGCTCCCGTAGGCTATGTGGGCGATCATGAGGTGCCGGTTGCGGGTACGGCGCGGGAGGAGCTGTATGCGCTTTATTATGAGTTTGGCTTTTCCACTGCGATCAGCGAGCACCGCAGAACGCTCTCTTATGTGGCGCAGCTTGCAGACGGCATCCGGCTTCTGGCGCTCAACTGCGATGGGGATGGCAAGAGCTTTACCGGCTTTGATGCGGAGCACATGGAATGGATTCTCCAGCAGATTGCGGATGCAAAGGCGAGCGGGAATTATATTTTTGCAATGACGCACTACCCTGTGCTGCCCGGTTCGCCCGTGATGGAGCTGATCGGGGATGCGAAAATAGACGATTGGCAGAAAACGGCGGATACGCTGGCCGATGCCGGCCTCAATTTGATTTTCACAGGCCACATGCATATGCAGAGCCTCACCAAGCGCGTTTCCCAGCGGGGGAATGCTCTCTATGATGTTTGCACAGGCTCCTTTGTGGGCTGCCCCTGCGCCTACCGGAAGGTGACGTTTCTGCCGGACGGTACGGTTCAAATTCAATCGGAAACCATCCGGGATTTTGATTGGGAGAAGGGCGGCCGCACGGCGCAGGCGTATTTCCAGTGGCGCTTCGACCGGATGATTACGGATATCCTCGATGCGATGGCGGATGATTTTGAATTTTTCATGAGCCGCCTTGGCGGGGCAAAGCCGAATCAGAAGCTGCGGCTGCCGGTAAAGCTGGCCGGAAAGCTGCTCCAAAGGTTAACGCTCGGCGGAGTGGGTAGGCTTTTTTTTGTGCACGTTGACCCCTCCCTGCGTCATGTGTTGCTCCGGGATCAAGCGGTGGAGCTGGTGCGGAATATCTTCGTGGGGAACGAGCCATATGTGAAAGGCACGCCGCTTTATGAGGCGATGAACCGGCTGCTTTGCCGCCTTTCCCCCATCCTGCATGTGGTGGAGAAAAAGGTGGGGAATCCGGCGCTCTCTGATCTGCACGCATTTGTGTTGTCGCTGATCGGGGATGAAAACCAGATGGATGATGAGGCGGTTTTGCCGGTCGGCTGGATCAAAGAATAGAAGGGGAGAGATTCAATGGCAAACACCATTCAAAGCGCTCCGGCGCAGCAGAAAAAGCATGTATCCAACCAAGAGTTCGTCCTTTTCCTAATTAGTGTATTTTTCTACACCAACATGACCGGTATGGTCAACGGTTACCGTCAGGCGTATCTCGTCAATGTGCTGCGGCTGGATAGCGGCAGCGTTTCGCTGATTAACGCGATCTGCGGCATCCTGGGCTTTGCGCTGAGCTTCTTTTACGCAATTATCATGGATAACCGCAGAAAGAGCAAGCTCGGCAAATTTCGCCCGCTTGGCCTTGCATCGGCGGTGCCGATGGGCATTTTAACCGTGATGATGTTCGTTACGCCCAAAATGCCGTTGCCTATCATGATTGCCTATCTTTGCACGGTGCAGCTGCTTCAGGGCGCGGCGGCCTATTTCGGCAACAGCGTGAATATGGTTGGCGTTGTGATGACGCCCAACACGCAGGAGCGTGATAAGATTCTCTCCTTCCGGGGCATTTCCAGCGCAATCGGGAACTCCGCCCCGCTTGTGATTGTGCTTGTGATCGGCCTGCTGCGCAAGCCTGGCATCATCCAGACAGAGGCGATGATGTATATCGTTTCCGCCGCGCTGTGCGGCCTGGTTGGCACGCTCTCTATGCTGGCTGGCATGAAAGCGGTGCGTGAGCGCATCGTCTACAGTGAGAAACGGGAAAATCCGCTTTTGGGCTTCCGTGACGTGATCGGCAACAAATATGCGATTTTGGTGCTGATTAGCGAGTTCCTGAAAAATTTCCGTCAGATCGCAAATTACATGGGCATTTTCCTGGCGGTAGCGTTGCTGGGCGATCCGAGCAAGTTTGTGCTGTTCGGCCTGCCGACCGGCATCGGCACCTTTGTTGGGATGCTGATCGTCAACGCGCTGCTCAAAAGGTTTACCAGCAAGCAGATTTATATCGCATCCGGCGTTTATTCCGTGCTGGCAAACGGCGGCGCGTTTGTCACGGGGCTTCTTTATTTCAACCACCCCGGCCAGACCTATCTGACGATCCTGTTCTTTGCCTTCCTCTTCCTCATCGGCCTGCAGTTCGGCGCATCCAATTTGCTGCCGAGCATGTTCCAGGCGGATATCCTGGAGGATATTGAGCTCAAAACAGGCAAGCGGCTGGATGCGAGCCTCGGTTTTATTATCAGCGCGGGCTCTTCGCTCAGCGGGCTGATTGCATCGTCCCTCTCGCCCCGTATTCTCTATGGCGATCACTCCATCATTCAATATATTCAGCCAGTAGATGAGATGGTCAATGGCGCGATGCAGACGGTTTATCAGGCGCAGCCTATGGATACCAAGGTGAAGCTTCTGTTTTTCTACACCCTGTTCCACGGCATGATGATGCTGCTGGCCGGGCTTCCCTTCTTCTTTTATAAGCTCTCCGGTAAGGAGCGTGACCGCGTGCACGAGGAAGTGCTGCGCAGGCGCGAAGCGCTCGGCGAAGAGCTTGGCGTTGTAGAGGGCGGGGAAGAAGCTTGATGAGACCGTGAAATCTGTTATTTCAGTTCGGGAGGGAGAGAACCAATGAGCTTTGTTGAAAAAATTGCAGGGAAGATGTGGGAGAATACCGCTAAGATGGATGCGAAACGCATCGCTTTGCAGCGGCCTACGCCTGGGATCACGCAGGTCACGGATATTGCTTACCTGCCGGATGGGCATCGCGGCCATCTGCTGGATGTTTATTATCCGGAGGGCACGCGCGAGCCGCTGCCGGTAGTGATCGATATCCACGGCGGCGGGCTGATGTATGGCTATAAGGAGCTCAACAAATATTATAATCTTGCCATCGCGTCGCGTGGCTTCACCGTGATCAGCCTGAGCTACCGGCTCGTGCCGGAGGTGCTGTTTCCGGGGCAGGTGCGGGATATCCTCGCCGCTTTCCAGTGGATTGCATCGCATGGTACGGAATACCCTTGCCAGATGGAAAACCTTTTCCTGACCGGGGATTCGGCGGGCGGCCTGCTCGCGGCGTATACGGCGCTGGTGAATGAAAGCGTGGATCTCCAGCGGGTTTATGGCACGCAGGGCTCCGGGCTTCGGTTCCATGCCCTGGGCCTTACCTCAGGTATGTTTTTGACAACGCGGGGGGCGATGACAATCCTGCGCTCCACCATCTTCGGGGCGGATTACCGCAAGCAGGCCTTTTATGCCTGTATGGATTTTGCAAACCTGCCTGAGACGGCGAAGCTTCCGCCCAGCTATCTCGTCACAAGCCGACAGGATTTCATCCGGTCGCATACGCTCGATTTTGAACGGACGCTCACGGCAAAGGGCGTGCCGCACCAGCTGCATGACTGGCCGAAGGGGGTAAAAGAGCGCCCGCTTCAGCATGTGTTCAGCGTGGCGTACCCGGAGTGGCTGGAGAGTAGGCAGACAATTGATGAGATGACGGCGTTTTTTATGCGGTATGCAAAGATCCCAGCAGGCGGGGTATCACATCTTTAAAATCTATGAAGGCGGCTGCCGGGGAGTTGCCTTCCTCCTGGCGGAAGTGAGCACAATCGAAGCAGAAATGGATTTATGGACGCGGGAATGTTTGCGCTATTTCCCCGTGAAAAAAGCGCGGAGTTATGCGGAGGCTGTTCAGAAATGGAAGGCATAACGGGGCCTAGATGATATCGTTATGAGGCCATTCTGTAGGCGTCATTTGACATGGGCTGCTGTTTGTAGGATAAAGTTGGTCAATTTATCGTTTTAAGCTTATAACTGAATAAAAGCAGCCATGCACCCGTTTGGGCGTGCATGGCTGCTTTGTTGCTGCCTTTAGGCTTAACAAAACCCCTGGTTGAACCAGGGGTAGATAAAAAA
>UQWL01000022.1 GCA_900544715.1 uncultured Oscillospiraceae bacterium | reverse complement strand
TTGATTATATTATCAAATCCATTCCCCTTTGTCAACTACTTTTTCTCCTTTTTTCGCTTCTACCTACACCCTACCGCGCGTTTCCGACAGGAAGCATCAAAGTGCCCCCTATCATAAAGAAAGAGCGCAGCCTGCCCGGCTGCACTCTTTCTCAAAATGAGGGGAAAATGAAGAAAACAATTTAGAAGAACCCTCTTATGAGGGGATTTTCGGTATTTCATTCGTTTTGTGGCCTCCCGGCACCCATTAACAAAAAGCTGATGAAAGAAAGGATATCTACCGTCCCTTTCAATCTATAGCTGTAGTATATTCCTCAATTATGTCCTTGATATGACTTTTTTTCGAAAAATATGAAAAGAAGTTTCAAACATACCGTTTCATCAATCCCACAATCGCCTAACGATGCAGCCCCATCACATCATCAACCGGCAGAGAAAAAATCACGCCCGCTTCCCCAGTTGTCTGCGCAATTGCATCGCAAATTTGCTGCATTACCTTTTTCCGCTCCGCCAGCGGCACAATGATCAGCACCAATTCCTTCTCCGGTCGGATCAGCAGATGCAAAAAATTTTCCTCTTCCTTTGCGTTAAAGCCCCGTGCGTGGACGACTGTGCCGCCGCTGGCCCCAGCCTGCCTCGCCGCCTCCATGACCAGCTCCGCCTGCCCCCGGTCCGTCACGCAGACGATCATATCATGCGTCCGTTTCTCATCCATCTTTTCTGCCTCCCCGGTTTCAATGATTGCAGCCTCTTTTTGAATTTGCCGCAGCGCGGCCATGCTGACGCTTGAAAATGTGACACTGCATGCGATACCGCCCCCTGGCTTCGAAAAGGGTAACTCCGCTCGCAGCTTTTCCAGCCCGCTCCTTAGCATGCACCTTGGCGCCGCGCTAAAAAGAATATCCTTCTCCAGCTCTCCTAAGCCCAAATACTCTACAATCTCTGATTTCGCCGTGCCGGAGCCGAGGCAGATCAACTGCGTTTCAATTCCAGCGCGCTCATAAAGGCGTGCCAGCTTTTCCCCCTTACCGCGATCCACAATCGTGATCAGGCCTTGCAGCAGAAATGCATGCATCTCTTTAAACCTCCTCATATTCGATGATTTCATTCTGCACCACAGTCGCACCCTTGGCAGAGCGCCGCATTTTGACACGGTACAGAAGCCCGATTCCCTGGATGATGACCAACGGCGTCATCGCCACCATTGCAACAATTCCAAACGCATCCAGAAGAAGATTACCCCCCAAAGCACCGCACGCCCCCATGGCGAAGGGGAGCAGAAATGTAGCTGTCATGGGGCCGGATGCAACGCCGCCAGAGTCAAAGGCAATGGCTGTAAAGATTTTAGGCACCACGAAGGAGAGCAGCAGCGCGCAAACATATCCAGGCACCAAGAACCAATAGATGGAAATCCCCGTTAAAATCCGAATCATCGATAAACCCACCGATATTGCCATGCCTACAGAAAGGCCGTTCATCATCGTCTTTTGGGAAATTGCGCCGCCTGAGATCTCCTCTACCTGTTTATTGAGCACCAGCACCGCAGGCTCCGCTTTCACAATAAAGAAGCCGATGACCATACCGACCGGCACCAAAATCCAACGGTATGGGAGCGCGGCGAGCTCTTTGCCCAAATAGCTTCCGACCGGCATAAAGCCGACGTTGACGCCGGTTAGAAATAAAAGGAGGCCGATGAACGTGTAAAGCATGCCGGCCAGCACTTTGACAAGCTGCTTTTTGCGCAGCTTTAAAAATGCAACCTGAAAAAGAAAGAAGAAAACCAAAATCGGCAGGAGGGCCAAAAGCACTTCTTTCGCATAGGCCGGAAACGCACGGCCAAATTCCAGCCCCAAATCCCGGGTGGTGCTGATAACAGGCATCGTGATCTCCGCATATTCCGCCTGAGATGGCTCATAGAGAATCCCAAGCAGAAGCACGGATAAGATAGGCCCAATCGAGCACAGGGCAACCATACCAAAGCTGTCGCTCTCCGCATCCCCGTCGCTGCGCAGCGCGGCAAGGCCGATGCCAAATGCCATAATAAACGGCACGGTAATCGGGCCCGTTGTCACGCCTCCCGCATCGAACGCCACAGCCACAAATTCATTCGGCACGAAAATGGAGAGGAGGAACACGGTCGCATAACCGATCAGCAGCAGAATGGACAGCCGGATCTTCCATACCATGCGCAAAAACGCCGCCGCCAAAAAAAGCCCGACGCCAACCGCAACGGTAAGGATCAGCGTCAAATCCGGCACGCCGGGTGTTTGCTGCGCCAGCACCTGCAAATCAGGCTCCGCAACCGTAATCATTGCGCCAATCGCAAAACACGCCAGCGCAATCAACACCGCTTTTTTCCCTTTTGCCAAGCGTGTGCCCAAATGCTCGCCGATTGGAATCATCGCCAAATCTGCGCCCAGCGTGAAAAACCCCATGCCCAAAATGAGAAGTCCGGCGCCAGTCAAAAACAGCAGGAGCGTATCCGGCGGCATAGGCGTAATCGTGACGCACAGGAGCAGAACGATTGCCGTAACCGGCACTACCGCTTGCAAAGATTCTCTGATTTTTTCCCGCAGCTTTCGATTCATTCGACCCCACCTTTCCATATATGATGTTTATTTTCATAATTCCCGCCCAAATTGTACAAATTGTATATTATCATCATACTATACGAGGTGTGCATCTGTCAATGAATTCCTTGATACGATTGATTGAATTAGACAATACAGCCTTTCATGCGCCTTGAGGCTGCGCTTCAAAATTTATACAGCTTGGATTTTAATGAACTCCGATCATTCCGGCATCGGAATTCTTTCTCGGGCGATTTCTGACGGAACCAAACAAAAAAGGGAACTGCTTGATACAGTCCCTTTTATCTTACATTATCTGATTGTATTTTTAATTTGCGCGTAGCTTCCTGCAGCCATACAAGGTTGGAATCCCCCATTCAGGCATCGCAATCCTCCCGAAGCCATTCCCGCAGCAGGGCCGTTTTCCGCTCATAGGCATCCAGTGCATGGAGCGTTCCCCTCACCTGCGCTGTGCCCAAACGCCGCTCCTCCTGGGAACTGCATTCGATCCCAAGGGAACGTTTCATATTATAGAGCAGCCATTCCAGCATATTGCCATATCCGCTGTCAAGCGCGGCGCGCCAGTCAGCGTGCAAAAGGGGCCGGTTCGCCTGATATGCAGCTAACAGCGCACGGAATTTTGCGCGGTCCGGCAGCCCTCTTTGATTGCAGGCCCAGTCGTTCACCACCTCAGTCAGCTCCCGCTCAGGGTTGACATACCCCGCGGCCTCCCAGTCGATCAGGAAGGGCTCCATTCCATCCCATAATACATTTTTCGGGTCGAGATCCCGGTGGCTGAGCACCTGCTCCCCGCTTCGTTTTTCTGCCGCGGCCACATACCGCTGCGTCCAGCCGGCAATTCTTTCATACCGGGCTGTGAAAAGCCGCAGCCAGGATGGCTTCTCCTGCCGCCCCAGCTGAAGAACAGCGCCCCAATCAGGATCAAAAACCTCTGTCTCCCCGCAGGCTGCTCCATCGATCTGCACGTTTGCATGGTGGATAGCGCCCAAAATACCGCCGATCCGCTCACAATGCAAAGGGGTAATTTCCTTTGCGAATACGCTTTTGCCACTTTGCCATGGAAAAACCATGTAATAACACCCATTGCGTGCCGAAACCGCCTCGCCATTCTTGCAAATTGCCGGAACGGCCGGAATCTTCTTCGATAGCTCACGCGCAATTTTTTCTGAAAAAATTGTATTCTCCAGCGCCTTTTCTCGCTTCATAACCGCGGGATTCAGCACTTTGACCGCATATTTTCCCCGCTCGGTGACAGCGGCATACATTGTGTGCATCAATCCGCCATCCACCCGGCGCGGCGGCTCTTGCAGAGCGCCCAAATCCATCTCTTGCAGGACTTTCTGCAAGAGATCTGCAATGCTTTTTTCCATTGATAGTGCCCTCTCTCTGCAAGGCAAAGGTTTTATACGACGTTCGCCCTGGCCTGCCTCTTTGACCGGAAAGCTAAAGACTTCAAGGCTGCTGCAACAGCCCCTTATGCCTCAACAGGCATCGTAATCCCGCAAATAATCCATCGCCTGCGCAAGCGTTAGCCCCGCCTTATAGCAGCCTGGCTGCGTCGTCGAGTAGCCGCCGAACACATTCCCCATTTGCAGGCAGCGCACAAGCGGCCAGCCCTGATACACGCCGTAGAGCACACCGGCCATAAAGTTATCCCCAGCGCCGGTAAAATCCACAGGCGTAAATCGGGCCATAGCGGGCACCCGCAGGATTTTCTCTCCATCAAGCGCGATGCAGCCCGCCGCACCGCATTTGATAATCGGCGTTTTCACCACTTCGCCAAGCTTTCGCAGCGCATCCTCCAGCGCTTCCTCACCGGTGAGCTGCCGGGCCTCCTTCTCATTCGGCGTAAAAAAATCAACATATTGCAGGATATCCGTGTAATCCGCAAGCTGCATCCCCGGCGTCCAGCCGATGTCATAGAGCAAAACCGTTCCGTCCGCATGCAGCTTTTTGGCAACTTCCGGCCTGCCCTGCGGCGCAAAGGCGATCGCAGCGCCTTTCAAAAAGGAATAACAGGCTTCGTCCGTCAAATCCGCCTGCGTGACCGCATCCCCAAAGGATAAGAAAGAACGGTCGCCCCCGTAAGAAAACACGGTGGAAACCACCACGGGCCGCCCTTCCCCCCGGTAGAGGTTTTCATACTGTTTCAAACCATTCTCTTCCAGGAGGGAGGCTGCCAAACGGCTGATTGCATCCGATCCCAAAAAGGTGCCCAGCCGGGCTGGGACACCCATACGGGAGAGCGTGATGGGGATAGCCGCGGCCCCACCGCCGAGCTGTAAATCAAAAGCCTTGGTATAAACCTCCTCGCCCGGCGCCGGCAGCGCGTCAAAGCCCGAATAAATTAAATCCGTGTAGAGCGGCGCAATCGCGCGCACTTCCCCCCTCATGACAGCTCCCCAATATAGCCCTTGTAGCGCTCCTTATACGTATCCACAAGGCTCTTGGCAATGGGGTAGGAATTGATGAGCGGATGAATGGTGAGCGCCTTGACCGCCTTTTCATAGCTCTTTTCCAAAATCGCTTCCACCGTCAGGTTTTCATACAGCTTGACCGTCCGAATCAGGTTTAGCTGCATCGGCGGAATTTCCGGCACTGGCAGCGGGTGCGCGCCCTCTCCGTCGATCTCGCAGGTGAGCTCCATCACGTCGCCATCCGCAAAATAGGGGCACGCGCCGTTGTTCGGCACCGAGAGTACCATCTGGATTTTTTCCCCCGTCGCCCGCGCCTTGATGAAATCAAGCGCTACGCCCGCATACCCGCCGCCATCCGGCTGGCGGATAAATTCCTCCACGGTAGGCACGTCGATATTTTTCGGCGCACCGCCTGTTTCGATCGTGAAATAGCTGTTTTCCCGCATGGCATAATGCAGCATGAAGCAGTGGAAGGCGGCTTCCAAATCATGATCGATATCGATCTCATCGAGCGCGCGGTGCATTTTCTGGTTGATCTCCAAAATCGTTTCCCCCCGCGTTTTGGAGGAGGAGAGGATTGATTGCACGGCGCGGTTGCTATAGTAATAGAAATACAGGTATTCATTCGGCAGCAAATTACCAGAGAGCCGGACAAGCTCCGGGTCGAAGTGTTTCATCTCCGTATCCTGATAAAGCCGGGGCGCAGCCAAGATTTTGCCGGTCACGTCTTCGCCATCCACCCGGAAGGAATCGAACCACGAGAGGTGGTTTAATCCCCAGCAGCGCATGGTAAAGCGCTCGCGCTCCACCCCGAGCAGGGCCGCCAGCTGCTTATGAAAGCCGCTGGGCGCATCGCACACACCATAAACCATATCATAGCCCTGCGTGCGCAGCGCCTGCGTGACCAAACCGCTCGGGTTGGTAAAATTAAAGATCAAAACATTTGGCTTCGCCACCCGGCGCGCGAGCTCGCAATAGCCGGTGAGGATCGGAATGCTGCGCAACGCCATGGCAAACCCGCCCGCGCCCGTCGTCTCCTGCCCAAGCACGCCGTGGCTCAGCGCCGTGCGCTCATCAAAAACGCGGCCTTCATCCGCATCGCCCCGGATGGTGGTGATGATATAATCCGCATCCCGGAGCGCTTCTTCCGCATCCGTCGTCAGCATAAAGTGCAGGGCCGGGTTGCACCGCTCGCCGACCAGCTTTGCAATCTTGCCATACTTATATAGTTTCGCCGCGCTGCTGTCCATCAGCACAACCTCTGTAATCCCCGCGGCCTGCGCGCCGAGGGCGATTGATTTTGTCAAAAAGGGCGAGCGTACCCCGCCGCCGCCAAGCACCGTCAATTTCATAGTAGATCCCTTCCTTTCCCTTCCGTTTTCTTCTTCTCCCATTATA
The DNA here is from genome assembly GCA_900544715.1 of uncultured Oscillospiraceae bacterium. Taxonomy (GTDB): domain Bacteria; phylum Bacillota; class Clostridia; order Oscillospirales; family Acutalibacteraceae; genus Fimivicinus. The sequence continues at coordinate 29,659 of UQWL01000022.1, read as the reverse complement.
CCGGCCCAAGGGCGCCTGTCAACGCCCTCTCGGCAAACAAATTTGATTTTTATCCGTATCTCATCCGGTCGATTCATGGTATAATAGCTCCAAACATTCTGTTTGGAGCATTGGAAAAATGCCTGTCGGCGTGAAACGCCTTCTGCCGCGCGGCGGCAACGCCATTTTTTGCGGAGGGAAGATTTTTGTGTATGGCATAATAGCGTCAAACAGAATGTTTGGAGCATGGATAAAATCGGGCCAAAAGTTTGCTCCCAGATATTGACGTTCCCTTTCGCCGGCGATAAACTAATATCAATGCAGCCACACATCAATTGAGAAAAGGAGAGAGAATCTTGAACGTATTTATGATTGGCGGCACCGGCCTTTTGGGCAGCGCCGCGGCCGCGGAGCTCATTGCCCGCGGGCATCAGGTCAAAAGCATCGCCCTGCCCCCCCTGCCGGAGGGCGCTCCGATCCCAGAGGAGATGGACATCGTTTTTGGGAATTACCTGACCATGAGCGACGATGAGCTGCGGGAGAAGATGGCGGGCTGCGATTGCTTTATTTTTGCGGCGGGCGTGGATGAGCGCGTGGAATTCCCCGCACCGGTTTATGCGGCATATGAAAAATATAACATCCGGCCCGTCAAGCGGCTGCTGGGAATCGCCAAGGAGTGCGGTGTGAAGAATTGCGTTGTGCTCGGCTCCTATTTCGCCTATTTCGCCAAGGAGCACCCGGAGATGAATCTCTGCGTCAAGCACCCCTATATCCGCAGCAGGATTGCGCAGGAGCAATCCGCGCTCTCATTTGCGGATGATGAAATGAGCGTGTGCGTGCTGGAGCTGCCCTATATCTTTGGCACGCAACCTGGCCGTAAGCCTGTGTGGGTTATCCTCATCGAGCAGCTTGAAGGGATGGGCAAAATCACGATGTACCCGAAGGGCGGCACTACGATGGTGACCGTCCGCCAGGTCGGGCAGGCAATCGCCGGGGCGGCGGAGTGCAACCGCGGCGCAAACTGTTATCCGATTGGGTACTATAATCTCACCTGGAACGACTTCCTGAAAATCGTCCACAAGGCGATGGGCCAGCCGGGCCGGAAGATCATCAATATCCCGAAATGGTCTTTCCAGCTTTTTGGGCTGCACATGCGAAAGGTTTATCAGCAAAAAAATGTTGAGGGCGGCATTGACCCCGTCGGGCTGGCGGATATCATGTGCATGAATACCTTCATTGATAAGAAATGGTGCGTGGAGCTGGGCGTCACTGAGGATGATATCGAATCCGCCATTTATGATTCCGTTAAGCTCTCTGTGGATGCCTTCCACGGCACGCAGGAGCTGCTGGGTATGAAGGGCGAATAAAATCATCAAACTATCCCGAAAAATCCTTCCGCTTACCGTGGGGGGATTTTTCGGATTCATCGGAGGGTTCTGATATGAACATTCTCATCGAGGGCGCGCCGGAGCGCTATCAAGTCTATCTGCCGGAATTTGTCCCACTCGACCGGCTTTCGCTCACCTTCTGCCCACTCGGCAGCACCAATCGGGAACGGCTCGCCCTCTGCCCAGATGCAGAGGTTTTTCTGGCGGATGCGGTCAGCACGGTAGACGGCGATCTCATCCGGCGGATGCCAAAGCTCAAAATGATCCACTCGGAGGGCGTGGCATTCAACGGCATTGATCTTTCTGCGGCAAGGGAACGCGGCGTTTTCGTCTGCAACAATCAGGGCTGCAATGCGGGCGCTGTGGCTGAGCAGGCAATTTTTTTGATGCTGTCCCTGCTGCGCAGGGGGATCCCGGGCGACCGCGCCGTCCGGGAAGGCCGTCAAATCCAAATGAAGGAACAGGCCATGGTCGAGGGGATCGCAGAACTGGGGGATTGCAAAATCGGCCTGATCGGCTTCGGCAATATCGCTAGGGCCACCGCGCAGCGCCTTGCCCCGTTTGGATGTGAATTATTCTATTCTTCCGCCCACCGCAAAGATACAGCGGTGGAAGAAGCCTGTCACGTCACCTGGCTATCGCTCGACGAACTGCTTTCCATTTGTGATATCGTCAGCCTCCATGCGGCGGTCACACCTCAGACGTGCGGCATGGTGGACGAAGTCTTCCTCTCCAAAATGAGAGAAGGCGCCTATCTGGTAAACACCGCCCGCGGCGAGCTGATCGATCATTTTGCCGTAAGGGAAGCGCTTCTTTCCGGACGCCTTGCGGGCGCGGGATTCGACACGCTATCCCCGGAGCCAGTGCCTGCGGATCATCCGTTGGTGCAACTGCCGCCGGAAGTGGAGGATCGCATCGTGTTTTCGCCCCACCTCGGCGGCATCACCGCCAGCAGCTTCCGCCGCGCGCACCGGCATATGTGGGAAAACGTTGTGCGCATTTTCAATGGTTTCCAGCCAGACAGCGTTGTAAATGCTCTTTAATGTGCCAAACAAAAAGCCGCCGTAAAAGCATCTTGGGGATGCTTTTGCGGCGGCGTGCTGTTTCTCAGCCAAACCGGGCGGCATATTGGTGCGGCGTGATGCCATAGGCTTTGCGGAAACAGGTGATAAAATAGGCCTGCGAGCAAAAGCCCAGGTAATAGGCCACCATCTTCTGATCGCATTCCCCACGCAGCATCGCCTTTGCGGTTTCGAGCTTCCGCTCAATAATATATTCCCGCAGCGGCTTGCCTACATGCTTTTTAAAAAGCTTTGACAAATAGTCTCCGCTGAGGTTCACAAGCGCCGCCAAATCGGCGAGGCGGATTGATTCATGCAGATTCCGATCAATATAATCCAGGCACTTTCGAATTGCCGCCGGGCAATTGCCGCGGGCATTTTCATGCACCAGCCCCGTAATTTCCAAAACAATTTGATTCAGAAAGCTGATGATTTCCTCCCCGGACGTGAATTGATCGATCTGCATAATATAGCGATCAGATAGGTTAAACGCCTGCATCTCATTCAAACCACCCTGGATGGCGTATCTGGTCCCCAACGTCACACAGCACACCGCCCAATACTGCATCTGCCGGATGGAATTGGTGGAAAGGCGGCCCACAACGATGCCTGATTTGATATATTGCCCGAGCAATTGTTTAACCCGCTCGACGTCTCCCTGCTGAATCGCCGATAAAAAAGCGGTTTCTTCCCGGTAAGAGGTATGCGCCATTCCGCTTTCCCGCTGTTCAAAGGATGGATCATCCGCCTGGGGTAGAATCTGGATATTCAGCAGCTCGCCCTGTTTCATTTTCATAACCATCCTTTCGCGCCTCAGGCGGTCTTTGAAATGATCCCTCATTGTGAGGCCATTATACCTAAAATCATGTTGAAAAACAACGGATTATTAAAAGAAAAAGCTGAAAAACAATATGCAACTGCAAGCGCATTCTGCTATTCTAATCACAATAGCTGATTTCATAAAAAAATCGGGAGGGATTTTGAATGATTAGCAAAACCAAATACAAAATTGAAAATAAGGAGATTGAAAAAATTTTCCGCGCAGCGGGAATCGGCGGGATTACCGGCATTTCGCCTTTGGGCGCGGGGGAGTATAACGCCGTGTTTTCCGTATCCACACAGGAGAAAGACTATGTGCTCAAGATCGCGCCAGCGCAGGATGTTCCGGTTATGACGTATGAAAAAGAGATGATGCGCGCTGAAGTGTTCTGGTACCGCCAGATGCGGGAACATACGCCTATCACGGTGCCGGAGGTCTACTTTGAGGATTTTGAACACAAGCTGCTTCCTACAGATTATTTCATTATGGAAAAGCTTTCCGGGAAACAATTGGATCAGATGAACTTTTCCGACTCTGAGAAAGCGCAGGCCAGTTCCATCACGGCAACCATGGCGGCTCAGATCCACAAAGTGAAAAACGACCGGTTCGGTTATCTCCAAAACGGCCTGTATGACGACTGGTATCAGGCAATCCGCGCAATGACGCAGTCGCTTCTGGATGACTGTGCGCGCGTGGGGAAAAAATCAAAGCGCGGTAAAAAGCTGCTCGCCTATATCGACCGGTATCAGGATATTTTAAAAAAAGCGGAATGCTGCATGGTCAATTTTGATATCTGGTGGCCAAATATCATCTGCAGCCGGGAAAACGGCGCGGTCAAATATGCATGGATCGACCCGGAGCGCAGCTTCTGGGGCGACCGCATCGCGGATTTTGCATGCCTCGAATGGCAGAAACCCCTGGAACAGAAAAAAGTTTCCCTTGCCGCATATAATGCCGTGGCGGATGAGCCCATCCGCGTAACGCGGGAAGAAAAAATCCGCTATGCCGTGATGCAGGGGTATCTGGGCCTGATCCAGGAGGTGGAGAAATATTACCGCTACACGCCAACACACTTCGGTTGGTGGCGCAACGTTTTCTCCTCGGCGTGGTTTTACCAAAGCGCTTTCGGAGGCCTGAAATAACCATGACGGAAAGAACAAAACAAATCGGCGCCCCCTCCGCTACCGCCGCGTTGGGGGAGGAGCCCCTCCCCCGCCTGGTGCTCCGCTTTGCGGCGACCACCTTGGCCGCCCTGCTGCTCAATGCCGTTTACACCCTGACGGACGCGCTTTTTGTCAGCTGGGGCGTAGGGGATAACGCCATGGGCGGCATATCCGTTGTGTTCCCGTTCGTCATTTTGCAGGGCGCAATCTCCACCGCCCTGGGCGGCGGCGCGGCCTCCATCATCTCCCGGAAGCTGGGGGAGGGGAAAAAGCAGGAGGCGGGCGAAGTCACGCTGAATGCAATGCTCGCCTTTTACAGCTCGGCGCTTCTCATCACCATCCTTGGCCTTTCACTACTCAATCCGCTGCTGGAAGGGATGGGCGTTACGGGGGAGCTGCTTCCGTATGCAAAGCAATATTTTACCATCCTGCTTTTGGGCAATGTGTTTTCGACCGGCTTTTCATCGATTATCCGCGCCGAAGGTAAAATGCTGTATGGATTGCTCATTTGGGTGATCCCAATCTCCATCAACATTGTGCTGGATGCAGTGTTTATCCTCGTGTTGGGCTGGGGCGTGCGCGGTTCCGCGCTGGCCACGGTGGCCTGCCAATTTACAAGCTTCTGCATGTGCGTGCTGTTTTTCCTGCGCTTTACCACGCAAAGCTTCAAGGGCGCGAAATGCAGCCTGCGCAGGATACGCGAAATTCTGGCGATCGGATTGCCATCCCTGATCCAGATGGGCAGCCTCTCCATTCTGTCCGTCGTGCTGAACAACCTCCTGCGGGATGCCGGCGGGACAGTCGCCGTGAATACCTATGCCTATATCAGCAAGATCATCACCTTTGCCATTATGCCCTTTACGGCAATCACGCAGGCGCTCAGCCCCATCGTAGGCTATAACTTTGGGGCCGGGAAGCCGGAGCGCGTCAAAAAAACAGTCCGGTTCTGCTCCATGCTCAGCCTGATCTACGCCTTGGCCCTGCTGCTCCTCATGGAGGTTACTCCGGGCTCGTTGATCCGCCTATTCACCGATAGCCGCGAGCTGATCGCCCGCGGCGGCGAGGGGCTGCGGATACTAGCGTGGGCGCTCATTTTTGTGCCCCTGCCGATGCTGTCCGGCGCGGCGTGCCAGGCCGTCGGGCAAAAGCTATGGGCATTCCTTCTGTATGCCGCAAATCTGGTGTTTTTTATCCCCGCCGCATTTCTTCTGGCTCCCCTGCTTGGTGTGAACGGCGTGTGGTGGGCCTACGTGGCGGCAAATGCGGCCGCGGCGGTGCTTGCTTTCGTAAAAATGAGGCTTGACAAGGCACTGTAAATGGCTCCAGCTATCGATTTGACCAACAAAGAAGGGCACACCGCGGTTTTGCGGTGTGCCCTTCCTGTATAGGCTATCCTTTATGGATTTCAGAACTCCAGCTTTTTCTCGATAAACGCCGTCAGCTCGTCGATCGGCAGACGCACCTGCTCCATCGTGTCGCGGTCGCGCACGGTCACGCAGCCGTCCGTCTCGCTGTCGAAATCATAGGTTACGCACATCGGCGTGCCGATTTCATCCTGCCTGCGGTACCGCTTGCCGATCGAGCCCGCGTCGTCATACTCCACCATGAAGCGCCTTGCAAGCAGGTCATGCACCTTCATCGCGCCCTCGCTGAGCTTTTTGGAGAGCGGCAGAATGGCGGCCTTCATCGGCGCGAGCGCCGGGTGCAGGTGCATCACCACGCGGGTGTCGTTCTTTTCCGCATCCACCACTTCCTCATCGTATGCGTCGCAAAGGAAGGCGAGCGCCACACGGTCTGCGCCGAGCGACGGCTCGACGACATAAGGCAGGTATTTTTCATTCGTGGTCTGGTCGAAATATTCAAGGCTCTTGCCCGAGGTGTTCTGGTGCTGCGTCAGGTCGAAATTCGTGCGACTTGCAACGCCCCACAATTCACCCCACCCGAAGGGAAAGAGGTATTCAAAATCCGTTGTCGCATTGGAGTAGTGGGAAAGCTCCTTCTGCTCATGGTCGCGCAGGCGGAGGTTTTCATCCCGCATGCCGAGGGAGAGCAGCCACTTGTGGCAGTAGTCTTTCCAATAGGAGAACCACTCGAGCTCCGTGCCGGGCTTGCAGAAAAATTCCAGTTCCATCTGCTCAAATTCGCGCGTGCGGAAGGTAAAGTTGCCGGGTGTGATCTCATTGCGGAAGGATTTGCCGATCTGGCACACGCCGAAGGGGATCTTCCTGCGGGTGGTACGCTGGATATTCGGGAAGTTGACGAAAATGCCCTGCGCCGTTTCCGGACGGAGATACAGCTCGTTTTTTGCATCCTCCGTTACACCCTGGAAGGTTTTAAACATCAAATTGAATTTGCGGATATCCGTAAAGTCGCACGCGCCGCACTCCGGGCATACGATTTTGTGCTCCTTGATATAATCAGACATCTGCTCAAAGCTCCAGCCGGCGGGGTTCACGCCCGTGTCTTCAATGAGCTTATCCGCACGATGGCGCGTTTTGCAGGCCTTGCAATCCATCAGTGGGTCGGAAAAGCCGCCCACATGGCCCGAGGCGACCCACGTTTGCGGGTTCATCAGAATCGCAGAATCGAGGCCGACGTTATAGGGGCTCTCCTGCACAAATTTTTTCCACCATGCGCGCTTGACGTTGTTTTTAAACTCCACGCCCAGCGGGCCATAATCCCAGGTGTTCGACAGGCCGCCGTAAATCTCGCTGCCAGGATAAACAAATCCCCTCGCTTTGCACAGCGCGACAACCTTTTCCATCGTCTTTTCCGTATTCGAAAGCATACTATTGGCCCCTTCCAAATTCTTTCCTATTCTTCCGTAAAATCATAGCGGAAAGGCCCTGAAATGTCAAGGAGGAACTGGGCCATAGGCCCGCCTGAAGAAAACTGGAACGGCCTTGCGGCCAGCTTTTCTGTTCCTTGCCGCAAACTTTGGGCTTTAAAAGAGGAAGAGCCGTTTTTTGCATTACCGCGTGCCGTTTTTGCTCCGTTTGCCAAAGAAGGTCAGCCCCGATGCAACAAAGCATAGGCCCAGCAGTGCGGCGGCAGTGAGCGGCGTGCCGCCATCACCAGTATCGGGGGAAACAATTGCCGTTGTTTCTGTGGGGATGGGGGCGGAGGAAGGCGCCTGCGTTGTCTCCGGCGGGTGGGAGACGCTGAGTTCCTCCGTGCTTGAGGGCTGCTCCGGCAGGGGAAAGCGCCAGGTCCCTCCGCGTGTCGTCTCCTGCGCCTGTGCCCGCAGGAGATGATCCATTTGGGGGTTGTCCGTATCCGGGATATAGTGCACCGCTACCACCTCTTGAAAAAGGTGTGTGACAGGCAAAGAGAGTTCTGTCAGGCCTTCCGGCGCCAGAAGGAGAAAGCGGTCCCCTTGGCGAAGCGTTGTCACAGCGGAACCATCCTCGGCCAACACCTGTATGCCGTTTTCCGGATGAACGGTGACACTGCCATCCGCCTGCGTCAGGCTAAGCGTTTCAGAGCGGTAAAATCCGCCCTGGAGCCGGAAGGACGGACTCTCAGGCGAAATGGATACGGGGTGCTCCTGCGGCGTTTGGTTTTCCGCCGCCTGTAGAAGATCCTTCATATAACGCGTGCGGATGCTGCCGTCGCTCGAATCGACCGGCCAGCCTTCAATATAGGACCAGATGGCCTGCTGCGTTATCACGCGCGCAAAATCGCCTGAGACCCCATATTTTTTTTGCAGCCCGAGGCCGTCAAAGGGATAGCCAGCGTAGAGAAGGGCCTCCATCCCAGCGTCTTCATAGGATTCCGCACGGTGAAACGGCGTATTTTCAGGCAAGGCGGCATGGGCGAACATGCTGTAAGCCTCCTCCCCGCCAACCGTAATTTGCGGAATGATCCCGGCATCCGGGACGGAGAGATTCCCCTGCGCCGTGCCGATTATCGTGCCTTGCGCGCCCGTGGGGAGAGCGCAAGCTACTGCAAAACTGATGAACAGCCCAACTATGGAAAAAAGCTTTCCTATTTGAATGCGTTGCATGATTTTATCACCATTTTCTGATTGTTTTTGTATCTCAATGCCTGGTTGAATCAAGTCATTCTCTGGATTAGCATATCCAACGTGGAAAAAGATATTTTTGTGTCGGACATAAAATCATTTGGCAATTTTAAAAATTTTATGAATTGATGGCAACTATGTTGCAATGTGCAGTACCGTGTGATATATTATAGACACGAAAAAACGGGATTCCGTTTTTCGGGAGAACAGCAATTGCAAAAATCGCGAAAGAGGTGAGCAAGCGGTTTGAATGTACAATTCAAAAAGGGCGCGCTGGAGCTATGTGTGTTAACCTTGCTGCGCCAAGGCGAAAAATACGGATACGAGCTGGCAGAGGCGATCAGCGGTGAAATTTCCATCTCTGAGGGGACGATTTATCCCATCCTGCGCCGCCTGCGCAATGAGGGGTATTTCGAGGTAACGCTGCGGGAATCCCCGGAAGGGCCGCCACGCAAATACTACCGCCTGACACAGAAGGGTATCCAAACGCAGGAGGAGCTCTACGCGGAATGGATGGAGTTTTCGCAGCAAGTCAATCATTTGATTGGAGGGATCCAACATGACGAAAAATGATTTTTTAAACACGCTTTACCAGTCGCTTCTATATCTGCCGGCCAAAGAGCGGCAGGAGATTCTACAGGATTATGAGGAGCATTTTGCAGCGGGCATCGGGGAGGGCAAATCGGAAGAGGAAATTTGCCGCGCGCTTGGCGATCCGAAGGAGATTGCCCAAACTTACCTGCAACAAAACAAAGCGGAGCCTGGTGCTTACAGGCAGGTTTCCCCGCCGAATCCTGCACTGGTGCAAAACGCAGGCGGAGCCGCGGCGCGCCCCTATCCCGCTTCTGCGGAGAATAGAAACCGGACGCTTTTTACCGTATTGCTCATTTTAGATATTGTTCTGATCGCCTTGCCGGGCCTCCCGGCCGGGTTCGCCCTTGCGGCGGCCGGGGCGGTTGTGCTGGTTACAAGCATAGTGGCCGGTATTTTTACCTCATCTGCATTGCTGGCGCTGTTTTTCATCTCGTTAGCGGTGGCGCTTGTAAGCGCCGGTGTGCTGGTGATCCTTTTAATTGTGTGGAGCCTGCGCACCTGCTACCGGCGGCTCCGCTGAGAAAGGGAGGAACGATTTTATGAAAAAAGCCTGTATTGCCCTTACGGTCATTTTCCTGCTGTCATCGTTGCTGACCGTTTGTTTGGGCGCCGCCGTCGGCGCGCGGGAAATCCGCAGTATCCTCGAGGGGGACAGCAGCTGGAACCATCTACTCGATTCCATTAAGAGCTGGCATGAGCATGAAACGGGGCAATTCCTTGGGGAAACCCACATGCAGTTCCCCGTGGATTCCAGTAAGCCGATTCGCCTTTCCTTCGATTTTGCAAAGGTATCTGTCCTTTCCACCCCGGACCAAAGCGCTTCTATGTATGTGCGATATTATGGAAAGAATTCCGTGGACGACCTCTCTTCTCTTCCCTATGCGGAGCAGGAAGACGGGGCGCTTCACCTTGGGCTTCGTTTGCCCGATCAAAATTCCTTTACCGAGATTGCCGTTGAAATTTATCTGCCCGCGGCAAAGTATACCTCTTTAAACGCTGAGGTAGACGTAGGCAGCCTGACGGTGGAAAACATGCAGGTTGGCGCGCTTATTTCTTCTGTGCAGGTGGGAAACACTTATTTAAAACGTACTTCGGCCGATTCGGCAAAGCTTGTGGCTGCAACCGGGAACCTTGCCTGGGAGGAGGGCAGCCGCGTATCGAAATCGCTCTCCATGCAGACGGAGGTGGGCAACATCCAGCTTGCCTGGCCCACAAAGGATGGGTTCCGGCTGGCGTATCAAATTGGAACCGGCAAATTGAAAAATCAGTTTGAGGGAGCGGTAACCGGGCACTCCGGCTCCCAGCACGCATCTTCAAAAGGAACCCTTACTTCCGGAGATGAAAGCCGCGCAATAGAGCTATCGGCTTCCACGGGGGATATCTCGCTCACCTCTTTTTCCACCCGGGGATAGCCGCAATGGGTTTCCCATCGGGAACTGATTGCTTTTATAGAGCTCTCAATAATGGGTGATATGGGTTGGAATAATTTTAATCAAACCATCATATGTTAAGAAGTACGCACAGCCTTTCCGAAGCTTGACTTTTCGGAAAGGCTGCGTTATATTTCGCTATATATGAAATGATAGCAAACCGTTACGGAGAAAGAAGGGTATCTCAATGCCGTATGAATTTTATTTGCCAACCAAATTGCTGTATGGAGCGGGCTGCCTGACTGCGCTCGGCGGCTGTGTGCTGCCCGGCCGGAAGGCGCTGCTCGTCACATCCGCCGGTCAATCCGCTAAAAGGCACGGCTATCTCGGCCGGGTGGAGGAGCAGCTTGCCCAAGCAGGGGCAAGTGCCGTTCTCTATGACCAGATCACGCCAAACCCGACCAAGGCGGAGGTGATGGCGGGCGCGGCGCTCTGCCGGGAAGAGGGCTGTGATTTCGTTTTGGGCCTGGGAGGAGGCAGCAGCATCGACGCTGCCAAAGCCATTGCCGTGATGGCGAGAAACCCGGGCGATTATTGGGACTATATTTCCGGCGGTACAGGCAAGGGCAAAGCGGTACCCAATGCGCCGCTGCCGGTTGTTGCGGTGACCACAACCGCGGGCACCGGCACGGAGGCCGACCCTTGGACGGTAACCACCAATGAAGAAACACAGGAAAAAATCGGCTTTGGCTATGAGAAAACGTTTCCCGTCCTCTCCATTGTCGATCCGGAGCTGATGGTTTCCGTGCCCCCGCGGCTGACCGCCTATCAGGGCTTCGACGCGCTGTTTCACAGCACGGAGGGGTATCTCAACCGCACAGCGAACCCAATCAGCGATTTAATGGCGCTGGAGGCAATCCGCCTCATTGGGAAAAGCCTGCCGCGTGCGGTGCGGGATGGAGCGGATTTGGAGGCGCGCGGCGACGTTGCGCTGGCAAACACGCTCTCCGGCATGGTCGAAACCCTTTCCGGCTGTATCTCCGAGCACTCGATCGCCCATGCGATGAGTGCGTTTCATCCAAAACTGCCGCATGGCGCGGCGCTGATTGCGATCAGCAAATCCTATTATCAGAAGCTGATCCGGCTGGGGGCCTGCCGGGAGCGCATGGCCGCTATGGCGCGCGCACTCGGCAAATCAGATGCGCAACGGCCGGAGGATTTTTTGACCGCTTTGGACGCGCTGCAAAAGGAATGCAGCGTGGATGGGCTGGCGCTCTCTTCCTTCGGCATGTCGCCGGAGGAGTTCCCCGCCCTCACGTGCAACGCGAGGGAGACGATGGGCGGCTTATTTGAGGTGGATCCGGTTGTGGTCAGCGACGGAGATGTGCTGGAGATTCTTTCGGACGCATTCTGCTGAGCCGTTTAGAGGGGGTGGCAGGATGATCGCCGTATATTTGCTTTATGGTTTTTCCGAGCTGCTATCGCTGGCGCTTGGCCTGCTTCTCTGGAAACGGCACTCCGCCTTCCCGGATTTTCGGCTCGGCTACCACGTGGCGGAAGCCATGCAGGGGGCAGCGCAGTGGAATGCCGCCAACGCCTGCGCGGGTAAAGTGAGCCTGTTCGGCGGGCTGCTTGCATTTGTGGCCTTTCCGGCCGCATGCCTGCCGCTGAGATTATCCACTGGTCGCATGGCGCTGCTCTATTGCTGCATCTGCCTGTTGTGGGTGCTTGCAGTTTTATGGCTCCCCCTGTGTCGGTTGAGAAAGAAATTCCCGAACAGTTCAAAGAAATAAGCAAGGCCGCGCCGGATAGCTGGCGCGGCTCATTTTCTCATGGACGAATCCGCAGAATGTGTTATAATACTGTTGAATGAAAACTTTACATGAGCGCGGCGAGCAAAAGCGTTTCCTCCAGCTTTTCATAAATCTGCTCAAAGCCGCTCAGCGGCAGCGGGTTTTCCCCCCTGCCGATTTCAAAGGTGAACCCCGGGCGATTAAATTCGGAGAGGAACCAATCCTTGAAGCCGCCATGGCTTGCGAGGCCGTCGTTTTCCACGAGCTGGTAGCCGCTGGAGGCGGCAAAAATTTTTGCCATCATCCTGCCCCGCTCCGGCGTATGTTCTCCATATTCCCAGAAGATTTCTTCCCCCTGGCTGTGAAAGGCCAGCGCATGGCGGAAGGAATGGGCCCGGCATAGCCGCACCAACGCCTGCGTTTCCGGCTCGCTTTCCGGCGCTGTGCCGCCGTATTGCCGGGGCGCGGGGCCGGTGATTCCGGATTCCTGCTCCATCTGGTGCAGCGTTTCCCAACCCGCATTAAAATTATGGTTGATATCCACACCGCGCGCATTTGCATTCCACCGGCTGAAATCGCCGCCGCTGATTTGGGTTGCAAGCGCTTCATAGCGCCCAGCCCCCTGCGCGCCGTGCAGTGCGATCTGAACGCCATCCGGATTGACGCAGGGCACGATCATCATTCCGCGCCCATGCAGCGCATCCTGGATCGGGATGGCTGAAAAATTATCCCCCTCCCATACGGCCGTTGCCGTGCGCTCAAAAAAGCGCAGCAGCAAAAGCGGGGTCAGCCATTCCTGGCCGTGGAACCCTCCGGCGTAGAGCACCGGATTTTCCTGCGGGCCGATGGAGAGCGTGTAAATCGAGCGTCCGCTGAGGCTCCTACCGCACACGCCAAGCCTGGCGTGCGGGAAGCGGCGTTTTAACGCATCCAGCATGGCGCGCGTTGTTTCATAATCGGGCTCTACTGCCCGAACAATTTGATCCAAGCGTGATTCCTCCTGTCCTTCAGGCCTTGGCGGCCTCTTCACAATTTATATGCCCGGCGGCCCGCGTTCATGCGGGGGCGGGCGGAAAGGACCCTCTATGAACTTGGCAGAAAAAACCCTTGAAAAAAATACGATCTATACCGGCCGGATCATCACAGTGCGCAATGATACTGCCCTTTTGCCAAATGGAAAAACAGCCGGGCGTGAAGTAGTGGAGCATCCCGGCGGCGTGACAATCGCCGCCCTCACGCCGGAAGGCGAGCTGCTGTTTGTGCGGCAATACCGCTACCCCTACGGGGAGGAACTGCTTGAGCTGCCCGCCGGGAAGCTGGAGCGCGGTGAGGACCCGCTGGAAAGCGGCAAGCGCGAGCTGCGCGAGGAGACGGGCGCTTCTGCGCAGCACTTTCGTGATATCGGCAAATTTTACCCCACGCCCGGCTACTGCGGCGAAATCATCCACATGTATTTTGCCTCCGGCCTTACGTTTGGCGAGCAGGATCTCGATGCGGATGAATTTTTGACCATGCAGCGCATTCCGCTGGCAAAAGCGGTGCGCATGGTGCTGGAGAATGAAATCCGGGATGGCAAAACGCAGGCCGCCGTGCTGAAGGTGGATGCGCTGCTGCGGGCCGGGGCGATTGAAGCATAAAATATTAAACAGATAGGAAGGCATAACGATGGCGATTGAAACGGTAAGAGCATTTTTCAAGGAACAGGGCCTGGGGGGGCGGATCCATGAATTCGATTCCTCCAGCGCAACCGTGGCATTGGCCGCTGAAGCGCTGGGCACAGAGCCCGCGCGGATTGCAAAAACCCTCTCCTTTTCCAATGGTGATACCTGCATTTTGATTGTTGCGGCAGGGGATGCCAAGATCGACAACCGGAAATTTAAGGACTTTTTCGGCAGGAAGGCGACGATGCTCCCCCCGGATGAAGTGCTGCGCCTGACCGGGCACGCCGTGGGCGGCGTATGCCCCTTTACCCTGCCGGAGGGGACGACGGAGGTCTATATGGATATCTCCCTTCAGCGGTTTGACACCGTATTCCCCGCGGCGGGCAGCTCCAACAGCGCCATTGAGCTCTCGTGTGAGGAGCTGGCCGCGCTTTCCGCCAGCAAGGGCTGGATTGATGTGTGCAAGGGCTGGCAGGAAGAAACAGCATAAAAGGCGGTGATGGTATGCAGCGGCAAACGCCGCAGCGCAGGGCGATCCTTTCCGCAGTGAGCGCGGCGCAATCGCCTCTGACAGCGGAGCAGGTACATATCGAGGTTTGCAGTGCTTTCCCAAGGCTTGCGTTGACCACGGTTTACCGCAGCCTGGATGCCTATGTGGATGCAGGGCTTGTACGGCGCAGCATCTATGATGATGGAATTGCCCGCTATGAAATCGCGGCGGAGCACAGGCACTTTTTAACCTGTACGGCCTGTAAAAAGAGCGTGCCCCTGTCTGTATGCCCCTTTGAGCAGCTTGAAGAACAGCTGGTGCGGGAAACCGGCTTTCAGATTTCCGGCCACAAGATGGAATTCTTCGGGCTTTGTCCAGAGTGTGCAAAAAAAATGGGTCAAGAGCGTAGAGGCATGGCTGTTAAACAAGATTGATAAAAAGGAGCCAGCTCATGAAAATACAAATAAATCGCCTCACCCTGCCCGCTGACCGGCGCATCCTTGTGACAAGCGATATCCACGGACAATTGGGTCACTTGAAAGGCGCGCTCGAAACGGCTAACTTTTCAAAGGACGACGTTCTGTTTATCATAGGCGATATGATCGAAAAGGGGCCGAATAGCCTTGGTGTTTTGCGCTATGTGATGGAGCTGTGCGAAACGCATACCGTATATCCGCTAATCGGCAATGTCGACGCCCACCGGCTGGAGATGATCGGCCGGTGGCATATCGCGGAGATTTATCCCTACCTCAAACATATGCAGCGCCATTGGGGCGGCTGCCTGCTCTCGGAAATGTGCGAAGAGCTCGGCATCCGCATCCGCTCCCCGCTCGACCTGTTGGCGGCGCGCACCAAAATACAGGCCGGTTTTCACAAGGAGCTTGATTTTCTGAAGTCCCTTCCAACCATCATTGAAACGCCGCATTTCATTTTTGTGCACGGGGGCCTGCCCACGCAGGAGCTCTCCACATTGGAAGGCACGGATGCGCATCCATGCTTAAAAAACGACGCGTTTCTGGAGAAGGGGCTCCGGTTTTCGAAATATGTCGTGGTCGGCCATTGGCCTGTAACGCTGTATAACGACAAGATCGACTGCGCGAACCCGATCATCAACCGGGAGCAGCATATCATCAGCATAGATGGCGGATGCAGCCTTAAACGCACCGGGCAGCTTAACCTGCTGATCATTCCAGCGGAGGATTCGGAGGAATTTACCTTTGCAAGCTTCGACGGCTTTCCGGTCAGGGTGGCGCTGGATCTGCAAGAGGGATCTGAGGACCCGTTTTGCCTCTTGTATACCGATAACGCCGTTCGGCTTTTGGAGCGTGGGGCGGAATTTTCATTCGTGGAACACCGGCATACCGGCCGCAGGCTTTGGGTGCTGAATGAAGATCTCTCTGGCAGCGGGAAAACCATGCGCTGTTATGACAGCACGGATTACCGCCTGCCTGTTTGCCCGGGCGACCATCTTTCAGTCATATTGGAAACCTCCAAAGGGGCATTGGTCAAAAAGGACGGCATATCCGGCTGGTATTGCGGCCGGTTGGGGGAAGCCCTCGAACCCGCCCTGTTGTAAAGCCTTTCAAAACACTTCTCCGCGTGCGCAAATTGGCTCTGCTGTGATTTGCGCACGCTTTTTTTGCCGCAAACCCTGCCCTGCCCTTTTCGGCGGCGGCAAAATCTGATAGAATGGAATCATCTGAGCACGCTGTTATGAAACAGGCTCTGATCGTGTCAGTTAATAAATACCAACAATTTATCATGTTTTCATTTTTAGGGAGGGCATTATGCCGGAGGAAAAAAGGGAGCAAAAGGCGGCGGCACCCTGCCCGCTTTATAAAAAATGCGGAGGCTGCCAGCTGCAAAACCTGGATTATGAGGAGCAGCTGCGCTGGAAAGAGCGCCGGGTGATTGGCCTGATGGGTAAATTCGGCCATGTAGAGCCGGTGATCGGCATGAAGAATCCCCTGCATTACCGCAACAAGGTGCAGGCAGCCTTCGGATTGGATCGCAAAAAACGGATTATCTCAGGCGTATATCAATCGAGCACGCACCGCATCGTGCCGGTAGACCGCTGCATGATCGAAAATGAGGCGGCGGATGCGATCATTGTAACCGTGCGCCGCCTGCTTGCGGAGTTTAAGCTCCTGCCGTATTATGCGGATACAGGGCGCGGCTTTTTGCGGCATGTGCTGGTGCGGCGCGGCTTTGCAAGCGGGCAGGTCATGGTCGTGCTGGTAACGGGATCGCCGGTTTTCCCCTCCAAAAATCACTTTGTTGGGGCGCTGCTCAAAGAGCATCCGGAGATCACCACCGTTTTGCAAAATATCAACCCCGGTAGAACGAGCCTGGTGCTGGGCACACAGGAAAAAACGCTTTTCGGCCCTGGATTCATCGAGGATGAGCTGTGCGGCTGTGTGTTCCGCATTTCCGCGCAGTCGTTTTACCAGGTCAATCCCGTGCAGACAGAGGTGCTCTATGAAACAGCGATGGGCTACGCGGCGCTCTCCGGGCGAGAAACGGTGGTGGACGCCTATTGCGGCACCGGCACAATTGGGCTGATTGCCGCCAGGCGCGGCGCAAAGCAGGTTGTCGGCGTGGAGGTAAACCGTGAGGCCGTGCGGGATGCGATTGCAAACGCAAAGCGGAACCAGATCAAAAACGCCCGCTTTTACTGCGCGGATGCCGGCGCGTGGATGCGCGATATGGCGGCGGCCGGCGAGCGGGCGGACGTTGTGTTGATGGACCCGCCGCGTGCCGGGAGCGACGAGGCGTTCCTCTCCTCCCTGCTGACACTTGCGCCTCAGCGAGTGGTTTATATCTCCTGCAACCCGGAAACCCTCGCGCGGGATGTGCTCTTTTTGACAAAACGCGGGTATCAGGTGAAGCGGGTTCAGCCGGTGGATATGTTCCCGTTCACAAATCATATTGAGGCGGTCGTCTTATTGACGCGCAAAAAAACGAATGCAAAGCATGGGAAACCTCCCGTAGCCGCCAAATAAGCGGTTGCGGG
The DNA here is from genome assembly GCA_900544715.1 of uncultured Oscillospiraceae bacterium. GTDB lineage: Bacteria > Bacillota > Clostridia > Oscillospirales > Acutalibacteraceae > Fimivicinus. Next base: position 12,303 of record UQWL01000022.1, on the reverse strand, counting down.
AGGTTTGGTTTTTATATAGGAGAAGAAGCCGAATAGCCATTGCGCAGGCTATCTAGCCAAAAAATGCGATGAACAAAGCACTTTCCCACAGGGTCGAAAAGAACGGCACTTTAAACACCTCAAATTCTTCCTGATTCATAATTTTATTTCTATTTTACTGCCGCAAAATCAGCCGCTTCTTTGATCCACAGCATAAGTTCCTCATCAATTTCCCCTAGCTGTGAAACAAGCAGGTGATGTGTCCAACGGGCAGGATACGGCTCTGTCGCCACCTCAATGCGCGGCGAATCCACTTTGTGATTCAATCCGAAGGTCACCACGATGTAAGCGGCCGGGCAGTCTTTCTTCCTACGCAGCCGGGCAAAGGAAACGCAGGCAAAAAGGTGTTTGTTATAAAAAGAAATCTGGCTTTTTTGCACCTTGATCCGCACATCTTCTATTTCGTTTACAATTCTTTTTTTTAATGCTTCATATAGCGGCAATGCGTCAATATGCTCCTGAAAAAAGAATACCGTATCGCTGTTCATGATGGATATCTCCTCCTTTTCATGATACTACGCACCCCGCAGGCTATCTTTTGGATCAACTTCCGGTTTGGATTTTAGATGAAACTCAGATCGATAGGCCTTCATTCGCTAAAAAGCCCCTAACGAAAAACACCCGACATGTTTCGACATGTCGGGTGTTGGTGGGAGAGGGTGGATTCGAACCACCGAAGTCAGTGACGACAGATTTACAGTCTGTTCCCTTTGGCCGCTCGGGAACTCTCCCAAATATCAATGAAAAACGCGCGTATCGCACCGGCGAACGGATGATGAAAACAGGTGGAGCTGGTGGACGGACTTGAACCCCCGACCTGCTGATTACAAATCAGCTGCTCTACCAACTGAGCTACACCAGCGTGTGCACTCTTAACGCGAATGTTACTATATCATATTTTGTCCGTGCCGTCAAGTATCAAATGACAATTTTTTTGTAATATGATCGGTGATAAGCGGGAAGCGTATGACGGCTATGTTTTAAAACAAAATCACGCGAACGCCCTATAGAATTCCCCAACGCCCCAATACGCCCGCTCGGCTGATAGTTCTCAAAACAACACGCTTTCTTCATCCAATTGTATCACGCTTCTTGGCCAAACCAATGCCGGAAGAAATCGGAAGAGGAAATTTACAGGAGAAAGGCTTGGCGGATTTGGGAGAATACAGTATAATAAAGCCGAAGCATACCAGCCGGGCCGCCCGGCTCCTTTCAAGGGGCCCGGCTTGAGAAAGAAGGGATTTTCCATGACGAAGAAAGAACGTGCGCGCCTTGCGGTAGACGCCTTAAAAAAGGAATATCCGGATGCAATCTGTTCCCTGCGCGCGGAGGAGCCGCTACAGCTGCTGATCGCCACGCGCCTTTCCGCCCAATGCACCGATGCGCGAGTGAATCTGGTGACACCGGTTCTGTTTGAAAAATATCCGACGCTGGAGGCCTTTTGCGAAGCGAATGTAGAAGATGTGGAGGAGATCATCCACTCCTGTGGGTTTTATCACGGCAAGGCGCGGGATATCGTCGGCATGTCCCAAAAAATCCGCGATGCGTTCGACGGCGTTGTACCGGACACGGTGGAAGCCCTCACCACCCTGCCCGGAGTAGGGCGCAAAACAGCAAATCTGATTGTGGGCGACGTTTACGGAAAACCGGCCGTGGTGGCGGATACCCATTTTATTCGGATGTCGAACCGGCTTGGATTCGTCGATACGAAGGATCCGTATAAGGTAGAGGTTACTATGCGAAAGCTTTTGCCCCCGGAGGAGAGCAACGATTTTTGCCACCGCTGCGTGCTGCATGGCCGCGCCTGCTGCACGGCGCGCAAGGCGATGTGTGAAAGCTGCTGCATGGCGGAGTTCTGCCCGAAGAAGGGCGTTATATAACTGGTGTTCCCTCGCTGCCCTGTTTCAAATAAAAACAGCGCTTTTCGTTGTTGCCATCATCACGAAAAGCGCCGTTTTCTGTTGTTGCCAAGCGATATTCTATTTGGTAGTGGCCTTTGATTCAAGAGAGATAATTTTTCATCTTCTGAATTCCGGATTCCTCCGTCTGGATCAGCGCCTGGCCAAGCGATTGAATTGCCGGCTGCACGTCGGAATACTGCTTCATCGTGCGCGTTGTCTCGATCAGCCCCATTGTATTGCCGTTAATCATAATTTCCGCAATATGGTTTGCGGATTTATCCATCAAGGTGTTCAACTGCACACCTGACCAGAGGTTCGCCTGCGCAAGCGGGCCCTTATCCTTTGGAACGGCCTTGCGCTGGGAAAGCTCCTGCGAGGCCTGGCAGGAAATCTTTGCATACTGATCGTGCTGCTCGTGCAGATCGTTGAGAAGCTGGGCGTCCGTTACTTTTTCCGTGAGGAAAGAGATGGATTCGCATCCCATCTGCGCACCCTGATAGATCTTATTCAAACATTCAATGCTGCGGTCCTGCGGCTCTGCCGGCATAAAAATCACTCCTATTCGTTTTGCATCTGTGGCCAAAGGAATCTGCCGCCTCCCGTGTTGTCTGTCGCAAGAAACACTCAATGGCGTCAGGTTCCTTTGGCATGCATTGTTAGTTTCTACGATCCCATGTGAAATATGTGCGCTGCCTTGCAAAACAATTAAAAGGTCGCTATACTGAAACTAAATTTTGAACAAAGCAAAGTTTGCCATCCCTTGGCTTTTTTCCGTAGCGCGGTAAGCTTGCAGCCACTTTTTCTTTTGGAGGGGCGAGTTTGAAAGAGTTCTCTTTCAAACTGCGTTTTGTGCTTTTCGAGCGCGAAAGACAGTGCGAAAACAAGTTTCGCACGTCGAAACTTTGGCTTTGCCAAAACCACACAAATCCGCGGTTGGCAGCAGGGAAGGAATCGGCATTATTATGAAAAAAAGTGATTTGCTATTGCAGGAAAGCACAAACAACGAACCTCTCTATCTGCGTGTCTACACTTATTATAAGGAATTGATCGCATCCGGTAAGATGGCCGCCGGGGCAAAGCTCCCCTCCATCCGGCGCTGCGCGCAGGAGTTGGAGGTAAGCCGCACCACGGTGGAAGCGGCCTATTTGCAGCTGGCGGCGGAGGGATATGTTGTGGCCAAGCCGCAAAGTGGGTTTTATGCCTCCAGCCTGGAGTATCCGTTGGAGCCTGGCGAGCCGCAGGTTCATCCCCGATCCCATCAGGCTGCGCCTGATATCCGTTATGATTTTGCCTCCGCTTCCGTAGATGCGGAGAGCTTTGATTTCGCGCTGTGGCGGCGGTATATCAAAAGCGCACTGCGGGCAGATGGGCGGCTGCTTACCTACGGCGAGCCCCAAGGCGAGCCCGACCTGCGCGCGGCGCTTTGCAGCTATGTGGCAAAAAGCCGGAACGTCGTGTGCTCTCCGGAACAAATTGTGGTGGGCGCTGGTGTGCAGAGCCTTCTGCATATCCTCTGTGGATTGATGGAGGAGCGGCCGCCGGTCGGCTTTTGGAACAACGCATTTGCACAGGGGCGCGCCGTGTTTGAGGATCATGGCTTTCCAGTTCAACATTATGTGCAGGGAAGGGATGAATTTGCAGCACTCGAACGGGATGATATCCGCCTGCTGTATATTTCCCCCTCCCATATGGATGCGATGGGCAACGTCATGCCGGTAACGCAACGGCTAAAGCTTTTGCAGATTGCGCGACGCAGCGGGTGCCTTGTGCTGGAGGATGATTACGACAGCGAGTTCCGCTATTTTACCCACCCCGTACCCTCTCTGCAAGGGTTGGATGGGGGGCAGAGCGTGATCTATATGAGCACTTTTTCCAAGCTACTGCTGCCTTCTCTGCGCCTGAGCTTTATGGTGCTGCCCACCTGCCTGATGGAGGCCTATGAACGAAAAGGCCGCCTCTATAATCAAACGGCCTCCAAAGCGGAGCAGATTGCCCTGTGCCAGTTTATCCGTGACGGGCACCTCTCTTCCCAAATCCGGAAGGCCCGCAAGCTCTATATGAATAAAAGCCGCGCGTTGTGCGAGGCGGCGCGTTGTGCGTTTGGTGGCCGTGCAAAAGTGGAAGTTTGCGCCTCCGGCCTGATGGTGCGCCTGGAGATGGAAAGCACGGAACCTATCCAGACGCTGCTTTTGCGAGCGCAGGCCGCCGGGATCAGCGTAAGGGCAGAGGAAACTACCCGTAAGGGCGCCGCCTGCCTGCTGCTGGCAAGCGCCGGGGTGCCGATAGAGGCATTTGGGGCAGCCATGGCATGCCTCCAGTCAGCAATAGAAGAGGAGCAGCCTTTCCATACGGGTGAAGAAACACCATAAAAAAGCGCTTATAGCCTCTATCAAAAAATTGGATTAAATAATTTAATCGGCAGCTTTCATAAATTTTATTTTTTGCGTCAAAAAATCCACAGACATCCAAAAATGGAGCTGTGGATTTAAAAGTTTTCCGGGAACTTTACTTCCGAAGCTGCTCACCCGTGCGCACATCGAGAATATGCGTGAAAACAGCGGTATGTGTGCTGGAGATATATTTATCCACATGCATGCTGCCAAAATACCACTTTTGAAAGGTAGCCGATTTGCCAAGCTCTTCAAAATAGGCGTTGAGCGCCGTCACGCGCACCGGGCCTTTTTCTTTGAGCTTTAAAAACCCTTTGATCGTGGCAGGCGGCTCATGGGTCAGGATGATATCCACCTTACAATCCACTTTTTCCAGATTGTTCGCGCCCTCAATCAGCTCCACCTGCGTGGGGATCTCATCGCGGGACCAGCTATCATTATCGAAACGGATGTCGATATCCGGGCTCTCGCCCCCGCCCATAGTAAAAATCTTCAACCCCTCGAGCTCATAGATTTGACCGCGCATCAAATGATATAAATTTTTGTAGATCTGCTGCGCCTTGCCGCCGTTCCACTCGATTACCTCATAGCTTTTGAGGAGTTCAAAATTTTCGTGCGTTCCGTCGAGAAAGCAGACGTTGAATTTTTTGCTGCCAATTTGCTTCAAAAGCTTTTGCTCTGCTTTGCCCCCGTTCCAAAGAAAGCCGAAATCACCGCAAACGAGCAGCGTATCCCCTTTTTTCAACTTCTTCAGGCGTGGGTCGCTAAAGCGGCTGGCATCGCCATGCATATCGCCGGTAACATAAACCATTTGCGTATCCCTCCGTGTATTGCTTCTGTGCGGAAATGAGAGAAAAATGATTCCCTTTTCACCGCAATGCTGTTATACTATAACATATTGTGAACGCATGCCGGCTGTATTCCTCCAGAGGAAATAGGCAATACTGTCCCTTGCCGCGCATCCTGTTCGCCACTATATCCTATCATACAACATTTACGGGGAGACTGTCCATGAAAAAGGCAATAATTTTTTTCTGTTGTATTTTGACAATTGTTATGAGCGCCGTTTTTCCGGCGGCTGCATCCTATAACGATGAAATTGATTTGAATGCGGAGATTGCCATGCTGGTAAGCCTGGATACTGGCACTGTCATTTTTGATAAAAACGCAGAGAAACGCACAGCGCCCGCTTCCCTGACCAAAATTACAACCGCCATCGTAGCCATTGAAAACTGCGCTGACCTGGAAAACACAATTGTCACAGCCCCCTATAATGCGATCCACGCGCTGGATGGGACGGGCAGTTCCCTTGTCGGCATCAAGGAAGGCGAGCAGATCAGCATGCTCAACCTGCTTTACTGCATGATGGTGCACAGTGCGAATGAATCCGCCAACATTATCGCGGACTATATCGGCGGCGGAAGCATCCCGCGCTTTGTCGCACTGATGAATTCCTTTGTGCAGAAGCTGGGCTGCAAGGACACCCATTTTGTCAATGCGCACGGCCTGGATGAAGAGGGGCAGTATACCACCGCGGCAGATCTGCGCAAGATCGTGGAATACGCGCTGCGGCTGCCCGTATTTGAGAAAATTACGAATACGGCAAAGTTCACACTGCCGAAGAGCAACCTGCGCGAAGCGCAGACACTCCGCACGACAAATGAACTGATCGATTCTACAAGCAGCTATTATTATGCAGGCGCCAAGGGGATTAAAACGGGCACGACCACCAACGCGGGCCGCTGCGTCATCTCCGTGGCCTCCCGTGATGGATACCGTTACCTGGGGATCGTTTTGCGCGCTCCCTATAAAGATGCGGAGGGGAACATCATAAAAGGAAAGGAAGGCTCGGCTTTTGCCGACTGCCGCAAGATGTTTAATTGGGCGTTTGATCATTTAAGGCTGGAAACCGTTGCAGACCAGGCCCAGATTGTATCCGAGGTGGCGGTAAAGCTCTCGTTTCAAACGGATTATGTGCGGCTTTTGCCCAAGGGAGAAGTGCGCGCGCTAGTGCCTCAAGGCCTGGATGCGGCCGGCGTTATGATCGTGCCGGATGAAAAAATGCCAAAATCCATCGACGCGCCGGTGAAAAAGGGCGAGGTGGTCGGCCAGGCCAACATCCTCTATGCCGGTCAAGTGATCGGCACGGTGGATCTCGTGGCGGAAAAAGCGGCCCGGAGGAGCCTGATCCTGTATACGGGAAACCTTCTGAAAAAAGGAATGCGGTCCACGGTGGGGAAAATCATTTTTGCGGCTGCGGCGCTGGTGATTCTGTTTGTCGTATTGGTTAACGTGTTGTACTATTATAAAAAGAAAAAAACACGCATCCGGGTGGTGCGTGGATATCGAAATACAAAAAGGAAAAAGTAAGAGGGGATTGCAATCCAAAGATTCCCGCTAGGCTTCGCATCGTATAGGAGCTCACAAAAGATCTCTTAACAAGGCAATCATCTGTGCGGCCGGTCTATGGCAAAAAGAAAAGGGCAAAATTGTTAAGCTTTTTGGAAGAAAAGTGTTGACAAGCCCAATGCGATTATATTATAATAAGCTTCGCCCGTTGGTGGGCAGGCATATGGCGGCATAGCTCAGTTGGCTAGAGCATTCGGTTCATACCCGAAGTGTCGTTGGTTCAAATCCGACTGCCGCTACCAAGCGGCCCGGTGGTCAAGCGGCTAAGACACCGCCCTTTCACGGCGGTAACACGAGTTCGATTCTCGTCCGGGTCACCATCATGCGGGGGCTGCATACAGCTCCCGCGCCTACATCAGGACGCGTAGCTCAGCTGGTTAGAGCGCTCGCCTCACACGCGAGAGGTCAACGGTTCGAGTCCGTTCGTGTCCACCACAAAGGCCGCGTAGCTTCAGGGAATTTTGAAGCTACGCGGTTTTATTATTATTTGGATTACGAACAATAATCCTTATTATAACTCATTAAAACACCCTTTATGTCGTAAAAATGTCGCACAGTCAGCCATCCTTGTTATCAATTTTAAGCGCCTTGCGAATAGCTTCCGTTTCGCTTTCAGGCCGGTTGGCAGCCTAAGCAAGCGGAAGGGTACGATCCATCTGAACCTCTCCATTGTGATCCACTGCGTAGAACCGCGCGCTGCTCCCCTTCAGCAGGATTTTAGAAACAATAAAATCGTTTCCATTCCCGCCATCCACAAAGGTAATGAAGCTCAGCGGGTTTGTCAGATCTTTTTCCTGGAGGGAAAGGCTGTGCGTGTGGCCGGAAATCAGCAGCTGTGTGCCGATCCTTCCAAGCTCCGCGCTCCAGTTTTCACCAAAATGATCGGCAAGGTGCGGGTCATGCGAAAGCGCGAGGCGGTATTGAACCCCTTCGGACGCATCCCGTTCCAACCCTTTCAGCCAATCCAATTCCTGCTGGCGGTAGGATTCAAAATCGACCAGTCCGCTGTATTCATAATGATCGTCCGCCTTGTCTTCGCCGGAATCCAGCACAACCGCGGAGATCGGGCCATAACGGAAGGTGAAATACAGCTCATTCGTGTCCGTGGGGAAGTAATCCTTCAGGCGGGCGGCAAATTCCCCGCGTGTTTCATGATTGCCGCGCACATAAACCACAGGGTACTCCCCCTTCGACAGGAACGCGGCATTCCCCAGAATATCCTTGACCAATTGCGTTTGAAAGGAGAGACTGGTGTTGGTGATGTCGCCATTGAGCACCAGCAGATCGGCCTGGTCGGCATCGAGCGCGGCATAAGCGCTTTTCATCTTTTTGGTTTCTCCATGGATATCCGAAATGGATACGATTTCAATTTCATCCTGGCCGCTGTAGCCCCGGAAGGAAATTGCCTCGCTGGATACCGTTGCGCCCTTGAAGGCCGTGTACCCAAATTTAAACAAAACGCTCTGGGAATGCACCTGATAAGCGTTGCCATCCAAATGCTCCTTTTTGACCTTCACCACATGAACCGTGTCGTCGGTTTTGATATTGCCGCTGGCAGCGTCATATACAGTATACTCTTTGCCATCATAGGTGTAGGTGAGGTAGCCCGTCCCCTTAACGCTGGTCGCCCATGCCACAGCGTAGGAATCACCGGCCTCAAACACGGCAGGATGCGCCGTAAAAACGGGTTTGACCGGCACCGGCACAAAGCCGACGGACTGATATAGCCCAAACACCAGGGCCAAAATTGCGGACAGGACTGTTTTGATTTGCTCAATCATTCTAATTCCCCCCTTGTTATTGATTTATATTAGTATAAAATTGCCAATAACAAAAGTCAATACCGATTGATAAACACAGGGAAATGCCAGTTATGCAGAAAAAACACTTGATACAATTCGATAGCCGCCGGCTTCCAACGCGGCCACAGCCGCTTTTAATTTGGAAGCCTTCACCAACACATAATCGGTGTTGTAAGTAGAGAGGGCAAAAAGGCTGATTCCAGCTTCTTTCAGCACGCCCGCAATGCCGGCAAGAATCCCGGTTAAAGAGAAGGCTAGCGTTCCGCAAATCCGAAACGCCCGCCAGCCCGCCTCTACCTTCAGAGCGGAAACAGGTGTGTTTTGTTCCGGGCAGACCAATGAAATTTCCTCATCTGTTATGGACAGGAAGGTGAAGGGCTGGCCGAGATTCGCCTCATGTGGATCAGACAACTGGCAAACGGAAAAACAGTCCGGCAGCAAGGTAAGCGTTAACAAAAATATTCCTCCTTTCGCAGAGCATAAAAACGGCGCCCGGAAAACCGGGCGCCGTCGTGTACAATCCTTGAAAAAGAGGCCGGTTTATGCCTGACCCGCGCAGCCGAGCACGGTGTTGATCTTGTGCTCCACGATGGATTCGATCGCATTGCGTGCATCGGTGAGATACTGGCGGGGATCAAAATGGCCCGGATACTCTGCAAAATGCTTGCGGATAGAGGCGGTCATCGCAAGGCGAATATCGGAATCCACATTGATCTTGCAAACGGCCATGCTCGCGGCCTTGCGCAGCATTTCCTCCGGGATGCCGATCGCATCGGGCATCTCACCGCCGAATTCATTAATCATCTTCACGTATTCCGGCATAACGGAGCTTGCGCCGTGCAGAACGATCGGGAAGCCGGGCAGCTTTTCCGCCACTTCAGCGAGAATGTCAAAGCGCAGCTGCGGCTTCTGGCCGGGTTTGAACTTATATGCACCATGGCTTGTGCCGATGGCGATGGCGAGCGAGTCAACACCCGTGCGGGATACGAAATCTTCAACCTCTTCCGGCTGGGTAAAATTCGCATCATCGGCGGAAACATTCACGTCATCCTCAATGCCTGCAAGCTTACCAAGCTCGCCCTCTACCACAACGCCATGCGCATGTGCATACTCAACAACCTTACGGGTGAGCTCCACATTCTCTTCATACGGCCTGGAGGAACCGTCGATCATTACGGAGGTAAAACCGCCGTCAATGCAGCTCTTGCAGGTTTCAAAATCAGGGCCATGATCCAAATGCAGGGCGATCGGAAGGCCGGTTTCAGCCACTGCCGCCTCGACCATCTTCACCAGATAGTCGTGGTGCGCATACTTGCGCGCGCCGGAGGATACCTGCAAAATAACGGGCGCATTGAGCTTTTTGCATGCGCTTGTGATGCCTTGAACGATCTCCATGTTGTTTACATTGAAGGCGCCGATGGCATAGCCGTTGTCATAGGCCTTTTTGAACATCTCAGTGGTGGTTACCAGTGGCATAAAAAGCAACTCCTTGTATTTCATTTTTGCAGCGGTACAAAGAGCCGCCGCACATAAGGTTTACCGGGATATTATAGCGCAGAACGGCAGGCTTGTCAAAGGAATGTCAGGGTTTTCTGGGTTTTCCTTGCGTCGGCGATTCCATCTAGTGTATCGTAAGGAGGAAAGCGAGCCAACATCTCTGGATCGCAGCTGTTGCAACCTCATCTTGCCCAATCCGCCTTTTCAAAAGCAACCTTCTAACTATATGAGGCATCTGAAGATTTTTCCGATACGCTAGCCAACGGTTGTTCCCCTCCGTACGCTTTCATTACGCCCCTCCCTCAAGCTATCTCGCATTTATTTGAAAAACGGCAGAGAATCAAAAATTTATGTTGACAAAAACGACGAGGGGCGCTATAATAAGCTTCGCAAAAGCGCTCCTTTTGCAGACAAGTTCATATGGGGGTGTAGCTCACTTGGTAGAGCGCTTGCTTCGCATGCAAGAGGTAAGGGGTTCGATTCCCCTCATCTCCACCAAATGGACATTACACGAACACCTACTTTTTCAAAGGCGGCTTTGCCGTAAGGGTGTGGCTGTGATGTCAACACAGAACCAGAGGGCCAAGGTACTATGTACCTTGGCCCTCTGGTTTTTGTATCATTGATAACCCTTAGGTTTTCTTTGAAATCTTACAAAATATAAAAAGACTATTGACTGCCCGTAGCGTGCAGGAATTATAATGCTGTTACAGGGAGGGAAACACCATGAAGAGACTTAGTGAAGTCTGCAAACTTGTGGGTGTCACTCGTCGGACTCTGCAGGAATACGACAAGGTTGAATTACTGAAACCTACAAGTAAGACGGAAGCCGGATATTGGCTTTATGACGAAGCGGCAATCCAACGGTTGATGCTCATTCAAATTTTTGTAGAGGCCGATTATGAGCGAAAAACCATAAAAGCACTCTTGGAATCACCTACCTTGGATATGCTTGAGGAACTTGACGGCCTGATTGATAATCTTGAGAAAAAGCGAAAAAGGATTGACGGTATGATAAATACCATCAAAACTATAAAGCTGACTGCGAAACTCCCTGAAAGCACACTTCGTGCAATGGGGAATTTGGATGTAACGCGTATTTACAAAGACAAAAGCTTCACCTCATATTTTGAGGACTCCATCACGCATGCGGCTGAATATACCGAAACTGATAGCATTGAGGCAGAACTGTATATACCATTTTGGTATAACATTATAGCTATTGGGTGCCTTAAGGAATTGCCAGAAGATTCAGCACAAGTCCAATCTGCCGTTGAGCAAGTCTACCAAGATATGATCGACATGGTTGAGGACGATATAAACGATGGTTCAGGAGAATATCTAACCGAGGCAGAATTTGCCGAGGCCTTCTCGGAGGGAATAAGTGACATGATAAACGATCCTGAGCTTTTGAAGATGGTCGAACTTCAGTGCGGAAATGGTGCCGCAGAATATATTATCCGAGCGGTACAGGTATTCAGCAATACAAGGAAATAACTTCGTGATTAAACAGAAAGGAGATAGAAAGTTCATGCAAGTGTCGGCGAGAATTTTGGGACGAGACTATGGTTTAACTGCAGAGGAAATGAACCGTGTCTTGGTTAAGCAAGGATTCCTTCAGGGGAGGCCCGGAGATTACAGCGTGACCCAAAAGGCACTGCAGTATGCCGCAGAAAAAGATTTTCATAGGGGAACAGGCGGATATGCCAGCTATAACCGCTATTGGACGACGAGAACATTCGATGATTCAATAAAAAATGTGCTGAATATATCTTCCGAACTTATTAGTGAAGTGCGTAGAGAGGTTGCCGAAGATCGCGCTGCAAGATATGCTGCACAGGCCGCAGCGAGAGCAAAGGCAAACTCTGATTTCTTGGCAAAACAGGCTGCCGAGAAGGCTATGGAAAAAGCTGCAGAACGTGCTGCCTTAGAGACTGAAGAACTCATTAATAAATGTAAAGTAGTCGGCAAGGCTGGTCTCGTTATTGGAGGCGTCATCATCATTGGCTATGGAATATATAAAGTTACACCGAAAGTGAAGTCCTGGTGGTATGAACGCAAACTGACTTCAAAAAATGAGGACACCATTGGATAAAAAGTTAGTAAAAGCAAGTATTTCTTTCATCTATTAGCGTAATTAGTGAAGGAAGGGCTACCCAAAATTAGGGTGGCCCTTCCTTTGTCAGTACTAAATTTTATATCACTCCTTGCTTTGATCAGAATACTTCTTTTCCCATGCCTCAAGCTCTTTTTGCCCCTGGTCAC
>UQWL01000021.1 GCA_900544715.1 uncultured Oscillospiraceae bacterium | reverse complement strand
GTCAACTACTTTTTCTCCTTTTTTCTCCCCTTCTTTACACCCCTCCGCGCGTTGCATCTCGATCGCCTTTCAAAACTGCGGCCTGTATGAATTTTCCAGCCGGAACGCAATGGGGATAATTTTGAAACCGTTGGAAATTGTAATAGTGATTTAACGCTATCATGGAAGAAAGGAATGGTCATATAAATATGCCTAACGAACAGACAATCCGGCGGCTTAAAAAGGTATGGGAGGTCACAATGATTCTCCTGTTGAACATTCTCATCATTGTTGCAGCGGTTGCACCCAGCTACTCGGTGACACGGGAGGAAAAAAATGAATCCGTGCAGGTGCTTTCAAAACTGGGCTCGCGCGGAAATGAGGTGCGGCAGGTACAGACGAAGCTGAAAAGCCTCGGGTACTACACCGGTAAGGTGGATGGCATCTATGGCACCGGCACACAGAGCGCGGTGAAAAAGTTCCAAAAAAACTGCGGCATCACAGTCGATGGCATCGCCGGGCCGAAAACCTTATTATATCTCGGCATCACCAATACCGGCGGCTCCTCCGGCAGCACGGGAAAGTACAGCCAGAGCGATATCAATCTTCTTGCGCGCATGATCTCAGCGGAGGCCCGCGGTGAAAGCTACACAGGGCAGGTAGCCGTGGGCGCGGTCATCCTCAACCGCGTGCAGCACGCCTCCTTTCCGGATACAATTGCCGGGGTCATCTACCAGCCGGGCGCCTTCTCCGCCCTGAACGACAGCAACTGGAGCAAGCCAATTGTCGACTCCGCACGAAAAGCGGCGCAGGACTGCATCAACGGCTGGGATCCAAGCGGCGGCGCAATCTACTATTATAATCCCAAAAAAACAACGAATAAATGGATGCTCAGCCGTCCAGTCACTAAGATAATAGGCAACCACCGATTCTGCAAATAAACAGGCGCTGCCCGCTTGACAGCCATGGCGCAACGCGATAGTATGGTGACAGCTAAAGAATGTGCTCTCTATAATGTATAGAATCCGGAATACCATACCGTGAAGAGGGAATTTTTATGCAAATACTGCTGCGTGCTTTCCTAATGGTCCTAATTCTGATTGCTATCATCGTTGTGTCGATTATTCTTTATAAAAGGTGGAGGCCTCTGCGCAACGCACATTTTATCTGTCCTCATTGCGGAAGTATCACTACACCGGGACGGATCATCCTCGCAATTTCTCCCGCTCGGGCTGATAACCATTTGCTGCAATGTGGCTCCTGCGGGCGCTTCGGATATATGCAGCCCGTCTGGGACGTATAGAAATACAGAGAACCCATGAAAGACCTGCCGTTGCTTGCGAACGGCAGGTCTTTCTATTTCTAAATAATCTTTTTTCAAAACTTTACGATAAATATTGACAATTCCTTTCAATGTATTAAAATATAATAAATAAAATGTAAATTATTAATTAAATATATTCACAATATGGAAAACATTATCATAAAGACACTATTTTATGTGGAAGGACAGAGAAGGACAGATTCGGGGCGGGTAAAACAAATGATTTATTATGAAAGGAGTCTGAATGATGAAGACAAAAAAAGCTAAAAAACTACTTGCTCTGTTTTTAGCAGCTCTCATGTTATTCTCCTGTCTGGGTGCGATACAAGCCAGTGCCCTGACACAGGAAGAAGCAGTGACGACCGCAGCAGAATGGAATGACTCCCACCCGGACCTTTCTTCCGTTTATGCTAATATGAGCGCCAAACAGGCGAAGACGATCATGACGGCGCTCGACAGTACGCTCGCATTTATTTTGCAGCAAAAAAATCTCGCAGGGACTATCTACTCCAATGAGACGATGTCCAAGCTCTTCCTGCTGATCTTTGGCGAGGGAACGTACGGCAACTACGCCAATACCATTGATTATTATAACATTATAGGATTGACACAGGTTGGCGAGGCTCTCTCAAAAATCCATTCGCTTGAAGAGCTCAAACAGGCGCAGATCGATTGGGGCATCACGCCCGGGGATAGCGAAGCCTTTAAACGCGCCGTATTTCCCGCTCTGCTGGGCTTCCAGATCAAAGCCGGAGGGATGAATATTGATCTGCTGACGATTCTCGCCATAGGATATGAGCTGGTCATCATTCCGGTTTTCGAAGCTCTCCACACAGACAACGTAGTCGATACGGAAACCATGATCGGGCCCCTCATGGGAGGAAACCTGGAGGATCCCATGGCGACCTTGATCGAAATGAGCGACAATCTCCTTAATCCGCTGGTCAGCGCAATCAATCAGTTTATCGCGCATCCTATTTCATATCTCTGTGAAATCCTGCCGGATCTCGTTTATACCTATGGCGCTTATAAAGCATATCTCGATCAGCTTCCGGATATCGATACCGTGATAAACGGCCTGCTTGCACAGGTTGGAGAATCGACCGGAATCGCTTTCCCGGATGTCAATGTCTCCCTTCTGGCCCATATGGGTACTGCAGAAGTCACATCCACAAAAGGCCCTCCCACGATGGATGAATCCTACATGGCAACACAACAGACGGTTTACGGAAGCCGCGTCACCATTGTGAGCGATCGGCCAATGGTATTTGCAGCTATCACGAACTATGCCGGTGAGGTATTAAAAAGCCGGAATAATCAGGCAGCAATCGGACGTTTGATCACCGAACAGGTAGGGCCGGAATATCTGGAGGACTACGACCAGATCATCGCTGCGGCAAAGGAGGGTAACAGCCTTGCGATTGCCCAGTCGGTACTCGATCTCGTAGAGCATGTATCCTCCGATCTTGCCGAATCGGAGAATACGTCCGGAATCGTTGGATTCTTTGCGAAAATCGCGGCATTCTTCAGCAGGATTTTTAAAAAGATCCTGGAAATCTTTGCACCTCTCTTTTAGGATTATTTTCGCAAAAGCTTCCTTCTGCTGAACAATCCGAATCCGTTCTTTCTCCGTCTGCCTCATAATCCTGCGCCGCCGTGATGGGAAAGCGTCACGGCGGCGCTGTTTTCTGTTTTATGGATTGGAAATAAAGCTTGCTGAATGTACTTTTTTCTTTTATAATAGAAGAGATTATAGTAAAGGACGATTCTATCTGTCAGGAGGATGTTCGTTTTGAAAAAGAAACCGCTGATTATCACCTGCGTTCTGCTCGCTGCTGCCATTGCGCTGTCGGCTGCTGTTTTTGGCTTTGGCCTTGGCAAAAAAAAGGGGGATGAGCAGCCAAAGGCCGATCCAAATGCCGCCGCTGCCTATCAGGCGCTGAGCACAACCGCTGACTTTGCCGATCATCCGCTGCTGCCGACGGATTTTGACGGCATTTTCTATTCCGCTGACCCGAACGGCAATTTCGAATTCTATGAATACAAAAACGGCGCGTTTACAAAGATCGACGCGAGCGGCACGGTGACCGCCACCGTTTCACTCAGCAACCAAAACATCCCCGCGAAGATCACCTACCTCAAGCGCGACGGGAAGGTAGATGGCTACGGCCTCTTCACCACAGCGAATTCAGATGCGCCGGTCGCCATTTATGATTATGTATTCTTCCGGGTAAAGACGATGCCAAAGCAATTCTCCGGCGATGCGCTTTTGCTGCTCGATACCAAAAAGGATGATTTCTATCAAGCCGAAAAGGTTTATGAGGAGGCCTATACGCTCAATCTCTCCACCGGCAAGACGAAGGAGTTTTTGCTGCAAAAAAGCCGTACAATTGGAGAGAACGGCGGTTCCCGCTCTGACTTCACCCTGCTGACAGACGCATTGGTAGACAATGCCGGCAGCCGCCTGCTCTTTTTCACCGGCCGCTACTATGCAGAAACCTCAGCGCAGCGGGATGTGATGTTCCGCACCGGCAGCACGCAGACGCACGGCTTTGCAAACGCGGATTTTTACTATGCCCGCTCTACAAAGGATGGCATCGTATTCCTGCGCAAAACGGAGCAGGGCTTCAACGCCATGCGCTACAGCGATGGGAAGGAAGCTATGCTCAAGGAATTTGAGGGCGCATTCGGCACGGATTACCTGCTCAGTGGCGATGTGCTCATCGGCAAAAGCGGCGCCGTATATAACCTCGCCACACAAAAGGAACAGGCCTTTGACGCTCCCGGCCTGAAGGCGCTTGCCGCGGCCGCAATCAGCCCGGATGGGAAACGGCTGGTCTTGGCGGGCGAGCCGGAAAGCGGCGCGGTCAATGAGCAAAAAATGGTATATATCGATCTGGAATCAGGCAAGCAAAAAGCGTTTACCGGAGCCGATTTATACCGGTTGGAAACGCCGGAGCTCTATTTCATCGGGAATGATACGGTATTCCATAACCGGAAGAGCACGCAGGAGGGCAAGGCCTGCCAGCTGTGCGCGATTGAATGGGCAAAGGCATTCCAGTAATCTCTTCCCTCAAATAAAAAAATCAACCGTGCCCATGCGGGTTCTCCGCATGGGCACGGTTTTTTCAATCCAGCTCAAACTGCCCGGTATAGAGCTGATAATATTTTCCCTTCTGGGCAATCAGCTCATCATGACTTCCTCGCTCGATGATTTCGCCGTTTTCAAGCACCATAATCGCATCTGCATTGCGCACGGTTGAAAGCCTGTGCGCAATGACAAACACCGTGCGGCCCTCCATGAGGCGATCCATACCCTTCTCGATGAGCGCCTCGGTGCGCGTATCGATGGAGCTGGTAGCTTCATCGAGGATCAGCACCGGTGGGTCCGCAACCGCCGCACGGGCGATGGCGAGCAATTGCCTCTGGCCCTGCGAAAGGTTGGAGCCATCCGAGGTGAGCACGGTGTCATAGCCCTGCGGCAGCCGGGTGATGAAGGAATCCGCATTCGCGAGCTTCGCCGCCGCGATAACCTCCTCGCGCGTCGCGTCCAGCTTTCCATAGCAAATATTTTCATACACCGTGCCGGTAAACAGGTGGGTATCCTGCAGCACCATGCCGAGGGAGCGGCGCAGATCATCCTTT
Source organism: uncultured Oscillospiraceae bacterium (assembly GCA_900544715.1). Lineage (GTDB taxonomy): Bacteria > Bacillota > Clostridia > Oscillospirales > Acutalibacteraceae > Fimivicinus. Next base: position 32,399 of record UQWL01000021.1, on the reverse strand, counting down.
TTAATCTTCTGGATGTTGATGCCATCGTAGCGGATTTTGCCATCCGGCACCTCATAAAAACGGTTGATGAGGTTGGTAATGGTTGTTTTACCCGCGCCCGTAGAGCCGACGAAGGCGATCTTCTGCCCAGGCTTTGCGTAAAGGGATACGTCCTTCAGGACGGTCTTTCGCCCATCATAGCTAAAGGTCACATCGAAAAAGCGCACGTCGCCGGTGAGCGGTTCATAGGTGACGGTGCCATTCTTGTGCGGATGCTTCCAAGCCCAAAGGCCCGTATGCTCCGCGCACTCCATATACGACCCATCTTCACTGCGCTTCGCATTGACGAGCGTCACATAGCCCTCATCCTGCTCCGGCTCCAGATCAATGATTTCAAAAATCCGCTCCGCGCCGGCAAGCGCCGCAAGCACGGCATTGAAGAGCTGAGAAATCTGCGTAATCGGCTGGGAGAAGGAGCGCGTATACTGCAAAAACGCCGCGATTGTGCCAAGGTCAAGCTTACCGCCGATCACCATCACTGCTCCCACGCAGGCGGTTAGAGCATAGTTGACATAGGAGAGGTTGCCCATGATGGGCATCAGAACGTTCGCATAGGTATTCGCATTGGTCGCGGCCTTTCGCAAAGCCTCATTGAGCTCGGCAAAGCCCGCTTTGGAGGCGTCCTCATGGCAGAACACCTTGACCTCGCGCTGGCCCTCGATCAGCTCCTCGATATAACCGTTGGCCTCGCCGACCGCCTTCTGCTGGAGCTTGAAGTTTCGGGAGCTCTTCCCGCCGACTGTTTTGATCACCAGCAGCATCACCACGAGCATCGCAACGATCAGAAGCGTGAGCACCGGGCTCAACACCAGCATCATCACAAAGGTACCCACCACTGTGATGCCGGAGGAGAGCATCTGCACAACGCTGTTGCTCAGCGCCTCGCGCAAGGTATCCACATCGTTGGTATAGCGGCTCATCAGCTCGCCGTGCGTATGCGCGTCAAAGAAGGAAATCGGCAAATCCTGCATATGGTGAAACAAATCGCGCCGGATATCCGTCAGCGCCGTCTGCGCAACGCTGATCATCAGCCGCATCTGCAAATAGGTGCAGGCCACGCCGGAGAGATAGACGCAGGCCAGCACGACCAACGCCTTTTCCAAGGGCAGGAAATCAGCCGCCGAAGGGCTCGTGCCGATGAGCGGCAGAATATATTCATTGATTAACGGCTTCAGGAAATAGGTGCCCGCCACACTTGCGCCCGCGCTGACAATCACGCAGAAGAAGACGATGAGCAGCGCCCATTTCTGCCGGCCTAAATATTGCAGCACCCTCCTCAGGGTGTGCTTTGCATTTTTCGGCTTTTGGAAGCCATGGCGCATCGGGCCACCAGGCCCGCCGCCCGCTTTGGTATTGACTGCCATTTAAGACGTCACCCCTTCCTGCTGAGAATAATAAACCTCCTGATAAATCTGATTGCGGGCGAGCAGCTCGTCATGCGTGCCGACGTCGTTGATTTTGCCGTCGTCCAGCACGATGATTCGATCCGCTTCGCAGACGGAGGTCACACGCTGCGCAATGATGAGCGTGGTCGTATCGCTGCGGTGCGAGCGCAGTGATTCGCGGATTTTACTATCCGTCGCGGTGTCGACGGCGGAGGTGCTGTCATCCAGGATCAAGATTTTCGGATCCTTCAAAAGCGCGCGCGCAATGCACAGCCGCTGTTTCTGCCCGCCGGATACGTTCACACCGCCCTGGCCGAGGTTGGTCTCATACCCATCCGGAAAGGACATCACGAATTCATGCGCCTGCGCCGCTTTGCAGGCCTCGATCATCTCCTCATCCGTTGCCGCCGGGTTGCCCCAAAGCAGGTTTTCCCGGATCGTGCCGGAGAAGAGCACATTTTTTTGCAGCACCATGGCGACTGCGCCGCGCAGGTGGTCGAGCGGATAGTCTTTCACATTATGCCCGCCCACGAGCACCTCCCCTTCCTGCGCCTCATACAGCCGCGGAATCATCTGGACGAGGGTGGATTTTGCGCTGCCCGTGCCTCCGATGATGCCAATGGTTTCACCGGAGCGGATCGACAGATTGATATCGGAAAGCACCGGCTTCTCCGCCTCCTGATGATAACGGAAGGAAACATGCCGCATCTCGATCGAGCCATCCGGCACCACAAGCGCCGGGTCGGCCTGTGCGTCGCTGATATCCGGCTCCTCACGGAGCACCTCGCAGATACGGTTGGCGGAGGCCTTCGACATCACGATCATCACAAAGGTGTTTGTAATCATCATCAGGGACATCAAGATCTGCGTCACGTAGCTAATAAAGCTCATCAACTGGCCCGTTTCCATTGAGCCGAAGGCGATCAGCCTACCGCCAAACCACACGATGGCGACGATGCAGGCATACATGGCGAGCGTCATCAGCGGGCCATTCCAAACGAGGATTTTTTCCGCCATGATGCTGGCGCGCTTTAAATCGTCATTGGTAACTTCGAATTTTTCCTTCTCGAATTTGGAGCGGACAAACGCCTTGACCACGCGGATCGCCATCAGTGTTTCCTGCACGCGGGCATTGAGCCCATCAAATTTTTCCAGCATTACCTGAAAGCGCGGAAAGGCGCGCGTTGCAATCAGCGCGAGCAGCCCGCCCAGCACGGGGATGGCGATGAGAAAAATCGTGACAAGCTCCCCGTTGAGTTTCCATGCGAGTACGGTCGCGCTGACGAGCATCACGGGCGCACGCACGCACACACGGATGAGCATCATGAAAGTCATCTGCACACGGTTGACATCCGTTGTGAGCCTGGTGACCAGGGATGCGGTGGAAAAACGATCTACATTGGAAAACGCAAAATCCTGCACGCGTCCAAACATCCCCTCCCGCAGCCCCGCGCCGAGCCCCATGCCGGCGATCGAGGCAAACCATGCGGAAAGCGCACCCGCCGCGAGGGAACACAGTGCAAACAGAACCATCTGAATACCCGTGTTCACCACATAGCGCAAATCCTGATTGGTGATGCCGGTATCCACAATTTGGGACATCAGCATCGGGATGCGCACCTCCAGCAAAACCTCAATAATAACCGTTACAGGGCTGAGCAGCGCAGTCCACCAATATTTCTTCACACAGGGTGCAAACTGTTTGATCATACGCCACGATCCTCCCTTCTGCGGCGCTCCAACTCTTCCTGCTCCTTGGCCATGAGCGTGCCCATATCGGCGCCCGCCAAATCCTCCTGCGCAAGATTTTGCGTCATCCGGCAAAGGTAGCCATAGAGCTGCTCACACTCATCCGGGGTAAATCCGGCAAACAGCTCCTCATCCAGCCGGTCAAACAGCGCCCTCGTGCGCCTGGTCAACTCCCGGCCCTTGTCTGTGAGTATCACCCGGTTATAGCGCAAATCCTCCTCCGAGGGCACTTTATCCACCACGCCGCATTTCTGCATGCGCTTGATCGACACCGCCACGCTGGCGGGCGATACATGCAGCCGGTCGGCAAGCGCCTTCTGCGTAAGGCAGCCATCCCGCTCCAGCGTTTCCAGCAGCGGCATCTGCCCGTCATACAGCCCGATTTCGGATGCCGCACGGTGGGTGCTGATCCGTTTGAGTGCGTTGAGTTGAATCAACTTCCCTACAAGTTCCCGATAGGAATGCATGAATAAGCCTCCTTTCTTAATAATCAACCACCTTATTATAAACCGGTTAATTATTAGCCGGTTTATTGTAAGATAAATCAAAAGAAAAGTCAATCAGAACAATCAAAAAAGACAACCAAACCTGAGCGAAAAATTTTACCCTTTTTTATTACGAACGCAATAGAGGCAAACCGAGTGCGCCTGCGGGCTGCTCACAAAAGCAGGCGGCTGCCGGCTCAATGTTATTGTTGTGTCCATCCTTCCTCCTACTAGGCAACAGATTGATACGGTCTGGGCGCAGCCACAATCTCAGGCGGCGCTTGCACTCAAAAAAGCAAAAAGCGCGCCGCAAGAGAATACCCCTTGCGGCGCGCCATGCTACGATTCTTTTTCCAATACAGCCGTTATTCGACGGACTTGAGCGATTCGACCATGCTGATCTTCTTTAAGCGGAAATGCATGATCCAGTTGACGATCACCGCGAAGAGCGCCGTCATCGCCGCCCCGAGCACGTAGCTCAGCCAGCTGATCGTGCGGCCGAACATCACCACATCCACCTCCGCGACATTGACCACAAACCGGTGCAGGAAAATGCCCATCACCAGGCCAAGCGCGATGCCGATCACGGTTAGGAACACATTCTCGCGGTAGATGTAGGCGTCTACCTCCTTATCGTAGAAGCCGAGCACCTTAATGGTGGCAAGCTCGCGCACCCGTTCATTGATATTGATGTTTGACAGGTTATAGAGCACCACAAACGCCAGCGCCGCCGCCGCAATGATAAACACCACAACCACAAGGGACAGTGCGTTGATCACGTTGTTGAAGGTGTCAATCGTCTGCGTGGTATAAACCACGGCATTGATCTCCGGCATCTTCATCAGCTCGGTCGCAAGCTGGCCCTTCTGGTTATTTTCCTGGCCATCCGCCGCCGGCTTCTCATTCTTAATATCATCCTTGAGTTGCGCCATCACATAGTTAAACTGCGCCTCTTCCCCAAAGGCCTGTTCATACAGCGCCTGGGAAATGTAAACATAGTGGAAGGTATAATTCTCTGTAATGCCCGCAACCTTCAGGCGCACCTCGGAGCCATCGGATTTCGTGACGATCAGCTCATCGCCCACCCCGGTATCCGTCTTGCTTGCAAGCTTCTCCGTAATGAGCACGCCGTCATCCGGCAGTGTGAGCTGCGCGCCGGACTGGCGGTTTTGCAACCTCACAAAATCGGCAAGCTGCGCATTGTTCTGCGGCACCAGCACGTTTACCTCCAGCTCCTCATCCGAGCGCTCGGAGTGCCCGTGCAGCACCTTCATATAGGTCAGCATCGCATTCTGGATGCCGTCGTTTTCCTTGAGCTCTGTGATGATCGGCGCCTCGGTGGAACCGTCGGTCAGCACCGGGTCCTTCAAAACGAGCTGTGCGTCATACATGGCGATGCCGCCATCGTTAAACTGCTTATTGATGATAGCGCTAATGGAATCATTGAGCCCGAAGCCCGTCAGCAGCAGGGCCGTGCAGCCCGCCACGCCGAACGCTGTCATCAGGAACCGCCGCTTGTTGCGGAAGATATTGCGCACTGTCACCTTGGAGGTGAAGTTCAAATGCTTCCAGATAAACGGCATCTTCTCCAGCAGCACGCGCTTGCCCGCCTTGGGCGCGCGCGGACGCATCAGCTGCGCCGGGCAGGTGGCCAGCTCCTTATAGCAGGCGAGGAAGGTAGCACCTACCGTGGAAAGGATCGCAATCACCGTGCCGATGAGCGCATAGCTCAGGATAAACTGGAGATGCACCGTGGGCAGCGTATACATGATACCATACGCCGCGGAAATCGCCAGCGGCAGCACCACGAAGCCAACCGCCAGGCCGATCACAGAGCCGATCAGGCTCGCTAGGATCGCATAGATGATATATTTCGAAACAATCGCCTTGTTGTCATAGCCAAGCGCCTTGAGCGTACCGAGCTGCGTGCGCTCCTCCTCGACCATGCGCGTCATCGTCGTCAGGCAGATGAGCGCCGCGATCAGGAAGAAGAAGATCGGGAACACCTGCGCAAACGCCTTGGTGCGGTCCGCCGTTTGCCCGTAGCCGGTGAAGCCCGGGATATCGTCGCGGTCGGAAACCACCCATTTGGCACTGCTCAAATCGCTTAACTTCTGCTCGCCGGCAGACAGGCGCAGCCTTGCGCGGGAGAGCTCGTTTTCCGCCTCCGCCTTGGCCTTCTGGTAGGTTTCCTCACCGTCCACCGCCGCCTGCTTTGCCTCTTTGAGCTTCTGCTTGGCCTGTTCAATCTCCATGAGCGCCTGGCTCTGCTTGGAGGAGAGGGTCAATTCCCCCACATCCAATGCAAACCCGGCCTGCTGCAGCTCGCTCTGCGCGCTGTCCAGCTGCTGCTTGCTCGCATCCAGCTGCGCCTGTTTGGCATTGATCTCCGCGTTGGCGGCATCCAGCTTTGCTTTGGCAGCCTTGAGGGTTTTCTCGTTGGCTTTATAATCGGCCTCTCCTTTTGCCAGATCGGCCTTTGCCTTGGCGAGCTTTGCCTCTTCCTTGGCCAAATCATCCTTGTAATCGCCCAAATATTTGGTCAACGCCTGCGCGGCCTCCTGCACCATGCCGCCCGCCGTGATATTGGAGAGCTCCTTGAGCTGCTTTACCACAGTGCTATCCGGGCCAAAGGTTTCCTCCGCGCGTTTAATCAGCTCTTCATAGGAAGCATTGTTGCTGCTCCCCATATCGCCCGCCACCGTTTCGGCCGTAGCAATCAGCTGCTTGAGCATCCGAACCTGGCTTTCGCCAGAAGTGATTTGCGATTTTGCACTATTAATCTGCTTTTCAGCCGCATCCAGCTTCTCTTTATTTTTATTATATTCCTGCTGAGAGTTTGCCACCGTTTGCTTTGCCTGGGCAAGCTTACTTACGGCAGCGTTATACTCGTTTACTTTTTGATAATAGGTGTTTAACCCCGCGCTGTGCTCCGCCTTCCCGGACGCATACTCCTTCTGCGCGGCGGTCAGGGTGTCGTTAAACTCCTGTTGCTTCTCCGCGAGGATCTGATCGCCGTTCTTCGCGAATTCGAGCGCCTCATCAAGGGATTTGCGGGCGTCCTCAATCTTCTGCTTCGTATCAACCTCGGCCTGCGCGTAATCAAGGCGCGCCTGCTCGAGCGTTGCCGTCATTTCGGGGCGGAGCACCTCCGCACGCACCGGGGCGCGATCCTGCCCGATCGCCTCAATTTGCTCCACAACGGGCTGCACCAGCTTCTCATAGGCATCGCCGTAGGAGTCAAAATCGCTCTTTGTCGTGCCGTTGACCTTAAGATACAAATCCGTATAGTAATCCGTTTTGAAGGCGGTATCCGGCACCAGAATAAAGGCGCCGACCTTGCCGCTGCCGACAAGGCTGTTGCCGCGCTCAAAGGATATGTAGTACGGCGATTCCACAATGCCGACGATCTTAAACTCCGTCGTCTCCATGGAGGAGTTGAGGTCTTCCCGGTCGCTCTCCATCGTGATCGTGCTGCCGATTTTAAACTCATCCGGGGTAGAAAGCTCGCTGCGGTCCACCAGGCATTCGTTTGCATTTTTCGGCCATTCGCCCTCAATAAGCGTGGGCCGGTTCATGTATTCCGCATCGTTTTTTCCGTTTTTCCAATCTTCCAGCATTTCCATGCTGAGGGAATGCGCACGTACGCTGAATGCGGAGCCGTCCATATCAATCAGGCTCTCGCCGTTTACTTTGACCAAGCCGTCCGCAAAATAAGCGGGCATCACCGCATGGACGCCGTCAATCTCACGGATCGCATCCACATCCGCTTGCTCAAACCCGACAGTCGAGAGCACGCGCAGATCCATCAGGTTGTTGCTGAGGAAATAGCGGTTGGCCGTCTCCTTCATATCGGGAGCGGTGGCCTTGATGCCGGCAAAAAAACCAATGCCGAGCGCAACAATCAAAATGATGGAAATAAAACGCGCCTTCGTCCTCCAGATTGAACGGAACGTGTCTTTTAACAAGGCTTTGCTCATTGTTACCATTCAATCCTTTCCACAGGCGTTGGGTTGTCGTTGACCATAATTTTATGGACACGGCCGCTGCGCATGGCGATCACGCGGTTCGCCATCGGCGTAATCGCCTGGTTGTGCGTGATAACGATCACGGTCATGCCGGTTTCACGGCTCGTATCCTGCAAAAGCTTCAAAATCTGCTTGCCGGTATTATAATCCAGCGCGCCTGTCGGCTCATCGCAAAGCAGGAGCTTCGGGTTTTTGGCCAGCGCGCGTGCGATCGCCACACGCTGCTGCTCGCCGCCGGAAAGCTGCGAGGGGAAGTTGTGAATGCGATCGGCAAGGCCCACGCGCTCGAGCACCTTCTCCGCATGCAGCGACTTCTTGCTGATCTGCGTTGCAAGCTCCACATTTTCCAGCGCGGTCAGGTTTTGCACCAGGTTATAAAACTGAAACACAAAGCCCACGTCATAGCGCCGGTATTCAATCAGGCGCTTACGATCGTAATCGTTAATTAATTCGCCCGCCACACGAATTTTACCGTCGTCGCAATCATCCATGCCGCCTAGGATATTCAGCAGCGTTGTCTTGCCGGCGCCAGAGGGGCCGACGACCACGACGAACTCGCCCTGCTCAATGTTGAAGGTAATTCCATCCGCAGCGTTAATGGTGATTTCCCCCATCTTGTACCTTTTGTAGACAGAATCGAACTCAATAAAGCTCATGCGTTTTACCCCGTTTCTTGATTTTCGCCGTCTCATCCGGCGCACACAATGTCCCTCTCCGGCGAAAAGCGCCGGCCTCCTACCCTTTTGGACAAAATCTTTGCCATGTGAAAACAATTATAAAGGATTGACTGCCTAGCGTCAATAGAAAAGCAGGTGGAATCCTTATCCAAAAGCAAAATAAGTCCCCATAAAAAGGCAATTTTCTCACAATACAGCGGCTGTCAGCAAAAAATACGACACGCTATCTTCTAACGGGCAGCATACTCGTCGCCCATCCACAGGTTAGGAGGCCGCGCGAAGCGCTGCAAGCACTTTATTGGCAATCGGAATCGCCTGCTGATAGCCGGAGCCGCCGTTTTCCACCACGACCACGAATGCATACGGCGTTTCCGGATTCTGTGAAAAACCGGTGAACCAGGCGTGCGGCGTCTTATCCCCGCCGACCTCCGCCGTGCCGGTTTTGCCGCAGATCTGCATCCCGCGCGGGAAACGGCTGTCGCCGTAAAAATTCACGGTATTCGATCGCAGCAGTTCTACCATCTTGGAGGCCGTTCCGGATGAGAGGTAAGCCTCGCCCGTCTCCGCCTTACCTTTGCGCAGCGTCAGGCCGCCCGGTGTTTCGATCGATTGAACCACATAGGGCAGAACAGGCGTACCGCCGTTTGCAATCGCGCCCATAATGGTCAGCATGTGATAGGGGTTCGCAAGCGTGGTATGCTGCCCAACGCCCGCCTGCCCGAGCCCGCGCTCATCGGCCCCGGTCAGATCAAACTTGCTGATGGCGATATTGATCCCATCCATTTTCATCGCCTGATTGAAGCCAAGCTGCTGGGCCGTAGCGGTCAGCTTTTCCGCCCCGAGCTGGATGGCAATCTGCGCGAATGCAACGTTGCAGGATTGATTCAGCGCCTGCTCAAAGGTGATTGTGCCGTGCCCATGCTTCTCATTGCAATAGATCACGCCGCCGCTGGTCTGCATTTTCCCCTTACAGGTAAATTTCTGCGTAAAAATATCAGGGATATTATCAATCGCGCTGATCGCTGTGATGGTTTTGAACGTGGAGCCCGGCGTATATACGCCGGAAAGGAAGCGATTGAGGTAGATGCCGTCGTATTTTCCGGTTTTATCCGTATCAATATCGGTCGGTTTCCGCTCTGGGTCATAGGTGGGGGAAGACACCATGCACAATATCTCGCCCGTTTTATAGTTATAAACGCCAACGGTCCCCTTGCGGTCGCCCAGCGCATCCAACGCGGTGGCACAGAGCTCCGCGTTGATGGTCAGCCGGATATTATTGCCCTCTCCATCTTCCAGCAGGCGATATACGCCGTCCACCAGGTTATAACCGGTCAGCTCGGAACGAAAGATGGTATGGATGCCTGTCGAGATATAGCCCGCCGTATCGCCGACCATATGCAGCGTGGCCTTGCGGATACGGCGGCTGTCGTTATAAACACGTTCGCCATTCTTGGTTTGGGCAAGGACGGCGCCTTTGGTATCATAAATCGTACCGGCACTCGTCAGGCTTCCGCCGGTGAAGAGATGCTGGTTAAACCGCTTGAGCGCCCAAGCCTCCCCATTGACGGCGAAGCTGCCAATCAAAAATGCAACGCCAATCAAAAACGCGCCGATCAGGGCATAAACTGCCAGCGCGCGTTTGGAAGTAATCCTCATGCAAATCGCCCATCCTTTCCCTAGAACGTGGCCGGAAGCCCTTGTCCCTGTTTGCTGAACGATGCATCCAGCGCACGGTTGATTTTGGGGTATGTCCGCACATCCGCCGCTTTGATGAAGGCAAAGAGGCCCCACACGCAGATCATGCTTGATCCGCCGCGGCTGATAAAGGGCAGCGTAACGCCAGTCAGCGGGAGAAGGTCCGTAATGCCAAACACATTCAGCGCGATCTGGAACAACATCATTCCCGCCGCGGCACAGGCCGCAATCGCATAAAACGAAGAGCGGCAGGCAGGCGCGCATTGCACCGCATAGGCTGTAACCCCCACAAAGCAGAGCAGCACGACGATGCCCAGCAGCAGCCCCCATTCCTCGCATAAAACACCGAACACCAAATCCGTGGTGGCTGCAAACACATTTTTCAGTTTTCCGGCGCCGATACCAACGCCGAACAGCCCGCCGCTCGCCATATAGACGAGCACGCGCGTCTGCTGAAAGCCCTTTCCATCACTGTATTCCCACACATGGCGGTAGGCGGCGAACCGCTGCGCCACATAATCCCCTTTAAAGATCACAATAAACGCGGCTCCGGCCAGCGCGACCAGGCACACCGCAATCAGCGTGCGGATATCGCCGGAGCGCATAAACGCCATCATCAGGAATGTGACAAAGAAAATCAGCGCCGCGCCGAGGTCATACATCAAAAACAGAAACCCGACGCACGCGAAGGAAAACAGGATATATTTTGTCAGGCTCCTGGTCGACTGGAGCTTATCGAGGGTTGCAGCCCCCACAAAGATAAACGCGAGCTTCACAAATTCTGAAGGCTGGATGGACACAAAGCCGAGATCCAGCCAGTTGAGCGCGCCGTTGGTCGCTTTGGCGAGCACCAGATTGACCGCCAGCAGCAACAGCGCCGCGCAGGCCATCGGCACACGCGAGGCCTCCACCCGGCTGATATCCCCCAAAAACCAAACCATCCCAATGAACAGCGCGAGCCCTAAGAGCACAGAAATAAATTGCTTCATGACCAAATTGGGGTAAACACTTGCACAGATCACCAGCCCAATCCCGGAAAGGAAAAAGGCGATCAGCTCAAGCTCAAAGCTCTTCTTTTTAAAAATGGTGCGGAACAGGATCACATACAGCCATTCAATCGCAATATAAATTCCAAAAATAGAGACAAGCTCAGCATTCAGGCTTCCATCTTCCTCAAATACCGTCTGGATGGCAGACCACACCTGAAAAATGGTAATCAGCAGCAGGACGATAAACCAGCTCATCGGCCTTTCCGGGCGCTTCCTGCGAATTTTCGCTTCTTTCCGGCGCTCCGGCTTCTGTGCTTGCTGCGCCGCTTTCTTCTTCGCCAATGGTCTCCCTCCTTTTTCACATGCCTTCTGTTGAACTGTCAGCCTGTATAATCCTCATAAAAGCGAAGCGTTACACCGCCCAAATTAATTCGATCGCCATCAAACAGCGTCTGTGGCCCGTCGATCGACTTGCCGTTTACCACTGTCCCGGCTTTGGAGCCAAGATCTTCAATCACCCAACCATCCTCATACTGTGACAGGCGGGCATGTCGGGCGGATACCGTCTGCACAGGCAGCGTAAAATCTGCCTCCGGCGACCGACCGATCAGGCAGCTCCCGCCGGAGAGCTCATATACCTCCCCGGTTGACTCAGCCATTAAAACCGGCATCCGGTTGGACCGGATATCCTCATACACCGGCGCAGCAACCTCAGCAGGCGGCACAAAAACCGGCTCTTCCGCAGAAGCATCCTCCTCCACCGGCATTTCAACAGGCTGAGGAATCTGCTGCGGCTGCGCAGCCACCTGTGCCGCTTCCCGCCAACCAGCCGGGGGAGGGCTGTCCGGCGCGCGCAAAAAGAGCACGACATTGCCCATCATGATGCTGTCGCCATCATAAACCGGGGATTTCCGCTCGATTGCTTTTCCGTTGACATAAACGCCGGTTTTCGAGTAGGTGTCGAAAACCGTCCACCCCTCTTTGCGGCGGGATAGCACCGCATGGAAGCGGGAGATCGTATTATAAGCCAAAAAAATATCGCAGGTTTTATTGCGACCAATGGAGGTTTCCCAGTGGTTCAGCGGGAATTCATCCCCATTCGCGCCGTTGACAAGAATGCCAAGCGTGACTGGCCGCGGGCGGTTGCGCAGCAGGGAGAACAGGCAGCGCAGCACGATCAGGAACGCGAGCACAGGCAGCGCATATCGGCCGATTCCCACAAGCAGCTCCATTCCGGATCGCAGCACTTTTTCCAGCACTTCCTCCACCTGGGCCGCCTCCTTTCTCCGGCAAATTGCCGACTTCACATAGAGATACTTATGATTAAGCATAACGGCATCTGTGCAAAAAGTCAATAAACCCCCCTTGAATTTACGCTTATTTAACATTTATCTGCTTCGCCGTATCAATCGTGTTGTGAAATCCCTCCAGCATAAAAAACGGCGGCGCAAAAAAACGCGCCGCCGCAATTCAACTGGGATTACAGATGGATCAACCCGCCGACCTGAGCGATCAGGGGGGCAAAAACAAGGGAGATAATCGTCATGAGCTTGATGAGGATGTTGATCGACGGGCCGGAAGTATCCTTAAACGGGTCGCCAACCGTATCGCCTACGACCGCCGCTTTATGCGCTTCACTGCCCTTGCCGCCGTTTGCGCCCTCTTCAATATATTTCTTGGCGTTATCCCAAGCGCCGCCCGCGTTGGACATAAAGATTGCCATCATCACACCCGTGACCAACGCGCCGGCGAGCAATCCGCCGAGCGCCTGCGGGCCGAGCAGCAAGCCGACCACCAGCGGGGAGAGCACCGCCATCACGCCGGGAATCAGCATTTCCCGCAGAGCGGCCTTGGTGGAAATCTCTACACAGCGCTTATAATCCGGCTTTCCGGTGCCCTCCATCAGACCGGGGATCGATTTGAACTGGCGGCGCACTTCTTCGATCATCTGGTTTGCCGCCTTGCCGACGGATTCCATCGTCATTGCGGAGAATAGGAACGGCAGCATGCCGCCGATGAATAGGCCGCAGATCACGGCGGGGCTCAAAATGCTGATGCCGCTCGTGATGCCGACTGCCTCCGCGTAGGAGGCAAAGAGCGCAAGCGCCGTGAGCGCGGCGGAGCCGATGGCAAAACCCTTTCCGATGGCGGCCGTCGTATTGCCCACCGCATCGAGTTTATCCGTAATGCCGCGCACGCTCTCATCGAGCTCCGCCATCTCGGCGATGCCGCCCGCGTTATCCGCGATCGGGCCGTAAGCATCCACCGCTACGGTAATGCCGGTGGTGGACAGCATGCCCACCGCGGCGAGCGCAATGCCATACAGGCCAGAGAATTTATAGGCGACCAGAATCCCGATTGCGATAATCAGCACCGGAATTGCCGTGGACTTCATGCCGACCGCGAGGCCGCTGATGATCGTCGTCGCAGAGCCGGTTTGAGACTGTTTTGCAATCTCCTTGACGAAGCGGTAATCGCCGGAGGTGAACACCTCCGTCACCTGCCCGATAATCAGGCCGACCACGAGCCCGGCAAACACGGCCCAAAAAGCCTTGAAATCATGGAAAAAGTATTGGCTCATCACGCCTGCGCCGATCAGCACCAGAAGGGAGGAGACATAAGTGCTCACCTTCAGCGCCTTGTGCGGGTTGCTGCCATCCTTGCAGCGCACACAGAAGGTGGCGATAATCGAAGCGATAATCCCGATGCCGGAGAGGAAGATGGGGAACAGCGCGCCTTCGGAAAACCCTTCCTTTGCCGTAAAAGCGATCACACCCAGCGTGATGGCGGAGATGATGGAGCCGACATAGGATTCGAACAAATCCGCCCCCATGCCCGCAACGTCGCCGACATTATCGCCCACATTATCCGCAATCACAGCGGGGTTGCGCGGGTCATCCTCCGGAATCCCGGCTTCCACCTTGCCGACCAGGTCTGCGCCCACATCCGCCGCTTTGGTATAAATACCGCCGCCGACGCGCGCAAACAGCGCAATAGAGGAGGCGCCAAGGCTGAAGCCGGTGAGCACACTGACATCCTTTGTAAACAGATAAATCGCAGTGATGCCCAACAGGCCGAGGCCGACCACAGACATCCCCATCACCGCGCCGCCGGAGAAGGCGATGGAAAGCGCTTTGTTCATGCCGCCCTCTTTCGCCGCGTTCGCGGTGCGCACATTGGCCTTTGTTGCCACGTTCATGCCAAAATAACCGGCCAGGGTGGAAAACAGCGCGCCCACGATAAAGCAGACGGCGGTCACCCAATTGCCAAGGCCAAAGCCGATGAGCAGGAACAGCACGGCGGCAAAGATGACCAGCACCTTATACTCAGAAAAAAGAAACGCGTTTGCGCCCTGGTGGATCGAAGCCGCAATCTCCTTCATGCGCGCGGTGCCCGCATCAGCTCTGCCAATTTTCAGCGCGAGCAGCAGCGCGTAAAGGAGCGCAACGGCCCCTGCCGCAAGGGCAAGGATGAGAAAAATGTTCATAGAGGACCCTCCTGTTTGTTTTTGATGGGGTTCCATTTGGTTTCCGAACAAATAAAAGCTGCATAAATCGCAGCTATGTTATTAAAATTTTACCATTTCCAAGGATTTTTTGCAAGCAGTTTATGTAATATTTCATTTTTGCATTCTTTTTTTGGCAAAAGCACAAAAAGAGGCTGCTGCAAAATGCTGTGCATTTGCAACGGCCTCTTTCAAAAATCCGTTTTTGCCTCTTACAAGGCACATTTGTAAGATCAAACATGCCAAAAGCCACAAGTTTTCACGTTTCCATTTCGAACGGCGTGTTTGCCAACGCCTCCCGGCCTGTTGGATGCACGCATTTTACGACCCACGCACAGAAAACTGAAACTCCGTGGTGCTCTGGAAGGCCTCGCCCGCCCGGAACACACAGGAAGGAAAGTCCGGCTGGTTCGGCGTGTCAGGGTAATACTGCGTTTCCAGGCAGAAGCCTGTTCGGCATGCAACAGGCTTTCCGCCCTTGCCGGGATGCCCGGCGAGGAAGTTGCCCGTATAGAGCTGCACGCCAGGCAGGTCGGTCAGCACGCGCATGACGCGCCCGCTCTGGGGCTCATACACCTCTGCCGCCTCGCGCAACGATCCATCCCAATGGTCGATGCAAAAATTATGGTCATAGCCCTTGCAGGAGGCAATAGGGGCATACTCCGAATCGATTCCATCCCCAATCGCCTTGGGCTCGCGGAAGTCGAACGGCGTCCCCTCCACATCGCGCAATTCACCGGTGGGGATATCACGCGCATCCGTGGGTGTAAACTGGCTTGCATTCAGCCGTAGAATATGGCCGGTGATCTGGCCCGCATCATAGCCGCCGAGGTTAAAATAGGCATGGTTGGTCAAATTGAGGATCGTATCCTGATCGGATACGGCATAATAATCGATGCGCAGCGCGTTCTCCTGCGTCAGGGTATACACCACGCGGGCCGTTACCTTTCCGGGGAAGCCCTGCGCACCCTCCGGGCTTTCATAGCTCAGGCGCAGCGCATCCTCCCCCAAAGGCTCAGCATCCCACACAGCATGTGAAAATTCACCGCCGCCATGCAGGCAGGTGATGTCGTTTTCATTTTTCGTCACATGGTATTCTTCGCCGTTGAGCACAAAGGCCCCGTCCGCAATGCGGTTGGCATAGCGCCCAACCAGCATACCCTGATAATCAGAATAGTTCAAATGCCCTTCCAAGGTATCGAAGCCGATCAGCACATCTGCCAACATGCCGTTTTGATCCGGCACGTACAGCTTGTTGAGCGTGCCGCCATAGGTTAGGATTTCGGCACGCATACCTTTCTGGTTTTCTATTATATAGCAGTCTATCGGTTTGCCATCGGGCAAGGCGCCAAAAAAGTTTTTTGTAATGCTCATTGCAGATGCTCCCTTATCATAAATTGGGCTCCTGCTTGATTATAGAGGAAGGCCTTCTCCATTGTCAACCATTGGCAAACGATGAACAGCTATTTTTTACTTTGCTTCCTTTTCCGCCTTCTCTTGGCGGCGGATACGCAGCGTCTCAAGCACCGTTGCATGCTTTTTATCCGGTAGATCATAGTGGAGCATCGGCAGCACGGAGAGCAGCATGCCAATGGCAGGCGGAATGGAGCACAGGAAGAACATTGCCATGCGGTAGGGTTCGAAGGCCGGGTCTGCTTTGAAGCTCGCCCCAGCTTCCAACATCGCGTTTACCTTCTCCACGCCTTCGCCGGAGAAGCCAACGACGGAATACACGATACCCTGGATCAGCGCCGCAATGCCAGAGTTCAGCTTTGTGCAGAAGGACTGCCCGGCGAAGAAAACACCATCCGGGCGAATGCCGTGCTCATATTCCTCATAGTCAATCGTATCCGCGATCATAACGGATTGATACACATTTACAATTCCCATGCCTGCCGCCGCGACCGTGAACACAACGCAGCAGATTGCAAGCCATACCGGCTGGTCAAGCTGATTGGGAGCAAGTTTATATACTACAAAAATAAGTGCGAAAGCGATTCCGCTCGCGATACTGCTGATATTATAAACCTTTTTCTTCTCAAACTTTTTCACCAGCATCGGCGCAAATGCCATTGCGATAAATTGGCCGCCGAAAATACCGCCGCCAAGGACGATCATATAGACGACATAACTCTTCTGATTATAGTCACCATAATAGTAGGAAAGCAGCGTCATCGCAACCATCATCAGCAGCATAATTGGCGCGCGCAGAATGCTGGAAATCATGATTTGACGGAAAGGGCGGTTACGCCACATAAGCTGAAAGTTCTCTTTGATCGTATAGTGTTCGTCAGATGATTTTACGCGCTCCTTGGCGAAGCTCGAAAGCTGAAACAATCCACAGCCGATCACTGAAAGAATCACCGCTACGATGATGAAGCCGAATTGCTGCCCTTTTTGCGTGGACAAGCCCTGACTTTTCGTTAAGCTGTTTCCCACCGCCTGAGATAGCGGGACGATAATCGCCAGCACAATGCCGCCCACACCTCCGGCGATACGTGCAAGGGAAAGCAGGCTTGCCCGATCGTTCTCATCATCCGTCATACGGGCCGTGATGCCCCACAACGGGATGTCGCCTACCGTATAGGTCATACCCCAGAGAATGTAGGACACACCTGCCCATGCAATAATCAGGCCATTGACTGTGCTGCTATTCTGCGAACCATAGATTCCGTTGCAGAAGCAGAGGATCGTAATCACGCATACCGCCGCAGGCACAAAAATGAGATAGGGCCTGCATTTGCCCCACTTCGTATTTGTCCGATCGACGATCGTGCCCATCATTGGGTCGTTGATCGCATCCCAGACGCGGGCGACTGCGAAAATAACGCCGGTCGCCATTGCCGGGATAAACAGGACACTCTGGAAATAGAACACAAGGCCTGTGCCGATAATGTTGTAAATCATGTTCTGCCCAAGCAGACCGGTCAGGTACAGATTGCGCTCCTTCGGCGTGTAAGTATTGGGGCTGCGCTGTTGTTTCATTCCTAAAACCATTCCCTTCCTTTTGATGCATTGATATAGTACAATCAAATGCCCTTACCATATCAAGGTTCACTCGCGTTTGTATTATATCTTCTTTTTCGTTTTCAGTCAATTCATATAAATGATTTTTTAGGCTTGGATATGAAATTATCTAATTCGACGCAAATCCAAATTCCATTTGACTTCATATAGCGGAAACGATATGATTAAAAATAACCTTTCAGCAGAGCTTTTACCGAGTTACACGGGCAACAGAAAGCACGATAGAAAAGGGAGATCCGGCATGGATTTTAATGAACTGCTGGCCTGCGCCAAAAGGGTCTCCACGAGCGGCAGATTGCCCGGATGGAGGCTGCCGGGAATTGATCAACGTGGTGCATGACGATAACCATCTGCGCGAGGTGCTGATGGAAGACGGCTCGGTTACGACAATCAGCGCGCTGCTTCCGTACCGGCTGTAAGCCTTCACATGCGCCTTAAAACGGAGCAGTCACAAGCCATACACTTGCAGGAGGAGGGATTCATGATGCAGACTGTATTGATTACCGGCGCTTCCCGCGGCATCGGGCGGGAAACCGCCCTGCTGCTCGCCCGGCAGGGCATGCGCATCGCCATAAACTACCGCGTGCAAAAGGAGAAGGCGGAAGAGCTCGTCCGGCTCCTGCGCCGAGAGGGGGCGGACGCCGCTGCCTTCCAGGCCGACGTTGCCGATCGGGCACAGGTTTTTGCCATGGTGCATAAAATAGAACAAGCCTTCGGCGGCGTGGACATCCTCGTGCACAGCGCGGGCATTGCGCAGCAGAAGCTGTTCACCGATCTCACAGTGGAGGATTGGCGCCAAATGTTCGCCGTGCATGTGGACGGCCTGTTCCATTGCTGCCAGGCTGCCCTGCCCCATATGATTGATCAGAAGGCGGGCCGCGTGATCACCGTATCCTCCATGTGGGGCGAGGTTGGCGCATCGTGCGAAGTGCACTATTCGGCGGCCAAGGCGGCAGTCATTGGGATGACCAAGGCGCTCGCAAAGGAGCTGGGGCCGAGCGGCATCACCGTCAACTGCGTTTCTCCCGGCGTGATTGATACGGATATGAACGCCACACTCACGCAGGAGACACGGGAGATCTTATGTGAGGAAACGCCGCTTTGCCGGATTGGCACAGCGCGGGAGGCCGCTGAAGCAATCGTTTTCCTTGCATCCAGCAAAGCATCTTTTATCACCGGGCAAGTACTCGCCGTAAACGGCGGAATCGTGATTTAAAGGGAGAAATTGAGAAACGCTGGTGTGTAATGTATGGCAAACTGGCTTGGGCATTTGAAAACCGTCCACCACCATAGGTCGCTTGTCCGGAAGCATTGCTTCCGGGTGGGCCTTTATTGGCAGGGGCTAACGCACGATCTCTCCAAATACGCCCCCGTTGAATGGATTCCAGGAGTAAAATATTATCAGGGAAACCGCAGCCCCAATGAAGCGGAACGGGCAGCCAAAGGCTACAGCAGCGCATGGCTGCATCACAAAGGGCGAAACCGGCACCATCTGGAATATTGGATCGATTATTCCCCGGTGGGCAGCCACGGGCTTGCGGGCATGGAGATGCCCACCAAATATGTGGTGGAAATGTTTTGCGACCGCATGGCGGCCAGCAAAACCTACCGCGGCGCTGCCTATCGGGACAGCGACCCTTTTGATTATTATTTGCATTCCCGCGATCACTACCTGATTCATCCAAACACAAGGGCGCTGCTGGAAACATTGCTTGAGCGTTTGCGGGATGAGGGCGAGGATGCCGTTTTTGCCTATATTAAAAAAGAAATTCTCAAAAAAAGATAAACGTCGTTTTGCAAGGCGGGCTGCATTGACAGCCCGCCTTTTTCCTTATATTTGGCATTTCATCCGCGTAAGAAGATCGCCTTCTTTTGCCACATGTTTTTATGCATCCTGCCATTTTTCCCGCCATGCAATCTTCCCAGGGGTTTCCGGTTATACTGATGATAGGCCAATATGCTCATTCCGGGATTATTTACTGTCCATTTTTTATGGAATGTAACAGCAGGGCTTTCAGCTTTTTCCTCCCTGCAACCATGGGGTGGTTTGATTTGGGGATTTCGCACGAAAAATGCGAAAAAACACGCGCCTTTTTCTAGTTGAAAAAAAAGAAAAAGTCGGTTATACTGTAGTCGTTAAATAATTAACAAACAATCTCGACAGCATGAAAACCCGATCAATATTTGATAAGGAGCGATTGCAATGGCAAACGAAAAGCAGGAAAAGAAAGCCCCCGAGATTGACGTTGAAGCCATGGTAGACAACCATGTGCAGAAGGCGCTCAAGGCTCTCGAACAATTTATGGACATGACGCAGGAGCAGGTGGACAAGATCGTGGAGGCGATGACCGTCGCCGGCCAGGAAAACCACACCCGGCTCGCGAAAATGGCGGTTGAAGAAACCGGTCGCGGCGTGTATGAAGACAAGATCATCAAGAACATGTTCGCCACCGAATATATCTGGCACTCCATCAAGAATGAAAAAACCGTTGGCATCGTCGAAGAGAATGAGCTGGAAGGCTATGTGGAGATCGCGGAGCCGGTCGGCGTTGTCGCTGCGGCAACCCCCGTTACGAACCCCACCTCCACCACGATGTTCAAATCTCTGATCTGCATGAAATCCCGCAACCCGGTGATCTTCGGCTTTCATCCCAATGCACAGCAGTGCTCTGTCGCCGCTGCAAAAGTGCTCTATGACGCGGCAATCAAGGCCGGCGCGCCGGAAAACTGCATCCAGTGGATTGAAACGCCCTCCATTCAGGCAACCACTGCTCTGATGAATCATCCGGGCGTGTCCCTCATCCTCGCCACCGGCGGCGCAGGCATGGTTAAGAGCGCATACAGCGCCGGTAAGCCCGCTCTGGGCGTCGGCCCCGGCAACGTGCCCTGCTATATTGAGAAAAGCGCAAAGCTCGAGCGCGCCTGCACCGACCTGATGCTCTCCAAAACCTTTGACAACGGCATGATCTGCGCTTCCGAGCAGGCGGTCATCGTCGATAAGGAAATCCACAAGGATTTCGAACGCATTATGAAGGAAAACAACTGCTACTTCCTCAATGCGGAGGAGACGCAGAAGGTTTCCGACTATGTGATCAACGCCCAGAAGCAGGCGGTTAACCCCGATGTCGTGGGCAAGAGCGCCACCTGGATTGCAGAGCATGCCGGCATCCAGGTCCCGGAGAAGACGAAGATCCTGATCGCAAAGCTTCCGGCTGTCGGGCCCGAATATCCGCTGTCCCGTGAAAAGCTGAGCCCGGTGCTCGCCTACTTTGTGGTCAACAGCACGGAGGAAGGCTTCGAGCGCGCAACGGAAATGCTGCACATGGGCGGCCTCGGTCACTCTGCGGTCATCCACTCCACCAACGACGATATCATCAAAGCCTACGGCGAAGAGATGAAGGTCGGCCGCGTAATCGTCAACTCCCCCTCTTCTCAGGGCGGTATCGGCGATATCTACAACTCCAACACACCGTCGCTCACCCTCGGCTGCGGCTCCTACGGCCACAACTCCACGACCTCCAACGTCTCCACCGTTAACCTCATCAACAAAAAGCGCCTTGCCAAGAGGAGGGTCAATATGCAGTGGTTCAAGGTTCCGCCGAAGATCTACTTCGAAGAGGATTCCATCCAGTATCTCGAGAAAATGCAGGATATCGAGCGTGCGTTTATCGTGACCGACCCGATGATGGTCAAGCTCGGCTATGTTGATAAAATCCTTTACTATTTGCGCAAGCGCGAGCACTACTGCCACAGTGAAATCTATTCCGACGTCGAGCCCGATCCCGATGTAGACACGATCATGCGCGGCGTGGCTGTGATGCGCGAATTCCAGCCCGATGTCATCATCGCGCTCGGCGGCGGCTCCGCGATGGATGCGGCCAAGGGCATGTGGCTGTTCTATGAGCATCCCGATGCGTCCTTCGACGGCCTCAAGCAGAAGTTCATCGATATCCGCAAGCGCGCCGTCAAGTTCCCGAAGCTGGGCACCAAGGCCAAGATGGTCTGCATCCCGACGACCTCCGGCACCGGAAGCGAGGTGACGAGCTTTGCCGTCATCACCGACCGCAAGAACGGCAATATCAAATACCCGCTCGCCGACTATGCCCTGACGCCTGATGTTGCGATTATCGACCCACAGTTCGTCATGAGCCTTCCGAAGTCCGCCACCGCCGACACTGGTATGGACGTTCTGACGCATGCGATCGAGGCCTATACCTCCAACCTGGCCAGCGACTACACCGACGGTCTTGCCATGCAGGCAATCGAAATGGTGTTTGAATATCTGCCCCGTGCCTATCAGAACGGCGCGTCCGACAAGGAAGCCCGCGAGAAGATGCACAACGCATCCTGCATCGCCGGTATGGCCTTCACAAACGCCTTCCTGGGCCTGAACCACTCTATGGCGCATAAGCTCGGCGGTGAGTATCACATCCCGCACGGCCGTGCGAATGCGATCTTGCTGCCCTATATTGTGGCCTATAATGGCCAGAAGCCCACAAAGTTTGCCACCTTCCCGAAATATGAAACCTTTGTTGCGGACAAAAAGTTCGCAAAAATTGCAAAACACCTTGGCATTGCAGGCAAAACCACGCAGGAGAGCGTTGCAAACCTCGTCCAGGCCATCAAGGATCTGCGTGCGAGTCTGAATGTGCCTGCCTCTATCCAGGAATGCGGCGTAGATGAGAAGGAATTCTTCGATAAGCTCCCGCGCCTTGCGGACAACGCGCACGCCGACCAGTGCACCACGGCCAACCCGCGCTACCCGCTGGTGTCCGAGATTGAGCAGCTTTATACAGACGCTTATTACGGAAGATAAACAAAACGTTGTCAACTGACAAATTGAAGGGCTCCGCCCCCCGCAGGGATGGGGCCCTTCTCTCTGCCCTTGCGGGAAGGCGCTTTTTTACGGGACATTGACATTAGATGTGAAATTTTAGGCATGGCATATTCGAATTGAATGCAGTATGATACAATTATAAGCATCTGAAATCTGACATCTGATGTCTGAAATCTATTTACGGAGGTGCTTTTTCGTGGAAATCACCATCTGCATCGGCAGTTCCTGCCACCTGCACGGCTCGCGCGACGTGATTCAGGTGCTCGAAAAGCTCGTCACCGCCCATGGGCTTACAGACACGGTGGAGCTCAAGGGCTCCTTCTGCATGGGCGAATGCACCAGGGGCGGCGTTTGCGTGAGCGTAAACGGGCAAAAATTCTCCCTCACCCCGGCGGATGTCCCCTCTTTTTTCAAAACGGAGATTTTAGAGAAACTGGCATAGCCTCGCCACTAGAAAGGAGCCGTCCAAATGAGCATCATCGGCCTGCAAAAGGCAAACTGTAAAAACTGCTATAAATGCATTAAAGTCTGCCCGGTCAAATCCATCCGGCTGGCAAGCGAGCAGGCGCAGATCATCGAGGCGGACTGCATCCTCTGCGGCAAGTGCCTCAACACCTGCCCGCAGAATGCCAAAACGCTTTCGAGCGATCTCGACAAGGTAAAGGGATTTTTGAAAAACGGGAAGCGCGTTCTTTTTTCCCTTGCCCCCTCCTACTATACCTCCTTTGATTTTGACGATGAGCGAAAGCTGCTGGGTGCGTTCCAAAAGCTCGGCATCTTCGGCACGGCGCAGACAGCGGACGGTGCCGCCTACGTCACAGCCGAATATCACAAGCTCATCAAGGCGCATGAGATGGAGAATATCATCACCACCTGCTGCCCCACCGTAAACGATCTGGTGGAGAAATATTACCCCGAGCTGATCCCCTATCTGGCCCCGATCGTCAGCCCCATGATCGCGCACGGGCGTTTGCTCAAGGAAACCTATGGACATGACAGCAAGGTCGTTTTCGTCGGCCCCTGTATTGCCAAGAAGGCGGAGGCGGACGACATCCGGCACGAGACGGAGATCGACGCGGTGCTCACCTTCCAGGATATGCACACCTGGCTTCAGCAGGAGGGAATCTGTGTGAATGATTGCGCTCCGGCGGACTTCCTGCGCGGTGATTCGGAGATTCTACGCCTTTACCCAATCGCGGGAGGCATCATTAAAACACTGAAACGCCGCGAAGGGGGCGACCTGCCACACTATAATATTATGAGCATCGATGGCATTGATAACTGCAAGGATGTGCTCGACGCCGTGCGCGCCGGGCAGATCACCGGCAGCTTCATTGAAATCAACGCCTGCATGAGCGGCTGCATCAACGGGCCGGCCCGCGTTTCCAGTGCGCACGACCGCTTCACCGGCCGCATCCGGATCAAGGAGCACGTACATAAAACGGGCGACGGCTACCCGGAACTGACCAACGACATTCCAATGAATAAAGGCTTTGTGGACCGGACGGACAAACGCGAAATCCCCAGTGAATCGGTCATCCGCTCGATTTTGCAGAAGATCGGCAAGGATTCACCAGCACAGGAATTAAACTGCGGCTCCTGCGGCTATGCCACCTGCCGCGATAAGGCGATCGCCGTCTATCAGGGTAAGGCGGAGCTGACGATGTGCATGCCGTTCATGCGTCAGCGCGCCGAGTCGCTTTCCAACGTGGTTCTGACGGAAACGCCGAATATCACGATCATTGTCGATGAGGATCTCAACATCGTCGAATACAACACGGCGGCGGAAAAGGCCTTTGGCGTCAGCCGGGCCGCCGCGCTGACCAAGGGGCTCTATGAAATCCTCGACCCCGCGGATACGCTTGCCGTTTTCGATTCCAGACAGCCGATCTTTGATAAAAAAATCACGGTGGATGCCTATCACAAAACCTTCCTCGAAAGCATCGTCTATATCAAGGAGGGCAATTACTGCATGGGCATCTTCAAGGATATCACCGAGGAAGAGGCCCTGAAGGAAAAAAGCCAGAAGCTGCGCATGGATACGGTCGACATGGCGCAGAAGGTGATCGACAAGCAGATGGTCGTCGCGCAGGAAATCGCAAGCCTTCTGGGCGAGACGACGGCGGAAACGAAAGTAACCTTGACAAAGCTTAAGGATATGATCGCCCGCGACGGCACGCAGGCTTGAGGGAGGATTCCGAATGAGCGTACATATCGACGTTGCATGGAAAAGCCTCAATAAAAAGGGCGAGGAGCTCTGTGGCGACAAGGTCGTCACCGTGCGCACGGCGGACTCCACCATCGCCGTGTTGGCCGATGGCCTCGGCAGCGGCGTGAAGGCGAATATCCTCGCCACCCTCACCAGCACGATCTGCGCGACCATGGTGCGCGAGGGCGCGTCCGTGGCGGAGGTGGTATCGACCATCGTCAACACCCTGCCCGTGTGCAACGTGCGCAAGGTGGCCTACGCCACCTTCAGTATCCTGGAGATTAAGGATAGTGGCGAAGGCTACCTCGCGGAGTTTGACAATCCCTTCTGCATTTATATCCGCGACGGCAAGCGCATGGAATTCAAATGCGAATATAACGAATACTCCGGTAAAGGCGTGTATGAAACCCGCTTCCAGGCCCTGCCCGGCGATGTCATCACCATCGTCAGCGACGGCGTGATCTATGCGGGCGTAGGCGAATCGCTCAATTTCGGCTGGACATGGGAGCATGTGGTCAAGTGGCTGTTAAACGCCACGGCGCTCGAGATGTCCGCGCCGCGGCTGACCGCCGCCCTGTCCGATACGGTCAACGACCTCTATATGAAAAAGCCGGGGGATGATTCTACCGTGCTTGTCGCGGAGGTCACGGCGCACAAGGTGGTCAATATGCTCGCCGGGCCACCCAAGGACAAGGCGGATGACGAGCGCATGGTGCGCGATTATATGCGCTCGCAGGGCAAAAAGGTGATCTGCGGCGGCACAAGCGCTAATATCGTTGCCCGCGTGCTCAACCGTAAAATCCGCACGTCGCTGACCTATTCCGACCCTTCCATCCCCCCCATCGGCTTCATCGAGGGCGTGGATCTCGTTACGGAAGGCGTGCTCACCCTCACCCGCACGCTGGATATTTTGCAGGAATACTGCGATAAGGATGCGGATTCCTACTACTTTCACCGCATTGATGAGGAAAACGGCGCGGCGATGCTCGCGCGGATGCTGCTGGAGGATTGCACGCATTTAAAGCTCTTCATCGGCACGGCGATCAACCCCGCCCATCAGAACCCGAACCTGCCCGCTGACCTGAGCATTAAATTAAAGCTGATCGACCGCCTGGCAGAGCTGATGGAAAAGCTCGGCAAGCGGGTGGATAAAACCTTCTATTAAAATTCGTATCCCAAGTTTTACCCGAATGGAGTGGAAACACAATGAAAAAACTGTTTGATACCGCTGTGCAGAAGCTCAAATACAAGGTCCTGCGCGAGGTGGCCCGCCTTGCATTTGAGGATCAGCTCGACAGCGGCGCACTGCTCGATATCCCCGCCAAAATCATGCCCGGCCCAAAGCCGACAATGCGCTGCTGCATCTATAAGGAGCGCGCCATCATTGGGGAGCGCATCAAGCTCGCCATGGGCGGCAACAAGGAGAACCCAAACGTCGTCGAGGTGCTGGATATCGCCTGCGATGAGTGCCCGGTCGAAGGCATGCGCGTATCCGAGGCCTGCCGCGGCTGTATCTCCCACCAGTGCGTGGACGTTTGCCCCAAGGGCGCGATCAGCATCGTAAACCACCGCTCTGTGATCGACCAGTCAAAGTGCGTAGAATGCGGCAAATGCCTCAACGCCTGCCCGTATAACGCGATCATTCAATGCGTGCGACCGTGTGAAAGCGCGTGCCACATCAACGCCATTCACATGGGCGAGGATAAAAAGGCGAAGATCGATAATGAAAAGTGCATCTCCTGCGGCGCGTGCGTGTATAAATGCCCGTTCGGCGCGATTGCAGATAAATCCTATATCCTTGAGGCAATCAAGCTGCTCAAGGAGTCGGAAGCCAACACGAAATACAACGTCTATGCCGTTGTGGCTCCCTCCATCGTCAGCCAGTTTGTGCAGGTGCGCGTCGAGCAGGTGGTATCCGGCCTCAAGCATCTCGGCTTTTTCAGCGTCGTCGAGGCAGCGCTCGGTGCGGACATGGTCGCCTATCAGGAGGCAAACGAGCTGTATGAAAAAGGCTTTTTGACAAGCTCCTGCTGCCCGGCCTTTGTCACCTATGTCCGCAAGGCCTTCCCGGACCTTGCGCAGCACGTTTCGCATAACCTCTCCCCCATGGCGCAGATTGCAAAGCATATCAAGCGCTTGGATCCCGGCTGCAAGATTGTTTTTGTAGGCCCCTGCATTGCCAAAAAGATGGAGCAGAAGTGGGAAACCGTGAGCCCCTATATCGACTGTGTCATCACCTTTGAGGAGCTGCAGGCCCTGTTTGATGCGCGCGATATTGATATCGCCTCCCTGCCGGATGAGCATCTCGATAACGCCTCCTATTACGGCCGTATCTTTGCCCGCAGCGGCGGCCTTGCGAGCGCGGTTGAGCAGGCGCTCAGGGAGCAAGGGCTCTATGATCTCGGCGATTTCCGCTACAAGCCCGTTTCCTGCGACGGCATCCGCGAATGCCGCACCGCCCTGCTCAAAGCCTCCAAGGGCGTTTTGCAGGAAAACTTCATCGAGGGTATGGCGTGCGTTTCCGGCTGCATCGGCGGTGCAGCCTGCCTGACGCACGGGCCGAAAAACAAGCTCGACGTGGACAAATACGGCCAGCTCGCCAAGGAGAAGACGATGACGGACGCGATCAGCGTTTATGATTTTGAATAATCCGGTTTGGGAATTGACATCAATATCAGACACGCTATAATAGAATAAATGAGTCGTTTTTTCCGAATTGCGGATTCCAAAAGGCTTTGGCCTGTGAAAGGATGAGTTTACAGATGACTACGATCTATGTCTGCATCGGCAGCGCCTGCCATCTGAAAGGGTCTTATGATATTATTAACCGCCTGCAAGCTCTGATTGCAAAGCAGGAATTGGGCGAGCGCGTAGAGGTGCGCGCCAAGTTCTGCATGGGGAACTGCGGGCAGGACGGCGTATCCGTCAGTGTGGACGACGGGCCGGTATGCTCGCTCCTCCCCGCGGATACAGACGCATTTTTTGAAGAGCAGGTTTTGAAGAATTGCCCGGCTGGCGCGGGGAAGGCATAAAAACAAAAAAGCACAAGAGATGGCCGCTGCTTTCTACAGCGACCATCTTTGCATATTTTATGATACCAATGCGTTCGCATCCATATTTTGTAAAAATCCATCACAGATCAAAAAGCAACTTGTAAAATATTGACTGATAAGGATTCACAATATATAATTGACACGTGGCAAATGCCACCGATGGCACTACCTCAGCGGTAGGCAGTTAGCGTCCTTTCTCCTTGTGCGTTGTTTCGCGCGGGAGGGAGGTGAGGCGAATGGAGTACATCATCATTATTTTCACTTTGATTTTGCTGCTCGTGCTCGCAATAAAAAAAGACTAGCTGCCCCGTTTCCCAATGGATCAGCTAGTCTAATCGTTGGAGGACGCTAACCGCCGAAACGGGTAGTGCCATCGTTCAATTCTATTGTAGCGTGAAGAATAGGGTTTGTCAATACCTGTCAGGCGAAAGATCGAAGCTGATGCATGAAACGTTAAGCTTCGTTTGTTACAGGAACTGATTGTAAAATATTGACTAAAAAAGATTAATTATATATAATTGACATGTGGCGAATGCCACCAATGGCACTACCTCAGCGGTAGGCAGTTAGCGTCCTCGCTCCTTGCGTGTTGTTTCGCGCGGGAGGGAGGTGAGGCGAATGGAGTACATAATCATTATTTACACTTTGATTTTGTTGCTCATACTCGCAATAAAAAAAGACTAGCTGCCCCAGTCACCAACTTGTGCAGCTAGTCTAATCAAGTAGGGACGCTAACCGCCGAAACGGGTAGTGCCATCGTTCATCTATATTGTAGCGTGAAGGAAATCGTTTGTCAATACCTGTCAGATAACATTCCGGTAAAGCATATTGCTTTTCCGGGTTTTTTATTTTATATCGTAATGACGGCGATAATATAATAACAAAAATTATAGCCTTTGATCTGTATCTGAGGGAATGTATTCAGCAATATCTGGTAATTCACAATTTAAAATGCGACAAAGATCATTTAATGTTACGGTAGTAAGCGGAAGGTTTTTTCTCAATCGATCGAGTGTGCTACTGCTCATATGGTGGTCGTTTATAAGGGAATAGGTGCTAATGTGACGCTTCTTTAGTGTTTGCCAAAATCGATCATAAATAATCATATTGATAATCCTCCTCATACTAATTATCTTTTATGATTAAATACTTGACTATAGTCGTAAGACCGACTATAATGTGATTGAAAATACGACTATCTGATTTCTTGTTCTATGTTTTTAAATAATTCATCATTAAAAAAATCACTGATAGAAATATGCAATCCATCACAAAGCTTTTGAAGTGTAGAAACTGTGGTACCACGATTCCTTTCACTCACAATATTATTAAGTGTCGATTGCGGTACTCCACTGATTGTCGCCAGCATGTTCACCGTAATTTTATTTTCTTCACAAAGAGCTATGATCCGCTTTCTAACAGCCTCACCAATACGCATTGTTTATGATCTCCTAAGCTAAAATGAGTTAACTTTAGGTTAGCTTATTATTTTGCAAAAGGTTAACTCATTTGAGTTAGAATGGCAGATTTTCAAAAAAATATGCTTTATATTGTGAAAAGGAGAAAAAATGCATGAATCATCTTGCAGCTTTACAGGCCATCGAAGAATTCCACAAGACGATTTTTTAAACTTGCAAAAGCGGCTGCAAAAAATCATCAAACAATTGATCAAGCAGGGCATCACCACCTTTTACTGCGGCGGAGCCTTGGGCTTTGATACGCTCGCAGCGCAGGCCGTTTTGAAAGCGCGGCGCTTCCACCCGCAGGTGAAGCTGATTCTGGCTCTCCCCTGCCGCGATCAGGCGGAACAATGGCGGGAAGCGGACAGACTGCTCTATGAATCCATCAAACGGCGGGCGGATGAGGTGGTATATCTTTCCGAGCGTTACACGCGGGGATGCATGTTCGAGCGGAACCGCTACATGGTCGATCACAGCGACGTTTGCGTTTGCTATTGCCTGAGCGATCAAGGCGGCACAGCATATACGGTGAAATATGCGCGGCGCAGGGGCGTTCCGGTCATCAATCTGGCAAAGGAGGGATGGGATCAAAAAATCCCCTGACAGAGTGTCAGGGGAAAACGATCGTGATGTTTGGTTTCGATGGCGCGACGGCATTATGATCGTCAATTTGATTCATGAATCAGGAAATGGGAACGCGCTCAGGCCGCGCAGGCCCGCGCCTTTTCCCTTGTTGGAAAAGGGTGCAAAAGAACATTTTTTACACGGCACACGGCAGCGGAAAGATAGAGACACGTTGGAACCCGTTCGTGCCTCATTCTTGCCGCTGCCGCAGGGCCGTGCAGGGGGTCGAGGGGCTACGCCCCCGCGCATTTCTTTTGGTTCGTTTTCTTTGTGTCGAGCAAAGAAAACGAACGAGCATCAGCGATACACCTGCATAAAGATAAACAATTCCCCGGCACTTGCGGCCTGGGCGCGTTCCCCTTTCCCTATCCGTGCTTTATAAACAAATTAATGATACGGAAGTCACGCTATGAATGCTTTTATGATTTGCGCGGCGGCTTTACATTGAAGTCAGGCCTGACTGTACCGTCAATTTCTCCATATTCCTGTTCATGTTTGCGGATGCTATCCCGAATTAAGACCAGGATATGGCTGTTTACAGATCGCCCCTCATACTCAGCCACAAAACTCAACTTATTCAACATTTCTTCCTCGATGCGAATGGATACACTTTTCACAGCCATAAAATCACCTCAAAATAAATTTATGATGACTTTATTTTACGCAAATGTTATGATATAATGAGCTAAATAGATTTACAGTATATCTATAATATGTTCAAATAAGCTATACAAAGGAGGCGTGACAGGTAAAGGAGTTTACCATACTGAAGCATTTGATTTTATGAAAAGGAGTTGTTTGCATTGATCAAATCAAAAATCCAAAAAGCCACCGCTCGTTTCAGGGAAAAGCGAAATCCACTCATCAGCGAAGAAGAAGCGCTCCAAAAGGCCAGAGACAACTTCATGAAAGCGCTCACCGAATGTTTAATCCTCGCCCGCCTAAGCAAAGGCGATCGTTATGGCTACGAGATCAGCCAGTCCATCAAGGCATACAGCGGCGGATGTTTTCGTATTCCGGAAGGCTCTATGTACCCCACGTTATATCGCATGTTGGATCGAGGCTACATCACAACCTACACCTCTGATTGCGGAAAACGGCAGATGCGCATTTACTACCAGATCACATCCGCCGGGCGCAACCACCTCAAGGCACTCATGAATGCCTATGGCGAAGCCCATACAGGCTATCAGGCCGTCCTCACCGCAACGCAAGCCCGCCTGTTGTAGCACAAACAGAGGCCGCCGCATGTTCAGCGGCGCCCCAAAGCCTTTTACTCATCAATCTTATTGTACCGCCGAAGCCTGCTGCGTCGTCTGCGCCTGTGTCGTCGTCACAGGCGGAACGGTCGTTTTCGGCTTCTCCTGCATTTCCTTCGGATAGGCCGGGTCAAAAATATCGTATTTGCGGAAATATTCCTTCGATTCCTCATCGCGCATCACCGTCGCCTTATTGCGGTTCAGCAGCTCAATGAGCGGGTAAAGGTTCAGCCAGATCTGGTTGATCCCCTCCTTCTGCGATTCGTCAAAGATCAGTTGCAGGCCGATATGCAGGTGCGGCTGGGTCATGCCGTTGTTATCCTCCTTGGTCGAATAGCCCGTGGAGCCGAGATACCCGATCACCTGCCCCGCCTTGACCTTCGAGCCGAGCTGGATGCCTGTTTGATAGGGGTGCCCCTTGCGCAGATGCGCATAATAATAGGAGCGTTTCCCATCAAAGCTGCGGATGCCCAGCCGCCAGCCGCCATACTGATTCCAGCCGTAGGCCTCTACGACCCCGCCCTCCACAGCGACAATCGGTGTGCCGATCGCGCCGAGCAGATCGTTGCCGAGGTGCCGCCTGCGGTAGCCGTAGGAGCGTGAATCCCCGAAATCATCGTAATGGCTGTAGCCAAATCCCTCTGCGATCGGGCAATAGGCCTTCAGCCCGTATTTTTTGACAATGATCTTCTGGCCCTCATGCTCCTTGTCCGGCGCCTCCTTTTCGTATTCGCCCACCATGCCGCCGAGCACCGCCGTGTACGCCCGCTTGTAATAATCATAGTATTTATTATCCGCCATCAGCTCATCTACGGTTTTTCCATCTGCCAGCGCATCCTTGAGCTTTTGCAGCTGGGCGGATTTATACCCCTTCCAGTTGCCCCCGTTTTTACAGGCAAGCCAGGCGAGCGAATCAATCCAGCTAACGTGCGGCCCCTTGCCCTCTTCATGCGTTTTTATATCGAGTGCCAGCGTGTCGCTCAGAGCAGTGTACGGTGCATTAAACTCTACCCATTTGATGTAGGAGGGCTGCGTTGTATCCGTCTGCCCGGTGGACGCCTGTGATTCTGCGGGCGCAAGGTTGGAGGGAGCGTCCGTTTCTACCCCCTGCGCCGCTTGCACCTTCTGCGTATGCTCTTCCACCCCCTGCGCCACGCCAAAAACACTCAACGCACCGAGCGCGAGGCAGATGACGATGGACAATATCATATTCAGCCTGCTTGTTTCCTTCGTATGCAACGTGATTGTCACCGCCCATTTCCATCGCCGGTTTCTGGGAAACCGCTTCTGGGGTTTGATCCGTAGTTTCATTTTATGAGCGATATGGGTGGAACATGCCTTGAAAAAAGAAAAGGGGCGGTTCCAAATGCGCTGCATT
>UQWL01000020.1 GCA_900544715.1 uncultured Oscillospiraceae bacterium | reverse complement strand
ATTATCGCTCCATATCGTAAAAATACCGTTCAAGAATCGCCAGCCCCGCGCCTTTCCTGAATCTCGCAGGAGATCTTCTTGACAAGCTCTGGCTTGAGCTTAAACTTTTTGAAATAGACCGCCAGCGCCACAAGCAAGATCAGCGGCGGCAGGATATACATCATCGTTTCGATGCAGGTCACCGCTTGCGGCGTTGCAACAGAATCTTCTTTTCCTTG
Organism: uncultured Oscillospiraceae bacterium; assembly: GCA_900544715.1. Lineage (GTDB taxonomy): Bacteria > Bacillota > Clostridia > Oscillospirales > Acutalibacteraceae > Fimivicinus. The sequence continues at coordinate 41,963 of UQWL01000020.1, read as the reverse complement.
AAAGCCGACGGCTGCAAAACCCAACATGGTAATTAGCGAACTCAATCCCGCCGCAACCTTGCTCAGGAAGGTCAGCATCGAAAAAATCACACCCTCATTGCGCTCGCCCGTGCGCCATTCCCCATAGTCCACCGCGTCTGCGAGCATCACATTCTGCATAACGCCCATTGAGCCAAACCCGGCGGACATCACAAAGGCCGCAGCGGCAAAGGGAAGGAACTGCCCATTGAGGAAGCTGGTTGAGAGAAACATCAGCACATAGCCAATGCAGGGCAAAACCAGGGAAGCGATATTCACCCGGTTACGCCCAAACCATCTGGTAAAAATCGGATAGCCTAACAGCCCGATTGCCTGCGACGCGCCGAGCAAGATGGTAAAGAAAGAATATTGATCCTTGCTGCCGATTACAAACACAAAGTAGAAAACCGTGACCGCATTCGTCAGATTGATGGCGAGATTAAACAGGATCATGATCACCACAATTACAAGCGCCTGATCGTTATGAAACAAAATTTTTGCGCAGCGGATCAGGGAAAATTTTTCCTCCTTCTGCTGTGGGGGCGGTGCGATCCGCTCCCGCACCGTGCCCGTGCAGATCAAAACGGTCAGGATATAGATGCCTGAGGTAAGCAACGCATATTTCATAAACCCGCCGCCCGCAACGCCGCCGAGCTTGTCTGTGATTTGCAGCGTAAACGCGCCCACAATGCCCGCCGCGCCGCCAAAGATGCGCGGCAGCATAGAAACCTGATCACGATCATGGGAATCGAGCGTCAGCGCGGGGATCATCGCCCAATAACTGACATCAATCATCGTATAGGTCATATCCCACAGGATAAAGCCGACCGTTGCATAAACATATAAGCCGGGGCCACGGAACCCGGGGTCGGTAAACAGCAAAACCGTAACCGCCGCATTGGTCACGGCACCAATCACCATCCACGGCCGGAACTTGCCCCATTTAGTGTGCGTATGGTCGATGATTGCACCCATTAACAGATCGTTGACGCCATCCCAAATGCGCGCGGCAAAAAGCATGACGCCCAAAAATGCCGGCGATAGCCCCAAACCTGATAAAAACCAATAAGAGATAAATCCACTTGCCAGGCCGTAGCTCATGCTTTTGCCGATCGTCCCGACCCCATATCCGAGTTTGTTGCCCCAAGTCAATCTGTTTTCCATCCTGCTTTCCTCCTCCAGATTGTAAACTCCATATTTTATTTATCATTTTACCAGATTTTTTGGCAAAATGATATACTTCCTCTGGAATAAAGTTGTGTTCATTCGAGTAAATTCTCTTTATTTTTTGTTTCACAAAAAAGGCTGGATCATAAAAATTTAAAATGATCGCCAATATGGTAAATAACCTCATACTGAAATCGCTGGCATTGGCTGCTTACTTCTCCCGCGTTGAAACAATGATCCTCAGCATCTTTTAAATCGATTCATTCCCTTCACCCTATCAAAAACCCGCCCCATACGCTGCTGTATGGGGCGGGTCTTACTTTTTGCCGGCATCTTTTCGCCTGCCTTTATCCACGTTCCAAAATCCGCCTGAGATACCGGCCGGTATAGGATTCCTTCACCTGCGCCACCTCTTCCGGCGTGCCTTCTGCCACGATCATGCCTCCCTTGTCGCCGCCCTCCGGGCCAAGGTCAATGATATGATCGGCGGTTTTGATCACATCAAGGTTGTGCTCGATCACCAGCACGGTGTTGCCATTCTCCACCAGCGTGTGCAGCACGTCAATGAGGCGGTGCACGTCGGCCGTATGCAGGCCGGTCGTCGGCTCGTCCAGAATGTAGATGGTGCGCCCCGTCGCCCGGCGGGAAAGCTCGGTGGAGAGCTTGACGCGCTGCGCCTCGCCGCCGGAAAGCGTGGTCGCAGGCTGGCCGATCTTGATATAGCCCAGGCCCACATCATAGAGCGTTTGCAGCTTGCGCTGAATTTTCGGCACGGCGGAGAAGAATTCCAACCCCTCCTCCACGGTCATCTCCAGCACATCGTAAATATTTTTGCCCTTATACTTCACTTCCAGCGTTTCGCGGTTGTAACGCGCGCCCTTGCAGACCTCGCAGGGTACATAGATATCCGCCAGGAAGTGCATCTCAATCTTTACAATGCCGTCGCCCTGGCAGGCCTCGCAGCGCCCGCCCTTGACGTTGAAAGAAAAGCGGTTCGCTTTAAAGCCGCGCATCTTCGACTCCTGCGTGGAGGCGAAGAGCTCGCGGATATCCGTAAACACGCCGGTATACGTCGCCGGGTTGGAGCGCGGCGTGCGCCCGATGGGCGACTGGTCGATATCAATCACTTTATCGAGATGCTGGATGCCCTCCATATCCTGATGCACGCCGACGGTGCGCTTCGCGCCGTTTAATTCATTCGCCAGCCGCTTATAGAGAATTTCGTTGACGAGCGAGGATTTACCGGAGCCGGACACGCCCGTTACGCACACAAACTCGCCCAGTGGGATCGTTACATCGATCCCCTTGAGGTTATTCTCCTTTGCGCCGAGCACCTTCAAAAATTTGCCGTTGCCCTTACGCCGCTTCTCCGGGATTGGAATCGACCGCGCGCCGCTGAGGTATTGCCCGGTCAGCGACCGTTTGCAGGCCTTGATCTCATCCACTGTGCCCGCGCAAACGATCTCCCCGCCGTGGATGCCCGCGCCGGGGCCAACGTCCACAATATAGTCCGCGGCATACATCGTATCCTCATCGTGCTCCACAACGATCAAGGTATTGCCGAGATCGCGCAGGTGCTTGAGCGTTTCCAGCAGCCGGTCGTTATCCCGCTGGTGCAGGCCGATGCTCGGCTCATCCAGGATATAGAGAACGCCCATCAGCGAAGAGCCGATTTGCGTTGCCAGCCGGATGCGCTGGCTCTCGCCGCCGGACAGCGTCCCCGCGGGGCGGGAAAGCATCAGGTAATCAAGCCCCACGCTCGAGAGGAAGGTGAGCCTTTCGCGGATTTCCTTGAGAATCTGCTTTGCGATCATCTGCTCGCGCTCGGTCAACTGCAATCCGTTGATAAACTCCAACGCAGCCGTAATGGATTTATGGCTGAACTGATCGATGTTGATGCCGCCCACCGTAACGGAGAGCGACTCCGGCCGCAGCCGCGCGCCGCCGCAATCCGGGCAGGGCTTTGCGCTCATCACCTGCTCGATTTCCGCCCGCGACCATTCGCTGCTCGTCTCCTTGTAACGCCGCTCCAGATTGGGGATCACGCCTTCAAACTCCGTGGTATAGGTGCCGCTTCCGTATTCACTGCGGCGGTGCATCTTGATTTTTTTGCCTTTGGTGCCGTAGAGCACGGCGTTTAGCGCCTCTTTGGGCAGCTTGTTGACGGGCTCGTCCAGCGAAAAGTGATAGTGCTCCGCCAGTCCCTCAAAATACATCTGCGCAATCGTGCCGCCCTCTGCCGCCGTCCATCCGCTGGCCTTGATGGCCCCCTGCCGGATGGACAATCGCGGGTTCGGAATGACCAGCTTCGGATCGACTTTCATAAAAATGCCGAGACCGGAGCAGGTTGGACAAGCACCGAAGGGATTATTAAAGGAAAACATGCGCGGAGTCAGCTCTTCAATGCTCACGCCGTGCTCCGGGCAGGCGTAATTCTGGGAGAAGAGCAGCTCCTCTCCGCCTACCACGTCGATAAGCAGAATGCCGCCGGAGAGGGCGCAGGCGGTCTCCACGGAATCCGCCAGCCGCGCGCGGATTTCCTCCTTGATCACCAGGCGGTCGATCACCACCTCAATGTTGTGCTTTTTATTTTTATCAAGCTTGATCGTTTCAGAGAGATCATAAATGCTGCCATCCACACGCACACGCACATAGCCGGATTTGCGCGCCGCATCCAGCTCCTTACTATGCTCACCCTTTCGCCCGCGGATCACCGGCGCGAGCACCTGAATCTTCGTACCCTCGTCGAGCGCCATGATCCGATCGACGATTTGATCCACTGTTTGCTGCTTAATCTCCTTGCTGCAAACCGGGCAGTGCGGGATGCCGATGCGGGCATACAGCAAGCGCAAATAGTCGTGGATTTCCGTAACCGTACCGACCGTGGAGCGTGGGTTCTTGGAGGTGGTTTTCTGATCGATCGAAATCGCCGGGGAAAGGCCATCAATCGAATCCACATCCGGCTTCTCCATCTGGCCTAAGAACTGGCGCGCATAGGAGGATAAGCTCTCCACATAGCGCCGCTGACCCTCAGCATAGATGGTATCAAAGGCAAGCGATGATTTGCCGGAGCCGGAAAGCCCTGTAAAGACAACGAGCTTATCGCGCGGGATCTCAATATCTACATTTTTTAAGTTGTGCTCACGGGCACCCTTTACCATCAAATTTTTCTGTGCCATACACAGACCTCCCTGAGCGCACACGGCTCAAAAACATTTGTTCTCTCGATATCATACCAGATTTGTGAAAAAAGTCAAGGAACGTCGGATGAAAATTGCTGGAAACCGGCCCGCGCAGATCAGGCTCCGGCACTCTGCAGCCCCGACCTGAAAATACAACGGCATGCTGATGATAACGCAGGAAAGCTGACAACAGTCTGTCATCTTTTCTGCTGTTTTTCGGCCCATCCCCTGTCCGATCCGCTCCCACTTCTGCCGCTCCTAAAAACGCTCTCCGGCCGTAAGCATCTACAACCGGGGAGCGTTTTCGTGAGCGAGAAAAATCCGGGCAAAAAACGAAGATCAAATTCCACGGGATAATCGAGAAATCAAACTGGTTTGTTATACCGGGCAGACAACACCAAAGAGCCGTTCGGCATTCATCTTCGTCATGCGCAGCACCTGCTCCGATGTGACGCCGCGCACCTGCGCAATTTTTTCCGCCGTATAGGAGATCAGCGCAGAGGTGTTTCGTTTCCCACGGAAGGGAACAGGTGTCATATAGGGCGCGTCCGTTTCGATCAGGAGGCGATCCTTCGGCACCCAGGCCGCCACCTCGATTGGACGGCGCGCATTTTTGAAGGTCACTGCGCCGCCAAGGCCGATATACATGCCGATGCCCACCAGATCCCTCGCCATCTCCACACTGCCGGAGAAGCAGTGCATCACCCCGCGCGGCTTATATCGCTGCAACAGCTTCCACATATCCTCATGCGCCTCCCGGTCGTGCAAAATTACCGGGATATCACGCTCCACGGCAATTTGGAGCTGCCGCTCGAGCAGTTCCCGCTGCACCTCGCGCGGCGCACCGTCATCATAGTGGTAATCGAGGCCGATTTCTCCGAGTGCCACCGTGCGCGGCTCCTCCAAAAGTGGCAGTAAGCGGTTAAGATCGCCCGGCTTTGCCCGGCCCGCCTCCTGCCCGTGGATGCCAACCGCTGCCCAGAGAAAGGGATACTGCGCGGCGAGCGCAAGCGCTTTTTGGGAAGAGAGAATATCGACGCCGCAGTTAATGACTCCGCAAACCCCGGCCCCCGGCAGGGTGGAAAGCACCGCCTCACGGTCGCCGTCAAAGGCGCGATCGTCATAGTGCGCATGAGAGTCAAAGATGATAGGTGAATTTGGTGTCACACGCGGTGTTTGCATCGCGGGCGAATCAAAAATCAGTGAATCCATTCGATGAAACCATCCTTATTCCAAACTGAATAACATTGATAGCGCGTGCGCCAATTCCAGCGCAATGCGGAAGCCTTCGATCTGGCAATCTTTTTCCCTGTGATTCCCCAGAATCCGAACATCCCACTCCGCAGCATCCAACAGATCGCCGCCGAAGAGAAAGGCATAGTATTGCAACTCCCGGAAACTACACACCGCCTGAAGCCCCGCGCACTCCATCTCGACAGTCAGGCAGCCCTCCGCCTTTCGCTTGCTCATATTCGCGCGCGTTTCGCGGTATAGCCCATCCGTCGTCCAGGTTTTTCCGGTGACAAACGGGATACCCTTCCGCTCGAAAAACGAGGCCACCCGCCCGGCATTTGGGAGCGGCAGATAATCCCCAGCGGGCACGTAGTGGTAGGAGAGCCCCTCATCCCGATATGCCTGTGTGGGAACGATGAGCTTTCCGGCGGTGATCTCCTCATGCAGGCAGCCGCAGGAGCCGAACATGATATAGTGAGATGCACCCGTCAGGCAACGCGCCTCCTCCAGGCAGGCGCCCGCCGCGGGAGCGCCGATCATCGACTGATAAAGGGCAAGCTCCTTTTCCTGATATGTCATGATATAAATCGGGATAGAACCCCCCGTGCTTTCAAGCGATATGACCTTTTTACAGTCATATTTTTGCAACGCATATTCGATCACATGCTGCGAGAAGGTGATGATGCAGATATCGCACAGCTTCTTCCGTTTTCCGTATATCATCTCTGGCCGAATGATCTCCTCCGACCGGTCAAAGGTTTCCGTCAGCATTCGCTCTCCCCTTTCAAATCGTATTCACTGGAAGCTGGTTCGATCCGTTTCTCCAACCAGTTCCGGTAAACCGCCAGCTGCTCCGGCGTGTGGAACCAATGCTCCCCTTGCTTCACCACCTGCAAGCGGCAGTCAAAGCGCTGGGCGAACGCGTCCAGCACAGCCCGTTCGCATAAACCGTCGTTTTCGCCATATAGAATTTCCGTCTGCGGTTCCCATCGGGTCACAGGATGTGCTTTGATGAAGCAGTAATCGCCCCAATATAGCGTTTGTCCGGCTGCCGTCACAAGCTCCCCCTCCGCAGCCAGCCGCTGCTGGCTGAGATTGGACCAGCGAAGCATATTTTCAATCAGCCGCCTCATATCTACAACCGGGGACAAAAACAGGCACTGGCGAATGGTTTCGTCCGGATATGCCAGCAGGCTGAAATACGCCCCCATACTACAGGCAAAGAGGCTGATTTCCCGCCAGCGGGATTTCGCATATTCCATCACAAGCCGCAAGTCTGCTTTCGCCGCTGACGCTTTGCAGGGCGGGTTTCCCTTTGGCCGGTCTCCATGCTCCGGCAGGTCGAAGCTGAGCACCTGCAAGCCCTTTGGTACCGCCGCCTCAGCCAGAAGCCGGATCACGGTATCCGTCTTATGCGAAAGATTGCCATGCACCGCGATTAATACGTGGTGAGACGGCTCTCCCCACACCACGGCGGGAATTCCCGGGATGAAAAGCGTCTCCATCTCCATTTCATCACTCCCAATAAACAGAATCAAACGAGCGGCGCAATGCATTCCTGCTCTGCGCCGCCCGAAATTCTTACCGGATTTTTGCCCCCGCCGGCATGTTGTCGACAAAGAGCACCTTCACATCATCCTTTGCGCAGTCCGCGGCAAGGATCATGCCCTGGCTCTCCACGCCGCAGAGCACCGCAGGCTTCAGGTTTGCCACCAGCACCACCTTATGCCCGATCAAATCCTCCGGCTTGTACCACTGCGCAATGCCGGATGCTACCGTGCGCGGCGTGCCGCTGCCGTCATCCAGCGTGAGCTTTAACAGCTTCTTTGCACGCTTGACCGGCTCGCAATCCTTCACTTCCGCCACGCGCAGCTCGACCTTTGCGAAATCATCGATTGAAATCTGGGCAATGCCCTCCGCCTTCTGCTGTGCTTGTTCCTTCGCCTCGCGGGCCGCCTTCTGCTGCGCCTCCAGCTCCGCGAGCTCCTTGGCGATATCGATGCGGGGGAAGATGATCTCGCCCTTCTGCACCGTGAAGCCAGCCGGCAACAGGCCCCACTCGCCCGCCTGCTCCCAGGAGAGCACAGCCGCAGGTGCGCCGAGCTGCGCCTGAATCTTCGGCGCGGTGTGCGGCAGGAAGGGAGAAACGAGGATCGAAATGATCCGGATCGCTTCGCAGAGATTATACATCACAGCCGCCAGACGGGCGCGGTTCGCCTCATCCTTCGCGAGCACCCACGGGGCCGTCTCGTCGATATATTTATTCGTCCGGGAAATAAGCGCCCACAGCTCCGTAAGCGCCTGGGAGAACTGCATCTCATCCGCGTAGGCCTCCACCTTCGCCTTTGTAGCAGTTGCAAGCGCGATCAGGTCATCATCAAATTCCCCAGCCGTGCGTTCCGTAGGGATCGTGCCGCCGAAATATTTGTTGACCATCGCCACCGTGCGGGAGACGAGGTTGCCAAGATCGTTGGCAAGATCGGAATTGATGCGCGTGATGAGCGCTTCATTGGAGAAGGTGCCGTCCGAGCCGAACGGGATATCGCGCAGGAGGAAGTAGCGGATGGCATCCACCCCGTAGCGCTCGCAGAGCACCACCGGATCGACGACGTTGCCCTTCGACTTGCTCATCTTGCCGCCCTCCAGGATCAGCCAGCCGTGGCCGAGCACCTTCTTGGGGAGAGGCAGGTTCAGCGCCATGAGCATGGCGGGCCAGATGATCGTGTGGAATCGCACGATCTCCTTGCCGACGAGATGGATATCCGCAGGCCAATATTTTTGATAAAGGCTGTCGTCCTCCGAGCCGTAGCCAAGGGCGGTGATATAGTTGGAGAGCGCATCCACCCAGACGTAGACGATATGCTTCGGGTCAAATGTGACCGGCACGCCCCAGGTAAACGAAGTGCGGGACACGCACAGGTCTTCCAGACCGGGCTTGATAAAGTTATTGAGCATCTCATTGCGGCGGGAGGCGGGCTCCAGAAACTCCGGATGCTCCTCAAAAAGCTTGATCAATTGATCCTGATATTTGGAAAGGCGAAAGAAATACGCCTCCTCGGACGTGCGCCTGACCTCACGCCCGCAATCCGGGCACTTGCCGTCGACGAGCTGCGTCTCCGTCCAGAAGGATTCGCAGGGCGTGCAGTACCAGCCCTCATAGGAGCCCTTGTAGATATCGCCCTGGTCATAGAGCTGCTTGAAGATTTTCTGAACGGCCTTCTCATGATAATCGTCCGTCGTGCGGATGAATTTATCATAGGAGATATCCATCAGCTTCCACAGGTCTTTAATGCCGGATACGACATGGTCGACATACTGCTTCGGCGTGATCCCCGCGGCCTTCGCCTTCTCCTCAATCTTCTGGCCGTGCTCGTCCGTGCCGGTGAGAAACATCACGTCGTACCCCTGAATCCGTTTATACCGCGCCATGGTATCCGCCATCACGGAGCAGTAAGCGTGGCCGATGTGCAGATTGTCCGACGGATAGTAAATCGGCGTAGTGATATAAAATTTCTTGTTCTCTGTGTTGTCCATTGATGATTCCTCCTGAAAATTGAGGTATGCGCAAAGCCGCACGCATGCTGATTCATTGTTATTATACCATCTATTTCGTGCTTTTCAAGGCGGCAAGAAACACTTCCTTTCCACAATATGCCGCGTCAACCTCCCCTCACTTTCATCAGTATACATTCTAAGGGACAGTTTGAGGTGATATTCCAAATCCAAAAGCAGATATTGACATAAAATTTTTATTCCATTATCCTTTGTGATAGAGTTGCCGGCTGCTCTTTATTGTAACAGATAAAGGAGCGAAAGAATCATGTATCATGCGCATTTGAAAGGGACACACTACGAAATCGGGTTTCATTGGGGGTCCCTTTTGGAAAAGCACGGCCAATTTATTTTAAACAACCTTCCTTTTCCAATGACGAAAGAGCGAAAGGCGTTCGCTTTGGCTTGTGTTCCCGTTTATCAAAAATACTTCCCAGAAATATTAGAAGAAATCCAGGGCTTAGCGGATGGGCAGCATTGTGAGGCTGAAATGCTCCAAGCTGTTTTATTCAGCATGTATGCCATGCCGCCCGCCTGCCATTGCTCCTGTTTTGCAGTGGCAGATCATGAAACGATTCTGTTCGGAAGAAACAGCGATTTTTTAACTGAACTAGAGAAATATAATTTAAATGTCATTTATCATATTGACGCTGATTCTTATGGATTCACAGGAAATACGACAGCATTTCTCGAACTGGAGGACGGCATAAACGAACAAGGGCTTGCTGTCGGTCTGACCGCGGTTTATCCTCACGCCATTCAGCCAGGGCTCAATGCAGGGATGCTGTTACGGTTCATCTTGGAAAAATGCAAAACAACCAACGAGGCGATTCATTACATTCAAGAAATCCCCATTGCCTCGGCCCAAACGCTAACGATAGCAGATCGCATGGGAGAGATTGCCGTTGTAGAATGTAATGCAGAGAAAATAGAAATCATCCGGCCATCTGAAGGGCGCCCCTATGTCTACGCCACCAATGTCTTTCATTCGGAAGCGATGGCTTCGTTTACAAACCCGGAAATTGATAACTGGCAGGCAGAGACAAGATATCAAACGCTCAAAAATGCACTGGAGCGTAAGAGAGGGCAAATCGGAATCCAATCGGCACAGGAGCTTTTAGCGGGAAAGGACGGGTTTTTATGTCAATACGACAGAAGCACAGGGAAAGATACGGTGTGGTCTGTCATATACGACTTAAAAAACGCAGTAATTTATCGTGCAGAAGGGAATCCGTGCCGGTGTAAATTCAAAAAAGATGCCAGGTTCCGTTTCGGTATCGAACCACCCTTTCAGAAACACTGAATCCAGCTGATTGGCCTGTAGGGAGTTCGTCCTTTTCGGACGGGCTCCCCGTTCTCCCTCCGGCAAATTGGTTTGATAGCTCCGCTCAAAACGATTTTGATATCAATTAAAAGCAAAACGCGCCATAAAATGCAAAAGTGCAAATTTACGGCGCGTGTTCTCCTTATTTATAATACCCAGCTAGCCAACCGATCCATCAAAAAACGATATCTCGGATATCCAACCGGGTGCGTGGCCGATTTAGCCCCTATTTTTGGATCAGCTTTTGCCGACGCAGATAGACCAGCAGCGGCTTGCATACCGCCATGCCGACGACCACTGCCAAAGCGATTTCCAACAGGCAGTTGAGCGACATCATCGTCGCAAATACCTCTTTCAGCGGCAGGGAATTGAAGAGGAACCACATCAGCCCCAGCACCATCGCGCTGTGGCAAAGCGTTGCAACCCCCGCGCTCAGGCCAATGCACACCGTCTCATTTTTGATGAGCTTCTTCAGCCCGATAAACAGCCACGCGGCGATCACACCGAGCAGGATGCGCGGCACAACGCACAGGATCAGCGATTGCACCGGAGTTCCGCTGATGAATGGGGAAAAAATGATATCTGCCGGGCTCGCTGCAGCAAAGGTTGCCTTGAGCATCGACATCACGCCGAAGGAAGCGCCCAAGATGCCACCGAACAGCGGCCCCATCGTCACCGCGCCGATAATCACGGGGATATGCATGATCGTGATGGAGATCGGGGGGATCATGATAAAGCCCAGCGGCGTGAAGGTCAGGATCGCCTGAATAGCGATCAGCATGGCGAGCTGCGCGAGGCGCATCGTCCTCGCAAGGGAAGTGCGGTTGTTCTTTTTCAATTTATATTCCTCCTTGCTGCTGCTCTCCCCAGGGAAGATGCAGCGCAAAATTTGGCGAAAAAGTTGAAAAATAAAATTTTCAATCGAAGGTCAATCCGTAAAGCATTTTACCCTTACAATCAATTCCTGTCAAGTGGCAATTTTAGCAAATCAATGCTGCGGCAAACGGCCGCCTTTCGACGTGTTTTTCTCATAAACAAGCTTCAGGCCCTCCAGCAACAAATTCTCGCTGTAAAGGACTTTCCGCTTACAGTTGGAAACGATCTCCTTCGCCAGCCCTCCGGTCGCTACGATCGTTTTGACCGACCGCCCGAGTTCCTCCTCAATGCGGTCACACAGGCCGTCGAGCATGGCGGCAGTGCCGAACACGGTGCCGGACTGCATGCAGTCCGGTGAATTCGTACCGATCACATGGTGCGGTGCCTCAATACTGATATGCGGAAGCTGCGAAGTGCGGGTTGCGAGCGCATCCAGTGAAATTCCCACACCCGCGGAAATCGTGCAGCCCAGGTAGGTGCCCTGCTCATCGAGGACGCTGATTTTTGTTGCCGTGCCCAAATCCATCACAAGGCAAGGCAGCTCGTAAGTGTGGATGGCGGCCACCGCACCCACCACCAGATCCGCGCCAAGAATACCTGGCGTGTCCGTGCGGATGTTGAGCCCGGTTTTCAGGCCCGGCCCAACGAGAAGCGGCACATGGCCCGTGACCATCTGCGTGGCCTTGCGCACGGCGGCAGTCAGCTCCGGCACAACGGAGCTAATGATCGCGCCTTCAAAATCTTTCGGCACCACATCATAAAGCGCAAAAATGGATTTCAGCTCCACCGCGTATTGATCGCCCGTGCGGGAACGGTCTGTCGCAAGGCGGGCAACGAATAGGAGATCATTCTCCCGATATACCCCCATCGTGATATTGCTGTTGCCGATGTCGACTGTTAAAATCATCTGATTCTCATCCTCTCCATTGGGGCCATTTGGGCGGGGAAGCCGCCTGCCGCCCCATCCAGAAACCTTCTCCATTTCAATCCACGCTCCCCGTATGGGGAGCGACTTTGATTTCGCCCCGAACAACATCCGCCCGGATCTGCCTTTTTATTTAGTATACACGATTTCCGACCGGAAAGCAAACGGCATCCGTTCCGAAAAAAGCGCTCTGCCCGCCGCCTTTTTCGACAGAACGTGGCAGCCCGGCCCCGCAGTGCGCCGTCATAGCGGATGAGAGGCAAAGTGGGGCCGCTGCCGCGCCGTTACCGCCAGGCGCGGAATAGTTCCGCAATCACCTGCTCGATCGGCGCTTTTTGGATTTCCAAATCCCGGATGCCGTGTAGCGTTGAAAGCTGTGCAAGCAATTCATGCACCTGTATAGAGGATAAATCCAGTTCATATTCGCAAACGCCCTTTTCTTCCGACAAAAGGCGCCCGATGTGTAGGTCGGGCGGGCAGCCGCCATTCAGCGTCAGCCGAAGCCGGGAGGGGCGGCCCGTTAAGGCGCGCAGGCCGTCAAAATCGCCATCATATGCAATCTTGCCTGCGGAGAGCATTAAAATGCGCTGGGCCATCTCCTCCAAATCATCCATGTCATGGCTGGTTACAATGATTGTCACGCCGTTTTCCCGGTTGACCGTTTTCAGGAACTCGATCATCTGCCGCTTGGCGACCACATCCAGCCCCAGCGTCGGCTCATCCAGCAGGATCATCTCCGGGGCATGCAGGAGCATCATGGCGATATCCGCTCGCATCCGCTGGCCAAGCGATAATTCCCGCGCAAAGGTCTTTAAAAGGCCCTGCAAATCCAAAAGCTCAATGGCCATCTCCAGATTCCGCCGGTATATTTCCTCCGGGATCTGCCACACGGCCTTCTTCCACGCAAAGCTCTGCATCACGGGGTGATCCCACCACAGCTCCGTCCGGTTGCCGAACAGCACGCCGAGCCTTCGCATGAGCGCAACCCGGTTTTTCTCCGGCGACAGGCCGAGCACGGAAATGTTCCCCTCCGTTGGCAGGAGCATACCACAGAGCAGCTTCATCGTTGTGCTCTTCCCCGCCCCATTCGGCCCGACGTAGGCGACGAACTCGCCGCGCCGGATTTGAAAGGTCACATCGTCAAGCGCATATACGCGCTTTTTCTCGGGCCTTGCGAGCTTTTTCAGCATGCCGCCCCCAGCATTCTCCCGCTGGGATTAGGCAAACACCTTCACAACAGACCGCACGTCAACGGCGATGTCCGATGGAGAGGTAGCGGTTGATCCCTTTTTTAACATAGTAATGCAATCCTTTCCTAAAAAAGTAAGCCGCGCATGCGGCGAGGAGCACCGCGAGGATCGCGGGGTAATAGCCCGGCAAACCGAGCGGGGGCTTTCCCAGCAGCGCAAGCGACGGGAACCACCCCAGAAGCCCCGCAGGGAACACCGTCAGCAACGGCGCTTTCAACGCAAACGGCATGCCGGAGAGCGGGAATTGCGCCAGGCTGCAGTGCGCATCAATCACATAGGTTGCAATCTCCTCCGCCTGGACGGGCGCGTAAAACGCGACGCTGGAGGCGAGGTAAGAAGAGGCGACCAGAATCACAATCGTAGCGGCCAAATGCCCGGCGAGCGCAAGCGCCCACCACCACGGCGGCCGGATGCCGAGCTTTGCCACGGCAATGCAGAGAATAACAGCGCCGGAAACCAGGTTGCTGCTCCCTGAAAACGGGATGAAGCCCTCCGTCATCAGCTGCACCGGCAAGGGGAGCGGCTGGATCAGCATATGATCTACTTGGCCGCGCCCAATCCGGCGGCTGATATGCCCAACGTTATTGCTGGAGAAAAACACCTGATAAATCCCCGTCATCATCGAGGTATAGCCGAGCATAAACAGGATTTCATAGCGGCTCATACCGCCGATTTCGCCAAACCTCCACGCCAGCAGAAACACGCCCGCGATAGAGGAGAGATTGGATACGACATCCGACAGGATGGCAAGGGATGCAAACACCCGGTCCCGCAACAGCCAGGCGAAATCCATTTTGGCATACAGCACATACAGCGATAAAAATTGCCGGAAGGAGATTTTTTGCCTATCCACCAAAGCTCACCATCCTCTCCCGTGATTTGTGGAACCAAAGGATTGCCGCGGGCCACAGGGCCAGGTTCCAAAACACCTGAGTAAGCAAGATTGGAAGCGGCTGCGCCGTGCCGGCGAACAGCGCCAGCGGCGCGCCGCCGAGGCTGCCAAAGGGCTGTAGTTCAAACAATCGCGCCAGCCCAAACGGCAGCAGCCGGAAGGGCAGCACGGTGCCGGAAAAAAGCGCCACGATCGCCGTGCGGATCACATGGGCAAGCCAGGAGATGCCGCGCAGCTCAATCGCCACACAGGCAAACAAAAAATCAATCGCAAACCCAAGGGAGATACAGAGCAAAAGGCTTAGGAAAAACCAAGGGCTTGCCGGCAAAACCGAAATCCCAAAAAACGGCGCGGCGCACAGCAGCGGAAGGGAGAAGAAAAGCAGCATCGGGATCCATCCGCCTACCGTTTCCGCCACGATCCCGCCAAAAATAGAGGCTGGGCGGAGATAGAGCTTGTGCAGCTCCCCTTCATAGCACCAGCTCGAGGCAAAGGTTTGCACCACCAGTAAATCAGCCAATACGGCATTGAGATAGGTATAAGAAAGCATCTGCCCCAGCGTCATGCCGGTTTCAACGCCGCTTCTTGATAAAACGGACCAGAGGAATAGCAGCGGGATCAGATGCACCAGCCGGACGAAGATATTCGGGAGCAGATATAAAATGCCGCCGTTCGTCTGGGCGCGCATTGCCATGCGCATGGTTTGGCTGTATTTTCGAATCATAGGAACCTCCAGAATCTCAAATTTGGGCATAAAAATACCCTGTGCAAATCGTTTTGACTGCACAGGGTACCCATTGATTCAGTTTGGGCCCAGTTACGCGGCCCGCTCTAAATATGGTGAAAGGCATTCAAAACAATCCGGTTTTTCTGCAAAAAGGGCAGACTTCTCCCCTGCCGGGGCAAAATTTGCCGTGAGCATGTGGTTTAATTTCGCCAAAAGGGCAGACTGCCCCCTCAGCGCGGCTGTTTTGAATGTGTAACTGCGGACGATATCGCTGCCCAGGAACAGCTCCTTGCGGCACACACGATTTGGCACGGATAAATTCCAATCTGCCTTTTTCACCGGACGCATCAACCTTTCACCACCCTTCTTTCTGGAATACTATCAATTATAATAGAAAAAGCTTCATAAAGCAATGTGATTTCATAATTTTTATCTCTTCTGCCGCATCCACATACGCAGCGCCATATAAAGCGTTACAATACCGAACAGAATCATCACATAGGGCAGTTCGAGAAAAACCGTCGCAGCAGCGCACAGGAAAAACAGGAGGATCTGAGCGAGCTTTTTGCCGCCGAACACGGTTTTGAGCGCCTGAAAATCGAGCTTTTCCCACATCGTCACGATCAGGATCACCGCCAGGACGGAGAGCGGAATCCGCTCAAACACACCGCCCAGCAGCAATATGGCAGCCAGCATCAAAACGCTGGAAAAAAGCGGCGCGACGCGCGTGGCCTGCTCCCCTTTCTCCTGCGCCGCCCCCACGGGCATCCCGCCGAAGAGCGGCAGGAGCATATTCCCCACCCCCATCAAAATCGCATGGGGCGCTTGTTTCTCCTGCGCGCCTCGGCTGACGCCACTGCAAACGAGGATGGAGAGCGCGATGGCAGAGGTGGATAGAATCAGTCCGCCCGCCGGGGCAACCGTGAATCCGCCGAACAGAATGCCGCCGGAGCCGGAAAGCGCGTGTGAAAACGCGCCCGCTTCCAACACCGGGGATTTCTCTGCGGAGGGGACGAGGCAAAGATGCAGCCCCAGCGCAATGACCAGGCTCACAAACTGAGCCGGTATTTTTTGATGAAGCTTTTTAAATTTGCGCGGGTAGGTGATCATCAGCACCAGCACGATCGTGCCATAGAGCACGGTCCGCCAATTTGCATGGAACCCAAAGCTCCGATAAGAGAGCAGCATCTCCACCGCGCTGACGCCAGTCGCATTGATGCCAAAATAATTGTTCGTCTGCAAAATCGTCATCACCAACGCTGCGCCGATGGTGAAGCCGCTCGCGACTGGCGCAGGGATAAATTGCAGCAGCCTGTCCGCGCGCAGCAGCAATGCGGCAAACACCAGCATGCCCGCAAAAAATGAGGCGGTTAACGCCACCGGCATCCCGTACCGCCCCGCGCAAGCGGAAAACACCAAAAACACGATGCAGGTAGGCCCCGCAAAATAGGGCACGCGGCCCGGGACAAGCGCAGATAGGAAACCCGCCCCCACCGTTGCGATCAGCCCCGCAGGCATGCCAATCCCCGCCAGCGCGCCGAACGCCAGCGCAAAGGGCAGCATCGACATCGCTGCTATCCCACCGGCAGCAAGGTCCTGCCCCAGCCGCTTTCTATCATAAGGAACTTGCGTCAATCTCTGTTTCATCGTTTCTCTCACAATCCTGAAGATTTTGCATTGAGACATACAGCCTGCCTTCGATTATACCGGACTGCACCGGCGGATGCAAGAAAAACGTTTGTGATCCCGCAAATCTGTGCTATAATAGGTTCCCGAAAACGCCGGTTCCCGCCCGGCGCGGCCTCCTGTTTTCATTTACTTTTTCATATTGGAGTGCAATGATAACGATGAGCAAGACGAAAAAACAAACCAGACGTATTTTGAAAGCAATCTTCATCCCAATCGCCTGTATCACCATCTTTTTTCTGCTGAACTTTCTGCTCAACGCCGCGGCGGAGCCGCACGACCACGTATCGCCCGGTTATGAAGAGGTGGATCTCAGTCTGATTTTAGCGAAGGATTCTCTATCCGATACAGATTATGAAACCCTTTACCGGCAGACCGGCCTTGGCAGGCCCGCCGTGCAGGATCTGCTTCTGCTACCGGATGGCAGGGAGAAAATCCAGCAGTTCCAGGAGGATTTTTTCCGCGTGCCACGCATCGTATGCAAGCAAAACTCCTTGACTGCCTTTCAGGAGAGCCTGACGGGCGAAACCGGCAGCCGGATTTACGGCTTTCAGCTCGCCCCCTTGCGGGATGGCGATATCCTCCTCACCCGCTCTATGCACTCCTTCGGCTGGCGGCACGGCCACGCCGCGCTCGTGACAAGCGCCGCCGCAGGGCAAACGCTGGAGGCAATCTCCCTCGGTGTGGATTCCGCCTACCAGAGCACAAATGGGTGGCGCGATTGGCCAACCTTTATGCTCCTGCGCCCCAAGCCAGAATACCGCGAAAAGGCCGCTGAAGCCGTCGCGTTTGCAAACGACCATCTCGCAGGCATCCCCTACAACCTGGTGGCGGGCATTTTTACCTCCAAATTCCAAGAGGCTCCCGGCGGCACACAGTGCGCGCATCTTGTTTGGGAAGCCTATCAATCCACTGGGCTCGACCTTGATTCCGACGGCGGGAAGATCGTCACGGTCAAGGATTTGGCCAACAGCGCGTATCTCGATGTGGTGCAGGTGTTCGGCGTGGATCCAGAGCATATCTGGCCGTAATGCTACAAAAGATAAAATGAAACGCATGCCCGCAGGCTCTACGGAGCCTGCGGGCATGCGTTGTTATGTAGCCTATATTATTTTTCATCCTGATCAGAGCCCTGCTCCGCGCCGGAATCCTCTTGATAATAAGATGCGAGCTTGGATTTGGTGAGCAAAGAGGCCAGCAAAAAGAGCAGACCAATGATTCCGATAACGATACTAGCAACAGCAACGTCCTCGTTACTCGTCATCATAATTGCGCCGCTGAGCGTAAGAACTGCGCCAATAATCAGCAGCTTGATTTCTTTGAGCAAGCAATCTTCCTCCTTTTGTCATACAATAGATTCAGCTATTTCTATGTGTTTACACCTGATCCATACAAAGTCCGCGTCACTATATTTAATATCATTATACCGCTCTTTCTTCACTTGTAAATACATTTTTTCTACAAGAAATACATCCCCAGTTTTGTGAATCTGCATACTGACATCATAATAACCGGAAGGCGGCAGATGCACAACGCACCTGCCGCCTTCCATTTGTGTGTGAACTTTCTCAAAAGGAGATTAAGGAAATAATGTTGTAAAAGGCTTGAATCCGCCTATTTTGCCAACGGCAGCACATACCAATAAACCGCCACAAAATGCAGCGTGCTACCCGCCAGCACAAAGATATGGAACAGCGCGTGAAAATACTTGACCTTCTTGCCAAATCCATAGATGATCGCGCCCACGGTATACACCGCGCCGCCCAGAATCACCAGCACAACACCCGTTGTGCTCAGCGCATGAAACAGGGGCTTCACCACAAGCAGCAGCGTCCAGCCAATGGCGATATAGAGCACCATCTCCATGACCTTAAATTTTTCAAAGTCGATCAGCGTAAGAATAATCCCCAGCAGCGCGCAGCCCCAGGCGATTCCAAACATGACCCAGCCGGCAACATTGCTCTCGGAGCGCAGCGCAATCAGCACACAGGGGGTGATCGTGCCCGCGATCAGCAGGTAAATCACGCCGTGATCCACAATGCGCATGAAACGCTTTGCATTCCCCGCCGGCAACCCGTGGTAGAGCGCGGAGCAGAAATACAGAATGATCATCGACGTGCCATAAATCACGGAGCTGACGACGCCCATGGCAGAGCCGAGCTTTGCCGAGCGCACCGTGCACATCACGAGTACGACGATCCCGAACACCGCGCCCACTGCATGGGTGACGGAATTGACGATATCCTCCGCCTTGCCGTATTGAATCAGCGGCACTTTATCCAGTGACATAATCGTCCTCCCTCTCTTTTTCAATCAGTCATATCAGTTCTTCTCTCGTTTGCGATACTCATCATAGCACTCTTCATATCTCATGTCAACAGTTTCTGTAAAATAAAGTTATTGATTCTTCTATCAATTCTAATATTTAATTTTTATGCGGTTTTCAATACTATATAATCACTCCGGTGAGATCAAAAGGTGGAATATACTCCTCCTTTGCCGAGGATAACTCCTGCAAATACCCGCCGGTCAGGCCCAGCTTCAGCATGTGTTCCACCACTTTATCATATTCCCTGCGCGTGATCCGCCGCTGAAGCTCCGGAAAGCTTCCCAGCTCCCCGCACGGCGTATACTGGCACATCAGGCTGACCAGCGTCCCTTCCGGCAAGTTTCCACGGATCCAAGTGAGCGCCTTAATCGATTGCGCCGTATTGCGGGGCAGGATCAAATGCCGGACGATCAGCCCTTTTTTCATCATCCCATTTTCATCAAAGCGCGCTTCCCCGACCTGCCTGCTCATTTCCAGGATCGCTTTCGAAGCATAGTCAAAATAATCCGCCGCGCCGGAATAGCGCAATGAAACCGCGCTGTCCACATATTTAAGATCCGGCAAATAAATATCAACGAGCCCCTCCAGGGCCTTTAGCGTTTCCACCCGCTCATAACCCCCGGAATTGTAGACAATCGGCACAGGCGAGCGGTATTTTTGCAAAGCCTTTGCGAGCATTGGCGCATAGTGGGTTGGATTGACCAGGTTCAGGTTGTGCGCCCCCTGCGCAATCAGCCGGTCAAACATCCGCAGCAGGTTCTCTTCCGTCACCGGCGCGCCATAGCGGCCGAGGCTGATCTGTTGATTCTGGCAATAAACGCAACGCAGCGAGCAGCCGGAGAAAAACACGGTTCCCGAACCGTTTTGCCCGCTGATACAAGGCTCCTCCCACTGATGCAGGGCAGCCCGCGCAACCACAAACCCGGCCGGCATCCCACAAACTCCTCCGGAGGGCTGCGCAGGTTCTCGCAGGGCGCCGCAGCGGCGCGGGCAAGCAGAGCAGGAAAAAGCATCCATTTTTACAGCCATCCTTTCTCATAGCAGGTTTTTGAAAGGGCTATCTTCCAAACCGATATCCCCGTTTGATCAAAACACAACGATTATGATAAAACGGAATGAGGAAAAAGGCAAGCATTCGCGCGGGAAATTCAACTTCCCCGCTTAACAAAACAGGCGGCATAGAGTATAATAAGCACGGAGCATTCATTCCCTTACATATATCAAAGGACAGGAGAGATTTTTATGACAAAGATCCTCGCACACCGCGGAGCAAACAAGCACGCGCCGCAGAATACGATCCCCGCATTCCTCAAGGCCATCGAGCTCGGAGCGGATGGCGTGGAAAACGACGTTCATCTGACAAAGGATGGGGAGCTGGTCATCTGCCACAACTACACAATCGATGAAACCTCCGATGGCAAGGGCAACATCTCCGATTATACGCTGGAAGAGCTCAAAAAATTTGATTTCGGCTCCTATTTCTCCCCTGCTTTTGCGGGAACGAAAATCCCCACCCTGCACGAGTTTTTGGAGATTGCGGACCCGTTTTCCATCATCAACGTGGAGATCAAAAGCCCAAAATCCGGCGAAAAGGACATTGTCCGCAAAACGATTGCGTGCGTCAAGGAGCATCACCTCTTCGACCGTTTAATCATTTCTAGCTTTGATCCGCGCCTGCTGGTGGAAGCGAAGGAAATTGATCCAAACACCCGCACTGGCTTCCTGTATTCCCCTGATTCTCCCGTGATCGAGCAGGTTTACGACGACCCCATCGCCTATGCAAAGCAAATCCATGCTGACGCCCTGCACCCCCTGATCGCCTATGTGGATAAGGATTATTTTGAGGATTGCCATAAAGCCGGAATCATCGTAAACCCTTGGACGGTCAATCTGGAGGAAGCGATGCGCCTGTGCAGCGAGTGGGGATCGGACGGTATTATTACCGACACGCCGGATGTGGCCGTGAGCGTCATCCGGTAAAGGCCGCTGTAACCTGCCTTTTTATCATAGAAATTGAGCGTCTGGGAGAGGCTTCTTCCAGGCGCTTTATTTTTATGCTTGCCATGCAGTATAAAAATCCGTATAATAAAGCTGTAAATAACGTTTGACGTGCAATATAGATGGAGGTTTTTGGAATGTCCGATCTAAAAGATGAAACCCTGCGCCGCGCCCAGGAGCTGGCGGATTTCAAGCTGCTCTCCTCCGGGGATATCCCCAAAATAGATCTCTATATGGAGCAGGTGACTTCCCTGCTGGAACAGGAGATGGGGCCGAGCTTGCGCCGCAAGGATGAGAGCGTTTTCACCAATACGATGATTAACAACTACAGCAAGGAGGGCGTGCTCCCCCGCCCGGAAAACAAGCGCTACAACCGCCGCCATATCATTACGCTGATTTATATCTTTCTGCTCAAGCAGAACCTGCCAATGCCGGAAATCAAGCGGTTCACCTCGCATATTGAGAATACAGAGCAGTTGGATCATATGTATGGCATCTTTTATGATCTGGTTGGCGGCTATGAAAAAAACTACCGGAAGGATATCGAGGAGAAGCTCTCCAGAATTGAGCACCAGTGCAAAGACCAGGGTGTGACAGATGAGAGCAGCATCGCGCTGACGCTGATTGCCCTGCTCTCCTTTGAGGCCTCTTTAAACACAATGCTCAGCAGCCAGCTGCTGGATTATTGTAAGGAGAAAAAAGAGGAACGCATCCGGCAGGAAGAGGAAGTGCGCAAAGCCCATGAACAGGCGGAAATCAGCCCGGACGGGCAGGAAGAATAGGCAAAATTTCGCTTCCTCTCCTGTGAGTACGGCTGTCCGGAATTCCATATCACAAAATGCGCAGGCTGCACCCTACAGCCTGCGCATTTCGCTTTTTCAAAAAACAAAGGCTCTGTTTTTTCATCAAACAAAGCCTTTGCCTTTTCATTCAATCATGCACTTTTCGAGCCTGTCCACGCCTAAAAATACACGCCCATCCCGGACAGGGCTGAAAGAAAACGGTTGGCTTTCCTCCGGAAAATTACTCCGCGAAACCAGATTCCACAAGCTTGATAAGCCCTTCCACCGCCTGCTCCTCATCGGGGCCGCCAGCAATGATCCGGATATTCGTTCCGCCCATAATGCCGAGGGAAAGAACGCCAAGCAAGCTCTTTGCATTCACGCGGCGTTCTTCTTTTTCCACCCAAATGGAGGATTTGTACTCATTTGCCTTCTGGATAAAAAAGGTTGCCGGACGAGCGTGCAGGCCGACCTGATTCTGAACCGTTACGTCTTTCACATACATAATGATATATCTCCCACACAATCAAATTTCATGTCTGCTTCGCTACATATTATATCACAAAACTTGTCTCCGTCAACGACTTATGGCGAGTTATAGGCCATTTTGCGAAAATTCGGCTTGTATCCCAAGCGAAACCGTTTTCAAGGTCTGATGTTTGTGTAAATTGCATATTGCATTTTTTGTGCAATATATAGAAAAATGCCATGGATTTGTGGTCAAACGTTCTAAAGGAAGCATTGTATATTTCTATATTCGCATCAATATGAGCAACTGGGGCACCTCTGCGCGCAGAGGGGTTCCTTTCTCATAGTATGCCCAATTTCCACGTTTGCCGCCAATAGAATATACAAACTAGGCCTTATGCTTCCACTGCGTCCACGGTGAAAGCAAAGCAACCAAACATGCGGAAAAAAGCCAACACAGGGCTCTTACTCCCCTGACGGCCTTATAGCTTCCGATCCTTCTCCAGCGCTGCGTCAACCGCTTTTCGTATCCCTGTTTCGAATCCGGTTTCCTGCAATGCGGCAATTCCCTCAATTGTTGTGCCGCCAGGGGAACAAACCTGATCAATGAGCACCCACGGGTGCTCTCCGCTCTCCAAAATCAGCTTTGCGCTGCCGAGAACCGTCTGCGCCGCAATCTCCAGAGCTGCCTGCTTCTGCATCCCATTCTTTACCGCCGCACGGGCAAGCGAATCGATGAAGAGATAGGCAAACGCGGGCGCGCTGCCCGCAATTACGCCAAACAGCGGAAAAAACGATTCATCCAGCTCCTTGACCTGCCCAACGGCGCAAAATAGGCGCGCCACAAGCTCCTTTTGCGCCTGTGTTACCTGCTGGTTCGCGCACAAGGCGCTCATTGCCGCCCCTACCTTTGCATTGATATTGGGCATCACACGCACAAGCGCGGGCGAAAAACCAAGTGTTTCCTCGATAAAGCCAAGTGTTTTCCCCGCCGCGATGGAAATCACCAGCGGCTTTTTCTCTTGCAAGCAGGCGGAAATCTCCGGCAGCAAGGAAGGAAACACCACGGGCTTCACAGCCAGCACCACCGTGTCGGCACGCTCTATGAGCGCTTCGGCAGTATCCGCCGCGGCCACGCCAAGCCGTTTCGCACAGTCTTCAGAGCGCTCCGGCGTAATGTCCGTCACGAAAACTTCCTCCGGTCGGTAAAGGGAAGCGGCGAGCAGGCCTTTGATGATTGCGCCAGCCATATTGCCGCCGCCAATGAATCCAATTGTCATAAAACAGCCTTCCTTCCAAGCAGATGATACAAAAAATCATACCATATTTTTATTCTATTTACAATGCCGTCTTATTTCCAATCTTTCATATTAAATTTTTGTGAATATCCCGTTCAAAAGATTGACGATTCGTCAGTTTCGTGTTATCGTTACCTCCTGAAAAGATAAATGACTATTCGTCACTTTTCGTTTCTTGAAAAAAGAATGCCTTTGCTGAGATGCATACGCTCTTTTCTTAGCAGAGGCAAACGGAAAAACGCCAATTACAACCCGATTGGAACCACAAAAACCAACGCGCATAGGATGATGATTGTGTGAAAGGAGGATTGAACTCTACTATTTATCATCTGCTATTTTATGATACGGTTTTAAAAACTATTTTATATGGAAACGATTGACGCGATTCAAATGAAGTGCTATGATAATGGCTGCCTAGGAAGGAGGAAACAACGTGGAAAGCAAAGGAACTTCAAAACAGGCATTGGAGAATAAAAAAAGCGCAAAGCGTATTCGAATGATTGAGGAAGCCTATAATCTCTTTGTCAGCAAAGGCGTGCACGCCACCGCGATCGATGAAGTGGTCAAAAAGGCTGGCGTGGCGAAGGGCACCTTCTACCTCTATTTCCACGATAAATACGA
Organism: uncultured Oscillospiraceae bacterium; assembly: GCA_900544715.1. Lineage (GTDB taxonomy): Bacteria > Bacillota > Clostridia > Oscillospirales > Acutalibacteraceae > Fimivicinus. The sequence continues at coordinate 17,635 of UQWL01000020.1, read as the reverse complement.
TCTGCTGGATCAGATCGTGCTGTATAAAAGCACCGTGCTCGTCCGTGCAGCCCTGCGGGAGCTTGGAGAAAAATATCAAACCGAGCAGCCCGAGCTGGAAGAGGGCATCCTCTTTTTTGCCTCCCGGCTGATCGATTCTCTCGAGGAAAATCACGATCTGGTGCTGCTGATCCACAAAAAGCTATCCGCCAGCCTCTCCGTTATGGAATATCTGAGGGAGGGCGAGCTCGGCCCGGTCGTAGACACAGTGATCGAGCGCCTGATGCAGCGCGGCAAGTCGCGCGAACAGGCGGAGCAAACGCTTTACCTCATCATTGAAATGACCGGCTCCGTTTGCAGCGATGCCATTTTGTATCAAAAGCCCTACAAGCTTTCTGAAATTAAGCCGGCGCTTTATGACGCCATACGCAGAATGATCCGTTAATTTGATTTTGTATAGAAAACGAGGTGTTGCCGCATGATCGATCGGTTTTCGCGGTGGCTGACCCATCACACGAAGCTGATTCTTGTGATTGCTTTCCTGTTGCTGATCCCCAGCGCAATCGGCTATTTGAACACATATGTCAATTACGATATCCTCTCTTACCTGCCGGACGACCTCGATTCGGTAAAAGGCCAGCAGGTGCTGGACGAAACCTTCCACAATTCCGCAAGCACCGTCCTGATCGTGGAGAATATGCCCGCCAAGGATGTTTCCGCCCTGAAGGAAAAAGTGTCGAAGGTGGAAGGGGTGCATCAGGTCACCTGGATCGATGATATTCTCGATATTGGCGTGCCGGAGGATATCCTCCCGGATGAAATTAAAAATGTTTTTTACAGCCAAAAAACCAATGCCACCATGATGCTCGTCCAATACGACCACTCCAGTGCATCGGAGGAGACGATGAAGGCCATCGGTGAAATCCGAAGCCTGATGAACAAGCAGTGCTTTTTAAGCGGCCTTTCCACGATATCGCTGGATACGAAAGAATTGGCCGACAGCGAAGCGCCCATCTACATTGCCATCGCCATCGCGCTTGCCATGGTTGCCATGACGCTCTCACTGAAATCCTGGATTCTCCCATGGGTGCTGCTGTTGGGGCTGAGCCTGGCGGTTGTCTATAACTTTGGCACGAATATTTTCTTCGGCCAGATTTCCTATATCACACAGTGCATCGCCGCCATTCTTCAACTGGGTGTTACGATGGACTACTCGGTTTTCCTCGTGGACCGGTATGAAGAGGAGCGTGAAAAAGGCGGCGACCACCGGGACGCCATGGCGCGCGCCGTATCCAAAACCTTCCTCTCCCTGTCAGGCAGCTCGCTTACCACGATCTTCGGCTTCCTGGCGCTGTGCTTCATGCGGTTGACCCTCGGGCGTGATATTGGCCTCGTCATGGCGAAGGGCGTTGTGCTCGGCGTTGTCACAGTTGTCATCGTGCTGCCCGCTTTGATCCTTGCGTTTGATCAGCCGATCCACCGCTTTACGCATAAGAGCCTGATCCCAAGCTTTCATAAGATGAACACGTTCATCCTCAAGCACCGCCGTGTGCTGATCGCCGTGGGGCTGCTCATCGCAATCCCCGCCTGCATCGGCCAGAATAACGTGACAAAATATTATAACATCGACCGCGGGCTGCCACAGGATCTTCCCTCCATCGTATCGCTCAACAAGATGAAGGATGAGTTCAACATGGCAACGACACACTTCGTCATTGTCGATGATAACCTGCCCGCCAGCAAACTGGCTGAAATGTCGGCAAAGCTGGAGCAGGTGGATGGGATTGAAACCGTTCTCTCCTATAACAAATTCCTCGGCCCGGCGATTGAGGATTCCTTCGTTCCGGCGGAAATTAAGGAGATTTGCAAAAAAGACGGCAAGCAGCTGCTCATGATCAACTCAAGCTTCAGCGCTGCCACCGAGGAAGAAAATGCACAGATCGATGAGATGACAGCGATCGTCAAATCCTATGACAGCGGCGGTATGATTACGGGCGAAGGCCCGCTGACAAAGGATTTGACCACAATCGCGGATAAGGATTTTATTGTTACCAGCATCCTTTCCACGCTGGCGATCTTTATCATCGTTGCAATCTGTTTTAAATCGCTCACGATCCCCATCGTCGTCGTAGGCAGCATTGAGCTCGCCATTTTCATCAACGAGGCGATCCCCTTTTTCGCCGGCACCATCATTCCCTTCATCGCACCGACCGTGATTAGCTGCGTCCAGCTGGGCGCTACAGTGGACTACGCGATTTTGCTAACGACACGTTTCCGGGAGGAGCGGCAGCGCGGGCATGACCGTCTGTCTGCCATGCGCATCGCTGCAAACGCCGCCGACCGTTCCATTATGTCGAGCGCGCTGGTTTTTTTCTGCGCCACCTTCGGCGTGTACCTGACCTGCAATATTGAAATGATCAAGAGCATCTGCTCTATGCTCGCACGCGGCTCGGTGATCAGTGCCATCGTCATTTTCTTCTTCCTGACGCCTTTGCTGCTTGTTTGCGAAAAGATCATCGCCAAAACCAGCCTCGGCTGGGCTGGCACAAAGCCAAACCGCCGCGGCAAAAAAGCAAAAAGCCAGCCCGCGCCGGCCGGTTCTCCCGGCGGCGATCCATCCTGATCGAGAGTAACGAATCGATTTTGTATATGGCCGCAAGCCATGAAAGGAGTGGCAATTCCCATGAAAACAAAGCATCTGATGCAAAAATTGACCTGTGCCGTGCTCGTGCCCTCCATCCTCCTGATGAGCGCATGCAGTGCGAAACAGCAGCCGGAGGAAAGCACAAACGGCATGGCACAGCCCCCTGCCATAGAGCAGCAAAACGCAAAAACGTATGCCCCCTATACTGGAAAAACCCGTAAATCTGAAACGGTCTATGTCACGATGGACGCAAAAGGCAATGCCTCTAAAAAAATTGTGACAGACTGGCTCCATACGGAGCAGGCAGGTGTGCAGGTAACCGATCAGAGCGATCTCGAAGGGATTCAAAACATCAAGGGTGATACAAAACCCGTGCAAAACGGCAACCAGATCACCTGGAATCTGGATTCCACCGACCTCTATTATAAAGGCGAATCCAACAAAGCGCTCCCTGTTGACATCTCCATCCGCTATTATCTGGATGGCGCGGAGATCGAGCCCCAGGCGCTCGCGGGCAAAAGCGGCAAGGTGAAAATGGAAATTCAAATGAAAAACACTGAGCCGCATACCGTTATGGTAAACGGGCGGGAAACCGTTATCTACACCCCGGTCGCCGCGCTGGGCGGCATGCTCCTGCCGGAAGAAAAATTCCAGAATATCAAGATGGAAAACGGCGCGACGCTGGGCGACGGCAGCAAGCAGCTTGCCGTATTCATCGCCCTGCCGGGCCTGCACGATAGCCTTGACCTCGCCTCCATGCCCCTGGAGGAGCTCAGAAACCTCTCCTTCCCGGAAACCTTCACCCTGACGGCGGATGTCAAGGATTTTGAGCTGGATAATATGTATTTCGCTATGACGACCGACATCCCCGCTCTTGATTTGAGCAAGGCCTCCGGCCAGCTCAGCGAAATCAAAAAGAGCCTGTATGCCCTGAACGATATGCAAAATGCGGTGGAGCAGCTCGACCCGGATCATGTGCTGCGCTCCCTGCTGACGGACGGCGGCAATCTGCAGGAGCTGCGCTCCCTCATGGAGGAGCTTACCTCCATCTATGAGAAGGATAAAGCATTGCTTGATCTTCTCCCACAGTATTTCACCAAAGAGAATCTCACGCTGGTCAGCAAGCTTGCCAAGGATGCGGACGCCGCGGAGCTTGCGCAGCTGCTGGGCGATAAAAAGCTCCTCTCCTCCGCAAACCAGCTGCTGGACAGCAGCCTGATGCAAAATATCCAGAAGCTGCTCATCGACGTTGTGGCCCTGCAATCGATCGATTTGAAGCCGCTCGATCAGATCCTTTCCGCGGCGGGGAATCTCGACAGCCTCAGCGGTGTGCTGGATTCCTCCAGCGGGCTGCTGGGCAAGCTCGCCTCCTCCGAAGAGGAGCTGCAAACCCTCACCGAGCTGATGGGCGGCAGCACGGACGCCATCAAGCTGCTCAAAGAGGTTTCTTCCCTGCTTGATTCCCTCAAAAAGCAGGGCATCACACTCACAGAGGATGATATCCGCGTGATGGTCGATGCGCTGGTGGATAAAAAGGCCATGGAGATCGCGGCGGAAAAAACAGGGGTTTCCGCAAAACGTGTGCAGGCGATCCTCGACGCCAGTGCAAACGATCTGATCGCCGCCAACGGCGCCATTGCAAAGGGGAACCGGCAAACCGTTCAGGATTGCATCGAAATTGCCGCTCGAAACGACCAGACCGCGGCAAAGCTGAAAGATACGCTCCTGCCAAAAGTAGAGAAAGGCTCCGTCGGCGTGCTGCTCGCCTCCCCCACCCGCCTGATCGTCACCACAGTGCAGAAAACGATCCGCAAGGAGCTTGCCCAGAAAGATGAGATTGCCGATTCCGTCACCAAGCAGCTTTCCGCACTGCTCAAAGAGGCTGAGGCACTCGGCACTAAGGTGGAGCAGATCGGTCCCGACCGGATGGAAAGCCTGTTGACCTTTGCCACCGGCGTTCTGCCGGATTTGCAAACGCTGGCGGGCGAGCTTGCCAAAAACAAGGATCAGCTCGCCTCCCTCAACGATCTGCTCTCCAACAAAAGCGCCATGCAGTACCTGCAAAAAACCGCGAAGCAGCTCATGCAGATGAAACAGGATTTTGAGGCAAACGCAGGCCAGCTCACCCTGCTCGCACAGGTGATGCAGGCGGCCTCCAACCCACATCTAAAGGCATTCGCAAAGATGCTGCCCACGCTTGCGCAGGATTTGAAGGATGCAGCCCCAATCCTCGAATCCCTCTCGGGCGACCTCAACGATCCGGCCGTGCGCGCATCCCTTGACAATATGCCGGAAACGATCGCCGCGCTGATGCGCATCCAGGCGGATCTTTCCTCCGGCAGCGAGATCATGAAGGCGCTGCAAAATGCGGCGCAGCCGGAAACGCTCAGCACGGCTTCCGGCATCGTAAAAACGCTCGATCAAATCGAGCAACAAGGCCTGCTCTCCAAATACACCGATGCGGCCGACGCGGCCGCCTCCCTGCTCGGGCGCGTGCAGGCATGGCTCAACCTCTCCAAGGAGTACGGCCTTTATACGCAGGCCGCGGATGGAATGGATACAGATGTGAAATTCATTCTGAAAACAGATAGCATCAAGGCGGAACCCCAACAGCCGGCGCAGGCACAACCACAGGAGGAAGCGGGCGTTGCCGCCTGGTTCAAGGGGCTGTTTGATAGAAAAGGCTAAAACTCTGAATCATAGAAAAAACACGAAGAGGCTGCTGCAAAATGCATTTGCAGCAGCCTCTCATACCAGAAGCACCGTTTCTATCCGGCTGATAGAAACGGTGCTTTCTTTCACGATCGCGTTATGCCTGCTCCAGCGCCTGCTGGAGATCCGCGATGATATCGTCGATATACTCAATGCCCACGGACAGCCGGATCAGATCCGGCCCCACGCCCGCCGCCTCAAGCTGCTCGTCGGTGAGCTGGCGGTGCGTCGTGCTCGCGGGGTGCAGCACGCAGGTGCGCGCATCCGCAACATGGGTGACGATGGCGGCCAGCTCTAGATGATCCATGAAGCGGATGGCGGCTTCCCTACCGCCCTTCACACCGAAGGAGACAACGCCGCTCGTGCCGTGCGGCATGTATTTCTGCGCGAGCGCATAATCCTTGTTGCTTGCAAGGCCCGGGTAGTTCACCCACGCAACCTTTTGATTCGCCTCCAGGAACTCCGCCACCTTCTGCGCGTTTTCGCAGTGCCGCTGCACGCGCAGGAAGAGCGTTTCCAAGCCGATCCCCAGCAGGAACGCATTGTGCGGGGAGGGAATGGAGCCGAGGTCGCGCATGAGCTGCACGGTGGCCTTCGTGATATAAGCGCCCTTGCCGAAGCGTTCCGTGTAGGTCACGCCGTGATAGCTCTCATCCGGCGTAGTGAGGCCGGGGAACTTATCGTTCTGCGTCCAGTCGAAATTGCCGCTGTCAATGATCGCGCCGCCAACGCTGGTGGCGTGGCCATCCATATATTTCGTGGTGGAATGCGTAACAATATCCACGCCGAATTCGAAGGGGCGGCAGTTGATGGGCGTGGGGAAGGTGTTATCCACAATCAGCGGAACGCCATGCGCGTGTGCTGCCTTTGCGAACTTTTCAATATCCAGCACGTCGAGGGAGGGGTTGGAGAGCGTTTCCGCAAACACCGCCTTTGTGTTGGGGCGGAAGGCTGCGTTCAATTCTTCCTCGCTCACATCGGGGCGCACGAAGGTGAACTCGATGCCGAGCTTTTTCATCGTGACGGAAAAGAGGTTGAACGTGCCGCCGTAGATCGCGGTGGAGCTGACGATATGGTCGCCCGCGGAGGCAACGTTAAAGGTGGCGTAGAAATTCGCCGCCTGGCCGGAGGAGGTGAGCATACCGGCCACGCCGCCCTCCAGCGCCGTAATGCGCGCCGCGACCGCGTCGTTGGTCGGGTTTTGCAGGCGAGTATAGAAGTAGCCGTTTTCCTCCAGGTCAAAGAGCTTCCCCATCTGCTCGCTCGATTCATATTTATAGGTTGTGCTCTGCACGATGGGCAGCACGCGCGGCTCGCCGTTTTTTGGCGAGTAGCCTGCCTGGACGCAGTTGGTATTGATGTGGTAGTTCTTTTCCATCACAGTTCAGTCCTTTCTTTTGCTTTAATCCTCCGTCAGGAATTTTTTCATGATGCCGGGGCCATATTCGATAAAGTTGCCCGTTGTTTTCGCAGAATCTTCATTTATAGAATCAACTCCGCTGTATATTTCCTTGTTTTTATGATAGATCATATACGGAACCGGATCACCTGCATGGGTGCGTGTAACAATCGGCGTGGGATGGTCGGGCAGGATCATCACTTTATAGTCGTCATACTGTTCGAGCGCAGGCAGGAGGATGGAGAGCACTTGCTCATCGATCAGCTCAATAGCGCGCACTTTATTCTCCGGCTCGTTGCGGTGCCCGCATTCGTCAGGGGCTTCGATGTGGATATAGACGAAGTCCTTCCCGCTCGCCAATGCATCCACGGCAGCCTGGGCCTTGCCCTTGAAATCCGTGTCGATATAGCCCGTCGCGCCCGGCACCTCCGGCGTATCCATCCCCGCGCATTTGCCGATGCCCTTGAGCAAATCGACGGCGGAGATCACGCTGCCCTTCACGCCGTAAGTTTCTTCAAAGGAAGGCAGCATCGGCTTGCTACCCTGGCCCCAAAGCCAGATGCTGTTGGCAGGGCGTTTGCCCGCAGCAATGCGCGCCAAGTTGACCGGATGATCCTTCAGCAACGCATAGCTCTCCCGCATCATGGCGATGAGGCAGGCGGCGTCCGGATGCCGGGAGAGGTGCTCGCCCACCACGCGGCCGGAGATATCATGCGGCGGGGTCATGTGGCCAAGCTCCAGCTTGCCGCCGTGCCAAACCATGCAGTGGCGGTAGCTCACGCCCGGGTGGAATTCAAATGCCGCATTGCCGAAATGCGCCTGCACGGTTCTGATGAGCTCGGCGGCCTCTTCGCTCGAAATATCGCCCGCACAATAATCCACCATGGTTTTCGACGCATAGTCCGCCTCGTCCGACAGGGTGACGAGATTGCAGCGGAAGGCGACGTCTGATTCCGAGAGCTCAACGCCCATGCTGACGGCCTCCAGCGGAGAGCGGCCGGTGTAGTATTTTTTCGGGTCGTAGCCCATCACGCTGAGGTTTGCAACGTCGCTGCCCGGGGTCAGTCCCTCGGCAACCGTGCGCACAAGCCCCACCTCGCCGCGCTGGGCAAGGGAATCAAACAGCGGCTTTTTCGCCAGCATCATCGGCGTTTTGCCGCCGAGCGCGGGCACAGGGTAATCCGCCATGCCGTCATAGAGAACAACTGCGTATTTCATGTTAGAAACCAAGTCCCTTCATTTCATTTGGAATCAAACAGGGAAAGCTCCTTATTTAAAGTATGCCACGCCGGAGGCAAAGATCTTCTGATCCTTCTCGCCGGGCACGTTTTTATAAAGGTTTTCACCCATGCGCTCAATGTGCGCCATCTTACCGAAGACGCGGCCATCTGGGCTTGTGATGCCCTCGATCGCACAGACGGAGCCATTGGGGTTAAAGCGGATATCGCCGGAGGGCTGGCCCGCAAGATCCACATACTGCGTGGCAATCTGGCCGTTTGCGATCAGGCGGCGGAGCGTTTCCTCATCCGCCACAAAGCGGCCCTCGCCGTGGGAAACGGGGGTGGCGAACACTTCGCCCGCCTCTGTGCCCGCAAGCCACGGGGATTTCACACTCGTCACGCGCGTATAAACCATGCAGGAGGCGTGGCGACCGATGTTGTTGAAGGTAAGCGTCGGGTCCGTTTCCTTGATGTCCGTAATCCGCCCATAAGGGACGAGGCCTGTTTTAATCAGCGCCTGGAAGCCGTTGCAAATGCCGAGCATCAGGCCGTCGCGCTGGTCGAGCAATTCGGTCACCGCATCGCGGATGCGGGGGCTGCGCAGGGTGGTGGCGATGAATTTGCCGGAGCCGTCCGGCTCGTCACCGCCGCTGAAGCCGCCGGGCAGCATGACGATCTGCGCCTGCTGGATGAGCTTTGCCAGTGCCTCGGTGGATGCATCAATCGCCTGCGGCGTGAGGTTGCGCATCACGATCACCTGCGCTTCGCCGCCGGCGCGCTCAAAGGCGCGGGCCGTATCATATTCGCAGTTGGTGCCCGGGAATACCGGGATCACCACGCGCGGCTTTGCCGCTTTGATCGCGGGCGCTTTGTTGGAGCGCTCCGTATAGAGCGGGATTTCCGCCTGCATGGAGGGCTCCTCCGCCTTTGTGGGGAACACGGGCTCCAGCGTGCCCGTCCATGCGTCGATCAGCGTATCCGCCGGGATTTGCTCCCCATCGAGGAGGAACAGCCCATCGTCCGCCGTCACGCCGAGGTCGGTATATTGGAAACCGTCGAGGGAAGCACCCTCGGCAAGCTCTGCCACAATCGAGGCGCATTCCGGCGCGAAAAGCGTTTCATCCGTCAGGCCGTCCGTAAAGCGGAAGCCCATTTTATCGCCAAACGCCATGCGGCACACATTGGCCGCCGCGCCGCCCTCGCGCACCACGCTTGCGGCGAGGATACGCCCGCCGGACACCATCTCAGAAACGCGGTTGAGGAAGTCCTCAGCATTCTCCCAATCGGGCAGCAGCGTTTCCGCATCCACCGGCAGGTGCAGCAGCACCACGCGGGAGCCGCTCTTTTTGAAGACGGAGGAAACGGTTTTGCTCGCCTTTGTCGCCGCGACGGCGAAGCACACGAGCGTGGGCGGCACGTCGAGCTCGTTGAAGGAGCCGGACATACTGTCCTTCCCGCCGATGGCGGGCACGTGGAAGTGCAGCTGTGCGGTCAGCGCGCCGAGCAGAGCCGCCGCGGGCTTGCCCCAGCGCTCCGGCTGATCGTGCAGCCGCTCAAAGTACTCCTGCATGGTGAGCCGCGCGGTGAAAGGCTTTGCGCCAATCACGGCGAGCTTTGCCAGGGATTCCGTCACTGCATACGCCGCCCCGTGGAAGGGGCTCCAGCGGCTCAGCGCCGGGATGAAGCCGTAGCTCATGGCGGTGGCGGTGTCCGTTTCCCCCTTCAGGACGGGGATACGCGCACACATCGCATCCTCCGGCGTGAGCTGGTATTTGCCTGCATAGGGCATCAATACCGTGCCCGCGCCGATGGAGGAGTCAAACCGCTCCACCAGCCCCTTCTGCGAACAGACGGGCAGGCGGGCAAGGTTCTCCCGCAGCGCCTGGGGCTTCGGCTTGCCTGCAAGCTCAGCCGGAACGGCAGCTCGATAGTTCTTCTTCGGGTTCACCGCCGTAATTTTCGCCTGCGCGTGCTGGGTAACACCGTTGGTATCGAGGAAGGCACGGCTGAGGGATACGATGGTATCGCCGCGCCATTTCATGGTTAAGTAGGGTTCTTCCTTCACGACAGCCACCGGGGTCGCCTCCAGGTTCTCCTCCGCGGCAAGGGCGGAGAAGGCCTCCACATCCTCCGCCGCGAGCACAACTGCCATGCGCTCCTGCGATTCGGAGATGGCGAGCTCCGTGCCGTCGAGGCCGTCATATTTCTTTGGAACGGCGTCGAGGTCAATATCCAGGCCGTCGGCCAGCTCACCGATGGCAACGCATACGCCGCCTGCGCCAAAGTCGTTGCAGCGCTTAATCATGCGTGCCGCGTCGCGGTTGCGGAACAGCCGCTGGAGCTTGCGCTCGGTGGGCGGATTGCCCTTTTGCACCTCTGCGCCGCAGGTTTCAATGGAGGAGGTGTCATGCGCCTTGGAGGAACCAGTGGCTCCGCCGCAGCCATCGCGGCCCGTGCGGCCGCCGAGCAGGACGATCACATCCCCTGCCTGCGGGCGCTCACGGCGGACATTCTCCTTCGGGGAGGCGCCGACCACCGCGCCGATCTCCATGCGCTTCGCAGTGTAACCATCGTCATATAATTCTACCACCTGCCCGGTGGCCAGGCCGATCTGATTGCCATAGGAGGAATATCCCTGCGCGGCGCCGACGGTGATCTTTTTCTGCGGGAGCTTGCCCGGGAGGGTATCCTCAAACGGGGTCAGCGGATTGCCGCTGCCGGTAACGCGCATGGCCTGATAGACATAAGCGCGCCCGGAGAGTGGATCGCGAATTGCGCCGCCCAGGCACGTGGCCGCGCCGCCGAAGGGCTCGATCTCTGTGGGATGGTTATGCGTTTCGTTTTTAAACTGGACGAGCCAGGTTTCCGTTTTGCCATCGATCTCCACGGGCACTTCAATCGAGCAGGCGTTGATCTCCTCGCTCTCGTCGAGATCCGGCACGAGGCCGCGCTTTTTGAGCACCTTGGTGCCGATGGTGGCCATATCCATGAGCGTCATATCCTTCTTGCGCTCCTGATAAACCTCTGTGCGGGCGACGACGTATTCGAGCCAGGCCGATTCAATGGCGCGCGCGAGCGGGCCTTTTTCAATATCCACAGTGTCCAGCTGCGTTAAAAAGGTGGTGTGGCGGCAATGGTCGGACCAATAGGTATCGATCACCTTGAGCTCCGTCACGGCCGGGTCGCGCTTTTCCGTATCGCGGAAATAATCGCGGCAAAACACAAGGTCCGCTACACTCATGGCAAAGCCCATCTTCGCATGATATTGCGCGATCTGCTCATGCGTCCACTGCGTAAAGCCAGTCACCCGCTCGATATCGGCGGGCCTGTCCGCATGAAGCTGCAAGCTTTCCGGCAGCTCCATGGAGGCCTCGCGGGATTCCACGGGGTTAATCAGGTAATTTTTCACCGCTTCAAACTGCTTGTCCGTCAAATTCCCCTTGAGCGCAATGACGCGCGCGGAGAGCACGCTGGGCCGCTCCCCCTGGGTGAGCAGGGCGATACACTGCGCCGCGGAATCGGCGCGCTGATCGTATTGGCCGGGCAGATATTCCGTGGCGAAAACGCGCCAGCCGGGCTCGACAGAGAGCACGGCGGATACGGTATCCACATTCGGCTCGGAGAGGATGGTGCGGGCAGCACGGTCAAAATCAGCCTCGCCGATCCCTTCCAGATCATAGCGGTTGACAACGCGGACCGCCTCAAGCGTAGCAATTCCCAGATTCTCGCGCAGGTCGGCCAGCATGTGACGCGCCTCCACATCGAAGCCGGGCCGCTTTTCCACAAAAAGACGTTTTACGCTGGACATTGGCAAAACTCCTTATCCCTAAATCATTCAGATATCCGTTTCTTTGCGGATATCGATACTTGGTTTTATCTTACCATATCGGGCAAAAATAAAAAAGGGCAAAATGTGCCCAGCAGAGGAGCAGGGATGAAAAAATTTTGTGGATAGCGCAAAAGTGGCCCATATGGAGAAAAGACAGAGCAGACGCGGCGGCAAACGCGCATGAAAGCTTCTGATTCCGTTCATAATAAAAACGACTGCGAGATCATTTGAAAAAGAACGCTTTCAAACTGCCAGGCATCAGAAAGGAATGAGCATCATCACATGCACGAGGCCATGACAAAAATAGAAGCGCGTGCGCTCCTGGTGGGGCATAATGTAGCGGCAAACGCCCTATGGCTGCTTTCCGGGCTGGTTTTATTCCTGCCCTGGGTGCTAACGCCCCTGGCGCGGCGCCTGGTTGCGCTGCCACAGGCACAGGAGGCCTTTCGCGGCATGGGAGGGGAAAAAACGGCGCTCATGTTGGTGTTCCTTTTCTCCCTGCTCGCGCTGGCGGCCTGCGTGCTGCTCTGCGCGCCGTTGAAAGCGGGACGAGTAGCCTGGTTTTGGCGGCAGAGCGGCAGAAACGGCCGGCACAACGGGGTGGGCACCCTGTTCTCCCCCTTCCGCCCCGCGCGCAGGGCCATGCGGGCTGTGGCGCTATGGCTCGCTCTGCTGGTTCGGAAGTTGGGATGGGCACTTCTTTTTTGCGGGCCTGGTGTGATTCTGCTCAGCATCGCCTGGTATAAGCTGGTGAATGGGAGCGAAGCAATCCTGTTTTTGATCCCCTGTGTTTCGGGCATTGTTTTTTTGATCACAGGCCTTCTCTTTTATTTGGTTGTGACGCGGCGCTACCTGTTGGCCTTCTACCTGTTTGATGAATCAGGCAAGGCCACTGCCTCCGCTGTAATCCGGGAAAGCACGCGGGTAATGGATGGGCAAATGGGGAGGGCGGCCGCCTTTGCGCTGAGCTTTGCGCCGTGGATTCTATCCTGCGTTTTCCTGTTCCCTATTTTTTATGTTTACCCTTATTACCAGCAAGCACACGCTGTTTTTGCCCGTCAGGCGCTGAATCTCGCGCCGCGCAGCATCGCGCGGAACGCGGAAATGTAGCTGATTTTATGCTTTTTAATTGATTCCGACTCCATTTTTAGATAATTTGACAGAAATTTCTGCGTAAACTTCGCAATTTGTTTACAGTTCATCAACTTTTCTCTGCAAAAATGATGCTATACTCTCGTGTGTAAAGGTTGCATACCGTGCGTTATGCACGCAGATTTTCACATGGGAGGGTTCCCCTTGGTACTGAACCGTAGGGCCATTAAGGCCAATGCCCGGCAGTTTCTTACAAACGGCCAATGGGTGCATTTGTTTTTAGCGGGCATTGTCATTGAGGCCGTCAACTATATCAACTTTGGCACGTCTCTTTACGTTCAGCTGCGTAACACCTTCAATGCGATTTATCATACGCAGTTTATCAACGTGTCGTGGAACATGATGTCCCTGATTACGCTGCTGTTGCTCCCATTGGAGGTTTCGATCGCAGGGTATTATCTGGGCTTCCTGCGTGGAAACGCACCGGGCCTCGGCAGTGTGTATGAGGAGGCGGCTGCGCATTACGGCCGCTATTTTGGCACCATGCTGCTGCGCAGAATCTACACCGTGCTATGGACGATGCTTTTTATCATCCCCGGCATCGTCAAATCCCTCTCCTATTCCATGGCAGCGCTGATTCAGCATGACAATCCAGCGCTCACCGCTTCTCAGGCACTCAACCTGAGCCAGCGGATTACCAAGGGGTATAAAGGGAGCCTTTTTGGGATGGAACTGAGCTTTTTGGGATGGTATCTGCTCGGGACAGTCACCCTTGGCATTGCCTATGTATATGTGCACCCCTATCTCTATACTACACAGGCCATGTATTATGAGCTGCTGCGCCAGAATGCGCTCGACCGCGGGATTGCTTCCCCGTGGGAATTTGGCATGGTGCCGGAGAACGCCTTTTCCCCCTATGGCAATACGGAAAATCAGCCGCCCTATTGGCGGGAAACCCACCAAAGCTATGATGCAAACCATGGCTGGCACCAAAGTGATAACAGCTTCGGTTGGAATGACGCGTCTTTCTATTCCCCGGAAGGTTGGAAGGATGATGGGGAGCCTTGGAAGCCGGGCTGGTAACCCAGCAAAACAAAATCACAAATGGAGAAGCGGATTCCAACCATATGGAATCCGCTTTTTTCTATCTAATCTATAGGGATCCTCACATATCTGTTCACAGGCGGGCAGCCCGGCGACGCCATGATGGCTTCGGCAGCTTGCCGTTTACCCGGTAGGCTTGCAGCTGCCTGAGATAGGGCTTGCCGCGGCATTGTGTGATCTCCAACCGGATACCGTCCGCCTGGAGGGGCTTGGGCAAAATTGCAAACCGACAAATGCCGACGGTCGTGCCCTCATAAACCAGCGTTTCCCGCCCCTCAAGCCGCGCGTAGATTCGGTAGGTTTCTATCCGCTGGGAAAACGCACATTGCTCTTTGATGAGGACTTTATCAATCTTCTGCGCTTGTGTGAACTCCTGAATCACCTCATAGCGCTTGGCCGCTTCCGCCGGCGTGTAGAAATCCGCTTCGCCTGTAAGCAAGTTTTCCGGGCCGTGCCCCGCTTCATGGGGTGCGGCGGAAACGTTAGAAACCAATGCAGGCAATTGAACCCCTTTTTTGATTTCGTCGCCCAGTTCTTTCAGCCGCCTGACATCCGTTTCGTGCAGCAGGCCCTCTGTATCCGGCGGAATGTTAAGCAGGAGCAGGCTGTTGCCGCCCACAGAGCCATAGTAGATGCGCAGGAGGTTCTCCAGGCTGCGCACGCGGCGATTCTCCTTTTTATGGTAAAACCAGCCGGGCCGGATGGATACATCCACCTCCGCGGGATACCACATAAAGGAATCGTAGTTTACAAGGAAAGCACGGCTTCCAAGATCCTCCAGATGGCTGTCAGAAGCCTGCTGTTTCATATCCTGCGCATCCGTCTGCTGGGAGTGGGAGACAATATTCTGCGTTTCGCAGGAAAAGGCCGGCACAACGTTCCACTCGCTTTTTCTGGCGCGGCCGCTCTCGTTGCCCACCCAGCGGATATCGGGGCCACAATTTGATATAACCGCATTCGGCTGCAGCTCGCGCACGGTTTGGTAGACACGCTCAAAGTCATAGGGGTAGGGCTCTTTGCCATCCATCTTCGCGCCGCACGCCCCATCCAGCCAGACGCAAAAAATTTCGCCGTAGCCGGTCAACAATTCTGTGAGCTGGCGGATATAGAAATCATTGTACTCCGGCGTGCCGTAGAGGGGGCAGTTGCGATCCCAAAGCGAAAGGTAAAGGCCAAATTTTAGCCCGTATTTTTTGCAGGAATCACTGACCTCGCGCACCACGTCGCCGTACCCTGAGCGATACGGGCTGTTGCGCACACAGTATTCCGTCGTTTCCGTTGGCCAGAGACAGAAGCCGTCGTGATGCTTTGCCGTCAGGATTACGCCCTTGGCACCCGCGGCGGATACGGCTTCGATCCATTGATCCGTATTTTGCCGGGTAGGGCTGAACATTTGGGCGGGCGCCTTGCCATCCCCCCATTCCCGGTTGGTAAACGTATTGATTCCATAGTGAAAAAACACATGGAAACCGCCTTCCTGAAAGGCGGTCTGCCGCGGCGACGGCACAATGGAGGTGTAGAGCTCCACACGCGATTGAGGCATCAGATTCCCTCTCTTCCTGATTTTAAATTTGAATTTGAATCCTTAGGAGCATGGTAACGCGAATAGTAAGGCTTCCGCCATTCCTTTTTCTGTCGAAAAAGCCTTGCATGTATTATAGTAAATAGAAAGGCCGAAAAGCAAGCCGATTTCGTTTTTTCTCCGCCAAATGGATGGCAGCGGCAAAGAAAGGAAAAAGGCTCTACCGCAATATCAAAGTTTTGCGGCAGAACCTTTTCTCTTTATTTCGCTATTTCTATTTATTTTTCTGCTTGAGATAGCTTTCCGTCAGCTTCAGAAATGCCTGCCATCGGCCGCTCTCCCGGATCGTCTGCGGGCAATTTTTCCCATTAAAATCGTTATGCTGCTTCACTGCGTCCATTTTTAAATCGTACGCCTTAAGCAAATATGCCGTCAGCCGCGCGCCATTGTCAAAGGTTTTTTCAAAATCACCATCCTTGTTGACACACAGCTCGATACTGATCCCATTCATGTTGCCACCCGGCTCCTGGCGCCGGTCGCCCGCATTCCAGGAAACCTCGCTATCTGGAATGTGATGGTAAATCTCATGGTCATCCACCGTATAGTGCCAGGAGGTCGTGCCCTCCCCGCCATTTAGCAGGTAATCACTGTGCGCCTTTGCATCCGCGCCCTCGGAGGGGTTGCCCGTTTCATGGATCACGATGAACTTTATTTTCCGCTTGATTCCGGGCCTGCCCGGCAGCGTTTCCGGGATGAATACGGTATGCACCGGCACGCCGTATATTTCCGTAACCTCTGGACGGTCCTGCGTCTTCCCGCCGTGCGTTTTCCACAGGATTATGCCGGTAATGATCCCGATCACCAGCAATACGGCCACGGCCACCAAGGCCCATTTGAACCGCTTCGAACGGAGGATTCCATGCAGGGAAATTACCTTCCCCTTCATCGGCCTGCCTCCTTCTTCTCCCCACAGAGTTTGGAAATACTGATATTGGGGTTGTGATACCGGCCAAAGCTTTTCGTTTTTTTGCCGTATTGGATTGCCTGCACCGGGCACCAATGGATGCAGGCCATGCAGCTTGCGCATGCTTTCCCCCACACGGGCCGCCCCCCCTCCAGCCGGATATTGTTCTGCGGGCATACCCTCGCGCAAAGGCCGCAGCCGGTGCAGCCCTCTTCCACAGTAAAATTCCGATAGGTCCGTTTGGTATACCAGCAAAAGAGCGGATGCACCACATGGAGCAAAAATGGATCGATCGCCTTTGGCGGCAGGCTGTTAAGCCCTACCAACCGATCTTCAATATCCTTTGCCATTTTCGCGCAGCGCACACGGGCGTTTTCCAGCTTGGTGCGCTCCATCGCCTTATTATCCACATCCGACAGCGGCAGATAATTATTCGGCATTGCACAGATATTCCCATAATCCAGGCGGAGGCCATGCTTCTCCAGCAGCCGTGAAAAAGCGATCAGCGTTTCCCCGGCAGAATCGCCGCAATCAGCCACAGCAAATACATACGACGGCCGGCCCTCCACCTTCAGCTTCTTCACAAACGCTTTCACCGCATCGGGATAACTCCATGCATAGACGGGGAAAACGAAACCGACGACATCCCCTTCCGCCACGCAGGTTTCGCCCGCCTGTTCTCCATAATAGGAAACATCCAACCGAACAACCTCCGCATGCAGCGGCTGTGCCAACTGGTGGGCGATGGAAAGGGAGTTTCCGGTTCCGGTAAAGCAGTAAATTGTCATCGACATCCTGAGTCACCTTCCTCTGAGATCAAACAGCCGCTCAAGCTGGCGCTGTAAATGCGATTTCTTGCCTGTTCCGGCCGAGCGGCGAATTATGTTTTTTGACAAATAAACTGGCGCAAAATGCGCAGATACAACTCTCAGCTTCAAACAGCATGTTGGAAGCTGTATTGCCACATCCGCCGGGTTTCCCTCTGCGAAAAATGGCGGTGCCGCATCGCGGCAGGAGGCGTTTTGCGCCGACAGACATTTTTCCAATGCTTCAAGTTTCAAAGCTTGAAACTTTACGACCCGTTTGAAGCTATTTAGCCGAGAACCGAAAGCGTGAGCGCGGTTCGATGGCCAATGTTCTCCGAAGCTCTTGGAATCTTTGATTCCTTAG
>UQWL01000019.1 GCA_900544715.1 uncultured Oscillospiraceae bacterium | reverse complement strand
GAAGGTGAATGTTGGCACGAAGTCCAAGAGCAGCTATAGTAGCAGTGGAAGTTCGAGCGGCTATAGTTCCTCCACATCGCCCATCTATTATGGCAGTGGTTCTGTATCCACGAAGCTGATGTGGCCGGCCCCTACAGCGCATCAGGTTTCGCAACGATATGGCCACAATGGCCATAGGGGAATGGATATTACAGCCAACGGCGCATCAGGCCGCCCGATCGTAGCCGCGGCCAGCGGTACGGTGACCTATGCCGGATGGGATTCCACTGGCCATGGATACCGTGTTGTCATCAATCATGGCAACGGGCTTCAAACGGGTTATTCCCATTGTAAATCCGGCTCGATCCGGGTGCGCGTGGGCCAGCAGGTTTCACAGGGCCAGCAGATTGCGAGCATTGGCTCAACGGGCAATTCCTCCGGGCCGCACCTACATTTTGAGGTGATCCGCAACGGCACACGTGTGAATCCTTCGCCGTATATCTCTTAGGCGGCTGTGTGAGGCAGGATATGAATGATTTGGGGCGCTGGGTCGTGTGATCCGGCGCCCTTTTTGCGCGGCTGCATAGAGTGCAGCCTTTGCACAGAATGTAGCCACTGCCAGGCGTTCCCATCAAAAAACCTGCTGTTTACAAATGATATAAACAGCAGGGAAAAATTATTTTAAAATGAAACAATAGGGGTAAATCGAACCCTTTACTCTGCGGCGCGATTAGGTGTTGAGATAGTCGTCTACCACTTTGCCATCCTGAATGCGGACGACTCGCTTCGCCTCCGCCGCAATCCCATTATCATGCGTAATGAGAATCACGGTGCGGCCCTCCTCGCTGAGCTCATGCAGAATGCGCATAACCTCCTTGCCGGAATGGGAATCCAGGTTGCCGGTTGGCTCATCAGCCAGAATCACGGGGGGACGGGCCGCCACCGCGCGTGCGATCGCCACGCGCTGCTGCTGGCCGCCGGACATTTCCGAGGGGCGGTGATTGAGCCGGTGCCCAAGCCCTACGCGCTCGAGCGCCTTGATGGAAAGCTCATGCCGCTCCTGCGCCGCCATGCCGCGATAAACCAGCGGCAGCTCCACATTGGCCTGCGCGGTGAGGCTGGGGATCAGGTTAAACCCCTGAAAAATAAAACCAATCTGCTTATTGCGGATTTCGGAGAGCTTATCGTCTGAAAGCTTGGAAACATCTTCGTCATCGAGGTAATATTCGCCGCTGGTAGGGGAGTCGAGCAGGCCGATCATATTCATCAGCGTAGATTTACCGGAGCCGGACTGCCCCACGATGGCGACAAATTCTTCCCGTTCAATCTTCAAGGTAACGCCGTCCAGCGCATGCACCTCGTTTTCACCGGGATTATAAATTTTATAAACATTGCGGATGTCGATCAGCGGCAAAATAACCACTCCCCAAGCTAGCAGTAAGACATACCATATGCATTTTATAATAAACGGCGCATGTGTGCAAGTTAAGAAAAAATTGTAAACGAACTGTGAATGATAAGTGCTTCTATTTGACCAAATTTGACATGCAGAGAGGACGAAAAGCGTTTCTTTTCGTTTTGCAGGCTGCATTGTGCGTATAACTTTCCATGCTGCGGAAAAAATAGAGCCATGACGAATGTCATCTGAATACAAAGGAGACGTTATTTATGGCGGTTACAGGGAATGAATACAGCAAGATGGCGGATCAGGCTTCGCCGCCTTCGCACAAGGCGCTCAATACGCTCAAAGCCTTTTTAATCGGCGGGCTGATCTGCGTGATCGGTCAGGGGCTCAACAGCCTTTATCTGATGGCGCATCTCAGTGAGGATCAGGCGAAAACGACGGTGTCCGTCACGCTGATTGCCCTTACGGCGATTCTGACTGCATTTGGAGTATTTGATAAAATTGCCCGGCATGCAGGGGCTGGCACAATCGTGCCGATTACAGGCTTTGCGAATGCGGTTGTTTCCCCGGCGATGGAATTCCAGAGTGAGGGCCGGATTCTCGGCACCGGTGCGCAAATTTTTTCCGTGGCGGGGCCGGTGATCTTATATGGGCCGGCTGCCGCAGTGCTTTATGGGCTGATCTTATGGATCTTCCGGTTGTTTTAAGGAGGGGGAAGAATTATGGCGATCAGGACTGGCCGTTTCACCATTACCCTGCCTTCCCGCCCTGTGATACAGGGCTTTGCCGCAGTGGTGGGCAAAAAGGAAGGGGAAGGCCCTCTTGCGGCGGAATTTGACCATATTTTTGACGATACAACCTTGGGCGAGATTTCCTGGGAGAAGGCCGAGAGCAAGCTGCACCGCGAGGCGGTGATCCGCGCACTGAGCAAGGCGCAGAAAAGCCCGGCGGATGTGGATGTGATCTTTGCAGGCGATCTGCTGAACCAGTGTATCGGCACCTGCTTCGGCATTCGGGAGCTCGACATGCCGCTTGCCGGGCTGTATGGCGCCTGTTCTACGATGGCGCTCTCGCTTTTGATGGCCTCTGTGTTTATCGACACGGGGACGGCGGGGCTGGCAGTCGCCTCCACCTCGTCACATTTCTGCTCAGCCGAAAAGCAGTTCCGGCTGCCGTTGGAATATGGCGGCCAGCGTCCGCCTTCGGCACAGTGGACCGCAACGGCGGCGGGCGCGGCAGTGCTCGCTTCCTCGGGAGAGGGGCCGCGCGTGGAATCCGTGATCATCGGTAAAATGCAGGATCTTGGCATTAAGGATGCAAACAATATGGGCGCAGCAATGGCGCCGGCAGCCAGCTCGACGATCGCCGCCTTCCTGCACGATACCTGCACGGCGCCGGAGGATTACGATATGATCCTGACGGGCGATCTCGGCGCCGTCGGCTCCAAATTGCTCGTCGAACTGCTTCGCAAGGATTATCAGATTGATATCGCAGGCGTGCATGCGGATTGCGGCCTGATGCTCTACGATCTGGATGCCCAGGATGTCAATTCAGGCGCATCCGGCTGCGGATGCAGTGGGTCTGTGGTGTGTTCCTATATCCTCAGCAGGCTCAAGCAGGGGGAGTTGAAACGCGTGCTGTTTGTGGGCACCGGCGCGTTGATGAGCGCAGTATCTGCAAAACAAGGCGAAACGATCCCCGGTATCGCGCATGGCGTGCTGTTGACAAATGGATAAAAGTTTGAAAGATGAATCTTTTAAACTGCGTTTTGTGCTGGAAAGGACTGTTTATATTATGGATGAGATGCTGCGTGACCTTCGTATGCTGGCGTTGGCCTCGAATACGCTGAGAACGCTGTCGGTGCTTCGGAAGGTGATCATCGGGCTAATGGTTGCCTTTACGGCGCTGCGGACCGTTCGTGCTGTCATACGCCTGAAACAGGCAAATGAGGGATGGCATGCAGGCCTGAGAACACAACTGCATAGCTGATGGAAACGGCTGCGGGGGACTGCGGCCGTTTCGTTTACCATGTGGAATTTTCACTTAGGCTGTGATATAATAGCTTCAAACGAAGTTTGAAGCATTTTTGAAGCATTGGAAAAATTTCGATCCATACAAAGCGCCTCCTGCCGCAGGGCGGCATCATGGGATACTGACAGCAGCTGGGGGACGCCCGGCCATTTCAGATAGAATAGGAGAACAGACGTATGATTTTAAAGAATACCGTATATTATAACGAAGCGTTTTTGCCCCAGAAGGGCGATATTGCAGTGGAGGATGGGGTTTTGGCGCAGGTCGGCGGCGCCCAGGCGGGCAGTGGGATTGATCTTTCCGGCTGCACGGTGGTGCCTGGGTTTATCGATATCCATACGCATGGCGCAATGGGCGGCGACACTTGCGATGCAAAGGAGGAATCGCTTGCGGGAATGTCGCGGCACCTGGCGAACCATGGTGTGACCTCTTTTTGCCCTACCACGATGACGCTTCCTTTTGAGCAGCTTGCAGAGAGCCTGCGGGTAGCCCGCGATTATCGTGGCCATGAATGCGGCGCTTACATACACGGCATCAACATGGAAGGCCCCTATATCTCTGCCGCCAAGAAGGGCGCCCAATGCGGGGATTTTATTCGAAAACCGGATCTTGAGGAGTTTTTAAAGCTGCATGGGACTTGCCCCGTGTGTTTAGTTGACGTGGCGCCGGAGGCGGAGGGCTCCAATGCCTTTGCCGCGCGGGCCAAGGCATACTGCACAGTATCCGCTGCGCACACCAACTCCGATTATGAAACGGCCGCAAAGGCTTTTGAATCCGGGTTTTCCCATGCGACGCATTTGTTTAACGCGATGACGCAGCTGGGTTCGCGCGCGCCCGGTGTGGTCGGTGCCGTGTTTGACAGCGATTCGGTCACGGCGGAGCTGATCTGCGATGGCTTTCATATCGCACCGGCCACCCTGCGCATTGCGTTCCAGCTTCTTGGGGAAGACCGCAGCGTGATCGTAAGCGATGCGATGATGGCCTCCGGGCTTGCGGATGGCGATTTTGAGCTGGGCGGGCAGAAGGTTTATGTGCGTGACGGAAAAGCCTTGCTCTCGGATGGGACGATTGCGGCGAGCACGACGAACCTCTATGATGAATTCCGCAACGTGCTGCGGTTTGGCATTCCATTCCGTCAGGCGCTCAAATCCTGCACGATCAATCCGGCCCGCGTGATCCATGCGGATAAGGAGACGGGCAGCATTGCGCAGGGCAAGCGCGCGGATCTCCTCGTGCTGGATCGGGATATGGAAATCCGAATGGTGATCACTAAGGGAGAAATTGTAGTGAACAATGACCGATAAAAACAGCCGTTAATCCCCGGTGCATCTTTTCATCCCGTGCGGTCACGGCAGGTTTTGTGGAATGCATTTTGTAGGAAAAAAAGGCAGGCATTTTGATTGCCTGCCTTCTTCTCTTTCGTATGTAATGGATGGAGGCCTCGCAATTCCCCCGTTCCGGCGCCACTGTGCTTTTATTCTCGAATGGTAATTTTAGCGCTGCCGTCATGGATTTGATCGGTCAGCTGGATTTGCCCATCGTCCGTAAAGGCGGCGATGATCCCATTGTGGTTGACCGTAGCATACACGGAGGCATGCGCGATCATCACTAGGTTCCACTTGACGTTGGGATAAATTTTACCAAGCTGGTTTGTAACGATTGCAATTTTGGGATGAAGCGTGCGGATGAAAAATGGATTGGTTGCTGTTGTGTAGCCGTGATGGCCTACTTTGAGCAAATCCACCCTGCCGACCAGCGGCGCGATTTTGTTTTCCAGCCCGCCTTCCGTGGAGATATCGGCCGCGAGGAAGGCGGTGCGCTTGCCTTTGGAGACCTTTACGCCAACGGAGTTGACGTTTTCACCCGCATGGGGCTTCGACATGTCGGTTACAGTATTAAAAAACTGTAAGGTGAAGCTGCCAAAAGAAAAAGGCCCGTCCGGCAGGTCGGAGACGATTGGGATATTTCGTTTTTTAAGTGCCGCGACCGTTTCCTTGTAAACGATATCGAGCCCCCACTTGTTTTTTTCCATACTCTTGAGAATTTCCGGGTGAAAGGGCTTTAGATAAGCTTTTTGAATCGTGATATCCGGGTCGTTGATGATCCAGCGGAAGCCGCCGATATGGTCGTAATGGCAATGCGTCGGCAGGATGAAGTCAAGCACAACCTTGCCCTCTGCATTTATGGCTGTCTTTTTTACATAATCCAGCACGATTTGCTCATAGCCGACCGCGCCATGCTTGCGGCGGTAGTTATCGGAGGAATCGCCTGCGTCGATCAAGGCGAAATGGCCGTCGCTCTCCAGCAGGATGGCATCGGAATTGCCGGTATTCAAAAAATGGATCCGATCCGCCCCGGCTGTTTTTACCGTAGGCTCCGGTGTGACGGTGTAGCGCTTTTCATAGTGGTTATACAGCGCGACGGTCAGGATATCCAGCAGAAAAATAAGGGACATCAAGGTGACCATAAAATAGGTGGCGATTTTTTTAAACATGCAAGAAACCTCAATTGCTCCGTGGAAAATCCCATTTCCACGGTAGGATAGGAGATCAGAGATACCCTGCGATTATATCATGAGCAGGGGGCACTGTCTATACTCCATGTGTTGAAATTGTGCTATTTTTTTTGTTTGCGGAAGATAAACAGTTTGCTAAATACATAGTTGATGATGACGATCACGATCTGCACGATGAGTTTTGCAATCATCTCGCGCATTCCCATCGCGCTAACGAACAGATACATCAGCCCCATATCCACCAGCAGGGAGAACAGCCGCGCGGAGATAAAACCGGCGAATTCCTTCCACACGACGGCGGCCTTCCAGCTCCGGCTGCTAAAAACGAAGAGCTTATTGGTGACAAACGCAAAGAGCACTGCCGCAATCCAGGAAAGCGCGTTGGCGATCAGGTAGTTTTTGTTCCCTAAAAACCGCGCCTTGCCCAAAAGCTCGTTGAAGAGATAAAATGTAACCATGGAGACGACGGTGGTCAGCAGGCCGAAGAACACATAGCTGACGATCTCATGGTTGACGAGGCCCAGCAGCTTTTCAAAGGCCGTGTGGTAGCCGTGATCCGGCTTTTCCTCAGTGGAGGCTTCCAGTGCGCGCATATGCTCGCCCGCGTGGAGATAGGTACCGTAGGCGGTGAAAATATGCAGCAAAAACCAGGCGAATACGGCCCCTGCCGCTTCGCCGGAGATGCAAGGGACCCATTTGACGGATACTCCTGCGTATTCCGCCGCCGCCGCGAGGAAGGCAGCGGTGCTAGGCCCTGTTTCCGGCACACAGTCGAGCAGTGGGGCGAGCTTGTCCGCCCGGATCAACACAAAGGCCGGCGCGCCGGCGGGCAGCCAGCGCATCGTAAAATAGGAGAGCAGCATTTTAGAGAGCCAGGCGGAAAAGCCCCCGCTGCTTGCCCCAACTACGCAGCTGCATTCCGCGCGCTGCGCCCACGCTGCTGCAAATTCCGCAGGGGAATAGCTCTGGTGGGGCAAAAGGACATAGTCCGCCCCGCCGCGCAAGGCCGCCTGCAAGTCATCTTTTTTGTTTTCGCCCGCAACGGCGGCCGCACACTCGACGCCGAGCGCCTGGCAGGCCGCCTGCCAAGAGGCGAGCTGGTTCTCTTCCGGTAAAAGAATGTAGATCCGTTCCAATCGATCATCCTCCTGAATGGTGTTTCAAACGCTCTGGATGCCTTCACATGCTTCGCCTGTAAGATCATGTACAAAAGTCATTTTATTTTACCACTGAATATGGCGCTTGACAATCTTTCAAAAGCGGAATTTCTCAAACCAACTTCCCCGAGGGGGTTTTTCATGGTAAAATAGCTTCAAACAAAGTTTGAAGCATTGGAAAAATGCCTGTCGGCGTGAAACGCCTCCTGCCGCGGTGCGGCAACGCCATTTTTCGGAGAGGAATGGTATGAAAGCTTCAAACAAAGTTTGAAGCATTTTGAAGCATTGGAAAAATGCCTGTCGGCGCGAAACGCCTCCTGCCGCGATGCGGCAACGTCATTTTTCGCGGAGGGGCGCTTTGAAAAGAGCTTTAAATGGCTCTAACGTTTAGAATCTATGGAGCGTTTTGCAGGGAGTATAGAGGGAAAGAGAAGCTCCTGAATTTGGAAAGGCGGCGGTTTTATGCGCGTTACAGTAAAAGCAGCGGCAAAAATTAATTTGATGCTCGATATCGTCGGGCGGCTCGACAACGGCTACCACAGCCTGTGGATGGTGATGCAGTCTATTGACCTGTATGATACGGTCACAGTGGAGCGCACGGGGGCAGGGGGAGGAATCCGCCTTGCCTGCTCGGACGAGCGCCTCCCCACGGATGAGACGAATTTGGCATTCAAAGCGGCGCGCACGTTTTTTGAGGCGGCGAAAGTGGCAAACGATGGCGTTTCGATCACAATCCATAAGGCAATTCCCTTTGCCGCCGGGCTCGCCGGGGGCAGCGCGGATGCCGCGGCAACGCTTCTGGCGTTGGACAGGCTGTATGGCACACGGCTTAAAATGCGCGCGCTCAACAAAATCGGCCTGACGCTGGGCGCGGATGTTCCCTTTTGCCTACAGGGGGGCACGATGCTGGCCCAGCATATCGGGGAGCTGCTCACCCCCGTGCCGGAGCTACCGGATTGCTTTATTGTGCTGGCGAAGCCCGCGCAGGGGATTTCCACCGCGCAGGCGTATCATTTGTGTGATACCGCACCGAATCTGCGCGCGCCGGATAAACAGGGCATGCTGAGCGCCCTGCTGGCGGAGGATTTGGAAGGCGTTGGCAGGCTGGCGGGGAATGTTTTTGAGCAGGTGATCGACGTGCCGGAGCGGGTAAAGATTAAGGCGCTCATGCGGGAGTATGGCACGCTCGGCTGCTGCATGAGCGGCAGCGGGCCTACGGTATTCGGCCTGTTTGACACGCGGGAGGCCGCGCAGAGTTGCGCCGAAAAGCTCAGGGCGGTTGTGCCGGATGTGTTCCTCTGCCGCCCGGTAGAAGAGGGCTGTGCCGTTATGGAAGAAACAATGCAGTGAGATTGAAAAACAGGGGATTCCCTGTATAATGGTAAAAAATCCTGTCCATACTCTTGGTACTCAAAGAGAGGACGGGATTTTTATGAAGCTGAAACGAATCGAGGCCGCGCTTTTGTGCGCCGTGCTGGTGGCATCCCTTTGCAGTGTGACGAGCTTTGCCTCTTCCTGTGCGCAAATCCGGGAGAGCGTGCTGCGCCTTCATGTTTTGGCCAATTCAGACAGCGATGCGGATCAGGCGCTGAAGCTACAGGTGCGGGATGCGGTGCTGGAGGAAGGCGCGCATATTTTTGACGGCTCCCTGACGGCGGATGAGGCAGAGCAGGCCATCGAACAGGCGCTCCCGCGGCTGGAGCAGGCGGCGCGCAGTGAGGTGATGAAACGGGGCTATACGTATGAGGTTCATATTACCGTCAGCGAGGAGTATTTTGATACCCGTACTTATGAGGATGAGGTGACGCTCCCGGCCGGGCGCTACCGGGCGGTGCGCGTGATTATTGGCAACGGGGAAGGGCATAACTGGTGGTGCGTGATGTTTCCGCCGATGTGCCTGCCCGCCGCACAGGGCGGCGTGGAGCTTGACGGCGTGCTGGATGGGAAAGAAGAAAAAATTGTGCGCACTTCCCCCAAATATGAGCCGCGTTTCAAGATTGTGGAGTGGATTGAGCGGCTGCGGGAATACCTGCGGGATGAGCCGGAGGAGGACGGTGTGACAACGGATTATTTCACCGTGACCAAAGTGGATCAAGAGGCAAAAACAGAGCCGTTATCCATCCGTCAAGTGCTTTTCCCCCTGCTGAGGAATGGCCGGGCGGATGAGAGATAGACGCGCCTGGCAATGTGTGGTTTTATCAATATCGAAAAAGGAAAAGGGCCGTTGCAAAATCATTTGCAGCGGCCCCTCCGGTTTTATTTTTCAGCGGTTTCGTGCCTTCTATAAAATCCCTACCATATTGCATCCATTTTCAAAGGGAACCGCATTGGCAAAGCGGGCAGAGAACGCCGGCGCGAGCGGGTGACACAGCCGGATGCCAAGTTTACTCCCCTCTTCGGCGCACACAGGCACAATAAAGCTCGCCTTTTCCCCGCTGGCGAGTTGCTCCGGTTGGTAAGAAGCTTCATACTCAACCACCCTTCCAGCCGGATTCGAAATGGAAACGGTGAGCCTGGAGAGCGTGTAGGGCAGGGCAAATCCTGTGTTCAGAAGTGTGAAGCAAATCTCATATGTAAAGTCTTTGCTCTTTACATCCCGGTGCGCCTTGCAATCGAGCAGATGGAGCTGATACCCCAGATGATCGCACAGATAGTCGAATACAGTGCGGTTCAGCGGCCTCCCAGAGCCATCCGTGAAATAGCTCGGGTGGTACGGGCAGCGGTAAAAATCCAGCTGCTCCGGGGTAAGGGTTTCGCCTTGCCAGCGGAGCAGATTGAAGCTGCCGCCTCCCTCCCGGTAATTATGTGCAATGCTCAGGGTGGAGAGGCTATGGTTTGCACAGCAGGCGAGCATCTGCAAGCCGTCGATCCGGCCCTTCTGGTAGACGGTATCCTTGCCCCAGGGCATTTCCCCATCGTTGAAACGCAGGCGGGAAAGTGCGCAGAAGGTACGCTCGCGCCGGTTCCACAGGCGCCCGCGGTCGCTATTCCACTTAAAATGCGCGCCAACGAGATAATCATCGTGGAAGCCGATGCGCCCTTGCTCCTGATTGGGCGCTTTTTCCCAAATCGGCAGAGTGCGCACCTGGATGGGGAGCCGGGCAGGCGCCATTTGGCAGACGGCTTCCATCAGCTTTTTGCCGCTGTGGTGGTGTTTTGCCGTATGCCATTCGCCCCATGCGCCGTTGAAGCCTGCCTGAAGGGCGGCAACGGTTTCATACACAAGCGCTTCGTGCTGCTCCATCCACATGCCGATTTGGTTGGCGTGCGCTAGAATTTGAGCAGTCACGGGGCCGTTTTTTCGGTCGGCTTCCTCCTCATAAGCGAAGCGCAGCAAGGCCCGCAGGTGCTTCTGTCGCAGCGTTTCCAGATATGCTTCCAGCTGGGAGAAGGCGTGCGAATCAAGCGGTCGGTCAAGGAATTCCGAAAGATAGACGTAAAGCTGAACGAGCCGGCAATTTTCCTCCCGGTAGAAAACGAGCTGCTCTTCCAGATAAGCCTGAGCGGAAAGGCCGGGGTGGAACACGGCATCGCCGCCTCCAAGGCGCAGATAAGCCTCCAGACGGAAGCCACGGTCCGGGTTTTGCCGCAGCAGGGCGTAATCCTCCCCCACAAGGGGGAAGCAGTGATTCAGATGAAGGCCGTTCATAGGGCGCCCTCCTTCCAGTGTTGATCGGCTGCAGGTCAATCAGGTCAATCCTGATCTGTCAGGCTGGCCAGAAAAGTGCGGTCGTTTTGATTGAGCTCCGCCTTTTCCAATAGATCGGGCCGCCGGTAAAAAGTGCGTTCCAGCGCGCGCTCCCTGCGCCAGCGCATGATGTTGGCATGGTGGCCGGAGAGCAGCACATCGGGCACCGTTTGCCCGTGCCATTCATAGGGGCGGGTGTATTGCGGATACTCCAGAAGGGAGTGGAAATGGCTTTCCTCCTGGAAGGCTTCGTCGTTGGCCAACACACCCGGCAGCATGCGGCAGACCGCGTCCGCCAACACGAGCGCGGGCAGCTCGCCGCCGGTGAGCACATAGTCGCCGATGGAAATTTCTTCATCCACCAGCTCTTCGATCACGCGTTCATCCACGCCCTCATAATGGCCGCAAAGCAGCGCGAGGGTTTCATATTCCGCAAGCTCCCGCACCCGGTTTTGCGTGAGCACTTTCCCCTGTGGGGAAAGATAGATGAAATGCGGCTTACGCCCCACCTCCCCGCAAAGGGCCTGAAAGCAATCGTAGATCGGCTGGGTTTGCATGATCATGCCCATGCCGCCGCCATAGGGCGTGTCATCCACACGGTTGTGCTTATCCAGGGTGTAATCCCGGATATTGTGGCAGTTGAGCTCGACCAGCCCGCGCTCCCGCGCACGGCCGATGATGCTTTCGCGCAGCACTGTGTCGCACATCTCGGGGAACAGGGTTAAAATATCGATACGCATTGGCTTTAAATCGATCCTTTCCATTGCCTGATCAAATACTGGTTTCATCGGTTCCTTCGTCCGCTTCCTCAAAGATCCCCTTGAGCGGGCGGATTCGGATGGTTTCCCGCTCCACATCCGTTTCAATCACGACGGGTGGGATGGCGGGCAGCAGGTATTCTGTTCCTTCATCATCCTGCACATGCCACACATCGTTTGCGCCGGTGGCGCTCACCTCTGTGAGCGTGCCATAAAGCCTGCTGTCATCCGCATCAATCACGCGGCAGCCGATCAGATCCTGAATAAAATAGTCGCCATCGGGGAGCTTTGCGTCCTCCCGGTTCATAAAGAGCACGCGCCCGCGCAGAGCGGCGGCAGCTTCCACCGTGTCGATCCCTTCAAGCTTCAGGAGCATCACGTTGCCGTGCGGGCGGCTGGAAAGGACGCGGGCCGCCCCTTCGCCCTCCCCGCTGAAATATAGGGTGTGAAATTGCTGGAAAAAATCGGGGCCGTCGCACCAGGGCTGAACGCGCATTTCACCGCGCACGCCGTGCGTACCAACGATTTGCCCAAGCTCTAAATATTGCCTGCGCATGCTATTCCTCCATTTAAAAAGAACTTTTTCTGCTTGCATTATACCCGTTGCGGGGCGGGTGGTCAAGCAATGGCGAAATGAGGCGCGGCCAGGAGGAAAACTCTGTAGGAGAGAAAGTGAAGATGGTTGTTCTGCTTGCAGGGCTATGCTATAATAGCATCAAACAAAGTTTGATGCATTGGAAAAATGCCTGCCGGCGTGAAACGCCTCCTGTCGCGGGGCGGCAACGCCATTTTTCAAGGTTTACGCGCAAGGCGGACAGCGCCAAGTATCATGATAAAATTTTTAGATTGAAAACCTGAAAGCATAGAAAGGCCTGCATGCTATGGCCTTATCATATCAAGGGATGATGGAGGGCGATATTGATGCGATATCCGTATGGGAAAGCGATTTTAATCACCGGTGCATCCTCAGGGATCGGGCGCGCGGCGGCGGAGCTGTTTGCCGACGCGGGCTATATGGTCTGGGCTGGCTCGCGCCATTGTGAGGAGGGCGTTGAGAAGCGGCAGGGCGGAGGGGAAATCCGCTCGCTCCCAATGGATGTGTGCGATGAGGCGTCCACCCGCCGCGCGGTAGAGCGGGCTGTGAGCGAAGGCGGGCTGGGGATTGTGCTCAACTGCGCGGGCATGGGCATTGCCGGCCCGGCGGAGGATACGTTTGAGGAGGCCGTCCGCGCGCAGTTTGAGGTGAATTATTTTGGCACGCTGCGGGTCAACCGGCTGGTGCTGCCCTACTTCCGCGCGCAGGGGAAGGGGCTGGTTCTCGTGATGAGCTCTGTTGCGGGGCGTGTGCCGATCCCCTACCAAAGCCACTACAGCTCCTCCAAATACGCGCTGGACGCCTATGTGGAGGCGTTGCGTATGGAGGCGCGGCCGTTTGGCATCCGTGCGGCCCTCATTGAGCCGGGCGATACCAAAACCGGCTTCACTGCGGCGCGCCGCATGGCGATGCCGGAGGATTCTCCTTACCGGAAGGCCTGTGAGGGCGCGATTGCCCGCATGGCGCACGATGAGGAGACGGGCGTGCCCGCTGTAAAGCCCGCGCTGGCGGCGTTTCGCCTGGCGGAGCGGGAGAATCCGCCCGTGCGCGTGACGGTTGGCGCGATGTATCAGGGCGTGATGGCCCTGCGCAAGATCATCCCCGCGCGTGCTTTTGAGCGGGTATTGGCTGCTATGTACCGTTAAACGGCAAAAAAATAGGACGGGCCTTTCGGATTCGTTGATTTTTCTGAGAAGAATTGGTATAATAAAAACGGTCTTATTTTTATCATTTTAAGGAGGCATCATGATGGAATTCAAAGGCAGCAAGACGGAAGCGAACCTGATGGCAGCGTTCGCAGGTGAATCCCAGGCGCGCAATAAATACACCTATTACGCTTCCCAGGCGAAAAAGGATGGCTATGAGCAGATTGCAAACATCTTCCAGATGACGGCGGATAATGAGAAAGAGCATGCAAAGATCTGGTTCAAGCAGCTTCACGGCGGCAAAGTCCCCGGCACGATGGAAAACCTGCTGGACGGAGCGGCAGGCGAGCACTATGAGTGGACGGATATGTATAAGGGCTTTGCAGAGGAAGCGAAGGCCGAGGGCTTCAATGAGATCGCTGCGCTGTTCCAGATGGTGGGCGATATCGAGAAGGAGCACGAGGAGCGCTACCGCAAGCTGATTGAAAACCTCGAAAAAGGCATTGTTTTCGAGCGCTCGAACGAGGTTGTGTGGATCTGCCGCAACTGCGGGCACATCCATGTGGGTAAGAATGCCCCGGCGGTCTGCCCGGTGTGCAAGCACCCGCAGGCGTATTTCGAGCTTCGCGCGGAGAATTATTAAGTTCTGTTTGATCGTGGAACGGCTGCGGCAACTTTGCCACAGCCGTTTTTTCAACCATTTGGGGAAAGCACCTCTCCAGCCCGGTTCTTGTGTTTCATCGTGAAATCGATACAATAGAGGGTGAAAGCAGCGCTGACTTCTATTAGGAGGATACGACGATGAGTTTACCAATTGGCGAAAATATCAGGAAACTGCGCCTCAAGCGCGGTATCACGCAGGAACAGCTTGCAGCGCATTTACAGCTTTCCTATCAGGCTGTGAGCAAGTGGGAAACCGGCGTTACAACGCCGGATATTGCGCTCCTGCCCAGGCTTGCCGCCTATTTTGAGGTGACGGTTGACAGCTTGTTCGAGCCGCAGATGACGGCTTATCGAAATGGTGCAGAGCGGCTCTTGGCCGTGTATGAATCGACACATGCGGATGTGGACTATGAACGGGCTGAGCAGGCGTTTCACAAGCTTAAAATGCAAGGGAAGTGGACGGATGAGGATCAACTTGGCTACGCAATGCTGGCGGACTTTCGCGCGCAGGATTTTGCGGACAAGGCGCTCGACCGCTACCAAGGGCTGCTGACACAAAGCCCGCGCAGGGGCGCGGTTTATTGGAAAGCGCACCGGCAGCTTTACAGGCTGCTTTGCCGTTGTGGCAGGGGAATGGAGGCCATTGCGTGGCAGAAAGAGCAGTTTGAGGCACATCCGGATCACCCGGAGGTCTATGCTTCCCTGGCGCTCGCCTATCTCTATGCCGGGGAGCCGGAAAACGCTTTGGAAACGGTGCAGAGAGGGATGGAGCGCTTCCCGGAAGATGCGCTCCTGCTCCATACCGCGGGAGAGATATACCGGGCACGCGGCGAAGTTGCTCAGGCGCTTGCCTATTGGGAACAGGCCTTTCGAAACGATCCATCCATGTTTGACAGCCTGTATGCACAGGCGGAGCTTTTGGCAGAGACAGGCCGTCGGGAGGAAGCAGCCTCCGTTTTACAGGAGTTGACCGGATTGCTGGAGCAACACGGCTTTGAGGCGGAATTGGACAGGCTAAAACAAGCGCTTGCATCCTTGCAGCGAATGGAGTAAGATCAGAAAAGCACAAGAAGGGAGCTTGCGCCATGCGGAGAAAAGATCGGGAGATCACAGACGAAGAGCAGATTTTGGGGATGATACGGTGCTGTGGCGTATGCCGCGTTGCCTTCCATGACGCCGAGTATCCCTATATTGTTCCATTGAATTTTGGTATAAGGGAGGGGAAACCGCTCACGCTCTATTTCCACTGCGCGGCAGAGGGGAAAAAGCTGGATTTGATGCAAAGGGACAATCGGGTCAGCTTTGAGATGGATTGTGCCCACCGGCTGGTGACGGGCAGCCGCGCCTGTGACACTACCATGGAGTATGAGAGCGTGTGCGGGAACGGCCTGTTGGAACCCTGCGGCGGGCAGGAGAAGGAGCAGGGCCTTGCCCGCGTGATGGCGCATTATTGCGGGGAGAAGCCCTATGAATTTGATGCGGCTTTGCTCAAGCATACGGTGGTTTTAAAGCTGACTGTGCATACGGTCACGGCAAAAGCGTTAAAAAAGGGATGGGAAGCGTTATAAAAGCAGCATAGAAATCAAATGATGCAAAACGCGCGGGGAGCCGGAAGTTGATCCGGTTCCCCGCGCGTTTCTTTATAATCAGTTATAGTCAGTTCAGCCCGGTTTCGCCCACCGTTTGGAACAGCTGCTCCACCGCAGCCCGCAGCCCTTGATGCTCCGCTTTTTGCAGGCCCGGGTCATCTTTTAAAATCTCCCTGGCCGCCTGCTGCGCCTGCTTCAATTCCTCCAAATCCGTGACCATGTTGGCAATTTTCAGGGCCGGAAGGCCATGCTGGCGCGCGCCAAAAAAATCGCCTGGGCCACGCATCTTCAGGTCAGCGTCCGCAATTTGGAAGCCGTCGGTTGTATCGCACATGGTTTGCAGCCGCTGCTTCGCCTGTTCATTCTGCGCGTCGGATATGAGGATGCAGGTGGAGGGGTGTCGGCCTCTCCCCACGCGCCCCCGCAGCTGGTGCAGCTGCGACAGGCCGAAACGCTCGGCGTTTTCGATGACCATCACCACGGCGTTTGGCACATCCACCCCGACCTCCACCACCGTGGTGGAAACCAGGAGCTGGATGTCATTGGCGGCGAAGCGGCGCATGGTTTCTTCCTTCTCCTTCGGCTTCATACGCCCGTGCAGCAGGCCGAGGCGGTAGCCTCGAAAGGGGCCTTTTTGCAGTTTTTCCGCGTATTCCTGCGCGGCGGTCAGCTCTGATTCGCCTTCCTCCACGAGGGGGCAGACGATATAGGCCTGAAGGCCCTCATCGAGGTGCTTTTTGATATAGTTGTAAACACGCTGGTGCAGCCGGCTGCCCACGGCATAGGTTTTGATCTTTTGCCGCCCGGGTGGGAGCTCGTCGAGGATAGAAATATCCAGGTCGCCATAGATCATCAGCGCGAGCGTGCGTGGAATCGGCGTGGCGGACATCACCAGCAGATGAGGGCTGCTGCCCTTATCTGCCAATGCGGCACGCTGGCCGACGCCGAAACGGTGCTGTTCATCCGTGATGACCAGGCCGAGGCGGCGGAAGGCGACATCCTTTTGAATCAGCGCATGCGTGCCCACGGCCAGGTCGATCTCACCGCGTTGCAGCTGCGCTTTGATCTCCTTTTTTTCCGCTGCGCCGGTAGCGCCGGTCAGCAGGGCGCAGCGGATGCCCGCCGGGCTGAGAAAGCCCTCCAACGTGTGATAATGCTGCTCTGCCAAAATGCCGGTGGGCGCCATCAGGGCGCATTGAAAGCCGTTTTTGGCGGCAGTATGGATGAGCGCCGCCGCCACCGCGGTTTTACCGGAGCCGACGTCCCCCTGCAGCAGTCTGCTCATCGGCGTTGCCGAGCGCATATCGCGCAGGCATTCCGAAACCGCGCGCCGCTGTGCGCCGGTGGGGGAGAAGGGAAGCAGCGCAAAAAAAGCTTCACTGTTGTCCTGCGTCACCCGTGATGCCGTTTGTGTTCTGGCGCGGGCCTTCAAGCGCAGCAGGCCAATTTGCAGGGTGAGCAGCTCTTCAAATACCAGCCGCCTGCGCGCGCGCAGAAGCGCTTGCTCATCCGCCGGAAAATGGATGTTTTCCAAGGCGAAGCGCACATGGCAAAGGCCCTGCTCCCGGCGCAGCGCATCCGGCAGCGGGTCTTCGAGCAGGTCTTTTCGCATGGAGAGGGCGCTGGCGACGCAGCCCTCGATCACGCGGGTGGAAAGCCCCTGCGTTTGCGGATAGATCGGCCGGATCCGCTCGCCGGTTTCTACCGGTTCCACGAGGGGAGAGGCCATCTCACGGCGGCCGAACTGCCCGCCGACCCGGCCAAAGAAGAGGTATTCTGCCCCCACCTCCAGCTTTTCAGCGGCATAAGGGTTATTGAAAAACGTGACCTGCATCAGGCTCACGCCGTCGGTCACGGCTGTTTTGTAAAGGGTGAGGCCCTTGCGGATCAGGTGCTTGGACGGCGCGCGGGATACGATCGCTTTCACACAGCAGGTTTCACCAAACGGCGCACCCGCGATGGAAACCGTTTTGCTCCAATCCTCGTAAGCACGCGGGTAAAAATGGAGCAGGGCGTCGATGGAATCCACGCCGAGCCGCTGAAACAGCCCGGCGCGTTTTTCCCCCACGCCCTTGAGATAACGGATATCCGTATGTAACTGGTTTTGCATGCGTATCATCTCCCGTTCTGCACTTATTCCACGGAGATGATGAAATAATACACCGGTTGGCCGCCGTTGACAATGGAGATATCAACACTCGGGCCATATTTGGCGGTGAGCATATTCTGGAGCTCCAACGCCTGCTCCTCAGTTGCATCCGCGCCGTAAAAAATGGTGATGAGGGAACAATCCCGTTTGTTATAAAGGTGTTTGGTTACGCGGTAGGCAACGTGCAGGAGATCCTGCTCGACCACCGTGATTTTACCATTCTCCATGCCGAGGATCTGGCCTTTTTGAATGCGCTCCCCGTCAATGGAGCTGTCGCGCGCGGCAAAGGTGACAAGGCCGGTGCCCACACGCTGCGCAGCCTTCATCATGTTGACGTGGTTTTCCTCCGCGCCGAGCGATTCATCGAAATTGAGCATGGCGGTCACGCCCTGCGGGATGGTGCGCGTTTGCAAAACGCTGACGCCGCGATCCGCGAGAGGGATCGTCTGCTCTGCCGCCATGATAATATTTTTATTATTGGGCAAAACGAAAACATGCTCCGCAGGGGTAGCCATGATCGCGTCGAGGATATCCTCCGTGCTGGGGTTCATGGTTTGCCCCCCGCTCACCACCTGATCGGCTCCAAGCTCCAAAAACAGCTCCTTGAGCCCCTGCCCGGCGGCGACCGCCACAAAGCCAAAGGGCTTGGCCGGCTCCTGCACGGCAGGCGTTGCCGGCTGCGCCTCTGGCTCCCTGGGGGAGTCAAAGGCGGCGTTGGTATGCTGCTGGCGCATATTATCAATTTTGATATTCACCAGGGGGCCATATTTCAGGGCTTCCTGGATGACGTTGCCCGGCTCGTTGGAGTGAACATGAACTTTGATGATCGTATCGTCATCCACCACAACCACACAATCCCCGATGGATTCGAGATAGGCGCGCAGACGGACGGGATCCCGTGTGGAGTGCGGGTCCTTATGGATTAAAAATTCAGAGCAATAACCAAATTCGATCTCCCCATCCGCGTTGGCGACGATTTCCTTTCGCTCGCCGTGCTGCTGGGCGGTGATGGGGGAGGCCTCCTGCGTAGTGCTGCCGATGATGCCGCTGCCGTTAAAAACGCTGCGCATCCCCTCCAGGATCAGCACCAAGCCCTGGCCGCCCGCATCGACCACGCCCGCTTTTTTGAGAACGGGAAGGAGCTCCGGCGTGGTGGCGAGCGCCTTTGCCGCACTTTCACAGGCGGCGTTGAAAACGGCGATGGCATCCGCGCCGGTGTTCGCCGTGCGCTTGGCGCTTTCAGAAGCGAGGCGCACCACCGTGAGAATTGTGCCTTCCGTGGGCTTCATCACAGCGCCGTACGCCATCTCCACACCGATTTGGAGCGCGTTTGCAAGGGCGGCGCCGTCTACCTCCCGGCAGCCTTTTAATCCCTTGGAGATCCCGCGAAAAATCAAGGACAGAATGACCCCGGAATTGCCCCTTGCCCCGCGCAGGAGCGCGGAGGCGACCGCCGCGGCAATCTCGCCCGCGCCCGCGTCTTCTGCCATGCGGGCAACCTCCCGCGCGGCAGCACCGATGGTCATCGACATATTCGTGCCTGTGTCGCCATCCGGCACGGGGAAAACGTTGAGCGCGTCAACATCGCCGCGATGATTATTAATATGGTGAGAAGCGGAGATCACCGCGTCCCGAAGCATACTGCCGGTTATCACTGTATAAGCACTCCTTACGGTTCATTCTTCCTGTCACAAGGCGCCAGCCTGTCTGGCCCTGCCTCACAGCGGGGCGTTTGACTGCGCGCTCAGGATTTCATCCCATCCACAAACACATTGACCTTGCGCACTTCAAAGCCAGTCGCCTCCTCCACCGTGTAGCGCACCTTGTTGACGATGCTTTTGACGATGGCGGAGATATTCAGCCCATAGGTTACAATAATGTGAAGGTCAATGGCGAGGCCGTCGCCCTCTTTACGCACGGCAACTCCCTGGTCGGGGAAGCTGCGGCGGCGGTTGAAAAAGGAGCGGATGCCCTGCCGGGCGTTGCTGTTGGCCATGCCGACAACGCCAAAGCAGGATGAGGCGGCGTTGCCCACCAGGCTGGAGAAATAGGATTCTGAAATCTCGATGGTACCGAGATGATTTTCCATCCGAATCATTTGCGCAGACCTCCCTCTCGATGCTGCGTGTGCCATGGGAAAGCCGGAACCATGGCATTACAGCCAA
The DNA here is from genome assembly GCA_900544715.1 of uncultured Oscillospiraceae bacterium. GTDB lineage: Bacteria > Bacillota > Clostridia > Oscillospirales > Acutalibacteraceae > Fimivicinus. The sequence continues at coordinate 25,436 of UQWL01000019.1, read as the reverse complement.
TTATTATACACGATAATTCGAAAAACGGCAATGGATGGGAGGATAACTTAATGGATTGTTTACGATTGGGTGAAGAAAAATAATTTCCAGCCGAAATCGGAAAGGAAGAAATATCGGATACACATATCATAGTGAAGAACTGTATCATCGGTATATAAAATAACATTTGATATTGTTGACATAATTTACACAATGTGATAACATTTAATTGTAAAAAACAGAGAGGCGTGATACCAATGTACAATTTATGATAAGTAGGCACATTTATCACATTTATTGAGCGGACATCTAGAAGGGGAGGTAAAATATAATGAAGCAACTATATAAGATTCGGTATACCTCTGCTATGTTATCCCTTGTAATATTGTTCGGAGTTCTATTTTCAACGATTCCTGCTTTTGCATCCGAAATCCCAACAACACCTCAGCAGGAGAGGGAACGTCACGCAGCTTTGATTGCGGATAAGGTACAGTCCATCGAAACGAAGGAAAAGCTTAAAATATCCGCTTATAAATCCATGCAGGATTTTAATGGCAATCCATATGTATTAATTGAATGCGAACCCGTCGGATATTTGATTTATCACCCGGAATCCGCACAGTTTGTGGAATACGCGGCTGATAGTCCTTCTCCTTTTTTGGGTATAGAAGGAGATTTGCTATATGGCGGCCCCACGCAATATTATTATAAGAAAGCGGACGGCAGCTATCAAAATACCTTGGAAAGAAAACGAGTCTTGGCAGCGGAAGACTTACAGTCGCTTGCATCACAAAGCGATTATCTTCAGAAAGAACTCATTAAGCAGTCTGATACAGCCGCGCTGGAATACACGCAAAAAAGATTCGTGTCCCGGGCTGCGGCTGCATCAACACAGACCTTTTATATTACGCAATCGAGCAAGCTCTCCGGATTGGATAAATGCGGCTATTATTGCCCTCCTGGAAGCGGCGGAATTTGTGGTTACATTGCAGCCGCTATGATGCTCTATTATTATGATGTGACCGGTCATCGAGATGTTATGGATGACAAATACTACTATAATTATAATGGGAAAAAATTGAGCGCCGAGTTTACAAAGGTATTGCTCCAGGTGGGAAAAGATCTGGGATACGGAGACTCCACCACATCAGTCGCCATTCATTATACGGTTAAGGAATATTTGAAGAGGCGTGGGATAACAAGCAATACCGATCACACAAGCCGTTATACGCCGCTTTTCACTTCCAACACGATCGGCCTGCTGCTTGAGAGCAATCAGCCGGTTATCATTTTTGGAAATCTTTATTCCCCAAGTCATGGAAAGAACATCAATCATGCTGTTCTTGCATATGGATATCATGCAACGGTGACGGGAAACAATATCCTATTTCAATTTATTGTTCATTTCGGCTATGACAACTACCGTCAGGTCACGCTATCAGGCGTTTTTGGCAGTATCTATTCTTTGAAATGTTAAGTGGGGTGACGTTTTGATCCAGATGAAGCGTTTCTTTTGGATTCCTTGTCTGGTACTTTGCGTATGTCTGTTGACGGCGTGCGACGGGTCCGGTAAGCTGGACTCCGTACGTGTAGAAAATCCGCTGGATGGCGGGGAGATCATATTGCCTGTTGAAAACGGTCGCGGGCAACTGGCCGGCGCCAGCGCTTCCTTCCAGACAAAGCAGACGCCGCAGGAGCTGTACCAGGCTTACAAATCGCTTGAGGCGGAGAAGAATTTGCAGATAACCCCTTACCCGAGCGGCCTGCTGATCGATCAGGGCACTGGCAGCGGTGCTCGGTATTACTGGCTGACTGTTTCGCCGGAGCATGCAAAGAATGGGCGGAATTATCTGCTCTCCAATATGGAGGCCGACTTGATTGACCGGGATATATGGCTTGAGGATGAGTGGACGCCTGCGGGGCAGCAGGGCAGTAATGCGCAGACGCCGACCACAGGTGCGACAATCCTGCTGCCCTATCATCTGATCGCACGGGAGGAGCTGGATTCTTCGCAATCGTCTTTGAAGCAAACCATTTCCGCGGGTATTTTGTACCGGATCACCGGGACACAGGGGGCATTTTATCAATTCTATGAGTCGATGAATGCTTATCGTCTGGAAAAGGAGAAAAACGGGTTCTCCATCCGTTCCTATGCCGAGGGCTTTGACGCTTCCAAGGCGCTGCGTACCTGCCAGCCGGTTACCTTTACGTTCTATGAGATCGGAGGAAACTCCTATTTCAGCGCTCAGCTGGATTAAGCACCATCGCATAAAACGCCCCGCACAGGGCTTTCAAACCCGTGCGGGGTTATGTATTAGGTTTAAAAATGCCAATCCTGCAAATTGGCATATACATCGCCGGAGTGGCTGATAAGGTCGCCCTGCACATCTCTGCTGCGCGCCGCCACGCCCTTACGGAAACAAACGGGCAAAAAGGCGGGATTCTCCTGGAACGTGCTGAGAAAATCCTGCAGGGAAACGGCGCCTGTGAGCATTTGCTTGTAAGAAGCCGCCGCCGCTCCCTCCTGATTGATTCCGGCCTTTGCCGCGCCCGCTTCGTCGAAAAACGGAGCAAGGCTCATATTGTTGGAGAGCTTCACTTCACCGAGATACAGATCGAATCTGCCGCCCTGCACAGCCTTTGTATAGTCCGCCCAGGCGAGTTGGGTTACCGTCACCTTGATGCCTACCGCGGAAAGCTGCGCGGCGATCATATTGGCGGCGGAGAGGCGGAAGGGGTTCTCTTTATTGACCACCAGCGTGAATTTCAATGCCTTCCCATTCCTGGTGCGCGCGCCGGAAGCATCGGTTTTGTCGAAACCGGCCTCCTGCAGCAGTTTCATAGCAGCTTCCTTATCCTGCTTGACGCCCGCGGTCGTCAGCCCCTTCAGCGCATGCCAATCCGGGCGGAACGGGGTGGCGCTGGCTGAGGCGTGGCCCTGATAGGCGGAGGAGGCAACTTCCTCCCGCGCAAGCGCAAGGCTCATCGCCTGCAGCACCTTCTGATTCTGCAAAAGCTCGTTTTTGGATTGAACGCCGAGAAAAACAAGGTTATTCATCGGGAATTCTTCCGTATTGGCGTTGATGCGCTGATAGACGCCGCCGCTTAAATCATGGAAAATAAAATTGACGTTGCCGATCTCCAGGCTGTGGATTACCGAATCGCTATCCGGCACATCGACCAGGGTGACTGAGGCGAATTTCATTTTGTTGCCCTTTGACCAGGCCTTATTGGCCTTTAGGGTGACGGAGCTGTCACCCCGTACGGCCGTATAGCGCCCGCTGCCCACTGGGATTGCCGTTTCCGAAGAATCGCTGCCGCGCTTGATTACGGCAAAGTCGAGGCAGGCCAGCGCGTAAGGATCGGCTGCCTTCAAAGTGAACACAATTTCGCCGTTTTGCACCTTTGCGCCGCTGAAATTGGAGAGCTGTGCCCGATAATGCGGGGATGCCGCAGCCTTTTCAAAGGAATAGACAACATCTGAAGCGGAGAGAGAAGAGCCATCGGAAAAGACAAGGCCGCTTTTGAGGGCAACGCGCACCTGCGTTCCGCTGACGCTGCCGGAGGAGGCGAGAAACGGCTGCGGCGAAAGCGCCGCGTCAACCGCGTAGAGGGAATCATATAGCACCGTGGAGAGCAACTGGTTCGGCAGGCTTTTCGCTGAAAACGGATTGAGGGAATCGCCCTTTACATACGGCAGGGAGAGCCTACCCGTGCCGCCCGTGGTTTGCTGGCTTTCAGAAACGGCTGTCTCCTCTCCGGAGGCGGTGGTGGAATCCTCCGGCGCGGGCTCCTTCCCGCAGGAGGCAAGTGACACGAAGCAGACGGACAGGCATAACATCAGGGCAATCCACCGGGCAAAAGCTGAAGGCTTCATCATGATGACCATTCCTTTCTTGCGTCGTATTCTAAGGAAAGCACGCCAAGCGTGCGCTTACTGCTTTTGGAACGGGATTATTGAATGCAAATGCGCTGGATCTGTGTTGTTTTTCCGCTGTGCTCATCAATTTCAAAGATGCAGCCGCACATCATGCAGGAACCGTCCCCGTTTTCAAAGCGGACAGGCATGCCCGTGCGCATTTTTTCGATTGCCAGCTCCGGGCGGACGCCCAGCACGGATTGGATTTCCCCGGTCATGCCAAGGTCGGTTAAATACCCGGTGCCCTGCGGCAAAATCTGCTCGTCGGCCGTTTGTACATGCGTGTGCGTGCCGAACAGGGCGGAAACACGGCCGTCCAGATAAAAGCCGAGCGCCCGTTTTTCCGCGGTGGCCTCCGCGTGAAAATCCACAATTTTAATCCGGCAGTCCTGAATATCCTCCTGCCCGAGCAGGCGGTCTGCACAGTCGAACGGATTTTCCAGCGGATCGAGGAAAACAACGCCGAGCAAATTGATCACAGCGATTTGGACGCGCCCCTTATCGATGATCTGATACCCGCGCCCCGGGCTGCCCGCGCGGTAGTTGGCGGGGCGGATGAGATATTCCGTTTCATCGAGGTAGGAATAGACCTCACGGCGGCGATAAACGTGGTTGCCTGTGGTGATTAAATCCGCTCCGCTGGTGAATAGGTCCTGCGCGGCCGCGGGCGTAATGCCGTTGCCCGGCGCTGCGTTTTCACCGTTGACGATGCAAACATCGATTTGATTGAGCTTTTTCAAGGAGGGAAGGTGCGCGCGCAGGAAGGCGCAGCCACCTGCGCCTACTACATCCCCAATTACAAGAATATTCATGCGATCATGCCTTTCTGTGCTGGTAACCGGCAAACGCTGTCCGTTTTTCTGCGAGTGCAGGGAAACACGAATGCAAAAGGAGGGTATACATCCCTGCATACCCTCCCTAAATGCCAAACAAAATTATTTTGCGTAATCAACAGCACGGTTTTCACGGATTATGTTAACCTTGATCTGCCCGGGATATTCAAGCTCGCTCTCGATCTTTTTCACGATCTCTCGCGCAATGAGCGTCATTTTGTCGTCCGTGATGACCTCAGGCTTCACCATGATGCGCACCTCGCGGCCCGCCTGAATGGCAAAGGAGCGGTCAACCCCCTCAAAGGAATTTGCAATTTCCTCAAGCTTCTCCAAACGTTTGATGTAGTTCTGGACGTTTTCACGCCGTGCGCCGGGGCGGGCAGCCGAAATGGCATCCGCTGCCTGCACGAGGCAGGCGACGATCGTTTTAGGCTCCACATCGCCGTGATGCGCCTGAATGGCATGAACCACGGCTTCGTTTTCACGGAACCGCTTGGCGTATTCCACGCCAAGCTCCACATGAGAGCCGTCGAACTCATGGTCAAGCGCCTTGCCGATATCGTGCAGAAGGCCTGCCCGGCGGGCGATCTTGATATCCGCGCCGATTTCGGAAGCCATGAGCCCCGCAATATAGGAAACCTCCAGGGAGTGGTTGAGCACATTCTGGCCGTAGCTTGTACGGTACTTGAGCTTGCCGAGGAGCTTCACGAGCTCCGGATGCACGCCGTTGACGCCCGCGTCTACTACGGCGCGCTCGCCTGCCTGCTTGATGGTAGCCTCTACCTCACGGCGTGCTTTGTCAACGGTTTCCTCAATCCGGGCCGGATGGATGCGCCCGTCCGTAATCAGCTTTTCGAGGGACACGCGGGCAATTTCACGGCGCACCGGGTCAAAGCTGGAAAGTGTGATGGCTTCGGGCGTGTCGTCAATGATGAGGTCAACGCCCGTGATTGTTTCAAGCGCACGGATATTACGTCCCTCGCGGCCGATAATGCGGCCTTTCATCTCATCGTTCGGCAGCGAAACAACGGAAACAGTCGCTTCCGCCGCATGGTCGGCTGCACAGCGCTGAATGGCAGTGGCAACAATCTCCCTTGCGAGCGTATCCGCTTCATCTTTGGTTTTCTGTTCGAATTCCATGATTTTGACGGCCTTCTCATGGGTGAGATCGTCCTCCAGGTTTTTGAGCAGATATTCTTTTGCCTGCTCTTGAGTAAACCCGGAGATCCGCTCAAGCATTTCAAACTGGCTTCTTTTGATGCTCTCTACTTCATCCAGACGCGTTTGAGCATCTTTCAGTTTTTTGTTGAGCGTTTCATCCTTTTTTTCGAGATTTTCAATCTTGCGGTCGAGCGTCTCCTCCTTTTGGATGATCCGGCGTTCCTGGCGCTGAACTTCTGAGCGGCGTTCCCGCAGCTCGCGTTCCAGCTCATTGCGCTGTTTGTGAATTTCGTCCTTTGCCTCAATGATGGCTTCCTTTTTCTTGGTTTCCGCCTCGGCAAGGGCGTTGTTAACGATCCGGGTCGCCTCCTGCGTGGCAGAGCCGATTTCTGCTTCTGCAACGCGCTTGCGGTGCATCTGGCCAAGCAAAAAGCCCACAATGCCAAACACAACAGCGCTTGCGACCACGGCGATTATAATTTTTAGAATGTCCATAATGAAATAAAGTAGCACCTCCCTCATTACAAGTTTTTGTTTTTGTTCATCATCAAAAGAATCGCAGCAGATTTGCCTGCGGCAGGGCACACAAGGAAAAAGAGCTCTCCCGCCTTCTGTTGCAGTTGCGGGAAAGGATCATCTATATGCCCTGAAGCATGTTTGCCTTTTATTTCAGAGAAAATGCGCAAAACGATGTATGGGTTCGCATAATGATACACCATCCCTAGTATTTTACCCCGAACAGGGGAAGCTGTCAAGAAAATTGTATTCCCACGCGGCAATTTTCAGCGGGAAAAACAAAGTTACGCCCTCACTCGGCATTTTTTTCCACAGGGGGCCGGAGGCTCCCGCGCGGTTTCAGGGGCGAAAAATTTCCATTTCAGGGCGGTTGACAAAGGCGCCCAGCGGTGATACGATAAAACCAATCTGAATAAAGCTGTGATGGAGAGTGCTTTTCCATTTATAATACCCTTTCCAGAGAGTGCCCGAAGCGTGCTGGGATCGGGCGCAGGGGTTTGAAAGGCATACCACTCCGGAGCGCGTATCGAAAAGCGGCCTGATCGCGTTAAGATATGCCGTAGGCGCTGCGTTAAGGCGCTTTGAGTGGCGGCTTTGTGCCGCAAGCAGGGTGGAACCGTGGAGCAAAAAGCTTCATCCCTCGTTTGTCGAGGGATGAAGCTTTTTTATGATTGTTTCCCTTACTGCTCTGTTTCGTGGAAATGCTCCGTGCCCAAATACCGGTACATCATCTCGTCCTCCAAATACTGGTAGGCCAGATAGCTGCGGGAAAGGGGCGCGTGTACACCGCTTGCAAGAGCAGTGCCAAGGCCAAGGCGGTTGAAGAACCAGCGAATGGGTTGTTTCATCATATGTGATACCTCCAGTTTGTCTATGATTAGCAAGGTGCGGGAGGGAACACTCCTTCTCCTCTGCTCTGTGCTTTCAGTTTACACTGTTTTGATGATTTATCCATGCAGAAACCGGTATGCTTTATATACTTTCCGGCAGGAAGCAGAAGGAGGGGTGCCAGTGGCAGCAAACCGTTTATTGACGTTTCAGAGCGGGACGCCGGTGTTTCTCCCCCATCTGTTGGAGGTGGGGCTGTATCATGGAGCAGCCCTGCCGGAAGAAAAGGAGGCTGCTTGGCACTTGGGCCGCCCGAAGGCGGATTATTTCCTCTTTCATTGCATCGCGGGCGTGCTGAACATCACCTGCCGCCAGAAAGCATATTCGCTGCAAGCCGGGGGCGTGCTGCTGTTGGATGGCAAGCAGGCTGTTTCGGTGGAGGCGCAGGCGGATACACGGGCTGCCGCATTCCGCTTCCGGTGTGAAAAAGGCAAGCCGCCGCTGCGTGCCGGCCGGGTGTATCAGGCGGCACATGGGCCGGTACAGGAGGCGTTTTATGCAGCCCTATCGGCGGTGGACGAACCCACGGAGCTTCTTGTTTGCAACCGGCTTAGCCTACAGTTTGCGCTTTTGCTATATGAGTGGCGGGGGGCGGCGGAAAAGGGGGAACGAAAGGCATCCATATCCGCCTATGAAGCGGAAATCCGCGAGGCAGTATCCTATATGCGGGCGCATCTGGATGAAAAAATCCAGATGTCGGAGCTGGCAAAGGGGCTGCATCTCTCTGAGCGGAATTTTCGCAAGTGTTTCACGGCGTCGCTGGGGGTTTCCCCTAAGGCATATTTGCAGAAGGCGCGGCTGGAACACGCCAAGGAGCTGCTGCGGGCCGGAGAGCAGAGCATCAGCGAAATATCGGAAGCGGTCGGGTATTATTCCCAATTCCAGTTCAGCCGGGATTTTAAAAAGGAATATGGCCTGACGCCCTCTGATTACCGCGGCGGAGCAGAGGTTTTCCACGCAAAAAAGGCCGGCAATTCAAAAAAGAAATAGGAGGCTATCTTATGATAAACGTTACCCTAAAGGGCGGCGAAATCCGTCAGTATGAAGCTGGCACAACGGCTTTGGAGGTTGCCAAATCCCTTGGCACCGGGCTCTACAAGGCCGCTTGTGCATGTAAAATCAACGGGGAGCCCTGCGATCTGCGCACCGTGCTGCCGGATGGCTGTGGGCTTGAGATCTTAACCTTTGACGATGCCGGGGGGAAGCGCGCCTTCTGGCATACGGCCTCCCACATCATGGCGCAGGCGGTCAAGCGGCTGTATCCGGAGGTGAAGCTCACCATCGGCCCAGCGATTGACAATGGTTTTTACTATGATTTTGACGCTGGCGAGCCCTTCACGCCCGAAGCACTGGAAAAAATTGAAGTTGAGATGAAAAAGATCGTCAAGGAGGCGCTGACGCTGGAGCGGTTTGCGCTTCCTCCGGACGAAGCGGCCAAGCTCATGGAGGCGAAAAACGAGCCCTATAAGGTGGAGCTGATTGGTGAGCACGCCGGGAAGGGCGAGCAGATTTCCTTTTACCGACAGGGCGAATTCACGGAGCTCTGCGCGGGACCGCACCTGCCGGATACCGGCCGCGTGAAGGCCTTCAAGCTCACCAGCTGCACGGGCGCTTACTGGCGCGGCGATGCGAAAAATCAGATGCTTCAGCGCATTTACGGCACGGCGTTCCCGAAGCAATCCGCGCTGGAGGAATACCTGGCCCGCATGGAAGAGGCGAAAAAGCGCGACCACAGGAAGCTTGGTAAAGAGCTGGAGCTGTTTACCATGATGGACGAGGGCCCCGGCTTCCCCTTCTTCCTGCCCAAGGGGATGATTCTCAAAAATCTGCTGATCGACTACTGGCGTGAAATCCACCGCGAGGCGGGCTATCAGGAGATTTCCACGCCGATGATCCTTAGCCGTTCCCTCTGGGAGCGCAGCGGCCACTGGGCGCATTATAAAGAAAACATGTATACGACTGTGATCGATGAGGAAGATTATGCGATCAAGCCGATGAACTGCCCCGGCGGGATGCTGGTATATAAAACGAAAATGCGCTCCTACCGCGACCTGCCCCTGCGGGTGGGCGAATTGGGGCTGGTGCACCGCCATGAGCTCTCCGGCGCGCTGCACGGGCTGATGCGCGTGCGCTGCTTTACGCAGGATGACGCGCACATCTTCATGACCCCGGAGCAGATCAAGGAGGAGATCAAGGGTGTGGTTGCACTCATCGATAAGGTATATGGCACATTCGGCTTCCCCTACAAGATTGAGCTCTCCACCATGCCGGAGGATCACATGGGAGAGCTTGCGGATTGGGAGCGCGCGACGGCGGCCCTGCGCGACGCCATCACGGAGCTCGGCTATGCGTATGAAGTGAACGAGGGCGACGGCGCGTTCTACGGCCCGAAGCTCGATTTCCATTTGCAGGACTGCCTGGGCAGAACGTGGCAGTGCGGCACGATCCAGCTCGACTTCCAGCTCCCGGAGCGCTTCGAGCTCGAATATACGGGCGCGGATGGGTTAAAGCACCGCCCGATTATGATCCACCGCGTGGTGTTCGGCAGCATTGAGCGGTTCATCGGCATCCTGATCGAGCATTTCGCGGGCGCGTTCCCGCTGTGGCTTGCGCCGGAGCAGGTGCGCATCCTGCCGATCTCCGAGCGCCACCATGAAAAGGCGCGTGAGGTATACCGGCAGCTCTTTGACGCAGGGCTTCGTGTGGAGCTTGATGAGCGCAGCGAAAAAATCGGCTATAAAATCCGCGAAGCGCAGCTGCAGAAGATCCCGTATATGCTTGTGATTGGCGACAAGGAGGCGGAGAGCGGCACGGTATCCGTCCGCCGCCGCGGCGAGGGGGATACTGGCGCGGTGGAAACCGAAGCGTTTATCGAAACCGCGCTTGCGGAAATCAAAGCGAAAAAAATGGATTGAGAAAGGGAGATTGCATATGATCAATGTAACATTAAAAGGCGGCGTTGTCCGCCCGTATGAGGATGGGACCACGGCGATGGATGTTGCCAAATCTTTAGGCGCCGGGCTTTATAAAGCTGCGTGTGCATGTAAAATTGACGGCGCGCTCTGCGACCTGCGCACCGTGCTGCCCGGCGACTGTGAGCTGGCAATTTTAACCTTTGACGATGCGGAGGGCAAGCGCACCTTCTGGCACACGGCTTCCCATATCATGGCGCAGGCGGTCAAGCGGCTGTATCCGGATGCCAAGCTGACGATTGGCCCGGCGGTGGATAACGGCTTTTACTACGACTTTGACGCGGCGGAGCCCTTCACCCCGGAAGCGCTGGCCAAAATAGAAGTGGAGATGAAAAAGATCGTCAAGGAGGCGCTGCCGCTCGAGCGGTTTGAGCTTTCCCCAGACGAGGCAATCAAGCTCATGGAGGAGCAAAACGAACCCTATAAGGTGGAGCTGATTCATGAGCACGCGGAAAAGGGCGAGCCGATCTCCTTCTACCGGCAGGGGGAATTCACAGAGCTTTGCGCAGGCCCGCACCTGCCGGACACAGGCCGCGTAAAGGCCTTCAAGCTCACCAACTGCACGGGCGCTTACTGGCGCGGCGATGCGAAGAACAAAATGCTCCAGCGTATCTATGGCACGGCATTCCCGAAGCAATCCGAGCTGGAGGCGCATCTTGCGCAATTGGAGGAGGCCAAAAAGCGCGATCACAACAAGCTTGGCCGGGAGCTGGAGCTCTTTACAACCTCCGATGTGATCGGCCAGGGCTTGCCGATCCTTTTGCCCAAGGGCGCGCGCATCGTTCAGCTTTTACAGCGCTTTGTGGAGGATGAGGAGCAAAAGCGCGGCTGGCTGCTGACGAAAACGCCGTTTATGGCGAAGAGCGACCTCTATAAAATATCCGGCCACTGGGATCATTATAAGGACGGCATGTTTGTGCTGGGCGATGAAGAGAAGGATGACGAGGTGTTTGCCCTGCGCCCGATGACCTGCCCGTTCCAGTATCAGGCGTATCTCAACAAATCCCGCTCCTACCGCGACCTGCCCCTGCGCTATAACGAAACCTCCACGCTCTTCCGCAACGAGGCCTCCGGTGAGATGCACGGGCTGATCCGTGTGCGGCAGTTCACGATTTCCGAAGGCCACCTGATGTGTACGCCCGAGCAGCTCGAGGGTGAATTTAAGGGCTGCCTGGAGCTCGCCATTTTCATGCTGAAAACGGTGGGGCTGTATGAGGATGTATCCTACCGCTTCTCCCAGTGGGACCCGGATGACCGCGAAAAATATATCGGCACGCCCGAGCAGTGGGCGGAGGCGCAGGGTGTGATGCAGAAGATCCTCGATCACTTGGAGCTGGATTACGCCGTGGGCGTGGGTGAGGCCGCGTTCTATGGGCCGAAGCTCGATATCCAGATCAAAAACGTCCACGGCAAAGAGGATACGCTCATCACCATCCAGATCGATCAGATGCTCGCCGAAAAGTTTGGCATGGAATATACAGATAAGGATGGCGTCAAGAAGAACCCCTATATCATCCACCGCACCTCCATCGGCTGCTACGAGCGTACGCTCGCCCTGCTGATCGAAAAATACGCGGGCGCGTTCCCGCTTTGGCTCGCGCCGGAGCAAGTGCGCATCCTGCCGATCTCCGAGCGGCACCATGAGGCGGCGCGGACGGTTTATGAGAAGCTGTTCGACGCAGGGCTTCGCGTGGAGCTCGACGAGCGCAGTGAAAAAATCGGCTACAAGATTCGCGAGGCTCAGCTGCAAAAAATCCCGTATATGCTTGTCATCGGCGATAAGGAGGCCGAGAGCGGGGCGGTATCCGTCCGCATGCGCGGGGAAGGCGATATCGGCGCGATGGCCGTTGAAGATTTCCTGGCGCGCGCGCTGCTGGAAGTAGCGGAGAAAAAACGGTAAATAACGTGTCAAAAAGGCTGTTGGAACTTTAATCCTGCGGCCTTTTTACAATCTATATAAGGGAGGAGCAGGGAAAGCGCCGGATTGGGCGCGGAGGCTGCGCCCGGATTCCACCGCCGCTTTCCCAAACAGCAAGCTATGAAGAAGCTCCGCAAAAAAGCCAGGACGGCCATCATCAGCACGGTAGCCGTCGTGCTCGTCGCCGCGATTGCTGGCACGAGCGGGTATCTCATCCACAAGAAGGTGCCGGTCAAGCCTTCCAACGAAGTGGAGCAGGTTTCGATCGAAACCAAAAAGGCGGGCACGCTGCGTATGGGTGTGATCAGTGACACCCAGCTGCCGCCGAACAAAAAGCTCGAAGAGGCGCAAAATGGCATTTACCGCGAAAACCTGAAAAAAGCCTTTGAATTGCTCAAAGAGCAAAATGTGGATGCGATCCTTCATGTGGGCGACATCGGCGATATGTGCAGCAAGTATTCGTATGAAACCTATTTGAACGTATTCCATGAGGTGTTCCCGGAGGAGGCGGCGCGTCCCTATGAGTTCCGCATTATGGGTAATCATGATACCTGGTTCGATACCGATTGGAGCACCACGCCCGCCAAGCACAAGCTCTACCAGAGCGTGTTCAAAGAGAACCCGAACCGCCACCTCTCCATCAACGGCTTCCATTTCATCTGCGCAAGCCCCGACAACACCGGCAATGCGGACGGCTATTCCCAGACCATGCGCGACTGGATGAAGGAGCGCCTCGCGGTTGCAAAGGAGCAGACAGAGGCGGGCAACCCGATTTTCCTGATTACGCACCACAACATTCCGGATACGGTCTATGGCGGCAGCGATTGGGGCGCGGAGCAGGTGCGCCAGGCGGCCGCGGGCTATGAGCAGGTGGTTTCCATCTCCGGCCACAGCCATTATTCCGTCCTCGATGAGCGCTCGATTGATCAGAACCAGCTCACGGCGTTTACCACGCAGTCGCTCGCCTATGTCGATATGGAGCGCAATATGTTCAACGCCTTCAAGGGCCTCTATGACGATGAGGGCACGATCAAATACAACCCCAATTCCAGCTATGCGAGCGCGCCCGCGCGAGATGAGGAAAAGCCGATGTGCCTGATTATGAATATCACAGAGAAAAACACGGTTGTGGAGCGCTGGAATGTGCTCGACAAGGTGGAGGAGAAGGCAGACAGCCGCTGGACGCTCACCTACCCGATGGAGCGCGGCAATTTCCAATACCGCTATGATGCGCGCGCGGCGAAAAGCGTTGCGCCGGAATTTCCTAAAAATGCTTCCATAACCTATAATCCGTCCATCCCTTCGACGCGCGAAGTGGGTGGGAAAACGCCGACTCTGCCGGGCGTCAGCTTCCCTGCGGCGACGAATCCGGATTTGGTCAACCTCTATCTCTATGAGCTGACCAATGCGCAGACGGGCAAAACCTATGTTTACAAAACCTATTCGGATTATTATCTGGGCCTCGGCTCCATGGCAAAGCAGGTGGATTGGGCGATCGACCCGACGCTGCCCAGCGGCAAATACACCGTAAAGGTTTACGCCTATGAGTCCTTCGGCAAGCGCAGCGCGCCGCTCACGGCGGAGATTGATTACACGCAGCCGCAGATAGAAATTCAGAAATAACATAGAAAATGGCCGGGCGGCAGCCTCCGCCCGGCCTCATTTTAAGGAGAAAGCAGATGAAGAAAATCTGGAAAATCATCATTGCGGCGGCTGTTGTGCTGGTTGTGGCGGCGGCTGTGACCACGGCGGTGTGCCTGCATTTCTTTTTAGCGCCCAAAATTGCCGAAACAAAAGATCTGGGCAGCATCCATGACGGCAAAAACCTGCGCGTGGGTATCCTTGGCGATACGCAGCTGCCCGGCAGCGCACAAGAGGAAGAGGAAAACAAGGGCGTATACAAGGCAAACCTGAAAGCGGCGCTCGAGCTGATGAAGGAGCAGAAGGTGGATTTGCTTATCCACGCCGGTGATTTCTGCGAGGTGGCGAGCGATTTCGGCTATCAGACTTACTCGTCCGTATTCAACGAGGTGTTTCCGGAGGCAGACAACCGGCCGGTCACCCAGTATATCATGGGCAACCACGATTTCTGGACAGAGGGGAGCCACCGCTACCCGACCTATAAGCAGAACCTGTTTGAAAAGAATCTGGAACAATCACCCTGGACGCATCTGATTCTCAACGGGTTCCATTTCATCGCGGCCAGCCCGGATTCGGGCGATTCCAGCCGGGCCTACACAGGCCGTGCGCTCAATTGGCTCGATGAACAGCTCGCCATCGCGGAAAAGGATGCGGAGAAAGAGGGGAAGCCCATCTTCGTGATCACCCATCAGAACCCCAGTGCGACGGTCTACGGCAGCGGGGAGTGGGGCGACCAGAGCCTGAAAAGCCTGCTTGATCAGTATCCGCAGGCTGTTTCCATTTCCGGCCACAGCCATTTTTCCATCCTGGACGAACGCTCGATTTATCAAGACAAGTTCACGGCCTTTACAACCCAGTCGATCGCCTATCTGGAGATGGAGCGCGATAAATTCGATGCATTCCGTGCCTATGATGCGGAAACGAACGCTTACAGCACGCTGAAGGGCTATATCAGCTGTCCACCGGAGGATACGCATGTGCCGATGTGCCTGATTATGGACGTTGGCCAGGAAAAAACGGAGATCGCGCGCTGGAATGTGCTCGAAAAGCGGGAGGAGAAGGCGGATGCCCGCTGGACGCTTTCCTATCCCTTGGATCTTTCGCATTTTACATACCGCCTGAACGATCGGCAGATTGGGCGGGAGGCTCCCGTGTTCCCGCAGGGCGCTGCCATCGATTATGAAGCCGCTATTCCAAATTGGAACCCGGATGGCGCGGTCAAATCGCTCCCCGGTATCTCATTCCCCGCTGCGTGGCATACGGATCTGGTGCACAGCTATTTCCTGCGCCTGACGAATACGCAGACGGGCGCGCAATATGAATATACGGTCTATTCCGATTTTTATAAAGGCGAAAAAAGCATGGCGGATACGGTGAAGATTGCAATTGATCCTTCCGTGCCGGGAGGCAGCTATCGCGTGGAGGTATATGCGGCGGAATCCTTTGGGCAATTCAGCAAACCCCTGACGGGATCCATCCGCTATAGGCCGCCTGCATTGCCGCAGTGATGCCTACAGTTCTTAGAAGTGTTTTCTATAATATAATGAAAAAGCCGTTTTAGGGTTTTGCTCTAAAGCGGTTCTTTTTTATGAGCGGAAACAGAATCATCATGTAAAGCAGATAAGCTTTATGGTCAGATAAATGCCAACAGCTGCTTATCATCTATACAAAAATTGATCCGATGAATGATCTACAATCAATTCCTGCAAATTGGAGTGAAAAAACCTGATCTTGCATCCACCGGATGCTTTGGCTATAATAAATATAGAATTTTAGTATCATTGCTGGCAAACGGACGGCCGATTCTTGCCTTGTCTGTTCCAGTGGAAGGACGACGAACATGTATCGCTGCAATATTGTGCCACGCCCCAACCAGATTCAGCCCAGGGAGGGCTTTTTTACGATCCCGCGCGAAGGGCGGATCGAGGATTTTGTCACGCGCACGATCGATACGCGGTTATCCGGCGCGGAGAGCTACCGGTTGCATGTCCGCCCGGAGGGGATTACAATCAGCGCCGGCACGCCGCGCGGGCTGTTTTACGCGATGCAGTCGGTCAGGCAGCTCATAGCCACCAGCGTAGGGCGGATTCCATGCATGTGCATCTGTGACGAGCCGGCCTACCCTTATCGTGCCTTTATGATTGACTGCGCCCGCCATTTTTTCACCGTCGCGGATTTGCAAAAAATGATTGATGCCGCCGCGCTGTTTAAGATGAATGTGTTCCACTGGCATCTCACAGATGATCAGGGCTGGCGTGCTGAGGTGAAAACACACCCGGAGTTGACCGAAATAGGCTCGGTGCGGCGTTCTTCCGATTTTGGCGGAATCCATGTGGATGGCCCTTACGGGGGGTATTATACGCAGGAGCAGATGAAGGAAATCGTTGCCTATTGTGCCGAGCGGTATATTGAGGTGGTGCCGGAGTTTGATATGCCGGGCCACACCTCGGCCTTGCTGGCAGCGCATCCGGCTCTCTCCTGCACGGGCGGGCCGTTTCAGGTGCAAACAAAGCAAGGAATTTTTAAAGATATTCTATGCGCAGGCAAGGAGGAGACGTTTCGTCTCATTTTTGACGTCCTGGAGGAAATGCTTGCTGTATTCCCCTCCCGCTATATCCATATCGGCGGCGATGAAGCGCCGAAGGCGCGGTGGAAGGCCTGCCCGGATTGTCAGGCCCGAATGCGGGAAGAGGGGCTTTCAAGCCTTCAAGCGTTGCAGGGCTATTTTATGAACCGCATCATATCCTGGTTGGGCGCCCGGGGGAAGACGGCTGTCGTCTGGAACGAATCCCTGCGTGGCGGCAACCTTGCCCCCTCTGCCGTGGTGCAGATGTGGATGGATAAAAACGGGGAATGCGCGCGCTGGGCAAATGGCGGCGGCAAACTCATCGTATCCGATTTTTATCATTACTACTGTGATTACCCCTATGCGATGACCCCGTTGCGGAAAACGTACCGTTACCGCCCGGCGCTCAAGGAAGTCAGGCCAATTTATCAAAAAAACATTCTGGGCGTGGAAGCACCAGTTTGGGCAGAATATATCGAAACCTTTGCGCACATGAGCGAAATGTGTTATCCCCGTTTTGCTGCCGTCGCGGAGGCGGGCTGGACGCGGGAAGAACGGCGCAATGCGGAGAGTTTTGAGCGGCGGTTTCAAATGGTGACGCCAATGCTTGCAACATTGGGTGTCCACCCTGCTGCGCCGCAATTATGGAATCCGCGCCCGTATATACGGCTGAAAGGAACAGCGCAATTTTTTCTGCCAAAGCTACCTTCTAATTTCCGTGATTAAGCATGTAGGGCATAAAAACAAAGGTTGAATTGTTCCAGGCGGGCCTTTTCCGAGTGCCCGCCTATTGTTTTTTGAAACGTCAGGCGCTCTCCGCTCGATGAGAGAGAAAAAATTGGATAAGCGGGGAATACAAAACGGGAATTTCTTTTCATTATAAATAGAAAAAGTGCGTTGCTTTCATATGGTTTTTAGGGATTATCCTATTTTGCACATATTTTTATCGAATAAAATGGTTTTATTCTACATAAACAGGCTTTTTTCAAGGCCTGAAAATATTGCGTACGCTGGGCGAATCGGCTAGAATAAGAATTAGGAACCTTGTGTTTTTTCACAACGTGCAGAAAAGGAGCGACTTGTATGGCTGAATTGAGATGGCATCCATTGACCAAGGATTGGGTGATGATTGCGAGCAACCGGCAGAATCGGCCCAATATGCCGAAGGATTATTGCCCGTTTTGCCCGAGCTTTGGCAATGTGCCCGATTATGAAGTGCTGAAATATGATAACGATTTTCCCGCGCTCTCCCAGAATCCGCCGGAGCCGGATGATGTGGCGGATGACTTTTTTAAAGTGCACCCTTCCTATGGCAAATGCGAAGTGATTTTATATTCTCCTGGCCATACCGTGACGCTTCCCGAGCTGTCGGACGAGCATATGCAGAAGCTGGTCGCGCTTTGGTGCGAGCGGTATGAAGCGATGCGTGCGGATGAAAAGATTAAATATGTATTCCCGTTTGAAAACCGCGGTGCGCTCGTGGGCGTTTCCATGCCGCATCCACACGGCCAGATTTACGGCTATTCCTACGTTCCCAAAAAGCTGGAGCTGGAGGCACAGTCTGCCCGTGAGCATTATGAGCAAACAGGCAAATGCATTTTTTGCGATATGCTGGAGCATGAACTGGCTGCGGAGAAACGGATTATTTTCCGTAACGAGTATTTCACAGTATTCCTGCCCTTTTTCTGCGAATACCCGTATGGCGTATATATCTTCCCAAACCGTCACGTTCCCTATATGACGGATCTCAATGAAGAGGAGCGCTTTGCCCTCGGCATTACCATCCGCGATACCGTGGCGATGTTTGACAATCTTTTTGATTACCAGTTCCCCTATATGATGTGTATGCATAACGCGCCGGTCAACTCCGGGGACTTTGACAAGGACTATCACTTTCATATTGAATTTTTTCCGCCGATGCGCTCTGCGGATAAGCAAAAATTCAACGCATCCAGTGAAACGGGTGCATGGGCGCATTGCAACCCGCGCGCGCCGGAGGAATCCTCGGAGGAGATGCGCCAGGCATATCAAAAAATGCTGCACAAACGAGCGGAAAAATAATTTTCAGGTTTCTCTCTGGGCAGAGTCTGTATCACAAAGTGAAAATTTTTAAAAATTTAACATGGATTGATTTGGAACCGCTGTGTTTTCTGCCAGCGGTTCTTTTTTATGCGCTTATTATGTGTAAGGCTATATTGCTTTACACACGATTTTTTATTACGGAGCAAAACGAAGTAACAAAGCAAGGCTTATTATTATCTCATGAAGCAAAGAGATATGCACTGCTCATGAGAGCAGAAGGCTTATATAAAAATGGCTTTTTCAATTTATGTTTGCTTTTTTAGTGCGAATATGGCTTAATAAAAAGACAAATTAAAAATTAGAAATGTTATGCAAAATGTATATGATAGCATGGTATTATCATTTTAAAGGATAATTATTCCGGTTCATACACATAATTCCTCAATGCAAGCCCAAAATATGTGGGTGCATATATAAAAAAGCTTAAAATGTAAAATTTTTGTGAAATTAAATGTTGACATCGCTCAAATAAAGGTTTATATTGGAAATTGACAAGGGGAAAGTTGTCATTTGAGATCGAGCCTTTTTGTGAGAGTAATCATGTCTTGAAATGTGGTTACATTTCACATACTGCCGTGGTGAGAGAAAAATGAAACGAGCGGACGCGTGCCCCGGCCCCTATAAACGCATGTGCGGTGTCACATGCCTTTTTCTCGGTCATTTTTTGAATGGCTGAGTCGGGCGCGTGAATCTTTGAGAGGGAGGTGAGTCCAATGGCTTATGGAGAGCGCTGATGCCGCTTGATTCATGAGCTCCTGATTCTGAATGGATAGAATGGCAAATATGCGCTATAAATTTGGACGTGCCCGCATGCTCCGCGGGAGGCATATTCCTACGCACGCGGAGCGCCCATTGGCGATTGGTTCGCCGGGATGAGGACAAAAAGTAGAAATAAATGGGCCGGAGCAGGAGGCGGAAGCCACTTTTTAGGCACTGGATTTCGTTTATTTCTGCTTGCGGTTCTGTGGGGGACGGCAGTTGTGTAAAAGGCTGCCATTCCTTGGCGCTTTTAAAGCGGCCATTGCAGCCGCAGAAACCGGATGCCATCCTAATTGTGGGCATCTGTGTTGCCCTCATCTGAAAAAATTCTGCTTCGCCCAATTCCCGCTCAATGTTTCAGCGCTTTGCCCGCCAAGATAGGCCGGGATTGAGCTGTGAGAAGTCGTTTCATGAAGGAGCCGTAGTCTGGGAATCTGCTCTTTGATCAAAGAGAAAGGCCAAAAACCCTGCTTGAAGCCGGAATACTGGCATAGAGAGATGATTTTGGCAAGTTTTTGCCCATGAGATGGCATTCGATGTTGCGAAACGACACCTCAAAAAAGTTAAAACGGGAAAGTGAAGTCAGAATGAAGTTGTTTTGACTGCGAAATGACTGAATTTTGGCCCCATAATGCAGTCAAAAAATGCAACTGAAAAAAGACCAGAAAAATTTGAGAAAAGCGGGGAGTTGGCAGGAAGATTGAGGCAATAAGGGGCCAAATATGCTTCACGATAGGTTGGATCGGTTTGCCCACGAGGATGTGTGCACCGGCCTTGCAATGCCTGCGGAACACCCTGCGCCGCCAGGCGGCAGATTCGAAAAGCGCCTGGCTTAAACCGTGTGAAACATAAAAGCGCGGCAGAAGGGGAGCGCTAGCCGGGTTTATCACCGTGTAAACGGTGCGCCCGCGTGTGGCGCCAAGGCAGTGAAATCTGCTTCCCTACTGCTGAAAGTGAAGAGAGGTTCCCATGGGAAGCGGGCCCCGCGAGGGCCTGCCTCAGGGGAATGGGAGCGGTTGAGATGCATCCGCGGTGAAAAACCGCCGTTTTGTATCCGCCGCGCCAACAGTACGCACTCAAAATTAAGGAAGGAGAATTCTTGTGAAAAAGCATCGAACTACTCGTTTGTTGAGCGTCATCCTCGCCGTGGCGATGATCTTCGGATCCATCTCTGTTGGCGTTACTGCGGCATATGCGCCGTATCTGAATGATGCGCTGGTAGATGGCGACAATTACAACACCATCGACCAGGTCACCCTGACCGAAGCGCAGCAGGCCTCTCTGCTGCTCGACACAGTCGACCGCGCGCTGGCGGATGCTGCGATTTCCATCGACATCCCGCTCATCGGCACGCTGAATATGACTTCTGTCGACAATGCGCTCAACTCCATTTATAACGTTACAGGGAACTGGCTGTACGGCTCCGCCACAGTCGGCGACCTGGTCGTGCTGGAGACCTATCGCGCTGATATCGCGTCTGTCCGCCGCACCACGGCTGATAAGACCGATGCCGACGTGCTCGCATCCGTCGTGACGTATCTTGGTCACTGCGCTGACACGCTGTCCAAGATCATCGACGGTACATTCAACTGGAAGATCGTTAAGGGCTTCCTGCCCGCAGAAGTCCGTCTGCTTCTCGATGACATCCCCGGCTATCTCAAGAATATGCTCTGGGATCTCATCCATCCGACGACGACGGAACCGATGCCCGCAGGCACCACGCTCGACACAATCGTTCAGTATGTGCTCGATAATCAGGTCGGCGGCAAGAACGCGGCGGCACTCGGTTTCGACGGCATCCTGCCTGGCTTTGACCTCGATCTGGCAACGGCCAATGGCTATCGCACGATCGAAGAGGTTGCCTTCCGCGCGCTGAATAAGTTCCTGGTTCCGCTGATGAACAGCGGCCTCAAGAGCGTCATCCAGAATGCGATCGTGACCAATGCCCAGAAGGGCGGCAGTTTGGAGACCCTTATCAACAAGGACTATGTCGTCACGGAATATCCGGATAAGAGCGCGGAGAACCCGAACGGCTATGATCCTGCGAAGGGCTTCACAGAGCAGATCAATGCGATCCTCGGCCACTATGTCAATGAGATGCTCTTGTCCGGTCAAACCCTCTTTACGTGGGATATGACTGCTGATGCCGGCGAGACGCAGGCCCAGCTTGTGGAGCGCAATATTGTCGGTTTGATCGATAAGATCATTCCGCTCGGCGGCGACACGGTTGACAGAACGAACTGGGAGACCATCGATTATGCCACCTACATTGCCCGCTCCGCGGTGGAGGAATTCGTCAAGCATGTGACAATTCCGGCGGATGCCTCTCTGCGCCAGATCGCTGTGATCGGCATGAAGGAATTCATCGCCAGCATCGTCCCCGATGCGACCTATACGGTGACGAATGAAGACAGCAATGACGCGATTTTGGAATGCGCCAAGATCATCGGTACCTTCTATTTCAATAACCTGTTTGATTTCAATTACCATCCCGCAGCTGCGGACGATACCTTTGACAATTTCCTTGCCCATCTTCTCTCCTGGGCGATGAATTATGCCGATGGCATCGTTGCCATCCCCAAGGATGGGATCACAGCTGCAAACGTATGGGCCAAGCTCGACACCATCATTTTTGCCATCGCCGACAAGCGCTGGTTCAATTATGAGGAGATGTTCCGCGACGCATCCGGCGCCGGTACGGAATCCGACCTGACGGCGCAGACGCTTGTCGACTATGTGCTGAATACCATCCTGAATGTTGATTTTGGTCAGCTTTTCACCTTCTTTGAGCATAGCGCAAATAGCTCGCTGAATACGACCACGGCGAAATCCGTGCTCATCAAGCTCGTGACGAATATCGTCAATGGCGTGGTGCCCGGCACGATTCCAACGACTGGCATCGTAAACTTTGAGGATGCGCTGGATACGGCGAAGCTCAAGGCTGCCTTCAAGACTCTGCTCGAGGGTCTTTCCGCCAAGCAGGCAACGCTGCTTCCCACTGTTCTGAATCTCCTGACCGCGGTCATGGGTTCTGCCAATGAGCAGTCCCTCGGCAAGGCGAATCTGACCATTGCTTCCCGCATCGATTGCACGAGCGGCTCCGTACCGAGTGGCACGAAGATCCGTGTGTCCAATCTCACCACCGGCGTCAACCGCGGCTGGCGCGATGCAAACGGCGTGCTTCATCAGGATGCGATGTATAAGATCCAGCCCATCGAGCTGACGAATACGGCCAATCTGACCGCCACGGTGCCCACCACGGCAATCGACGCCAACGGCTTCGTCGACGTAGCGATTTCCGGCTCCGTTGCGGAGAATACGGAAGTCCGCTTCGACTTTAAGTATAATATCCTCGACGAGACGGGCGCGGTGCTCAATGATACCCCGCTCTACACCTCGGCTTACACGCAGCTCTTCAAAACGGCGGGCAACTATGAGGCAATGTCCGGCGATTCCAATGTTGTCCATAAGACGCAGGTCCTGTCCTTCCCGTCCTATCTCTATGTGACGGATATCGACCGCGCCGCGATCTTCTCCGTGACAGTGCGCCATGACTATGCGTTCCTTGGCTCCGACAATGGCTCTCAGCGCATTATGAGGTCCTATGTCACCGGTACGCTGCCGTCGTATCTTGCGGCGAATGTCCCCACGGACGGCCAGCCGCTCTTCACGCTGGAAGGCGTGGATATCAACCGCCCGTCCTATGGTACGGCGAACCCGTATCTGATCAGCCGTACTCCGGATGACGCGCAGCCTTATGGCATCTATCCGATGCAGATCTCCTTCGATATCAAGAATGAGAGCGGCAATACGGATGCGACCAATCCGCAGAATCATACCCTCGTCGTTTATAACGATTATGGCCTGCCCGGGCTGCTCAGCACAATCGACGGCGCAGACCGCCAGCGCGCGGACTACACCGCAGATGCCACTGCTGAGTGGAATGCCTACCAGAATATCCTGATGCAGGCTTATGCGCTCACACAGGGCAATCCCGATCATGCAAAGATGTTTGACGATATCGTCGTGGGCGACGTCACCTATGACAACGCCTATGAGAAGATGGTCGCCGACGTCAATGCAGCGGTAGCGGCGCTCGATGCGAAGCAGGCCGCGACAAATGCGAATGATGTTGCAGCGCTCAAGGCCGTTCTGGTCGCGCAGGAGAATCCGGAGGGCGGATATTTTGACTTTGTCAATTATCAGCTCTTCACCTTCCGCCGCTGGCAGGGCTGGTTCAACCATGCCTGGAGCATCGTCAATTCGCAGGAGAACGTTCCGGAGGGCGAGACGGCTCCCGTGGTCCGTGCGCTTGATATCAAGTATGCGAAGCACATGGTCGAGCTTCTCTATCCCAGGATGATCGAAAAGGCGGCCGTGAAGACGGCGCTCAACGCAGCGATTACGGAATTCGGTCAGGAGACCCAGGCCGGTAAGGCGCCCGATACGTGGGCGGACTATGCGGATGCAAAGGCCTTCGCGCTTGAGGTGCAGGCGGATAGCGCAGCTGTTCAGGCAAAGGTCAATACGGCCCGCGTCGAGCTGATGAAGGCGCACCGGAACCTGAAGGATGAAGTGCTGACAGTGGATACTGGCAGCACAGCCGTTATTGATTCTCGTCAGATGTTTATTTATGGTTTGACAGACTTAATGACGGATTTGTCTGGGTATGTTAGTCCGGTTGGCAATTACACAATTGAGATCGACATGCACGATCAGTTCTCTCTTGGAACCGGAGCATATGTTTATGTGAAGGAGGGTACTACTCAGAAGGCTCTCTACACAGTGGTTCTTTTCGGAGATCTGAACGGTGATGGTGAGATCACAGACGCTGATCAGACGATTATGAATAGTCTTGTCAGTGGCGGTGATACGGCTGGCTTCTTCGCCGGCGGCCCGTTCTTTACTGCGGCGGATCTCAACAGCGACGGTAAGATCGACGCGGCGGATAAGGCGATCATGGATGCTCATATTGATGGAACGTATGTGATCGACCAAACCGGCAATAGTGTTCTTCCGACAGCGTAAATCTATCTCTAAAGCCCTGCCCGCCTGGAATTTTTTCTGGGCGGGCAGGGAGTATCCGTATCTTACCATAGAGATAAATGTTTTAAACGTTGTATATTATGATGAAAAAAATATATTTTTTGGTAAATCAGTGGTCAAATTAGGGAAATTGCTTGACAATTCCAAAATTTGTATGGTAGAATAAGGCGAAACAAAAAAGAACGCGTCCATTTTATAAAATAATTGGAGTTTCAAGTGGTTTCTAAATGTGATTACCTAGAGAAATTCTATATTACTTTTTGATTTTTTGGATGTTATATAATGTAAGAATCAAGATTCGACTAGTTATTTACTTTTAACATGATAGATTTATTTTAGCGAGAGTTCAAAGAAATTCTCGTTAGAATTGATCTTTGGAGGTAGATGTCCCCGATGGTAAAGAAAAAAGTTGTTGGGCGCAGAGTGTTATCAATTTTGTTATGTATGTTGATGGTAGTCTGTGCAATTCCAATGGTTGCATTTGCGGCTCCCGCAGATCAGACGGGTGCGGTTGTGCTTCAAAGAAGTTCTGATGATTTGTTTTTATACCGTAACATTATAACGACAGGGCAAGAACCTGTTTATGCAGGAGTAAGACTAGGAGATTTTCCACTAAAGACAGGTAATGCGGTTATACGCTTTGCGAATGCAGCAGGCACAAACTGGGGCACTGCTTATAATGGTACAAAGTTAGCTGTGCGTTGGGAGAATCCGGAAACAATTATTGAAAGCGAAGGTACGACTACTCAGCCGATTCGTTTATACGCTGTAGCAGATGAAAATATTTTTATTGTAGCAGAATATACTTTTGAGGTTCAACCCGCTGAATTAGTTCCCACTCCCGAAATCAGTATAGAACCAACAATAGATTCTCCGGTCAAATATAAAGAGGGACTAAAAGTCTCTGATTTAACATTGAATGTCAATGACGCCAAGGCTACAGTAGCTGGTGAAGTGATAGAAGGTACCTTTTCCTTTACAGAACTGGATAAAGCACTTTATGTAGCAGAGAATATTCCGGTTTCTGTCACCTTCACGCCCGATGATCCCACGCAGGCCAAGCCTGTGACGTTTACCATCCCTGTCACCATTGAAAAAGGGGACATCGTCGTACAGGAAGCGCCGACCTTCACGTATGTTTACAGCAACAGAACGT
>UQWL01000018.1 GCA_900544715.1 uncultured Oscillospiraceae bacterium | reverse complement strand
GTACTGGCCCCTCTGGGGTCTGAGCAAACCACTAGTTTACTAGTGGTTTTGATTGATACCATTTGTGAAATATTCCATTGAAATATGCTGTATGTAAATCCTTTATTTTTCCATAAACATAACCGTAGCGGTTTTAGGCCCACAGTGTGCGGAAATCGTACAGCCCGCTCGGATGATCTGTACCTCTTGAAAGGGGGCGCACTTCAAGATTTCCTTTTTCATGGCTTGCAGTGTTTCTTCGGAAACGCCGCCGGAATGGGAGAGGAATGCCCGGCTCAGATCGAGCTTGTCCGGCCGGGAAAGCTGGTCTCGAATATACTGGCTGTAGACCGTTTCAATTTTCCCCCGGTATTTTTTGCCGACCTCCAGCGCGCCGTCTACCATTTCAATGCTCGGCTTGATGCTCAGCAAATTGGCGCCAAAGGCTGTCACAGCAGAGCATCGGCCGCCCCGGCTCAGATAATCGAGTGTGTTGAGGATAAAGGTGGTGTGCACCTTTTCGCGCAGCAGGGCAATCTGTTCGGCAATCTCTTTGGCCGGGCGCCCGGCGTCCCGCATTTCGCAGGCTTTGATGACGAGCAGCGCCATACCAGTGCAAAGGCTTTTGGTATCCACAGGGAAAACGCCCTCCAACTCGCCCGCTGCAAGCACTGCATTTTGGAAAGAGGAGGAGAGCTTCGCCGTGAACCCTAGATGGACTACTTCGTAGCCCTCTTTGGTATATTTCTCAAAGAGGGAGAGATAAGCGCTCGGCGGGACGGCGGCTGTTTTTGCCGTAGTGCCGGTGCGCTCATAATACGTGTAGATGTCATCCGGCGTGATGTCAATGCCGTCGTCATGCGCCTGCGCGCCGAGTAAGATACTCAGGGGGATTTTTGTCACGTCGTATTGCCTACACAGCTCCGGTGTCATATCGCAGGTGCTGTCTACTGTGATTTTTATCTTGTTTGCCATGGATCCAATCCTTTCGCCTGAATTCATATTCCTTGGGGAGCTATTTATACACAAAGCTTACCCCATGCAAAAAATGGCGTTGCCGCCTTGCGGCAGGAGGCGTTTCGCGCCGACAGGCATTTTTCCAATGCTTCAAACTTTAGTTTGAAGCTATTTTACCACAGAACCGCTATTCCGTCAAAGCCTGTTCCTCCTGTCTGCGGATTACTTGATAGGCGAGCAGTTCGAGCTGCTCCATGCTCTCTAGCGCGCCGATTTCGCGGCGGTAAGCCGCTGCCCCGCGCAGGCCCTTCATATACCAGGCCGCATGTGTGCGTGCCTGTAGCATGCCGGTGTGCGTGCCTTTATATTCGCACAAGGTGTGGATGTGCTCGATCAGAATGCGCATCCGCTCCGCTACCGGCGGGTCGGGGAGAAGCGCCCCTGTTTTAAGATAGGCGCTGATTTGGGAAAAGACCCACGGCCTGCCCAGTGCGCCGCGCCCGACCATAACGAGGTCGCAGCCCGTTTCCTCCAGCATCTGTGCTGCGCTTTTGGCATCGCAGACATCGCCATTGCCGATGACGGGGATGGAAACAGCCTGCTTTACCTGCCGGATGATCCCCAGATCGACGGGCGGGGCATACATCTGCTCGCGGGTGCGGCCATGAACTGTAATCGCCGCGGCCCCGGCCGCTTCGCAGCGCTTCGCGATTTCCACGGCGTTTTTCTCATTTGCCTCCCAGCCGGCGCGGATTTTAACTGTGACCGGGATGTTGACGGCCCGCACGATGGCTGCTACCACCGCCTGCGCCGTTTCCGGGCGGCGCATGAGGGAAGAGCCGCCCCCGTTGCGCACAACCTTCGGTGCAGGGCATCCCATGTTGATATCAATGGCCTGTGGGCGGTAACAGAGTGCTTTTTGGGCGGCTTCAGCCATGATGGAAGGCTCGTCGCCAAAGAGCTGGATCGCGGCGGGGCGTTCCGCCTCCGATAGGGAGAGGAGCTCGGCGCTCTTCCGATCGCCCATGGTAATGCCTTTGGCACTCACCATTTCACCAACGACGTATGCCGCGCCAAAACGGACGCAGAGCTCGCGAAAGGCACGGTCCGCTACTCCGGCCATCGGTGCGAGTGCGGCGGCAGATTCCAGTGTGATAGAACCGATTTTCAAGCTTATAACCATCCTTTCTCTTCTCTGCGAGGCGGGGCCGACGCATCGGCCCCTTTTGAAAACACCGGATTTAGGCTCTCAAAAATTACAGTAATTTTTTGATGCTATATGATTTATTATTCTATATTTCGACAATTTTTTCAAATAAAAGGAGTATAATTGAGATCGGGGAATAATATACCAATTTTTACAATCACTTACCGCCTATAAAAGGCGAAATTGTGAAAATGCGGAATAAATGCTGCCGATTTACCGTTACAAGAGGATTATTATCCCAGGAGTGTATCCGCTTTTCACAAGAGCCGGGCATTTTGCACCATTGGTGTAGAATGCCCGGAAAAAATTTATCACAGGATTGAAAGGGGTGCATGCGGTTGTACGTTTTTACTGCGACGAAAAGACCAATCGACGAAATGGGAAGAATCACACTTCCGCAAGAGCTGCGAGACGTTTTGAAATTGAAGCCGGGCGATCAGCTGACTGTACGAATCAACAATTCCGGTGAGATTGTGCTCACATCAGATTTACCGCGCTGCGCATATTGCTATGGCACGGAGAACTTAAAACGGATTGGCAGGCGCTATATTTGCACGAACTGTATGGAACGGATGCACTGCACGAAAAACAAGCTTTGATTGCTGATTTCTTTTACAGTAATCCATTATTTTAATTCAAGAATTTCCCGGATAGGGCCTTCAAAGGGGGCGCCTGCCGGGATTTTTCGATAGGGATCCTTCAGGAAGGCGGAGAATGTGTTGTTTTTCCAGGAAAAACTCGCCTGGAATTTTGAAATCAGAGTAATCAGCTCCTGATTTTGATCCGCGTTGCTACGCCGGACGATCTGCTTGAGCGTGAGATCCAGCCGGTCGGACGGACGTAAATCGGGAATCAGGAGGCGAAGCTCCCCGTTTTCCAATACAGGTTCACACCGAACCGGCGCGCCGTTGAGTTCGGCCTTTATTTCTCCGCAGCCGGAAAGATCGGCAAAGATTAGGAGCAGCTCCCGCTTGGCGGGCAGAAGCGACGGTTCCCCTTGAGCGGGCAGCACGGTGAAGTGCAGATCCCCGCCGCCCTCTTTCATCCGGAAGGTAGTTTTAGCATAGCGGCCCTGCTCAAAATCGTTTGTTTCGCCATCATCCTCATAAAGGGTGAAGGTGTTGTCGCCCCGGAAAATCATCAGATGAAGTTGATCGGGGTTTTTCCAGTCGTTCTGTTCGCCCTGTGCGCTCATGGGAAGGATCGCGCCCTCTTTGGCGAGGACGGGGATGCTTTCCACGCCGCGGTACATGGTGACAAACCGCCCGCCTTCATAAATGCGCTTTGTGAAAAGATCCGTCCAGCGACCGCGCGGCAGCCAAACGCGCACGCCCGCAAGGTTGGTTTTGGGGTCCACCGGCTGGGTGATGGGCGCAACAATCAGTTCGCTGCCGAACAGGAATTCATTGGGTACGGTATATGCTTCCGCATGCTCCGGCCATGCGTAATACATCGGCTCGCACAGGGCGAGTCCCTCGCTGTGGGTGCGCCAATTCATGGTGTAGAGATAGGGGATCAACCG
Organism: uncultured Oscillospiraceae bacterium; assembly: GCA_900544715.1. GTDB lineage: Bacteria > Bacillota > Clostridia > Oscillospirales > Acutalibacteraceae > Fimivicinus. Next base: position 42,385 of record UQWL01000018.1, on the reverse strand, counting down.
GTGGCGCAGGCGCAGGTATTCCTTCGAAAGCGTATAGACATCCCAGCGGTAGTTCCATGGCTCTTTGCCCATAAAGGGGTTGTTTGTGGAATGCAGCCGCATGATCGGGCTGAATACGCCGAGCTGCACCCACCTGAGATAGAGCTCGTCGTCTTTCTCACCCTGATGATGGCCGCCGATATCGTGGCTCCACCAGGTATAGCCCGCATTGGAGGCGTTAGCGGTAAAATACGGCTGGAAGTCAAGCACCTCCCAACTGATTTTGGAGTCGCCCGAAAAGCCGAGCGGATAGCGGTGGCTGCCGATTTCTGCATAGCGGGAGAGGATCAGCGGGCGCCGGTTCCCGTGGCGGTTATCCAGGTAGTGGTAGTGATTCAGGGCCCAGAGCGGGTCAAGGCCCTTGATTTTGGATTGATTTCCCTGCTGCCAGTCGATCCACCAGAAATCTACGCCCTCCTCTTCATAGGGGTGGTGCAGGCACTGGAAATAGGCCTCGATGAACTTCGGGTCTGTAATGTCAAATTCCACAGGATCGCCGGAGGCGGGGTCGATCCCCACCGCCTCGGCCATCGCCTGATAGCAATCTTCAAAACTGCGCACGCCGCCTGCGGGGTGGACGTTGAGGGTCGTATGGAAATTCTGCTCCTTGAGCCAGCGCAGGAAAGCGCGGTAATCCGGGAACAGCTCTGTATTCCAGCTGTAGCCCGTCCATCCGCCATTGGACATGGCATCAAACCATGCGTCTACCGGGGAGGCATGGGAGGAGCGCCGCGCCGGCCCTTTGCCAAAGCGGCGTTTTACATCCGTCCAGTGCCAATCCATATCAATGGTTGCAACCGTGATCGGGATTTTCTCATCAATAAAACGCTGCATCAGGGTGGTATATTCTTCCTGGGAATATGCTTTATACCGGCTCCACCAGTTGCCCAGGCACCAGCGCGGAACGAGCGGCACCGGCCCCGTCAGGCGGAACAGGTCGCGGATGCAGCCGCGGTAATCATGCCCATAGGCGAAGAAATAGAGATCGGAGCCGCCTTTCTGGCGCGGTGTGATCCGGCCATCCTCCAGCAGCAGGAGGGAGGCGCTGTCATCGAGCGTTGCAACGCCGTCTTTGGAAATAACGCCTTTAGTAAGCGGAACGGCCCCGGTGGATTGATCGAGCGTGCGGGCCGTGCCGCGCAGGTTGCCGTTCTCAAAATCCGTCACCGTTCTGCCGCCGTGCAGGGTAATGCTCTCCATCCTCTTTCTGCGCAGGTTGTAATGGAAAATAGCCTGCTCCGTGCGCACGGTAAGCATCTGCCCTTCCTGCGAGGCATCAAAACGCGGCTGCTCAAAATCACGATACCAAACCTTTTGCGTCGGCTGGTCGCAAAAGGCCTGATCCGCATCCATGGTTTCCACCCGCAGAAGGCGGCTGGTCAAAACGCTGACGCGCACGTTTCTAAAAACCGCCGTCTGGCTCTCTCTTGTTTTGCTCTGCACATGCATCCCAAATTGCTCTTCAAAATAACCCATGTCCATTGCCTCCCTTATATCATTTCTTTCAGATAGGTTTCATAGATCAGTTCCGCGCAGAGGCTGTCCGCCCAAGCGAACCAGGGCCGGGTAAACTGGGAGGGGTCGTCCGCGTGGAAGCTCTCATGCATCCTGCCGCATCTGGCTGTTGTATCCAATAAGAAACGGATAATCCGTTCCTTTTCCTCAAAACAGTTTGCCGTCAGCCCCTGCATCGCAAGGGCAATTGGCCACACATAGCCCGCCGCGGTATGCTCGCTGCCCACGCCGCAGGCAGCTTTCCCCTGGAAATAGCAAGGATTTTCCTCGCTGAGAAGCCATGCCCTCGTGTTTTGGTAAACGGGATCCTCCGGCGGGAGATAGCCAAGGTAGGGGAGGGAGAGAAGGCTTGGCACATTGGCGTCGTCCATCAGGCGGAAATGGCCAAGCCCGTCCGCCTCGTAGGCGTAGATCCTGCCAAAGCGCGGGTGGTGGACGATGCCATATGCTTCGATCCCGCGCACGATTTCGCGCCGCACGCGCAGCGCTTCCAGCGCAAAAGGTTCCTCCTGCCATACCTCCCGCGCAATTTCAGCGAGATTGCCGAGGATCACTGCCGCAAAGCAGTTTGCAGGGATCAGGTAATGGTATGCACATGCGTCGTCCGACGGCCGGAAGCCGGACCAGGTCATTCCCGTATATCCGACCGGCGTGCCAAGGCCATCGTTTTGCAGCGTTTCCCGCGCGTTTCGCTGCTCCACAGCCCATGGCCGGATAAACCGGTAGGGCGATTGCTCCCGGTGGCTCTGCTCCGTGCGCAGCGTGCCGAGGATTTTGCGGGCGGCCTCGCGCCATTGCGGCGTGAAGATTTGAGAGCGGCCGGTTGCTTTCCAATAAGACCAGGCGAGCCAGACCGGGTAGCACAAAGAGTCCGTTTCGTACTTCCGTTCCCAGGTCCATGGCGTGAGAACGGTTTCGTCTTCATCCCAGCGGCTATCGTCCGGCTTTTCGTTGAAGGCGTTGGCGTAAGGGTCAATGCAGATATCGTTGGCCTGGCGCGCGATCAGCCCTTCGAGCAGGGCTTGCAGCTGCGCATCCTCCTTCGCAAAGGGCAGGTAATGGCGCACCTGCGCGCTGGAATCGCGCAGCCACATGGCGGGGATATCCCCCGTGAAAACAAAGGCTTCCCCCTCCGGCAGCAGCTTTGCCGTTGTTTCGCAGGTGCTTGCGAAGCAGGTGCGATAGAGTTCATAAAGGCCCGGGAGATGCGCAAGGTGCGATTGCGCCTTTGCCAGATGGGCGGAGAGTGCGGGCGTCAATTCCATAGAAACACCTCTTTACGTTGTTTAATGAATCATGCTTGGTTTATTTTACAATTTGCCACAGGGTCATGCCATACCCGTCATTCTTGTTGTGTCAGGCTTTGTTTTGTTACTCGCTTTGCCTCGAAATGACTTGATTTCGTGATAAGAAGTTATCTATGTTTCGACTCGTCAAGAATCCCGCTGCACCCGTCCCCGGTAACTCCTGTAATCGTAACCTCCCGGATCGTGCCGCAGAACTCTTTTGGGGCGCGCACGCGCATGGGCGTATAATTCGGCGTATAGCCCTCCAGAAACCCATCCGGTGCAGTTGTTTCAAACAGAACGGGGAAGCGCTTGCCCACCTCGCCTGCCAAAAAGTTTCGCCGCATTTCATCCGCCGCCTCCCGCATCCGGCGGGCGCGCTCTTCCTTCACCGATTTGGACAATTGCGGGAGGGCAGCGGCCCTCGTGCCCGGGCGGGAGGAGTAGGGGAACACATGTATTTTTTCAAACCCGATTTTACGCGCGAAGGTAAGGGAAGCATCAAATTCTGCTTCACTTTCCCCGGGAAAACCGGTCATGATATCGGTCGTAATCGCGGCATGTGGGAAATAGCTTCGCAGGCTGCCGCAGAGCGCTTTATATTCCGCGCAGGTGTAGTGCCGGTTCATGCGGCGGAGCGTTGCATCACAGCCGCTTTGGAGGGAGAGGTGGAATTGCGGGCAGAGCTTTTTGCACTTCGAAAGCCGCTCTACCACCTCCGGCGTGAGATGATCCGGCTCCAGAGAGCCGAGGCGCACGCGCAGGATGCCGTCTACCGAGCAAGCGCGTTCTACCGCGTCGCAGAAGGAAAGGGATAAATCCCTTCCGTAGGAGGAGAGGTTGATGCCCACGAGCACAATCTCCAAAAAGCCCGAATCCCGCAGCCGGAGGAGCTCCGCCTCCAGCTCGCCGAGCGGCTTTGAGCGTACCCTTCCGCGCGAGGTGGGGATGATGCAGTAGGAACAGAAGCGGTCGCAGCCATCCTGAATTTTGACGAAGGCGCGCGTATGCCCCTGAAAGCCGGAGATACTGCCGCCGTGGAAGGCTTCGCCCGTTTCATGGGGAGCCACCTGAAAAATACGCTTGCCGCTGAGCTGGTATTCGTCAATCGCGTCGAGGATTTTTTCACTGTCGCGGTTGCCGATGACGATATCCGCCTGGGCGAGGGTGGTGGCCTGCTCCGGATAGGCCTGCGGCATGCAGCCCGTCAGCACGACGATGCTCTGCGGATGCAGCCGTTTGAAACGGCGCACCGCCTGGCGCGATTTTTGATCGCCCGTGCCGGTTACGGTGCAGGAGTTGACGAGATAAACGTCCGCCTCCTCTTCCGGCGGAACAATTTGAAAGCCCTTTGCCCGAAACTGCTCGGACAGGGCCTGTGTTTCATATTGATTGACCTTGCAGCCAAGGGTGTAAAATGCAGCTTTCATAGAGGGCATTCTTCCATTTCCATTCCAAATTCAATCAGATTCCAGTATAATCGAAACGAGCTGAAAAAACAAGCAAAGGGCAATGATTTCCGCTCGCGTGGAAAATAGAAGAAGCCGCGCACCACAGCCGTGCACGGCTTCTCCAAAGGAATATTGAGTAGGCAAACAGAGCGTTAAATATCCAGCGCACGAATATACGGGTTCTCCTGGAAGCAGGCAAGAATCTCCGTTACGGTTAAGGCCTGATCCACGCGCACCACAAGCTCAAGCGATACGGTATCATCCTTGTTTTTTTGCGTTTTCACCTCTAAAATCTGAACATTGATACTCTCCAGATTATCCCGCAGCATTTGAAAGGGCTCCGGCCCTCGTTCCATGGTAATGGAGATCTGTTCGCTCTGGGGCCCCTCCAAAAACAGGAGGCGCTTGTGCAGCAGCACTTGAAGCGCAATAATCATCAGCGTTGCAAAAATGCCCACGATATACATCCCTGCGCCGATGGCAAGCCCCACGCCGGAGGTGGCCCAAATGCCGGCGGCGGTGGTCAGGCCGCTGATGGAGCGGTTGCGCACAAAGATGACCCCAGCGCCCAGGAAGCTGACGCCGGTGATGATATTGGCGGCAATACGGGAGGCATCCAGACTGATGCCCTGCATCGTGACCACATCGAAAAAACCATATTTTGATACCAGCATCATCATCGTGGAGCCGAGCGCTACGATTAAATGGGTGCGCACGCCGGCCTCTTTCATCCTGCTTTTGCGCTCATATCCGATTGCCGCCCCGCAGATTGCACCGATGAGGATGCGCAGCAGATATTCCCCTTGTTGCAGCAGAAAAGCAGCCATGCAACCATCCAACTCCCTCTCAACGTAAAATAGCCGCAGCCTGCCTGCGGCCTGAAAAATCTAAAAATGATGTATGCTATACGCCATGACGAGGCAGATGAAAACACACTGAGTAGATTGATTATAAAAAATTTTTCTGATAAAATCAAATAATAAAGATTGATGATCATATAAATGAAATGAATAATAGCGCTGGGAAAGAGGAAAAGCCGCCATGATCGATACAAGATTGCACACGCTGCTGACGCTGCTGGAGGCGGGCAGCTACACCAAGGCGGCGCGCGTGCTGTCACTGACACAGCCCGCCGTCAGCCACCATATCCGGCAATTAGAGCAGGAATACGGCGCGCCGGTTTTTTACCGGAGCACGAAACAGCTCAAATTGACGCCAGAGGGCAGCATCCTTGTCAAATATGCGCGCCGGATGCAGGCGCTGGAGAACAATGTGCTCCAAAGCCTGGAGGATTACCGCAACGGCCTTTCCCGTTTCACCGTAGGCATCACGCCAACCGCGGAAGAGAACCTGGTGCCGCGTGTGATGGCCACCTACTGCAACCTTCACCCGGATACCAGCATAACGATTGTTACGGATACGATAAAAAATATTTATAATATGTTGAAGTCCTATGAAGTGGATATCGGCATTGTCGAAGGCAGCATTCCGGATGAAACGCTGACGCAGGTGCTGCTCGACACGGATTATCTCTGCCTGATCGTTTCCCCGCAGCACCCCTTTGCCCGGCGGGGGAGCGTGAGCCTGGAGGAGCTCAAGGGCCAAAGGCTAATTCTGCGTTCCCCACAGGCAGGCACGCGCAAGCTGTTTGAAAATTATCTTTTAAGCTGTTCGGAGAGTTTAAAGAGCTTCCATGTGATTATGGAGATCGACAACGTCGCCACCATCAAGGAGCTGGTCGCTTCCAACCTCGGCGTATCCGTCATCGCGCACAGCGCCTGTATCGATGCGGAGCATACGGGCGCTCTCTCCGTGATCCCAATTGAAAATTTCAGGATGACGCGCTCGATCAATATGGTGCATCACAGGGATTTTACCCATACGGAGATTTTGGCGGAAATCCGGCAGATTTATGAGCAGATTCGATAAGATCATATATTAGTGGATATTATATATATAATCATAATTACTTTTGTGCAAAATACAGATTATTGATATAATGTAGAAAATAACCCTTTTTTGTAAAACTATAGATATTTTTTAGAGAATCGTGTAATATAAATGACAAAGGAGGGTTAAATATGGTAGATTTTAAAATTAGTAAACTGTTTAAAAAGGAGGAACCCATACTACACGAAAAAGGGTTTACAATTGAGAAAGACGTATTATTTTATAGAGACTCTTTTATATTAATACGAAATATTTCTCAGGTGTCCGTAGGCCCGCTACCAACGCCGGAGTTTCCCAAAGTGGCAATATTAATGATTTTAATCGGCCTCGTACTATCAGTCGTTATCATTGGGCTTATACCTCTTATTTTGGGATGCATATTAATTTACAATTGGTATCAAGAAGTGCAATATAATAAAAGAAGTAAGTATTTAAATATTACGATGAATGCGGGAACGACGATTTCTTTTGTAGGAAGTGATATACCATTTATGGATCGGGTAGTATCTATTATTCGGGACTGCGCCAATGGTAAATATAATGAGCAACCAATTATAGTAAATATGCAGGGAAGCCAGGTGTCAGGGTCCATATTTGGCCCTGTCACAAAAAATGGGGATGAATATCATGGAAATTGATCTGCATGGTAGCGTAATAACAGGATCAGTATTTGATAAAGTTATCAAGAATGGAAACGAAATACATATCACGGTATCTCCGTCTCCCAATAGCTTTTTGGATAACCCTGACTGGAATCAGCTGGAAAAGGAGATTCAAGCCCTTCTTAAACAAATACATCCCGACGGTCAGGAGGCAAGAACCGTTAAAAGTTTGCTGAAGCCTATAAAAAATAAAAATGTCTCTAAGTTAATTGAGTTAATTAAGAATGGGGCTAAGGAACTTACGTCCAAGGTAATTGTGTCTTTGGCGGGGAATTATTTATCACAGTTTATTCAATCGGTGATTTCCGGAGGTTCTTAAAAAGCAGCACAAAAAGGGATACAAAGAGGCAGTTGCAAATTTTGTGTTTTGCAACTGCCTTTCTCTAATGCAAGATCTGGCGTAACCCGCATCCCAAAGAGCGATACACTGTTGATGAAAGAGGAAGGGTCACGGCTATCTTTTTATTTCAAATCAAAGCCTTCCTCAAGATATTTGCTGCAATCCACCTTTTTGTTGACTGCGAGCCAAGTAAGGCGCTCCACCGCCGTCGCCTGATAGTGGTTTTTGCCGTGCCCGCCGTGGTCCGTCGTCACGAGGATCAGCCAATCCTCCTGCGCATAAGTATCGCGGGCATAAACGGCCTGGATCGCCTGCTCAATATAGGCGTTGGTGTTGACGACTGCGGCGGCATACTCCGGGATTTCAGGGGAGAAGCCGATGCCGTGGCCGGTGCTGTCCGGTTCGCAGTAAAGGCCCGCGGTAACGTCCTTTTCCGCGATGCTTTTCAAAATTTCCTTTTGGAGCGCGGGGTCGTTCTCGGAGGAACTGGCCGTCAACGGGTAGTGATTTGCCTTGGCCCAGTCAATTTCGGCCTTATATTGCACGTTGATATGCGTCGGCCACTGCACGAGGAAGGAAACGGACTTGCCCTGTTTTGCAAGCTCGCCCAGGCAGGTTAACGGCTCCACGTCTTTTTTCTGCTCGTTGTCCGTCACGCCGTATTTGTCCGCCCATTGGCCGGTCAGCATGGAAAAAAAGCCGGGCGCGGTATCGCTGCGGAAGGATTTTTGCGTGCCGCCCGCATAGGTCAGGTACAGGCCGCCGTCTTTCGCGGCGGTCATCACGCCCAGCCTATAATCAGCGAATAGAGGCAACGCGTCCGCGCGGCATCCATCCATGAAGAGCAGCAGCGCTTTCTTCGCGGTTTTTCCAGCGGGGAGGGGGGAGCTGAAGTGCTCTAATACCAGATCATGCACCGTTGTTTGCGGCATTGCGGTTGACACATCGTTTGCAAATAAGCCGCTGCCCTCCACCGTAGCTTTATAGCTTTTTGTGGTGGTGCAGCCCACTAGGGCGCAGGTGATCAGTGAGCCCACGCAGGTGATGGCGAGGGCGGTTTTGATTGCTTTTTTCATGGATGAATCGTCCTTTCTTTCCACTTATCGTTTGATGAACATCATAGCGGTTTCTCTAAAATAGCCTGGCGGTTTCCAGCCGGTTATTTTTCCTCCACAGAGGAGTCAAAAACATAGGTGTCCAGCAGGATGATAATGTTTTTATCCGTGAGCTTTTTGGCCATGAGCTGCTGGAATTTCGTCGTGCGGGTTTTTCCGGCAAGGCGGAGTGTTTCGAGCTCTTTTGCGAGTGTCTCCTGCTGAGCCATGAGCTGTTCATACAGATCTTCCAGCTTTGCAAGCCGCTCTGCCGCTAATCCGGCATAGCCATTTTCCGCGGGGTGCAGATAGGGATCGGCAATCAAGGGGATGGACGATGCCTCTTCGTTGCGTATCGTATATCGTTCCATTTTGTATGGCGCTCCTTTCTGTTAAAACAGGTCAAAGAAATAATCCAATGTAGGCACCAGCCTGCCGGAGCGGTAGTATTCTTTTATTTCGCTTTTTGTCATCCATTTTGCATCTGCCACCTCATCGGTCGTTGCGTTTTCCAGGGAAATCTCTCCGTCGTAAGGGAAGAGCCAAACGTCCTTGATATCGTTGAATGCTGCGCCATTCACCAGCTTTCGCACCTCAGAAGCCACCAAAGCTCCGGCCGACGGCGATAAATCGATGCCGACCTCTTCTTTGACCTCCCGCACCGCGCCATCCACACTGGATTCGCCCTGCAACACGGAGCCCCCGACACATTCCCACATCAGCGGGTAGGTGGGCCTGTTCGCTGCCCGTTGCGAAATCAGATATTCTCCTTTTGCATTCACAATCCAAACATGCACCACCAGATGAAACCGGTCCTTTGGAAGCGCTGTTCCACGAAGATGCGTTTCTCCTGTTTTGATCCGGCCTTCCGTGTAAAGATCCCAAACCTCCATGTTGCAGCTCCTTTATTCCTCTTCCGAACAAAAAATGGTATCATACCGCAAAACAAGGGTATGATACCACATTTTTTGATTGCAGTCGATTTTATTTTGTGACGGGCAGCCGCAGCACGGTTTTCAGGCGCTCCGGTGCCGTCCGCCGCGGGTCGGAAAGGTAGATTTCATGGTGCCGATGTGTCTCGTCGTTCCAAAGCGAATAGCCGTTTTCATGCATGAATGCACGCATTTTGTTAAGGGATGCCGGTTCGTCAGAATAGGGCCCCACATGCATCATTTGGACGCACAGCCCTTCCTCCAGTGCTTCAAAACGCACGCCGGAAACATCGACCTCCGGCTTTTTGCGCCTGCATTCCGCGACGGCCCAGCGGAACACCTCTTCTGTGACGAATTCCGGCTGGCGGATCATGGAGGTCCAGAGCCATTCCTCCCGCGGGCAGTTCAAGTCAAACACACCGCCCGGGAACGACCATAGCCCTTCCAGCGGCGGGACGACGTATTCAAAATACCCTTCCGGTTGATTGCCGCCCAGCTTGCTCATTTTAATGGTGAAGCTCAAGGCATAGAGGGCCTGAAGCGCCGCCTGATACTGCGCGCCGCCCGGCTCTCCCTGACCATCCATCATGAAAAACCGCATCTCGGGCACCTCGATGAGCACAGGCTTGCGGCCTGGTAGGTAAAGATCTTTGTATTCCTTCTTATAATCGAGTTTGTCCGCCATAGCTATGACCCCTTTCCAGGCGAACGCTTTGCAAGCGAAGGGTTTCAGCGATCCGCCCGATTTCTGATGACTTTGTTTTTATCTATAGTTTTAGGATTGGGAAAAACAAATAAGCCTTTTTGGTTTTCGGGCAATGAAATTCCTGAACCGCACCCGCCAAGGCGATTTCGTTCTTTTGCAAATATTGCAGCATGTTTTGGAACGTACCGATGCCGTCGTCCTCCGCATAGAGGTATTCAAAACCGGGCACCATCCATTTTGTCCAGCCGGTGGGTGCGTCCGCACCGGCTGCGCACTCCACGCCGGCGAGATACAACCCTTCTGTAAATTCGTTTTCCCAAGGGTGGAAGGCGCGTGAAAAATCAGACATTGCGCCCCAGATGCCAAGCAGGTTCCCGCAGCCGTCTCGCTGTGCCAATTGCTCCACTTCTTGAAAATGAGCGTTGGCCTCATCCCAAAGTGATTGGATAAAGCCCTCCCCCTCGTTTGTGGAACCCTCCTTCCCGATCACGGCAAATGGCGCTTTTCTGCATATTTGAATCTTCATGGTGCTTCCCTCCTATCCACAATACGCTCCGCTATATTCTACCGGCGCAGCGTTTCCTGCACGGCTTCCAATTGAAAGCTCCACGGGCTGTCCGCCAGAACCGGTATATCCAGTACGGTGCCCTGAGTAATTTTGAAAATAACTTCCATTTTTTTGAAATTATATTTGTTTTTTGTACCATAGTAATCCGCGAGCGGTAAGAGATCCTGTGTGACCAGATTTGCGGAGAAGACGCGGTTTGCACGAATGCGGTTTTTGGTCAGTTTGTCCCCGCCAATGCAGGCCATCTCACCAAGCGAATCGTCCATTCAGGTATAACTGAACCACCAAAACAGCCCAAAATCGGGCGTTTTGTCTTCCTGATAAGTTCCATAGAGGAATAGGGCCTGTGGGCAGAAGTTGTTGGAAATTTCTACTGAGATTTTTTCATTGGAACGATATTCTTTCTCCTGTTAAATCTGTATTTCAAATGTGCAGTGGGAGCTGCCTGACGGAATCGTGCCCGTCCACCGGACGAAAACTTCTTTCTCCATCGCAAAGGAAAAGAGACGCTCAAACCAACCCTCCGAGCATGCGCAATATTCCGCAGGCAAGCCTGGGCTTTTCTGCGCCAGCCCGCAATAGCAGGCGTTCTATTCAGCGATGATCTGCTGCCCGTGCAGCCGGAGCTTTCCTCCGCCGATCCGTCGTGCATGGAGCCCGTCCAAAAATAAGCCAAGGTTGCCCTCGGATTCCTGACATAACTCACGCGCCTCGCGGAGTGCCGCATGAGAGATATATTGCCGCCCGCAGGCAGGCGCGCATCAATGGTTCAACACCCAGACTTCCGCACAGTATAATGAGCTCCGACAGGGCATCGCGCACAAAACGTTTCTGCCAGGCCAGGAGAAGGGGATGACTTTAACGTCCCAGCTGTGCGGAGCACCGATTCGTAAACGGATTCTCCCAATTGATGCCGGATCTCATCCGCAGTCTGTTGCGCCTCATTCCCCATGACAAAACGCCTCCTTTGTAAAAAGGATAGCATATAGAATATGACATCTGCCTGTCAGCTTTCAAGGAATGACTCTGTGGAGGCGGAGACTGATGCAGGATTCATACAAAGAGAAGTAGCAAAAATTTCAATCCACTCCGCCCGTGTGGGCGGAGACTCAGTTTACAGGCGCAAAAGAGCTAGGAATTTTAATTTCAATCCACTCCGCCCGTGTGGGCGGAGACACAAGGATGATTGACCTACGACATTTTTACGACATAATTTCAATCCACTCCGCCCGTGTGGGCGGAGACGTATCGTCCGGGGATTTGCTGTATTTGCGTTCTTTATTTCAATCCACTCCGCCCGTGTGGGCGGAGACAAAGACCTCCAAGAGGTATATAAACAGGTCGCGATTTCAATCCACTCCGCCCGTGTGGGCGGAGACTGAAGATGTGTCGTCGGTCGGAATCCCTATGAAATTTCAATCCACTCCGCCCGTGTGGGCGGAGACCCGATCCTATTGGAGTTTTGCCGCGAATCATTTAATTTCAATCCACTCCGCCCGTGTGGGCGGAGACCAGAACCATATGCAGATGCTTCAAGCCATCGGCAATTTCAATCCACTCCGCCCGTGTGGGCGGAGACGTTTTGATCGCCTTCACGATGCTGTCGAGAGAAGAATTTCAATCCACTCCGCCCGTGTGGGCGGAGACGTGGCTCCTTTCACGGCTTGATAAGAGTATGGATTATTTCAATCCACTCCGCCCGTGTGGGCGGAGACGCCTGCTCTTCTCCGTCAAGTAACTGCTGCCCTGATTTCAATCCACTCCGCCCGTGTGGGCGGAGACCACGTCGGGTTCAATTGGCCACCAACATCTGTCCATTTCAATCCACTCCGCCCGTGTGGGCGGAGACAACAAAGGAGGTGTATTATTATGTATTCTGAACAAATTTCAATCCACTCCGCCCGTGTGGGCGGAGACCTTGTCCCAGAGGTTATCAAAAAAGCCTTTAATTATTTCAATCCACTCCGCCCGTGTGGGCGGAGACGAACTCAACCACAAGCGGCTTTCGGTCGCGCTTATTTCAATCCACTCCGCCCGTGTGGGCGGAGACGTGGATACGTGGAGTTGAGCTTGGCTAACGGCACCATTTCAATCCACTCCGCCCGTGTGGGCGGAGACTGGCTACGCAACCTCTGCGCCTCTCACATCAAAGATTTCAATCCACTCCGCCCGTGTGGGCGGAGACGTCAGGAAAGCTTTGGTATTTATACACCAACCCCAATTTCAATCCACTCCGCCCGTGTGGGCGGAGACCGCACCCCCCCTGCTGCCCCTGTAGTACGTTGGGATTTCAATCCACTCCGCCCGTGTGGGCGGAGACTTGAACACCGTAATTTTCTGCGTCCCATTAGGATAATTTCAATCCACTCCGCCCGTGTGGGCGGAGACTTGCCACGCCGTCACAGAGTGTCAAGGTCGCACATTTCAATCCACTCCGCCCGTGTGGGCGGAGACTTCAGCAGATCGGAACGGCGGTTGGCGTAGGCCAATTTCAATCCACTCCGCCCGTGTGGGCGGAGACCGCAAAAGAAACCAGTTTTCTTGTCTCTTAAACATCTCCATTACAACATATTTTACAGAAAAAAGCAAGAGAACCCGATATAAATTCTCTAATTGTGGATATTTATTCCGATATTCCCTTCCGCTCTTGGTGCGAACCCTCCGGTATTTTACTGTTCGCTTTCGATTCGCACTGAATAAAATTAAAAAACGGACGTATGTATTTTGGCTTTCATTTGCATACGTCCGTTTTTATATTCTATTGTTTTCTTTCTCAGGCTTTCGCTTCTTCTCTCGCCGCCAGCACGCCGTCCAGCCACTTCATGATGTCGTTATAAATTTTTTCGTGGTCGTTCTCATTGAGGATTTCATGCCGGTCGTTCGGGTAGAGGATCACAGTTGGCTCATTGCCTGCAAGCTCCAGATTGTCCGACACGGCCAGAACACCTCTGCCGTTGAAGCCAACAGAATCCTTCGCACCGGAGATAAGCATAATGGGCAGATCGTGAGGCACCTTTTGCGCCCAATCCTTGCGGCTGACCTCCATTAGAATACGCACCACATCGCGTGTGCCGCCTAGCTTAAAGTTAAAGCCGCAGAGCGGATCATCGAGATAGCGGTCGAGATTTTCTTCGCTGGTGCTGATCCAGTCGACATTGGTGCGCGGGTTTTTAAACTGCAAGTTAAACACGCCGTTGCCGATTTTAAAGAGCAGGTCTGCATTGGCGCGTGGGCCGATTTTATCCACCAGCTTGTCAAAGGCAGAGATCACGCCCTCCAAGGAGGCGGGCAGTTCGCCTGTACCACAGAAGATTGCACCGGCCAGCTCCTTGCCGAAGTGTGCGACGTAGGAGCGGGAAAGGAAGGAACCCATGCTGTGACCGAAGAGGAAATAGGGCAGGTCAGGGTAGCGTTTGTGCATGATGTGATGCAGGATATGCATATCATCCACCATGCGGATATGGCCGTTTTTATCGTCCATATACCCGAGATCATCCAGGGAATTGACGGATTTGCCGTGCCCCAGATGGTCGTTGCCGCACACGATAAAGCCGTGCCCGGCGAGGAAACAGGCAAAATCATCATACCGCTCAATATGTTCGGACATACCGTGCGCAATCTGGAATAACGCAACGGGTTTTACTGCATCATCCTGCCAGATCACGCAGTGAATCTTATTCTTACCGGTGGAAGAGTTAAAATATGCTTCTTTGCGAATGATTGCCATTCGAATCGACTCCCTCTGCTCAAAATATAGATATTTGTATTATACACGAATCTGATAAAAAAGTCATTGCCTTTTCCCAATAAACCGGAAATTTCGCCCCTGTTCCAGTGGCGCCTATCCGATTGCGTGATCGCCGGGAAGGTTTACACCGGACCAGGCTTTTTCCCAGGTCGTAGGCTGTTCCGCATCTGTCCAGAAGGCGTCGTCTGGCGAAAGGCCGAGCGGGAGAAAGATGGTGGAGCAGAGATAGAGGCTGCCGGTGTTGATATAGGGCTCCGCCAGCCTTGGCTGACAGCCCAAAAGCCCCTTTTGCAGGAATCCGTTTGGATCGAATAATTCCTGGGAGGAAAGCATTTTCCGCAGTGTGAGGCTGAGCGCACGGCGCACCTGGCCGGGCGGGAGAGAGGCGGGCAGGTGGCCGCTCAGCGCCGCATGGGCAAGCGCGTGGAACGCCCCCGTTCGGTAGGCGATGGAGCGGCCCATGCAGGGATAAGAGCCGTCCGGCGCAATCATCCGCTCAAGCACCTCGCAATAACGCATCAGGCTTTTTACAAACTGCGCACGGTAGCGTTTGTCCCCAATGAGCGGCTCCGCAGTGCGGGAAACCTCTTCGAGCATCGGCTGAATGACAAAGCTGTTGTAATAATCCCAGTGGAAGGCGTCCCCATCGCCGTAGGCACCGTCCCCTTTATACCATTCAAAGTGTTTACTCAGCGCGTATTCAATGCGCATGCCGTCTCCGATCCCTGTGAAGCGATAGCGCATCGCCTCAATCGTTGCGGCGAAGAGCAGCCAGTTATTGCGCACGGGGCGCATCAGGCGCGTCTGTTCAAAGGCGGCGAGCAGTTTCCCACGCACGTCCGGCGGTTGGGTCGTAAACAACTGAGTGGGCGCTTTCAGCAGGGCGCTTGCCAGAAAGGCCGCGTCGACGAGCGGCTGGTCAGGGGAGAGGTGGGCGCCTGTTTGGTTCCATACGCAGTAATCCGTTGCGGAAGGATCACAGATGTTGGTGAGCGCGCTGCGCGCAAAAGACCGGTATTGCTCCTGCAAAGCGCGTTCCTTTTCCGATGCGCTGCGAGGGAGGGAGAGCTCCAGCCAGGGCGCAATGCCTAGCATCGTCCGGCCCACAGCCTCCAGATAGGCCACGCCGCGCTGTTTCTCCTTCTTTGCCAGCGGGAGAGTATCATGCAGGCGGTTTTCCGCGGCGACCGAGAGCACGGGAAACGCAATTTTGTGCATTGCCCGCAGCCATTCGGCACGGGCGATTTCCGCTTGTTTCATAAAAAAGGCTGAGCCACCTTTCCCATCAGGCGTTTGCTTCAATGTAGCACCTTTTCCGGGCGGTGTCAATTGCGCTTTGTGAAAACATAATCCGCCCAGTGTGCGCATATAGATTGAGGGAAATGGAAAGGCAGGTCTCACTTTAACGGAAAACGGAGGGGCTCATCTTGAAAGGTATCGTGGAAGAAAGAGCCGTAGAGCTCGGCGAATATATCATTGCGCATAAGGCGACGGTTCGGGCGGCGGCGAAGGAGTTCGGAATCAGTAAATCCACCGTACATATGGACGTGTCCGAGCGCCTGCGCCGGGTGAATCCGCAGCTCTATCAGGAGGTGCGGGAGGTGCTCGATATCAACAAAGCCCAGCGCCATATCCGGGGAGGGATCGCCACGCAGAAAAAATATCGTGCGATGCATCCCTAAATGTTAAGAAGAAAAAAATAAAATGGCACCCGCAGGCGCGTTTGGGCCGGCGGGCGCTTTTTTTCCATAGAGTTGATTTGCTTTGTGCCCGGTATCGTATACTAAGTTCGTACCCAATTCGATACGAAAGGGCGTTTACAATGAAAACATTTCTTTTGGTAACCTCGCCGCCCGCCAGTGGAAAAACCTTTATTGCCAAGAAGTTAGCCGGGATGCTGCAAAACTGTGTTTATCTTGATAAGGATAGCGTCATTGTTTTATCGCGCCGGATTTTTCAGGCCGCCGGCGAGCCGTTTGACCGCAGCTCTGCCTTTTTTGAGCAGAATATACGCAATTATGAATATGACGCAATCCTACAGATCGCCTTTGAAGCGCTGGAATTCAACGATTGTGTGCTTGTTAACGCGCCCTTTACCCGCGAGGTGCGCAATCCGGTATGGCTGGAGGAGATACGCCAAAGGCTGGCGGAGATGGGCGCCCGGCTTCAGGTGGTTTGGGTGCATACGGATCTGACGGTTTGCCGAAAACGGATGCAGGCGCGCAACTCCGAGCGGGATACCTGGAAGCTTGCACACTGGGAGAACTATGTAAGCAGCCGGAATTTTGACCCTCCAGCGGGCATCTCAGAGCTTATTGTGATCGATAATTCTGGATCGGAGACTTATTTGGAGCGGACACAGGCCCTGGCACATGAAATTGGAGCTGCGCGCAAATCCGGCCCTTCCACCTCTCAAAAAATTTGAGTGTGCTCTATGGGTGGGAAAATCCGACGGCGCGTTTTTGTGCCACAGTGCAAGAAGAGAAGGGGAGAGAGAATTTAATTCCAAATAAAACATACAAAAAAGCTCTGCTTTTCGCCATCTTATCGCTAGGGAGAAAGATTTTACAGATGCTCTTGCGTGTATGGATTTCTTAGACTATAATATCCCCGTAGCTAATTCATAAATTGTGTATCTGAAATGCCGCGTTTGACCGTTTATGGAGGTATACCTGGATGTGTAGCTATTATTTGGTAAAAATCGGCGCCCAATAGCCTGGAAATTTACCCAATACAGCAAAGGATTCATATAGAAGGCCAAGCGTGCATCCCGTTACAATGCGCGCTTAAATGCGTTTTCCGTATGCCTCATGCTGTTGCAATATTACTTGGAATGAAAAAGAGGATGTAAAGGGGACTTACAATGATGGATGTTTCAAAAAACGCAGAGCGCTTTATGGGCTATGCGGATGTCTACCACATGGCACGGCCGCGCGGCCCGCGCTTTGTCGTGGATTGCCTGGTCAACTATCTGGGGTATTTTCCACAAACGGTCGTGGATCTGGGCTGTGGAACAGGGCTTTCCACCCGGCTGTGGGGCACTGCCGCGGCTGAGGTGATCGGTGTGGAGCCAAGCACGGATATGATTGCCTATGCGCAGGAGCATCGTGTGCCGAAGCAAAATATCCGCTTTGTCAATGCCTTCGCTCATGAAACCGGGCTTGCGCCGGAATGTGCAGATTTGGTAACTTGCTCCCAGTCCTTTCACTGGATGGAGCCGGAGGAAACGCTGCAGGAGGTAAACCGCATTTTAAAGCCCGGCGGCATTTTTGCCACCTACGATTGCGACTGGCCCCCTGTGTGCGACCGCAGGGCGGAGGAAGCTTATAACGACCTGCAGCGCAGGATCAAGGAGCTTGCGAGCGCTACCAAGGATTATGCAGATAGCTTTTTGCGCTGGGAGAAAAGCGAGCATTTGTCCCGCATTCAAGAAAGCGGATTCTTTGGCTACACCCGTGAGATTGTTTTTTCGAATACGGAGGAGTGCGACGCGCACCGTTTCATCAACCTTGCGCTCAGTCAGGGAAGCCTGCAAACCATGCTGCGCATGGAGCCGGAGATCGTCAAGCTCTGCGTGGCCCGGTTTGAGAAAAAGGTGCATGAAATTTTTGAGGATGAAATTTTCCGCATGGATTTCTGCTACCGGATGCGCATCGGGATGAAGGATGACAGGGCGGAGGAAGAGCAGGATTCTGTCATCGACTAAAATGATTCAAAAATAAAAAGGCGCTGTTGCACAATGCTTTGCAACAGCGCCTTTTTATTTTTATCCTGCATAAAGCTATCTTTTCGATGGTACAGCAATTCGGCCCATCTAGGTGGCTCGCTTAAAAGGCCTTGAGGATCCCTTCCTCTTCTGCAATTGCCAGCTCGGACAGATACCGCTGCAAAGCATCCTTCCAATGCGGCAGCCTTTGAAACCCTGCTTCATCCAGGCTCTCTTTGGAGAGGCGGGAGTTCAGCGGACGGACGGCCACGCTGGGATAATCCGCCGTGGCAACCGGGTGGATTTTTGCAGGTAGGTGCCCAAGGCGCATAATTTCTTTTGCAAATTCATACCAGCTGCAATAGCCCTCGTTGGTGGCATGATAGGTGCCGAAGCGTTCTGTCAAGGCCATATCGCACAGCAGGGGAGCAAGATCCGCTGTGTAGGTGGGGGAGCCTACCTGATCGCTTACCACAGAGATCTCTTCTTTTTCCCGGCCAAGCCGAAGCATCGTTTTTACAAAGTTGGCGCCGTTGATGCCGAATACCCATGAGGTGCGCACGATAAAGGAGCGTGGGCACAGGATTCGCGTGCTGTTTTCACCGCTCAATTTCGTTTCTCCATAGGTGTTCAGCGGATTTTTCGCGTCATAAATGCCAAGCAGCCGCTCTCCAGAGGCGCCGAATACATAATCTGTGCTGATATAAATAAGCTTTGCGCCCATTTTATTGGCCGCTGCGGCAATGTTTGCGCTGCCGCGGTAGTTGATATCCATGCAAAGCGCCTGCTCCGTTTCGGCACGGTTGACGTTAGTATAGGCTGCGCAGTGGATCACCGTGTCTGGCTGGTAGGTTTCGACCCAATGCATGACCTGCGGCATATTGGTGATATCGCACTCCTCCCGATCAATCCCGCGGCAGGGGATTTTACGCCGGTGAAGTTCCTTAAGCACATCATAACCTAACTGGCCATTGGAACCGGTTACCAAAATCTTCATAGAAAATAGTCCTTCCTATTGATTAAAATATGCCGATCAGGAACCTGTGCCCGCAGGGCGGTAGCCGCCTTGTGATCCATTTCGGTTTTTCACGCGTCTTATGGTAATGCACAGGGAAAGAAACAACAAAAGTAAATCACAATCTTGGCTTTTTACGGATTTCTGTTGCCCATTTTTAATAACATTTATTCAAAAATGGCAATTTAATCCATCCGAAAATAGGAGAAAAGGAGCGGCGAAAACGCTGCTCCATTGCATCCGTTCTATTTTAAGGCCGACTTTACAGTGGATAAATAAAACGCACATCGCTGTTAGCCAGCAGGGGGGCATTTTGATCTTTGGTAGATAAAATCGGATTTTGCATCCCCCAAAGGACGCCGAGCACCGGGTCGTCAAAGCGAATGCTCCGGTCATTTTCCGGCGCGTAATACTCATCCACCTTGTATTCCACCTCTACATCATCGGTCAAGGTCAAAAAGCCGTGCAGACAGCCTTTTGGGATGAAAAATTGCTTTTTATTTTCCTCTGTTAGTTCGACACCGATCCACTTCAGGTAGGAAGGGGAGCCGCAACGGATATCAACGGCAACATCAAACAGCGCGCCGCGCGTACAGGTCAGCAATTTGCTCTGTGCCTTTGGGTTGGTCTGGCAGTGCAGCCCGCGAATGGTGCCCTTGTGCTGGGTGCGGGAACGGTTGTCCTGCACAAAGCGAACCTGAATGCCACAGGCAGCGTATTTTTCATAGGAATAGGATTCCATGAACCAACCCCGATTGTCTCCAAATACGTCGGGCTCAATTAAAAAGGCGCCCTCAATTTTAGTTTGTATGACGTTCATGAATGGGCCTCGTCTTTCATAAAAATACTTCGCTGAAAATAAGCAGTGGCTCAATCAAGGGCGTGAATGATCGGGTCGTCATCATCTGCCCCCCAGCGGCGCGCCCGTTTCCCCGGCGCGTTTTCATACAGGATTTTACCTTCCGCCACCCGGCGCAGGTGCTGCCCATAGGTCGATTTTCCATATTTCTCGGCGGAGGCGATCAGCGCCTTTTTGGTGATCCACCGTTTGTTATAGGCGATCTCCTCCGGGGAACAAATTTTGATCCCTTGCAGCTTTTCCACCGTGCGGATGAAGTGGGCGGCGTCCATGAGGGCATCCACCGTGCCCGTATCCAGCCAGGCAAAGCCGCGGCCGAGGAAGCGGACGTCCAAGTCGCCCAACTCCAGGTATTTCCGGTTGATATCCGTAATCTCATATTCTCCGCGGGCGCTGGGCTGAAGCGCCTTTGCAAATTCCACAACACGGTTATCATAAAAGTAAAGCCCGGTCACAGCATAGTTTGATTTTGGCTCCTGCGGCTTTTCCTCAATGGAGGTCGGCTCGCCTTTTGCGTTGAATTCCACCACGCCGAAAGCACTTGGGTCATCCACATAGTAGCCAAAAATTGTGGCGCGCCCCGGATTGATGGCCGCTTGGCGAAGCAAATGCCCCAGGCCGTTGCCATAAAAAATATTATCCCCAAGGATCATGGCTACGCTGTCGTCCCCAATAAAATCTTCCCCGATGACAAAAGCCTGCGCAAGGCCGTTCGGCTTGTCCTGCACAGCGTAGGAAAGCTTGAGGCCGAATTGTTTCCCCGTGCCCATAAGCGCTTCAAATTTCGGTGTATCCTCCGGTGTGGAAATAATCAGGATTTCCCGAATGCCGGCGAGCATTAGGATCGACAGCGGATAATAGATCATTGGCTTATCGTAAACTGGAAGCAGCTGCTTACTGGTGACCATCGTCAGAGGGTAAAGCCGGGTGCCGGACCCTCCGGCTAAAATGATTCCCTTCAAGGCACACACTCCTCATTTCTGATGAAAACAAACAAATTGCACAAAAACAGCAATCCATAAACGCAATCTAACGTTCATATAATAATACGAAATCGCTTTTCCGTCAACCGCGTTTTCAAAAGCGGGACCTGTAAACGCAGATTAGAACACACTTTTCAACGCATTTTTGCAGATTGTCCAATTATTAGAACCTTTTATTTTGCTCCAAAGTATAAAATAAATTGACAAAGAGGGTTTCGCTATATTATAATTTAGCCGTGGCTAACAATTTCGAAATCAGGTTTCCTCCGCAGGGAGGCGGGCCTTTTTGAATGAAGAGCAGCAGTTTGCCCTTTCACGCCTTATGGCGCTGTAAACAGGCAAAATATCCAAATGAGTGTGAAGGGATCGGTGTTTGATGCTGAAAACAGTTGACCGGCTTCGCCCTGGGGAAAAAGGCGTTGTGACAGGGCTTGGCAGCACGGGCGCGGTGCGCCGCCACATTATTGATATGGGGATCACGCCCGGCGCGGTGATCGTCATGCGGAAAACAGCCCCGATGGGGGATCCAATTGAAATTAATGTGAGAGGGTATGAGTTGAGCATCCGCAAGTCGGAAGCGCAAAATATCCGGGTTGAGGTTTCAGAGTGATTTTGCAAAAAGGATGGTTTGTAAGATGGGCTATCGCTACGCGCTCGCGGGGAATCCCAACTGCGGGAAAACGACGCTTTTTAATGCGGTGACAGGCAGCAATCAATATGTCGGCAATTGGCCTGGCGTAACGGTTGAAAAAAAGGAGGGCAAGGTCATTGGCAGCGAAGCGGACGCCTCGATTGTTGACCTCCCCGGGATTTACTCCCTCTCCCCCTATTCCATGGAGGAGATTGTCACCCGGAATTATCTGATTGATGAGAAACCGGATTTGATTATTGATATTGTAGACGCGACGAATCTGGAGCGCAACCTCTACCTTTCCCTTCAGATCGCGGAGCTTGGCCGCCCGATGGTGATCGCGCTGAACATGGTGGATATGCTGGAGAAGCGCGGCGACACGATCGACTACCCGCTGCTCAGCGCTCTGCTGGGCATTACGGTCGTGCCGATTTCCGCCAGCCGGGGCACCGGGGTACATAAGCTGATTCATACGGCGGAGCACGAGGTAATCCACGCAACGAGCAATACGCATCTGGACCGCCACTGCAATCTGGGTAAGCCCCCCGATCTCTATACCGGCGCGGTGCGCCAGGCGGTGCAGCTGATTGAAGATCTGATCCGGGAGAATTGCAAAAAACACGATTTTCCCCTGCGCTGGTCGGCTGTGAAGCTCATTGAAGGGGATGCGCCCACGCTCGAAAAGCTGGATTTGAGCGACACACAGCTCAGCTGCCTGGAATCAATCGTGCGGGAGCTGGAAACGGATCATATCGACCGTGAGATGGTGATCGCGGATCAAAAATATAAGTTTATCTGCTCCGTCACAGAAAAGGCTGTTAAAAAGGGCCATGAGGACGGGCATTTGACGGTATCCGACCGGGTGGATAAAATCGTCACCAACAAATACCTTGCGATCCCGCTGTTCTTCGCGATCATGGGGGTTGTGTTTTATATCACCTTTGGTGCGCTCGGCCCCCGGCTGAGCGATCTCGTTGGCGGCTTTATCAATGGGACGCTGGCGCAGGCCGTGCGCGGCCTGCTCACCGGAGTTGGCGCCGCGGATTGGGCCACGGGCCTTGTCTGTGACGGCATTATCGCGGGCCTTGGCGCGGTGCTTGCGTTTTTGCCGCAGATATTGCTGCTGTTTTTCTTCCTCTCTATTTTGGAGGATAGCGGCTATATGGCGCGCGCGGCCTTTATCATGGACCGGGCGCTGCATGTGATCGGCCTTTCCGGCAAATCGTTCGTTCCGATGCTGATGAGCTTTGGCTGCTCTGTGCCCGCCGTGATGAGTGCGCGCACGCTGGAGCATGAAAAAGACCGCCGCCTGACGATCATGCTCATTCCTTTTCTATCGTGCAGTGCCAAAATGCCGATCTATTCGTTATTTATTGCGGCGTTTTTCAGCGCGTCGAGCGGGCTTGCCGTGTGCTCAATCTATCTGCTTGGCGTGGCAGTGGCGATTTTGTGCGCGTTCCTTCTGCAAAAAACTGTGCTCAAAGGCGGGCACGCCCCTTTCGTGATGGAATTGCCGCCTTACCGGTTGCCCACTGCCAAAACGCTCACCATGCATGTGTGGGAAAAGCTCAAGGACTTCTTGACAAAGGCGGGCACTGTGTTGCTTGGCGCGAGCGTGGTTGTGTGGGCGCTGCAATATTTTGATTTCTCCTTTCATCACGTGCAGGATAGCTCGCAGAGCATCCTCGGCGTGATCGGCACGGCAATTGCGCCTGTGTTCCGGCCGCTGGGCTTTGGCGACTGGCGCTCCAGCGTCTCCCTTTTAAGCGGCCTGATCGCGCGCGAGCAGGTGGTAAGCTCCCTGGGCATCCTTTACGGGGCGAGCGGAGCCAGTTTGGCCGCTGCTTTGCAGACTGTTTATTCCCCAGCGGGCGCATATGCGTTTATGACCTTTGCGCTGCTGTTTATCCCCTGCATTGCTGCTGTGACGACCATCCGCCGCGAGATGAATTCCGGCAAGTGGACAGTGTTTGCCCTGGGCTTTCAAGCGGTGGTCGCCTATCTGGTCACGTTTGTGGTGTATCAGCTTGGCCGGCTGTTGATGCTGGTATTTTAAAAAGGTGAGGGTGTGTTCCAATTGGGATGGATCGTCGATGTGCTGATTGCGGCGTTGGCCGCCTGCGCCGTGGGCGTGATGCTCTATCAAAAAGTGCGCCAGGTGCGCGGAAAGGGCGGCTGCGGCTGCTCTGGATGCTCCGGTTGCACAGGCTGTTCAGAAGCTGGCTGCGCCTCCTGCGGGGAGTGTCCGCAGGAGCGGGGAAAGGAGCAGGGCAATGGATGATATTTCCGCTTCGTTGGAAGACTATCTGGAGATGATTTTCGTCCTGCATCAAAAAGGCGGCGAGGTGCGTGTGACGGATATCGCGTCGTCGCTGAAGGTATCGAAGCCCAGCGTCAATCGCGCGGTAGGCGCGCTCAAAGAGGCCGGGCTGCTCGAGCATGAGTTTTACGGCACAATCGCCCTGACGCCTGAAGGGGAAACACGTGCGGCGCAGGTGCTTCGCAGGCACAAGCTGATCCGCCACTTCCTGCAGAATACGCTCGGCGTACCGGCTGAGATCGCGGAGGAGGACGCTTGCCGGATGGAGCATGTTGTCAGCGCACAGACGATCCAGCATTTATATGACTATCTTTCTAGGCAGGAGGATGGCTATGAAGAGTAAAGCACCGGAGCTCTGCGTCATCGGCGGGGGAGCGGCGGGCCTGGCAGCCGCCGTTGAGGCGGCGCGGGCCTTCCAGAAGGCTGGCGTTCCTGGGCGGGTGACGGTTTTGGAACAGCTTCCCCGCGTGGGGAAAAAGCTGCTTGCAACGGGCAACGGTCGCTGCAATCTGACCAACCGATTCGCTTCTCCAGCCGATTATTTTGAGGCGGCGGATTTTGTGCGCCCCGCGTTGGAGCGCTTCACCGTTGACGATACGTTGGCTTTTTTTGCCTCCATGGGCCTCTTGTGTGAGGAAGAGGAGGAGGGCCGCATTTACCCCATGAGCCGCCAGGCGGCGAGCGTGCTCGATGCGCTGCGCTTTGAAGCGGAGCGGCTGGGTGTATTTCTGCAATGCGATACGCCGGCGAAAACCCTCCAAAGCGTTGCCCAAAAGGGGGACGGGTCCTTCTTTCGCATCAATGGGGCGCTCCCGGCGGATGCGGTGATCCTCGCCTGCGGCGGGAAAGCTTCGCCCCAGCACGGCTCCGACGGCTCCGGCTACGGCCTGTTGCGCGCCCTCCACATCCCGGTGACAGAGGTGTTCCCGTCGCTCGTGCAGATCACCACGGAGCCTAAGCGGGTGAAAGCGCTCAAGGGAATGCGCGTGCGTGCGGAAATCTCCCTTTCCGCGGGGCGGCAGACGCTTGCTTCTCAGCGCGGTGAAATTCAATTCACAGAATGCGGCCTCTCCGGCATCGCGGCGATGCAGCTTTCCCGCTTTGTTTCCCGGGAAAAAGGGCGGCAGATGGAGGCGGTGCTCGACCTGCTGCCTGACTTTTCGCGCGGCCAGGCGGCGAATTACCTTGCTAGTCGCATCCGGCAAAACCCGGCGCTTGCGGCGGAGCATCTGCTCACGGGGCTTCTCCCGAAGCGCGTGGGGCAGGTTTTGTTGAAGCAGGCGGGGATTGACCTGCTCTCTCGGCCGATTGGATCTTTGCAAAAGGCGGAGCTTGGGGCTGTTGCAGGGTTGCTGAAGGGATGGCGTTTTCCCGCCACCGGCACACGCGGCTTTTCTGCGGCACAAGTAACGATTGGCGGCGCCCAGCGCGCCGCCTTCCAGCCTGAAACGATGGAGGCGCTGTCCCAGCCGGGCTTTTACGCGGCGGGCGAGGTGCTGGATGTGGATGCAGGCTGCGGCGGCTTTAATCTGCAGTGGGCGTGGTCGTCCGGCAGGCTTGCCGGGCGGAGCGCGGCACAAAAGCTGATCAAAGGGCAGGCTGCTGGATGATCGGTAGAACAAGGATGTTGCATAATGATTCGAATCAATGAAATCAAAGTACCGCTGGACGCGGCGGCTGAGCAGTCGCTCTATCCGGCGGCAGCAAAAGCTTTAAAAATAGACCGGAAGCGGATTCAATCGCTGGAGGTCGTGCGGAAATCCATTGACTCCCGCAAAAAGGAGGAGGGCGTTTTCTTCGTCTATTCGGTGGACGTATCGCTCGACCGCGGCGAAGAAGAGTTGCTCGCCCGCCAGAAGGGGCCGCGCGTGCAGCCGTCGCCGCCGTATCACTATGAATTGCCTCAGGCAGCGCGCAATTCCCTGCTGCGCCCCGTGGTGATCGGCCTCGGCCCGGCGGGCCTTTTCGCGGCGCTCACGCTCGCACGCGCCGGGTATCGCCCCCTCGTGCTGGAGCGCGGGCGGGATGTGGATACCCGCACGCAGGATGTGAAGGATTTTTGGCGCACACGCACGCTGGATGAAAGCTCCAACGTTCAGTTCGGCGAGGGGGGAGCGGGCACATTTTCCGATGGCAAGCTCACCACCGGCATTAAGGATGTGCGCTGCCGCAAGGTGTTTTTGGAATTCGTTTCCCACGGCGCCCCGCAGGCGATTCTATATGACGCCAAACCCCACATCGGCACAGACCGCCTCGGCGCGGTCGTCAAATCCATGCGGGAGGAGATTGTGTCGCTCGGCGGCACCGTTCTATTCTCCAGCAGGCTGCTGCGTGTGATCGCCGCCAACGGCGCGGTGCACGGCATTACTTACCGTGATGCGCAGGGGCGCGAGGTGGATTTCGAAACCGATGCGGTGATTCTCGCCATTGGCCACTCCGCGCGGGATACGGTGGAGGCGCTCTATAGGCAAGGGATTCAGATGATGCAAAAGCCCTTTTCTATCGGCGCGCGCATTGAGCACCCGCAGGCGCTCATTGACCGCGCGCAGTACGGGCGGTTTGCGGGCCATCCGGCGCTCGGCGCGGCAGATTATAAGCTTGCGTGCCATCCGCCGCACGGCAGGGGGATGTACACCTTCTGCATGTGCCCGGGCGGCACGGTTGTGTGCGCGGCGAGCGAGCAGGGCGGCGTGGTGGTAAACGGTATGAGCGAGTGGGCGCGAGATGGGGAGAATGCGAATTCCGCGATCCTCGTCGGCATTGAGCCGGAGCATTTTTCGAGCGCGCATCCACTGGCCGGGATGCACGACCAGCGAAAGATTGAGCAGGCGGCTTTCCGCCTCGGCGGCGGGGATTATACGGCGCCGGCCCAGCTCGTGGGCGATTTCCTGGCGGGCAGGCCCTCCCATCAGCTCGGCGCGGTGCGCCCGACCTGCCCCACCGGCGTTTTGCTGGGCGATATTGCCCAGGTGCTGCCCGCGCGCGTGATTGAGGTGATGCGTGCCGCGCTCGTGCAGATGGATCAAAAGCTCAAGGGCTTCGCCCTGCCGGATGCGGTGCTTACCGCGCCGGAAACGCGCTCTTCCTCGCCGGTGCGCATTCTGCGGGATGAATTTTTGCAGTCGAACCTGCGCGGGCTTTACCCCTGCGGAGAGGGCGCTGGGTATGCGGGCGGCATTGTGTCGGCGGCGGTGGATGGTATCCGCTGCGCGGAGATGGTGCTAAGGGATGAGCGGTGAGGCCTCCCTTCCTAAATAGAATAAAACGAACCGGCAGGCTCCAAGCGTTCGGAGCCTGCCGGTAGCCTGTCGGAAAAGTCAAGAGGAAGAAAAAAGTTCACAAAAGGTCCCGTTAAGAATCGCTTACGTAACCAGCATCTAAATGCAGCGTAGAACGCTAGCGGAAGGCCGAGGCAGCATTTGCAGAATCTAACAGCATGGCTCGTGAGGGGATTTTTGCCCGGAGGGCAAAAACGAGCCTTTCCATGTGTTTGAGACCACGTGAGTGGTCGAGTTTGGGAAGGTTCGCCGAACGGGTTCGATCGTGCATCAAAGCCTCCCGCTGCCGAAGTGCCGTGATTTAACGGCCCCTTTTGCTTCCTTTTCCGGCCGAACGAAAAAGGGAGGGCCTGCGCGGCCTGAGCGCATGCTTCACTTTTTGTTTTTATGAAAGCAATTTACAACTGACAGCATTAAAACATTTTCGCTGAACCATCTTTGTGCATTTTGACAAATCGATATACCTTTTTTGACAGGCTGTCGGCAGGCTCCAAGCGTTCGGAGCCTGCCGGTTTATTTCCGTTGCGGCTGAAACGATGCGCAATCAATCATGCGCGGGCTTCCACCTCCCAATCCGGGAGGGAAAAGGCATCCATATAGCGCAGGAGATACATGCAGTCCCGAAAGGCCTGGCGGGTCATCCAGTCGTATTCCATGCCGCCCATGGCGTTGAGCGCCTCCTCCATGGGGCGGAGGAGGGCGCGGTCTGCACCGAGTTTTTCCTCGATTTTCTCCATGGCCTGCCGGTAATCTTCCTGAAACTGCAAGTAGATGCGGTTGTGCTCGCATTGTTCCATGATGCAGGCGGAGCGGGATTCTTCCACGGCCTGCTGAAACCATCTTGAAAAGTCTTCTCTTTGCATCCCAAAAACTCCTTTCAACATCCGCAATGCTTGAAAGGCTTTCCAAGCATATGATAGCTTCAAACGGATCGCAAAGTTTCAAGCTTTGAAACTTGGAAGCATTGGAAAAATGCCTGTCGGCGCGAAACGCCTCCTGCCGCGCGGCGGCAACGCCATTTTTCGCATGGGGAAGCTTTGCGCGTGTATAGTTATGCTGAAAATGCCTTTGGCATTGGCGGTACTGGAAGTGGCTACAGCTTTGACGAGTGGTGAGCCGCTTTCTTTCATTTTTTGGGGCCGCTGTATACCTGATGAATGCCCTTTCGGATGACCTCTGATCGTGATATCGAGAGCTTGCGCGCTTTCGTCAAGTTCTTTCAGTGTGATTTTATCCACACGAACACGGATCATGGTGTCTTTTGGATGTTCAGGATGTGGCCCCGGCTTTTTAGAAGCTACCAATGCATCACCGCCAATGTGTAGCTACAGGTTATTGGCCGATTTTACGGATTTTAAATTTTAATATGGATGCTTTGAACGATCATTCTCCTTTCATGATTTTAAAGTGTCTTTTACCAAATGGGGGAGTCGATTACGGCACTTGAAAAGAGGTTGCCTATCATGTTATGATAACTTTGTACCCTCGTCTTTCAGGCGACCGTACGGGGGAAGTGGTGTTTCTCATTTCCGTGGGCGCCGCTTCTCCATGTTTGATTACACGTCTTCCCGTAGTTTCAAAATTGCTCGGCGGACTGCTTCTGCTTGATTGATATTGTATTTTTTACAGTATTGATCAAGTATTTTTTTTGTGTCGATATCAATTCTTGCAGTCACGCGGCTGATTTTGGGACTGTCGGTTGGACGCCCCATTTTGGCAGCCAATTTTTCACCTCCTATTTTTGGCTAACAAAAGTATAACACTTATGTTAGCCAAAAGTCAAGCGGCCTTACGGATTTCTTTTTCCAATGAGGGGAAATGAAAGGGAAGGTTGAAAATGTAGTAGGTTTGTATCCGTGGTTGTGATTTGTCATACCGGATGCTTTTGTGCCCGCGAATGATTCACTTGGCGCAGCAGGAAAATTCTCATTTTCTACTTGCCTTTCTTCCCGCAGTCGTTTACAATAGAACAGAACATAAGTTCGGATCAACGGAGGTGTTTGCAATGGCGCAGAGCAAGGAAGAGATCGTCCGCTATGTCAACGAGTGGATCGCCCAAATGAAACAGAAAAAGCATGCAAACACCGGCCAGGACTTTGCCGAAATTACGCTGGAAGAGGATCACACGGCCCCAGCGCAGGAGCCCCCCGCTCCCCAGATGCTCCGCCTGCCCGATCCGCAGGAGAGGGAAATCCGCCGCCGCTTTTTAAAAATGCGCCGCCTCTCGCGCAGCATCTGGTTTTCTAAAAGCCAATCTGGCAGGATGCAGGCAGAGCTATTTTACAGGCAGGCAAAGTTGATGGCGGATTTTGAGGATGATTATACGGGGGAAGAACCCTTCTCTATGTATTTTCCCGATTACCAATCCATGGGCTATGAACAGCTGCGTACCTATTTTACCTGGCGTACCAATGTCCGCAAGGGGGTTATCCGGAAAACCTCCTTTTCCTATGTGTTTGTTTATCTTTATGAGCTGCTGAATAACGTTGGCGTAGCGGATTGCCGGGATGGGCTCTCTAAGCTTCTGGCGCTTTGGGAGGACTATCGGGCGTTTGAGCCGAAGCTTGACCGCTATCTGGCGGAATGGGTGAAGGATTATTATATTGTCAACAGCTTTCCCTGCTCCTTCGCCGCGCTTGTGCGGGAGCATCCGCTATTGCAGGAATTTTATCAGCCGGAGGAAGCAACCGGTTATTTTGAGCGCTATGCGCCGTTTTCGGCCTATCCGTTTCAAAAATCCATCTTCTGGTCGGCGGAAACGGAGCCTGTTCTCCGCTCCTGCTTCCAGCAGGTGATGGAAGCGGTGGAATCGCTGATGCAGGCCTTTGGCCTTGCATTTGCCGACCTTGTTTTTGCCGGGCGGAGGGGGAATCTGTGGAAGCCTTACCGCAAGGCTTTATACCACCCCGATTTTGCGGGGATAGAGCCGGGCAAAACTGTGCGCATTTCCGACACAGAGCTTTACTGTTTTCACGGTGAATGCTGGACAGCCTCAAAAAATCGGGTGTGCCGGGAAAACGGCAGGCAGATGATCGGCTATATGCTCAAGCGGATTGAGCAGTTTTATCGGAAGGCCACCGGCTTTCGGTATCAGATCAAGGCTGATCAGGGCAAAATAGATCTCTCGGAGCTGACACGCTTGCCAGATGGCGGGGCGAGCCTTTTTCCTTGCATCGATGAAGCGATACAGGCGCACTATCAAGCCTCGAAGCGCAAAACGGTCACCGTGGATCCGCAAAAACTCGCGCAGATTCGGGAGCAAGCCCAGCTCACGCAGGAAAAGCTGCTGGTGAACCCGGAAGCGGAGCAGGAAGCGCCTGCCCCGCGGGCGATAGGCGGCGATTTACTGCCGGTTGAAAGCGCTTTGTTAGAGGAAAAGGGAAAAACGCCTCCTCCCACCGCGCCCGGCCTGCAAGGGCTTAACGCCGGTTTGCCTACGCAGGCAAACGACAGTGGAAGCGGATGGGAGCAGTTTGCCGCCTCCCTGAGCGCTGCCGAGCGGGAGGCGCTTTGCAGGGCCCTGCGCGGCGCTTCTGTGGCCGAGCTTTCCGCCTATGCGAAAAGCTGCCATCTCATGCTGGAGGTGCTGGTAGATGGCATCAATGAAAAGGCGGTTGATACGGTGGAGGATACGATCATAGACTGCACGGATACCGTGGAAGTGTTTGAGGAATACAGAGATGAATTGGAGAGGGTGATGTTTCAGTGAAGCAAACGAATCCGCCCAAACGGATCACCAGCACGATCCTCAACGCGCTGAAGGGCGGCGTTGTGCCGCGGGTGGGGCTTGAGTATATCACCGTCGGCCGTGATCGGGAGATTGACGCGCTGCTGCGGGATATTGATATCATTGCGGAGGGCGGCGCGGCCTTCCGCTTCATCGTCGGCAAATACGGCAGCGGCAAGAGCTTTCTGCTGCAAACCATCCGCAATTATGCCACGGAGCGGGGCTTTGTGGTGGTGGATGCCGATCTGTCGCCCGAGCGGCGCTTCGTCGGCACGAAAGGGCAGGGGCTCGCCACTTTCAAAGAGCTGATGAAAAATATGTCCACCAAAACGAAGCCGGACGGCGGGGCGCTGCCGCTGATTTTGGAGCGCTGGATTTCCGGCATCCAGTCCGCGGTCGCTGCGGAAGAGGGCGTTTTGCCCGGCGACCCCGCCTTCGACCGACTGGTCGAGCAGAAGGTTTACCAGGTAACCGGCAATTTGCAAGGCATGGTCAACGGCTTTGAATTCGCAAAGGCTGTTTTGCTGTATTACGAGGCCTATCTCAGCGGGGATGATTTGCTCAAAGCAAACGTGCTCAAATGGTTCCGGGGCGAATATCCCACTAAGACGGAGGCAAAGCGTGAGCTGAATATCAACTTTATCGTCACGGACGACACCTGGTATGATTTTTTGAAGATATTCGCCGAATTCATGGTTTATGCGGGCTACCGGGGCATGCTCGTGCTCATTGACGAGCTGGTGAATCTCTTTAAAATTCCGCATTCCGTCACCCGCCAGAGCAACTATGAAAAAATCCTCACCATGTATAACGATGTGTTGCAGGGCAAGGCGCAGCACATTGGCTTTTTGATCGGCGGAACCCCGCAGAGTATTGAGGATAAGTATAAGGGCGTGTTCAGCTACGAGGCGCTGCGCTCCCGGCTGTCGGAGGGCCGGTTCGCGTCCGATACGGTCAAGGACATGCTCTCTCCGATCATCCGCCTGAATATGCTCACCTACGAAGAGATGTATGTGCTCATCGAGAAGCTCGTGCAGATGCACGGCCAGCTCTTCGCCTATGAGCCCCAGCTCACGCAGGAGGAGCTCGTGGCGTTTTTAAACGTGGAGTATAACCGCGTGGGCGCGGATACGCATATCACGCCGCGGGAGATCATCCGCGATTTTATTGAGTTTCTCAATATCCTATACCAAAACCCGACCAGCACCGCGCAGGAGATTCTGGGCAGCAGCAGCTTTGTGCTGGCGGATGCGGCGCAGGAAGAGGAACCGTTTTTGGAATTTGACCTGTAAACAGAGGAGGGCATGGCGTGGAGGATCTATTTCACCGGCTGGCGCCGTATATTCAGGATTACATCTATGCGAGCAATTGGACGGAGCTGCGGGAGATCCAGGTGGCCGCCTGCCACGCCGTTTTTGATACGCAGGAAAACCTTCTGCTCTCCTCGGGCACGGCTTCCGGCAAAACGGAGGCGGCCTTTCTGCCGGTGCTCACACAGCTGTATCAGCATCCCGCAGGCTCGGTAGGGGTTTTGTATATCAGCCCGTTGAAGGCGCTGATCAACGATCAGTTCAAGCGGCTGGATTACCTGCTGGCGGAATCTAATCTGCCGGTTTGCAAATGGCATGGGGACGCTTCCCAGGCGGAGAAAAACCGGCTTTTGAAGCACCCGGAGGGGATCTTGCAGATCACGCCCGAATCGCTGGAATCCCTGCTTATCCATAAGCGCGGCGCATGCGTCAAGCTGTTTTGCGATCTGCGTTTTATCATCATCGACGAGGTGCATTATTTTATGCGCGATGTGCGCGGCATGCAAGTGCTGTGCCTTTTGGAGCGGCTGCAAAGGCTTGCGGGCGTTGTGCCGCGGCGGATTGGGCTTTCCGCCACGCTGGGCGATCTGAGCGTTGCGCAGAGCTGGCTCAATTCCGGCACCGGCCGCAGCTGCATCGCGCCGGTGTGCGGTGCGGAAAAGCAGAAGATCCGGCTTTTGGTGCAGCGTTTTCAAAGGGCGGATCAAACCACGCCGGACGGCGCGCTGGATGCGGGCGAAGCCGCGCACTATGAATACCTCTACCGCATGACGCTGGATAAGAAAACCATCCTCTTCACCAATTCGCGGGAGGAGACGGAGCTTGTCATGGCGCATCTGCGGCAGCTTGCGCTGAAACATAAAACGCCCGATGTTTACCGGGTGCATCATGGTAATATTTCCGCCGTTCTGCGCGAGCAGGCGGAGGATGAAATGAAATCCGCAGAGGAGAAGCTCGTCACGGGGGCGACGGTCACGCTGGAGCTCGGTATTGATATCGGCTCGCTGGATCAGGTGGTTCAGGTCGGCACACCCGCAACGGTTTCCAGCTTTGCGCAGCGATTGGGCCGCTGCGGCCGGCGTGGCCAGGTGCCGCAGATTTTGTTTACCTTCCTGGATGATGTGCACACCACCGCGGCGGATACGCTCGGGCCGATCAATTGGAGCTTTTTGCGCATGATCGCCATCATCGAACTGTATACGAAGCAAAAGTGGGTGGAGCCCCTCACGCCGGGCCGGTATCCGTATTCGATGCTGTATCATCAAACGATGAGCTATCTGTTATCCGCGGGCGAGGCCACGGCGCAGGAGCTAGCGGAGGCAGTCCTGCGGTTATCCTGTTTTCAAACGATCCCGCAGGAGGATTACCGCATTCTGCTCCGGCATTTGCTTTTGATCGGCCATCTGCAAAAGATGGAGAGCGGCGGGCTCATCATCGGCCGTGCAGGGGAGAAGG
This sequence comes from uncultured Oscillospiraceae bacterium, assembly GCA_900544715.1. GTDB lineage: Bacteria > Bacillota > Clostridia > Oscillospirales > Acutalibacteraceae > Fimivicinus. Next base: position 8,810 of record UQWL01000018.1, on the reverse strand, counting down.
TGGTAAGCGATTATCATTTTCTCGCGGTGTTCCAAGTGCCCGAGTATTATCTGGTGAAGGATGAAAACCGCTCAATCGGCACGGTGGATAAAATCTACCCGCAGGGCACACGCTTTGCCCTTGCTGGGCGGACGTGGGAAACGCTGGAGGTGAACCAGAAGGCCAAGGTGTTATTTGTCAAGCTGGTGCCGGGCATCTCGACTGTGGATTGGGATGTGGACTTCACTGCGGATTTGCATACCACGCTGGTTCAGAAGATGAAGTATATTTTACTGTGCGGGGAGCAGTATCCGTATCTCAGCGATTCCTGTAAGGAACGGCTGGAAGAAATTCGCTATCTGGCGCGCAATTCCGGCATTCTGGAGCGTGCCGTCACGCAACTATCCGAAAATAAGTATGCGATTTTCCCCTGGGTTGGCACACGGCAGCTCTTCACTCTGCATTTTATGCTCCTGGAGCGCGGCTTCAAGAGTAAAATTCTGTGGCGGACCTGCGTTTATCTAGAGGTGACCTTTAGCGGGAAAGCGCCGGATGCGAAAGCGCGGATCGAAAGCGCCCTGCGGGAAATTGCGGCTGAGCCGGCCGATCTCAGCGGCCTGCCGTTGCCGGAAAAAGTGCAGATCGAGCATAAATATAATGCGTATATCCCCTTCGAGCTGCTGCGTAAGGAGTTCATCTTCGATTTTTTGGAGCCGGATGGGCTGCGGGAAGCGCTCTCCCAACAGTTTGGCGTTGCTCCCATCTTGGATGAATAGCGGCTGATTGCCGGTTGCGTTGATGAAATCATAGCGGAAAGAAATAAGCGCTCACGGATACGGGGCTGTTGCAAAATGCTTTGCAACAGCCCCTTAGTCTGTCGAAAAACCGATTAGAAGAAAAACATTCATAAAAAGCTTTTCGCCGGATTGCCAAAAGAGATTGATGAAGAAGGTTGCGCTCAGGCCGCGCGGGCCCACGCCTTTTCTCTTATTAAAAAAGGGTGCAAAAGAACATTTTCGGACGGCACTGCGGCAGCGTTTGATCGATCTGTCACGTTGGGAAGCGTTCGGCGAACCTTCCCAAACTCGACGGCTTACGCCGTCTCAAACACATGGCAAGGTTCGTTTTTTGCCCTCTGGGCAAAAATCCCCTCACGTGCACACAGGGGATGCGTGAAACTTGCTGCCTTGGCCTACCATAAGGCTTCAGCCTCTTTGAAACAGGTAGGTTTTATCTGGCTGCTTTTCTGAAAGCTCTTTGTGTATATTGATGAAAGGCCTGAACTGTTTCGACAGCCCCGTTTGATGTAGAACGCCTTCTGGCTGAAAGAGGCTTACGACAGTTTCTGCTTTGCGAAAACGCTGCCCGTATCAAACTTCCGTTTCAGCTTTTCAAGCGCCTTTTTTTCGATGCGCGATACAAAACAGCGCGCCTGTTGTAAACGATGATCCCTAAAAATAGCCCTGTAACTGCTTGAAACGAAATTTAATGATGATATTTTTCTCTTCGGTTAATTCCACCCGTTCAATGAGGCTGACAAGCAGCTCCCGGTTCGCTGCTGCGGTATCAAGGAAACGTGATACCAATTCTTTCGCCAAATCAGCTTGCCTGGCAGGGGAGAAGTCCGGCTTTTCCATCTCCTTCAATCGCTGTTCCAGCATAGCCCGTTCGCTTTTTACATGCCGGTAAATTCGATCAAAATCCTGTTCTGCCAGCAGGCCGGAGAGTTTATCCAGATACATCCTGTCCAGATGGGCGCTGAAAGCCTCAATCTTTGTTTTCAGGTTGTCGATCTCCGCATTCTTCTCCGTTTCAGCCTTTCTTTTTGTGAGTGCCTGTTCCGCAAGGGGAAGCAACTGCTCTGCCTGCAAATATTGTGTACAGACCTCTCTTACCTTTTCTATGACCGCGTCCGTTACCGTCTGTTCTTTAATGGAATGGCAAGTGCAAACGCCTGCTTTTGTAAACCGTTGATAGGTACGGCAGATGAAGAAAAGACGATCTTCGCCGCTCGCGTTTTTGCGGTTGATTACAGCCAGCGGATAGCCACACTCATGGCAAAAAATCAAACCCTTCAATAGAAAATCATAGGTGTGGGAACGGGTCGCTTTGCGGCTTCTGATTAGGAGCTGCACCTTTTCAAAGGTTTCCGGGCTGACAATCGGTTCATGTGTCCCTGCTACAATCACCCAATCCTGTGGGTCTTGCCGGACGCACTTTTTGGATTTATAGCTGATCTTCCGGCTGCGGCCCTGCACCATATTGCCGATATAGGTCTCGTTTTGCAGCATGTCGGAAATGCGCTCACTGCTCCACAGGCCGGAATAGGGGCCGGGATGAGAAACCGGAATCCCCGCATAAGAGGCGGGCGTTGGAATCCCTTCTTCATTGAGCTTTACCGCAATTTGCCGGCAGGACATTCCATTCAGCGCCATTTGAAAAATCCGACGCACGATCGGGGCAACATTCTCATCAATAACGATTTTGTTTTTTTCCGTTGGGTGCATTTGATAACCGTAAACAGGTTTTCCGCCAATGAATAGCCCTTTGTGCTGTTTGTCGTGTTTTACGCTGGAAATCTTTTTGGAGATATCCTTGGCGTACATATCGTTCATAATGGCGCGGAAGGGGGTAATATCGTTGGCAGTGGAATCCACACCCGTATCAATGCCGTCCAATAGGGAGATGTAACGCACCCGGTGCTCCGGGAAATACCGCTCCATATAGTGCCCTGTCATGATGTAGTCGCGCCCCAAACGGGAAAGGTCTTTCGTAATAACCATGTTGACTTTTTTCGCTTCAATATCGGCAATGAGCCGGTTGAAGCCAGGCCGGTCATAATTCGTGCCGCTCCAACCGTCATCAATATAGGTATCGTATACGTCGAGCCGCCGCTCTTTGGTGAAATCACGGAGCATGGAAAGCTGGTTGGAAACGCTCTCGGATTGCCCTTCCCTATCATCTTCTTTAGATAAACGGATATACAGTCCAACACGATAGTCCATTGGTTTGCTTATTTCTAAATACATATTGTACCTCCAGAAATAAGCGGTTGTTTGTTGGTGTCAGACATGAGGACACGCTTTTTTGTCAAGGTAGCCTTGCAGAAACAATAGGAAGGATTGCCGGATGATCTGTTCCAGTTCTTCACCGGAATCAGAAAAGATACATTGGATGTTGACCGGGGTTTTTTCTTTTGTGCTGCTCATTTCATCACGCCACCATTCTAAAAAATTGGAATGGTAAAACGTATGTAAGAGCGCTTGTACGGTATGTATCTAGCGTATCGATCACGGTTCGGCCCTCACAGAACTCAAATTTGGCAACGCCCATGAATAATCCATCAGCGTCAAAAAAATCTTCATGATGATGACAAAAAACGGAGAAGATGCTGTTGCCAACCGTATTCAACAGCGCTTTTTTTGTATGTCTGAAGTTGGTATGGGTGATTTCATAGTCAAGGATTCTTTTTCGCTGAATGTTTAAACGGCTCCCCGCGTCACGGTAATTGTATACCTGTCTATAGCAAGTGCGTTAGCGGTCAAACGATCGATGATATAGATTTTAATTTTAGGTAACTTATATCGTTACTGGAAGATTTTCTGATAGACTTCCTGAAATATAGGATGCAAATATTCCCGTTTCCATTTGATATCCAGTTTTCGCACATGATTGAAGATTCGCAATAGTGTTTTCCCAATGGGCCGAACGCAATCGAGAGGGAAACAATATGCAAACCGGCGCAAACAACATAGCTGCTCCACGTTCCGATTAAAATAGCTGGTAGCCATAAAATAAATCAAAAACCAAAGAATATACAGCATAAAATCTTTCCTAAAAGACGCTTTTGAAGGGAAGAATCTGATAATGTGTTTGGAAGAACCATTCGATTAAAGATTTGGAGCAACAGTTCATTTAATAGTAAACCGTTTTTATCATAGAAAAGCTCCGTTTCTGGCTTCATACGATCGACCATTTATTAAATGAAGATAATACAGCCTGTTTAAATAATGGATTTATATTACAAGAATTAAAAATAAACACAAAGAGCCAGTGGCCTATAAATTCCACTAGCTCTTTGCTTATACTCTCTATCATTTTTAGTTTTGTTAGTAGTTTGTTACCCTTCTTTGATCTGTTTACCATTTGTGTTTTGCTCTTCGATATTTTTGTCCCATAATGCACTGAAATAGACGGAAAAATCAGAACTGGAAACGCCATTCGACAACGTCCCGTGAAGCATTCATAATAGCTCCATCTATCAAACGAAGCGGAGGAAAGATGAATGCTGCAACTCGAAAAAAAAATTGGTGATTACTTAGAATACTGTGAATACCAAAAAAATTTAAGCCCCCATACACTGAAAGCGTATCGAATTGATTTATCACAGTTTCTTCAATTTGCGCAGGGGATAGAGGAAGCGCTGCATAAAAGCAACCTATCCCGCTATTATGTTCATCTCCATAAAGAATATCAGCCGAAGTCGGTGAAACGGAAAATTGCCTGTCTGAAAGCCTTTTGCAGTTGGCTGGAATATGAAGAGATCATCGAACAGAACCCATTCTCCAAGCTGAAAATAAAGTATCAGGAGCCGCGTCTCCTGCCCCGGACGATTCCGATCCATGTGATTCAAACGTTGTTATCTGCGGCCTATGATGATTTAAAAGCTGCCCGAACCGCATATCAAAGCCGGTCGGCGCTCCGGAATACGGCAGTATTGGAGCTGTTATTTGCAACGGGGGTTCGTGTGTCAGAATTGTGCTCACTGGGGGAGGGGGATGTAGACCTCGTCAATATGACCGTTCGTGTTTTGGGGAAGGGATCAAAGGAGCGGGTCATCCAGATTGGGAATACTCAAGTAATGCAGATTTTGAAGAGATATCAATCTGCGCATTCTCAAGCAATCTCAGAATCGGGTTTCTTTTTTGTGAATCGGGATAACCGGCGGCTCTCGGAACAATCGGTTCGCTTCATGATTCATAAATATGTGGATCGGCAGGGGATTGCGCTTCATATCACGCCGCATATGTTCCGTCATTCATTTGCGACGCTGCTGCTGGAGGAAGATGTGGACATTCGATATATCCAGCAGCTTTTAGGCCATAGCTCTATTGTTACAACACAGATTTATACACATGTTGCATCCAGCAAACAGAGAGACATTTTAACGGCAAAGCATCCGCGTAATAAGTTGGCAATTTAATAAAATTAAGCCCTTCATCAGATTTATTGATGGAGGGTTTATCTCTGTATTTGAAGGATAATTCTTTATTATCACACGACAAAAAGGAGATTTAGCAATGGAGTATAAAATATTATGTGATTACAGTGAAAATTTTGCTTCCAAATCAGAGTTAGGCCTTATTAACGATCATCAAGATCAAAAAACTTTTGAGGAGATAAATGCAGCAATAAAAGACTGCGGATATCATTGTGAAATTTTTGGAGGAGTTCCTGAATTGTTACAGGCCTACGAAAATCAGTTAACATTCAATAAGAACATAATTTTTATTAATCTTTCAGATGGCATGGATCAGAAATATAGTAGAGTGCAAATCCCGGTTTTATGCGATATGTTACACCTTCAATATTCCGGAGGTGGTACTTTTGAGATTGCTTTAACAAGTAATAAGTACTATACCTCAATGGCTTTACGAGAATATGGAATTCAAACTCCCAAAAGCATATTACTAACTCATATGGACAACTTTAATATTCCTTTTCAAGGAAAATACATGGTAAAACCCAATTCGGAAGGTTCATCAATTGGTATATCTCAAAAAAGCATCTGTAAAAACAAAGAAATAGCAAAGCATCAAGTCTGTAATTTATTATCTTCCTATTCAGAAGTTCTTATTGAGGAATATATTCCTGGATATGATGTAACTTGTTTTATAATTGGTAATGAAGATATATTGCTAGATGAAGTTCTGGCTATAAAACATCACAATAAATTATTTTTTGATAATGAAGTTCTCGGCAACGAAGAGCATTTATTAGAGACTAGAGAATTTTTACCATCTGAGAAAATATTATCCAGAGAAACGGAAAATACAATTAAGAATATGAGCATAACAATAAAAAACTATTTACATATATATGATTTTTGTAGAATTGATTACAGAATAACATCTAATAACGAAGTTTTTTTCTTGGAAATTAACACTGTACCTGCAATTAATATGAAAAGTCAGGTAGGCGTTATATGCAAAAAATTAAACATTGATTTTAAAGATTTTTTAAAGATGATTATAGATACAGTAACAAAAAGATTCAATAATGAGTAATAGTAAGTAACCAAGGCTCAAAACGCAAGTTAAAAAAGTCTACGTATTTTTCATCTACACGATTTTTTATATCTATTTCTACTTGCCTATTCCAGTCCTTAAACCATATATACGGAAGTGACGTGTCATCATAGTTATTTGCAATTTCTAGAGCTTTTGAAGTATAGGATTTATCATAACGAAATAAAATCTCTTGATTTTCATTATAGCAATATTCCTGAACGAATCCTAAAGAATATGTTACCTTAAGAATAATACTAATATCTAACCCTTTATGTTGACCGTTTCGTATTATCCTCTCAAGGTCTTGAAAAAGATGAACATATTGGTTATTTGAAATAACTGCATAACAAACCATTAAATGGTTTTTTAATACTATTTCTGCATATTTTGATTTATTAAATAATAATGCTCTTCGAATATTAGATATTGCTTCTTCAAATTCTCCTTTAAACATCAAACAGTTTATGTAATTATTTAACACATATGATAATTCATGTATTTGAACAGTTTCAAAAATCTTTAGACTTTCTTTAAAAGTTCTTTCAGCTAAATCTATTTTTCCTTGCCAAAATAAATCAAATCCTTTATTTACCAATAATTCACCTAACATAACTGTATTATTATTAGTTCTATACTTTTTTTCTAAAATTAAATAGTTATTCTGAACAATTTCTCCTCGATAATACTCCATACAACCCATGAGCACACTGTCATATAAATTTGAATTCATTGAAGAGATGTTTTTTAAAAGATAATCATATATTTTTTTCGCATTTTTCCTTTCTGTTTCAATATTGGCAAGTATTCGTTGTTTCATATTTAAAATTTCCCAAACTTTAGATTTCAAAGAATCTTGCCTTAACATCTTATCTAAATATTCAATGGCAGTTATTTTATTCATGCTTATATTTTCTATTAATACATATAGCATAGAGTATTCAAAAGAATGCGGAAAATTATCATCAAATACTAATTGTTTGGCCAAGTCATATTTACCTATATTATAAAAACAGCTACTTATTATAATCCTATCTTCTTCTTGCAGTAGTTTCCAAATTGGTTCTATTCTATAAAAAATTTGTTGCGCTAAAGAAATATAATTTTTTTGGTAGAAATATTTTCCAATTGACAAATTAATTTTTTCCCAATTATCGTACTTAGCTTTATATGATAGCCAAGCTTCTTGGTTTTTAATTTTATCAATATCAAAGAAATTATTCTTATTTTGTATTAAATATTCAAACAGATATCGCGATAGAAGAGGGGCAAAATTATCATTTCGATAAGAATCATAATAAATATTTTTATTTATGGAGTCATTTAATTTAATAAATTGATATCCATTATTTAAGTATAATTCTAATACTTGTTTTTCATGGATTAAATTACATAATTCTAAATTTATTTGTCCTATATTTATAATATTAATATGTATTTTAGAACAAACAAACTCGACAGCCTTCAATAAATTATCAAATTCCCATTCGATATCTACAAACAGAGTTGTTAAAAAAATCAGTTTTTCAATGAAATTATTAAAATTTATTAATGTAGTACTTCCTGTTATAATTGAACGCAAAGTGTCCTTGTCCCATATCGCATAATTTAAATCTTCAGATATTATCGAAGGGTTTTCTAGATACATTTTCGCCACGATATCTTTTAAAGCTCCTGGGTAACCCTGACAAAAGTTAAAGACATGCTCTATTGAATCTTTATCCTCACTAGTAAAATTAAATATGTCAAATAGCATTTCGTAAAATTGATCAGGATGCTGAAATCTATCTAAATCAGTTCGTATAACGTCAATATCAGAAAAAAGGAATTTATATACTTCTTTTTTCTCTTTTAATTTTTGACTGTCAGTAGAGATAATATATTTAAGTTTTAAATTATTTTCAATTGTCATTATTATTATTTGAAATATAAAGTTGATAGATATAGCATCACACTCTGTAAAGTTTCTCATCACAATAATTAGATTTTCAGACTTAGATATTTCCTTTATATATTTATATATTATTTGAACAGAGGATTCTTGATGACCTGAAGAGTCCTCTGCTATAGAATTTATATCAAGCAGCAGATTAAAAATATTAGATGGATCTATTCCGCTGGAAATTTTTACAATTGGAGACATGATCCCGTTTACTATTTTAAAAAATTTTACATAATTGTCTTTGATGTATTTAAAGAACTTTCCGTTAGCTTGATAATCCAGTTTTTGAATCAATTCTAAATATGCGCATTGGCATGCTGGGCGACTTAGATCTATATCGATAAAGGTTTTGCTTTGATTTTCTTGTATTATTTTATCGATCAAATAACTCTTACCAACATTTTTATTACCATTAATTAAAAAAATATTAGATGCATTTGGGGAGTTTAAAAAATCTCCGCATTGTTTCCTTGCATATATTCTATCCACAAAATTAAAATTCCATAAATCTCTATTAGTCATTTCATCACCCATCTGATTTATATCAGATAATAAAGAATTATCCTACATTTCTATTGCCATTTTAGTCTCATCTCGAAAAA
>UQWL01000017.1 GCA_900544715.1 uncultured Oscillospiraceae bacterium | reverse complement strand
GAAATGAGCGGTCGTATCGATAAAATGGAAGGCCGCATCGACGAAATGAGCGGTCGTATCGATGAGATGGGTAACCGCATCGATGAGATGGGCGGGCGTATAGACAGAATAGAAACCCGCATGGATCGTATGGAAATGCGGATGGATCGCGTTGAGGTTTTGTTGGAGCATGATATTCCCAACCATTTACAATTGCTGGCCGAAGGCCACCAGGGTATTGTAGCGCGTTTGCCCAGGGAGCACGAGTTGGAGGAGCTTCATTCCCGGGTGAGTACGCTGGAGCGGGTATCGGCAGATCACAGTGAAGAAATTCGAACGTTAAAGTGTGCAAACGGAATGTAAAAGGTTCACTCATAACATAAAAAACCGGATTTCCTGCCTCCTGTGAAGCAGGGAATCCGGTTTTTTTAATCGGTGCATTTTGAGCATTTCTAATAAGCTGCCTGTCGTATTGTGTTCATTCTTCTTCCAGTGAATCGCCTTTCCGAGGGCATCTGTGTTTGCATTGCGGGCAACTCCACACTTTGGCGCGGAGAGAAAGCGTTCCCTTTGCGCCGCAGCGCGGGCAGGTCACGTTGTAAAACCCGGCCATTTGCAGGTAACCCAGCGACATGAGCGCCGAGCCGCCGACGATCAGCAGCCCGCCTAAAATGCTCAGCAGCGACCAGGTGAACATGAGAATCAGCCCGCCGAAAATGGCGGAAAACCCGAGCAGAAGAAACACCATGCCAACCGTTTTGTGCTGTTGTACATTGCCGAGCGGGGTCGTATCCTTTTTCAGCGTATACCTGCAGTGTGGGCAGGCTGGAGCGGAGGAAGAAACCTCCTGGTTGCATTCCGGGCAGGTAGGGATCGCCATAGAGACACCTCCATTTGAAAATGAGGAAGGGATTGCAGCGCTTGCCGCAATCCCACTTTTTTGTTTATTTTTCGGCTTTTTGCAACGCGATGCCGAGCTCCTGAAGCTGGATCTCATCCACTGCCGCAGGGCATTCTGTCATCGGTTCGCTCGCATTCTGCACCTTTGGATAGGCCACCACGTCCCGCAGCGTTTCACAGCGGAGCATCTGCATGATCAGCCGGTCCAGGCCGATGCCAAAGCCGCCGTGCGGCGGCGCGCCGAAGCGGAACGCGTCGAGCAGATAGCCAAATTTCGCCTTGGCCTCCTCTTCGCTCAGGCCGAGCAGGGAGAAAATGCGATTTTGTAGGGTGGGATCGGTAATGCGGATCGATCCGCTGGAGAGCTCCACGCCGTTGAGCACGAGATCGTAGGCCTTGGCGCGCACATTGGCCTTATCCGTTTCGAGATAGTCGAGGCATTCGTCCATCGGCGCGGTGAAGGGATGGTGCATGGCAACGAAGGTCTCCGCCTCCTCATCCCACTCGAAGAAGGGGAATTCCGTGATCCAGAGGAGGTTGTAGGTATCCTGCGGGATGATATCGAGTTTTTTCGCCACCTCGTTGCGCAGCGCGCCGAGGGCGGAAAGAACGTGCGATACCATCGCATCCGCCACGATCAGCACCACGTCGCCGGTTTCCGCGCCGGCCTTTGCGAGGATGGCCTGCATCTCGTCGTCCGTCATGAATTTAGCAAAAGAGGAGGTCGTGCCATCCGAGGTGAGGCGAATCCAGGCAAGCCCTTTTGCACCGATGCCGCGCACAAATTCCGTGAGCTTGTCAATCTCCTTGCGGGTGAGCGTTTTCACAGCGCCCTTTGCCGTGATGCCGCGCACCGTGCCGCCGCCCGCGGCCGCGCCGGAAAAAACGGAGAAGCCGCAATCCCTGACCAGATCGGTCAGGTCGTAAAGCTCCATCCCGAAGCGGGTATCCGGTTTATCAGAGCCGTAGCGATTCATGGCCTCCTGGTAGGTAATCCGTGGCAGGGGGAGCTGAATGTCCACACCCAGCGCTTCCTTGAAAACACGCTTCATATAGCCTTCGCCAATGGCGAGCACATCCTCCATCTCAACGAAGGACATCTCCACGTCGATCTGGGTGAATTCCGGCTGGCGGTCCGCGCGCAGGTCCTCATCGCGGAAGCAGCGGGCAATCTGCATGTAGCGGTCAAAGCCCGCCACCATGGAGAGCTGCTTATAGAGCTGTGGGGATTGCGGCAGCGCGTAAAACGAGCCATTGTGGATGCGGCTGGGCACAAGAAAGTCCCTTGCGCCCTCCGGCGTGGAGCGGATGAGGACGGGCGTTTCAATTTCGACGAAGCCGTTTTCATCAAAATAATCCCGCGTGATTTTGGAGATTTTATGCCGCATCAGAAGATTGCGCTGCAAATCCGGGCGCCGCAGGTCAAGGTAGCGGTATTTCAGCCGTGTCAGCTCCGCGGTGGGGCAGTTTTCAATGATTTCAAAGGGCGGCGTTTCGCTCTGCGCCAAAACGCGCAGGTCGTCCACCACAATTTCCACTTCACCGGTGGGGATCTCCTTGTTTTTGCTGGAGCGCTCGCGCACAATGCCCTTTGCCATGAGCACATATTCGCTGCGCACCGCGAAGGCCTTACCAAAAATTTCTTGCTTCGTCTGTTCGTCGAAGGCGAGCTGCACGATACCGGTGCGGTCGCGCAGATCGACGAAGATCAGCGCGCCGAGATCGCGCTGGCGCTGCACCCAGCCGCACACGGTCACGGTTCTGCCCACATCCTGTATGCGCAGGTCGCCGCAGTAATTTGTTCGTTTGAGCCCTGTCATTGTGTCCATTATAAGTTCCCTCCCAAAAGCGCCTGCAGGTCGCCTGCACTTTCGTCATTCAAAAAATCGGCGAGCTGATTGGCCGTTTCATGCACGACCATCCCCATGAAGTCCTCTGCGAAGGTGGAGAGCGCAACCTCCTGCGTCTCGCCTGTTTCCATATTTTTGAGCACGGCCTTCCCGGTTGTGAGCTCATTATCGCCGAGCACCATGGTATACCGTGCACCGAGCTTGTTGGCGAATTTCATCTGTGCCTTGACGGAACGCCCCACGAGATCATACTGGGCGGCCATGCCGTCCTCCCGGATGGAGGTGACGATTTTGACCGCTTCGACTGTAGCCTTTTCCCCCATAGAGGCGATGTAAAGATCACACTGGGGTGCTTCCGGGAAAGGTGTTTCCTGCGCTTCCATCAGGAGCATCAGCCGCTCGAGCCCCATGGCAAAGCCGAGGGAGGGCACATGCGGGCCGCCGAGCTCCTCCACGAGGCCGTCATACCGCCCGCCGCCGCAGACCGTGCCCTGCGCGCCGATCTCGTCGGAGACAAATTCAAAAACCGTGCGCGTGTAATAATCGAGCCCGCGCACGATGCGGGGGTTGATGGTATATTCGATGCCCATGGCGTCGAGATAGGTTTTGACATGATCGAAGTGCGCCCTGCAATCATCGCACAGGTAATCGAGCATGAGCGGCGCGCCCTGGGCGATCTCCTGGCAGACGGGGCTTTTGCAGTCGAGAATGCGCATGGGGTTGCGGTCGAGCCGGCCGCGGCAGGTTTCGCAGAGCTCCCCTTGACGTGCCGCGAAATAATCGTGCAGCGCCTTGTGATATTCCGCGCGGCAGGAAGGGCAGCCGATGGAGTTTAATTCCAGGTGCAGGTGCTCGATGCCGAGATAATCGAAGATGTTGGCCGCAATGGAGATGATCTCCGCATCCGCCGCCGGAGCATCCGCCCCGAGGCATTCCACGCCGAACTGGTGGAATTCACGCAGCCTGCCCGCCTGCGGCTTTTCATACCGGTAGCAGGAGGTCAGGTAGCAGACCTTTTGCGGCAGGGCCTCGTTATGCAGGCCGTGCTCAAGAAAAGCGCGCACCGCACCCGCCGTCCCTTCCGGGCGCAGGGTAATGGAGCGGCCGCCTTTGTCGTTGAAGGTATACATTTCTTTCTGCACAACGTCGGTGGTATCACCGACGGAGCGCTGGAACAGCTCCGTGTGCTCGAAAACCGGCGTGCGAATTTCATGGTAGCCGAAATGTTGAGCAATTTCGAGCATGGATTGCTCCATGTATTGGTTTTTATAGCTCTCTGCGGGCAGCGTATCCTGTGTGCCCTTAATGCTTTGCGTGAGCAGCGCCATTGTTGTGACCATCCTTCCTCCGCGGGGCGATTGGGAAATTTGTTTTTCAAACCTTCCGTTCCCGCCTCTCCTGCGCGTGAAAAACTGATTGAATTGTTTCTTTCTATTTTCACATGTTTGCGCGGAAAAAGCAATATTTCAGCGGGATTTTTTTAAAGATTTGAGGGATTTCAGCCGATGCTGGGCAGAAGCGGCGCTTGGAGCGCCGGACAAGCTGATTCTGGTATAGCACAGGAAGCAGCGCTTTGCTCCGCCCCCTTTTTTGTTTCTCGCGCGTAATCCTGTCCCTTTTGGGAAAAATAGAATGTAAATTTCCGGGCTGTGTTCCATTGCCCGGCTAAGGACGGGATTACTTTTGAAACGGGACATCATACGGCGCGCAAAGCCGCGCGTGCTGCAAAGGCAGATCGAGAAGGATCTCCATTCTCTGCGCAGGGCATATACGAAAGCGCTGCGTGCCCATGACGATACCACCATGGGTGAATGGCTCTGCGATAATTTTTATCTGCTGGAGCGGGAGGGGCGCGATGTGCTCTCTCAACTGAAAACCGCACCGGCTCTGCCGCTGGATTCGGATGGCACTGTGCGGATTTATGCCATGTGCCTGCGCGCGGTGCGGGAGCATGCGGATCTTTCCGAGCAGATTTTGGAAAGCGGGCTACGGCAGGCGGGGCTGTGCGGCGCCGAGGTGGAGTTCGTGCCGCTTTTCCTGCGTGCCGCCCTGTTGCATACCGCCCGCCTCGGATGTGAAGAAACGGGGGAGCCAGCGGTTCAGGGGCTGAGCCGTGCAGTTCTGACGCTGCGTGCGATGCAGGATTGGGATTTTGATATGCTTTTGGAGAGCTTGAGCCCCGTAGAGCAGATTTTGATGCAGGATCCAGCCGGCATTTATTCGCAGATGGATGAGACGACGCGTTTTTGTTACCGTCGCTTGGTCGCGCGGGCCGCACGGAATGCAGGCGTAACGGAACAGGAGGCTGCCACTGCCGCGCTTTCTCAAGCGCAGGCAGGAGAAACGCCCGAAGAGCGTCATGTAGGCGCATGGCTTCCCACCGGCCCGTCTTACCGGCGGCGGGGGAAAACCGCCCTGTTGATGGAAGCGCTTTTCCCCTTGCTCGTTGTGCTATGCACCGCTATATTAACGCACTCGTGGTATCTGGTTCCGCTTTTATATTTTCCGGTTTGGGAAATGCTCCGCTATCCTATCGAAGCGGCGTTTTCCAGCGGCGTTGCAGTCCGCCCGATGCCTCGGCTGAATTTGGAAGGGACGATTCCGGAGGAAGGAGCAACGCTAATTGCTGTTTCCACGCTGCTGCCCGGCGCTTCCCAGGCGCGCAAGCTGGGGCGACATCTGGAGCAGCTCTGGCGCACGAACGGGCGCGGAAGCATAAAAATCTGCGTGCTGGCAGATCTCAAAGGCGCGCAATCCCCCACGATGCCGCAGGATGCGTCTGACCTTGCAGCGAGCAGGCGGGAGATTGAGCAGCTCAACCGCAGGCATGGAGGCGGGTTCGTTTTGATCGTGCGGGAGCGCTCCTATTCCCGCACGCAGGGGGAGTATACGGGAGCAGAACGCAAGCGCGGCGCGATTGAGGCGCTGATCCGCTATTTGAAGGGGGATGAGGTGCCCTTCCGCACGCTCTGCGGAGATACGGAGGGCTTGCAGCATACCCAATATATCCTTGCGCTGGATGCGGATACGATCCTCCCGCTCGACGCGGCTTCCCAGCTTGTGGCGGCGGCGCTGCATCCGCTTAACAGGCCGGTGGTGGATGAGAAAAAGAGGATCGTCACACAGGGATATGGCATCCTTGTGCCTCGGGTGGAAACGGAGCTGTTTTCCGCCGGGGCAACGGGCTTTTCCCGCGTGATGGCGGATGCGGGCGGGCTTGTGGCTTATGATACCGCCGCTGCCGAGCGGTATCAGGATTTTTTTGGGCGCAGCATCTTTTCCGGTAAGGGGCTGATCGATGTGGATGCGTTTTACCGGGTGCTGTCGGGCGCGTTTGAGCCGGAGAGCGTTTTGAGCCATGATATTCTGGAGGGCGGCTTCCTGCGGGCGGGTTTTGTCAGCGATGTGCAGGTGGCGGACGGCTTCCCCGGACGCGAAGGGGCATATCTTGACCGGATGCACCGCTGGGTGCGCGGGGATTGGCAAAACCTGCCGTTCCTTGTCCGAAGAAAAAATAAAAAAGACGGGCAAAAGGGCAATCCATTGGGCGCGCTTGCCCGCTGGCAGCTTTTTGACAACCTGCGCCGTTCCGTTACGCCGGTTTCGGCACTGCTCTGCCTGATTGTGGCGCTTTTTGCACCTGCCCCCGCGCGGCTGCTGCTGATTTTAAGCGGCCTGCTCTGCACGATGGCGGGCAGCCTTTATGGAGCTTGGCGTGCTGTGCTTGCCGGTGGTCCGGGGATGTTTTCCAGGCTTTATTATTCACGCGTTACGCCGGTGGCCACGGGCAACCTGATCCGTGCGCTCGTGAGCGTGGTCATGCTGGCGCAGACCGCCTTTGTCAGCCTGGATGCGATCATCCGGGCCCTCTGGCGGCGCTTCATAAGCCATAAAAAGCTGCTCGAATGGGTAACCGCCGCGCAGAGCGATGTTGCGCAGCGGCCGGGGGCGCTTGTAAAGCGGTATCTGCCGAGCCTTCTCATAGGCGCGTTGCTGATGCTCCTCGGCCGGGGGAGCCTTTGGCTGTGCGGCTTTCTATTCCTTTGTAATTTCCCGTTCGCTGTGTTTTCCGCGCGGCAGGGTGTGGAGAAAACGAGAGAGCTTAGTTCAGAGCAGCGCGACCGCCTCACCTCCTATGCGGCGGCCGCATGGCGGTATTACGAAGAATTCTGCGGCGTGCAAGATCATTACCTGCCGCCCGATAATGTGCAGGAAACGCCCGTCCACCGGGTTGCGCACCGCACTTCCCCGACGAATATCGGCCTTGCACTGCTCTGCACGCTTGCCGCGCGGGATTTTTCGTTTATCGACAGCGCCACACTCTATGAGCGGATCGATGGGATGCTCACCAGCATTGAAAAGCTGGAGAAATGGCACGGAAACCTCTACAACTGGTATGATACCACCACCTTGCGCATCATGGCGCCGCGCTATGTTTCCACTGTGGACAGCGGCAATTTTTTCTGCTGCCTGACGGCGCTGCGGCAGGGGCTGCTGGAATACGCCGCCGAGGAGCCGAAGCTTGCCGACCAGGCAAACCGGGTGGGCAGGCTTTTGGAGGAGGGCGACCTCTCTCCGCTCTATCATCCGCGCCGCAGGCTGTTTCACATCGGCTTCGACGCGCAGGAGGGGAAACTTACCGGCTCCTATTACGACCTTCTGATGAGCGAAGCGCGTATGATGAGCTACTATGCCGTAGGCAGCCGCCAGGCGCCCAAAAAGCACTGGGGGGCGCTGGGCCGGATGCTCGCGCGCGAAGGGCGGTATACGGGCCCGGTTTCCTGGACGGGCACGATGTTTGAATATTATATGCCGCATCTGCTTCTCCCGCTTTACGACGGCACGCTCGGCAAGGAGGCAATGCGCTTTTGCTCCTATTGCCAGAAGAAGCGGGTGCGTGGAAAAAGCATCCCCTGGGGGATTTCCGAGAGCGGGTTTTATGCGTTTGACCCGCAGCTCAATTATCAGTATAAGGCGCACGGCGTGCAGAAGCTCGGCCTGAAAAGAGGGCTGAACGACGATCTGGTGATCTCGCCGTACTCCACCTTTTTGCTGCTGCCGTTTGAGCCGGAGGCGGCGTTGAAAAACCTCGACGAGCTGGAGCAGATGCAGATGACGGGCCGCTGCGGCTTCTATGAGGCCGCCGATTTCAGCCCCGAGCGGATCGACGGGCAGGAATATGCCGTCGTGCGCAGCTATATGGCGCACCATGTGGGGATGAGCCTGGTATCTATCTGTAACGCGCTCAGGGGATTTGTTATGCAGAACCGCTTCATGCGGGATGACCGCATGGCGGCGGCGCGCTGCCTGCTGGAGGAAAAAATCCCGACCGGCGCCTCCGTCTTCCGCGATGTGGAGCTGCGCGAAACGCCGCAGCGCGCCCAGCGTGTGACGCCGGCCACCCGGGAGATCTCCGGGCCGAACCCCGTGCAGCCACAGATGCATTTGCTCACAAACGGGGAATGGAGTGTGGCCGTGAGCGATTGCGGCACTTCTGTCTCCCTTTACCGAGAATCGGATATCACCTGGCGCGGTGGCGATTTGCTGCGCAGGCCGAAGGGCATTTTTGCCGTTGCACGCGCGCAGGAGGAGACGCTCCCGCTCTGCCGTGCGCTCGATTACCGCAGCGGGGCGGAGTTTAGTGCGCAGTTTTCGCACACGCAGGTATGCCTCACGGCCCGGAGCAAAACGCTCGTGGGGGAAACGCTCATTCAGGTGCACCCGCGCCTGCCCTGTGAGCACAGGCGATATACGGTGAAAAACCTGGGGAAAGAGAAGGCGCATGTATCCCTTCTGATCTATTTGGAGCCCTGCCTTGCACCCGCACGGGAGGCGAAGGCGCATCCGGCGTTTTCCAAGCTTTTTTTGGAGCATGGCTATGATGCGGGCAACAAGCTTCAGCTCTTTACACGCCGCCCGCGCAGCGACGGCGAACCGATGTGCCTTGCCGCAGGGCTGCTGGAGGATGTTCCCTTTCACTATGAGGGTGTGCGGGAAAAACTGCTCGACTTCCCAGATGGTATCTTTACTTTGCGCAATGCGCCCATGAAGCTTGGCGATGGCACCGGCGTGGGAGACCCGGTATGCGCGTTCTCCGTATCGCTTGAAATCGAGCCGCGTGCAGAGCGCCATGTGACGCTCCTTCTGGCCGCTGCGTCCACGCGCGCAGAAGCGGCAGACCGGCTTTTGCGTTCCCGCAGGGAGGGGCGGATTGTAGCCGGCGCGCCGAATCCGTTTTATGAAAGCAGCCTCGACGGCATCCTGGCCGCGCAGGTGCTGCCGCAAATTTTTTATCCACCGCAGGAAACCAATGAATATCTCGCCGCGGCGCAGGAAAATAACGCGGGCGTACAGGCGCTGTGGAGCCTTGGCATCTCTGGCGACCATCCGATTCTATATATTCAGATCCAAAACGCAGAGGATGTTGCGCGGGCGCTGCCGCTCGTCCGCCTGAATCGGAAATTGCGCCGCAGCGGAATCCCCACGGATGTTGCCATCGGCTACCGGGAAGGCGGCGCGTATGATAAGCCGGTGCTCAAAGCGCTGGAGACCGCCCTGCGGCGCGAAAATTGCGCCCAAAGCCTGAACGCTCCCGGCGGCATTCATGCGGTAGATTTGCAGACGCACACCGCGCAAAGCATTTTGGCGCTGCAAACGGCGGCAAGGTATATCGCGCCATCTGCCGCGGAGCGCATGCAGCTGCCGGTTTTGCCGTTTGTTCCGTTTGCCGTATTCCCTGTTCTGCCTGCGCAACGGAGGCTGGAGCTGGATTTTTGCGTCCGGCGCGGCGGGTTTCTGGAAAACGGCTCGTTTGCAATCACAGAAAAGCCGGAGGTTCCCTGGTGCCATGTGCTGGCAAACCTCGATTTTGGCACGCTCGTAGAGAGCGGCGCGCTCGGCTGCACCTGGGCCGTCAACGCCCGGGAGAATAAGCTCACCCCCTGGTTTAATGATACGCGCACCGGCAACCGCGGCGAGCTGCTATTTTTGCGGGTCAAAAATGAGGTCTATGATCTCGTCCAGGGCGCGCGGGCGGAGTTTTCGCCCGGCATGGCGCTCTGGCGCGGCAGGGCGGGCAAAATCGAAACAGCCGTTACGGTGGCTGTGCCGGATACCGGAATGCGGAAAACCTGCGAAGTGGAATTTTATAATAATGGAAAGGAGCCGGTTGAAGTGGAGACGGTTTATTACACAGAGCCAGTGCTCGGCGTGGACCGGCAGAATGCGCGCTTTATTAAATCCCGCTGGCAGGGCGGCGTGCTCAGCCTGCATTCGCCATGGAATACGGCGGTGCCTGGCTATATGGCGCTCACTGGCGGAGTCGGGGACGGCGCCTTCTGCTGCTGTGACCGGGCGGATTTTTGGCGCGGCAAATGGGGAGAGCAGCGCATGCTTCCGCTCGACGACCCCTGCGCGGCGGTTGGGCGCAGGCTCGTTTTACCGCCGAAACGAAAGGAAAAGGTGCGCTTTGTGCTCTCCTTTGCCGCACAGGAACAGGCGGCAAAAACGCTTTTGGAAATTGCGCCGAAGCAGGTGCTCCACAATGCGCTCAGGGTGGATACGCCCGATAAGGCGCTCAATCACATGATAAGCTCATTTTTGCCGACGCAGATTTTAAACAGCCGCATCTTTGGCCGCACCGCGTTCTATCAAAACGGCGGGGCGTGGGGCTTTCGCGATCAGCTTCAGGATGTCAGCTCGATGATCCTGCTGCGCCCGCGCCTTGCGCGCCAGCAGATTTTGCGCGCGGCTGCCTGCCAGTTCCCGGAGGGTGACGTGCTGCATTGGTGGCACCGGCTGCCCGGCAAAAGCGGCCTGCGCGGCGTGCGCACCCGTTACAGTGACGATCTGCTATGGCTGCCCTATGTGACGGCGGAATATATCAAGCAGACGGGAGACGGCTCTCTGCTGCACCTCAAAATCCCATATCTTGAAGGGGAGACGCTGCGCGACGGCGAGCACGAACGCTATTTTGAGCCGGCTGTATCGGCGCAGCGCGGCACGCTCTATGAGCACTGCCTGCGTGCCATCGAGCACGCGGCCCGCTTCGGCGCGCACGGCCTTCCGCTGATCGGCGGCGGGGATTGGAACGACGGCTTCAACCGCGTCGGCATCCAGGGCAGGGGCGAGAGCGTGTGGCTGGCGCAGTTTATGGCGCTGACGCTCGACGAGATGCGCCCGGTTTGCAGGCTGATGGGAGATGAAGAAAGCGAAACCCGCTTTGCACAGCGGGCGGAGGAATTACGCAACGCTGTGGATGAAACCGCATGGGACGGCCGCTGGTACCGGCGCGCTTATTTTGATGATGGCACGCCGATGGGGGCGAGCGGAGCCCCAGCCTGTGAAATCGACAGCCTGCCGCAATCTTTCGCTGTTTTGAGCGGGATGCCGGATGATAAGCGGCGGAATCTGGCGCTTGACAGCGCGGTGGAAAAGCTTGTGGATTGGGAGCATGGGCTCATCCGGCTCTTTGCGCCATCCTTCACTGGGGAGGAGGGATATTCGCCTGGCTATGTGGCCGCCTATCCGGCAGGCATTCGAGAAAACGGCGGGCAGTATACGCATGCCGCCGTGTGGCTTTGCATGGCGCTGCTGCGGGAAGGCCGCGTGGATGAGGGGTATTCTCTTTTGAAGCTGCTCAACCCGGCCGAGAAATGCGCGCAGGAAGCGCAGGCAAAGCGCTATCTCCGCGAGCCGTATGCGCTGGCGGGCGATGTATCCACCGCAAAAGGCATTGAGGGGCGCGGCGGCTGGAGCCTGTATACCGGCGCAGCGGGCTGGTATTACCGCACTGTGGTGGAAGAACTCCTTGGCATCCGGCTGCGCGGCGGCTCGCTCGGATTGGAACCGCGCCTCCCCTCTGGCTGGCACGGCTACAGCGCCACCCTCACGCTCGACGGGGCGGTGATTGCCATCACGGTATCGGATACCGCCCCACAGGGCCTGACCGTGGATGGGGAACAGGCAGAGCGGTTTACCCCGGATGGGCGGGAGCACCGGCTGGTATATGGTATCGGCGCATCCGCTTCGTGAAAAAGAATGTGTTTTTGACCCGCCCGCGCTATTTGACTGGAAGCGGGAGGCGAGGTGTGTTATAATAGCAGACAATCAGATTTCAGAGTGGAGATGTCGGCTCTGCGCCACGAAACGGCACTGGCGCCGGTTCCTAAATTTCCATTCCGAAAAGATAGGATTTTTCCGACTCTCCCAACTCTTCAGATTCCCGCGAAACCCCGCCGCCGCACGGGCAACAGCCTGCCTCCTCTGTAAACCGGAGGCGTTGCCGCTCAAACGCAGGCTTTCGTGGGTTCAAAGAAAGGATGATCCAACGGATGAACGATTCAGTGGAATTTACCCCTCTCGCGCCCGGCGTAAGGTTTTGCACGGTGCGGGCAAGCAAATTTAAAACCTGCCGGATTTCCCTCTCGGCCGCTGTGCCGCTGCGCAGGGAAACGGCTTCAGCAAATGCGATGCTGCCCTTTTTGCTACACCGCTGCTGCGCAAAATACCCGGATTTGACAACGATGAATGAAAAACTCGCAGAGGCCTATGGCGCACGGGTATCGGCCGGGGTGGAAAAGGTGGGTGAGGCGCAGGTGCTGCGCATCAGCATCACCTGCATTGCAGACCGTTTCGCCTTTGACGGCGACGGAGCTGTAACGGAGTGTGTGAAGCTTTTGTGTGAGCTTTTCTTCCACCCCCCTGTGGAAAACGGCGCGTTCGCCGCGCAGAATGTCGAGCGGGAGAAGCGGCTGCTGCTGGAGCGCATCGAAAACGAGCGCAACGATAAACGCACCTATGCACTCAGGCGGTGCGAAGCACTGATGTGCGAAAATGAAGCCTATGGGATCAACCGCTACGGCACGCCGGAGGATGTGAAAAGCCTGACTCCGCAGAGCCTGTATGAGGCTTGGAGGGCGCTGCTTTCCGGCGGGCGGCTGCAATTCAACCTCGTCGGCGAAGCCGATGCGCAGGCGGCCCAATCGCTGTTGCAGGAAGAGCTTTCCAAAATAGAGCGTGAAGAAGCCCCCGCAGATGCATGGGAGACGCAGATTCTCCCCCGTGCGGAACAAACGCGGCGGGTGGAAGAGCGGCTCCCTGTGCAGCAGGGCAAGCTTGTGCTGGGCTATCGGATGGGCTATAAGCAGGACTTGGAGGATTTTTCCGCGGTGAATGTGATGGTGAACGTATTCGGCGGCAGCCCGCAGTCGCTCCTGTTCCAGAATGTGCGGGAAAAGATGAGCCTGTGCTACTACTGCTCGGCCCGCCTGTTTCGCCAAAAGGGCGTGATGATGGTACAGAGCGGCGTGGAGTTCGAAAATGCCGAGCGCGCGATCACGGAGATCGGCAGGCAGCTCGACGCTGTGCGCGCCGGCGAATTTACGGATGACGATTTTGACGCTTCTGTCAAAAGCCTGGCGGATGATTATGAGCGCGTCGGCGGCACGCCGGAGGAGCTCGACGACTGGTATGCCTTCCGGCTGCTGGAGGAGGCACCCGCCGCCCCGCAGTCGCTTGCAGCGCAGATCCGCAAGGTCACGCGTGAGCAGGCTGTGGAAGCGGCACAAAAGGTCACGCTCGATACGATCTATCTGTTGACGGGGGAGGAAGATAAGGCATGAGCCATCCGGTGAAAGAAATCCATTCCACATTGTTAGACGACAGCTATTACAGGATCGACCACCCTTCGGGGCTTACGATTCTCGTGATGCCGAAGGCGGGCTATTCCTCCGCCTACGCGCTGTTCGGCACGAAATACGGCTCGATCGACACGCGCTTTAAGCGCAGCGACGAGGCGGATTTTACAGAGGTGCCGGAGGGCATCGCGCACTTTTTGGAGCATAAGCTCTTTGAGAGCGAGGATCTGGACGCCTTTGCCCGCTATGCGAAAACGGGCGCGTCCGCCAATGCGTATACGTCGTTTGAGCGCACCTGCTATCTGTTCTCCTGCGCGGGCGATTTTAAGGCGTCGCTGGAGATTTTGCTGGATTTTGTGCAGTCGCCTTATTTTACGGAGCAGACCGTGCAGAAGGAGCAGGGCATCATCGGGCAGGAAATCCGGATGTATCAGGATGAGCCGAACTGGCAGGTGATGTTCAACTGCCTTAGGGCACTCTACAAGGTGCACCCTGTGCGCATCGACATCGCAGGGACGATCGACTCTATTTCACACATTACGGCTGATCTTCTCTACCGCTGCTACCACACATTTTATAACCTCCACAATATGGCGCTTGCCGTTGCTGGCAATGTGACGGTGAACGAGGTGCTCGAAGTGGCGGACCGGCTGCTGAAACCTGCGGATGCTCTCTCCATTGAGCGCAATTTCCCGGATGAGCCGGCAAAGCCCGTGCAGCCCTTTATCGAGCAAACGCTTGATGTGGGCGCGCCGCTTTTCATGCTTGGCTTTAAGGAAACCTATGAGACGCCGGAGCGCCCCTTGCGCGAACAGCTTCAAACGAATGTTTTGCTTGAAATGCTGGCGGGAAATACCTCCCCGCTTTATCGCAGGTTGTTTGACGAGGGGCTCATCAACACGCAGTTCGGCGCGGAGTATTTCCACGGCTACGGCTATGCGAGCGTTTTGTTCTCCGGTGAGTCGAAGGACCCACAGAAGGTCGCGCAGGAGATCCATGCGGAAATTGAGCGGGCGCGCCGCGAAGGGCTGGACAAGGCGTCGTTTGAACGCGCGCGCCGCAAGCTCTATGGGCGCGTTGTGATGGCGTTTAATGATATTGATGAGCTTGCCAATGAGATGATTTCAGCTGAATTCCGCAGCGGAGGGCTGTTTGACGAGGCGGAGCTGCTGCGGGAAATTACGCTCGACGAGACTCAGCAGCGGCTGGAAACAACGCTCCAAAGAGAATACAGTGCACTGTCTGTTGTAAAAGCTTGAATTCCTTTTCAAACTGTGTTTTGTGCTTTTCAAGCATCGTGTCTGCCCACAATTTTCACTTTGCTAAAACTGCACAATTCCACGGCCGGGAGTAAGAAAGGAATGCTCAGGCGCATAACAAGGCCGCTCAGGCGGCTTTACATAGAAAAATAGTTTCTTATTTGTAGGAAAACGTTTATAATTTAGAAACAGAATCCCGTTAAAATAAAAGAACGATCACGCAAAGGAGAGCTTACAATGCATGACTTCACAGTGGTGGAGTTCCCAAAGCTTGGGTGGAGCTTTAATGTTCCTTCCATCTTGGCGGACTTCACGATCCCCGGCATCAACCTGCACCTGACAATCCATTGGTACGGCGTTATCATTGCGTTCGGCTTCCTGCTTGCCGTGCTGCTCGGCGGCCGGATGGCATATAAGTGGAAGATGAGCCTTGATAAGATGGTGGATGTTTTGATCTTTGGCACCTTCGGCGGCATCATCGGCGCGCGGCTGTTTTATGTGATCTTTGAATGGGAGCAGTATAAGGATCATCTTCTCGATATTTTTAAAATCTGGGAAGGCGGGATGGCGATCTATGGCGGCATCATCGGCGGCCTGCTGGCGGCTTGGGCGGTATGCCATTTCAACAAGCTGAATTTTCGCAACCTTTTGGATATCGGCGCGATGAGCCTCCTGCTCGCGCAGGGCATCGGCCGGTGGGGCAACTACATGAATCAGGAGGCTTTCGGCTGCAATACGGATCTCCCCTGGGGCATGACGAGCAGCAAGGTCGTCTCCTACCTCACCGCACATCAGGCGGATTTCGCCGCAAACGGCATCACGGTGGACCCGGCGCTGCCGGTGCACCCGACCTTCCTGTATGAATCCATCTGGTGCATCCTGGGCTGCCTGGTTCTCTATCTCATCTGCCAGAAGTTCCGCAAGTTCAGTGGGCAGATCATCCTCTGCTACGGCGTGTGGTATGGTTTGGAGCGCATGGTGGTGGAGGGGCTGCGCACAGACAGCCTCTATATCCCCGGCACGAATATGCGCGTTTCCCAGTGGTTATCCGGCGCGCTGGTGATCGTGTGCGCCGCACTGCTGGTCTATTTCCTCATCCGGGCAAAGAAAAACCCGCAGCCGATTGAAGGCATTGATTATTATATCGACAATGAAAACAGGCGCATCGAATTGGTAAACGGTAAGCCCATCCCCCCGAAGGAAACTCCGGAGCAGGCTGGCCCTTCGCTGGAGCAAGCGCCTGCGGATGGGGAAGAGCCGGAGGAAAAAGCGGAACAGGAGGCGGATGAAGATGGCGATCAGGATTGATGGCAAGGCCGTTTCCGCGCAGGTGCGTGCGCGCGTGGCAGGCGAGGTGGCGGCGCTGCGGGAGCAGGGCGTTGTTCCGGGCCTCGCGGTGATTATCGTGGGGGATGACCCGGCCTCCCGCGTCTATGTCAACAATAAGAAAAAGGCCTGCGCGGAGGTGGGCATCCGTTCTGAGGAGTTCGCGCTCCCGGCAGATACGACGCAGCTGCAATTGATGGCGCTCGTGCATCAGCTCAATGAGCGGAAGGATATCAGCGGCATCCTCTGCCAGCTCCCGCTGCCGAAGCATCTGGATGAAAAGCAGGTGATCGAGGCCATTGCGCCGGAGAAGGATGTGGATGCGTTCCATCCCTCCAACGTGGGGCGTATTATGATTGGGGACTATCATTTTTTGCCCTGCACGCCTGCGGGCGTGATGGAGCTTTTGCACAGCGCGGGTGTTTCCCCGGAGGGGAAGGAATGCGTGGTGATCGGCCGGAGCAATATTGTCGGCAAGCCGATGGCGATGCTTCTGCTGCATGAGAATGGCACGGTTACGGTTTGCCACTCCCGCACGAAAAACCTTCAGGAGGTTTGCCGCCGGGCGGATATCCTGGTTGCCGCCGTTGGAAAGGCCAAATTCGTCACGGCCGATATGGTGAAGCCCGGCGCGGCGGTGATCGACGTCGGCATGAACCGCGATGAAGCCGGCAAGCTCTGCGGGGATGTGGATTTTGAAGCGGTCGAGCCCATTGCCGGCGCGATTACGCCTGTGCCGGGCGGCGTGGGGCCGATGACGATCGCCATGCTGATGCAGAATACCCTCATGGCCGCAAAGCTGCAAAACGGCATGGAAGGCTAAATTTTTAAAAATTTGATTTTATTATTTTGGAGGTATTTTTATGGATATGAACAAAAAGCTTTACCGCAGCCGCAACGATAAGATGATTTCCGGCGTGTGCGCCGGAATCGCCAATTACCTGAATATTGACCCCACGCTGGTGCGTGTGATCTATGCGGTGCTGTCCGTGTTCACGGCGTTCGTGCCCTGCTTAATCCTTTATATCGTGCTTGCGATCGTGATTCCACAGGAGCCGATGGTGGAGGGCTGAGCCTCGACGCAGTAGACTGAAGTGCAATAAACGGCGGGCCGCTGTGCATTAGCACAGCGGCCCATGAACCCTGTCAAAAAAAGAATATCGTTTCGTCAGAACAATTTCGTAAAAATTACTCATTACGCTTGCTTTTTTGAGTGCTCTGACAAAGGAAGAGAAAATTGGAACGCGCTCAGGCCGCGCGGGCCCTTCCTTTTCCGCTCGGCCGGAAAAGGAAGCAAAAGGGGCCGTTTTGCACGGCACTTCGGCAGCGGGAAGATTGAGACACGTGAAAAGCTGTTCGGCGAACCTTCCCAAACTCAACGCCTCACGGCGTTTCAAACACATGGAAAGGTTCGTTTTTGCCCCTGCCGTGCGCGGCAGGGGCAAAAATCCCCTCACGAGCCACGTAGAAAGATTCTGCGGGCGCTGCCTCGGCCTCCCGGCAGCGCCCAGCGGCCCACGGCCTGTTTATTCCGGTTCGGGTTTCGAACTGTCCTCCAGTGTCCAGTGGAACATCTCTTTGAAATCCGCGAAGCATTCCGGGCAGATCCAGTAGGTTTCGTCAAGCGTGCAGTAGCCCTCGTGCAGGTCGCCGTCGTATTCGCTGAAGGTGTCCCAGCAGAAACAGCAGTGGTCATGGTCCCAGGTGGGGCTTGGCCTGCGGTAAGGCTTCCATTGCCAGGTCAGATATTTCAAATACTTTTCTTGTGACTGCAAACGCCAGTCGTTTTCTTCGATCATTGCGGCATCCCTCCGTTTCGCCTTATAAAAAGCCGCGGCCGGATTGGTTCACGGTGAAACTAACGTGCTACGGATTCGCCAATGATCATAATGGTCAATATAACATCAGTACCAAACATGAGGCCTGCAAGCAGGGAAAATATTACCCACGAACCGGAATAGTCACGGATTGCGCGCACGGCGCAGAAGGCAAAGAAAAACATGAGCGCTGATGCAATAAGCGGAATCAGATAAAACATTGTTCATAGCCCCTTTCTATATGAACTCATGCATCAAAATAATAGGAAGTACGAATCAGCGAATTAGAAGAGTCATATCGCAATTCTGCCGCTAAACCGATACTGAGATCCGCCCCTATATTCAACGACCATAAGGTTGCAACTTTTTGATGATAATATTTTCCTCTATAAGTTATGGGTTTATTTTCACGGTTCGGGTTAGAAGCAACCACAATCACTGAAAAAAGGCCAAAATGCGTGGTCGTTATATACCGTTTTCCACCATGATTATAGACTGATTTGATATCAAAATCCTTTTGTAGGCCGCGGTCAACATCGATGTCATCGGAATAAGCGTCATCCCCTTCTGAACCCTCCAATACCCACAGGTCATCGGATGGCGTGTTGACAGGCTTCCCGGACTCCCGGCCTTTCGCCATATAGAGAAATGCTACTTCATCCGTGCCGGTCAACGGATGAAGGCCGGAAGACCAGGCCATGGCGACGGTGTCAGTGAGCGTCCAAAACGGCTCATATTCCCATGCCCACATGTAAACAAGCTGCCGTTTAATGTGTGTTTGAGAATACGCGGGAGCGTTGCTTGTAGCATCTGAGTACCGTTCCGAGTTTAACTGATGCGTAAAATTCTGCAAATCTCCAACTGCGGCCGCCGCAGCGTTCGCCGCCAATTTTGCGGTGGGCATACGCTCCATTGCCTTGAGCGAAGCGAAAGGCTGCAAAACGGTTTGAATTTCTTTCACCTGTGCGGCAACTTCAAAGGACGTGACTGGCTCGCTGCGCGCAGCCGCCCGATCCTGAATCACCTTCTGCATGGCCTGCTCATCCCGCAGGAGTGTCTGTAGATCCGCCAACGATTCCTGATCCATCAAGATTGCGCCGGTCTCATCCTGCGTGTAAAAAATTGTGTACTCGTCCGTCAGGATTCCATAACATTCCGGGGGAAGCTCTTCTTGTGACAAATTTGGAATGGGGATTTCAGCGGGCGCTGCAAAGGCCGCCGTGCCGCTTCCCAGCAACAGGCTCAGTGCTAAAATAATAAAAATAACATGTCGGGCGAATTTTCTCATAGTTTACTCCTTTCCCTTTTTTAGTATAATTTTATCATACTAAATTCAGGATGTTATTGTCAATAAAAACAAATAAAATAATAAAAAAAACTGTAATGTTACAATGCATATTGGACAACGGCAGAACAGAATGAAAATTCTACCACCAAAGATTGACACACCTTGCGCTGTGTGTTATAATGCTTTATACCGCGTGTTCCGGGCTGGCGCAATTTGCTGGAAATTGCGCTCTAAAGCGGATTTTCCCGCCCGCGAACAGCGAGACCGTAATAAAGGAAGGTAAATTATGTACGCAATCATCGAAACCGGCGGCAAGCAGTACAAGGTGGAAGCGGGCGATACTGTTTTCATCGAGAAGCTCAACGTCGAAGCGGACGCCGAGATCACCTTTGACAAGGTAGTCGCAGTCGGCGCGGAAGACGGCATGAAGGTTGGCGCTCCCTATGTGGAGGGCGCGACGGTCACTGCCAAGGCCATCAAGAATGGCAAGGCCAAAAAGATTACTGTGTTCACCTATAAGCCGAAGAAGAACGAAAAGCGCAAGATGGGCCATAGGCAGCCCTATACAAAGGTTGAAATCGCCGCTATCAACGCGTAAGCGATGATTACGGTGCAGTTTTATTCCCAGGCAGGGCTTCTCACGGGCTTTTCGCTCGACGGCCACGCCGGCCGGGGCGAAGAGGGGGAGGATCTCCTCTGCGCGTCGGTTTCCTCTGCGGCCTATATGGCGGCGAATACCATCACGGATGTCATGCGCATTCAGACGCACGTGGAGGTGGACGACGGCCATATGCGGCTGCTGCTCTCCCAGGAGGAGGCACAGCGTGCACAGACACTATTAAAAGGGTTTGAGCTGCACATGGTCTCCCTGTCGGAGGACTACCCGGAAAATGTCAAAGTGAAATACGGAGGTGTACGAAATGCTTAAAATAAACCTACAGCTGTTCGCACATAAAAAGGGAATGGGTTCCACCCGTAACGGCCGTGATTCTGAATCCAAGCGCCTCGGCGCGAAGCGGGCGGACGGGCAGTTTGTGCTTGCGGGCAACATCCTTGTGAAACAGCGCGGCACGCACATCCATCCCGGCAACAACGTGGGTCGCGGTTCGGATGATACGCTGTTTGCGCTGATTGACGGCAAGGTCAAGTTTGAGCGCATGGGCCGCGACCGCAAAAAGGTCAGCGTCTATGCAGTTGAGCAGTAATTTTTAAAATTTTTGCATCCATTTTTTGCTTGCAAGCAAACAGGCAGCCATTGCAGAAAAATTTTTTTGCAATGGCTGTTTTGCGTTCTTGAGGGCATACTATAGAGAAAAAACCGCTTTGCTCCGGCCGAAAAAGCTTTTTATTTGAAAATTAGAACCATGGAAAATATTTTATAAAACCTGTTCAACGTGTTCCTGCGTATTCGTTAAAAATTGTACATAAAATCTCTTTTAATCATCCGCCTTTGGTGGTATAATAGCAACGGTTTAAAAGTGAAAAGGGGAGTGTGCCGATTGGAGAAATTCGTCATTCACGGAGGCCGACCGCTTCGTGGAGAGGTTTCCATCAGCGGGGCCAAAAATGCAGTCGTTGCCATTTTGCCAGCCACAATCCTTGCGGATGATGTGTGCCGGATTGAAAATATACCGAATATCAGCGATGTTACCTATATGGTCCGGATTTTAAAGCAGATCGGCGCGCGGGTGCGCGTCATCAATAAGCATACGCTCGAAATTGATACCACGACCGTCAATTCCTTCACCGTGCCCGACGAACTGACCAAGCACATGCGCGCATCCTATTATCTGATTGGCGCGCTGCTCGGTCGGTATAATCAGGCGCGCGTTTCTATGCCCGGCGGCTGTGATCTTGGCATTCGACCGATGGATCAGCATATCAAAGGGTTTGAATTCCTCGGAGCGGATGTCAGCATCGAAAACGCGATGGTCAATGCCCATACGGAGAAGCTAATCGGCAGCTCGGTCTATATGGATGTTGTCTCTGTCGGCGCTACGGTGAACATCATGCTGGCCGCGGTGAAAGCGCGCGGGCTCACCGTGATTGAAAACGCGGCAAAGGAGCCGCACATTGTCGATTTGGCGAATTTTCTCAATTCCATGGGCGCGGATGTGCGCGGCGCGGGCACGGATGTGATCAAAATCCACGGCGTGGAAAAGATGCATGGCTGCACCTATTCGATTATCCCCGATCAGATCGAGGCGGGCACTTATATGGTGGCTGCGGGTGCAACAAAGGGGGATGTGCTGATCAAAAACGTAATTCCGAAGCATCTGGAATCCATTTCCGCAAAGCTCGAGGAATGCGGGCTGGAGGTCACGGAATACGATGATTCCATTCGGGTGCGCTATGTCGGAAAATTGAGCAAATGCAATATTAAGACCATGCCGCATCCCGGTTTTCCCACTGATATGCAGCCGCAGATGTCAGTGCTCCTCTCCATTGCGGAAGGAACCAGCATTGTATCGGAAAATGTTTCGGACAACCGTTACCGCTATGTGGCGCAGCTGACGCGCATGGGCGCCAATGTGCAGGTAGATGGCAAAGTGGCCGTGATTGAAGGTGTGCCGGAGCTCACAGGCGCGCCCGTCAAGGCGGACGATCTGCGCGCAGGCGCCGCCATGCTGATCGCGGGGCTTACGGCGCAGGGCGCGACGGAGATTGAAAACATTCAGCACATTGACCGTGGCTATGAGGAAGTGGTGGAGAAGTTTTCCGCGCTCGGGGCGGATATCGTGCGCCGCAACTACCCGGATGCTGCGATTGAAAAGGCAGTGTAACGATACCCGGTTACAAAATAGCGTTTTGCAACATAACCGGATGTGTGTGACAACTGTTATTTTCGTTTTTGTTTGATGGAATAGAGGGGGCGTAAACGCCCCTTTTTCTTTATGAATGCAGAGTGATTTTGATGGGGGGCTATGGAATGGCGCGTTTTTCCCCGCTGTTTTCTTCCAGCAGCGGCAATAGTATGTACATAGCGGCCTCCGGCAGCAGTATTTTGATCGATGCGGGGATGTCCGCCAAGCAGCTGGAGCTGGCTTTGCGCCGGATTGATGCCGACCCGGCGCAGCTTCGGGCTATTTTTGTGACTCATGAGCACAGCGATCATGTGAAAGGCCTGCGCGTATTTGCCGCACGCCATAAAATTGATGTATATGCCTCCGCAGGTACCTTGCAGGCATTGGATGAAGCGCAGGTGTTAAATGGAAAGTTTTATGCGGGGATCATGCCAAAAGGCGGCATGGAGGCGGGGAGCCTTTTTGTGCGCCCGTTTCCCATTTCGCACGATTGCCGCGAGGGCTTTGGCTATGTGGTGGAGCTCCCGGGGGAACGTCGCGTTGCAGTCGCCACGGATATGGGCGTGATGACGGATGAGGTGATGCAGGCGATTTCAGGCTGCGACCTGGTGGTGCTGGAGTCGAACCATGACGTGCGCATGCTGGAAAACGGGCCGTACCCCTATCCCCTCAAGCGCCGCATCCTGTCAGACCGCGGGCACCTTTCCAACGACGCCTGTGCATGCGTGCTGGAGCAGCTCGTCAGCCGCGGCAGCACACGCTTTTGCCTGGCACATCTGAGCAAGGAAAACAACAATCCCTATCTTGCCCGCCAGACGGCGGTCGCCGCCTTGAGCGGGTTGGGTGCGCAGGAGAGCCGGGATTATGTGTTGCAGGTAGCGGAGCCGGTGTGCTCCGCGCCGGTTACCGTTTTTTAACAGATGAAAAGCGAGAATAGGAAATTGGGAAAAGCGGTTTGGAACAACGCTTTTCCCTTTTTTAGGAAGGATGGACCGAATGCTCCGGGTGAAAGTCATTTGCATCGGCAGGCTCAAAGAGCCCTATCTGCGGGACGCCTGCGCAGAGTATCAAAAGCGGCTCTCCGCCTTTTGCCGTCTGGAGGTGGAGGAACTGGCACCCGCCCGCGTGCCGGAGGCATCGTCGGATGCGCAGATTGCCGCCGCACTCGCACAGGAGGGGGAGCGGATTTTGGCGCGCATCCCATCCGGCGCTTATGTGTATGCCATGTGCATTGAGGGAAAGCAGCGCGGGTCTGAGCAGTTCAGCGCCGAGCTTACAAGGCTCACCGTGGAGGGCGTGAGCAGCGTGTGTTTTCTCATCGGCGGCTCATGGGGCCTATCTGAAGTGGCGAAGGCGCGCGCGCAGGCAAGGCTTTCTATGTCGCAGATGACCTTCCCGCACCAGCTTGCGCGTGTGATGCTTTTGGAGCAGCTCTACCGTGCCTTTGAGATCGGCAGCGGCGGAAAATATCATAAATAAACAGCAGCCGGTAATCATGCACTCCCATGAGCAGCATATATTTCTTTTTCTTTGCTCTATGTGGCCGTGGTGGGTTTTGCTTTGTACTTGCTTCACTGCGTAATAAAAATGGGGGGATTGGGTGGATACCGGCGGCCTTTCTCAACGGTGTGAAAGTAAGCTCGTCAGGAGGGGGAAACGGATTTGTCCAGGATGCAGGGCCATTGCGCCAGACGCGTTTGCGGGCCAGTATGCGGCTGGAAGCACATCCGAAAATGTGACCGTTTTTTTGCTTTTCCCCGCTCACAGTTTATGAAATGCTCTGAATTTGCCGGGAGGCGCATTTGCCCGCTTGACTTTTTTCACCGCATACGGTACGCTAAAGATACAATTTGAAAAGGCGTTCATGACTGACGGAGGATTGTGGGAAAAACCACAGTGGAATGAAACGCCTGTTTTGCCGGCCGTCTGGGCAGTGTATGGGAACGTCCATATACTGCCCTTTTGTTTTGCTGGCGCCGGCGGAATTGACTCTTTTAGAAAGGAGACGCGCGCAATGGAATACAAGGCTTGGGAGGGCTTTCAGCCCGGAGAATGGCAGGAGAGCATCAATGTACGCGACTTTATTCAGAAAAACTATACGCCGTATGAGGGGGATGAATCGTTTCTGACAGAGCCGACGCAGCGCACGCAGGAGCTGAACCACAGGCTTTCCAACCTCTTAAAGCTGGAGCAGGAGTTTGGCGGCGTGTTGGATATTGATACGGAAACCGTTTCTTCCCTGACAAGCTATAACCCCGGTTATTTGGATCAGGAGAAGGAGCTGATCGTCGGCCTGCAGACGGACAGACCCCTGCGCCGCGGCGTCAACCCCTTCGGCGGCATCCGCATGACGCGCGACGCATGCGAGGCCTACGGTTATCACTTATCCAATAAGGTGGAAGAGGAGTTCCGCTTCCGCACGACGCACAATGACGGCGTATTTCGTGTGTACGGGGAAGAAACGCGCAAGGCGCGCCACTGCGGGATTATCACGGGCCTTCCGGATGCCTACGGCCGCGGCCGTATCATTGGGGATTACCGCCGCGTTGCACTCTACGGAGTGGACCGCCTGATCGAGGAGAAAAAGAAAGATAAGGCGGAGCTCGTCGAGGGCGTGATGGATGTCGATTCGATCCGCCTGTCGGAAGAGCTGTTCCAGCAGATTACCTTCCTCGGCTATCTGAAGGATATGGCGATGCAGTATGGCTACGATATTTCCCTTCCCGCCAAAACGGCGCGGGAAGCGGTGCAGTGGCTCTATTTCGGCTATCTCGGCGCGATCAAGGAGCAAAACGGCGCGGCGATGAGCCTTGGCCGCACGAGCACCTTCCTCGATATCTATTTTGAACGCGATTTGAAAAATGGTGTGCTTGACGAAGCCGGGGCGCAGGAGCTCTTTGACGATTTTGTGATGAAGCTGCGTATGGCGCGGCATCTGCGCACGCCTGCTTATAACGAGCTGTTCGCAGGAGACCCGATGTGGATCACGGAGGCGCTCGGCGGCATGGGCGAGGACGGACGCACGCTTGTGACCAAGAGCTCCTACCGGATGCTCCACACCCTCCATAACCTTGGCTCTTCGGCGGAGCCGAATCTGACGGTGCTATGGTCCGGCAGCCTGCCGGATGCGTTTAAGCGGTTTGCTGCGAAGGTTTCCTGCGATACGGATGCGATCCAGTATGAAAACGACGACCTGATGCGCCCGATCTACGGCGACGATTATGCGATTGCCTGCTGCGTATCCGCCATGAAGGTCGGCAAGCAGATGCAGTTCTTCGGCGCGCGGGCCAATCTTGCAAAGCTGCTGCTTATGAGCCTCAACGGCGGCAAGGATGAAAAAACAGGGCTCCAGGTTGGGCCGGAGCATGAGCCCTATGAGGGGGAATATCTCGAATACGACAAGGTGCTGGAGCTGATGGACATTTACCGCCCATGGCTTGCCAAAACCTATGTCAACACCATGAATATCATCCATTATATGCATGATAAATATGCTTATGAAAAAACGCAGATGGCGCTGCACGATACACAGGTGCACCGCTTTATGGCCTTTGGGGCGGCGGGGCTGTCCGTGCTGGCGGATTCGCTCTCCGCAATCAAATATGCGAAGGTGCGCGTGCTGCGCAACTCGAGCGGCATGATTACCGGCTTTGAAACCACGGGCGAGTATCCCGCCTATGGCAACGATGACGACCGCGTTGATCAGATTGCCTGCGAGCAGGTGAAGCTGTTCTATGAAGAGCTGAAGAAAAACCCCGCCTACCGTGGCGCAGAGCATACGCTCTCCATCCTGACGATCACCTCCAATGTGGTTTACGGGCGGAAAACCGGCGCGACGCCGGATGGGCGCAAGGCGGGCGAACCCTTTGCCCCCGGCGCGAACCCGATGCATGGGCGTGAGAAAAACGGGGCGCTGGCCTCCCTCAACTCCGTGGCGAAAATCCCCTATGAATATTGCCGCGATGGCATTTCCAACACCTTCTCCATCATTCCGCAGGCGCTGGGCAAAACACTGGAGGAGCGCTGTGAAAGCCTGGTTTCGATCCTGGACGGCTATTTCGCGCAGAATGCGCACCATATCAATGTGAATGTGATGAACCGCGAGATGTTGGTCGATGCATATAACAACCCGGACAAATACCCGAATCTGACCATACGCGTCTCTGGTTATGCGGTCAATTTCCATAAGCTGACGAAGGAGCAGCAGCGGGAGGTGATTTCGCGCACCTTCCATCAGGCAATCGCATGACGGGGCGGGTGCATTCCTTTCAATCCATGGGCGCGGTGGATGGGCCGGGCGTACGGTTTGTTGTGTTTTTGCAGGGCTGCCCCCTGCGCTGCGCATACTGCCACAATCCGGATACCTGGGCCCCGCAGGGCGGAGAGGAATATACGCCCGAGGCAGTCTGCGAAAAAATATTGCGCTACCGGCCCTATCTCAAACACGGCGGCGTGACGGTATCCGGCGGGGAGCCGCTGTTGCAGGCGCCGTTTGTGGCGGAGCTCTTCCGCCTGCTGCGGGCAGAGGGGATTCACACGGCGCTTGACACCTCCGGGATTGGTAATCTGGAGCAGGCGCGCGCGGTGTTGGCGGAGACAGCCCTCGTTTTGTGCGACTTGAAGTTTGCGGATGCGCCAGCATACCGCGCGCATTGCGGGGCCTCCTTTGACCAGGTGCTGCAGTTTTTAAGCCTGACCGAGGCAATGCACGTGCCGCTCTGGGTGCGGCACGTGGTGGTGCCCGGGCTGACGGATGGCCCGGCCCAGGTGCGGGAGATCGCGCGCATCGCAGGCCGGTTTTCGAACCTGCAAAAGCTGGAGCTGCTGCCGTTTCGCAAGCTCTGCGCCGAAAAATATGAGCGGATGGGCATCCCGTTCCCGCTGAAGGATACGCCGGAGATGGGGGAGGAATCGCTTCGGGAGTTGGAGCAGTTGTACGGGCAAGAACTGGAAGATACGCTTATTTAATTCATAAATATAATATAATTTTATGCAGAATGCTGTATAATATTTAATATCTATTAGAGGAGGCGTAGAAAATGAAAAAAATAGTGTACATTTTTGTAAGCCTGTGCGTAATGCTTTCTATCTGCGGCTGTAAAGCTTCGCCTGATAAGCAGGGGGAATCAACCGTATCAGACAGTGGTGCCCAGTTGTCCGCAGCTTCATATTCACAAAGCCGTATTCCGAAATATCGATCAGAGTTTTATTATGGGATGACCAAAGAAGAAATTAAAAAAATCGTACCGCAAGCCGAGGAAAAAGAAGGAATTACCTCACTTGTTGCTTATGATACCACCAGTGATCTTGCTATTGTGAAGCTGGCAAAGGAACGCAATACGGAAGTGCGGATTATGTATCATTTCGATAATGCGGATAAACTAAATAGCATCACCTGTACTGCTTCATCCCCTTCGTTCACGAAAGAGGACATGTATCAACTTGCGGAGAACTTTTATGATTCTTATGGCGGAAAAAAGGATCCAAAGGTGGAATACGCTTCAAACTATACGATCTATTCGGTTGAATTGAAGACGGACAAAGGCTCCGTTGCAATTGACTATGAAGTCAATGATGTTTCCTCTAACCCTTCTATCGGCGTAGCTTATGATATGCCGGCAGATTAAATCTCTGTTTGAAACAGTGGGTTTCGGGCCTGCAGCATGTTTATTGCGGAGGATGTGAAATGGAACGCAATTGGTATCATCCGGAGGACGATACAACTCCGATTATTACCGCGCGGGAACATGTGCGCAGCGCACACGGCGGGGCGGATGCGCCTTTGCCGGAAACCTGTGTGCTGTTTGAAATCGGAATGGCGATGCGCCACCTGAAAAAGCGGTATAAAACCCGTGTGCTCTCCGAGCGGCTGTCCTGTTTTTTGGAGAACCCGAGCGTCCTCTCGCTGAAAGGAGAGGGCGCCGTTTGCTTCACGCGGGGCGGCTACGGCGCCCCCGCCGCGGTGGATACGGTGGAAACACTGCGTGCGCTCGGGGTAAAGCGTGTCATCCTGGTTGGGATGTGCGGCGTGTTTGCGCCAGGCATCTCGGTGGGGGATGTCCTGATCCCGCACAAGGTGCTTAGCGAAGAGGGCACGTCGCACCACTATGCGGAAAACGTTTTGTTTGCCGAGCCGGATGCGCGCTTGTTTCATGCGGCAAAAGAGGCGTTTCAAGGGCGGTTCAACGTTCACACGGATGCGACGGTGACAAGCGACGCGG
Organism: uncultured Oscillospiraceae bacterium; assembly: GCA_900544715.1. GTDB lineage: Bacteria > Bacillota > Clostridia > Oscillospirales > Acutalibacteraceae > Fimivicinus. Next base: position 35,079 of record UQWL01000017.1, on the reverse strand, counting down.
TTTACCGCCAAACGTTTTATAAGGAAGCGCTGTGGCGGGAGCAGGGTTGCGTAGGCGTGGATATGGAGGCTTCGGCGATTCTGACCGTCAGCGCTTGTTATGAGCTGCCGGCCGTTTGTATTTTGCTTGCTTCCGACTGCCATCCGCTTTCCCCGCAGGGGCAAAAATGGGATTGGGGCGCGCCGGATTTTGAGCAAATACGGGAGGCGTTTGTGGAACGCGCCGTTTCCTTTGCCTGCGGGCTGGGGCCGGTTTGAGCGTTTGGAAGGCGCGTTTACATTTAGGAACAATTTATAGAGAACATAAAAAGGGGCTGTTGCAAAATGCAAAGCATTTTGCAACAGCCCCTTCAAAAAGACATTTTTGCCTCACGGAGGCAAATTTCGGGCTAAGCCCCGCCCGAAACCATGTTTTTTTCGGTTTGTTTTTACGGGGAGGCATTTTGCAACACCTCCTTCTCTATTTCAAACGATTTTATGCAAGAGGAAAAAGGACAATCAGGCCGCGTTCTGCGGAATTTTCTTCCTACGGCGGCGGACAGGGCGGGAAACCGGCCCAGAAGCAACCGCGGCAGGCCCACGCTGTGCGGGCTGCTGCGTGTGTGTTTGCACCGGCTTCTGCACAGGGGAGGCGGGCTCCACGCCTTGCTTTTTGAGCGCCCGGCGGCGTTTCATCCGGCGGATATTGACCACAACGATGCGGGCAAGCCTGTCTTCAAAACGGATGAATTTATCTTCATGCCAAAAGCCCCAAATCAGGAATGCCACAACGGCAACCTCTGCGATAGTGCGCAGTATAAAACCAATCGTCATAACGATAACCTCCTTGATGTCGGCGGAACGTTTGTTCTTAACAACTCCCATTATAACAGCTTTTTCGCGCTTGTCAAGACAAATGTTCGGATCATTTTCAGTAAAGTCCCAATCTTGGGACAGCGGAGATCTTTTCTCTGTCAAAGAATAATGCTATTTTATTGTGTTTTTATAATACCACAATATATGGGGAAAGTCAAGCTGCGATATTCTATATGTAGAGATTCCAGAGTCACCCTTAGCTGGGGATTAAGGGCATACGCGCTTCTTGATAGAGCAACTGGACCAGTGCGGTTTGAGCAGAGGCATGGAAATTAATTTTGGCGTTTTGTCATCCGCAAAGCGTAGGGGCGAACTGTGTTCGCCTGAAATGTTCAACGGATATGATAAAAAATTACGATGGATGCCGTATCCATCGCAGGATTTTTAGGTTGTAATTTGTTTCCCTTGTCCTTACACACATGTTTCCCATGTTATTCTTGACAACGCAGTTTGCCCCTACAGGACCGGCGGGAAATTTGTAGTTAAAATTGATTTCTGTGGAGCAGAGGGGAAAAAGATACCGTTTTCTGTGATTTTGGGGTATATTAGAAAGGAATAGTGGGATTCGCATGCGTGAAAATATCCGGGAAAAGTGCTGTACACGTTTGGTTTCTTATGATATAATTAATTCCTGTTTATGGATTTTTCGGCGCGGTATTCCGCCGTGCTTGATTATGGTTTGGAAGGGAATGTCTGAAATGGCACAAGAAATTTACAGAACACACACCTGTGGGGAGCTGGCGGAGCAGAATCTGGATGAAACCGTCCGCTTGGCCGGATGGGTGGATACAATCCGCGATCACGGCGGCGTGGCTTTTCTCGACCTGCGGGATCAATATGGCGTGACGCAGGTGGTCGTGCATGACGACGCTCTGCTGAAGGATCTTCACAGGGAAACGGCCATTACCGTTTCCGGCAAGGTCGTCGCCCGCGATGAGGAAACGGTCAACCCCAAAATCCCGACCGGGCACCTGGAGGTGATGGCCGACGCGCTGGAGGTGCTGGGGCCGTGCGTGCCGAATCTGCCCTTTGACGTGCAGGAATCCACCGATACGCGCGAGGAGGTGCGGCTGAAATACCGCTTCCTTGATCTGCGCAATCCGCGTGTGCATGAGAATATTCTCTTCCGCTCCAAGGTTGTCAGCTTTTTGCGGCGCAAGATGGAGGAGCTTGGCTTCACGGAGATCACCACGCCGATCCTCACCTGTTCTTCTCCGGAGGGTGCGCGCGACTATATCATCCCCTCGCGTAAGCATGAGGGCAAATTTTATGCGCTGCCGCAGGCTCCCCAGCAGTTTAAGCAGCTGCTGATGGCCTCCGGCTTCGATAAATATTTCCAGATCGCGCCCTGCTTCCGCGATGAGGATGCGCGCGCGGATCGCTCTCCCGGCGAATTTTATCAGCTCGATTTCGAAATGGCATTCGCTACGCAGGAGGATGTTTTCGCGGTAGCGGAGCAGGTGCTTTACGATACCTTTGCAACCTTCGGCAACGGGCGCAAGGTATCCCCTGCGCCGTTTCGCCGCATCCCCTATGAAGAGGCCATGCTGCACTACGGCACGGACAAGCCGGATCTGCGCAACCCGCTTTTGATTGAAGATCTTTCCGATTTCTTTGTGGATGTGGATTTCAAGCCCTTTCAGAAGAAGCCCGTGCGCGGCATCAATGTGCCGGGCTGCGCGAAGATGCCGAAATCCTTCTTTGAAAAGATGCTCGCCTTTGCAATGGAAATCGGCATGAAGGGCCTCGGCTACCTCACGCTGCAGGAGGATGGCTCCTTCAAGGGCCCGATTGCCAAATTCCTCACAGAGGAGAAGAAGCAGGAGCTGATCGAGCGCCTGGCCATGAAGGCGGAGGATACGCTCTTTTTCATCAGCGACGGCAAAGCGGTCGTCGACCGCCTGGCGGGGCAGATCCGCACGGCGCTCGGCGAGCGGATGGGCCTCATCGAAAAGGATCGCTTTGAGCTTTGCTATATCACAGATTTTCCGATGTATGAGAAAAATGAGGAAGGCAAGCTCGATTTTACGCACAACCCCTTCTCCATGCCGCAGGGTGGCCTGGAGGCACTGGAAACGATGAACCCGCTGGAGATCAAGGCGTATCAGTATGATATTGTCTGTAATGGCGTGGAGCTTTCCTCCGGCGCGGTGCGTAACCATCGCCCGGATATCATGGTAAAGGCCTTTGAGCTGGCCGGCTATACGGCCGAGGATGTGGAGGCGCGGTTCGGTGCGCTCTACCACGCGTTCCAGTATGGCGCTCCGCCGCACGCGGGCATGGCGCCGGGCGTTGACCGGATGCTGATGCTGCTGCGGGATGAAGAGAATATCCGCGAAGTGATCGCCTTCCCGATGAATGCGAACGCCCAGGATCTTCTGCTCGGCGCGCCGGGTGAAGTGACGGAGCAGCAGCTGCGCGAAGTGCATATTAAGCTCAGGCGGCCGCTGGAAAACCGCGTGTAAAGCAGAATAACTTTACAAGGAAGCAATGACATAATGGGATAGATCATAGATTATAGGAGGAATTTCCATGCAAATCACAGGCGAACTGGTCCAATATCTCGAAAAGCTGGGGCGGATTCAACTGACGCCAGAGCAGGAGCAAGCAACGGAAAAGGATTTGCAGGAGATTTTATCCTATATGGAAACGCTCAATGCCTTGGATACGCAAGGGGTGGAGCCGCTCTCCCATTCCTTCCCCGTGACGAATGTGTTCCATGAGGATGAAGTGATTCCCTCCATGGACCGCGAGGAATTGCTCCGGAACGCGCCGAACCAGAAGGACGGCTGCTTCCAGGTGCCGAAAACGGTGGAATAAAAGAAGGGGAGGAGACGATTTTATGGAGATTATGGAAATGACGGCGCTGGAGTTATCCCGGCGCATTCAGTCGGGCGAGCTCAGCACGCGCGATGCGCTCGACGCTTTGTATGCGAAAATTGATGCGTGCGATGCAGCCTATCGCTGCTACACCACGGTTGCCCGCGAGGAGGCCTACCGGGAGGCGGACGAGGTGCAACGGCGGCTCCGCGCGGGCGAGCTCAATGATGCGCCGCTCGCCGGCGTGCCGGTGTCTGTCAAAGATAATATTTGCACGAAGGGGATCTTGACGAGCTGCTCCTCCAAAATCCTTTCCAACTTTAAGCCCGCCTATGATGCAACGGTTGTGGAGCGGATGCGTAAGGCCGGCATGGTGGTGGCGGGTAAGCTCAATATGGATGAATTCGCTATGGGCAGCACGACGGAAACTTCATTCTACGGCCCAACGCGCAACCCCTGGAATATTGGCCGTGTGCCGGGCGGCTCGTCCGGCGGCGCTGCGGCCTCTGTGGCGGCGCGCGAGGCGGTGGTGGCGCTCGGCTCCGATACGGGCGGATCGATCCGCCAGCCTTGCTCCTTCTGCGGCGTGCCGGGGCTGAAGCCCACCTACGGCGCGGTTTCCCGCTTTGGCTTGGTGGCGTATGCCTCCTCCCTCGATCAGATCGGCCCGGTGGGCCGGGATGTGGCGGACTGCGCGGCCTTGTTTGAAATCATCAGTGGGAAAGACCCGCGTGATGGCACCTCCATGGAATTCCCCGCCTTTGACCGGAAGGCGGTCATGGCGGACGGCCTTTCGGGCAAGCGCATCGGCATCCCCTCGGATTATTTTGGGGAGGGCATTGAGCCGGATGTAAAAGCCCGCGTGCTTGAAGCGGCAAAGCTTCTGGAATCGCTCGGTGCGCATGTGGAAGAATTTGCAATGCCGATTGTCAAATACGCCGTGCCAACCTATTATATCATCGCGTCCGCCGAGGCGTGCTCCAACCTTTCACGCTACGACGGCATCAAATATGGTTACTCGTCGCCCAATGCGGAGAATTTGATGGAAACCTATGTCAAAAGCCGCAGCGAGGGCTTCGGCATGGAGGTCAAGCGCCGTATCATGCTGGGCAACTTTGTGTTGAGCTCCGGCTATTACGATGCGTATTACAATAAGGCGCTCCAGGCGAAGAAGCTGATCCAAAAGGCGTTTTTCGACGCATTCGAGCAGTATGATATGCTGCTTGGCCCCGTGGCGCCTACCACGGCGCCGAAGCTGGGGGAATCACTCTCCGACCCGTTGAAGATGTATCTGGGCGATATCTATACGGTGATGATTAACCTCGCCGGCCTGCCCGCGGCCTCCGTGCCGTGCGGTTTTGACGGGGAGGGGCTGCCGGTCGGGCTTCAGCTCATCGGCAAGCCTTTTGACGAAGCAGGGATTTTGCAGGCGGCCCGCCAGTATGAGCAGGCAACGCCGTTCCATCACCAGTGGCCCAACACTTGCGCGGGAGGGGAAGTTTGAAAGAGAAATCTTTCAAACTGCATTTTGTGCTTTTCGATCATAAATTCCGCTCGAAATTTTGGCTGCGCCAAAACCGCACAATTCTGCGGCACGGCGCAAGAAAGGAATGTCCATAAGCATGAAATATGAGGTAGTCATTGGCTTGGAAGTCCATACGGAGCTTTCCACCAAAACGAAAGTTTTCTGTAACTGCACAACAGCCTTTGGCGGCGAGCCGAATACGCATGTCTGCCCGGTGTGCGCCGGGATGCCAGGCACTTTGCCGGTGTTAAACCGTGCCGTCGTCGAATTTGCGATGCGCACAGGCCTTGCGCTCGGCTGCGACATCACGCGGTATACCAAATTTGACCGCAAGAATTATTTCTACCCCGACCTGCCGAAAGCCTATCAGATTTCACAGCTCTATCTGCCCATCTGCACTTGGGGGCATGTGGAGGTGCAGGGCAAGGAAGGGCCGAAGGAGATCCGCATCAAGGAGATCCATATGGAGGAGGATGCGGGTAAGCTCATCCATGATCCGTTTGAGGATTGCACGCTGGTCGATTACAACCGCTGCGGCGTGCCGCTGCTGGAGATCGTCAGTGAGCCGGATCTGCGTTCGGCGGAGGAAGCGGTTGAGTATCTGGAGAAGCTGCGGGCAGTGCTCCAGTACGTCGGCGTGTCGGACTGCAAGATGCAGGAGGGCTCCCTGCGCGCGGATATCAACCTCTCCGTGCGCCCCGCTGGATCACAGGAGCTTGGTGTGCGCACTGAGATGAAGAATATGAATTCCTTCCGGGCCATTGCCCGCGCCATCGAAAGCGAATCGCAGCGGCAGATTGACCTGCTGGAGAGCGGCGAGCGTGTGATTCAGCAGACCAGGCGTTGGGATGATAATAAGGGAGAAAGCACGGCCATGCGCTCCAAAGAGGATGCGCAGGATTATAAATACTTCCCGGAGCCGGATCTCCCGCCCATTTCCATCAGCGACGAAGAGGTGGAGCGTGTGCGCGCGGCCCTGCCGGAGCTGCCGGAGCAGAAGAAAAAGCGCTATATGGAAGAACTCGGCCTTTCGGCTTACGATACGGATATGATTACTGGCTCTGTTTATTTTGTGCGGCTGTTTGAGCGCACGGCAGAGGTTTGCGGCAGCCCGAAAGAAGCGGCGAATTGGATCATGGGCGACTTGATGAAGCTCCTCAATGATACGGGCACGCTGCCGGAAAACATGGCTTTCCAGCCGGATTCGCTCGGCAAAATTATTTTGATGCTTGCACAGAATAAGATCAGCCGCCAGTCGGCCAAAAAAGTGTTTGAGCAGGTGTTCCAAGCAGATGTGGACCCGGAGCAGTATGTCAAGGATAACAATCTCGGTGTGCTCACCGACACAAGCACAATCCGTGCAGCAGTCGAGCAGGTGATCGCGGAAAACGAGAAGTCCGTCAATGAATATAAGGGCGGCAAAACGCAGGCGTTCCAGTACCTGATCGGCCAATCCATGCGGGCATTGCGCGGCAAGGCGCCTGCGCAGGAGGTTACCAAGCTGCTCAAAGAGCTGCTTGGCGAGTAAAAGATGGCGATTCTATGAATGCCGCCATTGAAATAAACGGCAGGGAAAACCGCAACGCCCAAAAGGCAATGTGGTTTTCCCTGCCGCTTTTTTGCAGGTGAATAGACACGTATCGGACACAGGAGGAGAGAGTCAATTTTTGGGGCTCTTTTGTGTTTTGGCGTTGGATTTGCTACTAGAAAACCATACGTTTGCATACAGATTGGATAGAGAAGGGTGTGATAGCCGATCGCATGCGGTCCGTTCGGGAGAGAGCGACGGATTGCATCCATATCACTAGAGAGAGGAAGAAAACGATGACAATCAAAAAGAAAGTCCTTGTGTCCGTCTGTGTCATCGCGGCCATGTTGGCGGCCGCCCTCATTGTGCTCTTTGCCGGGAATGCCTTGCTGCTGCGCCGGAATACGCAGAAGGTTCCCATCCGTTCGGAGGATTTTTCGCAGAAGGAAGGCGATGACCGCATCCATTTTCTGAATACCGGTTCGTCAGACGCCATCCTCATCGAATCAAACGGCCATTTTGCGCTCGTGGATGCGGGGGAGGACAGCGACTATCCTGCAGATCGCCCCAACTTGAACTATACGGGTTATGAGCAGGTCGTCCTGCAATATTTGAAGGATCATGCCTCGGATGAGAACGGAAAAGTAACGCTCGATTTTGTGCTGGCCACCCATGCCCATTCGGATCACATGGGCGGCTTTGATACGGTGATTTCCGACCCGGATGTTACCGTGAAGCTGGCGTATCTGAAGCCATACCGCCCGGATAATATCCGCAGCAAGGAGAAACGCCAGTGGGATAATCAGGAGGTGTATGATCAGATGGTGCAGGCGCTGAATGCCCGTGGCGCTGAAATTGTTTCCGACATCCCGACAGATGCATTCCCATTCGGAGATTTTACCATCCGGTTTTTGAATACGGAAATCGATACGGAGCACCAGGGGATTGATGAAAATGATAATTCCGTGCTGACACTGCTGGAAAAGGACGGAACCAGGGCGCTTTTGACAGGCGACCTGAATAACCTCAGCGGGGATGAAACGCGCCTTGGGCCGGAGATCGGTAAGATTGACCTGCTGAAGATTGGGCACCATGGCTATGTGTTCTCCTCCTCCCGTAAGTTCTTGAACACCCTGAGCCCAGAAGTGACCGTTGCGACAAACCGCCGTTCTAAAATGATCTATCCCACGGTGAAGTGGCGGCTGGCCCTGACTGGGTCTGCGCTTTTTACCACGGTGGATTACGATGGCGTGATAGCAGCCTTCCCGGATGGCGGCGGGCTCGTGATGACCGACCATATTATGAACGAAGAGGAGATGGCGCTGACGATCCCCGCGCAGAAATAGGCGTGTGCCCTTGCCTCTTCGGCGTGCAATCGGGTGGAACGCTGTAAAAAAGGCGCAATATCGAGGGAATTTTTATTTTTTGCTTGCTATTTTATTTGCAGTGTGATAAAATATTTGATAAAGAAGATGACTAGTATGAAAGAGTGGGGCAACCCGCTCTTTCTGCTTGTCATAGCCATTTTGCAACAAACCCGCCGCTTGGTTCGAAACGGCTGCGGGAATTTTTGCGGGAAAAGAGGAATGCTTTTGTCATCGAAGGGCAAGGGCGGCAACACGGTGGCCGCCGTATGGGCGCTCGCGGAGCCATTGGCGCAGCAGTTGGGGCTCACGCTTTGGGATATCCGCTTTGTTAAGGAGGGCGCTTCCTGGTATCTGCGCGTTTTTGTGGATAAGGAAGGTGGCGTCAGCGTGGATGACTGCGTGGCGATGAGCCATGCGCTGGACGGCCCGCTGGATGAAACGGACCCGATCGAGCAAAACTATTATCTGGAGGTTTCGTCGCCCGGCTTAGAGCGGGAGCTGACGCGGGAGGAGCACTTTCAGGCATTGCTGGGTGCGCGGATCAAGGTGCGCCTGATCCGCCCGGTGGACAATGTGCGTGATTTTACAGGCGAGCTCCTATCCTTTGAAAACGGAGCCATTACGCTGCTGCTGGAAAACGGCACGCAGATGCAGCTGCAAAAAAAAGAGGCGTCCTGGATTCGGCTGGATGACGCGGACGCATTTTAAAAAAGCTTGATGGAAGAGCCTGATAGACGCTGGGATTAGGCAGCCTAATTTGTCCGTTCGAAAAATGAATGGCTCGTTTGACGCAGCGGGCATGGAGCCTCAAAACAGGCGCCAAGCCCGGCCCGGCTTTGATATGGAAAGGAATGGTCATAAAATGAATACCGAGTTTTTTGAGGCGGTCAAGATTCTGGAGAAGGAAAAGGGCGTGCCGGCGGAGCTGCTCTATGAAAAAATACAAACTGCCATTATTGTGGCGGTGCGTAAGAATTACCATGATAAAGACGTTGTCTGCTGTGAAATTAAACCTGAGGAGAGCGAGCTGAACGTTTTCCTGCACAAAACGGTGGTCAACGAGATTTCCGACCCGGATACGGATATCCTGACGGAAGAGGCGCAGAAGTATAAGCCCAGTGCCCTGCCGGGCGATATTGTGGAAATCCCGCTGGAGCCCAAGCAGTTTGGCCGGATTGCCGCGCAGACGGTGAAGCATGTGATCCGACAGGGCATCCGCGAAGCGGAGCGCGGCCAGGTGATGCAGGAATTCCAGAGCCGCCAGCAGGAGATCACAACCGCTAAGGTGACGCGGGTAGACCCAGTTTCCGGCAATGCAACGTTGGAAATTGGCCGTGCGGAAGCAGTGCTGCCCAAGGGCGAGCAGGTGCCTGGAGAAACCATCACAGAGGGCGACCTGATTAAGGTGTACATCGTAGACGTACGCGAGAGCGAAAAAGGCGGCCCGAAAGCGATCATTTCCCGTACCCACCCGGGGCTGGTCAAGCGCCTGTTTGAAACGGAAGTGCCGGAAATTTATGACGGCACGGTGGAGATCAAGGCCGTATCCCGCGAGGCCGGCTCCCGCACGAAGCTGGCAGTCTATAGCCGCGATCCGAATGTGGACGCCGTGGGCGCCTGCATCGGCCCGCGCGGCGCGCGCGTGGGCAAGGTGGTTGACCTGCTCGGCGGTGAAAAAATTGATATTGTTAAATATAGCGAAAATCCCGCAGAGTTTATCGCGGCGGCCCTGGCCCCTGCGGAGGTACTCAGCGTAGAAATAGAAGACGGCGCGGCGAATTCGTGCCATGTGACCGTGCCGGATACACAGCTTTCCCTCGCCATTGGCAACAAAGGGCAGAATGCCCGCCTGGCGGCAAAGCTGACCGGCTGGAAGATCGATATCAAGCCGGAGAGCGGCTTCTATGAGCCGAAGGAAGAACAGGAAGAAGCAACAGAGGCCTGATCGAAGGCTTTTGCATGCAGGCGGTAAGGGGGATGGAAATGCAGAATAAAAAGGTCCCGATGCGCAAGTGTGTCGGCTGCTTTGAAATGAAGCCCAAAAAGGAGCTCGTGCGGGTTGTGCGCAGCCCGGAGGGGGAAATTTCATTGGATTCAACCTCTCGCAAGCCCGGCCGCGGCGCATATGTGTGCCCTGACCCTGAATGCCTTGCGAAGGCACGCAAAAAAAAGCAGCTGGAGCGCGCGTTCCAGTGCAAAATACCGGATGAGGTTTATGACCGCATGGAGGAGGAGATGAGGCAAAATTGAAAATGGTTATTTTCAATTTACCGCCATCAGGAGGGTGCTTATGATGGATGACAAAGCTCTCGGGCTTTTGGGAATCGCCAGAAGAGCGGGCCGCTTAAGCCTTGGGCACGATGCTGCAAAGGGCGCCGTCCTCGCGGGCAAGGCGCGGTTGTGCCTCATCAGTGCGGATGCATCCGAACGGCTGGAACGGGAATTTGTCCGCATGACGCAGGGCGAAACGGGCATCCCGCTCAGGCGCGTCCGATATACAATGGAACAATTCCACCGCGCGATCGGTGTAAGGACGGGAGTGCTCACGGTGGATGACGACGGCTTTGCAGAAAAGCTGCTGACAGGGGAGGATAATGCGTATGATGATGAATAAATACAGGGTCCATGAGGTGGCAAAGGATTTCGATAAGCCGAGCAAATCGGTGATCGACCTGCTGGGGGAATATTTCGAGGAGCCAAAGAAGCATATGACGGCGCTCGAAGAGAAAGAGCTCGATGTGATTTTTGAAACCTTTACCCAGCAGAATGAAGTAGAGAGTTTTGACGCATACTTTGCAATGGGCAAGCCCGCCGAGGCGGAGCAGCCCGCAAAGCAGGCGGAGAAGGCGACGCACACCGCGAAAAAAGCGCCAGCGCCGAAGCAGGAGAAGGGCGCGCAGCCTCAAGGCGCAAAGCAAGGCCAGAAGCCGCAGCAGAATGCAGCGCCGCAAAAGAAGCAGGAGAGCCAGAATAAACAGCCACAGCGCCCGGCACAATCCCGCACCAAGGGCGCGGCGCGCACGGTGAACACCCGCACAACGCAGGTGGAGCTGGATAAATACAACGAGCGCTATGAGAAGATTGCGCCGACCAACACACGCGGCGTGGGCGACCAGAGCGTTCAAAAGCAAAAATTAAAGCAGCGCTCCCAGCAATACCGCCGGCAGGGCATGCGCTCCCCACGCAGGGAGTCGGAGGCAGAGCGCCTCCGGCGCATTGCCGCTGAGCGCGCGAAGAAGCCGCAGCTTATCATTCAGGTGCCGGAGGAGATTTCGGTAGGCGATCTGGCCGCCATGATGAAGCGCACCGCCGCAGAGGTGATCAAAAAGCTGATGGCGCTCGGTGTGATGGCCACGGTCAATGAGATCATCGATTATGATACGGCTGAGATCGTAGCCTCTGAGCTGGGCGTCAAAGCGGAGAAAGAAGTGGTCGTCACCATTGAGGACCGGATCATTGATGACAGCACGGATGATGATAAGGATCTTTTGCCTCGCGATCCGGTCGTGGTGGTGATGGGCCACGTTGACCACGGCAAAACTTCCCTGCTGGATGCGATTCGCAACACCTCGGTAACAGAGGGCGAGGCGGGCGGCATCACGCAGCACATCGGTGCATACCGCGTTTCCATTGATGGGCAGGATATCACCTTCCTGGATACGCCCGGCCATGCGGCATTCACCGCAATGCGTGCACGCGGTGCGCAGGCGACGGATATCGCCGTTCTGGTTGTCGCGGCGGATGACGGCATCATGCCGCAAACAGTAGAGGCGATCAACCACGCGAAGGCGGCGAATGTTTCGATCATTGTCGCTATCAATAAGATGGACCGCCCCGGCGCAAACCCGGAGCGCGTGATGCAGCAGCTGACAGAATATGAGCTCGTCCCCGAAGAGTGGGGTGGAGATACGATCTGCGTTCCGGTTTCCGCCAAGGCGCATCAGAATATTGACAAGCTGCTGGAGGCCATCTTGCTGGTTGCGGAGATGAAGGAGCTGAAAGCCAACCCCAACCGCGCGGCAAAGGGCATTGTGATCGAGGCGCGCCTCGACAAAGGACGTGGCCCGATTGCGACGCTGCTCGTTCAAAACGGCACGCTGCATTCCGGCGATATCATCGTGGCGGGCACGGCGGTCGGCCGTGTGCGCGTGATGACGGATGACCGCGGGCACAAGGTGGGAGAGGCAGGCCCGTCCGTCCCCGTGGAGATCATGGGACTTGCGGAGGCCCCGCAGGCCGGCGATGCATTCGATGCGGTTTCCGATGAGCGGTTGGCACGTACGCTGGTCGATCAGCGCAAACAGCAGGCCAAGGAAGAGCAGTTCAATGCCATCCAGAAGGTAACGCTGGATAATCTCTTTGATTCGCTCCAGAATGGCCAGATGAAAGAGCTCAATATCATCATCAAGGCCGATGTACAGGGCAGTGTGGAGGCCGTCAAGCAGAGCCTTGAAAAGCTCTCAAACGAAGAGGTGCGCGTGCATGTGATCCATGGCGGCGTGGGCGCGGTCAGCGAATCCGATGTGATGCTCGCCCATGCGTCGAACGCCATCATCGTCGGCTTCAACGTCCGCCCCGACCCAGTGGCGGCGAGCCAGGCAGAGCGCGATGGCGTGGAAATGCGGATGTACCGCATCATTTACGACTGCATTGAGGATGTGGAGCATGCGATCAAGGGCATGCTTGCGCCGAAAATCCGCGAGGTGGAGCTTGGCCGCGCAGAGGTGCGCAGCACGATCAATATCTCCAGCGTGGGCCGGATTGCCGGCAGCTATGTGACAGACGGCAAGGTGCAGCGCAATGCGAAAATCCGCGTTGTGCGTGACGGTATTGTGGTGGCAGAGGATGAACTTGCCTCCCTGCGACGCTTCAAGGACGATGTCAAAGAGGTGGCCCAAGGCTATGAGTGCGGCATCGGGCTTGTGAAATTTAACGATATCCGGGAAGGCGATATTCTGGAAGCCTTCATTTTGGAAGAATATAGGGATTAAGTATGGCACCGCGTTCTCTGCGGGCCGAAAGGTATGAACGATAAATGGCAGGATACCGAATTGACCGCGTATCGGAAGATATCAAGCGGGAAATCATTGCAATCATGCGTGAGCTGAAGGATCCCCGCATTCAGGGGATGCTGACGGTCGTGCGCGTGGAGGTCAGCTCAGACCTCTCTTTTGCCAAGGTGTATGTCAGCGCGATGGAGGGCCTGGAGACGGCGAAGCTCGCCGTAAAGGGCCTGACGAGCGCAACAGGCTACATCCGCCGCGAGGTGGGCGGCCGCCTGCACCTGCGCAAAACGCCGGAGCTGAAATTCATTGCGGATGACTCCATTGCACACGGCATGGAAATCACCAAAAAGATCGAAACGCTCGTGAAGGAGGAAGAGGATGCGGATTGATGAAAAAGCGGCCGCTCGGCTGCTGGAAGGTCAGGACGATTTTCTCATCCTCACGCACGGCCATCCGGACGGGGACACGCTGGGCTGCGCTTTTGCGCTCTGCCGCGGGCTGCAAAAATGCGGCAAACGCGCGCGCGTGGAATGCACGGATGAAATCCCCGCAAAATACGGCTACCTTTGGCGGGAGGTGGAGCAGGAGGCGTTTGCCCCTCGCTTTGTTGTGGCTGTAGACGTGGCGGATCCAAAGCTGCTCGGCAAGCGCTTGGAAGAGCGCTATGCGGCACAGGTTGATTTGTGCATTGACCATCACGGCTCCAATACGCTCTATGCGGCGCAAACGCTGCTCGATGCATCCGCCGGCGCGGCCTGCGAGGTGATCTATGAGGTGCTCCGGGCGCTTGAGGTGGAGATGGATGCGCAGATCGCGGACTGCATCTATACTGGCCTATCCACGGATACCGGCTGCTTTCGCTATTCCAATGCGACCGCACGCACGCACCGGATCGCGGCCGATATGATCGATTGCGGCGCGGACGCCCCCATCATCAACCAGGTGATGTTCGAAACGAAAACGCGCACCTACGCAGCCTTGGAGCGGCTCGCCCTGGATTCCCTCGAAATTTATTTCGACGGCCGCGTGGCCCTCGTTACAGTGACGCAGGAGATGTACCGCCTGAGCGGCTCCAATGAGAGCGAGTGTGACCCGATCGCCTCGCTGCCGCGCCAGATCGAGGGCGTGCTCGTCGGCGCGATGCTGCGCGAAAAGGCGGACGGCACCTTTAAAGCGTCTGTTCGCACTCACCGGCCTGTGGATGCGGCCGGGCTCTGCAAGCGCATGGGCGGCGGTGGCCATCCCCGCGCGGCGGGCTGCCAGCTGGAAGGCCCGCTGGAATGTGCAAAGAAAGAACTGCTTCAACATATTCGTGCGGTTTTGGAGGCGTAAATGACCGGGATTATCTGTGTGGATAAACAGGAAAATATGACCTCCTTCTCCGCTGTGGCACGTGCGCGCCGGATCATCGGGGAGAAGAAGGCGGGCCATGCGGGCACGCTTGACCCAATGGCAACGGGGGTCCTGCCGGTGTTGTTCGGCGGGGCCACCCGTTTTATGGAGTTTTTACCGGTGCATGATAAAGGCTACCGAGCGCGCATCCGGCTGGGGTTGACCACCGATACCCTTGATACGACGGGCACGGTGCTCACACGCAGCGAGCTGCGCGCAACAAGGGAGCAGTTGGAGCAGGCGCTCATCGCCTTTCGAGGGGAGATTTTGCAGGTGCCGCCGATGTATTCCGCCCTGTCGAAGGATGGCGTGCGGCTCTATGAGCTCGCGCGCAGGGGCGAGGAGGTGGAGCGGCCCGCACGGCCGGTAACAGTTTACCGGCTGGAGCTGCTGTCGTTTGATGAGCGGGCACAGGAGTTTGAGCTGGATGTGCTCTGCTCGAAGGGCACCTATATCCGCTCCCTGGCGGATGATATCGGCCGCACGCTGGGCTGCGGGGCCGCCATGTCGGCCTTGCGGCGGACGTATGCCGCCGGTTTTTCCCTGGAGGATTGCGTCACGCTGGATGCGCTCGCAGCGTTCCAAGCGGAGGGCGCGCTTTCGCAATGCGTCATCCCGCTGGAGCGGGCGCTGGCAACATACCCATCCCTGACGGTAACGCAGGCGCAGGCCGTGCGCTTTGCAAACGGCGGCGCGCTCGATGCAGGAAGGCTCCGCTTTGCGGAAAAGCAGAGCGGCCTCTACCGGGTATACAGCCCGGAGCAGAAATTCCTCGGCCTGGGGGAATTGCCCGCAGAAGGGGACGAGCTGAAAGTCCGGCGGGTATTACAGGCCACCTGATCAAAGGAACCATCGCTTCGGAAAGGAGAAAGCCCCGTGCCGTATGTAACCAATTTTCATACCCTGCCGCAAACCGGAACCTCGCTTGCACTGGGGAATTTTGACGGCGTGCATACCGGCCACCGCGCAGTGATCGGCGAAGCCGTGCAAATGGCGCGCCGATGGGAGCTGTTGCCCGGTGCGGTGGTCTTTCGGGAGCATCCGCAGGCTGTGCTGCGGGGCTGTGCGCCCGCCCGGCTCTGTGATGACCGGATGCGTCTGCGGGCTTTTGAGGCCGCGGGTGCACAAGCCATCTGTGTGGTTGATTTTCAGGAGATTATGTGCCTTTCTCCGGAAGCGTTTGTCGAGCAGATTTTGGTGCGCCGCCTCCATGCGCGGGCACTTTCCTGCGGATACGACTACCGGTTTGGCGGGGGATGCACGGGAGACGCGGCCAGGCTGCGGGAGCTGTGCCGGGGCCATGGGATCCGCTTTTCTATGGCGGAGGAGGTCGATTTCGGCGGCGCGCCCGTCAGCAGCACCCGCATCCGCGCGGCGTTGGAGCAGGGCAGGACGGAGGAGGCCAACGCCATGCTCGGCCGGCCCTTCTGCTACGATTTTACCGTGGTGGGCGGCGACCGGCGCGGCAGGAAGCTCGGCGCGCCAACCATCAACCAGTTCTTCCCGGCGGGCTTTGTCGTGCCGAAATTCGGCGTTTATGCATCCAAAACATTGGTGGAGGGCCGGTATCATCCCTCCGTTACCAATATTGGCCTGCGCCCCACGATCGGAACGCAGAGCCTGCGCAGCGAAACCTATATTATGGATTTCAGCGGCGACTTGTACGGGCAGAATATCGAGGTATCCCTCCTGCACTTTTTGCGCGGCGAGGTGCGGTTTGAGTCCCTTGACGCGCTACGCGCGCAGATTGCGGCGGATGCGCAGGCGGCTAGAAATTTTGTTCAGGTGGAGGAAGCATCCCATGCATAACATTCAGGCGGTGCTGTTTGATTTTGACGATACGTTACAGGATCGTGAGGCGGCCTATCGGGCCTACTGCGCGGCTTTTTTGGAGGAGTTCTTCCCCCATCTTACCCCGGAAGAAAAGGCCCGGCGCGTGGATGAGATGGAAGCGCATATCGAGGGCGGCTACCGCAAGCGCGAGGAATACTTTCCGGAGATGATTGCGCTGTGGGGGTGGGCGAGCCACCCGCCGGTGGAAGCGCTCTGCCGCCATTTTAACGAGCACTATGGCGAGCATGTTGCGCTCTTCCCCGATGCGGTGCCCACCATTCAGGCGCTGAAGGAGCAGGGCTATCTGCTCGGCGTCGTCAGCAACGGCCCTTCTGTTTTGCAGAATAAAAAGCTGGATACGGCGGGGATCCGCAGTCTGTTCGACGTGGTTGCCGTGTCTGGTGATTATGGCATTCACAAGCCGGATAGGCGCCTGTTCGATCTCGCGGCACAAAAGCTCAACGTGCCGAATGAAGCGTGCCTGTTTGTGGGCGATCATCCGGTGAACGATATCAAAGGTGCGCTCGGCGCGGGGATGCAGGCCGTATGGATGGATTACGGCACCTTTGCCGGGCAGCGCACGCAGGGCGTGCCGGAGATTACGCGGGTTTCCCAGGTGATTGAGCTGCTGGATCAGTGGAAAATGGGCGCACAGGCCCAATGAACTGGATACAACATGGCACTGTCCGGATTATTGATAGGAGCGCCTCCATACATAATGATATGCGGGTGGGGGAATTTTAAGGGAAGAAGCTCTTTACAATTTCCATTTCATATGATAGAATAAACAAGCATTATGCCCTGCTCTCGGCAGTTGGATGAAACCGCTAAGCGGTGCGCCACCTGCCTCCTGCTGGGAGTCCGGCGAATTTTTGAATGAGGTGACAAGCATGACCAACGAAGAAAAAAAGGCAATCATGGCCGAATATGCGCTCCACGAGGGCGACACCGGTTCCCCGGAAGTGCAGATCGCAGTGCTGACAAAGCGCATCAACGATCTGACCGACCACCTGAAAGTGCACAAGAAGGATCACCATTCCCGCCGCGGCCTGCTGAAGATGGTCGGCCACAGGCGCAATCTTCTCAAGTATTTGCAGGATAACGATATTGAGCGCTATCGTGCGATCATTGCACGGCTCGGCATCCGTAAATAAAGCCTATTAAGGCAGGCGGGGGAGGTCTTTTCCCCGGCCTGCCTTCCGTATGTTACCGCATCGTTCCGACGCAATTCGATGTTTTTTGCATCCATTCGGGCGGGTGCATGGTTTAGCAGTGAATCGAACGCATGGCTTTGGCCCGTGCGCTGGATTTATTGCTAAGCGTGCTGCCTCCCGTGGAAATAAATTTTTACGAGGTAGAAATATGTTCGAACAGTACAAAAAATTCGAAACAACGCTTGCCGGCCGTCCGCTGACGGTGGAAACCGGCAAGATGGCGCAGCTTGCAGGCGGCTCCTGCATGATTAGCTATGGCGAAACGCAGGTGCTCTGCAACGCTACCATGTCAGATAAGCCGCGCGACGGCATCGATTTCTTCCCGCTTTCCGTTGATTTTGAGGAGAAGCTCTATGCCGCGGGCAAAATCCCCGGTTCCTTCCAGCGCCGTGAGGGCCGCCCGAGCGAGAAGGCGATCCTCGCCTCCCGCGTGATTGACCGCCCGATCCGCCCCCTGTTCCCCAAGGATATGCGCAATGATGTGGGCGTTGTGGCCACCGTTATGTCCTGCGATCCGGATTGCTCCCCGGAGATTACCGCGATGATCGGCGTGTCCATTGCGCTGAGCATCTCCAACATCCCGTGGAAGGGCCCAATCTCCGGCGTTTCCGTCGGCTATATTGATGGGGAGTATATCATCAACCCCACCGCTGAGGAGCGCGAGCTCTCCGAAATGGCGGTTACCGTCGCTTCGACGGACAAGCTCGTCGCCATGATCGAGGCGGGCGCGAAGGAAGTTTCCAACGATGTAATGTTTAACGGCATTATGGCCGGCCATGAGGCAAACCAGCAGATCATCGAATTCATCAAAGAGATCCAGCGGGAAGTTGGCCGTGAAAAGATTGATTTCCCGTCAAACGACCCTTCCCCGGAGCTGTTTGAGGCCGTGAAGGCCTTTGCCATCGACGATGTGCGCGCAGCGCTCGACACGGACGACAAGCGCGTGCGCGATGAGCGCCTGCTGCCTGTCTACGATAAAGTTCATGCGGAATTTGATGAGCAGTTCCCGGAGGAAGCCGATAAGATCGACGACTGCCTGTATAAGCTCCAGAAGTTCGTCGTGCGCCGCTGGCTGCTGGATGACGGCAAGCGTGTGGATGGGCGCGGCATCGATGAGATCCGCCCGCTGGCGGCAGAGGTTGATGTGCTCAAGCGCACGCACGGCTCCGCCATGTTCACCCGCGGCCAGACACAGGTGCTCACGGTGACAACGCTTGGCCCGGTGGGCGATGCCCAGATTCTTGACGGCATCGACGAAGAGGATCGCAAGCGCTATATGCATCACTATAACTTCCCGTCCTACTCGGTGGGCGAAACTCGCCCGAGCCGCGGCCCCGGCCGCCGCGAAATCGGCCATGGCGCCCTCGCAGAGCGCGCTCTGCTGCCGGTGATCCCGAGCGTGGAGGAGTTCCCCTACGCGCTGCGCCTTGTCTCGGAGGTGCTTTCCTCCAACGGCTCCACTTCCCAGGCTTCCATCTGCGCATCCACCCTGTCCCTGATGGCGGCAGGCGTGCCGATTAAAGCGCCGGTAGCGGGCATCTCCTGCGGCCTTGTCACCGAGGGCGACCGCTTCATGACGATGGTTGATATCCAGGGCCTGGAGGATTTCTTTGGCGATATGGATTTCAAGGTGGGCGGCACGAAAAAGGGCATCACCGCTATCCAGATGGATTTGAAGATCGACGGGCTCACGCCGGAGATCATCAAGGAGGCGCTTGAAAAAACCTACAAGGCCCGCCTGTATATCCTGGATGAAATCATGCTCAAATGCATCCCCGAGCCCCGCGCGGAGCTCTCCAAATATGCACCGAAGATGCTCACCACCAAGGTGCCGGTGGAGAAGATCAGTGAAGTCATCGGCAAGCAGGGCAAGGTCATCCAGAAGATCTGTGCGGAATGCAACTGCAAGATTGATGTGGAGGAGGATGGCAGCGTCTTCATCTCCGCGATTGATATCGACGATGCCAAACGCGCTCTGCTCATGGTGGAGACGATTGCAAACGATCCGGAGCCCGGCTCGATCTATAAAGGCGTCGTCACCCGCATCATGACCTTTGGCGCGTTTGTTGAAATTGCGCCTGGCAAGGAGGGCTTGGTCCACATCAGCCATCTGGATGTGAAGCGCACAGAGAAGGTAGAGGATGTTGTTAATGTGGGCGATGAGGTGATCGTAGAGGTGCTTGGAACCGACGATCAGAACCGCTTGAATCTCTCCCGCCGCAATGCGCTGATTAAGGTGGAAGGCCTTGTGCCGGAGAACACCATCTCCGACGCGCCCCGCCGCCCTGCCCCACGCAGGGATAATAACCGCGGCGGTGATCGCCGCAATGACCACCGCGGAGGCCGTCCGCCCCGCAGAGATTAAGCGGTAAAAGCTTTAAAAGCTTCAAAAGCTGCAAACTCAAACGAGCAGGAGCCCGGAAAGCCTTATCGCTTTCCGGGCTCCTTTTGCGTGCAATGCTCAGGGGGTTTCTGAAGGCTGCGCATCCTTTTCCAAAAGGGCTTTTTTCTGGTTCTCTAAAAAGATTAGAAAGGCCTGGTGGGTATCCAGATAGGCGTCGATCAGCTCCGACAGCCGCGCTTCCCCCGCAGGCGTGAGCACATAGCAAGTGCGTTCCCGGCCATGGATTACTCTTGTTGTTTCACGGATTCTTCCGTGCTCCAGCAGGCGGTAGAGTTGGGGGATGATGAAACTTGCCGTGATGTGAATGGCTCCATCCGTCCGCTCATTGATGCGTTTTGAGATGTAGTAGCTGAAACTGGCTTCTTCCTGGAGGCAGGCGAGGGTCAGTATTTCGGTGATGGCTTTTAGCATTTCTTCCTTGGGACTCATGAGAAATCTCTCCTTTTTAATCAAATATCTTCCCAATGTGTAAAGCCGGATATATGGCTGACGGCGAAATCAATACAGTGGCAAATAAATTCGCTCCGACTCATATCAAATTGATGAGCCAGGATATCAAGCTTGGCGATTTTTTCCGGCTCAATTCGGATTGTAATGGGGTCCTTGGAATACGGCTTTGGAGAGAACGTTGCCACTATGACTCACCTCAGTAAACAGTATAGGGAATATCTGTTAATGCATAAAGGTTTGAAATCCACCAGGCGATTGTGCTGGTGGATGGCGCTGTTTGCTTGAGAAGCGCTAAAAATAGTTTGGAATAAAAAAGGACACTTTCTTATTATAAAGAAAATGTCCTTTCCATGTGGGCTATCTATGCTACTTTATGGATGTATTCGTTATGCGATCGCGTAATGTGGTATTACTATGTTGCAGCAGTACATATCATTTTTGGCTTTTTCGCGATATCGTGGAGACGGTTATCGTTTTAATTATCTTGTTTTTTAGATTTAACTTTATCCACCTCAATGGGTTGTTTGGATGACAAATAAATCTCATTTGGTTGTCATTGGTATGTGGCACTACTGTGCGCGGCAGACAGTTAGCTTTCTATTCTTTTTGCACATCCAGTTGTGAAAGGGAGAGATGAGGCCAACGGAGTACTTTGCTATGGATCGAAGCAATAAAAAAGACTAGCTGCCCACGTCCGAATGGTCAGCTAGTCAGTTATATGAGGACGCTAAGGCCGGAGCGGTAGTGTCACATCTTTTATCCTTGTGTGCGGGAAGGTCAATAGCCGGGGCGAGCTTTATCCGCCGAAGCTTGCCGCCAGCGATTTGACTGCGGAAAGATAGCCGCCGGTCAGTGCGTCGAGATACTCCGTGGTGGAAGTGATTTTCCACGTTTTATCGGCTTTTACCAGCTTGATATCTACCGTGGTTGTTTTCATCGGCACATCCTCCTGCGCCAAATAATCAGCTGCATATTGGTTGAGTGCTGCGTCCTTTGCAGCGTCATCCTTGGTGAAATCAAG
The DNA here is from genome assembly GCA_900544715.1 of uncultured Oscillospiraceae bacterium. GTDB lineage: Bacteria > Bacillota > Clostridia > Oscillospirales > Acutalibacteraceae > Fimivicinus. The sequence continues at coordinate 13,665 of UQWL01000017.1, read as the reverse complement.
CGCATTTTCCATACTCTTCTGCATATAGCCCTTGAGGAACTCTGTGAGATCCACGGCGGTGCACTCCGCCTTCACGGTGGCATTGTCGCCATCCTTTTCGGAGGAGAGGATCTTAACCGTGATCTTGCCCAGCGTATCGTCAATGGGGAAGGAGGAGGCTTTTCCGCCCGAAATCAGGGACGGCTCGCTCGTTGTCGCCTCGGTGTTTTCGCTCTCCGAATCCGGAAGCAGGTTCTCCAGGGCGCTGAGGTCGATATTTGCCTTGACGCTTTCCATCTTGCCTTCCTTAATTGCTTGGGTAACGCGCTCAACGACTTCTTCCGGCTTTTCCCCGCCGCAGCCGGCCAGTGAAAACACCATCACAAAGGCCAATACGGCACAAATTACTTTTTTCATTTTCTCATTCCTTCCTTCCTTCCTTTCTTTCTGCTACCGTTATCATAAGGGATTCGCCCTCCTTCGTCAAGTGAAATAGAGCCAAAAAAGCCCGCCGCAAAGATCCTTTGCGGCGGGCTTTATGTTGTTATCTGTGGGAAAGAGGGGGATGGGGGAGGCGCTTACTCCGCGTCGTCGGCATTCTCCCAATTGTGCCAAACATTCTGAACGTCGTCGTTATCCTCGAACAATTCCAGCATCTTGGCCATGTTTTTAATATCATCCGGATCGCTCAGCTTCGTATAGGTAGAGGGGACATATTCGATCTCAGCGGAAACAAAGGTATAGCCCTTAGCCTCCAGATCATCGCACACGCCGGTGAAATCACTCGGATCTGTGCGGATGTCGAAAACATCCTCGTCCGTCAAAAAGTCGACTGCACCAGCCTCCAGCGCATCTTCCATCACTTTTTCTTCATCCAGGCCTTCCATCTCAATGGCGATCACGCCCTGCCGGTTGAACAGGAAGCCGACGCAACCCGTCTGGCCCATGTTTCCACCGTATTTATCAAAATAATGGCGCATATCAGCGGCAGTGCGGTTGCGGTTATCTGTGAGCGTTTCCACGATAACGGCCACGCCGCAGGGACCGTAGCCCTCATAAACGATCTCTTCGTAATTATCCGCGCCGCCTTCACCTGCTGCTTTTTTGATGATGCGGTCGATATTATCGTTGGGCACATTATTGGCCTTCGCCTTTGCAATCACATCCCGCAGCTTGGAGTTGGAGGATGGATCCGGGCCGCCTTCACGCACCGCTACGCCAATTTCACGGCCGATCTTCGTAAAGATTTTTGCACGCTGGCCGTCCGTTTTTTCCTTCTTGCGCTTGATCGTGCTCCATTTGGAATGTCCTGACATAATAAAACCCTCCAATGACTGTATCTCGAAACACTTTATTTTATCATATTATAATGGGCTTGACAAGATTGCCGTAGGCTTTATCGAAGGAAAAAATAGATGGATCCTGATTAATCGGGAGATCAATCATACTTTATTGGATCTATCATCGTTTTATCTGCAAGTGTCGAAGGTGGTGATTCCCAAAAGTTAACATCAATAAGAAGATGGCCTATGAATTATCCAGGAGCTTTTTATGCTTCCGAGCGCCCAAATGCAATCAAAACGAGAACCCCGCCTCGGTACCGGCTGACCGGAACCGAGACGGGGAACCCTTCATTATGCCTTAGAACAGGTGAATCGTTCCTGATGGAAGGGCTTTTATTTTGCCTGCCAATTCCACTTGTGGAAACGAACCTTGATGGTATCGGTCGCTACGTTGCCGTAGAAATCTTCCACCGTCACGGTAACCCAGCAGGAACGGGCGCCGATACCCTTGCCGTTGGGACGGATGACCGTCGTCTCGGCGTTGGGAGTTTCGATCGTCGCTTCAGGCTTGTCGATGGACCAATTTGCATAGCTCCATTTTACACTCTTGACCTCAGCGCCGCTGTTTACCTGAATACCCAGCTCGGTCGAATTGTTCTTATAGAGCGTATACCACGGAACCTTTACAAACAGTACATCGCCTTCAACATCCACACCGCCGTTGGTGATTGCGACGGAGGTAAGCGCATCATACTGCTTCATCGCATCGAGTGCCTTCTGGACGTTTGCAACAGCGGCATCCACATCAGCCTGATCGAGGATCGTAAGGCTGCGGTCGATATTCTCAGCCTCTTCCAGGGCTGCCCTCAGGGCGGCAACGGAATCAGGCGTGTAGGTGTTGATATCACCGGAAGCGAGCTTATCAGAAGCGGTCTTGATGATCGCGTCGAGCGCGGTGAAATCAGCGTCCTTGAGGACGAGCTTGATCGCGTTGAGAGAGGCGGCCATCGCATCCACTGCATCCTGCTTCGTAATATCCGGGTTGCTCTTTACGAGCGCTTCAGCCTCTTCCAAGGCAGCCCTGAGGGCCGCAACGGAAGCCTCGGTGTAGTTGCTGATGTCAGAAGCGCTGAGCTTGGCGTTGGCAGCGGCGATTGCTGCGTTCAGAGCATCCATATTGGCGCCCTTGTAGACGAGCGTTACATTCAGGGCTGCTTCTGCGTCGTCAATGATCTTCTGATCTTTGATGGTCAGGCTGCGGCTCAGGCCCTCTGCATAATCGATGGCAGCCTTGAGCTGTGCCAGGGATTCCTCCGTATACTGCCCGCTGGCCTTTGCATCGTTGTAGGCGATATTCGCCTTGGCAATGGCAATGTCAAGCGCCTCATAGTCAGCGCCCTTGAGCGTGAGCGTCATGGCGTTGAGGGCCGCGGCTTTCGCGTTCACAGCGTCCTGCTCAGTGATGTTGGGCATACGCTCGATCATAGCTTCTGCTTCAGCAACAGCCTCGGCAAGGGCGTCACGGGAATCCTTCGTGTAATCTTCGATATCGGCGGCTGCGAGCTTCTCGTTGGCGGCGTCAACAGCCTTCTGAAGGCCAGTGAGGTCAGCCGCGTTGAAATCGCCCTTGGCCTGCTCAATAGCATTTACCAGCGTGTCGGCGGCCGCGGTGATCTCATCCTGATGGAGGATGTCGAGATCCTTTTCCACTGCTTTGGCAGCGTCAAGCGCATCCTTAACAGCCTGGATGGCCTCTTCTGTGTAGAGCTTTTCGGTATCTGGATCTGCGAGGAAGGCTTCCGCATTCTGGATCGCATCGTTGAGCGCGCTGTAATCCGCATCCTTCAGGATGAGCTTTACGCTCTCAAGCGCTGCAACCGCATCGTCTACCTTCTGCTGCTGTGTGACATCATACTTAGCGGCTACAACTGCCTGGGCGGCCTTGATGGCATTGCTCAGTGCAGTTTTAGAAGCCTCGGTGTACTCGTCGCCTGCGTTATTCAGCGTATCCTGAGCAGCCTTGATGGCGTCGTTGAGTGCGCTGTAGTCGGCGGGCTTTTTCTCAAGCTTAACGGCATTCAGGGCTGCAAGTGCATCGTCAACCTTGGTCTGCTCCTTCACGGAGAGGGTGCGGTCAACCGCTTTTGCCGCGGCAATTGCCGTTTCCACGCGGGAGATGGAGGCGTCTGTGTAGATGCCCGCTTCCTTCGCGGCGGCTACCTCTTCCTCACGGTCAGAGATCGCCTTGTCAAGCGCAGTGTAATCAGCGCCCTTGAGGGTCAGGCCGCGGGTTGCGGCGAGCAGGGCGTCGGTGGCGTCCGTGATGATCTGCTGCTGGTCAACCGTCAGCTTGCGGCTGACTGCCTTTGCAGCGTCAAGAGTGGTACGCAGCGCGTTCACGGAAGCATCCGTGTAGTCGCTGATATCCGTGCGGTCGAGCTGCGCCTGCGCGTTGGCAATGGCAGCGTCGAGAGCGGAATAATCGGCGCCCTTAAGGGTCAGGCCTGCGATCGCGTCGTTGATGGCCTTTGTGGCGGCGTCAATCGTTGCCTGATAGGTGATGTCCTTGCCTGTCTCAATGGAGGCGGAGGCAAGATACGCATCGCTGAGGGCTTTTGCGGATGCGCTGGTATAATTCTGGAAGTCGGAGGCCTCGATCTTCGCTTTTGCAGCGGCAACAGCAGCGTTGAACGCATCGTAGTTTGCCGGGAGCTTCTGGAGGGAGTTGATCTCCTTCATCAGCGCCATGGCGCGGGCGTTGACATCTGCCTGCTTTGTGATGTCGAGACGGTTTTCGCGCAGCATTTCCTGCTTAGCGGCATCCACCTTGACCTTCAGTGCAGCGAGATCTGCCGGATCATAAAATTCGGCGTTGAGCCGTTCAAACGTAGTGACAGCGGCCTGCATTTGAGCATAGCTTGCAAACCTCACAAGGCCGGAAACTGCGGCGCTGAGCTCATTTGCAGCTTTGTCGATTGCATTCTGGTTGCGGATATCCCAGCCTGTGGTGGGAATGTTCTGCGCCGCATCATACTTCTCGCGCAGGGCGGCCAGTGTTGCGATCGTGTAGGTATCGTCTGCTTTGGCATCGTTCAAAATCTTTTCCGCGGCAGCTTTTGCAGCGTCAAGAGCCGTGTAATTAGCACCCTGATACTCCAGGGAATCCACTGCGTTTTGAAGGGCGGAGGCATAGCGGTCAATGACGGACTGCGTCTCGATCACATCGCCCGCAACCTTCTGCGCGTTGGCAAGCGCCGCGGTCACGTCGGCCCAAGTAGCCTCCGTGTAATAGTCCGCATCGGCTGCGGCCGCGTTGGCGGCGCTGATGGCGGAATTCAAGGCGCGCTTGTCAATGACGGTGACGGTGAGCGGGATGTCATAGGTATACCAGGTTTGGCCAGCGCTAGCACTGCCGCGCCCATCGTAATAAACGCGCAGCGCAGTATCATACACTTTACCGCCATCGCCAACGAAATCAACAGTGATGGTGGTCCCTGTCCAGTTATTTCCACCGAACAGATTGCCGGGGAGGCCGCCAATATAGCTATCCCACGTGACGGAGAAGGATTTACCAATCGGGGTGGATAGCGTCTGCGGCTGATCAGCGCTGCGGTTGTAAATCCAACCGTAGTTGACGCCGGCATTCTTCTTCGCATCCATCCAGAACTGGAAGCGGAAGGCTTCGTTATCCTTTGTTTGGATGAAGGTCATATTCTGGAAGTTGGCGCGGAAGGATACGTAATGCCCGGCGTCAACGCCGCCTACCAGGTTTCCTTCCGTGCGCTGCACCGGACCTGTTACGTCCGCCGCAAACGCCGCCGGCATGACGGAGAGCGCCATGATCAGCGCCAACGCCAACGCAAGCACGCGCTTTGCGGAAAACGCTTTTTTGGTTTTTGCCATAGAGTGAAAACACCTCTTTCTGAATCAAAATCGGTTGGCCGTTTGGGCAATGCCGCGCCGAAGGGCTTTTGTCACTGCGCTCCGGCGCGGTATTCTATTTGGAGGGATTCACACAAAAAAGTGAGCGTCTGCTCCTTATGCCCATTCGAGTGCGCCGATCGCGTCGAAGATCGCCATTGCGGCGGCATCGACTTCCTCCTGCCTGTCTGCAGTGGGCTTCGCATTGAGCAGTGCCTGTGCCGCGGCAACAGCGGCGTCAACACCGGAGAAGTCCACATAGTCGGCCGGATAGTAAAGATGTACCATATCGATTGCCAATTCAAGCAGAGCGGTATCCGCATAGGAAACGTCCGCTTTCTGAAGGCCTGCGATGGCATCCAGCACATCCTGCGCATACGCCTGAACCTGGGCCTGCCAGTCAGCGTCTTCGCGGGTGATGGTGTTCTTCGCTTCCTTTGCAGCGTTAACGGCAGCATTGAGGGCTGCGACGGAGGCCTCCGTGTAATTATGGAGATCCTTCGGTACGGCTGCAATGGCGTTATCGATCGCCGTGAAATCGGCTGGCGCCAGAGTCAGCGCCGCAATTGCGGTGGAGAGATTCTGGGCAAGCTCGTTGATCGCGGCCTGGTTGCGAATATCATAGGAGCCGGCAAGGAATTCATCTGCTGCCGCGATTGCCTCTTCCACATCAGAGAAGTCCACATAATCGGCGGCCTGCATCATCTTTGCCTGGTAGAGAACCGTGTTGAGTTCGGCAATATCAGCCGGGAGATAGGAAAGCACTGCGATCGCATCCTTGAGTGCGGAGGCAGCCGCGTCGACCTTTCTCTGATTGGTCGCGGTAAGCTCATAGTTTGCATTCAGCTCCGCTTTGGCAGCCTCATAAGCGGCGTTTGCCTTAGCGAAACTCGCAGCGTTGTAATGGGAGGCGTCCAAAGCCTCGAAGGCAGCGATTGCAGCCTTCAGGGCGGTGGTATCAACGAATACCTTCGCCTGCGCGACGGCGAACATGCCGACCTGATCTGCGCTGAAGTTGAAGGAGCCGTTTTCCAGAACCGCTTCCACCGGGGTCATCGTGCCGTCGGCTGCAACGCTGTAAACAGCGGTGTTCGAGGCAAACTGCGGGATGCTGATCTTAACTGCCTTCGTGGGCGCCACAGGGGAACCGTCGGAGGCAAGGCTAATATCATAGAGGTGGAAGGCCTTGTAATCCTTGGCAAGGATCGCGTCAAACACATTGCCGCTGACGATCTCCTGCACGGTCATGATCGTGTCGAGCGGGAGAACGCCGCTGCCTGCACGCAGCGTGATGCCGGTTGCGCCATCCTCAAAGAGGAAGTCGTTTTTCAGCACACTGAGCTGCGCTTCCGCAGCGGTCAGAACGGCGAGGTTTTCTACCAGACGCTTCTGGTCGGAGGTAAGCGCGTTGTAAGCATCCCTGGCGGCGGCGATCTGCTCTTCTTTTTCGAGCGTGACATCGCCGATGGCAGCGATCAGTTCATCCACAGCCTTGGCTGCTTTTTCATCGGCTGCCTGCTTCTGCAGGGCGGCAAGCGTGCTTTCCGCATTGGTCAGAACGGTGAGGTTGGTGACCAGCGCTTTCTGCGCGGGTGTAAGCAGATCGTAAGCAGCGCGGGCCTGCTGAATCGCGGCTTCGCTCTCCAGCGTTACGGTGCCAATCGCGGCGATCTGATCCATGACTGCCTGCGCGGCGGCCTGATTGTCGGCCTCAGCCTGAACAAGCGCGTCATAGGCGGCGCGCGCGGCGGTGAGGGTCTCATAGTTGCTAACGAGTTTCTGCTGAGAATCCGTCAGGGCGGCGTAGGCTGCCTCAGCGGCTTCGATCAGGCGTTTGCTCTCCAAGGTGACCTTGCCGATGGCGTTGATCTGGGCGATCACGGGCTCGGCTGCTGCTGCGTCTTCTGCGGCGGCTTTCAGCTCCGCGTAGCGCGCTTCGGCAGCGGTCAGAACCTCATAATTGCTTACGCTTGGCCTCAGTGCCTCATCGAGATTGTTGTATGCCGCGCGGGCGACATCGATCTTCGCCTTGCTGGCAGAGGTATAGCTGACTTCGCCGATTGCCGCGATCTTGTCTTCAACAGACTTGATTACGGCGGCATTTTCTTTCGCGAGGATCAGTGCAGCTTCCGCATCCACAAGGGTCTGATAGTTGGTCACCTGCTTCTGCTGGCGGACGGTCAGTTCACCATAGGCGGCGCGTGCATCCTGGATGGCTGCTTCGCTTTCGGTTGTGACAGTTCCGATTGCAGCAATTTTCGTCATAACGGCGTCAACTGCGGCATCGAAATGCTCAAGCGCATAGATCTTGGCGACGGCTGCATTCAGCTTCGCCACGGTTTCTGCGCTGAGGTTCGCCTTGATCTCCGCATAGAACTGATCGTACTCAGACTGGAGCGCATAAACCTGCTGCGCGTTATCCAGCGTGAGGGCGTCGACGGCTGGCAAGGCGTTGACCTTTGCGGTGAATTCATCCGCAACCGCTTTGTAGAACTCCGCGTTCGCAAGCTCTTTGAGCTTGTCGAGCTGAGTCACGGCTGAGGTAGAATCCGTACCGGCCACGAGTTCCTTATTCACAGTTGCAAGCTGTTCCGCAGTGAAGCGGCCAGCCGCGTTGAGCGCATCGCGCACCTTGGACCAATCCACGGCGCTGAGAGAGGACACGTCCTTATTCGGGACGAGGCTGTTGAGATAATCGCCAAGCTCTGCGAGCGTGACCGTGCGGGCGACATATACGCCCGACTGGCCCTGCGCGAAGATGTTGGTGCCGATCAGATCGCCAACGCCAAACTCAAAGAGCAGGTTGACAACGCCTTCGGCATTGCCCTTCAAATTCTGTGTGAAGCGGGCAGGCGTCTGCTTTACGCTGTCGCTTTCAGGCGCACCCAGAATCAGATCATTGACGATGGGGCGTGCGATGGAGCTGATCTTTTTGCCGTTCGGCAGGGTGATCGCGCCGTCCAGAATACCCCACAGGTCAAGGTTGACGCTTACAAGTCCACTGACAAGAGCATAGGACCCTGCGAGCAGGCCGCGAAGCTGAATCTGGAATTTGACTGTTGCGATATAAGTTTTAGCGAACCTTACGTCGAGAATGTCATTCACCAGATTCACCAGGTTGGTAGAATTAAAATTGTCTGCGAAGGATTGAATCAGGCCAACCAGAAGCTCCGGCTCCTGATTGCGCAGAGCGCTGAAGATGCCCTCCACGGCAGCAGGTGTTTTGCCATCGCCTTTTTGGATCGTGACGAAAATATCCGTTAAGAATCCATAAAAGCTCTGGCCGTTAAAGTCCATTGCTTCCAGAGCACGGCGTACATCAACGATAACGTTATGCAACCTTGTGGTGGAAAGTAAATCAAGCAGCGGGGGAATGTAGGACGATGCGAGATCGTTTTTGATATCCTGAACAACACCGTCAGCAATGCTCGGGATACTAACGCCCAGTGCCGCCAGATCCAGATTTCGAACCAACGTCTGAATATTCGGCTTAATTGCCGGAATCAGATGTGCGATTACCTTTTCGGCAACTTCAATGGCATAATCCACCTCTGTGGACATTTGCTTCTGAAGTGCCGCATGGGCGGCCTGCTCCACATTGTCGACGCCAGCGGCGGACGCGATCATGTCGGTTTTAAACTCCGCGCGCTGCTCCTTCATGCCGGCGGACGCCTTGGACAGCGTCGTGTACCGGACGGAAGAGGAAGCGTTGACCAGAGAGCCGGACATCACGTCATACATCTGCGCGCCGTTGGTCGTGGTCATGCCGCTGATGCTCAGTGTGCCCGCATGGCCGGTGAAGAGATACTTCACGCCGGCGTCCGCAAGAGCACCCGCGTTTGAGAGGATGCAGGTCCTGTCTACCAGGCCGAGGCTGGCGGCCGCCTGATCGGGATCGTTGGTATAAATCTTGGTTTTGCCGCCAAGATCGATTTCCAATCCCGCCAGCGTGTGGAGCAGATCAATGAACGTTCTGTCCACGCTGCCGCGTGTAACTGCCGGATGGTGGGATGCGGCGAATACCGTATTGCCATTGGCAATTTCAGCTTTCGCTTTGTCTACCACCCACTGGGTCATCTGGCCTTGACCGTCTGCTGCGACGGAATCGCTCATGACAGCTTTAAAGCCATTGCCCAGATCTGCGACATAGGAAGCGGAGGAAGGATCCTGCTGGGCTTCACCATAGCCGAAGTCCTTGTAGAGATCCTTAAACACTGCTTTCGATACCGCAGTCGTCGTACCGCCTTCACGAACGTCGTGCTCGCCGGGAATGACATAGACTGGGATGCCCTCCGCCTTTACTTCCGCGAGCTTACTTGCCACATACTGGTGGGAAGTCTTGCTGCCGTTATTGGTGAGATCACCTGTGACGAGCAGCACATCCGCATTGCTTGCCTTGACCTTGGCGATCGCGGCGTCAAGCAACGCGGCGCTTTTGGAAAGCATGAGGCCATCTTTGTCTGCCGCTCCCGCCTGATAGCGGATGTCCGAGATGGTGGCGACTTTGATTGTGCTGGCCTGCTCTGCGCCGGCGATGAATGCAGCCTGTACGCTTACAAGCAGCATCATGACGGCGAGAACAGTGCTCAGCAGCCGTTTGCATTTCTTCAAATTTTTACACCTCCAAATAGTAAATTTTTGTTTTAGGCGTTTTCACGCCTTGGACGCGCCTTCTTTAATTTTCACGGTGCGCGCGGGCCGGGAAATGAAGAAATGAGCAAAACGGCGAAATAACCGAAAACTTTTCACATCAAGAATATCTCTCTATGAAATTAGCGGTGATTTCGTAAATAAATCATAAACTGAAATAGACATAATGTCAATCACTTTGAAAATAATAGGTCCGTTTTGTGAATCTTATATAATTTGAAAAAATGTTTTTTAGGCACAATAACGGTTCATTGAGAGAATCCTGTATATGATATGCGATTTACTCAATTTGCATGAAAGGAAGCCCATATGAAATTGAAACTTTGCTTTTATCTGCCAACGGGTTGGCATGGCGCATATCTATTGCCCGGCAACGAAGATAACGCCGCTGGTCGTTCTATTGGCTCCGAAAAACCGTGTTGACTTTTGTCCACCGAGGGTATTAATAACTGATAAAAATAGAAATGCCAATGTCGTGCAAGGAGAAAATGCCTGTGCAAACAGTGCCATATAATATATATGAAAAGGAAAGCAGATAAAAAATAGCCGCTAGCCGCCAACTTTTGTAAGCACTGTGTATCTCTATTGATCCGTATGATCACGGCGGGCCTTGTTTTGTTACTCCGCTGCGCTTCGAAACGAATGGTATTCGTAAAAAAGCCGATTGAATTTGCAGATTGACAGGCTTCCCCTCTTGACAGAAAGGGGCACGTTTAGTATAATGAATTTCGCTGTAAAGAAAAGAGCTTTACATATATCCTTTTCTGCATCGAACAGATTTGCGGTGCGGAGAGGGGGATTTTGCGGGGTGGGGAGGCGAAGTTGTGGCGAAGGATCTTGGAATCACGATTTTGCTTGATTTCTATGGGGACATGCTCACGGAAAAGCAGCGGGATTTTCTTGGCTACTACTATAACGACGACCTTTCCCTATCCGAGATCGCGGAGAATGAAGGGATCACCAGGCAGGGCGTGCGCGATTCGATCAAGCGTGCGGAGGCGCAGCTGTTTGATATGGAGGAGCGGCTGGGACTTGCACGCCGTTTTCATGAAATGCGCAGGGGGCTTGATGAAATTATCGACTGCGCGAATGCGATCAGCGAGTACAATATGCGCTACGGTCTATCCCGGGAAATCAACGATACGACCGTAAAGATCAAAGCAATCGCACAATCCCTGTGCGAAGTGTAAAGGGAGTGATGATTTGGCTTTTGAAGGCCTTTCCGATAAGCTGGAGGCTGCGTTTAAAAAGCTGCGCGGCAAAGGGAAATTGACGGAAACCGACGTGCGCAACGCGATGCGCGAGGTGCGTCTGGCGCTGTTGGAGGCGGATGTCAACTATAAGGTTGCCCGTGATTTTACCGCGAAAGTGACAGAGCGGGCAATCGGCGCACAGGTGATGGAAAGCCTGACGCCCGGCCAGATGGTGGTAAAAATCGTCAACGAGGAGCTCACAGAACTGATGGGCGGCACACGCAGCCGCCTTGCGAGCGCTCCGCATCCGCCGACGGTTGTGATGATGTGCGGCCTGCAGGGCGTCGGCAAAACGACCTATTGCGCAAAGCTTGGCCTGATGCTGAAAAATCAGGGGAACCGCCCTCTTCTCGTGGCGTGCGACATTTACCGCCCGGCGGCGATCAAGCAGCTCCAGGTGGTTGGTGAGAAGGCGGGCGTGCCCGTGTTTGAAAAGGGCACGGCAGACCCTGTGGAAATTGCGCGTGAGGCGATTAAGCTCGCCAAGGATCAGGGCTATGACTACGTGCTGCTTGATACGGCGGGCCGCCTGCATATCGACGAGGAGCTGATGGATGAGCTCAAACGCGTCAAGGCAGAGATTAAGCCGCATGAAATTTTGCTGCTGATCGATGCGATGACAGGGCAGGATGCCGTGAATGTGGCAACTGCCTTCAATGAGGCGCTTGGTGTGGATGGGCTCGTGCTGACAAAGCTCGATGGCGACACCCGCGGCGGCGCAGCGCTTTCTGCGCGCGCGGTCACAGGCAAGCCGATCAAGTTCATCGGCACAGGGGAAAAGCTCGGCGACCTTGATGCGTTCCATCCGGATCGTATGGCCTCCCGTATTCTCGGCATGGGGGATGTATTATCCCTGATCGAGAAGGCGGAAACGTCGCTTGATGAAAAAAAGGCGATGGAGCTTGAGGCCAGGCTCCGAAAGAATAAATTCGACCTCAATGATCTGCTCAATCAGCTGCGTGAGATGAAGAAAATGGGCAATCTCAAGGAGATGCTTGCGATGCTGCCTGGTGTGGGCAAGCAGCTGAATGATGTGGAGATCGACGAGCGGCAATTTGACCGCACACAGGCCATTATCCTCTCCATGACGCCCGCAGAGCGTGAAAAGCCGGATCTGATCAACCCTTCCCGCAAGCGACGGATCGCGGCGGGCTGCGGCATGCAGGTGGAGGATGTCAACCGTCTTTTGAAGCAGTATCGCGATATGCAGCGGATGTTCAAGCAGTTCAGCGGCAAGGGTATGCGCAAAAAGATGCGCCGTATGGGCCAGCTTCCGCCGGGCATGGGCGGAGGGCTGTTTTAAAATTTGCTTTCAGCACGTCAGCCCCGTAGCCCCAAACGGCAGGTGAAAACGTGATGAACCAATAAATCATTTTCATTTTTGGAGGAATGTAGTTATGGCAGTTAAAATCAGGCTGCGCCGTATGGGCGCAAAGAAGGCACCCTTTTACCGCATTGTGGTCGCGGATTCCCGCTATCCGCGCGATGGCCGCTTCATCGAGGAAATCGGCTATTATAATCCGCTTCAGGATCCGCCCGTCGTGAAGATCGACGCGGAAAAGGCCGCCAAATGGATCGCAAACGGCGCTCAGCCGACGGATACCGTAAAGGCGATTTTCAAGAAGAACGATATCATCAAATAAATTGCCCATTGATTAGGAGGGCTTCATTTTGAAGGAGTTACTGATTACAATCGCACAGGGCCTCGTGGAGGATCCCTCCGCTGTTTCAGTCGATGTGGATGCGCCGGATGAGGAAGGCACGACTGTTTACCACCTTCATGTTGCACAGCCGGATATGGGCCGTGTCATCGGCAAGCAGGGCCGGATTGCAAAAGCGATCCGCACGGTAATGAAATCCGTTGCCACCCGCGCGAATGAAAAGATCCGTGTGGATATCGATTGAATGGAGCTGCCCGCTGCTTTGACGCGAAAGGCTATGCAGCACCCATCAGATGATAGAAGAGCATACTGCGAAATGGTTGCACATTTTGCAGTATGCTTTTTTGTTGCGGGCAAAGCGGAGTAATCCGGCAGGCTTTTTTGATCATCTGGAAAAGGACTTCTTGTTGTGTTAGATTGAGAAATTAATTGCTATATTTTATTGTTTTAGAACATAATTATGTAAAGTTATATAGCTTTACAGAAGGGATGAGGAAATGCTTTTTTGAATTAAAGGATGAATGAAGAAAACACACTATCAAAGTGCCTGAATTCATGGTGTTATTTCTATATAAAATGCCGAAATCTGTGATGCGAGCTTGCTTCGGATGGTTAAGGTGTGTATAATGGAAACCAATTTGTAACCAATTGTAACCATTTTGTAATCAACTTGAAAGAAGATGGAGGCGTTTCCGGATGGGCTTGAAAGATGCCAAATGGGAGAGGCTGGCACAGCAGGTACTGGAAACCTCTATAGAAACAAATAGCGAACATCCAGAGCAAAACAGCCAAGAAAAGGCTGCATCGAAGCGCGCGGCGTATGCAGCGGGAGCAATGGTGGAGGCAATCTACCGGTGGATATCCGCTGGTGGGAATGCAGACGCAGCGGTATAGTAAGCGGTTTTACCGGCATATCGA
>UQWL01000016.1 GCA_900544715.1 uncultured Oscillospiraceae bacterium | reverse complement strand
GTTTGAAGCATTGAAAAAATGCCTGTCGGCGTAAGCCGCCTCCTGCCGCAGAGCGGCAACGCCATTTTTGCATGTGGAAGCCTTCCGCATATATAGCTTCAAACAACGTTTGAAGCATTGGAAAAATGCCTGTCGGCGTAAGCCGCCTCCTGCCGCAGAGCGGCAACGCCATTTTTCGCGGCGGATCGCTTCCAATGTTCCATTTAAAACATTTTGGAAGATATCCGGTGAGCCGGTTTTGTTTAGATACAACTATGGAGGGATTCAGAATGGATTTTAATTTTCATATGCCCGTGCATGTCGTCAGTGGGGAGGGGGCGGTCGCTCGCAATTCCACGTTGCTGCGCGCGCTTGGCAGGCGGTGCCTGATTATCACCGGAGGTTCCTCTGCAAAGCTGAGCGGCGCTTTGGCCGATGTGACGGCCGCGTTGGATCTGTGGGAGATCGGTTGGTCGGTCTATGATGCAATCGGCCCGAATCCGCTTGTTTCTGCCTGCCATGAGGCGGGGGTGGTCGCGCGCAGCATCCGCGCGGAGTTTATCATTGGCATTGGGGGCGGATCGCCGCTTGACGCGGCCAAGGCGGCCGCCATTTTTGCTGCCAATGAAGGGCTTGCGCCCATGGATATCTTTCAAAGGGAGGGCGCAAATCCGCCGCTTCCGCTGGCACTGGTGGGCACAACGGCGGGAACGGGCAGTGAGGTATCACCCGTGTCTGTGCTGACGATTGATGAGAGTGGGCGCAAAAAAAGCATATCCGGCCCGGATTGCTATGCGCGCCTTGCCTTTGCAGACCCTGCGTATACGCATAGCGCGCCGTTCGGCGTGACGGTTTCCACAGCCCTGGATGCCCTTGCCCATGCGACGGAGGGCTGGTTCAACCCGCATCTCAGCGATCCGGTGAAGCTCTTTGCGATGAAGGGGCTGCCGATGCTTTGGAACAGCCTTGTCTGGCTTGATAAAAATACGCATCTGCCGGATCGGAAGATGCGCGAGCGGCTTTATTATGGCTCCCTCTATGCGGGCATTGTGCTCAGCGCCTGCGGCACGGCGTTCCCCCATCCGCTCGGCTATGTGCTCACGGAGGATTTTAACATCCCGCATGGGCGCGCTTGCACGGCGTTTCTGCCGGCATTCCTGGCGCGTGGGGAGCAGTTTGAGCCACAACGCGCGGCGGAATATTATCAGGTTCTGGGCACTGATTTCGAGCAGTTGAGCAGCATTGTGGAGCGGCTGACGGATGTGGCGTCCGTGCGGATGACCCCGGAGCAAGTGGAGCAGTATGTTTCCCGATGGGGAGAGGTGAAAAACTTCCGCGTTTCTCCCGGCGGTTTTACAGCGGAGGATGCCAAGGCCTTATTGACAAAGCTTTTCGTCTGGTAGCTTGTCCTTCAGAAGAAGGAAGCGCAGCAGAAATGTGGTGAATAGGGAGGGGGACTGCTGCAAACCACCTCGCAGCAGTCCCTCTTTGTATCATAATCGCTCCGTTTTCGCTGCTTTTGGGTGGTACCTTTACACCCGTGGCAGGCCCGGATTCCATTCATAGGCAGGGTATGGCCTGTCGAGCTTATAGCCCAGCTTTTTCGAAAGGGCGAGGGAGGCGCGGCTGTGCGCATCCCAGCTCGGATACAGGCCGCAATCCAGGCAGTCCAGAATCAGCCGTGCGCCGCATGCCGTGGCAAGGCCCTGCCTGCGGAAATCCACCCGTGTGTCAATTTCAATTTCAATGCCGCCCCGGTAAACGGTGTAGGAGGAAGCGCCGGCAACCGGCGTGCCCTGATAAAGCGCCGCCACGCCGATTCCGCTTCGCTCGTAATCGGCATAGTCTGCAAATTGGGAGCAGAGATCGCGCGACCATTCCTCCACCCGTAAGAGGCAGAAAAGTGGCCCATCAATGCTCCGAAGCTGAAAATTGGGATTCGATAAAGCGGCGAATCGCTCCAGTTTCCCGCGGCGAAACAGGCTTGGATCTTTTTGGGTTGCGTAACGTGTGATCCGCTGCGCTTGCTCACCGAGTATCCGCTCGATCTCCCGGCCCCATGCTTCATTTTGCGGCACAAGGATGAAAAAATCCGTTTCCCGCCCTTCCGGCTGGTGGAGGATCAGCGCGGTGTTCGGCTTCCCTGCAAACAGGCAGAAATCACCCACCATGATTTTCGCTGAAGTTGGAAAGCGGGGATGATCTGCCCAAGCTGAGCCCATATAGCCTTGTAGGAAAGACCAGATGAAGGTTTCAGGCCAGCCCGCATACAGGGCTTCAATCCGGCCCGGGTCGGAGATTTCAAAGATACCCACGCTGCGTACCTCTCTTTTATGGCAATTTTGATGCCCTATTTCTCGAATGTATAGAAAATCTATCTGAACTGAATCTGCCCGATTAGTGCGGGAAAATCCGCCGCGTTAAAATCCTTCCAGCCAACCGCCCAGCAGGTGATGAGGTAAGTTTTCTGGTTTTGATTGAGGCAGTAGAAGGCCTTTACCGTCCCTTCTTTGGCGACAGTGTCCTCAAACTGAAAATAGGCGGCGCCCATTCCGCCAATCGACACGGTTTCCACATCCGAAAGGTTTTTTCCGAGCCCCCCGTCCCGGTAGGTGTCGTGAAATTTTTGCAGGTAGGCAACGGGGTTTGCCTCCAGGCTGCCAAGCGTTACGATATCCATCTGCGCGGTCGAATTTTTTTGTTTTACGGCATTTTGACTGCCGCCGCCTTCCCAGCCGGAGGCCTGTTCCACCGCAAAATGTTCCCCGCTCATCAGCTCCGCGGCAGTAGTTTGCACCTCAATGGTGACAGGTGCGGTGGAACACGCGGTTTCCGGCTCTTTCTCTTCTTTCGAGCAGGCTGTCAGCAGCCCGGCCAATAGGGTGGCGGCCAGCAGCAAAGCAAGGCTTCGTCTCATCATAGAACAACTCCTTTTCTGAACCGGTGATATGGGTGGTTTCATCATCGCATAATAATATCGAACGCTCTCTGGATTTTTGACTTTACTAAGATGGGTTCATTATACCAACACTTTTCCTCTCCCGCAAGCATAGACGCAACTGGCACACCGAAGAAAATAAGCACGCACGGAAAGTTTTGTTTCCAGTGCGTGCTTTTCGATTTGAAAGCTTTTTATTTAAATTGAATGCTGTTGAAGATTGCGTCGAAATCGGCTGACTTAAACTCGTCTTCGTTTTTTGCTGTGCCGGAGAGCACGTAGATTTTACCGTTATTTTCCACAATGTAGAAAACGGAAAAGAGCTTTGTGTCATCATCTTTTTGAACGGAGGAGGTGAATTTGCTGGCTGGATTCCCTGCAATGGTGGTTTCCGTGATTTCGCTGGGCGTATTGCCAACCTGCATCAAGCTGTTGCGGGCGGTTTCGGCGTATTCTTTCCGATTGGTGGCGACGGCGCTTTTGTCCATGATAGAAATTTGAAGTGTTTCATCCTTGTTTTCCAGCAGCGGGTCGGCCGCGCTGTTTTTCATCTCCCAATCCTTGGGGATCTCCATGCGGTAGCCTGGGGATTCAATCGTTTTACCGGAGGAGGCAAGATACGGGATGGTCAGGCTTTGCGTAGCGCCCTCCTGCTCGTTTCCGGATTCATCTGTCCCTTTTGGGGCAATCACAACCGGGTTTCCGGAGGGATCGGTAACGGGATTTCCATCCTTGCCGACCACTTGCTCATAGGTTGCGCCGTCATTTCCCATAATCGTGGGCCCGTTCTTTTTGCAGGCGGTCAGGGCGCAGAGCGCAAGCAGGCATACCAGAATCAGGCAGATCATTCGTTTCATAAATAGGGCCTCCCGTCAGATTTGATTGGAAAATGTCGTATGTCTTATTTACTATAACATCAATGTATGAAAAAGTCAATTTATACGATTTATTTTTTTGATTCCTTTTATTTTTGTTTTGAACGCCATTTTTACCTGGTAAAATGAATCAGCAAAAATCGATCCAATGGGGGAAACTTATGCTTGCGTAATAGAGAGAGAGGGGGCGCTGTTTGGCCATAGACAGCTTGTATCCGCTGAGGGTATGAATAGAGTGTGAATGGATTTTAAATTTTGTATCTAACAATTGACTTCGCGGAAAATCATGGTATGATAGCTTCAAACGGATCGTTTGAAGCATTAGAAAAATGTCTGTCGGCGCGAAACGCCTCCTGCCGCACGGCGGCAACGCCATTTTTCGCATTTGATAAAAATAATATAAAAATTGCTTTTCCGGCTGGGCCGGTGAAGGGGAGTAGCTTGGCAATCGCTTGTCAACACACGGCGCAAATGCGTCTGGCGGCGATCCATGAAAATGGAAGCAAGACCTTCAGCAGATTTCTCTCTGCTGGAGGATTTTTTGATTTTTTGGGCAAAATCCGTCTTAGAAGGGCGGTTTATCATAGATAGCTGTTGGAACACAATAGAAGGAAGGCAGAAGTACAGTGAAAAAATACTATCTGGAAAATATCTCGGATGTATTTTCAGCGGTGGAAAGCACGCCGAAGGGCCTCAGCGGCACCCAGGCCTCCCAGCGCCTCGCGCGCGACGGCAGGAACAGGCTGGAGGAGGCGAAAAAGAAATCCCTCCTGCGCAGGTTTATCGAGCAGCTGCTCAACCCGATGATCCTCGTGCTGATCGGTGCCGCGGTTGTTTCCGCCGTTACGGCTGCGCTCGGTCATGAAAAGGAAGGCTATGCGGATGTGGTCATCATCCTGGTGGTCGTGATCCTGAACGCCGTGCTGGGCGTATATCAGGAGAGCAAGGCCGAAAAGGCGATTGAAGCCCTCCAAAAGATGGCGGCGGCCACCAGCAAGGTGCTGCGGGAGGGTGAGCTGATTACCGTAAAAAGCGAAGAGATCGCCGTGGGCGATGTGCTCGTGCTGGAGGCGGGCGACGCGGTTCCGGCGGATTGCCGCCTGTTTGAATGTGCGAGCATGAAAATCGAAGAGTCCGCACTCACGGGCGAGAGCGTGCCGGTGAGCAAGCTCATTGATAAATTGACACCCAAAGGGCAGGATGTCGCGCTTGGCGACCGTAAGAATATGGCCTATATGGGCAGCACAGTTGCCTATGGCCGCGGCAAGGCGGTCGTCACGGCGACGGGTATGCACACGGAGATGGGCAAGATCGCTACAGCTATCACCCAGGCGGAGGACGGCGAGACGCCGCTTCAGAAAAAGCTGACGCAGCTGAGTAAAATTTTGACCTGGCTGGTGCTCGGCATCTGTGTGTTCATCTTTGCGTTCGGCCTGCTGCGTGGGCATGATTTCCATCTGCAGGCGATTCTGGATACCTTCCTGATCGCCGTCAGCCTGGCGGTTGCGGCGATCCCGGAGGGGCTGGCGGCCGTGGTCACAATCGTACTCTCCATCGGCGTGACCAATATGTCAAAGCGCAACGCCGTCATCCGCAAGCTCACCGCTGTGGAAACGCTGGGCTGTGCGCAGATCATCTGCTCGGATAAAACAGGAACGCTCACGCAGAATAAAATGACCGTCGTTGAGCATTTTGGCGGGGATGAACCCTTGCTTGCGCAGGCGATGGCTCTCTGCACGGATGCGGAGGTAAAAGCCGACGGGAGCGTGGCGGGCGAGCCGACGGAGGCGGCGCTCGTCTCCTATGGCCTGTCGCTTTCCCTGAATAAAAGTGAATTGAAAAAGACTTTCCCACGCGTGGGCGAGGCGCCGTTCGATTCTATGCGGAAGATGATGTCCACCGTCCACGAGGCGCAAGGAGGGCAGTATATCCAATATACCAAGGGCGCGCCCGATGTGGTGCTCAGCCGCTGCACAAAGATTTGGGAAGGCGGCGAGGCAATCGCGCTCACGCAGGAGAAGCGCGAGGAAATCCTGCGGCAGAATAAGGCGATGGCGGACAAAGCACTGCGTGTGCTGGCCGCTGCCTTCCGTTCCTATGATAGCCTTCCGGCCTCCACAGAACCGGAGGCGCTGGAGCAGGAGCTCGTCTTCATCGGCCTGACCGGCATGATTGATCCCATCCGCCCGGAGGTGAAGGCAGCTGTGGCGGAGTGCCGTGAGGCTGGCATCCGGCCGATTATGATTACGGGTGACCATCTCGATACCGCCGTGGCAATTGCCAAAGAGCTTGGAATCGTCGAAGACGCCAGCCAGGCAATCACCGGCGCACAGCTCAGTGAGATGGATGACGAAACGTTTGGGCGCCAGGTAGAGCAGTATTCCGTTTATGCCCGTGTGCAGCCGGAGCACAAGGTGCGCATCGTCAGCGCATGGAAAAAGCGCGGCATGGTCACCGCGATGACGGGCGACGGCGTGAACGACGCCCCGGCGATCAAAACAGCCGATATCGGCATCGGCATGGGCATTACCGGCACGGACGTGACGAAAAACGTGGCCGACATGGTGCTTGCGGATGATAACTTTGCCACCATCGTCCATGCCGTGGAGGAGGGGCGGCGGATCTATGACAACATTCGCAAGACGATCCAGTTCCTGCTCTCCTCCAACCTCAGCGAGGTCGTGTGTATCCTTGTGGCCACCATCGGGCTCGGCGCGCTGACGGGCGGGCCGTTTACCATCCTGCTGCCGGTTCATCTGTTGTGGATCAACCTGATTACGGATAGCATCCCCGCCATCGGCCTCGGCATGGAGCGCGGCGAGCGCAATTTGATGAAGCGAAAACCGCGCAGCTCCACGGACGGCATCTTTGCGGGCGGCCTTGGGCCGGAGCTTTTGTATCAGGGCATTTTGATTGCGGCGCAGACGATTTTTGCCTATGCGCTCGGCTACAATAATGTGGACGATTTAACAGGCCTGCACAACCATGCGATCACCATGGCGTTCCTGACGCTTTCGATGTGCGAGGTATTCCACGCCTTCAACATGCGCTCGCAGCATGGCTCCGTATTGGCTATGGGCCTGCGCGGCAGCCACAACTGGGTGCTCTATGGCGCGATGGTGCTCTCCGTGCTGCTGACGACGACGGTGATCTACGTGCCGTTTTTGGCGGATGCGTTCCGCCTCGTCCCGCTGACGGCGATGGAGTATTTCGAGGCGATGCTGCTGGCATTTATGATTATCCCGATCGTGGAGATCGTCAAAGCGTTCCAACGCATGTATTATAAAAAGAAGGGGCAGTAAAATTTTAATAAAGGAGAAGGGTATCCCAGTTTGGGGATACCCTTTTTCTGATATAACTTTACAAAAATAAATATAATTATATATATTTACAGGTTAAATAAAAATGTGTAAAATAAATACAACCCATATATTGAAAATAAAAGAAGGAGATGAGTGAAATGAAAAAAGTAATTGGATTAGCAACTGCCATTTTATTCGCAACAGTTCTCACGGCACAGGCGGCGGCGCTGGGTTCATCGAGTGAGGGCGGTTTATTGCCGTCAGAAATCGGGCAAACAAATGACGAAATCTTAATGGAAGCGCTTGCCGATCCGAATTTAACGCCGGAACAAAAAGAACAACTAAAAGAAAAATGGGATTTGGCGGAGCGTTTAGCGGCAGAAGAACTGCCAAGTACACGTGCCGGAATTACAGCAATTTTGAATGTAGACGCCGTGATGCAGGAGGATAATACCAAATGCGCTCCTGCAACTGTTCAGCAAATTTTAAAGTATATCAAAAAAGCAGATTCTACTCAAGCAGTGCCTTCTCAAACAACAATTCAAAATGCAGTTGGGAGGGGGCCTGCAATGGTAACGGTACTTAATTATTTAAATAAGGTACAAAGTAGGAATACATATATTCGACGCAGGGTCTATAATGAAAGTGATCTGGTAGCATGCATTCGAACGATGTATGTGAATAAAAATGCGCCCATTATCTTTACCTTGGCTTCGTATAATACTGTTTACTGGCCATATAAAACAGATGGACATTACACGAACTTAGTGGGATATACAAATGCAAACCGTGATAATCCAGATATAAATCCCAACTATTATAATATTGTTGATCCATATTACTTCCCAAAGTATGGAAAAAATTTTGGGAATGGAAAGTTCACGAGAAATTTTACGCAAATCTGGGCAGTAAATACCAATAAAATGGGCACAGGTCAGAATGCGATTGGGTTTTAAGCCTATGGAAAGGACTGAATCATGCTGAACAGAAGATTAACAGCCCTTTTAGCCCTTGCACTTTCTTTTCTGCTTTTGACAGCCTGCAACCGGGAGGAGCCGGGCGATTCGGAGCAGACGACAGGGGCGCAGGAAAAGCCCGTCTCGGTGGAAACCACTCCTTTTGTTTTGCAAAATTCCAAAGAGCCGAAACGGATTTCCGCCCAGCAGGCCCAATTGATCTTTGACTCCTCCTCCGCAAAGGGTGAGGCAAAAAAAATCCGCTACCTGAGCAATTTTTGCGGCGATCTTTTCTGCACGAGTTATGCGGGCCTGGATGGAGAGCAGGATTCCAATAGCAGCCGTTTTGCGGTGTATGACGGCCAGACACAGCAGATGACGGCGGTGGGGCGGATCGCTGATACGAACGTCTCCAGCGGAGATGCGGTTTTCATGGATGGGCGATATTTTTACACCTGGTATGGGAGCGCGGATGTCGACGGCACAGACATTAACAACCTGATTCGGATCGATGCCAAAGAGAAGACGTTCACCGTTGTGGAGAAACGAAAAAATGTCACCGCGCTAATCAACCTCAGTAAGCTGTCGGCAACGGAATTCATTGGCTACGTCCCCCACAAGGAGGAAAATTCCATCGTCACGGAAATCGAAAAATACGATGGAAAAACCGGAAAGCGCAAAACAATCCTGAAAAATGAATTTTTTTATCAGGAGGGCGAGCAAAACAGCAAAGGGACGGTGCTTGAGGTGGCCTGCGCCGCTGACGGCAAGATCTATGGCTTGGGCAGGCAGAAAAAAGGCGGAGAGGATCATTGCTACCTTTACACCTACGATGGCAACGGGAAACTGCTCACCCAAACAGAAGAGCCGGAGATCAACCGTGAAATTTTAAGCCCGCTGAATCTATATGTGGTTGGCAACCTGCTGATTGTAACGGATTACCAGAGCCTGCGTGCCTCGCTTTTTATCCAGCGGGGGGAACAGTATGAGCTGTTATTTGGAATGGATCAAGAGTATGATTTTTCAGGGAATTTAGAGAGCCTGTATAACAGTGAGAAAACGCCCCATCTGTATTTTCAAAAAAATAGTCTTGCACGTTCAGCAGAGGCTGGAAAGTCCGTAATTTATGCAGTACATACGCAGACGGGAGAGATTACCCGACTCCAGATGGACAGTGATTCAGAATATCCATTTCTTGACCGGATCAATATGGATGAGGGCGGGAATCTTCTGTTGCTATACCGGAAGGACGCGTACGGCCAGGAATTCAGAGCATATCGGGTAGATGGATCGTCCCTACAAAAAATCCTTTCCGAATAAAAGTGCCTATCAAAAAGCTGTTGCGAAGTGTTTCACATTTCGCAACAGCTTTTTCTTAACGAGTGGCTTCTAAGGCGCCACGAGAGAACGTCTTTAAACCACACACAGGGTCAAGCCTTGTAAATCCATCAGCAGGGCAGCGGTTACCCCAACCCTGGCGTGTGCGTCTTTATCAAACCGGCCGTTGCAGAACGCATCTGCAACGGCCGGTTTGTAAATTCGGTTTTTCGGTTACCGCTCCTCGCGGAAGTAATTTACCCCGCAGCCCGCGGGTTGCGTGTTCTCTTTGCTCTTCCGAATGGAGGTGACGATCAGCACAATCGCCGTCACGAGGAAGGGCAGCATATCAAAAATCGCTTCCGGGATGGTGATGATGTTTTTGGGAATGTAAAACTTCAGGATGTTGAACGCGCCGAAGATAAAGGAGCCGAGAATCGCCTTGAAGGGGTTCCAGCTTGCGAAGATTACGAGCGCCACAGCGATCCATCCGAGGCCGCTGACGCTGTCGGTCACCCACACGCCGCCGCAGAGCACCAGCGAGATATAGGCGCCGCCGATGCCGCATACCCCGCCGCCGAGCAGGATATTGAAATATTTCACACGGGTGACGTTCACGCCCGCCGCGTCGGCCGCGCCGGGGTTTTCGCCCACCGCGCAGAGGTTAAGGCCCTTGCGCGTGTGCAGGATATAGACGCCCATCAAAACGCACAGGAGAATCCCAAAATAAACGAAGGGGTTATATTGAAAAAAGAGCTTCCCCACATAGGGGATATCGCTGAGCACAGGGATATGAATCGCCTGCACGGTGTTGGTGATTTTATCCGATAGCTTCAGCACGTCGATCCCGGCCGATTCGCGCAGAAAATCACCGAAGAAATTGGCGAAGCCCACGCCAAAGATCGTCAGGGTGAGGCCCGTCACATTTTGGTTTGCTTTGAGCGTAACGGTCAGAAACGCATAGATCAGGGCGGAGAGAAGGCCTGCCAGAAAGGCGCCGAGCACCGCGAGCACAATATTCTGCGTGGTAAAGCCCACATAAAACCCCGCGATCGCGCCGATGGACATCATGCCTTCCACGCCGAGGTTGAGGTTGCCCGCCTTTTCCGTAACGATTTCACCCAGCGTGCCAAACATCAGGGGCGTGCCCGCCAAAAGCGCGGCGTGCAGAAAGTTGACAAAGGTGTTCATTTGGCGTTGCCCCCTTTCTTGCGAAACGCAAAGGAGTAGCGAATGAAAAATTCACATCCCAGAATGAAAAACAGGATCACGCCCTGTAAAATATCCGCGGCATAGGAGGAAAGGCCGAAGGCGGTTTGAATCACGCCGCTGCCCTTTTCCAGGATGCTGAAAAACGTGGTGAAAACGAGAATCACAAAGGGATTGAGCTGGCCGAGCCAGGCGACGATAATCGCCGTGAAGCCCACGCCGCTCGCAACGCCGGTAGAGAGCGTAAAATCCGTGCCGGTCACCTGGAGCATGCCGGCAATGCCGGAGATCGCCCCGCTGAGAACCATCGTGACGATCATCACGCGCTTTACGTTGATACCGGCATACCGGGCCGTGGCCTGGCTTTCGCCCACCACGCTGATTTCATAGCCGCTTTTGGTATAGCGCAGGTAAACGAATACAAGCACCACAAGCAGGAGGCCGATGATCCACCCGAACTGCACGCCGAGGATTTTGCCGAGGTAGGCGTTTGAATCAAAGGTGGCAATTTTGGGGAAGCCGCGCGCCTCCGGGTCCTGCCATGGCCCCTGGCGCAGGTAATCGACGATGTAATAGGCAATATAGTTGAGCATCAGCGTCAGCAGGGTTTCATTGGTGTTGAAGCGCGCCTTAAATACGGCGGGGATCAGCCCCCACAGGCCGCCGCCGATGATACCGGCCAGGAAACAGGCCAGCATCAGCAAAAGGTGCGGCCAATCGCTGTGGAACAGTGCAAAATAGGAGGCGAACACCGCGCCCATAATCAGCTGCCCCTCCGCGCCGATATTCCAGAATTTCATTTTAAAAGCGAGGGTCACGCCGAGCGAAGTGACCAGCAGGGGAATGCCGATTTTCACCGTGGATTGGATGGCGATTTTGCTGCGGAAGCAGCCGCGGATCATCTCTGCATAAACGCTCAGCGGGTTTTGCCCCAGCATCAGGATGAACAGCGCCCCCGCGGCGATGGCCAGGAGGAATGCGCCCACGCGGAGCAGGGAGGCCTGCCATGGCGGGAGCTCCGGCTTTTTCACCACACGGAGCAGCGGCTCCGGGGAACTGCGCCGGGTCGCCGAGGAGGGTAGGGTAGGCTTACTCATTGGGCATCTGCCTCCTTTTCGATCGTTTCTCCGGCCATGAGGAGGCCGATTTGCTCTTTGGTAGCGCTCGGTGCATCCAGAATGCCGGTGACCGCTCCATGGCATAGTACCATGATCCGGTCGCACAGTTCCAGCAGCACATCGAGATCTTCTCCGATGAAGAGCACCGCCACGCCCTTTTTCTTCTGCTCATTGAGCAGGTCGTAAATCGTGTAGGAGGAGTTGATATCCAACCCGCGCACTGGGTAGGCCGTGATGAGCAGCTGCGGCTCTGACTCAATTTCGCGCCCGAGCAGCACCTTTTGCACATTGCCGCCGGAGAGGCGGGAAACCGGGGTCGTCACGCCGGGCGTGACGATTTCGAGCGTATCAATCAGCCGCAGGGCGAGCTCCCTTGCCGGTTTTTTATTGATAAAAGGGGATTTTCCGTTTTTATAGGATTTGAGCAGCATGTTATCCGTCATGCCCATGGAGGCCACCAGGCCCATACCCAGCCGATCCTCTGGGATGAAGCTCATGCTGATGCCCATCCTTATGATTTCACGGGGCGATTTGCCCACGATATTTTCTTTTTTATAAAGGATTGCGCCCTTTTCTGCGTGCATCAGGCCGGCGACGGTTTCGCACAGCTCCTTCTGCCCGCTGCCTGCTACGCCCGCCACGCCGAGAATTTCGCCGCCGTTGAGGTCGAAGGAGATATCGTTGAGTGCATATACGCCGTCTTCATTGCGCACGGAGAGGTGGTGCACTTCAAACAGGGCCTTTTCCTGCTCCACACAGGGCCGTTCAATTTGCAGGGATACCTTTTTGCCAACCATCAGCTCGGTGAGTTCCTGGGCGCTGGTTTCCGCCGTAATCACCGTGGCGACGCTTTTCCCCTTTCGCAGGATGGTCACGCGGTCGCTGATGGCGAGCACTTCGTTTAATTTGTGCGTGATGATAATCACGGCGCAGCCCTGATCGCGCATACTGCGCAGGATGGAGAAGAGCTTGTCCGTTTCCTGCGGCGTGAGCACGGCCGTCGGTTCATCGAGGATCAGGATGTCCGCGCCGCGGTAAAGCACCTTGAGGATCTCAACCGTTTGCTTTTCGCTGACGGACATGTTGTAGGTTTTTTTCAGAGGGTCAATTTCCAACCCATATTTTTGGCAGAGGGAGGTGATTTCTCCTGCCAGCGCTTTTTTTCGCAGGCGGCGGTCTTTCTCCGTGCCCATGACAATGTTATCCTGCGCGGTAAAAACATCCACCAGCTTGAAGTGCTGGTGGATCATGCCGATGCCGAGCGACAGCGCATCGTGGGGCGAAGCAATCGAGCGCTGCTCACCGCGGACGTAGATAGAACCGCTATCCGGATGGTAAATGCCGGAGAGCATATTCATTAGTGTTGTCTTGCCGGAACCGTTTTCGCCAAGCAGGGCGAGAATCTCGCCCTGCTTGACGGACAGGCTGATATCATCATTGGCGACAACCGGGCCAAAGGTCTTTGTAATGTGTTTAAGCTCAATCGCAAAGTTTTGTTCAACCGTATCCAAATGAGATACCACCCATCTTTTTAAAGATTGCTGTTTTTATTTCGCTTCCACGTTATCAACATACCAGTTGAGCTTGCCGGCGATATAATCATCCTTGAGATAGTCGCCGCTCTTGACCTGCTCTTTGCCGGTGTTATCCTTCAGCGGGCCGGCGAAAACCTTCAGGGTGCCGTCAACAATAGAGGCTCTTGCGGTTTCAATTGCTTCCTTCGTGCCGTCTGCACAGTTGGCGGACAGCGGGGAGATATCTACAAGGCCTTCCTTCATACCGTCGAAATAGTTGGTCGGCGTCCAGGTGCCGTCGATGACCTGCTTGACGGCCTGCGTGTAGTATACGCCCCAGTTCCAAACCGTGGCGGTCAGGTGCGCCTTGGGCGCTTCGGTGGTCATATCCGAGTTGTAGCCGCAGCCCCAAACGCCTCTCTCTTCAGCGGCAATCTGCGGCTGAGCGGTATCCTGATGCTGAGCGATAACGTCGCAGCCAAGGTCCAGCAGGGCGATGGCGGCGCTTTTTTCCAGCGTTGGGTTAAACCAGGTGTTGGTTACTTTCACATAGATCTTGGCGTCTTTGTTCACGCTCTTCACGCCGAGGGCGAATGCGTCAATACCACCGGTGACCTCCGGGTTGCTGCTGCCCTGTGCGGCAACATAACCGATTTTGTTGCTTTTGGTTTTCAGGCCGGCTGCAATGCCGGTGAGATAGCGGGCCTCATAGATGCGGCCAAAATAGTTGTTGAGGTTTTTGCCGTTGTTCTTGTAGCCGGAGCAGTGGGAGAAGATAACTTCCGGATACTCCGCAGCGAGCTGCTCCATCGTATCCATGTAGCCGTAGCTCGTGCCGAAGACGACATTGCAGCCCTCTTCCACACATTCCCGGATGGCGGTTTCAATCGCCTTTTTATCCTGGTCGTCAATGTTATTCTTGCGGATGATCTGGTTGTCCTGCAGGCCGAGCGTTTTTTGCATATCCACAATGCCCTGGTCATGCGCGTGGGTGTAGCCAGAGGTATCCTTCGGGTTGCCGATGTGGATCACGCCTACCTTGATTTGCTCCTTCGCAATCGGGGCGAACGAGCTCTTTGGCGCCTCAGACGGATTGTTGTTGGATGATTCTCCCGTGTCGCCGCCGCCGGAACAGGCTGCAAGGGCGAAAACCATTGCAAGAGCCATCAGCAAGGCGAGCGCCTTGGTGAACTTCTTCATTTTTGATTCCTCCAAAAAATTTTTATGTTACGGAAAAACGCCGGAAGCCCGGCCCCCTTCCTAACAATCCTGTGATGCAAATGTGACCGTGCCGTTTTTCATGGATTCCACGATTGCTAGGGATTCTAGATGGATACCCATTCCTCGAATGAGCGCTCCGCCCGGCTGGAAGCCTTTTTCAATCACGATCCCGATCCCCTCCAGCGTAGAGCCCGCCTGATCGAGAATATCCTTGAGCCCGATGAGCGCGCGCCCGTTTGCCAGAAAATCATCGATGACGAGCACGTGATCTTCCGGCCCAAGATAATCTTTTGAAACGCCGATCAGATAGGCTTTATTTTTGGTGAAGGAGAAAACCTCGCTGGTGTAGAGGTTACCGCCCACATTGCGGTGTGCCCCTTTTTTGGCAAAAACAACAGGCACAGAGAAATATTGCGCCGCAATGCAAGCGATCCCTATACCTGATGCCTCAATCGTTAAAATTTTATTGATGGGTGTGGATTGGAATAAGCGGTGGAATTCCTTCCCGATCTCGTTGAGCAGCGCAACGTCGATTTGATGGTTTAAAAACATATCGACTTTTAAAATATCATCGCCCAAAACTTTGCCGTCCCGCAGAATTCGCTCTTCCAACAGCTTCATAAACGCTTGCCCATCCCTCTCAGTTCATCGGAAGGCATGTCCCTCCGATGATCTGCCGTAATTAAGGCCCTCGCAGCATTTCCCAGATGAAACCGAAAAAGCAGCCGATGGATTACCAGCTGCTATCTTGCTCCAATTTTCCTCATGCCGCAATCGCCTTATGATATCAAAGATAGTTTATAATAATTGCGGAAATAAATCAAGTATGTGTCGGCCTTTTTTCAGCAAAGGGCGACAATTTTGAGGTTTTTAACGTTATCACTGCAAATATGTATTGTTCAAAGTTTTTAAAGCCTGCGCTCTTTATGCGAACCGTTCTTGTGCTTCCAGCAACACTCCCGTTTTTACGGCCGGTAAGGAAATCCAGTTAAATCTATGAAGTTAAGTGAAAGAAAAAAATTTTTATTGCACTAACGATATAATATCCCTTCTTAGAAATTTGGCACAGGGAACCCCAAAAACAACTATGATATACAATAAATAGAGCAGCCCGAAAGAGATGGCAATATAGAGTGGAATCCATCCGCTGATCTGAAACTGAATCTGAAGCCAAATACAGCAAAGAGCAAAAAAAGACAAGGCAATCATCAACGCGAAAAAACCTCGGAGCAGTCGCTCGCCAAGCAGCAGGTTGCGAATCCGTTTTTTTTCTATATGAAAGATTTGGAGGTAACCAATTTCTTTTCTTCGATAATAGAGCTCTAACTGAATTTCATTTTTAAGAAACAGCAGCGCGATAGCGGCGGCGATCAGAACGGCTGCCAGAATGACATAGAAAACAATCTGAACAATTTCCTGTGCATCGAGTATTTTGGCATCCCATACAGAAATAGCGCCATTTAAATCGGAACGTAGGTTTTGGTAATATTCGGGATGTTCATATAATCCGTCCAGCCGGACCATCTTTGTTTTTTCCGGTATTTCATAGCCGTTTTTTTGAAGCGTATCATAAGGAATAAATACGAGATTTTCTGCATCTTCCTTTTGATAATAGCTATTACAAAATACAAGATTTTGCTGGTTATTATTGGTCAGTTCTGATAGAACACCGGCAATCATATAGGTTTTGCCGGAGAGGATAACCGCTTTGCCGACGCAGGAAGCATAATTTGTTGTATGCAGCTGTTGTTCCGCATAGGGGCGGCTGATAATAATCTCATTTTCTTTTTCAGGAAATGCTCCGAATTCAATCACACGATCATAGCTTAAGCCGCTGTTTTCTCTTTCCAGCAAGGGCATACAAGTGACGCCTGGCTCAGAAAGCGTATAGTTTCGGTAAAGGACAAAGGGGTATTTATTTTTAAAATCTTCATATTCATCATTGACAAGAGAGAAAACGTTGGAGGGATACTGCCGCGCGACAATTTTGGTATATTCCCGTCCGAAATTCTGCTGTACAGAAATACATGCCAGAAGGAGAAAGAGCATCACTGCCGTAGGGAGCAGACGGAAAAAACGGAACTTTTCCCTGTTCCTGCGGTAAACAAGCCGGGCAGTGGCAAAAGGGCTCTTTTTTGCAGTAGGCTCAGGGGAATGGTTGGAGACAAGTGGATGGCCAGAGGATTTTTGCTCCTGCCGCACAGTGCTTTCGATGCTTCCGTATTGCAGATAGATGATTTCATCCGCAATTTCATCAAAACAATCCTCATGTGTTGCAATAATAATTGTGGAATCCGGGGTTTTAATATCCAAAAAGGCCTGGGCAGATAGAAGAGAATTTTCGTGATCCAGCGAGGCTGTGGGCTCATCTGCGAGCAGCAGCTTCGGCTGGTAGAGCAGGGCGCGGATCATGGCAATCCGCTGCCGTTCGCCGCCAGAAAGCTGTTCCGGATAACTGGAGAGCAGAGCTTGCACGCCCAATTTTTCCGCATAATAGGTGATGATTGCGGGCTCATTGCAGATCCATTCCAAATTTTGCTGAACAGTCAGGTGAGCGAGCAGCAGGCTTTGTTGAAATACATAGCCAATTTGGCGGCGAAAAGCATCCAGTTTTTCAGGATCATCGGATGGAACAGGCTCAGAATCCCACCGATACACGCCAGTATAATGGGTGTCCAATCCACCTAAAATGTTGAGCAGCGTGGATTTGCCGCAGCCGCTAACGCCTTTGATCACATAAATTTTTCCGGGCAAAAAGGTAAATGATAGGTTCTTTAGGACGGGCTCGTCGTATGCCTTTGTGATATGCTCCAACGTAATCATTCAGATCAAATCCCTGTGTTCTAAAAATAGTTGATACCATCCGCTTTTCAATGCCTTGCGCAATGCCCCTGCAGCGAACAACTGGCTGGAGAGCACCAAAAGGAGAAGAAAGCCCATTAGAATAATCGGATTAAACGTAAAAATTTGGAATGGCAGCCATTCAAAATGCAGGTTAAGAAGATTTATGGCCAGCATAAGCGGCACGCCTATCAAAACTGCGTATAAAAGCAGCTTCATCATTTCACAAAGATTACCTGTGAGCCAGCAGCGCCGGATTTCCCTTTTGGTGTAGCCATAATATTGATAGATAGAGAGGATATGCCGGTTATAGCTGATTTCTATTTTTTTTGTTTGGAAATAGAAGAGCAGCGTAATCGGGATCATGAGCAGCGTAATCGGGAGCAGAATGGCAAACAGCCGGGTGAAGGTCATCTCGATTTCGGGGTCAATGCTTCCATATTTGATATTGATTTGGGGATATTGCCGCGTAAATTCCGCATAGGCGCTTTTCATATCCCGGTAGCTGTCGTAATAAAGAACATACGTCCGATTACCAAGCCCACTATAGAAAGAATCATTTTCGATATAACGGTCGGTAAAAGCGCTGCTGAGAAAAATCGCTTTTTTATCCTCGTTCAGAATGATTTCCCCTGCGCGCAAATATTGTTCCTCTGTTTCAGTAAACGGGGCAAAAACGCCGGCGATTTCAAAGGTATAAACGCCGTCTGCCAATGTAAGCGTTATGGTTTCGCCAATCAATTGCTCCGGTTCTCCCAGCTCTTTTGCCTTTTCATACGATAACATCACCTGATCCGGCCTTGTGAAATAGGAGCCGTAGGCGATATGGTCTGCAAAGCGGAACGCACCGGGCTCAGACGGAAGCGTGTCAGACGATAGGTCATAGGTTTCGTTGATCATGAGCCCTGTCACTGTGTAGGGGGCGGATTTGTTGTAGCACAACACGATATCCACCAGGTTTTTATTGTGGAAAAGCGCTTTTTGGATCGTCTCGTTCTGTGCGGATTTGCCCCATACCGTGAGTTGATTCAGGCGATAGGTGTAGCGGATATTGGATTCCAATTTATTGGCGGGGAAGTCCCCCAGGCAGACCGCCATCAGGGCCAGCAGAAAAACAATGCTGAGCTGAAGTAAATTTTTTTTTCTCTGCTGGCCGGAGCGGAACCATTTGGAGAAAAAGGGCCCTAGCTTGCGCCGGGCTTTCATCGGGTTGCGCGTAGGAGGATTTTCAGCTTCAGAAAGGCGTTCGGCAGATAAAACCGCCTCCTGCTCATGCGGCAGATGATGAAAATCCAGCACCCTATCCGCATATTGGCGCGCCTGTGCGTCGTGAGAACTACAGAGGATCAGTTTATCTGCCTTGATTTTCTCCAGCGTTTGAAAAACCAGCCGTTTGTTTTCCGCATCCAGCGAGGCGGTGGGTTCATCCAGTAAAAGAATCTCCTTGTCGGCCAGCAGCGCCTGCAGGATGGCAATGCGCTGCCTTTCCCCCCCGCTCAGTGTTGCAGGCAGCCTGTGCTGCAAATATGCCAGCTGAAATTTTTCAAGGGAACGCTGTATCCGGCCGTCATCCGTGGAGCAGAGCTGTAGATTTTCCAGCACGGTGAGATAGTCCACCAAATAGACGTCCTGCGTGATATAAGCGATTCGGTCTTTTATGGTATCCCATTTCACCTGTCCGGTAAAAACGTTTGTGCCGTAGCGGATTTCGCCCTGGTCGAATGGGACGATGCCGCAGAGAATATTGAGCAGTGTCGTTTTTCCACAGCCGCTTTCCCCAAAGAGCAAAACGAGGCCATGCTCCGGGAAACGGTAGGAAAAATCCTTCAGAACGGGCTTCTGGCCATAGGTCTTTGTAATTCCGTGGCATTCAATCATGAAGCGCTGCCTTCCTTATTCGTGTTTTCCACCTTTTGGAGCAGTGTTTGCAGCCGCTCAAACCGGATGCCGCCGAGCGTTTCTTTGTTTTCCTCTTCAGCGGCCAGCAAATTCTGCTCTTTTAAAATTTTTGCTTCAATCTGTTCGATTTTTTCTTGAATCTTTTTCTGCTCTTCAGTAGCCTTGCCTTCCTTTACCAGGTCAGAAAGATGGATATCGTCTTCATAGAGCAACTCGATGTCGAGCTGCTGGATATTCCCCAGGCATCCAAACTGGCCGACCTGCCACCGGTAACCGCTTAACAGGCTTTCTTCCTGCTTAATGCTTGCTTCTGGTAAATATCCGTATTTCCCCTCCGGTAAATTTTCACTGGTGATCATTTGGTTGAAGAGAGAAACTACGTCGTCCCGGTCAATATAGTTGAATTTTAAGCCGTCCAGATCGGCGGCTGTAATGGGCGCCTGAAATGCTTTTCTTTGCAGGAAATCGGATAGCGCGCGGATTTCCTCATCGGCGTTTTGATTACAGGCAAGGTATGGCATGTCTGCTTCAAGGTATTGCATTACCTCGCCGGTCTGATGGTTGATCATGGGGATATCGTAGCCGTCCAAATGCTTATATTTTAGGTTATAGGCACCATAAAGATAGTAAATGCCGTCTTCTTCAATGTGTTCTTTATTTTTTTCAAAATATAAAAAGTATACCCATCCATCTTCTGTAATCCGAATTGCATTTTTACAATAAAAATTAAAGTTCGGCTGTGCTTCAACAGGTTCTTTCGTGTTACAGCCAGAACCAATCATAACAAAAAGGAAAAGGAATATAGAGAGCGCTGCAACGAATCTTTTTTGATACACGGGCTCATCTCCTTCCGGGCAGATACCCCTCCGACGGCTTATGTTGTAACAAGCCGCCGGAGGGAGGGTTTTATTGATACAGCATTTTATTGAACAGAGTGCTTAGTCAACCCAGATGTTGTATTTGATGTGGCCTGAGCCGACGGTTGTAGAAGTGTCGGCTTCCTACAGCATTCGATCATGACGCACTATTTTTGTTTTCCAATTTTTGTAGAAGGGACTGAAGCCTATTAAACTGGACGGAACCAATCGCCTCTTTGTTTTCCTGTTCAGCGGCCAGAAAACTCTGATTCTCCAAAATCTTTGCCTTAACCTGTTCAATTTTTGCTTGAATCTTTTTTTGTTCCTCGGTCGCCTTCCCGTCTTTTATCAAATCGGAAAGGTAAATATCGTTCTCATAGAGGAGTTCGATGTCGAGCACAACAATGTTTCCATAGCTTGAAAAATATCCTACTTGCCACATGTATCCGCTCAACAGGGAATCCTCTTTTATGATTGTTGCTTCTGGTATTTTACCATATTTCCCATATGGCAAATCTTCACTGACAATCGTCTGGTTGAAAAGAGAGAGCACATCGCTCTTTTCAATATGGTGCAAGGTCAGACCCTCTAGGTCGGAAGCAGAAATAGGAGCCTGAAACATGTGTTTTTGAAAAAAATCGGATATTGCCGCGATATCCTGATTGACTTGTTGGTTGGCGGAGAGGTAGGGCAAATCCGTTTGGATGTACTGCATTATCTCACCGGTTTGTTTATTCACAAGCGGAATATCATACCCCTCCAGATGCTTATATTTCAGATTATAAGCATCATAGAGATAATTAGAAAATTTTTCTTCAGCTCCTTCTTTATTTCTTTCATATGTAAAGAAATAGACCCAACCGTCCTCCGCTGTTCTGGTAACGCATTTCACTATGTAATTAGGCTCTGTTTCAGAATCAACTGGTTTTGCCTGTTCGCATCCGGCTCCCGCTAACATCAGAATGAAAAGGAGAACAAGTGCGATGGGCTTTTTGCGCTTCATTTGTTCCACCCCTAATTGCTTCAGACCATTTGACATCAGATTGGCAAATGGTCTGAAGCGGTCATTATTCCATTACATACTAAGCCTGAATTGGAATTATGTAAATATTAGTCGACCCAGATATTGTATTGAACATGACCGGAGCCGACGGTTGTGGAAGTGTCATCCCCGCTGACTTTTCCAACCTTGAATTCAAAATAAAGTTCAAGGGTACTGTCAAATTCAAGATTTCCTGTGGTTTCAAACCGAATCCAATCAAATTTTGTCAGCCTTCTGCCCGTATAGCTGCCCTGATAAATGGATACATGATCATCCCCGGCGGGATCGTCTTCGTACAAATCAACATCCATTTTTCGATTGTTATTATTTGCTAACTGCTTTGGTAGATCACTGCCTGTGTATACATAAAGATGCGTCTTATTAGCGGTTGCCGGTGTTTTTGAAACCTGTAGGGAATAGGTTGGCGTTTTATATGTTATATTGACTTTGAATGCGGGCAAATCTTTGTTTCCCGACTCATCATTGCCGTATGCAAAGGCGCACTTGCCAGAGCAGGCAATGATGGAGACAGCAAGGATCAAAGACAAGACTTTTTTGATTGTTTTTTCAATTTGATCATCTCAGTTAATAAGATGAAACTTCAAATGCATTTGTCACTTATAATTTTATCATATATAAAGAGATCAAAATTGTCAACTATTTTTTGTCATATTTACAATTTAATTAGTTATAAAACTGTATTAATGGGGAAAATTGCAACGGTAAATCCTCGCTTTAAAAAATACGCCCTGCTGGTGATCCCAGCAGGGCGGCTGATATACAGTTCTTTTGTTGTGCAGTGGTCAATCCAAAAAATCCTTGAGCTTTTTGCTGCGGCTCGGGTGGCGCAACTTCCGCAGCGCCTTCGCCTCAATCTGGCGGATGCGCTCACGGGTGACGTTAAACTCCTTGCCGACTTCCTCCAGCGTGCGCGGGTGGCCATCCTCCAGCCCGAAGCGCAGAGAGAGCACCTTTTCCTCCCGCGGCGTGAGCGTTTTGAGCACGTCGCCGAGCTGCTCCTTGAGCAGCAGCATGGAGGCCGCGTCCGCCGGGGCGAGTGCGTCGTCATCCGGGATGAAATCGCCCAGGTGGCTGTCCTCCTCCTCGCCGATGGGCGTTTCGAGGGAGACGGGCTCCTGCGCAACGCGCAGAATTTCGCGCACTTTGTCGACCGGCATGTCGAGCTCCGCGGCGATTTCCTCCGCCGTTGGGTCGCGCCCGTTTTTATGCAGAAGTTGGCTGTTGGTCTTTTTTACTTTATTAATCGTTTCCACCATATGCACGGGGATGCGGATGGTGCGCGCCTGGTCCGCAATCGCGCGGGTGATGGCCTGGCGGATCCACCAGGTCGCATAGGTGGAGAATTTAAAGCCCTTGGTGTAGTCAAATTTATCCACCGCTTTGATGAGGCCCAGGTTGCCCTCCTGGATCAGGTCGAGAAACTGCATGCCGCGCCCCACATAGCGCTTTGCAATGCTGACAACCAATCGCAGGTTGGCCTCCGCCAGCCGCTGCTTGGCGACCGGATCGTTTTCGCTGATGCGAATAGCGAGGTCAATTTCTTCCTCGCTGCTCAGCAGGGGAACGCGGCCGATCTCTTTGAGATAAACCTTGACGGGATCGTCCATCGCCACATTTTTGTTATCGACCCCAATAGAAAGGTCAGGGTCTGCCGCCTTTGGCATATCCGGCGTGTCAAACGTAATCACATCCAGGGAAGCGTCGCCGAGGTCGTCGATAATTTCAATATTCTGGCTTTCAATCGTGTCATAGAGCTTGTCCAGCTCCTCCACGTCCATATCCATTTCCACGATGGCCGCATCAATTTCATGCGTCGTCAGGCGGCCGCTCGCCTTGCCTTTATCCAGCAAGCTTTTGACCGACTGCTTTTTCTCCGTGTTTTCCATATCCATACCATCCTTTCATGCGCGTTTGAGGCCAAGGCTTTGCGCCTGCAAACGGCACCCTACACCCTATGTATTTTGCGTGGCGCCCTTCTTTTGAAAAAGCGCGCGGAACTCCTCATCGCTGGCCGAAGCCGGATCCGCTGTTTCAAGCTTAGCTTTTTCCTCAGAGAGCACTTTTATACAATCGCCGCATTCTGCGACGGTGTTGCTGATTGCCGCGCCCTGCGCGAGAATGCCTGCAACCGCGCCCATTTCCACAGGGGTGAAGCGTGCGGAGAGCAGAGCGAGCTCCGGCGTGTGCCCTTCCTGGATTAAGGCGCACACGGCGATGAAAACGCGGCGGTTGAAATCCGTGAGAAAATCCTCCGGCGTGATCTGGCCTTCGATTTTTGTAAGAAAATCCGGGTTGCGCATCAGCGTGGCGATCAGCGTTTCCTCCGCCTTTGCCGCGCGTAGATGATGGGCGCGCTCCGGGTTGGCCGCGTTTTGAGGGGAAGCCTCCATTTGCTGCACAGCGCGCATCGCAGTTTTTTCCTGCGTCCGGCGGCGAGAGCGGAGCGCCCGTTCCAGCTGGGAGAGGATTGCCTCCTTGCCGACCTCCAACTCGGAGGCGAGCTTGCCCGCGTATACGTCCCGCTCAATGGGGCTGTCCACCTGCGCGAGCACGCCTATGGCGGCGGTGAGAAAGCCGACCTTGCCGTCCGGCGTAGAAACGTCAAATTTATCCCGCTCCCGCAGCAGACGGTATTCCACATCATTGGCTGCGCCTTCCAGGAGGTCGCGCAGCCTGTCAGGCCCGTATTGACGCAAGATTTCATCCGGATCCTTACCGCCCGCCAGGCGCAGCACCCGCAACTTCATCCCGATCTCGTTAAAAATGCCGATGGCCCGGCGGGTGGCCTCCTGGCCAGCGCCGTCCGCATCATAGGAGAGGATGACCTCATCCGCGTAGCGGGCAAGCAGCCGCGCCTGTTCGCGGGTGAGCGCCGTGCCGAGGCAGGCCACCGCATTGGTAAAGCCCGCCTGGTGGTAGGCGATTACGTCCATATACCCTTCCGCCAAGATCAATTTGCCCTGATTGGCGCTTTTGGCAAAATTGAGCGCGAAAATCGCCTGGCTTTTTTTATAGACGAGCGTGTCCGAGGTGTTGACGTATTTCGGCTTGGAGTCATCGAGCACACGGCCGCCAAAGGCGATCACATTGCCGCGCAGGTCGATGATGGGGATCATCATCCGATTGCGGAAGTTGTCATAGCAGGAAGTGCGGCCGTTTTTATCGCTGCGGCGCGCGAGGTTGGCGTTTACAAGCTCCGCCTCGGAGTAGCCCTTCTGCCGCATGTGGCGCAGCAGCCCATCCCAGCGGTTCGGCGCGCAGCCGAGCCCGAAATGGCGGATCATTTTCGTCGTGAGCCCCCGGCCCTGTAGGTAGGAGAGCGCCGCCTCCCCCTCGGGCGTGAAAAGCGTTTCGTGAAAATAGCGGGCCGCCTCCCGGTTGGCCTCCAGCATACGGCGGCGCTGCTTCATCAGGGTGTCGTCATAGCCATCCTGCGGCAGGGCGAGGCCCGCACGGTCGGCAAGGCTTTTCACGGCCTCCATATAGTCGAGGTTTTCCATCCGGCGCACGAAGGTGATCGCATCGCCCCCCGCGCCGCAGCCAAAACAGTAGAAGGATTGGGTTTCCGGGTAAACGGTGAAGGAGGGCGTTTTTTCATTGTGAAAGGGGCACAGCCCCGTATAGGTGCGCCCGCGCCGCCTGAGGTTCACATACGGCGCAATGATCTCTTCAATATCAATTTTGGAGCGCAGTTCCTGCAAAAATTCATCGCTGAGCAAAGCGGGTGTTCCCCCAATCAGGCTGGCACTCCAGGCATCAGACGCGCCAGGAGCGCGGGATAAACAGCGCGTCGAATACGCGCAGGGCGTAGGAGTCGGACATGCCGGCAATATAGTCGCACGCGGCGCGCTCGGCGCCCTCCTCCTCGCAAATCAGGGCATATTCTTCAGGCAGATCCTCCGGATGCCGGACGAAATGCTCATACATATGCTTTAAGATATCGATCGCCTTCCCTTCCTCGCCCTTGCAGCGGGGGTTGGTGTACACTCTTTCAAACATGAAGGCGTGCAGCGCATCAAACGGCTGCTGGATTGCCGGCGCAAGGCAGATCGTATCGGCTTTTTCACTCGTGAGGATCGCGGAAACCACCAGCGTGTTGATACGTTGGGATTTGGTATTCCCCAGTATGGCGCAGGCGCTTTCCGGCAGTTCTGCCTGCTGGAGCACGCCGCCGCGCATCGCATCGTCGATATCATGGTTAATGTAGGCGATCCGGTCGGCCAGGCGGACAATCCTGCCCTCCAGCGTACCGGCTTCCTCGCCGGAGGTGTGGCAGCGGATGCCATCGCGCACCTCCTGCGTAAGGTTCAGCCCGCGGCCGTTTTTCTCCAGCCGATCCACCACGCGAAGGCTCTGGTTGTAATGATGGAAGCCGCCGGGGAAAACCGCGTTCAGCGCGCGCTCCCCGGCATGGCCGAAGGGCGTGTGGCCCAGATCATGCCCCAACGCCGCCGCCTCCGTGAGATCTTCGTTAAGCCGCAGCCCCCGCGCGATCGTGCGGGCGATCTGGGCGACCTCCAGCGTGTGGGTCAGGCGCGTGCGGTAATGGTCCCCTTCCGGGGCGAGGAATACCTGCGTTTTGTGCTTTAAGCGGCGGAAGGCGGTTGAGTGGATGATCCTGTCCCGATCGCGCTGATAGACCGTGCGCACCGGGCATTCCGCCTCCGGGCGCAAGCGCCCGCGCGAGTGCTCGCTCAATGCAGCGCGGGGGGAGAGCGTTTCCCGCTCAACGGCCTGTGTGCGTGCACGAATCTCCATATCCATCGGCGGCACCTGCCTTTTGCAAATTCACAAGAAAAGCCTCTTTCTATTTTCTATCTATATAAGATATACGCCGTTTTTTCCGTTTTCCCTCTTTTTTTCTGCATTGGAGCAAAAAAGTTTTTTATTCCGCTTCTTGGGCGTGGAATCAATCGGCGGCGGCAAAGCATTCCCCGGTTTGCACGGCATGAAAACGACCGTTGCTCGCGTCTACTAGATTTGTGCAGAATTGCTCCGCCAACGCGGTGTGGATGCGAACCCGCACGGTAACCGCCCCGCCAAACTGCGTGTCTTCCACAATTCCACCCCATTCCGGGATGCACACGGCAAGCTTGCCATAGAAGCTGTAATCGCAGGTGATTTCCAAAAGGGAGCAGTGCGCCATGGTGACGATCCCGGCATTGCTGAGCGCCATTGCCGCGGCGTGGGCATACGCCCGCACCAGCCCGCCCGCGCCGAGCAGGATCCCGCCGAAATAGCGCGTGACTACGACGGCGCAGTCGGTCACGCCCTGCTTGCGCAGCACGTCAAGCGCCGGGATACCGGCGGTGCCCTGCGGCTCACCGTCATCCGAATAGCGCTCCAATTGCCCTTCGCGCAGAAGGTAAGCGAACACATTGTGGGTTGCGTCGTGGTGCTGTTTTTTGATGCGCTCGATGAATGCGGCGGCTTCCGCCTGCGTGGAAACGGGCTGCGCATAGCCGATAAAACGGGAGCGTTTTTCCGTAAATTCGCCGCTTGCGGGTGCACGTAAGGTTTTATATTCCTCCATTGAGCCTCACTCTTTTCAAAACAAAAAGCGGCGCCAATGAAGCGCCGCTCTGCTGGTAACCTGATTATTCGCCCTTTTTGTCCATATTATAGCGCTTCTTGAAGCGGTCGACGCGTCCGCCAGTATCAACAAGCTTTTGCTTGCCGGTAAAGAACGGATGGCACTTGGAGCAAATATCGACGCGTATATCCTGCTTGGTCGAAGAGGTTTCAATGACCTCGCCGCAAGCGCACTTGATCGTCGTGGGCTTATAATTCGGATGGATGCCCTCTTTCATTCTTGTCACCTCTTTCGATTACAAACACTGGTATAGCATTAAAATTCTAGCACACCCGCGCCTAAAATGCAACACCCATTTTTATTTTTTTCGTTTTTCAGTGCTTTTTAGCTTTTCGCCTTTGCACAATCCTGAAACATTCGGAGCATCCGCTTGATCTCGTGCCCGGCCGACCACTTTTCCCGCCGGTAGAGGAAGCTGTTTTTCTCCAAGCGCACTTCAACGCGCGTGTAGTGGATGAGCGCCAGATACAGCCGCATCAGCAGGGTGCGCAGCTGGAGATTCCGGCCCCATTCGGGCGCACTGCCATCGGTTTGGTACCCCTCCCAGAAAGCGGACTGCTGGTCAAACAGAAGAAAATCCCCGGCAGGATCGCCCCAATAGGCACAGTCCGGGTCAATCACCGCGCTGAACAGGGGCGCGCCCGCCTCCTGCCGGACGAAAATATGCTCCGGGCGCAGATCAAAATGCACGAGGCTGGGCGTTGTGACCGCATCCAGCTCCCGCTCGAAGCGCCGCAGCGTTTCCCGCACCTCGCGCACACAGGGAATTTCTGCTCCGAGCCGCTTCGCATCGGCAATGATATGGTGCGTCATTTCCAGGTATGCATCCCGCCAGCTGCCGCGCAGCCCCCATTGCTCATAACCGAAGCCCTCGCCCTGAATGGCGTGGAGCTGTGCGGCGGCCTCGCCCAGGGCGCGCAGCAGATCAGGCGACTGGCGGATACCACGCGGCATTTGGGCAAGCGGGCAGCCCTCCAACTCCTCCATGATAAACCAGTCGCAGGGCATACATTTGCCGCTGAAATCGCTGAAGATTACGCGGGGGACTCGGATGCTGGTGCGGCTGCGGATCAAGTCATAGGCGGTCAGCTCTGTGTGCATCATGTTGCGCTCGTGGGTAAGCACCGGCGCGCCGTATCGCGGCGACATTTTCAGGATAAAGCTGCCGTGCGCGGCGGTGTTCACACGGTACACAGCGTTAAACCCACCGCTGTCAGCCGGCAGGAACTCCTGCGCATCGCTGATGCCAGCCCGTGCGCACATCTGCATGAGCTCCCGGTTGGAGGGGAGCAGCTTTGTTTTGCTTTGTATCATAAAAATCGGCTCTTTTCATCGGGATGCATGCGGGGCGTTTGCCTGTAAGCGCAATGGCACCCTGCAATTTGCCTCTTATCCAGAGGCTTTTTTCATTATACCGCTCTTTATTAGAAAAAGAAACGGGAAAATTGCGCCAAGCCGCTGAATCTGCAAGAAGGCTTGAAGATTGCCGATTTATGATGTATGATAGATACGCTTCGCGGCTGCCAGGGGGGAAGGATATCTGGCGACCGCCGAAAACATCCGGCCTGTTGGCCGCTGCTAGGAAAAGAGAAGTGGCAATGAAAATAGTAATTGTAGGCGACGGAAAAATGGGCTTTACCCTGACGCGTCACCTCTCCGAAGAAGGGCACGACGTAACCGTGATCGACCATAACGCCGAGATTTTGGAGCGCACGGGGGATATCCTCGATGTGGCCTGCCTGCGGGGGGACGGCATCAGCCTCGCGGTGCTGGCCGAGGCGGGCGCGGATGAATGCGATCTTCTCATCGCTGTTACGTCGAGAGACGAGGTCAACATCATCTGCTGTATGCTGGCACGCAAGCTCGGCGCGCGTCATACCATCGCGCGCGTGCGCAACCCGGAATATGCCAAAAGCCTGTTTTTTATCCGGGAAGAATTGGGCCTGAGCATGCTGATTAATCCGGAGATGGATGCGGCAACCGAGATTTTCCGGCTGCTGCGTTTTCCAACCGCGTTGAAAATTGACTTCCTCGCCAAGGGCAGGGTGGAATTGCTGACGTTCCGTCTGACGGCGGACAGCCCTTTGGCAGGCAAGGCGCTGCATGCACTGAAATCCCGCGTGCTGGTCTGCACGGTGCAGCGTGACGGCGAGGTCTATATTCCGGACGGAGATTTTGTGCTGCACGGGGGCGACACGATTTCGGTGACCGCCTCCCCGAAGGATGTCGCCGCGTTTTTTCACACCACGGGCATCCGGGGGCAGAAGATCAAATCCGTGATGATCGTCGGGGGTGGAAAAATTAGCTTTTATCTTGCCCGCCTGCTGTGTGAAAGCGGCCTGCAGGTAAAGATTTTGGAAAAAGACAAAGAGCGATGCGACCTGCTCTCCGAGCTGCTGCCACGCGCGATGGTGATCTGCGGAGACGGCTCCGATCAAAGTCTTTTAATGGAAGAGGATCTTGATCGCGCGGACGCCCTCGTTGCCCTGACGAATATGGATGAGGAAAACGTGATCATCTCCATGTTTGCCACGCTTCGTGAGGTGGGGAAGGTGATTGCGAAGATCAATCATATCAGCTTAGATCAAATTCTTGAAAAATCCGGTGTGGACTGCACAGTTACGCCGCATCTGATTTCTTCCAACCAGATTGTGCAGTATGTCCGCGCGATGCAAAATTCACGCGGCAGCGGCGTGGAATCGATGGTGAAGCTCGGCAGCGGCGCGGTGGAGGCCTTGGAATTCCACGTGAAGGAAAGCTTTGAGGCCTGCGATGTACCGCTGAAAACGCTGGCGCTGAAAAAAGAACTGCTCATTGCCTCAATCATCCGCGGCGGGAAGGTGATTTATCCCACGGGCAGCGACTGCATCCGGGCCGGTGATAACGTGATTGTCATCACCATGCGGCAGCGGTTGGAGGATCTGAACGGTATCCTGCTGTAGGGTTCCTGCTGCCCGCTGGAAAGAAATCGACAAGGAAGGTTTTTCATGAACCGCAAGCTTGTATTGAAAATGCTGGGCTATGTCCTGGCTTTGGAGGCTGGCCTTCTGCTGCTTCCGCTGATGGTGGGCCTGTATTACCGGGAGAGGTGTGTTTTCTCCCTGCTGGCGACGATCGTCCTGCTTCTGGCGGCAGGCATTCCATTGATCTGCCTGAAGGTGACGAACAAAAGCATGTATGCGCGGGAAGGCTATATTATCGTGGCGTTCTCATGGATTTTACTGTCCCTGTTCGGGGCGCTGCCCTTTTATCTGAGCGGCGCGATTCCATCCTATATCGACAGCCTGTTTGAAACGGTTTCCGGCTTTACCACCACTG
The DNA here is from genome assembly GCA_900544715.1 of uncultured Oscillospiraceae bacterium. Taxonomy (GTDB): domain Bacteria; phylum Bacillota; class Clostridia; order Oscillospirales; family Acutalibacteraceae; genus Fimivicinus. Next base: position 33,721 of record UQWL01000016.1, on the reverse strand, counting down.
GCGCGAGCATCCTGACCAATGTGGAGGCGATGCCGAAAAGCCTGCTGTTCTGGCGCAGTTTCACGCACTGGGTCGGTGGCATGGGCATCCTCGTGTTTGCGCTGGCAATCCTGCCCGGTGTGAACGAACGCTCTATCTATGTGATGCGCGCGGAGGTGCCCGGCCCCTCGGTGGGGAAGCTCGTGCCCAAAACCCACAAGACGGCTACAGTCCTTTATTTAATCTATTTTGCGATGACGATTGTGGAAATTGTGCTGTTGCTTTTCCGCATGCCGCTGTTCGATAGCCTGATTACAGCCTTCGGCACCGCCGGCACGGGTGGGTTTTCCAATCGCAATGCCAGCATCGGCGCCTATAACAGCGCGTATGTGGATGGCGTGGTCACGATATTCATGCTGCTGTTCGGTGTGAATTTTAATATTTACTATCTCTTTTTGCGCAGGCAGTTCCGCCAGGGGATTAAGAGCGAGGAGCTGCGCTGGTATGTGTGCCTTTCGGGGCTTTCCATGCTGGTGATCACCCTGAATATCCTGCCGCAGTCGCCCTCTTTGAGCCATGCGTTTCGGGAGGCGTCCTTCCAGGTCAGCTCGATTATCACAACAACCGGCTACGCCACGGCCGACTATAACCTGTGGCCGGAGCTGTCCCGCATGATCCTGTTCCTGCTGATGATCGTCGGCGCGTGCGGCGGCTCCACCGGAGGCGGCGTGAAGGTCTCCCGCCTGGTGATCGTGATGAAGAAGCTCTATTACGATGTCGTCCGTATGCTGCACCCGCGCAGTGTGCATCCGATCCGGTTGGAAGGGAAGCGGCTGGACGATGAAACGGTCAATCGGGCGAGCGTTTTTTTGCTTTCTTATCTGTTTATCATTTTTATCCTCTCGCTGCTGGTTTCAGTGGACGGCTACGATTTTGAAACCACCTTGAGCTCCGTTACCGCCTGCATGGGGAATATTGGCCCCGGCCTCGGCCTAGTGGGGCCGACGGGTAACTTCAGCCATTTTTCCGGTTTTTCCAAATTGATCCTGTCGCTGGCGATGCTGCTGGGCAGGCTTGAAATTTTTCCGCTGTTTTTAATGGCCTCTCCGGAGCTTTACCGCAGCAGGCATAAAAAACGCGCGGCTGGGCTCGATGCCCTGCGCTGAGAGGGCCAGGCAAAGCTTTTCGACCCTTTCAGAGAAAGGATGGTTATGGCGATGCGTCTTTTGGTGATCGATGGGCAGGGCGGCGGCGTTGGCAGCCGCTTGGTCGCCTCCCTGCGTGAAAAGGAGCTGCCCGGTGTGCAGATTGTCTGCGTGGGCACCAATGTGCTGGCCACGAATGCAATGCTCAAGGCCGGCGCGGATGCGGGTGCAACGGGAGAAAATGCGGTCGTTTACAATGCCGCACGCGCGGATGTGATCCTGGGCCCGATCGGCCTGCTGCTTTCTAATGCGATGCTCGGCGAAATCACGCCCCAAATGGCGCGCGCCATCTCAGAGAGCAGCGCGCAGAAAGTTTTGATCCCCGCCTCTAAATGCGCGGTCAGCGTGATGGGGGTGGAGAATCAGCCCCTCTCCGCCTATATCGCACAGGCGGCGGATACGGTCTGCCGCCTGTGTATGCAAGAGCGGGCGGAAAGCGGCACACAGCGCGTGTGACTGAGTGCAAAACGTTCTCTTGCGAATGCCGCCGGGGGCTCTACACAGGGAGGGAGCCTTACCCTGTGCAAACTGCCCGGCACAGAAAGAGGCTCATAAGGGTGTCAATATGAAACTGTATTACGATCTTCACCTGCATTCCTGCCTATCCCCCTGCGGGGATAACGATATGACCCCCTACAACCTTGTAAACATGGCGGCGTTGCAGGGGATGCAGATAATTGCGCTGACGGATCATAATTCCTGCCTGAACTGCCCCGCCGCGATGGAGGCGGGCGCGCAGGCGGGCCTTTTGGTGATCCCCGGCATGGAGCTGTGCACGGCGGAGGAGGCGCATGTCATCTGCCTTTTTGCCACACTTGAGCAGGCGATGGATTTTTCACAATTTATTCAGGCGCATATTCCGCCCGTTCAAAACCGGCCGGAGATCTTCGGCGAGCAGCGCGTGATGGATGCGGAGGATGGCATCCTTGGCCTGGAGCCCACCCTGCTGACGACGGCTTCAGAAATTCGGGTGGATCGTGTTGCGAAGCTCGTGCGCGACTATGGGGGCGTTTGCTTCCCTGCCCATCTGGACCGGCCCTCCTACAGCGTGATCTCCAGCCTTGGCACATTTGAGGCGGCATGGGGCTTTCGTGCGGCGGAGCTGACGTGCGCGGCGGAGGTGGCGGATTATATGGCGCGGTATCCGGCGCTTCAGGGCCTTCCGCTCCTGTGCGATTCGGATGCGCATTATCTGGAAAACATCCCGGAGGCAGCGGCCTGGCTCGATTTGGAGGAATGCACGATCCCCGCGCTTTTCGCCGTGCTGAATGGGGAAAGGGGCTGCACCTGGGGGCGCGGCTGAGAAACGGCAGAGGCAAACCAGCTGAAACGGATGTTTTCAGGTTAGAAAGGAGTGCGTACGATGGGGTTTATCTGTGCGGTCTGCGGCGAGAAAAAGAGCGGCTTTTCTATGCCCTATCAAATTTTTGGAAAAGACGGCAGGGAGTATCCTGCATGTATTGCGTGCAGCAAGATCTATGATGCCTTAGGCTCGAAAGACTGCGGCGAATTGGAGCGGGCGCAGGCCGATTTGCAGGAAAAGCTGCGTGCAAATCCGCAGATGGAATTTTCCCTGCGGGAGCTGCTGCAAAAACGGCTGCTTGCATCGAGGGAGCGTCTTCAAAAAATAGAAGAGCGCCAAAAGGTGCGTGATAACCTCATAACACTCCAAAAGACGATGCCTCAGACCACCGGTTATTCCTTTGAAGGGTACCGGATCGAAGCATACTGCGGTGTCGTATGCGCGGAGGTTGTGATGGGCACGGGCTTTTTCAGCGAATGGAGCGCAAGCGTTTCGGATTTATTCGGCGAGCGCAGCAATGTGTTTGAATCAAAATTGGAAGAGGCGCGCAGGGCGGCAATGCGCCGTTTGATTGAGAAAACCGCGCTGGCAGGCGGGAATGCATTGATCGGCGTCGATTTCGATTATGTTAATTTTGCCGGAAACCTCATGGGCGTCATCACGAGCGGCACCGCCGTCAAAATTGAGCCGGAAGAGGAAGGAAAAGAGAAAAAGGATTGATCCGGCATATGTCGCATATACTGATATATCTGAGTATCTTTTTGTGTTGAGATAAGGAGTGTTTTGCTTGCCCGATTGTCCCCACAATTCCCGCGATGTGCGGTATAAAAGCAAATTTGGAGCTGTCCCGGCGGGGGAAAGCGTGCGCTACCGCCTGATGCTCCCGCGCGGCATCCACTGTGTCGCGGCCTGGTTTGTCATTCACAGGGATGACCGAGGTGACTGGGAATATCACCCCATGGAATGGGATGGGATGCAGGGCTCCTATTCAGAATGGTGGCGCGCAGAATATGCGGCGCCGGAAAAAGGGCTGTATTGGTATCATTTTGAATATGACACGGATTGGGGCCGTGCGCGGGTGACACATGCGGGCAACGGGCTGGGCCAGGTCGCTTTTGAAGGGGAGGATTGGCAGCTCACCGTGACAGATCCCGCCTTTACCACACCGGAGTGGCTCAAGGGCGGCGTGATCTATCAAATCTTCCCGGACCGGTTCTGTAAATCTGGCTCGTGCCGGGCAACCGTGCCGGAGGGACGTATTCTGAGGGAGGATTGGGGCGGCGAACCGGAATGGCGCCCCACGAGCGACGGCAAAGTGCTCAATAACGACTTTTTCGGCGGAGATTTGAACGGGATCCTCGAAAAGCTCCCCGCGCTTGCCGCCCTGGGCGTGACTTGCCTCTATCTCAATCCGGTGTTTGAGGCGCAGTCCAACCATCGGTACGATACGGCGGATTACTGCAGGATCGATCCTCTGCTTGGGTCGGAGGAGGATTTTTCCGCTCTGTGCGAGGCGGCGGCCAAGTGCAAGATCCGCGTTGTGCTCGACGGCGTTTTCAGCCATACGGGCAGCGACAGCGTCTATTTCAACCAGAACGGCCGCTATCCGGGTTTGGGGGCCTATCAGTCGCAGCAATCCCCCTATTATTCCTGGTATCAGTTCCGTACCTGGCCGGATGATTACGCTTCCTGGTGGGGGGTTAAAATCCTGCCAGAGGTGCGCGAGGAGGATCCGGGCTTTTTGGAGTTTATCACCGGGGAAAACGGCGTGGTGCGCAAGTGGCTGCGGGCCGGTGCCTCCGGCTGGCGGCTGGATGTGGCGGATGAATTGCCTGATGTGTTCCTCGATGCGCTGCGCCGGGCCGCAAAGGCGGAAAAGGCGGATGCCCTGGTGCTCGGCGAGGTCTGGGAGGACGCCTCCAATAAATACAGCTACGGCCTGCGCCGCCGTTATTTGCTGGGGGATCAGCTCGATAGCGTGATGAATTACCCCTTTGCCAACGCGGTACTGTCGTTTTTACGCACAGGCTCTTCCGACGGTTTTTTCGACGCGGTGCTATCGATCGTAGAGCACTATCCGCCTCAGGTGCTGCATATTCTAATGAACCATATCGGCACGCACGATACCCCGCGCGCGATCACTGCGCTGGCGGGCGAGGAGGCCAACGGCCGCGGGCGAGAATGGCAGAGCGGCAGAGCGCTCTCCCCGGAGCAGCGTGCGCGAGGCTTAAAGCTGATGCGCCTTGCAACGGCGATTCAATATACCCTACCGGGCGTTCCCTCCATTTATTATGGGGATGAGGCCGGGATGGAGGGATATGGCGACCCCTTCAACCGCGGCTGTTACCCATGGGGTCGGGAGGATCGGGAGCTGCTCGCGTGGTACCGCAGGCTGGGCGCGGTGCGGCGTGCCTGCCCGGCGCTGGTGGATGGAGCGTTTGAGCCGATTTGGTCGGAGGGCGGCATGCTTGCCTTTGCGCGGAACAAGGGGAGCGACCGAATTTTAACGGTTATCAACCGCGGCGATCATGATTACACCTATGCCCTGCCGTATGACTGGCGGGCAGCGAAGGGCTTAATGGGCGTGATGCCGTGGGAAGGCTGCCTGACGATGCCGCCGTTGAGCTGTGCGGTGCTGGGCTTGGGCGGCTGGATGGAGCAGATTTGATGCATTGGAAAATGTTTGCCGTGCAAAACGCCTTATGTGCATTTTGTTCGCACAAGACAATAAAATGGAGAGACGGATGTGGCATGCCATGCATGCTACATCCGTCTTTTCTTCATGGGTGATTGGCCCTCATTCCTCTTGTTTTCTCATTTGATTCGTTCGATCAATTGCACCCGGTAGCCGTCCGGATCGCGGATAAAATAGAATTTCAGCGCAGGGTTGGGGGACATAGGACCGGTAAAATTTTGGTCCAGCCGCGCGGCGAGGTCTGCGGCATTTTCCGTTTCAAAGCCGATGGAAAAGCCGCCATGCGCGCCAGCCGGGGTATCCCCCTTGCAGAGCAGCTCCAGATGGATGGCGTTTTGTTCACCCAGCATCGCAATTTCCGCACCGTGACCGTTGGAGAACCGCTCCAGCAGCGGCATGCCGAGCGCCCCACAGTAAAACCGCAGGCTTTCCTCCAGATTGGATACCTCTAATGTTGTCAATGTCCAATGCATTCGAATGCCTCCTTTTATATTTTAGATATTTTTATTGTATCACAAAAAAGCTTCCCCTTCACGAAAAATGGCGTTGCCGCTTTGCGGCAGGAGGCGTTTTGCGCCGACAGGCATTTTTCCAATGTTTCAAGTCGTCAGACTTGAAACGATTGTATCACAAAAAAGCTTCCCCTTCACGAAAAATGGCGTTACCGCTTTGCGGCGGGAGGCGTTTTGCGCCGACAGGCATTTTTTCAATGTTTCAAGTCGTAAGACTTGAAACGATTGTATCACAAAAAAGCTTCCCTTCACGAAAAATGGCGTTGCCGCTTTGCGGCAGGAGGCGTTTTGCGCCGACAGGCATTTTTTTAATGATTCGAGTTTCAAAATTTTGAAACTCGAATCATTTTGTAAGCAGTTGAAAAAAAAATAGGAATCCTGTATACTGAATCCAGAATCTAATCGATCGATCGGGAGGGCTTTCCATGACAGTGCAAAAAATCAAGGAACTTTTAGACGCACAGGTCCTATGCGGTGAAAGCTTATTGGAGCGGGAGGTGCACACCGCCTGCGGGAGCGATATGATGAGCGATGTGCTCGCCTTTGTCAAGGAGCAGGCCGTTCTGCTCACCGGCCTTGTCAATCCGCAGGTGATTCGCACGGCGGAGATGATGGATATGCAGTGCATTGTTTTTGTGCGCGGCAAGCAGCCGGATGAGGATATGAAGGCCCTGGCGGCAGAGCGCGGCATGGTGCTGCTCTCTACGGAATATGAAATGTTTACCTCCTGTGGGATGCTCTATGCAAACGGCCTGCGTGGCCGCAGCGGCGCCTGATGGATTCCGACGGCGGAAGGAAACTCTTTCAGGTGATAACTGCGAAAAGGATGGTCATAGAGAATGGACAGCGTAAAACTGCATTATGAGGTATCGGGAGATGACTTCACCCGCGCAGGGGAGGCTTCCGGCGATGTCAAGCGCGTGCTCAAGGAGCTGGGGTTCGACCCGGATGTTGTGCGCAATGTCTCCATCGCCATGTACGAGGGGGAGATCAACATGGTCATCCACGCCGGCGGCGGGGAGATCGATGTGGAGATCTCGCCGGACTGCATCAGTATGGTGCTCGCGGACCACGGGCCTGGCATCAAGGATGTGGAGCTTGCCATGAAGGCGGGCTATTCCACCGCGCCGGACAATGTCCGTTCCCTGGGCTTCGGTGCGGGCATGGGGCTTCCCAATATCAAAAAATATACGGACGAAATGGTGATTGAGACGGAGATCGACGTCGGCACCACCATGCGCCTTAAGGTGTATGCCAAAAATAATCCGTCGGCCTGAACGGCGCTTTCAGGCTGTGAGAAAGGGCCCGATGGGCTTTGCCCCACGGGGAAGAGGTGACGACAAATGGAGGCTTTTTTCCATTCGGTGCGTCTGGATGAGGAAAAATGCGAGGGCTGCACCAATTGCATCAAGCGGTGCCCCACCGAAGCAATCCGTGTGCGTAATGGGAAGGCGCACATTATTTCCGAGCGCTGCATCGATTGCGGCGAATGCATCCGAATCTGCCCGCACCACGCGAAATATGCGGAGTGCGATTCCTTCAATAAAATACTGGATTATAAATACCGTGTCGCGCTGCCTGCGCCAACGCTGTACGGCCAGTTTAATAATCTGGACGATGTGGATTATGTGCTGACTGCATTGAAATCGATGGGCTTTGACGATGCGTTTGAGGTGTCCCGCGGGGCGGAGCTCGTCAGCAGCGCCACCAGGATTCTGATGGAGAGCGGAAAGCTGAAAAAGCCCGTGATTTCCTCTGCTTGCCCGGCGGTGTGCAGGCTCATCCGCGTCCGATTCCCGAAGCTGATCGATCATCTGCTCGATCTGAATTCTCCAATGGAGGAGGCGGCAAGGCTCGCCCGCATTGAGGCGGTGGAGAAAACGGGGCTTGCTCCATCGGAGATCGGCATCTTTTTCCTGACGCCCTGCCCGGCGAAAAACACGGCGGTCAAGCAACCGCTGGGGCTGGAGAAATCCAATGTGGATGGCGTGGTGGCGATCAAAAACGTATACCCTGTCCTGTTCCAGCAGATGGATAAGGTCAAATCGCCGGAGAATATGCGTCAGTCGGGGCTCATCGGCGTGAGCTGGGCCGGCAGCGGCGGGGAATCTGCGGCGCTCCTGCGCGACCGTTACCTGGCGGCGGATGGCACGGAGAACGTCATTAAAGTGCTCGAAGAGCTGGAGGATGAAAAGCTCAACGACATCGATTTTATTGAGCTCAACGCCTGCACGGGCGGCTGCGTCGGCGGCGTGCTCACGGTGGAAAACCCGTTTGTCGCCCGCGCGCGGCTGCAAAGGCTTAGGCGCTACCTGCCTGTTTCCTGCAACCATTTGGAGGATGACGAGATCCCGCAGGAGATGTATTGGCAGCGCCCGCTGGAGGCGAGCTCTGTTTTGAAGCTGGCGGATAACGTGATTGATGCGATGAAGCGCATGAATGAATTAAATGAACTGCACGAGCGGCTGCCGGGGTTGGATTGCGGCACCTGCGGCGCGCCCTCCTGCCGGGCGCTCGCGGAGGATATTGTGCGCGGCATGGCCAGCGAGCAGGATTGCGTGTTCTTTATGAGCAAGCAGGCAAAATCCACAGAATTTGAGAATTACATACCGGCCCCCTTCCGCAAGAAGGAGGAGAAAAATACGGATCAGACCTCCAGCGAAAACAGCTGAACCTCTGGCCGGAAGGATGTGGAGAACATGACGGTAGAAGAGCTTGTGCAGCGCCTTGATCTGCATGTGGCCGTGGGTGGGGAGGCGCTTTCCCGCGAGGTGACGGGCGGCTACTGCGGCGATCTGCTCAGTTGGGTGATGTCCCGCGCGCAGAGCGGGGACGCCTGGTTTACGGTGATGGGAAACGTCAATTCCATTGCCGTGGCGATGCTCGCGGATGTGGCCTGCATTGTGCTGTGTGAGGATGCGCCGCTTGATGAGGACGCGCGCGCGCGTGCGCAGGAAAAGGGAATTGCCGTGCTGGCGAGCGGGGAGAATGCTTACCGGCTCGCCTCCCGGTTGTCTACGCTGATTTGACGAACATTGTTTGAGAGGGCCCCCGCATGAAAGCGGCGGCCCTTTTCGCTTTGTGACGAAATTGTCATCCGGCGGTCACCGGATATTCACTCTGGCCCTTTATACTGGGAGGCAAAACAGGGAAAGGAGAATCAGGAGCATATTACCCTGAGAAACTACTCTGTATATACGGCGCTTCCATTGGCCATAGGAAAAGAGGTTTTATGATGAAAAAGATGAACAGACCAGGAGTGAAAATGCTATGATGGAAATTTTACGCGTAGAACACCTGAGCAAAATCTATGGCAGCGGGGATACCGCTGTGCATGCGCTGGACGACGTATCGTTCACAGTGGAAAAAGGCGAATTCGTTGCGATCGTCGGGCCCTCGGGCTCCGGGAAATCAACACTGATGCATATCCTCGGCGGCGTGGACAGCCCAACCTCGGGCAAAGTGTTTGTCGATGGCACGGAGATCGGCATGCTGGATGAAACCAAGCTCGCCATTTTCCGCAGGAGGCAGATCGGGCTGATCTATCAGTTCTATAATCTGATTCCCGTGCTGAACGTGAAGGAAAACATCACCCTCCCGCTCCTGCTCGACGGGCGGGAGGTGGATGAGCAGACGCTTTCGGACCTTGTGGAGACGTTGGGGCTCACCGACCGGCTGGGCCACCTGCCAAACCAGCTCTCCGGCGGGCAGCAGCAGCGCGTATCCATCGGGCGCGCGCTGATTACACACCCCGCGCTGATCCTTGCGGATGAGCCGACGGGAAACCTGGATCGGAAAAACAGCGCAGAGATCATTGAACTGTTAAAGCTTTTTAACCGGCAGTACAGCCAGACGTTGCTGGTCATCACGCATGACGAAAATATCGCTTTACAGGCGGATCGCATCCTTGCCGTGGAGGATGGCAAAATTGTACAGGATGAAACCTTGCACGGAAGGGAGCAGGCCCAGTGAATATTGTGAACCGATTGACGTTGCGCTGCTTAAAAATGAATAGACGGCGCACGGCCGTAACGATTATTGGCATCGCCCTCTCGGTTACCATGCTGACGGCGCTCTCGACCATCCTGTTTTCCTGCATGGATCTGATGCAGCGGGAAGTGATCACGAGGGAGGGGGAATGGCATGCGGCTCTGTCCGGCGTGCCGGCAAATCAGGTCGAAAAGCTGGAAAAGGGAAACCATGTAGAATCCGTATTGTTGACGCGGGAGATCGGTTTTGCACAGTTCCCGGAATCCTCCAATCCCAATAAGCCGTATTTTTATATCAGGGAATACAACACGCCTGCCTTTTCCTACCTGGGCGTAAAGCTTGCACAGGGACGGCTGCCGGAACAGGAAGGGGAGGCCGTTATCACAAAGGATGTGCTGGAGGCCTTTTCGGGCGAAACGACGTATCAGATCGGGGATACGGTTACATTGACCACCGGCTACCGGACGGAGATAATGCAAAAGGGTAAAAAGGAGGAAGAGAGCCGCCTGTCACGCAGCAGCTTTTATAGCAGCGGGGAGACTTTCCACCCGAAGGGCAAACGCACCTATACGCTCACTGGCATCATAGAGCCTTATTATCAGGATGAGATGGAGCAGACCTATGGAGCGGCCTACCACCTGATTGGCTACTGTGACGCATCATCCTTTGCCGCTAACGGGGAGAAAACAGAGCCGATGCTGATATTCCATCCGCTTAACCGCTCGATTTATCAAGAGACAGCCACGCTCGCGCAGCAGGTGGGTGCGGAGGATTACCATTTTCACAGGGGCCTTCTGCAAATGTATGGGCTGACCAGCCGCGGCAGCATGCAGTTAGCGCTCTATCTGTTTGTAGGCGTGCTGTTATTGATTGTGCTCGTCGGCTCTTCCGCTTTGATCTACAATGCATTTTCGATCTCTGTGGCGGAGCGCAGCCAATATCTCGGTATGCTTGCAAGCGTTGGGGCAACCCGGCAGCAAAAGCGCAGGTCGGTCTATTTTGAGGGCCTGGTGCTGGGAGCCGTCTCCATCCCGATCGGCCTTTTGGCCGGAATCGGCGGAATCGGAGTCACCCTTCATTTTGTGGGCCCAATGATTGCCCAGGTGGCGGATCTGACGCAGGAGGTCCGGCTGGTCGTGTCCCCCGCGTCCATCCTTGCGGCGGTCGCGCTCTCTGTTTTTGTTATTTTCTTATCAGTGCACAAGCCGGCCCGCATGGCCTCGCACACGATGCCAATTGATGCAATCCGCCAGACGCGGGAAGTCCGGCTGCGGGGGAAAGATGTGCACACCTCCCGGCTCACCCGGAAATGCTTTGGTTTTGCGGGCGAGATCGCCCTGAAAAACCTCAAGCGCAACCGCAGTCGCTACCGGACGACGGTGTTTTCCCTCACGGTCAGCGTGGTGCTGTTTTTAACCGTCTCATTTGGTATCCAGCTCGCTGTGCGGGCATACGGAGGGGAGACAAAGGCGGATTCCTATGATATGATGATTCAAACCTATGACCCGCAGGTGCGGGAGCAGCTATACGATAAAATTTTACAAGAGAAAAGCATCACACGCTATACGATGATCGACAGCCTGGGCGCAAGCACCTATCTGCCGCGGGAAAAAATCCAAGAAGGCTTCCTCACAATGGAGAAAATGGAGGAGAAAAACGGCCAGTACCTGGTGCCGGTCAGTATCCTGGCGCTGGATGAGCAATCGTTTCGGGCCTATCTTTCCGAGATTGGGGAGAAAGAGAGCACATTCGATTCCCGTGAATACCGGGCCGTCCTCGTCAACCGGCAGATGTGGCACGGCAAGGATGAGGAAACAGGGGAATCCGTTGCCAAGGTGATCGACTTGCTCAAGTTACGGAAGGGGGAAAGCATTGCACTTCAGGATGTGGATTATGAAAGCAAAACCGCCACGTTGCTCGGCAGCCTAACCGTGGCTGCGGTGACAGGCCAAAACCCCTTTGCAGTGGAAGAAATGAGCGGCGTGATTTTTGTCGTGCCGGAGCGCATCGGGCAGGCGATGCGCACGGATTTTGCCAAACGGGTGCAGCAGGAGCAGCGCGAATATTATCAAAGCATCTACCCCGCCATTTATCTCAATACAACTGATCATCGTGCGATCTCTGAGCTTGCGGAAAGCTACAATACCGTTGGCTTTCAGGATCGGGTTATGCTGGTAGACAACGCGGTACAAAAAGAACAGGCACAAAATATGATTACGCTCATTTCCGTATTCGCGGGTGGATTTATCGCCCTCATCACGCTGATTTGTATGGCCAATATGTTCAATACGATTTCTACAAGCGTCGCGCTGCGCAGGCGGGAGTTTGCCATGCTGAAATCAGCCGGTATGACGCCGAAAGGCTTTGGCAAAATGATCCGGTATGAAAGCCTGTTTTACGCCATTAAAACACTGTTGTATGGCCTGCCGGTCAGCTTTTTGCTGATGGGGCTGCTGCAAAAAATACTGGGCAGCAACTTTGAAGTTTCTTTCCGCTTCCCATGGATTCCACTGCTTTGCGCGGTAGCGGGGGTGTTCGCCATCGTGGGGATGACGATGCTTTACGCAAGCTCCAAGCTCAAAAAAGATCAGATTATTGATGCACTGAAAGACGATAATATATAGCAAAATGTTGAATGCGGTTCGCTTTTTGGCGGGCCGCATTTTTAAAATTGCCTAAAAATAGGCAGCAGAATGGGCGCGATCGGCCCTTACGCTTTGATATGAGCCGCTGATAGTCAGCTTTTGCACTGCAATTTACCTCATGCGAAAAGAGGGAAGAATAGCCTTTATTAAAACGACGGATGTGATATAATAGCATCAAACGAAACGTTTGATGCATTGGGAAAATGACTGTCGGCGCGGCGCTGTGTGCCGCGCCGGTAGAGCGCGATATTTTAGAAAGAAGGGAAGCTGCACATGAAGGCTTTTATGGGCGATGATTTTTTATTGGACACCGAAACGGCGCGCACGCTCTTCCGGGAGGGCGCGCAGGATACGCCGATTTTTGATTGGCACTGCCATCTCTCCCCGAAGGAAATTTATGAGAACCGCGAGCCAGAGGATATCGCGGCGTTATGGCTGGGCGGCGATCACTACAAATGGCGCGCCATGCGCTCCTATGGCATTGCGGAGCCATATATTACTGGCAACGCGAGCGGGTATGAAAAATTTAAGGCTTATGCCTCTATGATGCCCGCCTGCATCGGGAACCCCCTCTACCACTGGTCGCACCTGGAATTGAGGCGGTATTTCGGCATTGAGGAAACGCTGAGTGAAAAAACGGCGGATACCATCTGGCGCCGCGCAAACGAGATCATCCGCGCAGGCGGCTTCACTCCGCGCGAGCTGATTGAAAAGTCAAATGTAGCGGCCCTATGCACCACGGACGACCCGGCCGACACGCTGGAATACCACCAGCTGCTCAAGGCGGAAAAAGGCTTCAACTGCCGTGTGCTGCCCGCCTTCCGGCCCGATAAGGCACTTGGCATTGAACAGCCCGGCTTCCCGGATTGGATTTCTGTGATGGAGCAAACAGCGGGCGAGGGCATCGGTTCCTTTGCCACCCTGTGCGAAGTGCTCAAGAAGCGGATCGCTTTTTTCGATTCCCTCGGCTGCCGCGCCAGCGACCATGCCTTTGGCCGCGTGCCTTACGCGGAGGCGACGGAGCTTCAGCTGGAGGAGATTTTTGAAAAGGGCGTGGCAAGGGCTCCCCTTTCGCAGTGGGAAATGGATGCCTACCGCACGGCGCTCCTGCAAGCGCTGGCACGCGAATACGCCCGGCTGGGCTGGGGCATGGAGCTGCACATTGGCCCGATGCGCAACAACAATACGCGCATGTTCCAGGCGCTCGGCCCGGATGCGGGCTTTGACTCCTGCGCGGACGACGCGGCGGCGCAGAACCTCTCGCGTTTGCTCGACAGCCTCGATGTGGAGGGGAATCTCCCCCGGACGATCCTCTTTGCGCTCAATCCAAAGGATAACTATGTGCTGAGCACCATGCTCGGCAATTTCCAAAACGACGACGCGCCGGGCAAACTCCAGTTCGGCTCCGCCTGGTGGTTTAACGACCATATCGACGGCATGCGCGAGCAGCTGCGCACGCTTGCCAATACCGGCGTGCTGGGCCGGTTTGTCGGCATGGTGACGGATTCCCGCTCGTTTTTATCCTACCCGCGGCATGAGTATTTCCGCCGCATCCTCTGCGGCATGTTGGGCGAGATGGTGGAGGCGGGCTGGTATCCGGCGGATTTGGATACGCTCACCCGGATCGTGCGGGATATCAGCTACGAGAATGCGGTGCGGTATTTTGGAATATAAATAATTGGAAAACGGAAAAAGAGCTCCCCTTCCACTGTTCGTAGGAAGGGGAGCTCTTTGTAGTGTGGATGTTACCAGATAATTTTACATGGATGAAATACTCATCTACTTGTAAATAAAAACAAAAAATAGAATATTTACTATTTTATTTTCCATAAATGTTGACTATAGAATGGAAAAGATTTATGATACAAGAAAAAGGAGGATGATATGGGCGGAATTGAGAATCGAGGAAATTCGTTTGAGTCAGGCAGAGAAAGGATGGTCAAAAGATGAAAAGAATGATGAAAGTATCGATTGCTACACTGCTTCTGCTGGCCTATTCCGTTGTTCTGATGCAGAGCTTTGCCTACAGCGCGATTACGGAAGAGCAGATGGATGCGTTTCTGGCCGAACAGGGCGCGCCGGAGATTGTGATTCAAAAATTGCCCTTTGATTTAAAAAAGCGCATCTACCTCGGCGAATCGACAATCGAGGTGGGGGAGCCGACCTATGGCGTGTTCACGGACGATTATAGGGTGGAATATAAACTGGAAAACGGGCAGGTCGTGATGGATGAGCAGAGTCGGGCGCAGCTGAAAAAGCTCCTCAGCGATGAGGAAGCCGTGGCAAACGTGCTGCTCTCCAACGAGCAGGCGGAGGCAGGGAAGCCGGTCAGGCTCGCGGCGAATGTGAAAACGGAACAGGATGCGGTGGCTGCGCATAAAGCAGAGGTCGGCACATATCGAGCGGCAAACCTTGAAAAAATTCAAAGCTTAAAGGCGATGCCCGAGGAAGCTGTGGTGAGGACAATGAGAAATTGGGAAAGCACAATTGTTTGTGTTCATTTTTCCTATATCGATAAAGTAAGCAAAAAGATTTTAATGTATACTTGGGATTGGCGATATAAACCGTTCTATACGTTGACTGATAAGGCGGCAATAGCATGGAGTGGTAGTTTTACAGGAATGCCAGACACATTTCGATGGGTATACCGGGGATACGATAATTACATTGATGATTATTTGGTTGGTGAATTTTATGGTAGTAACTATACGGATTACAGCCCAAATATTGGGGTAGGTACAGAAATTGACATCAAACGAACGCATAATGGTTTAGAAATCAGCAGACATGTTGGAATGTTGATGGTTTTTCTGACGAAGCACACGGCAGATAATTCGATTGAATCGGCAGTGGGCAGGTATTATCATAAGTACATTGCGTTATTACCGAGTGGCTCTTTGGGATTTTCGGCCAATGGAGGAAGCGCATCAATCTCAATCAGTTGGGAGAAAGCTTATGATAAAGCGCCTGATGCAGGATGTGCGTTTCGGGCGATTACAGAGGGGTGAATCGTGTGAAAAGACTTTTACTAGGTATTGCATTTACAATTGCGGGAGCCGGTTGTCTTTCCTTTCCTGAAATAGCACCATTTTTTATGGTACTTGGTCTCGTGTTCATTTGCATTGGTTTATTATTTGCTATTAGCGGAGCGGCAAAAAAGGAACCGAAAGATCAATAATATTTGTAATTCAGGTGAGGGTATGAAAATACTGATCTTAGGTGAATTGTTGTTTGAGCAAGTGTCAGTATGATAGCGGCTTGGGGGCGGATTAACACCTGATGGATTTGCTGTTATGGCACTCGGCTTGCTTCTCTCCGTTATCGGAGTCATCAAAAAGGATAAACCAGACAAATAAAATACTGATAACATAACCCCCGCACGTCTCCATTGCAAAGAGGCGTGCGGGGTCATTTTGTAATTTTGATTCAATCTGATTGTAATAAGCCTTTTTACCGCAGCTTCTTCAAATCCTCTTCCGCCAGCGACGCGAGGTATTCATCATACGTCTCCTTGCGGTCGATCACGCGGTCGGGCAGGATTTCAATGATCCGGTCCGCGATCGTCTGCACAAACTGATGGTCGTGCGACGTGAAGAGCAGCGTGCCGGGGAAGCTGATGAGCCCGTTATTCAGCGCCGTGATGCTTTCGAGGTCCAGGTGGTTCGTCGGCTCGTCGAGAATCAGTACGTTCGCACCGGAAACCATCATTTTGCACAGCATGCAGCGCACGCGCTCGCCGCCGGAGAGCACCTTGGCCTTTTTCGTCGCCTCCTCGCCCGCGAAGAGCATCCGGCCGAGCCAGCCGCGAATATCCGTTTCCAGCTGCTCGCGGGAGAACTGGCGCAGCCAGTCGATGAGGGAGTATTCGCAGCTGTCAAAAAACGCGGAGTTATCGCTCGGGAAGTAGGAGAGCGAAGTGGTCACGCCCCATTTATAGCTCCCTTCATCCGCCTCCAGCTCCCCGGTGAGAATCTGGAAAAGCGTGGTTTTCGCCACAGTATCCGATCCGACGAAGGCCACTTTTTCATTCGGGCGGATCGTAAAGCTCACATGGTCGAGCACTTTGCGGCCGCCAATGGTTTTCGTTAAGTCCGTCACGGTCAAAAGATCGTTGCCCACCTCGCGGTCCGGCTTGAAGGCCACAAACGGATAGCGGCGGGAGGAAACAGGCATGGATTCGATATCCAGGCTTTCGAGCAGCTTTTTGCGGCTGGTCGCCTGCTTGGATTTGGAGGCGTTTGCGCTGAACCGGGCGATGAATTCCTGCAATTCCTTCTTTTTGGCCTCCGCCTTTTTGTTCTGCTCGCGCAGCTGGCGCTGGGCCAATTGTGTGTATTCATACCAAAAGTCGTAGTTGCCGACATACATGGCGAGCTTGCCGTAGTCGATATCGACAATATGCGTGCATACCTTGTTGAGAAAATGCCGGTCATGGGAGACGACGATCACCGTGTTTTCAAAGTCGAGCAAAAAATCCTCCAGCCACTGGATGGCGGCGAGGTCGAGGTGGTTCGTCGGCTCGTCCAGCAGCAGGATATCCGGGTTGCCGAAGAGCGCCTGCGCGAGGAGCACCTTCACCTTGTCGTCGCCGTCGAGCTCCTTCATTTTCACATCGTGCTTCTCGTTTTCAATGCCGAGGGCATTCAAAAGGATTTCCGCGTCGCTCTCCGCACTCCAGCCGTCCATCTCGGCGAATTCGGCCTCCAGCTCGCTGACGAGCAGGCCGTCCTCCTCCGTAAAGTCCTCTTTGGAATAGAGGGCCTCTTTTTGATCCATGATGTCCACGAGCTTTGGGTTGCCCATGAGCACCGTGCGGATCACATCGTATTCGTCGTATGCATAGTGATCCTGCTTGAGGACGGAGAGCCGCTCGCCGGGAGTGATATTCACTTCGCCCTTATTCGGCTCCAGCTCGCCGGAAAGAATTTTTAAAAAGGTGGATTTGCCCGCGCCGTTTGCGCCGATGATGCCATAGCAGTTGCCGGCGGAAAAGGTAACGTTCGCCCGCTCAAAGAGCACGCGCCCACCATATTGCAGGCTGACATTGGAGGTACTGATCATGAAAAGAGCTCCTTTTTTGGTAATAGAGGTTGCAAACATTGCAAACAATTTTCTATCATAGCATGGGAGGCTTGAAAAAGCAAGGTGTTACGCGGATTGCGGAACTGTTTGTGCCTTTTTTCAAAAAATTCTATTGACAGATGCAAAATCCCGGCATATAATAGCTACAAATCCAAATCGGCAAACCGATGAGTGAGAGTAGTACCCATGGCGAAACCTTTTTAAGAGAGCCGCAGGCGGTGTGATTGCGGCAGAGGATACCATGGCGAATGGACTTACGAGGGCAATCCGAGCCGGAGCGAACTTGGTTTCGTTTGCGGTTAGGTGCGACGGGGGCTTCACCCGTTACCAGCGAAGCGCGCATGGCAGTGCGTGAAACGAGTGGGCTTGTAGAATGTGCGAGCCAAGTCGGGTGGTACCGCAGGAGTGAATAAGGCTCTTGTCCCAACAGAAATGTTGAGACAAGGGCTTTTTTATTTTTAAAATGAGGATCAGGAGGGAGCGGCATGAGCGTTCCGGGTAAGCGATGGCGCAGAGGGAAGCAACCTCACGCCGGTCAAAGCCATTATTTTGATTAAAAGAGTTCAGAAAGGAAAGATCAGCATGAAAAAGTTTACGAAAGTATTTGCCCTTGCGATGAGCGCGATCCTGATCGTGTGCGCATTTGCCGCCTGCGCAGGGAAAGGCACAGGAGAAGAGAGCCAGAATGGGGGCGCGGCCTCCGGCGACGTGAAAAAAATCGGCATCATCCAGTATGCGCCGCACGCCTCGCTGGACAATTGCTATAAGGGCCTGATTCAGGGCTTGGAAAAGGCAGGCTATAAAGACGGCGAAACAGCGAAGATTGACTTCCAAAACGCCAACGGCGAGGATCAGATGGCAACGCAGATCGCCAACAATATGGCAGCTCAGAAATATGATCTCATCATCGGCATCGCAACACCCGCCGCAACGGCCGCTTACAGCGCGGCGCGCGGCGCCAATATCCCCACGGTGTTCTGCGCGGTATCCGACCCGGTGGCTGCAAAGCTCGTTACCTCCCTCGACAAGCCAGGCAACAACACAACCGGCACCACCGACCTACTGAACCTGGAAGCGCAGATGAAGATGATCCGCGCCCTCCAGCCGGAAGCGAAAAAGATCGGCATCCTCTACACGACGAGCGAGGCGAACTCCGTTTCCCACTTAAAGCAGTTCAAAGAGCTCGCGCCGAAATACGGCTTTGAGATTGTGGATATGGGCGTGCAGAGCGCGGCCGATATCCCGCAGGCCGCTGCAACGCTTGCCGCGAAGGTGGATTGCATCAATAATTTTACAGATAACAACGTGGTCAATAACCTCGGTGTGCTACTGGCGAAAGCGAATGAAGCGGGTATCCCGGTATACGGCTCGGAGATCGAGCAGGTGGAAAAGGGCTGTCTTGCCTCTGAGAGCCTCGATTACGTCGCCCTCGGGGAGGAGACGGGCAAGCTCGCGGGCCAGGTGCTCGGCGGCGTGGATGCGGGCAGCATTTCGGTTGCCCGCGTGAAGGATAGCGCCCCGGTCTATAACAGCGATGTGCTTGCGAAATTCAAGCTGACGCTGCCGGATGCCTACAAGGATGCGCAGAAGGTGACGACTGCCTCCTGATGGGCTTGCAGCATTGGATCATTCGGGCTGGCGTGGGGTTCCGCGCCAGCCCATAGGTCTCTTTTTTCAGATTCTGGAGATCAGGCGTCTAGTATAAAACGGCTAAACCTGACGCCCGCTGTCCGTGATCTGACATCTGTAATCGGAAAGTTGGGTTCCCAAATGAATGAACTGTTTGGCATTTTGAAGGCCACGCTGGAGGAAGGGTTCGTCTATGCGATCCTCGCCTATGGCGTGTACATCACCTATAGCATCCTGGATTTCCCGGATTTGTCCGTCGACGGTACGGTGCCGCTGGGCGCGGTGCTCACAGGCGTACTGATTTTGCAGGGTTTCAACCCCTGGCTGTGCGTCCTGTTCTCCTTTGTGGTGGGCGCGCTGGCGGGCTGCGTGACCGGGCTTTTGAATGTGAAGCTTAAAATCCGGCCGCTGCTGTGCGGCATCCTGGTGATGACCGCGCTGCTTTCTATCAACCTGGTGCTGGTGATGAAGGGGACGGGAGGCTTATCGCTCGTTTCGTTCTTTACCTCGCCCACGATCTTCTCGAGCGCACCCGCGTCCCTCTTGCCGGAATCAGTAGGCGGCTATACGCTGCGGCCCATCATCGTGGCGCTGGTGATTGCAATTGTCTGCAAATATGCGCTCGATTGGTTCCTCTCCACCAAATCCGGCCTGCTGCTGCGGGCCGCGGGCAACAATGAGCAGTATGTCACGATGCTCGCGCGCAGCCCTGGCTCCTCCAAGATTCTCGGCCTCGCCATCGGCAACGGCTTCGCCGCCATGGCTGGCTCGATCATCGCGCAGCAGAAGGGCTCCGCCGATTTGCAGATGGGCGTCGGCATGGTGGTGATTGGCCTTGCATCCGTCATCATCGGGCTGAGCCTGTTCCGCCGTGTGCGCTTCCTGCGTGCAACCAGCAAGGTGCTGCTTGGTGCGATCCTCTATAAGGCGTGCCTTTCCATCGCGCTCGCGCTGGGCTTGCCCACACAGTATTTAAAGCTTTTGATGGCAGTGATCTTCACGCTTGCATTGCTTTCCACCACGATGTTCGGCAGAAAGGGGGGCGCGCGCCATGCTAAAGCTTGACCAGATCACAAAAAAATTCCACATCGGCACACCGGATGAAACGACGCTTTTTGACCAGTTCAGCTTTGAAGTGCAAAAAGGCGAATTTGTCTCCATCGTCGGCTCCAACGGCTCCGGCAAGACGACGCTTTTGAATATCATTTGCGGCTCCCTGCCTGTCGAAGGCGGCAAGGTCTTTTTTAAGGATCAGGACATCACCCGCATGACGGAATTCAAACGCGCGGACAAGATTGGCCGCGTGTTTCAGGACCCGAAAAAGGGCACCTGCGATGAGCTGACGATTCTCGAAAATATGGCGTTGGCGGATAATAAACATAAAGCCTACGGCCTGACCCGTGGAGTGAATAAGCGCCGGATGGACTATTATCGCACCTTGCTCGAAACCTGCGGCATGGGTTTGGAGGACCGGCTGAATGTGAAGGCCGGCACGCTCTCCGGTGGCCAGCGGCAGGCGCTTGCGCTGATTCTCGCCAATATGACGGACATTGAGCTTTTGATCCTCGACGAGCACACCGCCGCGCTCGATCCGAAATCCTCCGAGACCGTGATGCGCATTACGGATAAACTCGTGAAGGAAAAACAGGTGACCTCCCTCATGGTCACGCATAACCTGCGCTTTGCGTTGGAATACGGCAACCGCCTTGTGATGATGCACGAGGGCCGCTGTGTGCTCGATGTGAGCGGGGAGGAGAAGCAGAAGCTGGAAATTGACGCGCTGCTCAAGGTGTTTAATGAAATTAGCGTGGAGTGCGGGAATTAAATTCAAATTAAAGAAAGTTTTAGGCTCAGATGCGCAGGAAGATACCCGCAGGCTGCATCTGAGCCTTCATATATTCGCCCGAAGCCACGCTTTTTTACAGTTTGTCCCCATGGAGGCGTGCTGTTCAACAAGAAAGGAGAAAGACACATGAAGAAAAGGCTGTTTCGACGCTTTCCCAAGAAGAAGGCATCAGAGCCGCAAACGTTGTCAGGCTATATTAAGGCGCACTACGAGCAATACGATGAGCAGGCCCGTTTTTCGACACAACATGGGCAGGTGGAATTCCTGACGACGATGCGTTATATTGAGCGCTATTTGAAGGCGGGCATGCGCGTGCTGGAGGTGGGCGCGGGAACGGGGCGCTACTCGATCGCTTTGGCAAAGAAGGGGTTTACAGTGGATGCGGTAGAGCTTGTAGAGCATAATATTGAGGTGTTTCGAAGCCGGATTCCACGGGATTTATCGATCAACCTGCGGCAGGGGAATGCCATGGATCTCTCGTTTTATGCGGATGAAACGTTTGATATGACGCTGATTCTAGGGCCGCTTTACCACCTGTTTGACAAGGAGGATAAGCGCAAGGCGGTTTCTGAGGCACTGCGGGTGACGAAAACAGGCGGTGTTATATTTTTTGCCTATTGTATGAATGAGGCGACCATTTTCAACTGGGGCTTTCTGAAGAAAAACATTCAAAAAGGGCTGGAAAATGGAATCATCGATGCGAAAACGTTTCACTGCCTCTCGAATCCATCCCTCATCTTTGAACTGTATCGAAAAGAGGATATTGACGAATTGATTGCCGGTCTGCCGGTGGAGCGCCTGCACTTCCTCGCAACGGATCTGATGGCGAACTATTTTCTGAAGCAGATTGACGCAATGGATCAGGAAACGTTCAACCTCTATCTGCGGTATCATTTTAGTATTTGCGAGCGGCCGGATGTAACCGGCCTTTCCGACCATACCTTAGATATCCTTCGTAAAACGCATGGAGTGAGAGGATAAGCACAATGGCCATTTATGATAAGTGTGCGTGTTGAACAGGAATGTTGCAACAAAAAAGCAGAAAAACAGTTATCGTGCAGGCCGTATAAATTATGGAGGAATCCTTGTGGAGAATTCCCCTATCTTTTTTACCGCCGGAATCGTATCATAAAAGTAGAAGAAAAGCCGAAACGTGTTGCAGAGCAATTCGGAAAGGAAGGTGAACTTTTACGATGAAAAAATTATTCCTGATCGGACTTTGCCTTTGCCTCATGCTTGCCTGCGCGGCTTGCCAGGGCGCAGAGCAAAAGCCAGCAGAAACGCCGTCCGATCGCAGTGCAGCCGAATCCGTCTCCCAAAAGGCGGCGGGAGCGTCATCAGAACAAAGCGTGACGCGGCCGAGCGCTACGGCTACGGAAATCCCAAATGTTCCCTCTACCGATGCAGCTCCGGCTTCCACTTCGGCTGCACAACATGCGGTGCAGGCGGTCGCGCTGTTTTCCGCCAAACAGGCGGGAGCGATTGACTGCATTGTTTATCGGGCAAACGGAAGCGTGGCGTCAGATAAACAAGCGGGAAAAACCTATGAATTAAAAACGCAGGAGGAGATGGCTCCAGTTCTCAAGGCGGTACAGCAGAAAATATGGACGATGACAAAAGACTCCTGGGCAATCAAAACGCTCCCCTCTGCCCCTTATTACACGCTGCTTCTTCAAATGAATGGTGAGGTTCAATTGGAATTGGGGCTATGCGGAGATTTGGAGCAGGCAGGTTATATTGTGGTGAAGGAAAATGGGAAGCTAACCTGCTATAAGGTGCCTGTGGCAACCTACCAGCAGCTCGTAAAGGCCCATACGTTCTCATAATATTTGGCAGCTGAATCGTAAAAAACAGTCCGCCGTATGGGATACTGTCACGATCCCATACGGCGGCGTTTTTGTTGGATTTCAAATTTGCCGGCAGTTTCAAGACATGCTTTCTGAATCTTCAAACGGAGGGCTGTTTGCGCGTTGGTAATAGCTATTTGAGATTCACTGCCAGCATGTCATTTTCTTCGTCCTTCGCTGTTTGTGCGGGATCCTGCTTTTTTGTGCCCCATTGTTTCGCAAGGCGGATCATCTCGCCGCCGACGTCGCCGCGCATTTCCACATAGGTTCCCTTCGCCTGCTGGCGTTTCGTGGCCTTTGTTTTCCACAGCAGCAGCACCGCGCCGCCCAGAATTGCGCACGCGCCGACGATTACCGGCATCAGAATGCCGTGCGGCGTGTGGGAGATGGAACGCATCGGCTGGAGGAAGGAGGTATACCAGTCGCCCTCCAAAAACAGGGCGATTTTTTCTGGCGCGGTATAGAGCGTGTTCGCAAGCCCCGCCGCTCCGCTGAGCAGCCCGGTCAGCGAGCAGGTGAGAACGTAGCAGGGGATCACCCGAAATGGATCTCGGCAGGCATAGGGCGCGGCAAAGATAACGGTGAGCTTCATGTTGTCAAAGAAGGCGTTGATTGGGCCGGACATGGCGAGGTTTGCGTCGTCCCCGTCGAAGTGTGGGCCCTTTTTAGTGATCAAATGGAGCAGCCAGGCGAACAGCGGAATCCAGCCCGTCGCCGCAAAGCAGAGGCCGAAGGTGGTCATCAGCGCCGTGTTGCCCGCAACGGCGGCATCCGTCGCCACAGAGAAGGCCGCCGCTGAGACGGGGCCGATCGTATCGAAGCCGACCATCGCGCCCATCATCAGCCCGCCGAGAGCAGGGGAGGTGCCCCATGCCTCCTTCAACACCGGCTGCAAGGCATCCGCCAGCGCGTTGAAGGGAACAGCGATCCCATAGTTGATCACAAGATAGGTCACCGCCGCCGCAATTACCGGCATGATGAGCACATAAACCAAGAAGTCCGGCAGGCCGATCACCGTGGTGCCGTCCAGCTCGGCGAGAGGTTTTATTTTTTTGCCCAGCGCGGCTACGGGCCGGTCAAGCTTCGGGCCGAGCTTTGCCTTGATGCGTTCCCAAAGGATGAACAGATATTTGATGAGGTAGCCGAGCAGCAGCGCCATGATAAGATAGCCGAGGTAGCCGATGTTCACACCGCCTCCTCCGGCATTCGGGACGGTGAAAAAATTGCTGTACAGCGGCACGGAGAATTCGCCGCCGTTATATTGCCCCGCAAAGTGGGAAAATAGGATGCTCAGCGTCAATGCGGGCGCGATGGCAGGGAGCCCCGCGATCAGGTAGGACAGGATCAGAACAAAGGCGACAAAGAAAAAGTCGGTCGCCCAAAAGAATAGATGCCACAGCATTTCGGAGATGGCGCTGCCGGGCTTTAAAATTTGTACGCCGAAAATGTTGCCGACGACAAACAAAAATCCAGCCCCCAGCGCGCCGAACAGCAGGATCAGCAGGGAGATGCCGGTTGCGCGATAAACATGCTTTTTTAGCTTCATCACTTCGTTTCTCAATTTGTTTTCTCCTCTCATGCAGCATAGATTTATGCTATTTAAAAATTATATCATGATGAAAGCTATATGTAAATAGGGCATAATCCGCATTTGGTTTTTTTATTTTTTATATAAGATGCGCAAAAACGGCATTTCACTGCAGGAAGGGGCTAAGAAAATATTGCAAATGCAGGTTTTCACGCTTATAATAAAGAAAATAGAACAAAAAGGAGCTGTTCGACATGCAGGAAATCACCATTGAGCGCACACAGCATCCGAAGCAGAAGCCGACGGATCAAACCAGGCTGGGCTTCGGAAATTACTATACCGATCATATGTTCCTGATGAACTATGACGAGGGCAAGGGCTGGCACGATCCGCGCATCGTTCCCTATGGGCCGATCGAGCTTGATCCCGCCGCGATGTGCCTGCATTATGGCCAGGAGGTTTTTGAGGGCCTGAAGGCTTACCGCACGGAGGATGGGCGCATCCTTCTCTTCCGCCCGGACCGCAACATGGCCCGCCTGAACAGCTCGAATGAGCGCCTTTGCATCCCGGCAATCGATGAGGCGTTTGCTGTGGAAGCGATCAAAAAGCTCGTGAGCGTGGATCAGGATTGGATTCCCACAGCGGAGGGCACCTCTCTCTACATCCGTCCGTTTATTTTCGCTACGGAGGCGCAGGTTGGCGTTCATCCGGCGCAGGAGCTGCTCTTTGCCATCATCCTTTCCCCGGTTGGCGCCTATTATCCGGAAGGGCTTAACCCGGTGAAAATCTATGTGGAGGATAAATATGTCCGCGCGGTGCGCGGCGGCATGGGCTACACCAAAACGGGCGGCAACTACGCCGCCTCTCTCAAAGCGCAGGACGAGGCCGAGAAGGTCGGCTATACCCAGGTGCTGTGGCTTGACGGTGTGGAGCGCAAATACATCGAA
The DNA here is from genome assembly GCA_900544715.1 of uncultured Oscillospiraceae bacterium. GTDB lineage: Bacteria > Bacillota > Clostridia > Oscillospirales > Acutalibacteraceae > Fimivicinus. The sequence goes on along the minus strand of UQWL01000016.1, from coordinate 8,513 downwards.
GAAGTCGGCACGATGAATGTATTCTTTGTGATCGATGATGAGATCGTCACTCCTGAGCTGCAAGGCAGCATTCTGCCGGGCGTAACGCGCATGTCCTGCATTGAGCTGTTGAAAAAGCAGGGCTACAAGGTCAGCGAGCGCAGGCTCTCCATTGAAGAGGTTGCTAAGGCGGCGGATGCGGGCAAGCTCAAGGAGGCCTTCGGCAGCGGTACAGCGGCGGTCATCTCCCCGATTGGTGAGCTGAAGTGGGATGAGAAGGTTATGACGATCAACAACGGAGAGATCGGCACGATCTCCCAGCATCTCTATGATACGCTCACCGGTATCCAGTGGGGCAAGCTTCCGGATCCCTACGGCTGGACGGTAGAGGTAAAATAAATATCTGTTTCAAGAGAGCACGGTGGCGGGCAGCAATGCTCGCCACTTTTTCATGCCCTATTGAAAGAGAAATAGCCGGCCTGTGGGTGCAATCCACGGGCCGGCTATTTTTGTGCTAGATAGGATTTCGGTTGGTGCCTATTTACTGTATTGCAGGGAGGCGTCATCCACATAGAATCCACCTGTGCAGTATAAGCCGCCAATTTTTGCCGTGACCGTCTTAGTTCCGGCAGGCGCGTTGAGCCTTGCCGAGGCAAAGGCCCATGCGCCGTTGGAGTTGGAGATGGCTGGGCTTGCGGCAGACGCAAGAATTCTTCCATTTGCGTCTTTTGCCTCCAGCAGCAGGAATGCGCCGGTGCCGATCAGGTTCGTTTCCGTTTTGATATAGGCGGAGAAATCGTATGTTCCGCATCCGGAGGTGATGTCTTGCGAAAGATAGCTGTTGAACGCTTCAGAGGCAAAATAGCCCATGAAGACCGACTGCGAGCCGGAATGCGCCTGTGAGGTGGTCGTTAGGGCGAGGGAGGCGCCCTGATGCATCCAGCCGGATAGGCCGCTTTCAAAGCCGCGGTTTGCCAGGAGCTCCTGCGGCTGGGGGTCCGGGTTCGGCCAGAAATCGTCAAATCGTACGAGGGAAATGTTATCGATAAACACATCCGGAGCATCAAAATTTTCAATAGCAAATGCGACTTCTCCTGGATCCTGCATTCGTATGGTCACACTTTTCCATTGATTGGCCAGTTCCATAGGCTCCGTCTCATAAACTTCTCCCGATGTGAGGGAGTGAACGCGAAATACACATGGAATGGAGTTCTCGTCCAACGTCCTGACGGAGAACGTGAGAATGTATTCGCCAGACTCAAGCGACGGGCCCATCAAATTCAGGCTGTTCCCGCCGGAAACGTAGGCGCAGTATTCTCCCTGCATTGCAATTTCAGGGTCTTGAACAATATCCCCTTCCATATTCCATTCATCCCAAACACCTTCCAGGGAAGTGCCCTCGCATAAAGTCAGGCATACATCGTCCATCCAGAAGCCAACCTGAGTGGGATCGAGTGAAGTGATTTCAATCAGAACACTCTCTCCAGCGGAGGCTTCAAAGAGCACGTTCTTTTTATCCCATACGCGGCCGTTATTCGAAAATGAGACGGTGCTGTCGCCAATGCGGATGGTTACCAGTTCGGCGATGGTTGCGAAGTAACCTGAAAACTCATAGATGCCTGAAACCGGAATTTCGACTTCCTGATAGATGAGTGTCGGCTTATCGCTGTTGTATTGAAGGTATCCCATACAACTGTCGCCAGAATGCGGTGCAAAGGTGTCGTTTCCCGTCGTAAGATTCAGTGAAAACGTGTTATCGTCGCAGAGCCACTCGTTCTGATCGCTCCCGCCTTCTTCCATGCCTGGATTGGGCAGCAGGTTGCCGGCTGGGTCAAATTCTCCTGTGCCTGCGGCGAAAGCAGCAGCAGACCAAATACCCAAGCACAAACAGCAGCTTAAAATGACCGATACCCATTTTTTGATGTGTTGTTTCATGATATTACACCTCCTATTTTTTGGAACATATCTAATATACTATATATTTCCTCTTATGCAAACTATATTTTACATATATCGTCAAAGCAAAACGATATAACCTTAATTACTCAGAATTATGAAAAAGATAAAAATGAATTTTTGTCAGGCTTCTCCCGATCGAGTGTTTGCAAAGCAAGGACAACGCATGAATGCAAAATGGCCTGCCTTCAGCTTTGTATTCCGAAACGCAGGTCTTTTTTCTATATCAATATTTTCTGGGACGAATCGCACTGGCAAAGAGTATAGTGGAAACCGTATAGCCTGGCCCTGCTCGCCCAAAATTTTTTGAAGAAAGGATTGACAAGTTAGTTAGCATATGCTAACATAGATGCGGTTAGAAATAGCTAACCATATCTATGTTTGTTTTGTTTGACACAGGTTATACAGGTTTCATGAAAGGCGGGAGGGATTGATGATGCCGTTAACATTTGCAACTGTTGGGGAAGAGAACATGATCCGGAAGGTCGGAGGCAATCCGGAGATCAGGGCGCACCTTGAAAATCTCGGGTTTGTCATAGGCGGAACGGTAACGGTAGTTTCCACCATAGGGGGAAATCTAATCGTGAATGTGAAGGATTCCCGTGTGGCGATCAGCCGTGGGATGGCGAGTAAGATTTTGATATCATAGTGTCAAACGGGCCGTTTGATGCATGGGAAGGAGGAAGCGGTATGAAAACACTGAAACAAGCGAAAATTGGAGACACGGTGACGGTAGTGAAGCTGCATGGCGAAGGGGCCGTCAAGCGAAGGATTATGGATATGGGGCTTACCAGGGGCACGCAGGTTCATGTGCGCAAAGTAGCTCCGCTGGGCGATCCGGTGGAGGTTACTGTGCGCGGCTATGAGCTGTCGCTCCGGAAAGCGGACGCTGAGATGATCGAAGTGGAATGATCCATGAGCAATGAGAAGGGGCAGGGGGCGCTGCCTCTGTTTTTTGGCGCATAAGTTAGCGTATGCTAATCATAATCAGGAGAAGGAGAATCGCAATGGATATCAGAATTGCCCTGGCAGGCAACCCAAACAGCGGCAAAACAACCCTGTTTAACGCGCTGACGGGTTCCAACCAGTTTGTGGGGAACTGGCCCGGTGTCACGGTTGAAAAAAAGGAAGGCAGGCTGAAAAAGCACGATCAGGTTATTATCATGGATCTTCCAGGCATTTACTCCCTGTCCCCCTATACTTTGGAAGAGGTCGTGGCGCGAAACTACCTGATTCATGACCGCCCGGATGCGATCCTGAATATCATCGACGGCACGAATCTGGAGCGAAATTTATATTTGACCACGCAGCTCACGGAGCTCGGCATCCCTGTGGTTGTGGCCGTCAATATGATGGATGTTGTAAACAAGAGCGGCGACAAAATCTATATTGACGAGCTTTCTCGCCAGCTGGGGTGCAAGGTGGTAGAAATTTCCGCGCTGAAGGGCACGGGCATCATGGAGGCGGCCGAGGAGGCCATCCGTGCTTCGCAGAGCACGAAAACCGTGCCGCAGCATCGCTTCAGCGGCGCGGTGGAGCACGCCATTGCCCATATTGAGGAGGCTGCGGTGCACGGCATGCCAGCCGAACAGCAGCGTTGGTATGCGATCAAGATTTTTGAGCGCGATGAAAAGGTGCTGGAGCAACTACAGCTTGATCCAGTGGTGCTGGGCCATATCGAAGAAGATATCAAGGCCGCGGAGAAGGAGATGGATGATGATGCGGAGAGCATCATCACCAATGAACGCTATCTCTACATAGCCTCCATCATCAGGGGCTGCTGCAAGCGAAGAAATGCGGGCAGGCTTTCCACCTCTGATAAAATAGACCGCGTGGTGACAAATCGCTGGCTTGCGCTGCCGATTTTTGCGGCGGTGATGTTTGTGGTTTATTTTGTCTCTGTCACAACAGTTGGCGGATGGGCAACGGATTGGGCGAACGACGGTGTTTTCGGCGATGGCTGGCATCTGTTTGGCATTGGCTCTTCCGCCTATGAAGAGGCGTCCGAAGCTTATGCCGTTCCCGGCGCGAAGGTGGAGGCGTTTGAAGCGGCGGCAGAAGAAAAAGGGATTGACCCTGCTGACCCCGTGCAGGCAAACGGCCTGACGGCGACCGCCAAGCTGTATGATGATAACGGTAATGTGGAAGAAGAAATCCCTGTTGATTATAACGGATATCTTGAAGCTTCCAAAATAGAAGAGCCAGACCCCGCTGCATACGGCGTATGGGTTCCCGGTATCCCCGGCCTTGTGGAGAAGGGGCTTCAAGCGATCCATTGCGCGGAGTGGCTGCAGCAGTTGATCCTGAACGGCATCATCGCCGGTGTGGGCGCGGTGCTCGGCTTTGTGCCGCAGATGCTGGTGCTGTTTTTGTTCCTTGCCTTCCTGGAATCCTGCGGATATATGGCGCGTATCGCCTTTGTGATGGATCGGATCTTCCGTAAATTCGGCCTTTCCGGCAAATCGTTCATCCCGATGCTGATCGCCACCGGCTGCGGTGTGCCCGGCATTATGGCCTCGCGGACGATCGAAAATGACCGGGATCGAAAAATGACGATCATGACCACCACCTTCATCCCGTGCAGCGCCAAGCTCCCAATCATTGCGTTGATTGCCGGCGCGCTGTTTGGCGGCGCGTGGTGGGTTGCACCCAGCGCTTATTTCATCGGTGTTTTCGCAATCATCGTATCCGGCATTATGTTGAAAAAGACAAAGATGTTTTCGGGCGATCCTGCCCCATTCGTGATGGAGCTGCCCGCCTACCACTGGCCGACGGTGGGCAATGTGCTCCGCTCCATGTGGGAGCGCGGTTGGTCCTTTATCAAGAAGGCCGGCACCGTGATCCTGCTCGCCACGATCTTCGTATGGTTCACCTCTTCGTTCGGCTGGGCAAACGGCTCCTTCGGCATGGTGGATATGGAGAGCAGCATCCTAGCCGTCATCGGCAATGCGATCGCCTGGATTTTCGCACCGCTCGGCTGGGGCACCTGGCAGGCTGCGGTGGCTTCCATCACAGGCCTGATTGCAAAGGAAAATGTGGTCGGCACCTTCGGCGTGCTCTTCGGCGGGTTTGAAGAGGTTGCGGAAAACGGCTGGCAGGTGTGGCAGAATGTACGCGCCGCGTTTACACCCCTCGCGGCCTACTCCTTCCTGATCTTCAACCTGCTGTGCGCGCCCTGCTTCGCCGCAATCGGCGCAATCAGGCGGGAGATGAACAGCGCAAAATGGACTTGGTTTGCAATCGGCTACCAGTGCGGCTTTGCGTATGCGTTTGCGCTGGTCGTCTATCAGCTTGGGATGCTCTTCACCGGAAACGGCAACATCATCGGCGCAATAGCGGCCTTTGCACTGGTTGCGATTTTCCTGTATATGCTGTTCCGGCGCTATCAGGAGAGCAATGTTTTGCAGGCAAAGGCGAAGGCTTAATCGGCTTTGGCAGTGCTTGGGCGCCTGTGAAGAAAGGAGGAATTCGGTTATGTTACAATTCTTTGCGGCCAATTGGGGCACGATTTTAATCGGCCTGCTGGTTGCGGCAGCAGTGGTTTTGATTCTTGCAAAGCTTTGGCGGGATCATAAAAAAGGCAAATCCTCCTGTGGCTGCAACTGTTCACAATGCCCCTCGTCCGGGATGTGCCACGCAAACCAAATGGATCATACATCCACTGAGAAAACACCGTAAAATTTACTTTTCCAAACAATACCCGCCCGGCTCTGATGAAAATTCGGAGCCGGGCACGGTTTTTTTGAGCGATCAAAAAGGAAATTCAGCATTTTTATTGCACCTAATTTTTAATATTTACCGTATTATGTTAAATCATACAAAACATAAATGGAATCTTTATGAAGTTTGACCATTTAAAAGTGATATATAATGTACTACAATAAAAACAGGTGATACATAAAAATATTGTATTACACTACAAATCGAAAGAAATGAGGAAGTAAAAATGAAAAAGCGCACTTCCAGCCGTATGTTTCGGGCAGCAGTCTCTCTATGCCTGGTGTTTGCCCTTTTCTGCACCATGGGCATGATGGCCTTTGCGCAGACGGATGACGTATTGGGCACGATCAGCGAGGTGTTCCCGGATGAAAACTTGGCGCAGGTGATGGCAGTAACGCTCAATAAGTCGGTTGATGATACCGTCACGCGCGGCGAGCTGGAGCGTGTCAGCTACATTGACGGCGCAAATTGCGGCATCAAGAGCCTTGAAGGGATGCAGTATATTTCAAAAGCTTCCCATGTATATCTTTCGGGCAATGCGATTGCGGACCTTCGTCCCCTCAAAAACCTTACGGAAGTAACAGAGGTTCACGGTATCAAAATCGGCGGGCAGGTCATCCGCTTGGAGCCGAAGCAGGTGAAGTTGGGCCGCCTGAGCGTTGACAACCCCACCCGCAGCACGCTTGGCGTTCGCGGCAACGTGATTGATCTGAATGGCGGTGTTTTGAATATCATCACCGGCGGCGTGGATTTTTACGGCCTGAAGGAGGCCGGTGAGGTTTCTTACGAAATCGGCGGTTGGATTTCCAACTCGACCAACCAGAGCTACAGCGCTACGATTATCCAGCCATATTATCTATAAGTTCTGATTGATTCCTTTCCAAATTCCCACACTCAAAACACGAACAAGCACCGGCGGAGTTGCTCTGCCGGTGCTTGTTCGTGTTAATGATCTATTTGAAGCCCTGTCGAACGGCAAATAGATCGAGTTAAATGCGCAAAAACGCTTTGCCTCGATCTCCTTTGCAAAAACATACTGTAAAATATTGACTGAATAGGATTCCTCCTATATAATTGACATGCGGTGCAAGCCGCACGGTGGCATTGCCCACCGGTGGTGGCATTGCCGAAACGGTAGGCAGTTAGCGCCTCACTTCTTGCGTATGTTTTGCGCGGGAAGGAGGTGATGCGCATGGAGTACATAGTAGTCATTTTAATCATGACCTTATTACTCGTTGTTGCAATAAAAAAAGACTAACTGCCCCAGTCGCTCAACTTGTGCAGTTAGTCTGATCAATTGAGAGGCGCTAACCGTCTATTACGGCAGTGCCATCGTTCATTTTTATTATATGGTTGAAATGATCGTTTGTCAATACCTGTCAGGGAAAAGATAGAGAAATCAATTTTACGTTCAAATCTCAGGTGAACTTCATAGGCGAACCATGTTCGCTTACAAATTACCTTCTAAAACGAATCATAAAACGAAAATGACCCTGAATGCATGTACATTCAGGGTCATTCTATCTCTGTCGGGAGATTATGGTCGCATCGGCGATATTCTATAATATCTTCAATAGGACATTGAAAATAACAACAAAGCTTGGCTAAGATATCCATGTCCAATTTGGTTGTGAGATCATCATTATACCATCGAGTTATAATGTCATACTGTACATCAATCGCTTTTGCAAGAATATGTCTGTTGATACCATGTTCTTCTATGCGCTCTTTTACTTTTAAATGTATGCTGCCGTAGTCTTTAATTTTAACAAGAGATTCTAGATTAATGTCTTTTTTCATTAATAATAATCACCGCCTTCCTACTTTTATATTATATCTAGCATATAATTGTATTGACAATTCCATTTTTAATATATAATATATAGATATTACTATTGTAAACATTATATCTTTAGATATGTAATGTTTATCTTTTTCGAGGGTATGGAACTTTCTCATCCGTTAATCCCAAAAGGTAATCCACACTGGTTCCATAAAAGGAAGATAGTTTTATTAGCATTGGAATTGAAATGTTTAATCTCCCCAGTTCGTAATCTGAATATGTTGTTTGGTGAATATTCAAATAGGACGCAATATCTTCTTGGGATAAATCCCGATCCTCTCGCAAGTCACGAATTCTTTGATACATAAATCATCAACTCCTTGATGTAAGTATGTATCAAGGGAATATCCCTTAGTCGATTATAAGGGATATTCCCTTAAATCAAGGAGGATGTTATGTGTTTTCTTGCTGTTTTACCGGCCATCGGCAAATTGCAAGCGATGATTTTTTGGTTTTGCAAAAGCGTTTGCAGAAAGCCATCAAATATTTCATCAAACAGGACGTGACCGATTTTTATGCCGGCGGCGCTTTGGGGTTCGACACCCTTGCGGCGCAGGCGGTGCTGAAAGCGCGGCGGTTCCACCCACAGGTCAGGCTGATTCTGGCGCTGCCGTGCCATGATCAGAATGCGCGCTGGAAGGAGGCGGACAGGAGGCTTTATGCCTCAATCTTGCAAAAGGCGGATCAGGTGGTTTATCTCTCTGAGCGGTATACAAGGAGTTGCATGTTCGAGCGGAACCGTTATCTGGTAGACCACAGTGATATTTGTATTTGTTATTGCGCAAGCGAGGAGGGAGGAACAGCCTATACGGTGCATTATGCAGAGCAAAAAGGAGTGCCCGTGGTAAATCTAGCATGGGAGGAGAAATGGAATCTAAAAGTGAACCGAATTCGCCCATGAAACCCCTCAAAACAAAAAAGGAGATGTTGACCATGCTCACACAAAAAATGCAGGAAACCATCCATCGATTCAAAAAGAAGCACACAACCGTTCTCACAGAGGAAGAAGCGCTGC
>UQWL01000015.1 GCA_900544715.1 uncultured Oscillospiraceae bacterium | reverse complement strand
ACGTTCTGTTGCTGTAAACATACGTGAAGGTCGGCGCTTCCTGTACGACGATGTCTCCTTTTTCAACGGTGACAGGGATGGTAAACGTCACAGCCTCGGCCTGCGTGGGATCGTCAGGCGTAAAGGTGACGGAAACCTGATTGGTTCCAAGACCAAGAGCTTTATCCGGTTCTGCGAAGCTGAAAGTGCCAGGCACGTTCGCCTCGCCGCCGCTAAGTGTCAAATCAGAGACTTTCATATTCTCTGTGTATTTTACAGGAGATTCAATGATGGGATTCTCAATAATTTCAGCTTGTGAAGTCCCTTTAACTTCAAAGGTGTACTCAATCTTTACCCAAATGTCAGGATTTTCTGTAACATAAATTATAACTGGCTCCTTATTGACACCAGGTTGAGCAATGTTGTCTTTATTTACAAATTCAACTGATAATTTCGTTACTTTGTAATTGTCATAACCATATCCGCCAGTTCCATCTGGTACTGCTACTCTTAGATTTGCACCAGTCTTTTTAAACTCGTAGTCACCCAGTTTAGTACCAAAAAAAATAGTCTCCTGCTCAGAAACATCTGGAATAGCTTTCTGAATATAAACTGTTTCTGAACTTCTCTCTATAACGGGGAACCTTGTGTCATTATCAGGAACTATTGGATCAATTGCTGCAAAAGTTAACGGAACAGTACCAAAAAGCATCAATACACACAATAAAAATGATATCACTCTGTGCCCAGTTTTACGCCTGACTCTCACCAATCGAGATCACCAACCTCCACAAAATATTTTTTTTTCTTCATCTTTACATCACTCCAAAATGGAATATTTACGGAAAATGTATTGACAAAATTCATATCCGTATGGGTAAATTATAAAATAAACCGTATTTTTTGTCAAATTAAATCGTCGATTTTTTTAAATTTTTATGCATTATGATTGATTTTATGATTTTTATGGAAATATATGTAAATATAAAAATGCTTGATGTGGAAATAAAGACCAAATTAAGAATTTTGCTGAAGCTGCGTATCGAAGTCAAACCGTTTTTTCTGCAGACAGGAATTTTTTCACAAAACCGCTTGCAGACCGAGCTTCTGTTCTCTATAATGAGATACGAAAACCATCCTAAAAAAGGGACAGGGCCCGCGGAAAAATGTGTATATTTTACCGCGCGCCCCCTGTATATGGAATCGTTTTACGACAGACACAACGTGACGGAAAGGACAGGCACATCTTATGATCCAGATCACCAGCCGGCAGGAATTCCATTTATCCACGGAACAAACGAGCTATCTCTTCCGCGCTTTGCCCTGCGGCAAGCTCGAGCAGCTTTATTACGGGCGGCGTATCCCGGCATGCGGGGACTATGCGTTTCTCTGTGATAAGCATGCCGCAGGCTACAGCAACTCCACCGTCTATGATAAGCAGGATCATCTGTCGCTCGATCATATCCGGCTCGACTATTCGGAATTCGGCAAGGGCGATTACCGTCTGCCCGCCATGCAGGTACAGGCCGAAAACGGGAATTTCAACTGCGATTTCAAATTCCTGGATGCAAAGGTGACGGATACCAAGCCGGAGCTTGCCGGCCTCCCCTCCAGCTATGGGAGGAGCAAAACGCTCACAGTCATTCTGGAGGATCCGGCGCTTTGTGCGCAGTTGCATTTGTTTTACACCGTGTTTGAGGAGTGCAATGTGATCACCCGCAGCGCGCGGCTGATCAATCAGGGGGAAAAGGAGATCAAAATCCATTCCCTGATGAGCATGCAGATCGACCTGCCCGCGGGGGATTATACGATGCTCTCCTTCGACGGCTCCTGGATTCGCGAGCGGTATCAGCATGAGCACAAGCTCACGGCGGGGGAGTGCTCCATCGGCTCCATCTGCGGCACGAGCTCCAACCGCCACAATCCCTTTTTTGCCATCCGGAAAGAGGGCTGCAACGAGCAGGCGGGGGAGTGCTGGGGCTTCAACCTCGTCTATTCCGGCAACCACATCGGCCGCGTGGAGGTATCGCCGCACGGGATGGTGCGCGTGCAGAACGGCATCAACCCGTTCGAATTTGAATGGGCGCTTGCACCGGGCCAATCTTTCGACGCGCCGGAATCGGTGCTCACCTTCAGCCATGAGGGCCTCAACGGCATGAGCCGCAATATGCATGCCTTTGTCAAGGAGCATATCGTGCGCGGTGAATGGAAGAACAAGGAGCGCCCAATTGTCGTCAACAATTGGGAGGCGACGTATTTCACCTTCACGGAGAAGAAAATCCTCGCCATCGCCAAGGAGGGCGCGCGGTTGGGCGCAGAGCTCTTCGTCCTAGACGACGGCTGGTTTGGCAAGCGCAACAGCGACCACTCCTCCCTCGGCGACTGGTGGGTGAACAAAAAGAAGCTTCCCTCCGGCATCGGCGGCCTGGCAAAGAAGATCAATGACATGGGCCTCAAGTTTGGCCTGTGGGTGGAGCCGGAGATGGTCAATCCGGACAGCGACCTCTACCGCGCGCACCCGGATTGGGCGATGACCACAGACGAATACGAGCCGACGGAGGGCCGCAACCAGCTGGTGTTGGACCTGACGAATCCGGACGTGCAGCAATACCTGATCGATACGATCACCGATGTGATGAAGCTCGGCAACATTGAATATATCAAGTGGGATATGAACCGCCAGTTTTCCGATGTGTTCGGGCGGACACTCGGCACGCGGCAGGGCGAATATTTTCACCGCTATTATCTCGGCCTTTACAATATCTTGCAGGCGCTGTGCGACCGCTTCCCGCATGTGCTGTTTGAATCCTGCTCCAGCGGAGGCAACCGCTTCGATCTCGGTATGTTCTGCTACATGCCGCAGTGCTGGACGAGCGACAATACGGACCCGCTCGACCGCATCCGGATTCAAACCGGCACTTCCTATGGATATCCGCAATCCGTCATGACGATGCACGTCAGCGCGTCACCGAGCTTCGCCTCCCTGCGTGCCTCCTCCATTGAGGAGCGCTTCAACGTGGCGAGCTTCGGGCTGACGGGGTATGAGCTGGATGTGACGAACCTTTCCTCCTTTGACCGGGCGGCGGTCAAAAAGCAGATCGCGTTTTATAAGGAGCATCGCCGGCTTTTGCAGTTCGGAGAATTTTACCGCATCGGCAATCCGTTCAAAGAGAATACCTGCGCGTGGCAGGTGGTGTCGCCGGACAGGGCGGAGTCCATGCTCGGCTGCTTCATTGACCGGCTCACGCCGAACAGTGGGCCGGATCGGCTCGCTTTCGTCGGGCTCGACCCGGAAAAGACGTATCGCTTTACCGCTCGGCAGCAGCTTTTGAACCTGCGTACCTTTGGCGAGATCATCAATACGCCGCTCCCCAAGAAGTTTGACATGGAGGACGGCAAGGTTTATAATTTTCTGACAGATCATATCCGCCTGCATTCAGAGAGGGAGGATTACACGCTTCCCGGCGCATCGCTGCTTTATGCAGGGCTTGTGCCGTGCCAGCTCTTCGTGCTGAGCGGATATAACGGCAAAACGCGCGTGATGACGGATACGGATTCCCGCGTTTATTACCTGAAGGAAGCCACGCGGCCGGAAGAAATCATTGGCGGGGCGGACGAACCCACATCGATCACCCTGCGTTAGGCGGAACCGGGCGCATACTGAGAGAAGAAAAAGAATGGAAGAAAGGATTGGATTGGATCATGAGAACGACCCTGCCCCTGAATTTTGGCTGGCGCTACACGCCCGCCTTCGACCCGGCGATGGTTACGCCGGATTTTGACGCGAGCGCGCTGGAATGCGTTGACATTCCGCATACCTGCAAAGAGCTGCCGCTGAATTATTTCGACGAGCGGGATTACCAGTTCGTCAGCGGCTACCGCAAGGAGTTTGCCCTGCCAAGGGGAATGAAGATGAAGGGCAACCGTTTCCTGCTGCATTTTGAGGGCGTGGCCAACGCCGCAAAAGTGTATTTAAACGGCACCCTCCTCGGCGAACATAAGGGCGGTTACACAGCCTTTGTTTTTGATGTGACCGACACGGTCAAAACGCGCGGCAATGTTCTTGCCGTGGAGGTCGATTCCACGGAGCGCCCGGAGATTCCGCCGTTCGGCAGGGTCGTCGATTATCTCTGCTACGGCGGCATTTATCGCGAGGTCTGGCTCGAATGCGTCAATGAGGTGTATATTGAAGATGCCTTTATCCGCACCAAGGATCTGCTGCTCGGCAAAAAGAAGCTGCTTGATATCGATGTGACCTTCTCAGAGAAGACACAGGGCGATTTAAAGCTGGAGCTATACGACGGCGAGCAGCTGATCGCCTCCCAGGCCTGCCCGTTTGAGGCGAAGGTGCTCAATCTCAAATGGCGTGTCTCCGGCGTGACGCTCTGGTCCACGGAGCATCCAAAGCTCTACACCCTGAAGGTGGTCTATAATGGCGGCGCGGATGAAAAATCCTATCGCTTCGGCTTCCGCGAGTGCGAATTCCGCAAGGACGGCTTCTATCTGAATGGAAAGAAGATGAAGATCCGCGGCCTGAACCGTCACCAAAGCTATCCGTACGTCGGCTATGCAATGCCGGCCTCCGCGCAGAAGGCGGATGCCGACCTGCTGAAATTTGAGCTCGGCTGCAATCTGGTGCGCACCTCGCACTATCCGGATTCCACACACTTCCTCGACCGCTGCGATGAAATCGGCCTGCTTGTCTTCACCGAGATTCCGAGCTGGCAGTTCACCGGCGAGGGCGAATGGCGGGAGAACTTCCTGAAGAACGTGGCTGATATGGTCAAACGCGACCGCAACCACCCCTGCGTCATCCTCTGGGGCGTGCGCGTCAATGAGGGGCAGGACTGCGACGAGCTGTATGAAAAGACGAACGCCATCGCGCATTCGCTGGATGATACCCGCCAGACGGGAGGCGTGCGCAATTTCCCGCAGAGCCATCTGCTGGAGGATGTTTATACCTATAACGATTTTATCCATTCCGGCGGGAAGATCGCGCTGAACCTGCCCATGATTGTGGCTGGGCCGAAGGCGCCCTATCTCGTCACGGAGCACAATGGGCATATGTATCCCACCAAGAGCTTCGACCGCGAGGAGATCCGCGTGGAGCATGCGCTGCGCCATGCCCGCGTGTTGAACGCGGCCTACGGCAGCAGCCGCACCAGCGGCGCGATCGGCTGGTGCATGGCGGATTATAATACGCACAAGGATTTTGGCAGCGGCGACCGCATCTGCTATCACGGTGTGACGGATATGTTCCGCGTGCCGAAGCTTGCCGCTGCGCTATATGCCTCTCAGCAGGATGAGACGCCTGTGATGGAGATTTCCTCCTCCATGGATATCGGCGAGCATCCGGCGAACCAGATCGGCCAGGTCTACGCCTTTACCAACTGCGATTACGTGAAGCTCTATAAAAACGGGGTGTATGTCAGCACGGCATACCCGAATAAAAAGGCCTTCCCGCACCTGCCGCACCCGCCGATTTTCACGGATGATTTCATCGGCGACGCGCTCACCGAGAAGGAGCATCTCAACGAAACTGCGGCGAAGTTTTTGAAGCCCGCGCTGGTGGCAGGCTCGAAATACGCCTTCTCCATGCCGAAGAGATATTTCCTCCTGGCGGGCCTTGGAATCGTCACGAGCGGCATGAAGATCGGCGATATGGTCTCCCTGGTCGAAAAGTATATCGGCGGCTGGGGCGATGAGCAGATTTCCTACCGCTTCGAGGGCTATAAGGATGGGCAACTCGTCAAGACGGTCGTCAAAACAGCTGTAACAGAGAGGGCGCTGGATGTCCGCGTCGACAACCCGCAGCTCGTGGAGGCGGATACCTATGATGTGACCCGTGTCGCACTGACTGCCATTGATCAAAACGGCAACCGCTTGCCCTTTGCGAACAATGCCGTGACGGTTACTGTGGATGGCCCTGTAGAAGTGATCGGCCCGAAGACCTTTGCGCTCATCGGCGGCGACCGCGCCTTCTGGCTGCGCACGAAAGGCGAGAGCGGCGAGGCGACTGTTACGATCACGGTTGAGAATATGGGAACCTACACCTGCAAAGTCAACGTCACCAAGCAGGCGTAAACAACAGCAGAAGAAAAATATCCGCAGCTTCTCTAATGAGGGGCTGCGGATATTTTTTTACGGGCCTGCTCTTTTTGCCTTCCTCTGTGAACAGCATGCAACATTTTGAAAGACTTGTTGAATTTCTCTTGACAAATACCCCCGTGAGGTATATCCTGAAAGTATAAAAATACCCCATTAGGGTATTTCGAAAAAGGAGGAACGGCGATGGCCTTTGAAAAAAATGGGATCGCAGCAGCCGGGGCATGTGAAACAGGCTGCCCGCACCATAAACATACGCCCCGCGATGAACAGGCGATTCGCCTGCTTCAGAATCGGCTGAACCGGATGATCGGGCAGCTCAACGGGATCAAAAACATGGTGGAGGATAACCGATACTGCGGCGATATTCTGACACAGGTGGCGGCTGTGGAAAGCGCCCTGCAGAGTTTCGGATATATTATTTTGCAGGATCATTTGGAAACCTGTGTTGTGGAAGAAATTCGGAATGGGAATCCACAGATCGTTGACGAAGCAGTGGAGCTGATGAAAAAATTGAAATAGAAACAGAGGCATATTTATGACGACAGTAAAATTTAATGTCACTGGCATGACATGCGCCGCATGCAGCGCGCATGTGGAAAAAGCGGTGGCAGCAGTGCCTGGCGTTCATGAAGTAACGGTCAGCCTGCTGACGAATTCTATGAACGTTACCTTTGGTTCGTCGGTGACACCGCAGAATATTTGCGATGCGGTCACCTCGGCCGGATATGGCGCAACGCCGGAAAACGGCGCTGCGGGGAAGAACCAGTCCGCCACCCGGGAGGCGCTGGAGGATCATGAAACGCCGAAGCTCGCACGCAGGCTGATTGCTTCGCTGTGTTTGCTTTTGCCGCTGATGTATGTATCCATGGGCCATCTCATGTGGGGTTGGCCCGTTCCGGCTGTTCTGGCGGAAAATCCGTTGGCAATCGGCCTTTACGAGTTGTTGCTGACGAGCCTGATTATGGTCATCAACCAGCGGTTTTTTATCAGCGGTTTTCAAAGCCTCCTGCATGGCGGGCCGAATATGGATACGCTGGTAGCCATGGGAAGCGGAGCTGCTTTTATATATAGTGTTGCCATTCTGTTCACTATGACCGGGGCCGTTTCATCCGGCAACCTGGCGACGGCAACCCATTGTGTGCATGCGCTTTATTTTGAATCGGCCGCCATGATATTAACGCTTATCACGGTTGGAAAAATGCTGGAGGCATACAGCAAGGGCAAAACGACGAATGCGATCAAAAGCCTGATAGATTTGGCCCCGAAAACGGCGCATGTGTTGCGGGATGCGGGGGAGACGACGATCCCGGTGGAAGAGGTGCGCGTTGGCGATCTCTTTCTTGTGCGCCCCGGTGAAAGCATCCCGGTGGACGGGCGGGTGCTGGAAGGGGAGAGCGCGGTCAACGAGGCGGCGCTCACCGGCGAGAGCCTTCCGGTGGATAAAGCGCCCGGCAGTTTGGTCAGTGCGGCAACCCTGAACCAGAACGGCTCCCTCACCTGCACCGCCACCCGCGTCGGCGGCGATACGACCCTGAGCCAGATTATTGAAATGGTGGAGAATGCCGCGGCGACAAAAGCGCCGATTGCAAAAGTGGCAGATCGGGTATCCGGCGTCTTTGTGCCGGTTGTGATTGGCATCGCTCTGATTGCAGGAATCATCTGGCTCATTGCGGGAAAAACCTTCGGCTTTGCGCTGGCGCGCGCGATCAGTGTGCTCGTTATCAGCTGCCCTTGTGCGCTGGGGCTCGCAACGCCCGTCGCGATTATGGTCGGCAGCGGAGTGGGGGCTAAGAAGGGTGTGCTGTTCAAAACCGCCGCAGCATTGGAGGCCGCCGGAAAGACGGATTTTGTTGTGCTGGATAAAACCGGGACGGTCACGCAGGGAAAGCCCCAGGTGACCGATCTTCACCCGGCGCCCGGTGTGTCAGAGGCGGAGCTACTACAAACTGCCGCCGCGCTGGAGGAGAAGAGCGAGCACCCGTTGGCACATGCCATCCGGGTTCATGCAGAGGAAGTGGGCCTGCAATATGATCCTGCCCGTGCGTTTGCCGCATTGCCCGGCCACGGCGTACAGGGCGAGATTGGCGGGAAAGCCGCTTTCGGCGGCAACGCCGCCTTGATGCAGGAGAAAAACCTTTTGACCGGCCAGATGAAGCAGGCAGGCGAGGCGCTAGCCAACGAAGGGAAAACGCCGCTTTATTTTGCTCTGGGCGGGCGGCTGCTCGGGATTGTTGCAGTCGCGGACGTGGTAAAGCCGGACAGCGCAGAGGCAATCCGGATGCTGCAGCATATGGGCGTGCAGACCGTGATGCTCACCGGCGACAACCGCCGCACGGCCGAGGCAATCGCAGGGCAGGTCGGTATGGATGCAGTGGTTGCCGACGTGCTGCCGAATGATAAGGAAGCCGTTGTGCGCAGGCTTTCGGAATATGGAAAGGTGGCCATGGTCGGCGACGGCATCAACGACGCCCCGGCGCTGACCCGCGCGGATGTCGGGATCGCCATCGGAGCAGGGGCGGACGTGGCCCTGGATGCGGCGGACGTTGTGCTGATGAAATCGAGCCTTTTGGATGTGCCGGCCGCAATCCGCCTATCCCGCCAGGTGCTGCGCAATATCCATGAAAACCTGTTTTGGGCGTTTCTTTACAACTGCATCGGGATTCCGATTGCAGCGGGCGCGTTGATCCCCATCTTCGGCCTGCAACTCAATCCAATGTTCGGCGCCGCCGCGATGAGCCTTTCGAGCTTCTGCGTTGTGATGAACGCGCTGCGGCTGAACCTGTTCCACATGCATTCCACGAAGCGGGATACCAAGCGAAAAAAGATCCCCATGCCGGAGTTCCTATCCGGCTTTCAGGAGAAACAATGCCCGGCCCTTGCGCCGGAAAAAACGGAGGTAACACAAATGACGAAGACCATTTTGATTGATGGCATGATGTGCGCGCATTGCCAGATGCATGTGCAGAAGGCGCTCGCCGCAATAGACGGCGTGAGCGCTGTGGATGTGAATCTGGAGGAAAAGAAGGCGACCGTGACGCTTGCCAAGGATGTGCCGGACCAGGCGCTGATGGACGCAGTGACGCAGGCCGGTTATACGCCGGTCAGCTGCTCGGCGGAGTAAAAAGCAAGCAGGGTTACCGCCAGTCGAAAAGCCGCTCCGGGGAAACAAAGCTTTTCTTTTCCCGGAGCGGCTGTTTGTATCTGTTTGAATCCGGAAGGATGCGCTGCAGCTGCAACGCGCGCTTGACACGGAAAAGAATATGATATAAAATGGAATTATACAATATAAAAGTAAATTCATCTTAATTTTACAATAAATGTATATTTGCACAAGGCTAATTGTAAACTTTCTGTGAACCGCGGCATTTGTTGCATCATGCAGGGCAACAAATATCGCGTTTTTGCCTATTGGTAGAGAGTTTTTCTCAGATTCAATACCGATAGGAAGTGCAAAGATGACAGAAGAAAATTACCGTTACCGCACAAGCCAGCTTCTGCTCCGGAATCAATTTGAGGGCAGCGGCGCATGGAAGATTCCCGTCATTCCCAAAGCGGAATTTGATGAGGAGGAATTCCGGGGCCTGCGCCTGATCGGCTTTGACAAAACAAAGCTGGAGGATGAGCGGCATCTGGGGCGGATCGTTCATTTTTTCCTCTACGACTACAAGTTTGAGCGCGTGTGGAAGGATCCCGATCATGATATCGAAAAGCTCAGGCGGTACCGGGCGGTGCTCTCACCGGATTTCAGCATGTATCTTGAGATGCACCCGCTCATGCAGCTTTATAACACCTTCCGCAACCGCTGGTGCGGGGCGTATTTCGCTTCAATGGGGATGCGTGTGATCCCCACCGTGAGCTGGGGGGATGAGCGCAGCTTTGCCTTTTGCTTCGAGGGGATTCCAAAGGGGAGCACCGTGGCGGTTTCGACCTATATGGTATCGGAGCACGGGAACCGTGCGGATCAGAAACCGTTTTTCATGAAGGGCTATGAGGAGCTGCTGCGGCGGGTGGAGCCGGAGCGGATTCTCTGCTATCACGAGCCGTTCCCGGAGATGCGGGGCAACATTGTCCCGATTGATTACGAGCTCAGCTCCTGGCGGCATATGGACGACGATTACACACCGTCTAAATACGCGAAATATATCTGCGGGCTGGAGCCGGTGCCGCCGGGCTGTGATTTGGTGATCAAGCGTGGCTATGTCATGCGGGACGATGGCTGCCGGATGGGAATGGGCAGCGCCTACGGCGGCAAATGGAAGCCGAAGAAGGAAGAGGACAAGCGTTTTTTGGGGAAGCCGGGGGAGATAAAAGAAACACGGATGCCGAATGGAGATCTTTATGCTACTAAAATTGGAGAAGATGGCCGTGCAATCAGAGAGAGGCATTATACGGATCACAGGAGACCTGATAAGCATTCTGCCCCTCATGATCATGAGATACATTGGGATAATCCAAATGAGCATCCCGATCCGCAAGGCCATATCAACTATCCGAATGACGTACCGGAATTTAAATATTTTGGAGGATTTACAATGGAGCATACAGACATATTAACTGGTAACACAGGGGAAAATCGTTTTGAAACAATCAATGATTTCAAAGAATGTATGCGCTACCATGGAGAGGTAGAGTTTGAGTGGAAGGGAACTCTTTATACGATCACTCATCCGGAAGGTATGATAAATATTAGCGAAGCCTGGAAGCCGGAAACGGAAAAATGGTGCGCGACGGCGGACGAAGCCCTTGAATATATGATAGACGGTGTCCGGCTTCGGGAGATCATTACACAGGTAGAAGTAAAAGCCAGGACAATATAATAGAGAATTACAAAATTCGAGTGCATGACAGGCATCTTGAGAGCCTTGCCCAATATCTGTAGATGGCATGCCAAAATTGCATCTGCCGTCGGCCGCGCGGAGAGAAGCTGTTTCTTCCTCTTCACGCGGCCTTTTCATTCATATATTAGAGATTGCGGGCGCGCAATTTCCACGCATTTTGTTTTTTTGCGGGCCGGTTTGCGGGCAGATCGCACAAACCTTGAAAATTCGTGATTCCGCCGAAATTTTTATGAAATAATTGTTGCTTTTTCCAAATCGGTGTGGTATCATATTCAAGCATGCTGTGTAGGTGTGCAGATATGCGATGATGCAGAAGGTGGCCGCCCCTTGAGGCGGGGAATTTCTGCGGAGTATGTCCGATTTACAAACCGGGCGAAAGAATACTGGCTCGCTTCGGCTGGCCGCAGTTTGTGCTGCGGCGGGTTTTCTGCGGCCAGGCGCGAACAATCGGAACCCGGATCATGTTCTCAGCATATCCGGTTTTTTCAATGCAGCAGGGTGAAACACCCGGATCAGTGTTTAGATTTTCGCGTTGCCCGCCAACAATGAAGGAGGCGTTCCCCATGGCAGTTAAGGAAAAGATCCGCATCAGGCTCAAGGGCTACGACCACAATCTCGTCGACAAGTCGGCGGAAAAGATTGTTGAGACAGCCAGAAACACAGGCGCGCAGGTCTCTGGTCCCGTGCCGCTTCCAACTGAGAAGGAAGTTGTCACCGTGCTTCGTGCCGTGCACAAGTACAAGGATTCCAGAGAGCAGTTCGAGCAGCGCACCCACAAACGGCTTATCGACATTCTCAGGCCCTCGAACAAAACCGTCGAGGCTCTGACAGGTCTTGAGCTTCCCGCCGGCGTGGAAATCGAAATCAAGCTGTAAAGCAGATTTCCATTACATGCCGCAGGTCAAGTTGGCGCAAGCCAACCAATAACCGAAGGAGGAAAGGTAAATGCAAAAAGGTTTGATCGGCAAGAAAATCGGCATGACGCAGCTTTTTGACGAGCAGGGCAATGTTGTCCCCGTTACCGTCATCGAAGCAGGCCCGTGCCCGGTCGTCCAGAAGAAGACGATCGAAAACGACGGCTATGAAGCCGTGCAGCTCGGTTTTCAGGATGTCAAGGCTCAGCGCGTCAACAAGCCCATGAAGGGCCATTTCGCGAAGGGCAATGTCGCCCCGAAAAAGGTGCTGCGTGAATTCCGTCTCGCAGATATCAGCGCGATGAATGTCGGCGATATCCTGAAGGCCGACGTCTTTGCGGCGGGCGATCACGTTGACGTGGTCGGCACCAGCAAAGGCAAGGGTACGGCCGGCGCGATCAAGAGATGGAATTTCTCCCGCCTCAAAGAGTCCCACGGTACCGGCCCGGTCGCAAGGCATGCCGGCTCGCTCGGCGCGTGCAGCGATCCCTCCCGCGTATTCAAAGGCAAGAAGCTTGCGGGCCATCTGGGCGCGGAACGTGTCACAATTCAGAATTTAGACGTTGTCAAGGTGGATGTGGAAAACAACCTCATCGCGGTCAAGGGCGCTGTCCCGGGCCCGAAGAATGGGATTGTCCTCCTCGCCGACAGCGTCAAGAACGCGTAAGGAAGGAGTGGAACAAATGCCTAACGTATCAGTTTTCGACGAAACCGGCAAGAAGGTGGAAGAGCTCGCGCTGAGCGAGGGAATCTTCGGCATCACGCCCAACGTTCCGGCGATGCACCTCATGGTGGTAAGCTATCTGGCAAACCAGCGCCAGGGCACGCAGTCTACCCTTACGCGCTCTGAAGTCAGCGGCGGCGGCAAGAAGCCGTGGCGCCAGAAGGGCTCCGGCCGCGCAAGGCAGGGCTCGACACGCGCTCCCCAGTGGACGCACGGCGGCATTTCGCATGGCCCGAAGCCACGCGAATACGGTATTTCCGTCAACAAAAAGGTAAAGCGCCTTGCCATGAAGAGTGCGCTTTCCAGTAAGGTTGCGGGCAATGAGCTTGTCGTGCTCGACAAGCTGGCACTCAGCGAAATCAAGACCAAAGAGGTCGTCAAGGTGCTCGGCGCCCTTCAGACCGGCAAAAAGACGCTCATCGTCCTGCCGGAGAAGGACGACACGGTCTATCGCAGCGCACGCAACATCGCAGGCGTAAAAACAACGCTTGTCAGCACCCTGAACGTTTACGACATCCTTAACTGCGATACGCTCCTTGTCCTCAAGGACGCTGTTGCGAAGATTGAGGAGGTATATGCATGAGCAAGTTAGCACAGGATATCGTCCTGCGCCCGGTTATCACCGAAGAGAGCATGCAGGGCATCGCTTTAAACAAATACACGTTTCAAGTGGCCAAGGATGCCAACAAGGTGGAGATCGCTCAGGCGATTGAAAAGCTTTTCGGCGTAGAGGTCAAAAAGGTCAATACGATCAATGTCCGCGGCAAGCTCCGCAGGCAGGGCCGTTACGAAGGCTACACAGCTTCTTGGAAAAAGGCGATCGTAACGCTTACGGAAAAGTCCAAGAAGATCGATTTCTTCGACGGCATGATGTAAGGGGAATTTTCCCATAAAATACCCGGCGGCGACGTATGGAGCCCGGCATGCTCCGCAAAGCCGCTATGAGGAGAGTGAACCAAATGTCGATTAAAATCTACAATCCGACCACGAATGCACGGCGTAACATGTCGGTAACGGATTACACGGAGCTGTCGAAGAACGGCCCGGAGAGAAGCCTCCTGGCTCCTCTGAACAAGAACTCCGGCCGCAACAGCTACGGCAGGATCACCGTGCGCCATCGTGGCGGCGGCAACCGTAAAAAATACCGTATTATCGATTTCAAGCGCGATAAGTTCGATATGAGCGCGAAGGTGCTCGGCATCGAGTACGATCCGAACCGCTCCGCTCACATTGCCCTCATCCAGTATGAGGATGGTGAGAAGCGCTACATCCTCGCTCCCGCAGGCCTGAAGGCCGGCGATACGGTTGAGGCGGGCGCCAGCGCGGATATCAAGCCCGGCAACGCACTGCCGCTTGTCAACATCCCGACCGGTACGTTCATCCACAATGTGGAGCTTTATCCCGGCCGTGGCGGGCAGCTGGCCCGCGCAGCGGGCAACGCCGCTCAGCTCATGGCAAAGGAAGGCGCTTATGCGTTGCTCCGTCTGCCCTCCGGCGAGCTGCGTAACGTATCCGTTAACTGCATGGCGACCATTGGCCAGGTAGGCAATGTCGATCATGAGAATGTGAAAATCGGTAAAGCTGGCCGTAAGCGCCACATGGGCTGGAGGCCGACGGTTCGCGGCTCTGTCATGAACCCGAACGACCATCCGCACGGCGGCGGCGAAGGCAAATCCCCGATCGGCCGTCCCGGTCCGGTCACGCCGTGGGGTAAGCCTGCTCTTGGCTACAAGACGCGCGCGAAGAAGAACCGCTCCGACAAGATGATTGTCAAGCGCCGTAACGGCAAGTAGTCGATGAAAGGAGCTTAAGAATTATGGGCAGAAGCGTGAAAAAGGGCCCTTTCGTACAGCCTAAGCTGCTCGAAAGAGTCCAGAAAATGAACGAAGCAGGCGAGAAGATCGTCTTAAAAACCTGGAGCCGCAGCTCCACGATTTTCCCGGACTTTGTCGGCCACACCTTTGCGGTTCACGACGGGCGCAAGCATGTGCCGGTTTATGTGACGGAAGACATGGTCGGCCACAAGCTCGGCGAGTTTGCTCCCACGAGGACCTTCCGGGGCCACGCGGGGTCAAAAACCTCGAATTCCAAATAACGGTCGAAAGGAGTGTGTTAAACTTATGGAAGCAATGGCTAAGGTTACGCATGTGCGCATTGCGCCGCGCAAGGTGCAGATCGTTTTGGATCTCATCCGCAACCAGCCCGCTGACAAGGCCATGGCAATTCTCAAGCACACGCCCAAGGCCGCGTGTGAAATCCTTGAGAAGCTGCTCAAGTCAGCAATCGCAAACGCTGAGGCGAACAACAACATGGATGTTTCCAGGCTGTATGTGGCGAAGTGCTATGTCTGCCAGGGCCCGACCCTCAAGCGTCTGAGGCCGAGAGCACAGGGGCGCGGATTCCGCATCAACAAGAAAACGTCGCACATCACCCTTGTACTCAAGGAAATGGAATAAGCGAAGAGGAGGTTAAACAATGGGCCAGAAGATTAATCCCACCGGCTTGCGTGTCGGTGTTATTAAGGATTGGGAATCCCGCTGGTATGCGAAGAATGCAGACTTCGGCGATATGCTTGTAGAAGACTACAACCTGCGCGAGTGGCTGCTGACAAAGCTTGCCCCGGCCGGTGTTCCCAAGATCGAGATTGAGCGCGACGCAAACCGTGTGCGCATCAATATCCACTGCGCAAAGCCCGGCATGGTCATCGGCCGCGGCGGCTCCGAGATTGACAAGCTCAAAGCGGAGTGCGAGAAAAAGCTCGGAAAGGATGTCTCCCTGAATATTGTGGAGATTAAATCCCCCGATCTGAATGCGCAGCTTGTGGCGGAGAGCATCGCGTCCCAGCTCGAGCGCCGCATTTCCTTCCGTCGCGCTCTCAAACAGGCCATCGGCCGCACGATGAAGCTTGGCGCGAAGGGCATTAAAACACAGGTTTCCGGCCGTCTGGGCGGCGCTGATATCGCCCGCACAGAGCACTATCACGAGGGAACCATCCCGCTGCAGACCATCCGCGCGGATATCGATTACGGTTTTGCCGAGGCAAAAACGACGTATGGCCGCGTTGGCGTGAAGGTCTGGATTTACCGCGGCGAGGTGCTGCATGACAATGCAAACCGCAGGCCGCGCAGGGAAGGAGGAGCTCGATAATGCTGTTACCGAAGCGTGTCAAACACCGCAGGGTACACAGAGGCCGTATGAAAGGCGCTGCTACCCGCGGAAACAAAGTCAATTACGGCGATTTTGGTCTCGTTGCACTCGAGCCCGCCTGGATCACCTCCAATCAGATTGAGGCGGCCCGTATTGCCATGACGCGTTACATTAAGCGCGGCGGCCAGGTTTGGATCAAGATCTTCCCGGATAAGCCGATCACCGAGAAGCCGGCCGAAACCCGCATGGGTTCCGGTAAAGGTTCCCCCGAGTATTGGGTGGCGGTTGTAAAGCCCGGCAGGGTCATGTTTGAGATCGCGGGCGTTGATGAGGAGCTTGCGCGTGAGGCCATGCGTCTTGCGGCCAATAAGCTGCCGATCAAGTGCAAATTTGTAACGAAAGAAGAAACGGGTGGTGAGCAGTAATGAAAGCCAGTGAAATGAGAAAACTGTCCCCCGCGGAGCTTGATGCCAAGCTGATCGAATTAAAGGACGAGCTTTTTAATCTGCGCTTCCAGCAAGCCATAAACCAGCTCGATAACCCGATGCGAATCAATGCCGTCAAGAAGGATATCGCCCGCATCAAAACGATCCAGCGCGATATCGAACTGCACGGCGCGACTTCGTAAGGGAAGGGAGGCTAAAGCATGAGCGAAAGAAACCTCAGAAAAACGCAGGTGGGTATTGTCACCAGCGATAAGATGGATAAAACCGTGGTTGTTTCCGTAAAGGACAGGGTAAAGCATCCGCTTTACAAGAAAATTGTCAACCGCACTGTGAAGCTCAAGGCACACGATGAGAAGAATGAGTGCGGCATAGGCGACCGTGTTCTCGTCATGGAGACCCGCCCGATGTCGAAGGACAAGAGATGGCGCGTGGTCGAAATCATTGAAAAAGCCAAATAAGTTTGGCGTAACACAAGGAGGAAAACACTGTGATACAGCAGCAGAGTTACCTCAAGGTTGCCGACAATACGGGCGCGAAGGAGCTTATGTGTATCCGCGTGCTCGGCGGTTCCGGCAGGAGGTATGCCAATATCGGCGACGTAGTGGTTGCTTCAGTTAAAAAAGCAGCACCCGGCGGCGTTGTAAAAAAAGGCGAAGTTGTAAAAGCGGTTGTCGTCCGCACCGCGAGCGGCGTGCGCCGCGAGGACGGTACGTATATCCGGTTCGACGAGAATGCGGCCGTCATCATCAAGGACGATAAGAATCCCAGGGGCACACGTATTTTTGGACCTGTGGCCAGAGAACTGCGCGAGAAAGATTATCTCAAGATTCTCTCCCTCGCTCCGGAAGTGCTTTAAGGGGAGGTAAGAATTTATGAACAATAAAGTGCATGTGAAAACCGGCGATGAGGTCATCGTCATCAACGGCAAGAATCGCGGCATGAAGGGCAAGGTTCTGCAGGTCAGCCCCGCTGAGGGCAAGGTCATCGTCGAGGGCGTCAACATTGTTACCAAGCATGTGAAGCCCCGCAAGATGGGCGAGCCCGGCGGCCTGGTCAAGGCGGAAAGCGCGCTCTATGCCAGCAAGGTGCAGCTCATCTGCCCGAAGTGCGGCCGCCCCACCCGGATTGGCCACGCGATCAACAGCAAGGGCAAGAAGGTGCGCACCTGCAAGAAGAGCGACTGCCTCGCTCAGTTTGAATAAAGGGAGGGACATGACACATGGCAAGACTCAAGGAACTCTATGTCAATGAGGTAGCCCCTGCACTGATGAAAAAGTTCGCGTATAAAAGCGTCATGCAAATCCCGAAGCTTGACAAGATCGTCATCAATGTCGGCTGCGGCGAAGCGCGCGACAACCCGAAGGTGCTTGACGCCGTCGTTGCCGACGTTTCCGCGATCACGGGCCAGAAGCCCGTTCTGTGCAAGGCGAAAAAATCCGTTGCAAATTTTAAGCTCCGTGAGGGCATGGTAATCGGCGTAAAGGTTACCCTGCGCGGCGAGCGGATGTATGAATTCCTCGACCGCTTCTTCAACCTCGCGCTGCCCCGCGTGAGGGATTTCCGGGGCATCAACCCCAACTCCTTTGACGGCCGCGGCAACTATTCCATGGGCATCAGGGAGCAGCTGATTTTCCCGGAAATTGATTATGATAAGATCGATAAAGTCCGCGGTATGGACATCTGCTTTGTCACCACCGCAAACACGGACGAAGAAGCCCGCGAGCTGCTCGCTCTGATGGGCGCTCCGTTCTCGAAGTAAGGAGGGATTATTGTGGCCAAAAAGTCGATGAAAGTCAAACAGGCAAGACCCGCGAAGTATTCATCCAGGGAGTACAACAGGTGCAAAATCTGTGGCCGGCCGCACGCCTATCTTCGGAAGTACGGAGTTTGCCGTATCTGCTTTAGGGAGCTTGCCCATGCGGGCCAGATCCCGGGCGTGAAGAAGGCCAGCTGGTAAAGAGCAATTGCAAAGGAGGTTGACGGCATGCAAATTACCGATTCGATAGCCGATATGCTCACCAGAATTCGCAACGCGAATTCGGCAAAGCATGATACGGTTCAGATTCCCGCATCCAACATGAAGAAAGCAATTGCTCAGATTCTTGTGGATGAGGGCTATGTAAAAAGCTTTAAAGTGATTGACGACGGTAAGCAGGGCATCATTGAGATTGCGCTCAAATACGGCCCGAACAAATCCCAGGTCATCACCGGTCTGCGCAGGGTTTCCAAGCCCGGCCTGCGCATTTACACCAACTGTGAGGAGATGCCCAAGGTCATGAAGGGCCTCGGCGTTGCAATCCTCTCCACATCCAAGGGCGTTATGACGGACAAGGAAGCCCGCAAGGCCAATATTGGCGGCGAGGTCCTTGCATTTATCTGGTAAGGAGGTGCAGTAAGGAATGTCACGTATCGGCAGAAAGCCAATCGTTATTCCAGCAGGCGTCGATGTGAAAATCGATGGAAGCACTGTCACCGTTAAGGGCCCGAAGGGCACCCTTTCCAGAACAGTGCATCAGAATATGAATGTCGCGGTGGAGGATGGCGTGATTCACGTTACCCGCCCGGACGACAACAAGCTCAACCGTTCGCTCCATGGCCTGACCCGCACCCTGGTGGCCAACATGGTCGAAGGTGTGGAAAAGGGCTTCAGCAAAGAGCTCGAGATCAACGGCGTCGGTTACCGTGCCGCAAAGCAGGGGAAGGATCTTGTTTTGAACATCGGCTACTCCCATCAGGTGATCGTGCCTGAAACCGACGGGATCACCATTGAGGTTCCCTCGCCAAACAAGGTTGTCATTTCCGGCCCCGACAAGCAGAAGGTCGGCCAGTTTGCAGCGCAGGTGCGTGAGAAGCGTCCGCCGGAGCCGTATAAGGGCAAGGGCATCAAGTACGTTGATGAGCACATCCGCCGCAAGGAAGGCAAGGCCGGTAAGGGCGGCAAGTAATCTGAATCGAAGGAGTGAAACGAAATGGTGAACAGACCTGACAGCAATAAGGCGCGTCAGACCCGCCACAAGAGAGTGCGCGGCAAGATTTCCGGCACTGCTGAGTGCCCGCGTCTTAACGTATTCCGCTCCCTGCAGAATATCTACGCTCAGTTAATCGACGACGACAAGGGCGTTACCCTTGTATCCGCTTCAACTGTGGAAAAGGATTTTGAGGAATACGGCGGAAATAAGAGCGCTGCCCGCAAAGTGGGCGAACTGCTCGCAAAGCGCGCCGCTGAAAAGGATATCACGAAGGTCGTTTTTGACCGCGGCGGCTATATCTATCACGGCCGTGTGCAAGAGCTGGCCGAAGGCGCCCGTGAGGGCGGCCTCAAGTTCTAAACGAAGGAGGAATACTTTTGGCTAAGATTGACGCATCGGCTACGGAACTCCAGGAGCGCGTAGTTGCCATCAACCGCGTATCCAAAACCGTCAAGGGCGGTCGTATCTTCAAGTTCGCGGCGCTCGTTGTCGTCGGCGATGGCAACGGTTCTGTTGGCTTCGGCCTCGGTAAATCGGGCGAAGTCCCGGACGCAATCCGCAAGGGCATTGAGGATGCGAAGAAAAATATGATCAAGGTAGCGCTCAAGGGCACTACCATTCCCCATGAGATCACCGGCAAATTCGGCGCAGGCGTCGTGCTGCTCAAACCTGCTGCTCCCGGTACCGGCGTTATCGCCGGCGGCCCCGTGCGTGCGGTCGTTGAGACGGTCGGCATCAAGGACATCCGCTCCAAGGCGCTGCGTTCCAACAACCCCTGCAATGTAGTCAGAGCGACCATCGACGGTCTCTCAAAGCTGCGCAATGTCGACGAGGTTGCCGCCATCCGCGGCAAGTCGGCCAAACAAATTCTAGGTTAAGGAGGGTGGATAAAATGGCAGACGTCAAGGTAAAGCTTGTCAAGAGCCTGATCGGCAGCAAAAAGGATCAGATTGCCACCGCCCATGCACTTGGTCTTCGTAAGATCGGGGACGTATCCGTTCAGCCGGATAATCCCCAGACGCAGGGTAAGGTGAAAAAGATCATCCACCTTATTGAGGTAACCGAAGCGTAAGCAAGGAGGTGCGAATAAATGAAGTTGCACGAACTTTCACCGGCCGCAGGCTCCAAAAAGGAAGTCAAGCGGATCGGCAGAGGTGCAGGATCCGGTCAGGGCAAAACGGCTGGTAAGGGCCACAAGGGCCAGAAGGCCCGTGCGGGCCGCGGCATGCGCCCGGGTTTTGAAGGCGGCCAGATGCCGCTGCAGAGGCGTGTACCGAAGAGGGGCTTCGTCAATATTTTTGGCAAGGAGTTCTCTATCGTAAATGTTTCCGCGCTTGATCAGTCTTTTGAAGACGGTGCGGTGGTTGACATTGACGCGCTGATCGAAAAGGGCCTTGTAAAAAAGGTGCTCGACGGCGTGAAAATCTTAGGAAACGGCGAGATCAGCAAGAAACTTACCGTTCAGGTAAATGCTTACTCAGAGGCCGCGAAACAGAAGATCGAGGCGGCAGGCGGAAAGGCCGAGGTGATCTGACATGTTTCAAACCTTTATTAACGCGTGGAAGATTGCCGATCTGAGGAAGAAAATGCTGTTTACAGCGCTGATTCTCCTTGTATTCCGGATCGGCGCCGCGATCCCGGTTCCCTTTGTGGATATCGGGGCCGCGGGCATCATCGCCGATCCCAACGCCGGTAACTTTATGAACTATTTGAGCATGATGACCGGCGACGCGTTCAACTACGGCACGATCTTCGCAATGTCGATCACGCCGTATATCAACAGCTCCATTATCATGCAGCTGTTGACGGTGGCGATCCCCGCTCTGGAGAGGCTCTCCAAAGACGGCGAGGAAGGCCGCAAGAAGATTGCCGCGATCACCCGTTATGTGGCGGTGGCGCTCGGCCTTTTGCAGAGCACCGCTTACTACTTCTATCTTCGCAACACGAAGACCAACGGCGTGAACTTCCTGCTCAAGGACCCCGCGACCGGCGCGAATTTCGCAGGTGGTTGGGCGGTATTCCAGGCAATTATCATCATCCTTGTGCTGACGGCCGGCACCGCATTAATCATGTGGCTTGGCGAGCAGATCAACGAAAAGGGCATCGGCAACGGCATTTCCCTGATCCTGTTTGCCGGCATCGTTTCCCGCATCCCGACGATGGTCACCCAGCTGTTCCACCCGGAGCGCGGTTATATCTCGAAGGGCGGCGCGTACTATGCCCTGGTGCCGATCGTTGTGGTGTGCGTGCTTTTGATGATTGCATTCATCGTGTGGATGGATAATTCGGAGCGCCGAATTCCCGTGCAGTATGCAAAACGCGTCGTTGGGCGCAAAATGTACGGCGGCCAGTCCACGCATATTCCGATTAAGGTGAACATGAGCGGTGTTATGCCGATCATCTTTGCAAGCTCCATTCTTTCCCTCCCGCCCACCATCGAGCTGTTTATGACTGTCAAGGAGGGCAGCGGCTGGGAGACGTTCTTCAATCTCTTTAAAGCACAAAGCCCGTTTTATGCGGTGATCTATTTCGTTCTCATTATCTTCTTCGCGTATTTCTATGCGACGATCCAGTACAACCCGATCGAGATGGCGAACAATATCCGCAAAAACAGCGGCGCGATCCCCGGCATTCGTCCCGGTAAGCCCACGTCTGATTATATCAGCAGGATTCTGTCAAGAATTACATTGCTCGGCGCTCTTCTGCTGAGCGTTGTGGCGCTGTTCCCGATCCTGTTCTCTCAGATTACTTCGCTTGCGAAACATCCGATGAACATTTCGTTGGGCGGCACGTCCATCATCATTTTGGTCGGCGTTGCACTGGAAACGGTGAAGCAGCTGGAATCCCAGATGATGATGCGCCACTACAAGGGCTTCCTTGACTAAGATTCGCGAAGGGAGAAAAGTTTGAAAGATCAATCTTTCAAATTGCGTTTTGTGCTTTTCGAGCGTAAACTCTGCTCGAAATTTTGGCTGTGCCAAAACCGCACAATTCCGCGACTCAGTGCAAGAAAGGAATGGTCATAGGCATGAAACTCATTCTTCTTGGCGCGCCGGGCGCGGGAAAGGGAACGCAGGCAGAGATGCTCTCCGCCCACTATTCCATTCCCGCGATCTCCACGGGCAACATCATCCGGGAAGCCCTCAAAAAGGGCACGGAGATGGGCCTGAAGGCAAAGTCGTTTATCGACGCAGGGCAGCTTGTTCCGGACAATGTCGTCATCGGCATCATCCAGGAGCGGCTTGCGTTGGACGACTGCAAAAACGGTTTTATTCTGGATGGCTTTCCACGCACGATTCCGCAGGCTGAGGCGCTTGACGCGATGGGCATTGAGATCGACAAGGTAGTTGATATTGAGGTGCCTGATGAGCTGATTGCCGGCCGTATGGCTGGCCGCCGAGTTTGCGAGAAGTGCGGCGCATCCTATCATTTAGAGCATAAACAGCCCGAGGAAGAGGGCGTCTGCGATCAGTGCGGCGGCAAGCTCGTGCAGCGCAAGGACGACCATCCGGATACGGTGCTTGACCGCCTGCGCGTTTATCATGAGCAGACGGAGCCGCTCAAGGATTACTATGCGAAAACCGGGAAGCTTCGCATTGTAGAGGGGCAGGATGAGGTGGGACACACCTCTGCGCTGACTCTCAAAGCAGTGGAGGATTAAGCATGGTGGTGCTCAAAACAAGGCGGGAACTGGCGCTCATGCGTGATGCATGCCGCATTTCTGCCGAAGCGTTGCAGATCGCGGGGGAGGCGGTCAAACCCGGGGTGACAACCGCGGAAATTGACCGCATTGCGTATTCGTATATCGTAAAGCAGGGGGCGACGCCCAATTTCCTGCATCTTTACGGCTTCCCCGCCACCGCCTGCATATCCATAAACGACGAAGTGATTCATGGCATTCCGAGCAAAGAGCGTGTCATCCACGAGGGTGATATTGTCAGCATCGACCTGGGAGCCGCTCTGAACGGCTTTAACGGCGACAACGCCGCCACTTTCGCGGCGGGGGCAATCAGCCCCGATGCGAAGCGGCTGATCGACACGACGCGTGAGAGCCTCTATGAAGGCATCCGCGCGGCGGTCGCGGGCGGCAGAATCGGCGATATCGGCAGCGCGGTGCAACGCTATTGCGAGGAACGCGGCTACGGCGTCGTCCGGGAATACACCGGGCATGGCGTGGGTGCAAAGCTTCATGAGGATCCGTCGGTCCCCAATTTCGGCACACCGGGCCGTGGTGTGCGCCTGTTACCAGGTATGACCCTAGCCATCGAGCCCATGATTAATCAGGGCACTGCACAGATCAAATCGATGCCAGACGGCTGGACGGTCAAAACCGCCGATGGAAAGCTTTCCGCTCACTTTGAGCACACCGTGGCAATCACGGCGGATGGCCCTCAAATCCTGACATTCGTGTAGGGAGGGGCCGCATGGAGTTTCAAGTGGGAGACGTCGTTTGCTCAAAAGCCGGGCGCGACGAGGGAACCTTTTTGGTGGTGGTCGGCATCGAGGGCGGATACCCGCTGCTGTGCGACGGAAAGCAGAGGCCGCTTGAGCGGCCAAAGCGGAAAAATCCGCTGCATCTGGCAGGAACCAGCCGCCATATCGATCTGCAATCGATGGAAACCAATCGTGCATTACGCAGGGCGCTGCGCAACCTTGAGGAAGCGGGCGCAGTTCGTGTCACAAAGGGAGGTTAAGCTGTGTCGAAACAGGATATGATCGAGATTGAGGGTACCGTGACAGAAGCTCTTCCAAATGCGACCTTTAAGGTGGCGCTGGAGGGCGGTCACGAGATTTTAGCCCATATTTCCGGCAAGCTGCGCATGAATTTTATCCGCATTCTGCCGGGCGATAAGGTGACAGTTGAGATGTCACCATATGATTTGACCCGTGGGCGCATTACATGGCGCTCCAAATAAGGAGGTAATCGAATGAAAGTCAGGCCTTCTGTTAAGAAAATTTGCGAAAAGTGCAAGATCATTAAGCGCAAGGGGAAAGTCATGGTGATCTGTGAGAACCCCAAGCATAAGCAACGTCAGGGCTGAGCCCTGGCCGATCAGGAAAAACCACTTATGGAGGTGCAAGTGACAAATGGCGCGTATTTCAGGTGTTGACCTGCCGAGAGACAAGCGTGTTGAAATCGGCTTGACCTATATTTACGGCATCGGCCGCAAGACCGCCAGCGACATCATCAAAGCCACAGGTGTAAACCCGGATATTCGGGTGAAGGATCTGAGCGAAGACGATGTTTCCAAGCTTCGTGAGTATATCGACCATAACGTCAAGGTAGAGGGCGACCTGCGCCGTGAGACGGCCTTTGATATCAAGAGGCTCATCGAAATCGGCTGCTACCGTGGCGTGCGGCATCGCAAGGGCCTGCCCGTGAGGGGCCAGCGCTCCAAGACGAACGCCCGCACCCGCAAGGGCCCGAAGAAGACGATCGCGAACAAGAAGAAGTAAGCTAGGAGGGATATCATGGCTACAAAAGCTTCCGGGAAAAAGACCGTTGCCACGCGCAGACGCCGTGAGCGTAAAAATATCGAACGCGGCGCGGCGCATATCCAGTCCACGTTCAACAACACCATTGTGACCATCACGGATACACAGGGCAACGCGGTATCCTGGGCAAGCGCGGGCGAAATGGGTTTCCGCGGCTCCAGAAAATCCACCCCCTTTGCCGCACAGACCGCCGCTGAAACGGCCGCCAAGGCTGCGATGGAGCACGGCATGAAAACGGTTGAGGTTTATGTAAAGGGCCCGGGTTCCGGGCGTGAGGCCGCCATCCGTGCGCTGCAGACCGCAGGGCTGGATGTCAGCATGATTAAGGATGTCACCCCGATCCCGCATAACGGCTGCCGCCCGCCGAAGAGAAGGCGTGTATAACCAATTCAGGAGGTGTAACGAACTTATGTCAAGATATACCGATCCGGTTTGCAAGCTGTGCCGCCGCGAGGGCAAAAAGCTGTTCCTTAAGGGCGAGCGCTGCTACACGAACAAGTGCTCTGTGGAGCGCCGTTCCTATGCGCCGGGCCAGCACGGCCAGAGCCGGAAGAAAACTTCCGAATATGGCCTTCAGCTGCGCGCAAAGCAGCAGGCCCGCCGTTACTACGGCATTCAGGAGAGCCAGTTCCGTAAATATTTCGAGATGGCGGAGCGCCACCAGGGCGTAACGGGCGAAAATTTGCTGCGCATCTGCGAGAGCAGGCTCGATAACGTTGTTTATCTGCTGGGCTGGGCCTCTTCCCGTGCGGAAGGCCGTCAGCTCGTCAACCATGGCCATTTCCAGGTCAATGGCAAAAAGGTCAACATTCCGTCCTATCTTCTGCGTGCGGGCGATGTGGTTACGATTAAGCAGACCAGCCGCGACAGCGAGAAGATCAAGGCGACGGTTGAAGCGAACGCTTCCCGCCCTGTTCCGCAGTGGCTGGACCTTGACAGGGAAAACCTGCAGGCGAAAATCGTCAACCTTCCGGAGCGCGATCAGATTGCTGTTCCCGTGGAAGAGCATCTCATCGTCGAGTTCTACTCCAAATAATGCAGCCTGACGAGGTTGTTTTTTGGAGGAACGCAGTACCGCAGGCCGGCCGCCTGAGTTTAACAAGGAGGGTTTTGAATGATTGAAATTGAAAAGCCCAGAATCGAAACGACCGATTTGAAGCCGGACGGGACCTATGGCAAATTCATCGTGGAGCCGTTGGAGCGCGGCTATGGCACAACGCTTGGCAACAGCCTGCGCCGCGTGCTGCTCTCCTCGCTGCCGGGATATGCCATTACCTCCGTTAAAATTGACAACGTTCTGCACGAATTCTCCACGCTCCCCGGTGTGAAGGAGGACGTTACCGAGATTGTCCTGAATCTGAAGAATGTGATTCTCAAGATTCACGGAGACGGCCCCAAGACTGTCTACATTGAAGGCAGCGGCGAGTGCGAGATTACCGCGGGCAACATCAAAACAGACTCCGAGGTAGAAATTCTCAATCCCGAGCTTCACATTGCTTCGCTGGATAAGGATGCCCATTTGAACATGGAGCTCACAGTTGACCGCGGCCGCGGTTACGTTCCGGCGGAAAGAAACAAGCAGCAGATGCAGCCGGTGATCGGCGTCATCGCTGTGGACTCTATCTATACCCCTGTGCTGAAAGTGAACTACACAGTCGAGAATACGCGTGTCGGCCAGATTACCGATTACGACAAGCTGACCCTTGAGGTGTGGACGAACGGGACCATCTCCGCCAAGGAGGCGGTATCCCTGGGAGCCAAGATCCTCAACGAGCATCTCAATCTCTTCGTAGACCTCTCCGACGAGGCCTATGACGCGGAGATTATGGTCGTCAAGGATGACAACGGCAAAGAAAAGGTTCTGGAGATGACCATTGAGGAACTTGACTTGTCTGTGCGTTCCTTCAACTGCCTGAAACGGGCGGGGATCAACACGGTAGAGGATTTGATCAACAAGTCCGAAGAGGATATGATGAAGGTGAGAAACCTGGGCCGCAAATCGCTCGACGAGGTTGTGGCAAAGCTGGAGTCTCTCGGATTCGACCTCCGCAAGGACGAAGAGTAAGACCGACGAGGTAAAGGAGTGATTTTGAATGCCCGGTACCAGGAAACTTGGCAGGACCACGGACCATCGCAAAGCGATGCTTCGGGCTATGGTGACCTATCTCTTGGAGAACGGCAAAATCGAGACCACTGTTACGAGGGCCAAAGAGGTCCGCTCCATGGCGGAGAAAATGATTACGCTCGCCAAGGAGCCTTCCCTGCATGCAAAGCGCATGGCGCTCGCATACATCACAAAGGAAGACGTGGTCAAGAAGCTGTTCGACGAGATTGCCCCGAAATATAAGGACGTCAACGGCGGCTACTGCCGCATCATCAAGACCGGCCCGCGCCGCGGCGACGCAGCGGAGATGTGCATCATCGAGCTGGTCTGAGACGAGCGAAAAACAGCATAACAGTTTAAAACACCGCAGGCGGAATGGTATCCGTCTGCGGTGTTTCAGCTTGTCGAAAAAGTCAAAAGGAAGAAAAAAGTGCACAAAAAGCCTCGTTGTGAATCACTTACGTAAACAGCATCTAAATACAGCGTAGAACGCTAACGGAAGGCCAAGGCAGCATTTGTAGAATCTGGCGGCGTGGCTCGTGAGGGGATTTTTGCCCGGAGGGCAAAAACGAACCTTTCCATGTGTTTGAGGCCGCGTGAGCGGCTGAGTTTGGGAAGGTTCGCCGAACAGATTCCAACGTGCATCAAAACCTCCCGCTGCCGAAGTGCCGTGTTTCAAAAAGTTCTTTTGCACCCTTTTCCAACGGGAAAAGGCGTGGGCCCGCGCGGCCTGAGCGCAAACTTCATTTTTTACTATGATCAAAGCAATTCACAATCATAAATATTGCAGAGAAATTTTTCAAACAAACCTTTTCTGAATCATCTTTGGGCATTTTGACAAATTGATATACCTTTTTCGATAGGCTGAAACACCGCAGACGGAATGTATCCGCCTGCGGTATTTTATATATGGTTGTCATTAACAAAATTTCGTTACAAATATTGGATGATTTTCCTCTTTACGCTTTTTGATGATGATTATATCATATAGATGAAAATAGATCTTTGATTCATTATTGATTTATATCCTGTCAATAGGAGGCACTCCGAGCTTGGAATACCGCTGATGTATTGCATCGGAAAGGGGAGGATTGTTTTGAAAAAGAAATTGGTTGTCATCCTATTTGCGCTATCGGTTTTATCCATGTTTCTGTTTGCATCGTGTTCCCCAAAACCTTCGATCGTGCCCACGGATTCCTCTTCTGCTGAGCCAACGCAACAGGCTGTTGTGCAATCGTTTCCGATCCGGATGGAACCTCTTTCCAGCGAGGAGTATGACCGGCTGATGCATTTTGGTGCTCACACGCCGGAGGACGAGGATGCGGACAAATATCTCTGGCGGTATCATTGCGAAGCGCCGCCCAAGTTTATAGATGTATGGCTTGAAATTTATGAAAAGGGGCAACTGGTGGAGAAATGCGAGACGATGGATACCAACATTCAGAGCACCACCGGCCTGATTTTTTTGCTCTCTTGTGGCAAGGAGGATCCGCATTGGGAGATTGGCTTAAAAAATGGAGGGAAATATGGGGACCATAAAGGCTCTTATCGGTTTGTGAAGGCGGTTCAATCGCCAAACAGCTTCCAACTGTATGGGGAGCGGGAGGCTACCCTGATCGCATTATTCTACAGCAAGGAGGAACAATTGCCGCAGGTTTCCTTTTCGGATCTCCAAAAGGGCAGCGATTTTCTTCAGGAGGTTGATTTGTGCGTGTTATTCAAGGCAATGGTGATGCCTGAAACATAAAGAAGCGGAACAAGACAAAGAGAGGAAAAGGGAGCGTCTGTTCCCTACAGGCGCTTCTTTTTCTGCCTTCCCTAACATGAATCCCCCTGCCCGCCGCATATATATGACCGAGCCTTCGGGAAACGACGAGTCGATCCATTCACACAGCGGATCGGCTCGGCGCTTCCCCCGGGCAATCTACGTTTGGCCGCGCGGCACGTTTCCGTGCGGTCAGGAAAGGCATGGTCGTATCGATGAACTGGCACACTATGTCCCCCAGTGATACCGTCCACGCCCTGCAGACGGATCCGCAGCGGGGGCTAACGGCGAAACAGGTGAAGCAGCGGCAGGGGCAATATGGGAAAAATCAGCTCCAGGAGGCGAAAGGGAAGAGCCTCTTCCGGCGGTTTCTCTCGCAGTTTGCAGATTTCATGGTGATTATCCTCCTGATTGCGGCGGTCATCTCCTTTGCGACCGCCTTTCTGGAGCCGGATGGGGATTTTGTGGACCCTGTTATCATCCTGATGATTGTGATTGTGAATGCGATCATCGGCGTGGTGCAGGAGAGCCGCGCGCAGAAGGCCATTGACGCGCTGAAAAAGATGA
Source organism: uncultured Oscillospiraceae bacterium (assembly GCA_900544715.1). GTDB lineage: Bacteria > Bacillota > Clostridia > Oscillospirales > Acutalibacteraceae > Fimivicinus. Next base: position 35,092 of record UQWL01000015.1, on the reverse strand, counting down.
GCGCGCCGCATGCCGAAGTCATCCGCGCGGGCAAACAGCAGAAGATTGACGCCACGGAGCTGGTGCCGGGCGATCTTCTGCTATTGAATACAGGCGATCTCGTCCCGGCGGACGCACGCCTGCTTTCCTGCAGCAGCCTGAAGATGGAGGAATCCTCCCTGACGGGGGAATCCCTGCCGGTCGAAAAGCAGGCGGATACGCGCCTGCCGGAGAAGTGCGCGCTTGGGGACCGGACGAACTGCGTGTTTTCCACCAGCACCGTCACCGCGGGGCACGCGAGCGCCATTGTCACGGAAACGGGGATGGACACCCAGGTGGGCCACATCGCCCATATGATTAACACACAGGAGGCGCCGCAAACGCCCCTTCAGCAGCGGCTTGCGCGGGTGGGCCGCCTTCTGGGGCTGGGCGCATTGGGCATCTGCTTTATCATCTTTGTGCTGGGGCTGTTCCAGCATGTGCCGCTGCTCGATAGCTTCATGCTCTCCGTCAGCCTTGCGGTGGCGGCAATCCCGGAAGGGTTGCCCGCAATTGTAACGATCGTTTTATCCATCGGCGTGCAGCGCATGGCAAAGAGTAACGCGATCATCCGCCGCCTGCCCGCCGTGGAAACGCTCGGCAGCGCCACGGTGATCTGCTCGGATAAAACCGGAACGCTCACGCAGAATAAGATGACGGTGACGCGCCTTGCGGATATTGACGGGCCGGTTTCCCCCAGCGGGGATCGGGGGCGCAGCATGCTGGCGCTTGCCGCCTTATGCAACAACGCCGTGCTGGAGGGGAAGCCCGGTAAATTCAGCGCATCCGGCGAGCCGACGGAAAACGCGCTTATCACCGCCGCCGCCATGCAGGGGAAGCTCAAGCCCTCGCTGGAGCGCAGTTGCCCGCGCGTGAAGGAATTGCCCTTTGACTCCACCCGCAAGCGCATGACAACCGTTCACAGGCTAAACGGCGGCTATTTGGTGATTACCAAAGGCGCGCCGGATATCCTATTGCCAATGTGCAGCCGGGTGCTGGTGGCTGGCCAGGAGCGGGAGATGAGTGCTGCTTACCGGACGCAGATTCTGAAACGGAATGAGGAGATGGCCGGGGATGCGCTGCGCGTGATGGGGGTGGCCTACCGGCAGGCTTCTTCTGAACCGGGCGACCCGGAGCGGGAGCTTGTATTTTGTGGACTGCTCGGTATGTTAGACCCACCGCGCAAAGAGGTTTGGCGCGCGGTAGCAACCTGCAAGACGGCGGGAATTAAGCCGGTGATGATTACAGGCGACCATGCCATCACCGCCTCGGCGATCGCAAGGGAAATCGGCATCACAAAGGATGGCAGGGTGATGACGGGCCATGAGATCGACCAGCTTTCTCAAGAGGCGCTGATTCAAAAAATTGGCGATTACCGCGTTTTTGCCCGCGTCTCCCCAGAGCATAAGGTGCGCATTGTCAAAGCATTTCAGGCAACGGGCGAGATCGTCGCCATGACAGGGGACGGCGTGAACGACGCGCCTGCCCTAAAGGCCGCGGATATCGGCTGCGCGATGGGCAAAAGCGGCACGGATGTGGCGAAGAGTGCGGCGGATATGATCCTGACGGATGACAACTTTGCAACCATTGTGCGTGCTGTGGAGCAGGGGAGAGGCATTTACGACAATATCCGCAAGGCAGTGCATTTCCTCCTCTCCTGCAATATTGGGGAGATTCTCGTTATCTTTATCTCCTCCCTGATGGGGCTTCCCGCCCCGCTTCTGCCGATCCAGCTTTTGTGGGTAAATCTCGTCACGGATTCCCTGCCGGCGATGGCGCTGGGCGTGGAGGCGGTGGATCGGGATATCATGCGCCGCAAGCCGGTGCCGCCCAGGCAGAGCCTGTTTGCACGTGGCCTGGGCTTTGATATCGCTGTGGAGGGCATGATGGTGGGCGCACTCGCGCTGCTTGCCTATATGCTGGGGCGCACGGTTTTTCCGGGTGCAGGCACGGTTTTAGGCCGTACGATGGCGTTTGCCGTGCTCAGCCTTTCGCAGCTGGTGCATGCGTTCAATACGAGGAGCGAGCATTCACTCTTCTCTGTGGGCTTTTTGAGCAACCCCAAGATGGTGATTTCCTTTTTCGTCTGCACGCTGATGCAGTTTTCTGTGATTGGCATTGCCCCGTTGGGCGCGCTATTTAAAACGGTGCCGCTGGATGGGATGCAGTGGTTGGTTGTGGCCGCGCTATCCCTTGCGCCGCTGGTTACCGTGGAGATTGGCAAGCGGATGAAGCCGGCAAAGGAGAAAGGAAGAACGGCCTGAACCTGATAAAAACGCCTGTGCTGCATTTGTTGACAGCACAGGCGTTTTTTTAAATGCGAATATATGATCGAAACTTAGAAATGGTTTGAGAGAAACAGCCTTTAAACGGGTTCCTCCGGGTTTTGAATCGTGCCGTCTTCGCCCTCTCCGGGAACCTCCGGTTCCACTGGGGGAAGGGGTTCTGCGGGAGGCGCATCCTCCGCTGGCACCGGATTTGCATTCGTTTCCAGCAGTTCCGGTTCCATGGCGGGGGCTGCCTTCCGGACGGGATAGGGCTCCAGGAAAAACGGCCTTTTCCCGCTCCGATTCCAAACCAGCAGCAAAAGGAGCACTGCGAGCGCAAATACAGAGATACCAATGCCGATATACATGCCGCGCGGCGTGTAGGAAAAGGAGACGGAATGGCTGCCGCTGCCGATATTGACGGCGAGCAGCGCATCACCCACGGCGAGCAGATCCTGCCTCGCAACCTTTTCGCCGTCTACCGTTACCGTCCAGCCCTCGTCATAGGGGATGGAGGTGTACAGGATACCGTTTTCAGAAGCGTTGACCGTGCCGCTGATCTTCGTATCCGTAAAGCGCTCCACCTGGAGGGAATCCGCCTTCAGCCGGTCATAGCCGCGCTTGAATTCCGTTTCGTCGAAGCCATAGGCATAGAAGTCGATATAGCCGGAATCACCGCTCTTGATGGTGACATCTACGCTGATGACCTCGCCCTTCTGGTGGCGGCCGATATCAAGGATATATTCCCGGTCTACATTCTGGGTGTTGTTGTAGCTGTCCGACGAGATACTGATCTGCTCCACATTATCCGATTTCACATAGAGATAGAGGTTTTCCGTGCCGGGGCTAATCAGGTGGAAGGTCAAGCTGGCATCCTCACCCGGCGTGGTGCGGAAGAAGGTGAAGGTGCCCAGCTGGGATTCATCGCTGAAGGAGTCGATATTGTAGTAATCAATGCTGGAGATTTCCATCGGATGGAACAGCGTGCCGCAGCCGGTGGCCTTTTGGAAGAATTCCTGTTGCACCAGGAAGGGATCGCTGCCGTCTGTTGCCCAGCTCTGCACCGTATCATTCACGCGGAAGGCGATGGGCAGGGCATAGTTGTTTTCATAGGCTGTGAATTTGCCCTGCGCAACTGGCAGCTTGGTGTAGAGCGCTTCGTCAGGGTTGACCTCCACGGTATTATTGACGATATATTTCAGCCCAAACATGCTGTTATAAATCGGCGTTTGAAGGTGGTAGGTGTAGCTGTTGATAAAATTGCCGAACATACCCAGGCGGCTCTGCAGGTTCGATACCTTTTCATAAGCCATGGAGGAGAAGGTGGAAACACCGTTGTAGTGATACCAGGCGGGGTCCATCCGCGCGCGCAGATTGGTTAACTCCATGCGGTAGAAGCCGCCATTTTCCCGCTCGTCCAATTGCTTTTTAACCGCTTGAAAATCAGGCAGGTCGGAAACGTAGTTGCTTTTGGGCTGATCCATGCTGTAATTATCCGTATTGGCCGCCGCGGCCTCCGTTACGACGCAGCAGAGCAGCAGCACTGCCACGGCGGAGGATTGGTAGCGCTTATCCTTCATCAGCACCATCACGAGCACGTAGATCGCAATGAGGATCAGCGTGAGGATCACGGAGAGCTCGTCCACATTTTTGGAGGTAATTTTCTGCACAATCACCACATAGGCCATCACAGCCAGCCCGACGCCCGCAATCTCTTTGGTGGAGTATTCCTTGAGCCGAATCAGCACCTGGTAGGCCATAATCAGCAGGATGAAGGAATAGAGGAAGGATTGGCGGTAGGGCAGGTCATTGGGAAAGTGGAAGCCGTGCCAGATATAGTTGAGAAAATTTGTGTTGAAGCTGAAATAGAAAAACACGAGCAGGGAGAGGTGCATCACTTTTTCCCGCTTTGAGATCGACTTTGCGAAAAGATAGAGCGGGATCAGGATCAGCACAATCGCGCCGCAGTATACGTTGGGCATAACGTCCTCGCCGCTGCTGCGGATGGTGGGGGTCACGCTGGCAAAATGGTTTGCCAAAAAATCAAAAATGGTGAAATAGGAGGCGTATTTTTTCGGAAATGCGCCGGAGGTAGCGGAGCAGGCCTGCAAAATAAAATAGGTGGGTACAAGGGCAAACGCCGCGATGCCGCCCGAGAGGATGGAGCCGCCGGCAAAGCGGAAGCCGCTCTGCAAGAACCGACTGTTTTTCATTCTGCTCCAGAGGGAAGCTTTCCCCTCCTCCGGCTGGAGGCCGGAAAATCGGGCCGTGATTTCATAGTGGCTGAAATAATACACCAGAAAATACAGCACCGCAAAAATACACACCATGAAGGACATATAGTAGTTGGAGAGCATGGTCAGCGCCAGCGCGGCGGTATAGAGCCAGAAGCGGCCCTTTTTGATAATCTGCTCAATGCCGAGTGCAATCAGCGGCAGGAGGAGCATGGCATCCAGCCACATCACATTCCAGTAATAGGCGATGAAAAAGCCACAGAAGGAATAGAGCACGCCGAAGGCGGAGATGGTCGCGTCGTTTTTGCCTGTGGAGCGCTTGAGGTAATAGGCAAAGGCGGCGCTGGCCAGGGCGGCTTTGAGCAGGATCATCGTGGCGATGGCTTCGGGGATATTAGAGTGCCCAAAGAGGAGAATGATAACGGACAGTGGGCTGGAGAGGTAATTGTAAAAATTGCCGAGAAAGCTGCTGCCCAAGCCGGTATCCCAGGAATAAATCAGGCTTTCTCCGCCCACAAGCCGCTCATACAGCTCCGCAAACAGGGGGCCGTATTGATGATAGAGATCCATGCGCAGGATCGTCCTGCTGCCAAAGGGGATCAGCTCAAAGCAGATGTAAACCAGAAGCATTACCAGCGCAGAGGCGGCAAAAGAAATCCATACATAACGGTTTTCATAGAACCGCTGCGACAGCGCGGGGCGCTTGAGCTTGCTGTGCGTTTGTTCCATCGTCAGCCTTCTTTCCGAGCCGTACGGCTACTAATCAAATTGAACGAAAATAGTCTATCATAATTTGGGAAGCCTTTCAAGGAAAGCTTCTGCACAGATTGGAAAAGAACAGGAAAAAGCAGGGCATATCGAGGCATATTGAATTTTCCATCCGAAAAACGTATAATAACGAAAGGGAATCATATTAAAATCAGTATTACCAGTTTGGAAAGGAATTCATTCAATGAAGGAATTATTGCTGCAATTATGCACGCCCGCAGGGGTATCGGGCGCGGAGAAAACGGCGGCGCAGGAGGCTGCCGAAGCGCTCAGCGCATTTGCACAGGTGCATATCGACGCATCCGGGAATGTGATCGGTGAAATTGCGGGGCCCGGGCCGCATATCCTGCTGGATGCGCATATCGACCAGGTCGGCATGGTGGTCACCGGTGTGGATGCGGAGGGTTTTTTACGGATTGACAAGTGCGGGGGTATTGATCTGCGTATCCTGGCGGGCCATGAGGTGACCGTGTGGGGCAAAGAACCGCTCTACGGCGTGGTGTGCAGCACGCCGCCACATCTTGCAAAAAAAGAGGATCAATCAATTACCGACATTGTGGATCTGGCAATCGACATTGGCCTTCCGGCGGAGCTGGCAAAGGAGAAGGTGCATCCGGGCGACCGCGTGACGCTCCGGCGCGCTCCCAGGGAACTGCTGGGCGGGCAGATCAGCTCGCCGTCTCTGGATGACCGCGCGGGCGTGGCGGCGGTTTTGCGCTGCCTTGCCCTGCTGCGCGAGCAAAAGGCGGCTTGCCGCCTGACCGTTGTGTTTTCCACACAAGAGGAAGTTAGCGGCGGGAGCGCGGGCTGTGCCTCGTTTGCAGCCGGGGCCGGGGAGGGCATCGCGGTGGATGTGAGCTTTGCCATGACGCCGGATGCGCCGCGGCACAAATGCGCGGAGCTCGGCAAGGGCACGATGATCGGCATTGCGCCGACCCTAGATGCAGTGATGAGCAGGCAATTGGAGGAAATTGCCCGTAAAGAGGGCATCCCCTATCAAATTGAAGTGATGAACGGCAAAACCGGGACGAATGCGGATGAGATCGCCGCGGCGGGCGCGGGCACGCGCATGGGGGTTTTATCGATCCCACTGCGGTATATGCACATGGGTATTGAAGTGATCGATCCGCAGGATGTGGAGAGCACCGCCCGGCTGTTGGCTGCTTATATTTTGGAAAGGGGGCGCGCATAAATGCTGGAAACACTGAAAACCCTCTGCTCCCTGCCGGGTGCGTCCGGCAGGGAGGGCGCGGTGCGAGAATACCTGGTCGGGCGCGTGAAACCCCACGCGGACTATGAGGTGGATGCGCTTGGCAACCTCCTTGTGCACAAAAAAGGCGCGCAGCGGGCCAAAAAGAAGGTGATGCTCGCCGCGCACATGGACGAGGTGGCGCTGATTGTCACGTATATTACGGAGGATGGCTATCTGAAATTTTCTCCTGTTGGCGGGATTGATTCGCGTGTGCTGTTCGGCCGGGGCGTGTTTGTGGGGGAGAAGAAGCTCCCCGGCGTGATCGGCTCCATGCCGGTGCATCTGCTCGAAAAGGACGATCTGAAAAAAATTCCGGATTTTGAAAAACTATATATCGATATCGGTGCGTCCAACGCCGAAGAGGCGGCGCAGGTTGTCCGGCTGGGCGATATCGCCTATTTCGATTCAGTCTTTGTGCCGTTCGGCGAGCGGCGGATCAAAGCCAAGGCGCTCGACGACCGCGCGGGTTGTGCGGTTTTGCTGGAGATGATTGAGAGCGATCTTCCCTATGATCTCGATTTTGCCTTTACCGTGCAGGAGGAGGTGGGGCTGCGCGGCGCAGGCGCCGCCGCCTATCAGCTGGCGCCCGATTATGCGATTGTGGTGGAAACGACCACCGCGGCGGATATCGCGGGCGTGCAGCCGCATAAGCGCGTGTGCGCGCTCGGGAAGGGTGCTGTGGTTTCCTTTATGGATCGGAGCACGCTCTATGACCGGAAGCTCTACGATTTTGCCTTTTCTCTCGCGGAGCGGAAAAATATCCGCTGCCAGACCAAAACGATGGTCGCGGGCGGGAATGACGCGGGCGCGATCCATAAGAGCCGCGGCGGGGTGAAAACCATCACGGTATCCGTGCCGTGCCGCTATCTGCATTCCCCCTCCTGCGTGATCGAAGAAGGGGATTTATACGACACTGCGGATCTTGTGCGCGCGCTTGCGCAAAGCTTTGCCAATGATTCGCTTGATTGACCGGCGGGAGGTTCCCCGCCTCCTTTCCTTTTGCGAGGGGAGCCCTTACGGCGTGCGGCTCGCCGCCTTTCTGCAAGCGTATGGGCCGGGCTATCCGTTTGCGCTGTTCTGGGTGCAAACAGATGATTCCGGGCGCATGACCGCCGCTCTTTCGCGCGTGGATGGGCAGGTGACGGTGTGCGCCTGCGAACAGGCGGATTTGGAGGAACTATGGGCCTTTTTATCCGCCGTCGGGTATGAGAGCGTTTTGTGCCCGGCGTGGGTGGCGCAGGCTTCCAGCACGCGGGGAGTGTGCCGAATGGAGAGCTGCCATGCCATGCGGCTGAGCAGGGCGCCCGCCGTGCCGGCGATACAGGAACCGGCAACCATCTGCAAAGAGCCCTCCCTGCGGCAGGTTTATGTATTGCTGCAAGCAGCGGGGGAGCCGCTGCCCCAATGGGAGGCGTGGCTGCCGGATGTTTCCCACCGGGTGCGCCACGGCGCGGCCCGCGTGTGGGCGCTGCGGGAGGAGGACGGCTACTCCGCCTGTGCGATGGCGGTTGCCCAAACCGGGCGGGAGGCGCTGCTTGGCGGCGTGGCGGTTTTGCCGGACAAGCGTTGCAAGGGGCGCGGCTCCTACCTGGCCGCCGCCCTGTGCAGCGCGCTTGCGCGGGAGGGGAAAGCAGGGAAAGCCGTTTATCTCTTCCGCCGGGCGGGCATGCACGAGCAGTTTTATGAGCGGATGGGCTTTGCGCCATATGGCCCGCCCGCAATGATGATACAAAAAGGAGTTTAAAATACATATGCAGCAGCCTTTTTTTGAGCTTGACCCGGCGATCCGTCAGGCCGGGCAGGATGCGCTGAAGCGCGCAAAGCCTGATTTTCAGAGGATCGACGAAATTACGGAATACAACCAGCTCAAAGTGCTCTCCGCTTTCATCCGGCACGGCGTGAGCGAGAGCCATTTTGTATCCTCTACCGGCTACGGTTACGATGACAAGGGGCGCGACACCCTCGACCGGGTGTTTGCCGATGTGATGGGCGCGGAGGATGCGCTCGTGCGCCACACCTTTGCCTGCGGGACGCATACGCTGGCAGTCGCGCTTTATGGCGTGCTGCGCCCGGGCGATACGATGCTCAGCGCCACGGGTACGCCCTATGATACGATCCATTCCGTGATCGGCCTGAGCGGGGAGGGGCAGGGCTCGTTGAAGGATTTCGGCGTCCGCTACCGCCAGGCGGATTTGGGGCGGGACGGCCTGCCGGATCTCCCGGCCATTTGCGCGACGATCGATTCGAGCACCAAAATGGTTTACATCCAGCGCTCGCGCGGCTATTCCCTGCGGCCGAGTCTGAGCGTCCGGCAGATCGGCGAGGTTGTGAGGGCCGTCAAGGCGGTCAAGCCGGATGTGATCGTGATGGTGGATAACTGCTATGGTGAGTTTGTGGAGGAACGTGAACCGCTCTCCGTGGGCGCTGATTTGATCGCGGGCTCGCTCATCAAAAATCCGGGCGGCGGCATTGCGCCGACGGGCGGCTATATCGCGGGCCGGGCAGATCTGGTGGAGCTCTGCGCCTACCGGATGACGACCCCGGGCCTCGGCCGCGAGGTGGGGGCGACGCTCGGCCAGAACCGCCCGCTCTATATGGGCCTGTTTCACGCGCCGCATGTGACGGGGGAGGCGCTGAAAACCGCCGCCTTTACAGCAGCCCTGTTTGAGCGGCTGGGCTATGACGTGACCCCGCGATGCGGGGAAACGCGGCACGATATCATCCAGGCCGTGCTCCTGCGGGAGGAAAAGGCGCTGATCGCCTTTTGCCAGGGCATGCAAAAAGGGGCCCCGGTGGATTCCTTCGTCTCGCCGGAGCCATGGGATATGCCTGGCTATGACAGCAAGGTGATCATGGCGGCGGGGGCGTTTACGCTCGGTTCGTCTATTGAGTTGTCGGCGGACGCACCGCTGCGCGAGCCATTTGCCGCCTGGATGCAGGGCGGGCTCAATTTCCACAGTGCAAAGATGGGCGTGCTGCTCGCCGCGCAGGAGATGGAAAACAGGGGGGTGATTTGACATGGCCGCAAAACGGGAAGAAGAGGCTGCTTACCGCGGTATCACGCCGGAGGCGCTCTGGCTGCTGGCGGAGAACCGCTTTCAAAACAGCAAGGAGTTTTATGAATCCAAAAAACCCGCCATCAAGGAGCAGGTGCTGCTTCCAATGCAGCAAATCTGCGCCGCGCTGGCGGAACCGATGGAGAAAATCGATGGAAAAATCAGCGTGATCCCAAGCCGCATGGTTTCCCGCATCCGCCGGGATACGCGCTTCACCAAGGATAAAACGCTCTACCGTGAGCACGTGTGGGCAACCTTTATGCGCCCCAAAAAAGAATTCCCATGCTCGCCGGCGTTCTGGTTTGAAATCACACCGCAAGGCTACACCTATGGGGTGGGGTATTACAGCACTACCCCGCAGCTCATGCAGGCCTACCGCGATGCGATCCTTGCGGACCCCGCCACCTTCCGCCGGGCGGTGCGTAGGGCAGAGCGGGCAGGCTTTGCCTTCGGCGGCGAAAGCTATAAAAAGGCGAAACCCGGCGATGTGCCGGAGGATCTGCGCGCCTATTATAACCGGAAGGACGCCTTTGTCTGCCGGGAAAACCCGGACCTTGCGCCCCTGCGGGATGCGGGAATCATCGAGGAGCTGAAACAGGGCTTTCAGGAGCTCGCGCCGCTCTACCGCTTTTTGCAAAAGGTGAGCGAATCGATCGAGGTGGAGCCGGAGGAACCGGCAGGGGAGCGTTGGAAAAGCTTCTAACAGATCGCCGGTTTCATCATGCCAGGCAGACGAACGCTATGTTGCGGCCGCCTTTTAGTTGTTTTAAAAAAAGGATTTAAAACCAGGCTGTTAACCATTTCAGGGGGAGCTGCGAAATGAAAAGTATTTCGCAGCTCCCCCTGGATTTTGTTCCAAATAAAGGTTCTGAAGATATTTGTCCAGCTACCTGACCAAGAGAATTATCAATTTTCATAATAGCCTGAATAACAAGATGAAAGCAGTTTGGTTTATTCCTCCGTATCCCGCAGCCGCTGCGTAACGCTGTCATGCGACGAATAGCGATACATGACAGCCGCCGTCAACAGGCAGATGGCAAGCAGTAAAACAACGATGCACACCGCCGGGAGCGAGGGGAAGGAGAAAGCCGCATAGGGGATCAACTTTGTGATCGTTTCCGCTAGAATGGTATAGACGGCTGCGCTCACCGCCAGGGATAGGGCGCAAGTTACAATCACATAGAAGAGGCCCTCCCATGCAAGCAGGGAGAAAAGCTGCCGCCTTGTCAGGCCGATGCTCTCCATCACGGCGAATTCCCTGCGGCGCGTGAGCACGCAGGTGAACATAACATTGATAAAATTCAACAGGCCGATCAGAAGCAGCAACAGGGAGAGCCCTCCGCCCAGCACCTGCATCGTCTGAATGAGGTTTGTTTGCTCCGCGCGCGCGTCCGATTTGCTGGATACGGAAAAGGCGTTTGGGTTTTCCGTTTCCAGCGTTTCCAGCACCGTTTTCACCGCAGGCTCGTTTTCTGCCTGCACAGTCAGGCAGATGCGCTCTACCGCCGCATGGGCGTCCAATTGATTCATCAGAGCTTCGCTGATGTAAATCCCTTCCAGATAGCCAGTGCGCGCGGAGGCAACCTGTGAAATGATAGGAGTATCCCATATCCCTCCGATTGTGAGGGGAACGGAGCGACCGGTGGCTTGCGCTGTCAGAGTCAATTGCCTGCCGCGCATCGCCTCATAGGCGCCGGAGCCGATCAAGCAAGTTTTACCCTGCCGGAAGGCTTCAAGATCAACCGGCTGTGTATGCGTGCGGTTATATTGCTCCAGATACGGATCGCTGATGCTGTAAACCCGCAGGCTGCATTGCTGCGCCTGCGCTTTGATCTGCTGCAAAAAATCGGCGTAACTGGCCCCGGAAGAAAGCTGGATTTCCCCGTCCGGCATGCTGGCCTGCTCCACTGGCTGCGCGGAAATACGCGCATATGCTGCCTTTAACACAGGCTCCCACAGGGTTTCCTCAAAGGGAAAGGTACACACAGCGCTGCGAACGGCGTCTATTTGAGTGACGCCTTGCGTTTTTTTCAGCTGTTCCCGTATCGCTTCTATCTCATCTGCCTCTAATACATTGGCATCAAAAGCCCCCGGCACAGGTTCCCCTGTAGTGAGGCCGATGACCTCTGTGCTGGCGGCATTTTGGACGGAGCAGACGAAATCATAAGGATATTTGGCATTAAAATAGTTTTCCCCACTGAGCGCATTCATTAGAGAGGTGACGGAGAGAAACAGCACGATGCCGAGGCTCATGGAGGCGAAGACAAGAGCCGCGCGCCTGCGATCCCGGAAGACGTTGCGCCAAGCCATGCGCGCCAGCCTGCCATGCGGGCTGTTCCTGCGGCGCTTGGGAGGCCTCGATTTGTTATGCTGTTTTCCAGTATGGCGCAGAGCCTCAATGGGAGAGACGCGCCCCGCAAGTTTGGCCGGCCTGCGGCAGCTGAGCAGAACGGTGAACAGGGCAAAAAGCGCCGCTCCAAGGAAAATGAGCGGCTGAAAGGAAACCTCAGCCGGGAAAGCGGAGGAAGCCCCTGCACCGCTGGCTGCAATGCGCATCGCAAAGGGAACCACGCCGAAGCAGGCCAGCGCCCCGGCGGCAAGCCCGGCCGGAATCCCAATGGCTGCAAAAAGGAGCGCCTGCCTGCGCACAATGCGGCCGAGCTGCTTCTCCTGCGCGCCGAGCGCCTTGAGCAAACCGTAAAACCGGATGTCATGTGCGATGGAGAGGTTCAAAACGTTGGCGATCAGCAGATAGCCGCTTAGGGCAATCAGCATGACCAGCAGAGCAACCCCGATGGCCGCCGGAATGGAGCCCTCCTGTTTGGAAGCTTCCGCTCCGCCGAGAAACCCCTGCCCCTCGGTTGGCTGCACGTCCATCATAAGACGAGGTATAATGTTTTTTTCTTCCCCTTTTTTTACGGAGAGCAGAGCGCTGCCCTGCTGCTCCGCCGTCAGGCCATGCGCAGTGCAGTAGGCCTCGGAGAGTAACGCAGTGCCGTCCGGGGTTGCCGCATATTCGGTATACCAGCCGCAGAGGAGAAAGGGCGCTTCCGGCGCGCCGGGGAAGGAAAGCTTGATTTCCATGCCCTCTTTCGGCTTGTCAATACCGAGCAGGGCAAGGGCATGGGAGGAGAGCATGACCTCATTTTTCGCCTGTGGAAGCCGCCCTTGAAGCTCGCCGGTGCAGGGCCTGATATGCTGCTCCCACTGTGTGTCATCCCAATGCATCACGTGAATAACGGTATTGTTCCCGGCGGAGGGCTGGACGGAGCCAATGCCGACCTCTATGCCAGCCGCCCGCAGGTAAGGGAGGGAGCGCAGCTTTTGCAGCTGTGCCTGCGTAGGGCGGGGCAGAAGCAGCTGCGCGGTGGTGCCTTTGGTGCGCAGTTCCATTGTAGTAAGGTTTTTCGAAAAACTGAAGCCGATGCTGAAAACGCAGGTGATCAGGAGCGTTGTCAACAGCACAGCGAGGATCGCAAAGGCATTACGCGCCCGGTTCGCGCGAAACGCGCGGTTTGAAAGGCGGTTGAGCACTTGATGGCTCAATGAATCATTTTGTTTTTTCATAAGCGGATTCTCCCATCCTCCAGATGGAAGACCCGGTCCGCCATCCGGGCGATCTGGTCATTATGCGTAATGAGCAGAATCGTTTGCTGGTATTGGCGGCTGGTTTCCAGCATCAGGCGCATTACATCCTGCCCCGTTTTGCTGTCCAGATTGCCGGTGGGCTCATCGGCCAGCAGCAGGCTGGGGCGCGCGGCCAGCGCCCGCGCAATGGCCACACGCTGCTGCTGCCCGCCTGAGAGGGTGTTGGGCATAGCGTCCGCCTTTTCTGTAAGCCCCAGCGCATCGATGACCTGGCTGATCCAATCCGCCTGCGGCGGCTGCCCATCCAACTCCAGCGGCAAAACAATATTTTCATAGACGCTCAGGATCGGGACGAGATTGTAGTTTTGAAAGACAAAGCCGATCTTCCGGCGGCGGAAAACCGTGCGCTCCTCCTCGCTCATTGCCGTCAGTTCGCTCCCATCGATGGTTACCGTTCCGCTATCCGGCCGGTCGAGCGCGCCGAGCATGTTGAGCAGCGTCGTTTTGCCGCTGCCGGAGGAGCCGACGATGGCGGCGAATTCCCCTGCTTCGATTTCCAACGAAACGCCATCAAGCGCTTTGGTAAGGTTGGGCTCTGTGCCGTAGTATTTTTTGAGGTTCGCAGCAGAAACAATTTTCATGGAAATCCCTCCCTTTTTATCTTTTTTTTATTATAAGGTAAGAATATTACGAAAAAACAACAATTTGTATAAAACTAGGAAACATTAGATATGATTTTGGTGAAATAAATAAAATATGCAGCCTAGTATTGAGCCAATGCTTCCGTCGTCATACCGACCAAATAGAACACGGCGGAAGGGGTTACCCTGCTATGCCCCCATGCCATCAAAAAGAATAAGCCGCCGTATGGAAGTGGAAACCATACGGCGACTTATTTATGAGGTGAAAAAGGTGAAAATAGAAGATGGCTTATTTAAAGAGCGCGAGGATCTTCTTCGCCAGATTGGAGAAGAAGGCCGCGATTTTTGCAAAGAATGCAACGATCGGGTTCACATCTTCCTGAGCGCCAGTGTTGGTGGCGATCTCTTCAATCAGGCTCAGGCAGGCGTCTGCAACGTCAATGGGCGTGCCATTCTGCGCAGCAGCAACAACATTGCGGTAGCTCTCAAGGTATTCCGGGCCGGCCTTTGCAACGACCAGATCGCCGATGGCAGCCTGGTTGCCCTTATCCTGCAGCACTTCCTGAACATACTGCGCGACCGCGGCAAATACCATGGTGCTGTTGCCCTTGATGGCCATACGGGCGCCATCTTTCATACCGCTCTCAGCAGCATAGGCAGTGCCCATCGTGATAAGGTAATGCTCATCGATCTCCGGCAGGTTCAGCGCAGGCATCACATAGTCCTCGCCAAGGCCAAGGATGCTCGGGAGCATCGGAACGACCAAATTAATGATATCGCTCAAGCCGCTGGGTAACTCAATTCCCATAGAAGCAATTAACTTATTGTTTTTAAGTGTATCCAGAGCGATCGCAAGGGAATTGGTGAGATCCGGAAGGATTTCGCACAAATAGGAGAGCGGAGCAACTTCCAGATCATCGATCGCATCACAAACAATATTAAGAATAATCGCAACACCATTTTTGTTGGTAGTTGCCGCCCTGAACTCGCTTTCTATAGGCATGGTGCCTTGATGGAAAGATTCGAGGAGTGGCACGAGTGCATTGTCATAAACACTTACCGGGAGAGTAAGCAGAGGAAGCAACAGCGAGAAAGCAACATTCACTGGGAAAAGAGCCCAGTTGGCAGCCTTTACAAAAGAATCGCGATCACCGGGAACAACACCCCAATCAATCTGATCCATATCAATATCAGAGTAAGTGTCGATCGTCCTTAAGTAAGAAGCGATTTCCGGGTATACGCTCGCCTTATCCATCGCATCTGCCATTGCTGAAGGCGTCAATGTGCGTAACGCATATTTGATTAGGGGATTGCTGTCGGCCAGGCCAGCCACTAAATCATACAATGTGGCATCAAGGCCCTGCAGTGTTTTGACGGTGTTCTCAGAATAAATGGTCTTTTTGATGTTGACTGCCTTCAGCACGAGGCCAAGCGTTGTGTCAAGGCTTGTCTTAGTGTTGTTCCACTGCTTTGCGCTCTTGTTGGCATAAACGGCGGAATGATCCGGAATGGTTGCGTTAAAATCTGCCGCCGCGGTTTCCGCCGCATCCATTGTCATAGCGCTCGCGCTGATTGCGCCGAAGCAGCTCATCAGCATCAAAGCCGCTAAAAACAAAGAGAGGAGCTTTTTTGCTTTTTTCATTCTATTGTTTCCTCCTTCAATTGAGTCGAACTTGGTTGCTCCACTTTACAACCAGGATGGGTCTATTATAGACTTATCTCCTGAAATAATCTATAGGAAGAATCGTAGAAAAAGAGGCCAGAAATATGGATATAATAGACAAATGACAACTCAGTGTTGTTTTTTGTTAGTCATATTGCGCCATTGATTTATCTTTAACAAAAAATATCGCCTCTTCTCCAGCGAAAGGAGAAGAGGCGCTTGGTGTATTTTGCTTACCGTTTATTCTTCAATGTCACTAACACGCGGTTCCTGTTCGTGTTTTTCCGTAATAAATGCTGTAACCTCTTCCATGCGCTCCTTGCTGAGTTTATATTTCTTTGAAAAGATAAACAACGAAAGAAGAACGAAAATGGGCGGAATGAGGAACATCATCACGCAAATTGCATTCTGTGCGGAAGCGGGCTGTGAAATACCCTGCTTGACAAGCTCGCCGTCATAATGCGAAAGCTGTAGGCCCGCGCCGATAATCAGGCTCTGAATCGAATAGGCCACTTTCAGCAGCAGGCTTTTCATGGAGAAAACGATGGAGTCCGTCCGGTAGCCGAGCTTGAATTCGCCATAATCCACAATATCCGCCAGCATGATCGTTTCCGCCACAAACATACAGCCGATCCCCATGCAGCCCACAATGCCGAAGATGGCAAACAGGATAAACTGGTTGAGCACCGGGCCGAATAGCCCCATGCCGAGATATCCGATGATCGAGAGGAGCATGGCCCCCTTGATGACACGGTTGCGCGTGAACTTTTTGGAGAGCACAGGCAGAAGAATCAGGCCCAACGCCTGGCCAACGCCGCCAATTGCGCCGAACACGGAATATAAATCTCTGTTTTCTAACACGGATTCAAAATAATAGATGCCCAGGCCATTGGTTAAATACCAGCCGGTGTTAAAGCAGATCGCGGTGAGAATAAAGATGAGGAGCTGATCGTTATTTTTGATGGTCAGAAACGCGCGCTTCAAGGTGAATTTTTCCTGATGCTCCGGCTTTGGATGGACGGTTTCCTTCGTGGTGAAAAAGGTCACTAGGCAGCCTAATACCAGCAAAACGCCGCAGATGGCTGACCAATAGCTAAAGCCGATTGCATCGTTGCCCTTACCAAAGAGATTGAGCATTGGCACGGTCAACACAACGATAATGATCTGGCCAAAGCCGGAGAAAAAGCGCGGGAAGGTTGCCGCAAGATTGCGCTCCTGCGGGTCGCTTGTCAATACGGGCACCATCGACCAATAGGGGATATCTACAATCGTATAGGACATGCCCCAGAGGACATACATCACAGCTACATAAACGTAAAGGCCGATATTAACCGCGCTGCCCGATACAGAAAAGCCGGGGTTTGTAAACAGGAAGAACAGCACCACAGCATTCAGCAGCGAGCCTGTTAAAATCCAGGGGCGGAATTTGCCCGCGCGCGTGTGCGTATTGTCAACGATCGTGCCCATCATCGGATCGTTAATACCATCCCAGATCCGGGCGCAGAAGGCGACTACGCCAACGTAAAACGGTGCGATAAGCAAAACATTTGTCAAATAATTATTGAGGAATGAATTGAATAATCCATAGCTCAAATCCATGCCGATCGCGCCTACGCCGTAGCCAAGGTATTTTCGCAGAATATATGCATTCCGCTCACTCTTCGTTTTCTCCATTCTCTTTCCTCCAAAATCTAGTAGTCCGAAACAGTTATAATGGTATTGTAACTTTTTCCGCAATCCACGTCAACAGAAAAAGTGACTGAACTTGACAGGAATGCGTTTTCCACCTACAATAATGCAGATTCCTTGTTGAAGGAATGTTCAAATCTTGCTTTCTATTTTTTGAGCGCCAAACCGCTCGAGATTTTAGCTACGCATGCGCAAAGTTGCGCAGGAAAGGTATGGTTATCATGATGGAGCTGCAAATGGAGCCGTTATCCGCGGGAGGCGATCGCCTGCTTGCCCGCAATCCGGACCGTGGGCTGCGCCTTGAATTATATATGGGGGAGGAAATCACCTGCGATGTATTCACCGTCAGCCGCATGACGGACCCGGCGGCGCATATTAAACAGACGATTGAAAAAGGCATTGCCCGCTGTGCGCCAGAGCAGATTACGCTCGCACAGGTTTATTTTTATCTGACCGGGTACCGGGGCCGGGAGATCGACGAAGCGGGCTTTCAGGCGATGCAGTTTTATTTTGATACCCTGCGCGCGTATGGGCTTAAGGCGCTGCTGCGCTTTGCCTATTCGACCGACCCCGGTGTGAACGATGCCACTCAGGCGGATATGCTGCGCCACATTGAGCAGCTGCGGCCCTTTTTGGAGCAGAACAAAGCCTCTATCCACGTTTTGCAGGCGGGGATGATCGGCGCATGGGGCGAATGGCACAGCGAAAAAAAGCGCGTCAGCCGCAAAAAAATTTTGCGCGCGCTGGCGGAAGCAGCGCCGGAGGGTATGTATCTCCAAGTGCGCCTGCCGGGGCTGCTCAAGCTGCTCGGCAAGCGGCATCCAGCCTATTGCAGGACAGGGCTGCACGACGACTCTTTTTTTGGCAACATCCAGGCGAAGCAGTATGAAAACGGCGGCTTTGACCCGGGCACGCGCATGTATCGCACGGCGCTGGAGAAGGCGCCGGAGAGCCCACAGGATGGCGAGCTTTATTGGAGCAGTTGGAACCATGCAAATGGTGTTTACTGCGACGGCCTGCGCGCGGTGGAGCGGCTGGCGGAGCTTCACTTCACTTCTTTGAGCGCAGTGCACGGCTATCAAGATTACCCGGAGGACGAAACCAAAACGACGATGGGCCGCTGGAAGCGGCAGGAGATCACGCCGGAGCTTCTGGCCGAAAGGGGGATTCCCTGCGACCCCGCCTGGTTTTGTAAAGAAACGGGCGAGCGGGTACCCCGCAATGTGTTTGACTATGTGCGCGATCACCTGGGCTACCGGCTTCAGGCAAAAACGCTGCGGCTGGAGGGTGATTGGAAGCCGGGTGCACAGGTGCACGTCGCTCTGACCATTGCAAATGACGGTTTTGCGGCCGGCTTTCACCTGCATGCCGGTTTCGTATTGCTGGATCGCTCCGGCCGCGTGCTCTGTGAGTGCCCGGCAGGGAAACCAGCCCAATGGCGCGCCGCACAGCCCGGTGGGGAGGGGGAAGCGCCGCAGTATGAAGCGGCCGCGTGGGTTCCCCTGCCGGAGAAAAGCGGGGAATACCTCCTTGCGTTTTATCTACGCAACAGCGCCGGGCAGTGTGCAAAGCTTGCAAACCAGATGGAGATGGAGGGCGGGTATCATATTTTGTATGCCTTTTCCTTATTATAATCATTTGCACCGGCTTGTGCAGTGCAGTTTGGCAAAAAAATAGCGGCTGGCCTAACGAGCCAGCCGTAAAACGGGCCGGATTGGTTGACAAATACCCCCGTGAGGGGATACAGTGAAACCAGACGCGCGGCACAGGTGGCTCCGCCGCTGGGAACAATGTGGCTTTGATGGAGGCGATAGGATGGAGCACAATATTGAGATCAACGGCATTTCCATCTGCTATGAGCAGCAGGGGAGCGGGCGGCCGGTGATCCTGCTGCACGGCAACGGCGGCAGCCATCATACATTTGACGGCCTGATCGAACGGCTCGCAGCCTTCTACACCGTCTACGCGCCGGATAGCAGAGGCCATGGGCACAGCGGGAAGGCCGGGCCGCTCTCCTATGAGCAGCTTGCAAGCGACACGGCGGAGCTGATCCAGGCACTCGGCATGGATCAGCCCATGCTCTACGGCTTCAGCGACGGGGGGATTATCGGCCTGCTCGTTGCCTCCGGCTGGCCGGGGCTGCTCTCGAAGCTTGCGGTCAGTGGGGCGAATTCCAGCCCTGCGGGGTTGAAAGCGCGCAACCGGTTTGCCTACCGGCTCATTTACGCGGTCACCCAGAGGCAGCAGACCGGCATGATGCTGCACGGCCCTGCACTCACGCGGGCGGAGCTTTCGCGCATCACCGTGCCCACGCTTGTAACGGCGGGGGAGCGGGATGTGATCCGCGAGGAGGATACACGTTTTATTGCGGCGCATATTCCACATGCAGAGTTAAAAATTTTGCCTGGTGAGAGCCACGGCAGCTATGTGCACGATCCGGATAAGATCGCGCGTCTCCTCCTTCCCTTTTTTGGGCAATAGGATCACCGATAGATTGCAGAAATATTTCAATCGGTAACAGGTTTCTTACAATTTCGTTACTTTCGGATTGGACGTATTGACGAAACCAGTGGCAGCCGATATACTTTTCAACAGAGGTTTTAAAGCCTCCGTTTCCGGTTGAGGAAAAGAACAAGGAAGGGGGAACAGGTTTGACGAAGAATGTTCTCGAATTGCTGGAGCATTCCGCACAGAGGTTCCCGAAAAAAACAGCATTCGCAGAAGAAAAAGAGACGATTTCTTACGCATCCTTTTTAGGCCTTTGCCAATCGGCCGGCACGGGGCTGCTGGCGCTTGGGGCGTATGGCCAACCGGTTGCGGTTTATATGGATAAGGGGATTTCCTGCCTGGCGGCGATGCTGGGCGTTACATACAGCGGCAGTTTCTATACGGTGATCGATACGCATATGCCCGCTGCCCGCATCCAGAATATTTTCAGCACGCTTGCCCCGGCCGCCGTGCTGACGGATGCCGCACATGCGCAGGCAGCGGTGGAGTTCCTGGGCAGCGCGAGGCTGGTGCTGTTTGAAGAGATTGCCCAAACGCCCTGCGACAAGAAGGCGCTCGCGCGCGTCCGGAGCCGGATGATCGATACCGACCCACTGTATGCGCTCTTTACCTCCGGCTCCACTGGCATGCCGAAGGGCACGGTGGTGTGCCACCGCAGCGTGATTGATTATGCGCACTGGGTAACGCAGACCTTTCACATTACGCAGGATACGGTTTTTGCAAGCCAGACGCCTTTTTATTTTAGCATGTCAGTGCTTGATATTTTTGCAACGTTGGCGAGCGGGGCAACGCTCTGCATGCCGCCGAAATCCTATTTTTCCTTTCCTGTCCAATTGCTTGAATACATGCAGGCGCACCAGGTCAACACCATTTATTGGGTGCCGTCTGCACTCGGCCTGATCGCCCGGATGAAGGCGTTGGATTATGTAAAGCCCTCTGCGCTGTCGACGATCCTGTTCGCAGGCGAAGTGATGCCGGTGAAATGGCTCAACATCTGGCGCTCGCATTACCCGCAGGCGCTGTTTGCCAACCTCTACGGGCCGACGGAGGTCACCGACATCTGCGCTTATTATATCGTTGACCGCCCGTTTCGGGAGGATGAATCGCTGCCGATTGGCCGTGCATGCGATAACTGCGGCCTGTTGGTGCTCGATGAAAACGGCTGTGAGCCGGCCCCCGGCGAACTGGGTGAATTGTGCGTGCGCGGTTCCTTTCTGGCCATGGGGTATTACGGCGTGCCGGATAAAACGGCGGAGAGCTTCGTGCAAAACCCGATCAACCGCTTCTATCCCGAGCTGATTTACAAAACGGGGGATCTCGTGTATTACAACGAGCGCGGTGAGCTGGTGTATATGGGCCGGAAGGATTTTCAGATCAAACATATGGGCTACCGCATCGAGCTGGGCGAGATTGAGGCGGCGGTATCCGCCTGCGAAGGGCTGGAGGTGTGCGTTTGCCTGTATGACGCCAAGCGGGATAAGCTGATCTTGGTCTACGAGGGGGCAGCCGCTCCGGAAGAAATTCTTCCCCTTGCAAAGGAGAAACTGCCATCTTACATGGTGCCGAACAAAATCATCCGGACCCGGAAGATGCCGTATAACGCAAACGGCAAGCTTGATCGCAAATGGCTGGGCGAGCATTACCGGGAGTTGGATGGATAACAACGATTATTTCAAAACATTTCGGATGGAAAGAAATGGGCGTGAAAGTTTAAGAGTACTCTCTTTCAAACTGTGTTTTACGCTTTTTGAGCAGAAATGCCGCTCGAAATTTTGGCTGCGCCCAAACCGCATCATTTTGCGGCACGGCGCAAGAAAGGATGGTTATACATATGGAAGAATTACTGGAAATTTTGCAGGAACTGAAGCCGGGTGTGAAATTTGAAGGGCAGACGCGCCTGTTTGACGACGGCATTCTCGATTCCCTGGATGTGGTATCCCTGGTGTCGGAAATCGATGATGCGTTTGATGTGGAAATCTCCGTTGTAGACCTGCGCCCGGAGAATTTCAACTCTGTGGAAGCAATGATGGCGCTGATTGAGCGCTTGCAGGAGGAATAAAACAAGCCCTGTTTCTGGCTGGATGCGTTAGGCGCTTGTTTTTGAATGATCTGCGGCTGTGTTCTCTCCGCTTGTGTGGGCAAGCGGAGAGAACTGTTGTAATAGCCCTTGAGAATGGCTGAAGGGGTTTTAGAAACAAATATTGGGGGAACAGCCAAACATGAGTTATACTGCGTTTACCTTTCTTATTTTTATGCTCGTGATCGGGCTGCTGTATTTCATTATGCCCCGGCGTGCACGTTGGGGCGTTTTGCTGGCGGCAAGCTATATTTTCTATTTTTTGTCGAGCAAGCTGCTCATTTTCAGCCTGCTGGCAACAACGGTTTCGGTGTATCTATCGGGCTTGGCGCTCGGGCGGATCAACACGCAATTCAATTTGGCCAAAAAGACAGTGCCAAAGGAAGAAAAAAAGGCACTGCGGCAAAAAACGGCAAGCAAGAAAAAGCTGGTTGTATTCTTTGCGGTGCTCTTTAATTTCGGGCTGTTGCTGTTTTTTAAATATTTTAATTTCTTTGGAGAAACGGTCAACTCGATCTTCGGCCTGTTTGCCGATGGCTCCCTGGTGCCTCACCTGAAGCTGATTATGCCGCTGGGCATTTCGTATTACACGCTGCAATCTGTCAGCTATGTGGTGGATGTCTACCGCGGCAAGATAGAACCGGACCGTCATTTTGGCAGGCTTGCGCTGTTCGTTTCCTTTTTTCCGCAGATCGTCGAGGGGCCGATCGGGCGCTATGGGCAGCTGGCGCAGCAGCTTTATGAGCCGCATCGCTTGAGCACCGCCAATCTGATGCAGGGGATGCAGATGATTCTGTGGGGCCTGTTCAAGAAGATGGTGATAGCCGACCGGGCAGGCATTTTTGTGGATGCCGTATTTCATGATAGTGCGGCGTACACGGGCCTTCCTGTCATCCTCGCCGTGCTGCTGTATACCATCCAGATTTATGCTGATTTTTCCGGTGTGATGGATATTGTGCGCGGGGTTGCACGCTTGTTTGGCATCCAGATGGCACTGAATTTCCGCCGCCCGTTTTTCTCAACCTCCGTGCAGGAATTCTGGCGCCGCTGGCATATCACGCTCGGCGCATGGCTGCGCGATTATGTGTTCTATCCGGTTTCGCTTTCCAAGCCGATTCTGGAGCTTGGGAAAAAGGCGAAGAAGGTATTCAAGGGCCATGCCGGCCGTCAGCTTCCTGCCATCTGTGCGCTGTTTTTTGTTTGGTTCGGCAACGGCCTTTGGCACGGGGCGGGGTGGAAGTTTATCGCCTACGGCCTATATTATTACATCATCATGACGGTCGGCACGCTCTTTGAGCCGCTCTCCGTAAAAGCGCTCCATGCGCTCCATATCAACCGGGAGGGTAAACTGTGGCACGCTTTTCAGGTGCTTCGCACCTGCGGCTTTGTCTACATTGGCATGTTGATTTTTCGCGCGCCGGGGTTACGGTATGCGGGGAATATTTTCGTTTCCATGTTCCGTGGGCCCTTTTTGGGCGGAAGCCTGGTTTTGCCGAAGTTTGAGGCGGCTGATTGGCTGGTGCTCGGCATTGCCGTGCTGCTGATGCTCGTGGTGAGCGTGCTGCAGGAGCGAGATATCAGCGTGCGTTCGCTGATTGCAAAGCTGCCGCTGCCGGTTCGCTGGGTGATCTATTTCGCGGCTTTATTCAGTGTGATTATTTTTGGGATTTACGGGGATGGATATCACGTGGGCACGTTCCTTTATGGTCAGTTTTAACATACTCGCGCTCATTTTATTAAGTAATCCGAAAGGCATGATGGAAGCATGCGAAATGAATTAGTGAAAAAAATAATCCGCAGGGCGGTCAAATGCGTTTGCTTTGCCCTGATTTTTCTGCTGCTGCTCCAGCTGTGTTCCATGGTGCTGGTTCCCCGCAACGATAAGGCGGAGGACTCCACCCTGAATACGGTGGTGTTCGGCTATCTGGGGGAGCCCGATCATACGCTGGATGTCGTTATGGTCGGCAACAGCGATCTTAATAATGGAATATCGCCGGTTGCAATGTATCATCAGTATGGTATCACAAGCTTTGCCAGCGGCCAGCCACGCCAGAACCCTTTGACGGCATGGCTGCGCGTCAAGGAGGCGCTCGTCCGCCAATCTCCGCGCGTTTTGGTGCTGGAAGTGGATGCGATGTACCGCAACCCCAACATGCACAAAAACCATTGGAAGATGTTTGTGGATAAGGTGAAAGCCTTCCCGCGGCAGGTATACGGCTATTCCGATACATTTATGAATAATGCAGTGGGCACGGGCGTTGGCTACCTTTTTGCCGGGGTGAAATACCACTCCCGCTGGAAGGAGCTCACCCGGGATGATTTTACGGATATCCGCCGCAAGTTTTACCACTATGTCGGCAAGGGCTACTTGATCCATACGATGACAGTGCCCTATGAAGGCGGCTTCGATTATATGGAGCCGGGCGGCAGGGATGAGCCATTGAGCAAGGAGGCGCTGCGCTGCCTGAATAAAGTGATGGAGCTGTGCAAGGAGCGCGGGATTCAGCTCATGCTGCTGGAAATGCCCTCTGCAAGCTCCTGGAGCTATGAAAAGCATCAGGCTGTTTCGGAATTTGCCCGGCAGAACGGCCTGCCGTTTCTGGATTTGAACGTGGAGGCGCAACAGGGCCGCATGATGTTCGATTGGACAAAGCATTCCAAGGATGGGGGAGATCATTTGAACCTGTTCGGCACGGAGATTGCCACAGCCTACCTCGGCGCGTATCTCAAGGCGCATTATGACTTGCCGGACCGCAGGCAGGATCCGGACTATGCCTTCTGGAAAGAGGATGCGGCCTATTATGAACGCAACCGGAGGAAAGAGCTGGAAAAACTCGATGAAATGCCAGAAGAACCGCCGCTGCATACCAACAAGAATGCGGCCGCCTGACGGAAAAACAAGGATAAAAAAGGCACGCTGCAAAACAATGCAGCGTGCCTTTATGTTTTATAATCAGGAAGAGAGCAGCTTAATTCTTCGGCTCGGTATCCTCTTCGCCTGCTTCCTCCGCCTCCCGCTCGTGCAGCAAGCGGCGGTGTTTCTTTTCGCCTGTAGCCGGTTCCTCCACAGGCTCCTCCCCCTGGGGCAGGATTTCCACACGGACTTTCCCGATGCGGCGTTCTTCCACGCTCAACACGGTAAAACGGATATTTTCATACTCCACCACATTCATTTCTCCGTCTCCGGGGAGGAAGCCGAGCTGGCTCGTGATGAAGCCGCCGAGCGTATCGTAGTCGCCCTCTGGCAGGTCGGCGCCGATGAGCTCATCCACCTCGTCGAGATCCGTTGTGCCGTCGATCGTAAAGGTGGTGTCGTTAATTTTGGAGATTTCTTCATCTTCATTGTCGTATTCATCCTGGATGTTGCCGACAATGCTTTCCAAAACGTCTTCCAGCGTGACGAGGCCCGCCGTGCCGCCGTATTCGTCCACCACGATCGCCATCTGCACATGGCTCTCGCTCATCTCCTTGAAGAGTTCATCGCAGTGCTTGGTTTCTGGAACATAATACGCCTTGCGCATGATATCGCGCAGGGCTTTATCCTTGGGAAGGCTGCGGCCCACATACTTGAGCAGATCTTTCACATAGGCGATGCCGATGATGTTATCCGGGTCGTCGTCGTAGACGGGGATGCGGGAGTACCCTTCCTCCATCGAGATTTTGACGACCTCCTCGAGCGGATCGTTGACCTCCACCGCAAACATCTCCGTGCGGTGCGTCATGATGTCGCCAACGTCCATATCGTCAAATTCAAAAATGTTGTTGATCATTTCCTTCTGGGTGTTTTCAATCACGCCCTTTTCCTCGCCCACATCCACCATCATGCGGATTTCCTCCGCGGTGACGTCCTCCTCATCCGCGTTCGGGTCGAAGCCGAACAGCCGGACCACCAGATTGGTGGAGAAGGAGAGGAGCTTTACCACCGGCTTTGTGATTTTTGCCACAAACAGCAGGGGGCCGACCGCGAGGAAGGAAACCTTTTCCGGCTTCTGCATGGCGATCTTTTTCGGCACAAGCTCGCCGAGCACAAGGGAGAAATAAGACATAATCAGCGTGATGACCACCATCGAAAAGCCGCTGATGACGCTGTAGGGAATCACTGCGACAACCTTCGGCTGCGCAATCGCTGTGGCGAGCTTATTCGCGAAGGTCTGCGAAGCAGAGGCGGAGGTCAAAAAGCCCGCTAATGTAACGCCGATTTGGATAGTGGAGAGAAAATTGCTGGAGTTTTCCGTCAGGCGCAGAATCTGTTTTGCCTTCTTGTGGCCTTCCTCCGCCATTTTTTGAATCTTGTTGTCGTTAAGCGAGATCACCGCGATCTCGGACATGGCAAAAAAGGCGTTTACCAAAATCAGCACAAGCAGCAATAATAGCTGCAAAATAATGTTTCCGGCAGGGTCCGGGTCATCCATAGGGGATTGGCTCCTTTCTGAATTGCTTTGTAAAACTGATACAAAGGAACGTGCGCCGGGCGGGTAAAATTAAAGTGGCGCGACGACCGCGCCATGAATGATAAATTTCCCTCTCACAGGCATCGTTCTCTTGCGTTACAAAGCAGGTTTGCATTATTATATCCGTTTTATAAGGGTGTGTCAAACCGGGCGGGAAGGGCTGAGAAATCGCCAAACGGCGTGCGGAAGGGCACTATGCAGGCCCTTTTGCAAGCGGTTCAAAAGGGGGCTGAATGCGGCAAAAACGGCTATTTTCGGGCGGTTTCAAAAAATTCACAAATTGTTAAATTTCCGCAGCCCGATTTTTGCATACTTTTACCCCGCTTTTTTGGTTTACACAAACGGACAAACGTGTTAGTATATTTAGTGGCAATTTCTATCTTTATCGATTGTCCCTAAAGGCATGGAGAGCACTCTGTCTGCACAAGCGCGCAATGCGAATGCGGGCGGAAAAGCTTTTCCCGCCTGAATCAAAAGGAGGAAATATTGAGTATGGCAAGAAAAACCAAGACCATGGACGGTAATAGCGCCGCGGCATACGTATCCTATGCGTTTACCGAAGTTGCCGCTATTTACCCGATCACGCCGTCTTCCGTGATGGCGGAGGAGACCGATAAGATGGCCGCAGCCGGCCAGAAAAATCTGTTCGGTCAGAAGGTAAAGCTCGCGGAAATGCAGTCTGAGGGCGGCGCGGCGGGCGCTGTGCACGGCTCCCTTGCAGCTGGCGCGCTCACCACGACCTACACTGCATCCCAGGGCCTTCTTCTGATGATCCCGAATATGTATAAGATCGCTGGCGAGCTGCTGCCGGGCGTAATCAATGTTTCCGCCCGCTGCGTTTCCACACATGCGTTGAACATTTTCGGCGACCATTCCGATATTTATGCCTGCCGCCAGACCGGCTATGCGATGCTCTGCTCCAACAGCCCGCAAGAGGTGATGGATCTCGGCGCTGTGTCCCACTTGGCCACGATCAAGAGCCGCGTGCCCTTCCTGCATTTCTTCGACGGCTTCCGCACCTCCCATGAGATTCAGAAGATCAAGATTTGGGACTATGAGTCTCTGGGCGAAATGCTCGACTGGGATGCGGTAGACGCATTCCGCCGCCGCTCCCTGAACCCGGAGCATCCGGTGCTGCGCGGTTCCGCTCAAAACCCGGATATCTTCTTCCAGGCACGCGAGGCCTGCAACCCCTACTATGACGATGCCGTTGAGGCAACTGTTCACTACATGAACGAGGTCAACAGCCGTCTCGGCACAGATTATAAGCCCTTCAACTACTATGGCGCATCGGATGCGGAGAACGTTATTGTTGCAATGGGCTCCGTCTGCGACACGATTGAGGAAACCGTGGATTACCTCAATGCGCACGGCGAGAAGGTCGGCCTTGTGAAGGTTCACCTCTACAGGCCGTTCTCCGTCAAGCACCTGGTGGAGGTTCTTCCTGCTTCCGTCAAGCGGATTTCCGTGCTTGACCGCACCAAGGAGCCCGGCTCCCTGGGCGAGCCGCTCTACCTCGATGTTGTGGCGGCTCTGCACGACACGCCGTTTGCCAACATCCCCGTCTATGGCGGCCGTTATGGCCTCGGCTCCAAGGATACCAACCCGGGCCATATCATCTCCGTTTATCGCAACATGGAGCAAGCGGAGCCGAAGAAGCGCTTCACCGTTGCGATTGAGGATGATGTGACGCACCTCTCCCTGCCGGTGAGCGAGAATCCGGATACCACCCCGAAGGGCACGCACTCCTGCAAATTCTGGGGCCTTGGCGCTGACGGTACCGTCGGCGCAAACAAGAACTCCATCAAGATCATCGGCGACAATACCGATATGTATGCGCAGGGCTATTTTGCCTATGACTCCAAAAAGTCCGGCGGTGTAACGACCTCTCATCTGCGCTTTGGCGAGAAGCCGATTAAATCCACCTACCTGATCAATCAGGCGGATTTTGTGGCCTGCCACAACCCGTCCTATGTGACGAAATATAAGATGGTTGAGGATCTCAAGAAGGGCGGCACCTTCCTGCTCAACTGCTCCTGGGATGCCGCGCAGCTCGACGAGCATCTGCCCGGCTCCATGAAGCGCTATATTGCGGAGAACGACATCCAGTTCTACACGATCGACGCTACCCATATCGCGAAGGAGCTCGGCCTTGGCGGGCGCGTCAACACGATCCTGCAGGCCGCCTTCTTCAAACTCTCCGGCATCATCCCGGAGGATAAGGCCGTTCAGCTCATGAAGGACGCGGCCACCCGCTCCTACGGCAAGAAGGGCGAAAAGATTGTTGCCATGAACCATGCCGCCATTGAGCGCGGCGTTGCGGGCACGGTGAAGGTTGAAATCCCAGCCTCCTGGGCAAATGCTGAGGATACGGTTGTGGAGACAGAGGTCAACACCGACCGCCCTGAGCTTAAGAAATTCGTCAAGGAAATCCTGGAGCCCGCAAGTGCCCAGTTGGGCGACACGCTGCCTGTATCCGCTTTCAAGGATGCGGCGGACGGCACGTTCCCGCAGGGTTCCGCTGCATTTGAGAAGCGCGGCATCGCGGTTGATACGCCCTGCTGGATTCCGGAAAACTGCATCCAGTGCAACTTCTGCTCCTATGTCTGTCCGCATGCGGTCATCCGCCCGTTCGCGCTGACAGAGGAAGAGGCCAAGAACGCCCCCGAAGGCATGAAGATGAAGCCGATGACCGGCGTGCCTGGCATGCAATTTGCCGTTACCATTTCCGCACTCGACTGCACGGGCTGTGGCTCCTGCGCAAATGTCTGCCCTGGCATGAAGGGCGAGAAGGCCCTTGTGATGAAGCCGCTTGAGACGCAGGCGCACGAGCAGGAGAAGTTTAACTACGCGCATTCCCTGCCCGAGAAGCCGGAGGTCGCTGCGAAATTCAAGGAGACCACCGTGAAGGGCAGCCAGTTCAAGACCCCGCTGCTTGAGTATTCCGGCGCATGCGCCGGCTGCGGTGAAACGCCGTATGCAAAGCTTGTTACTCAGCTGTTCGGCGACCGGATGTATATTGCCAATGCAACGGGCTGCTCCTCCATCTGGGGCGGTTCCGCACCGAGCACACCCTACACGGTGAATAAGAAGGGCCAGGGCCCGGCATGGTCGAACTCCCTGTTTGAAGACAATGCGGAATTCGGCTACGGCATGTATCTTGCCAACGCGCAGATCCGTGCGCGTTTGGAGGAGAACGTCAACGTTCTTGCCGAGTGCGACAAGGCTGGTGTGGCGGAAGCCGCGAAGGCCTGGATTGATACAAAGAACGACAGCGGCGCCAATATGGCGGCATCCGAAGCGCTCATCAAGCTCCTTGAGAGCACAGCGTTTGACAAGGATTGCTGCAAGGCTGCTGCCGAGGCAATCCTGAAGGATCAGGATTATCTGAACAAGAAGTCCATCTGGATCTTCGGCGGCGACGGCTGGGCCTATGATATCGGCTTCGGCGGCCTGGATCATGTGCTTGCACAGAACCAGAATGTGAATATCCTCGTCTTTGATACAGAGGTTTATTCTAACACGGGCGGCCAAGCCTCCAAGGCGACGCCGACCGGCGCTGTCGCGCAGTTTGCTGCAACCGGTAAGGTTGTGAAGAAGAAGGATCTCGCCGCGATCGCCATGAGCTATGGTTATGTTTATGTGGCGCAGGTCGCCATGGGCGCAGATTACAACCAGTGCCTGAAGGCCTTCCACGAGGCGGAGAGCTATGACGGCCCGTCCATCATCATCGCCTATGCGCCGTGTATCAACCACGGTATCAAGGGCGGCATGGGCATCAGCATGACGGAAGAGAAGGCTGCTGTGGCTTCCGGCTACTGGCACAACTTCCGCTTCGATCCGCGCCTTGCCGCGGACGGCAAGAATCCCTTCTCCCTCGACAGCAAGGAGCCGAGCCAGAGCTACCGCGACTTCATCATGAACGAAGTGCGTTACAACTCCCTGCTCCGCGCCTTCCCGGATCGCGCAGAGTGCCTGTTCGAAAAATCCGAGGCGTATTCCAAGGAGAAGTATCAGCACCTGCTCAAACTCAAGGATCTCTACGCGCCGGCTGAATAAGCCATAAGAAAACGGCCATATCTTAATAAGCATTAACGCGCTTTGTGAAGGACGCGCGTTTTTACGGTTTCGTTCTGTGGCTCAAAGAAAAGTCCCCAATAGGCCAACGGCCTATTGGGGAAAGTGCATTTTAAAAAATGTGTAGGGGATTACTGGTCCTCCAGCAGACCCCTGATGACCTCCGCACTCTTATCCATTACCATCTGGATACCGCGGTTGACGTCGAAATAATCCTTGCGGATCTGTTCCAGATGTTCACGCCCCGCTGGTTCAATATGATAATAGACGCGCAGCTGACGCCGCCCGGAGGTGGATTGATGGTCAGTGATGTAGCCCTTGCTCATGAGGCGGTACAGGGTGGGATACATAGAACCTTCCGGGATCGTAATTTCCCCCTTACTGCGCTTTTTGACGAGCTGAGCCATCTGATAGCCGTACATATCTTCTTCGCACAGCATTGTCAGCAACAGCATTTCCACGGCACCTTTTTTAAAATTGTCTTTGGCGCTCCCCATTGAGCAAGCCACCTCATTTCTTCAGTATGGATTTCACTACGTTGAATGGTTTCGCTTTTCCATTCCATACGCACCTATCTGGAAGCTGTCGTTCTTCGCGAAAGCAATCAAAAAATTTACTATATCATAACACGATTATATTGAATAGTAAATACTTGGCGCACATCTTACCATTTATTATGGAACTATTTTTGGATAAGCATTGGAACCATCTATAACTAATTATACCATGAATTTTTTAAAATGCAATACATTTTGCAATATTTTATTACGAAAAATCGTATATAAAACTTTCATAGCCAATTTTTGAGAAGGGACTTGCCTTTTTGCAAAATCGGATCGGTCATCGAATCAATGCAGGCTGCGTTCGGCCGTCTGTTGGTATGGGTGGAGGAGATACCGCTGCCGTACGGCGGTTTTCTTCGGCATGCTTTTAAAAGGGGGAATGCTCTACAAAATATTCCATTTGATTTTTGGCTTTTCTCTTGCATCTCTTGTGCTTTTATGCTAAACTATTTAAGCATTTGTTTTCCGTCGTGCCATTGCGACGGGGTTCATGCCGGCTGATTATGCCAGACATTGAAACGGACGGTCCGCTTCCGCCGTAGGCGGTATGAACGCCTGTAAATCGAAGGAGGAAATTTTAGAAATGGACGCTTTGAAGATTATTACCGAAGGCCAGATGAAACAGGACGCACCGGTGGTTCGCGTGGGTGATACGGTGAAAGTTCATGTAAAAATCCGTGAAGGCGAGCGCGAGAGAATTCAGGTTTTTGAAGGCACAGTGATTGCGAAGAAGGGCAGCGGCGTATCCGAAACCTTTACCGTTCGCCGCGTTTCCTATGGCGTTGGCGTGGAGCGTGTTTTCCCGGTGCATTCTCCCAATGTTGCAAAAGTGGAACTGGTTCGCTCCGGTAAGGTGCGCAGGAGCAAGCTGTACTATCTGCGCGACAGAGTCGGTAAGGCTGCAAAAGTTAAGGAACAGCTTCGCTGAGGGCAGAAGTACAGAAGGGACAAGGGTGACACCTGTGTCCCTTTTTTGTTAGGATGATTGACATGCGCAGATATGAAGAATATACCATTCAATTTGATGAAATCCCGGAACGCCGCACAAAGTGGAATGTGATCTATGAACTACTGGACTCCCTTTCTCTGGCGGTGCTACTTGTGATGGTGCTGTTCGCCTTTGCGTGCCGCCCGTTTTGGGTCAGCGGTGATTCGATGAAGCCAACGCTACAGGATCACAATTGGGTGGCGGTTACTACCCTCGGCTTTCATGCGCAGCGCGGCGATATTGTTGTGGCTTCGCAGCCAAATGCACTTGACGAGCCGCTGATCAAACGCATCATTGCCGTGGCGGGGGATACGGTTGAGATTGATCCGCAGGCGCATACGGTTGCAGTAAACGGCGAAATATTGGACGAGCCCTATATCAGCGAGCCGGTGGAGAAGGCGGGGGATCTTACCTATCCGATCCAGGTGCCGGAGGGCCATGTTTTCGTGATGGGGGATAACCGCAACGATTCGCTCGACAGCCGTTCCTCCATGATCGGATTTATCGATACGCGCTATCTTTCTGGCAAAGCCGTATTCCGTTTGTTCCCTGTAGGCCAGTGGAAGATTGGATAGGTTGCGGCAGATGTGGAACGGAACACAATATTTCGGAGCGGAGGTTTTACAGATGGATCCAGAAGAAAAAGTACCGCAGGCAGAGCAGCCGGTTCAGCCGCAGGCGCCGAAGAGAAAGCAGATGTCGCCCGCCCGTAAAAAGTTGGTATCCGCTGTGTATGAATTTGCGGATATTCTAGTATCGGCTTTGTTGGTGATTTTTTTAATCTTTACCTTTTTATTCCGTTTGGTGGGCGTGGAGGGCACCTCCATGGTGCCTACTTTGCAGGAGAATGATCGCCTGCTGGTATCAAGCCGGCAGTATAAGCCACAGTATCAGGATATCGTGATCGTCACACAGCCCAACGCTTTCCACGAGCCAATTGTGAAACGTGTGATCGCCACGGAGGGCCAGAAGGTAGATATTGATTTTGAAAAAGGGATCGTCTATGTCGATGACAAAGCGCTCGACGAGCCCTACGTCAACGCGCCGACGCTGACGAAGGAGGGCGTGGAGTTTCCCGTCACCGTCCCGGAAGGGCACATCTTTGTGATGGGGGATAACCGCAACATGTCAACAGACAGCCGCTCGCCTATGATTGGGTTTATTGATGCGCGCTATGTGCTGGGCAAGGTAGAGGGCCGTATTACGCCTCTGGGGCACTGGTCGGTCTATTGATACGATCTGGAAGGTAAGGAATCGATGAGCGATTTTCAGAAACAGACGGTGCAGTGGTTTCCCGGCCATATGGCAAAAACCCGAAGGCAGATCAAAGAAAGCCTCCCCCTTGTGGATGCGGTGACGGAGCTGCTGGATGCACGGGTGCCCCTGAGCAGCCGCAACCCGGAGCTCAACGAGCTGATCGCCAGCAAGCCGCATATTGTGCTGCTCAATAAGTGCGATATGGCCGATGAGGCGGCCACGCGCCGCTGGAAGGCGTGGTTCAGCAGGCAGGGCAGCCCTGCCTTAGCGGTGGATTGCCGCTCCGGGCGCGGGCTCAACGATTATGGCGATACGGTGCGGGAATTGCTGCGGGATAAAATTCAATCCAATCAGGAAAAGGGGATGGCGGGCCGCGCGCTGCGCATGATGGTCATTGGTATCCCCAATACGGGCAAATCCTCGTTTATCAACCGCATGGCGGGCCGTAGCCGCGCCAAGGTGGCCGACCGGCCGGGTGTGACCCGGCAGAACCAATGGTTTGCCATCGGCGGGGGGATTGAGCTGCTCGATACGCCCGGCGTGCTTTGGCCGAAGTTTGACGATCCGGAGGTGGGTAACCGCCTGGCTTTCATCGGCTCGGTCAAAGATGAAGTGATGGATGTGGAAACGCTGGCGCTCCGGCTGCTGGCTGTGTTGGGCGCGCAGTACCCCGCGCGGCTGTGCGAGCGCTATAAGATCGATTTGGAACAGGCGTCCCAAAGCGAGCCCTATGAGCTGCTGGAGCAGATCGGCCGCAAGCGCGGCATGCTCATGCGCGGCGGAGAGATTGACACGGAGCGGGCGAGTGCCATGCTGCTTGATGAATACCGCGCGGGCAGGCTCGGGCGGATTACGCTGGAGTTTCCGCCGGCGGATTAAACGAAAGAAAGGCTGGGGGAATCCGGCCTTTTTTCTATAGGAAGGGGATCGGGATGGGAGAGATTAACTGGTACCGATATGAAGAGGAGGCGGCCCGGGAAGGCTTTCGATGTGTGTGCGGCATCGATGAAGCCGGCAGAGGGCCGCTTGCAGGCCCCGTGTTTGCCGCATGCGTTGTGCTGCGCCCGGGAGAGGAGATCGAGGGGCTCAATGATTCCAAGAAGCTCAGCGAGAAAAAGCGCGAGCTACTCTTTGCGGAAATCACTGCCCGTGCGGTTGATTATTCCATCGCCATGGCGACGGAGCAGGAGATCGATGAAATCAACATCTTGCAGGCGACCTTCCTCGCCATGCGCCGAGCGTTTGGCGGCTTGCATGGGAAACCGGATCTCGCACTGATCGACGGTAACCGCGCGCCGGGCCTTCCGGCTGCCGAGCGCACAGTCGTCAAGGGCGATGCCAAATCCGCATCCATCGCGGCGGCATCGATCCTTGCAAAGGTCAGCCGTGACCGCTACCTGTATGAGCTGGACCGGGAGTACCCGCAATACCAGTTTGCGAAGCATAAGGGTTATGGCACGAAGCTGCACTATGAGTTGCTCGCGCAGTACGGGATTTCCCCAGTGCACCGGAAAACCTTTTTAAAGAATTTGAGCCGCCACGGTAAGTGACTGCTATGGAGCAGTTTCGGCTGTTTCAGGGAGGCTTTTGATGGATCGGCAGCAATTGGGCCCGCTCGGCGAACGCGCCTGTGCACAGGTGCTTCGCAAAAAGGGCTACCGGATTTTGGACGCCAATTACCGCACTCGCTTCGGCGAGATCGACATCATTGCGGAGAAAAAGCCATATATTATATTTGTCGAGGTGAAAACGCGCAGCCCGCGGGCAATCGCTTCCCCCTTGGAGGCGGTGACGCCCGCAAAGCGGCAAAGGGTAATGCGCACCGCTTCGCTTTACCTTGCTTCCCATCCCTGTGCGTTGCAGCCGCGCTTTGATGTGATGGAGGTAGAGGCGGATGCGCAGGGAAAGGTGCGGGAAATCCGCCACATGGAAAACGCCTTCGACGCGCAGGATTACGGATGAGCGGGAGAAAATCGCAGAGAAAGGGTGGTCATA
>UQWL01000014.1 GCA_900544715.1 uncultured Oscillospiraceae bacterium | reverse complement strand
GTACCCTTCGCATGGTAGGCAAATTTATTCACCTTGTGCCGCGGCGCGGCCTTGGAGGAGGCGAAACGCTGGAAGGGATCGCTGACCTCATCCTGCGTGGGACGCTCGTTGAGATCAAGCACCCCTTCGCCCGGCGGAATCTCATGCCCCATCAGCCGCAAATATTGAGCCGCAATCGTGCTCAGCAGGCGGGAAGCGCCGTAAGCATCGCTGAGCGCATGGTAAAAATCAATGGAAATCCGGTTTTCATGGTAATAAACGCGGAATAAAAAGCGGTTATTCTCCCGCCAGTTGACGCGGTGGCAGGGGTTTTGGATATCCGGCTGGATCGGCGGGGCCAGCCGGTCATTCTTTTCTAGATAGTGCCAAAAGAAGCCCCTGCGCATCCTGACATTGAAACAGGGAAAACGCGGGAGCGTCATAATAACAGCCTGCTCCAACACTGCGGGATCCACTTTCTCCCGCAGCACAACGGAGAGGCGAAAAATATTGGACCACTTCTGGGTATTCTGCCCCGGAAAGATCTTGGCCGCATTATCGAGCCTGTACCACTCGCGCGGCTTAAAGATCCCCTTTGACTGAGCCATGCAGCACACCTCACAGCAAGAGATGAATCAATCTGGATACGACGGCCGGTCAGTTGGTCAGGTGTTTTTATCCACCTGATGGAACTGCTTGAGGTTGCCAGATTTCTGCCGACGGCGGGCAAGCTCCGCTGTCACGTCGGAAACATCGATGCCCTCGTTCGCCATCAGCACCAGCAGGTGAAAGAGCAAGTCGCCGATCTCCGCGACGGTATCCTCTTTCACGCCGTTTTTGGCGGCGATGATTGTCTCGCCGGATTCCTCCGCCACCTTCTTCAAAATCTTATCCGTGCCCTTTTCAAAGAGATAGCAGGTATAGGAGCCCTCCTGCGGGTTTTCTCTGCGGTCAAGGATCACATCATATAATTCCTGAAAAACATCCTGCATGGGTCAGGTTTCCTCCCAAATAGTTTGATAAAAACAGCTGTGGCTGCCCGTATGGCAGGCGGGGCCCGTCTGACGCACGGTGATGAGCAGCGTATCATCGTCGCAGTCCGAACAGATGGAGAGAACCTTCTGCGTATGGCCGGAGGTTTCGCCCTTGTTCCAAAGCTTTTGGCGCGAACGGCTGTAAAACCAAGTATACCCTGTTTCCATCGTTTTGGCAAGAGATTCCAAGTTCATATAAGCGAGCATGAGCACCTCATTCGTGCCCTCTTCGACGATGATTGCCGGAATGAGCTCCGCTTTTACAAAATATTTTGATAAATCCACAAAAATGTCTCCTTCCGAAACAGATATCAGACGACAGGCAAATAGCTGAACGCTGTCATCTGATATCTGCAATCTGAATCGCCTCGCGCAGGGAAAGCGTCCCTTTATAAATCGAGCGGCCACAGATCGCGCCGTAAAGCCCGCAATCCCGGAGGGCGACAATATCGCTGAGGTCCGTCACGCCGCCGCTTGCGACGATATCGCATTTCACCGCCTGCTGGATACGGGCGAGCTGCTCAAGATTCGGCCCGGAGAGCATCCCGTCGCGCGCGATATCCGTGCAGATGAGGCACTGCACGCCAGCTTCCTCCATGCGCTTTGCAAGCTCCACGTCGCTAACCCGGCTCGTTTCCACCCAGCCCTCGGCGGCAACCATCCCGTCACGCGCATCGATGCCCACGGCAATCTGCGCGCCATAGGCCGCCACGGCCTGCCGCACAAGCGATGCGTCCCGCAAGGCCACGGAGCCGAGGATCACGCGGGAAATTCCATTTTTTAGATAAAAATCGATATCCGCCATGGTGCGGATCCCGCCGCCGACCTCCACCTTCAGGCCGCTCTCCTTTGCGACCTCCAGAAAGATCCCGGTATTTTTGCGCGCGCCTTCGACCGCGCCGTCGAGATCGACCATATGCACCCAGGCAGCACCGGCATCCCGGAAGCGTTTTGCAGCCTCCAGGGCGCTATCCGCCACCTGCTCGGCGGTGGCCATTTCCCCTTGGTACAACCGCACACAGGCTCCATTTTTAATATCAATCGCGGGAAAAATCAGCATAACAAAACCCCTTTTATAGATTTCAGCGTTCAAACATCAGATATCAGACGTTCGTGATCCCGTTCTGACGGCTGGTTATCCGATATCTGAAGTCTGCTATTCCAGTGTCCCCTTGGTGGACAGCGTCCCTTTCCCCGTTTGTGTAACCGCCTGACGCAGCGCATGCGCCGCCGCTTTGAACAGCGCCTCGATCTGGTGGTGCGAATTGCCGCCGTAGGGCACGTTCAGATGCAGCGTGACCCCGGCGTTCATGGCAAACGCGCGGAAGAATTCGCCGCACATGCAGGTGTCGAACCCGCCGACGCGCTCTTCCGGGAAGCTCGCCTGAAAAACGAGATAAGGCCGCCCGCTCACATCCACCGCCGCGGCGGCGAGCGTTTCATCCATGGGGATCAAAAAGCTGCCATACCGCGCAATGCCGCTCTTATCGCCGAGCGCCTCGCAAAAGGCCCTGCCCAGCACGATGCCCGCATCCTCAATCGTGTGGTGGCAATCCACCTCCAGGTCGCCTTTAACGGCCACCTCAAGCCCGAAGCCGCCGTGCACGGCGAAGGCCTCCAGCATATGGTCCAAAAAGCCGATGCCCGTATCAATTGCAACATCGCCGCCATCCAGATCAAGCCGGATGGTAACGCGCGTTTCTTTCGTGCTGCGCATCTGTTCGGAAATCCGCATGAGTTCGCTCATCCTTTCTCTGTATAAAAGGCGCGGATCGCATCCGCCACCTTTTCGTTTTCATGGTTGCGCCCGGCGGTCACGCGAAGGTATTTGCCCATGCAGCGCACAATGATCCCCTGCTTTTTGAGCGCGTCGAAAAGCGCCTGCGCCCGCTCGCATTTCGCCCACACAAAATTGGTGACAGGCCGCGCCACCTCCACTTTGCCGGGGAAATCGGCCGCCAGCGACTGGAACAGGGCGTACAGCGATTCGCGCGACTCGATCAACCGCTCGATATTGCGCCTGAGCTGCTCCGGGTGCGAAAACGCGACGCAGCCGAGTGCCTGTGAAACGGAATTGACGTTATAGGGGGATTTCACGCTGCGGATCACGCGCGTGAGCGTTTCATTCGCCACAGCGAAACCCAGCCGGATACCTGCGAGGCCGATCGCCTTCGAGCAAGTGCGCAGGAGAATGAGATTATCATACTGAGCGGCTTCGTTCAAAAGGGATTGATCCCAGAAATCCATATACGCTTCATCCAGCACCACCAGCGCGTCCGTCCCGCGGAGGATCCTGCGCACCTCGTCTGCGGCAAGGCCTACGGAGGTTGGGTTACAGGGGTTGGAAAATACGATTAGCCGCGCCTCTTCCCGCTGCGCCGTATCGATTACCTGCTGCGGATCAATGATGAAGTCCGCATTCTTCTCCATCGTTACGCATGGGCATTCGACGATGCCGGTGTAAAAGCGGTACATCGAAAAATCGGGCGCAAGGGTAAGCACTTTATCCCCTTTTTGCAGGAAGGCGCTCATAATGATGGAAATGAGCTCGTCCGAGCCGTCGCCCGCCGTGACAAGTGCAGGCGAGATCCCATAAAAAGCGGCAAACAGGCTGCAGACCTTCTCCGCATACGGGTCCGGATAGCGGTTGAGCGCAACGTCCGCCAGCACCCGCTCCATCTCTGCGCGGATTTCATCGGGAAACGGGATATAGGATTCGTTGGCGTCCAGCCGGATCGGATATTCCCCGCAGATCGGGTCATAAGGAGTCAGGGCTTTGATTTTATCATTGAGGGCAAATGCCACGGTCAAAACCTCACTTTGATGGAATTTGCATGGGCGGTCAGCCCTTCCGTTTCCGCGAGCTTGACGATATCGTCCTTCGCCTCGCGCAGGGCGGCCTCCGTATAATAGAGAAAGCTCGATTTTTTCACAAAGCTGTCCACACCCAGCGGGGAGAAGAAGCGCGCCGTCCCGCTCGTGGGCAAAACGTGGTTCGGCCCCGCGTAGTAATCGCCCAGCGGCTCGGGAGAATAATTGCCGAGGAATACAGAACCGGCGTTGTCGATCCGGCCGATGTATTCCATCGGGTTTTCCACACACAACTCTAGGTGTTCGGGCGCAAGGTCGTTGGCAAAGCCGATGGCCTCATCGAGCGTTTGGCAGACGATCACCGCGCCGTAATCCAGGAGGGATTGCTCGATGATCTTCCGGCGGGAGAGCGAACGCGCCTGTTCTTTCAGCTGCGCGACCGTCTCTTTGGCGATCCGCTCGCTGGTGGTGAGCAGGATGGCGGAGGCCAGCACGTCGTGCTCGGCCTGGGACATGAGATCCGCCGCGAGGAAGGCGGGGTTGGCCGTTTCGTCAGCGACGATCAGGATTTCGCTCGGCCCCGCGACCATATCGATATCGACCGTGCCATAGAGCAGCCGCTTTGCCGTGGCCACATAGATGTTGCCCGGGCCGACGATCTTATCCACGCGCGGCACCGTCTCCGTGCCGTAGGCGAGCGCCGCCACAGCCTGCGCACCGCCGATCAGGTAAATCCGGTCGACACCCGCAACGGCCGCGGCTGCAAGGATATCCGGATTTGCGCTCCCGTCCTTTGCCGGGGGCGTAACCATAATGAGCTCCTCCACACCCGCGATCTTCGCGGGAATCGCATTCATCAGCACAGAGGAGGGATACGCCGCCGTACCGCCCGGCACATAGAGGCCGACGCGCTTGAGGCCGCGCACCCGCTGGCCAAGGATCACGCCGTTATCGAGCGTGTTTAAAAAGCTCTGCCGCTTTTGACGCTCATGAAAATCGCGGATGTTGGCGGCGGCCTGATAGAGGGCGTAAACAAATTTGGAATCGCACTGGTCGAGCGCCGCCTCCATCTCCGGGCGCTCAATGAGCGTATGCTCCGGCAGGTGCCCGTCAAACTGGAGGGTATAATTCTCCACGGCACGGTCGCCATTCTGCCGAACGTTGTCGAGAATCGCGGTTACGGCGGCGGTCACCTTGCGGTCAACCTCCCCGCTGCGCGCTTTGAGCTGCCGGAGAAGCTTTTGCTCCGCCTTTCCGTCAGCACGGGTAATCGGGATCATTGCAATTCCTCCTTCGCCTGTTCCACCTGCTCCAAAAACGCTTCAATCTCCTCGCGGCGCAGCTTCATGCTCGCCATATTCACGATCACGCGCGCGGAAACCGGCATGATCGTTTCAATCACCTCAAGGCCGTTTTCTTTGAGCGTTGTGCCTGTTTCCACAATATCGACGATCGCATCGGAAAGCCCCAATAAGGGTGCGAGCTCTACGGAGCCCTCAATTTTGATGATCTGCACATCCATGCCCTTCGATTCAAAATAAGAACGGGCCACTTTGGGGTATTTTGTGGCGATGCGTTTCACGTTGTGCCCGCTGAAAAAATCGTTGCTCAAATTTTCTACCGGCCCCGCGAGCGCAAAGCGGCAGCGGCCGAAGCCAAGGTCTGTTACCTCATAAAAGCTCGTGCCGTTTTCCACGATCGTATCCTTGCCCACGATGCCGATCTCGCACACGCCGTGCTCGATATAGGTGATCACATCCGCGGCCTTGGCCAGCACCACTTCATAGGGGCCCACCGGGAGAATCAGCCTTCTCCCCTTTTCAATCAGGGCGGTGCAGTCGAGCCCCATCTTCGTAAAGAGCTGCACGCTCATCTTTTCAAGCCTGCCCTTGGTCAGGGCGATCCGGATCGGCCTCATTGCACCCCGCCCCCTTTCTCGCCGTTTACGGTGATGATCTCCACGCTCTCCGCCTTGACCACATCGAGCCTGCCAATGCCCTTGCGGGCCGCATAATCACGCGCCGCCTCAGCGGAATCGAGCACGCAGTTTTCACACACGAGCCCTTGCTGGTTGAGGGAGCGCGCATAGGAGAGCGCCCGTACCTCGCAGCCGTCAATGCCGAACACCAGCACATCCGCCGCCTTCGGCGCGGCAGCATCGCCCCGCGCGCACATGGCGGAGGCCAGCGCATCCACCTCCACGCCGAACCCGGTCGCGGGCAGAGGGCTTCCAAATTCGCCGAGCAGGCCGTCATACCGCCCGCCGGAGAGTACGGTAATACCCGAACCCTCAATATAGCCCCGGAAGACGACGCCCGTGTAATAATTTCCGCGGTGGACGAGCCCCAGATCAATATTCACCTTGTTCTGTAAACCAAGCTGCATCAGCAGCCGGTAGATGTTCCGAAGATAAGCGAGCGGCTCCAGGGCACTCTCCCCATCATAGAGCGCGGCAGCCTCATCCAGCACCTCTTCCCCGCCGAACAGGCGCGGCAGCCTGCGCACCGCACGGGCGGCCTGGGTATCCCCCACCTGATCGAGCGCGTCATTCAGAGCGGCATAATTTTTCATTTCAATTAGCTCCACGATCTCTCCGCGCAGCTTTTCATCCGCCTCCAACGCCTGAAACAATGCACCGGAAAAACCGGCATGGCCAATCTCAATGCGGAAATCCGGCGCGCCGCACAGCTCGAGCGCGTCAACGGCGGTGGTGAGAATCTCCAGATCCGCCCGCAGGCCGGACGCGCCGATGAGCTCGATGCCGCTCTGTGCCGACTCGTCCCTGCGTCCGGTCAGGCCTGGATTGCGCCGGAAGACATTTTGTGAATAAAAAAGCCGGAGCGGGATTGTCTCGTCCCGCAGCCGCGTCGCCGCGATGCGTGCAATCGGCAGCGTATTGTCCGGCCGGAGAACCATCAGCCTGCCGCGCGCATCCGTCACATTATAGAGCGTTTCCAGCGGCATACCGGCGCTCTCCCGGTCAAACACATCAAAGAATTCTAAAGTAGGCGTAATTACGCGGTTATAGCCGCGCGCCTTGAACAGGCGGGAAAGCGTACTCTCCACCTCACGGCGCGCCGCACATTCCTCAAAAAGCAGGTCGCGCGTCCCCTCAGGCGTGGCGCGCTCATATCGTCTGATTGCCAAAATAATGGCCCCTTTCGCTTTAGCGTGATAGCATGATATCACATTAAATAACCTATGTCAACCCTTCGCCTGCGTTTTTGCCAGTTCCTTCTCTTTTCGTATTGCCTCCAGCCGTTGCATATAGTCCGGATAGCGCATCAATATTTTCTGGGGATAATCCTGAATAATGCCGTTGTTCAGAATATCATCAATGGTTTCCGACAGCTCAACCAGGGAGGTATTGCCCTCCTCCGTCACCCACATGCGAAGCACGC
The DNA here is from genome assembly GCA_900544715.1 of uncultured Oscillospiraceae bacterium. Taxonomy (GTDB): domain Bacteria; phylum Bacillota; class Clostridia; order Oscillospirales; family Acutalibacteraceae; genus Fimivicinus. Next base: position 58,160 of record UQWL01000014.1, on the reverse strand, counting down.
CGACAACGCCGGAAATAGTAAAATTCACACGGGTACGCAGGTCAAGCGAATCCTCGTCCCCAAAGATCACCTGAAGCAGCGTCAGAAACTCATCCCTGATCCGGTACTCCAGATCTTGAAGAATATGCCAGGATGCTGTTCCACGGAGCAGCTTTACATAATACTCCTTATCCCGTTCCAGCCACTCTGAAATGTTGATAAACAGTGTCAGGGGCATCGATGTGGGCAAGGGCATAAAAAAATCATGGAAAAAGCCTTGGATAGTCTCCACGAATTCATTTTCCATCTGCTCCAGCATATCGTAAATATCCAAATAATGCAGATAAAACGTGCTTCTGTTGACGTCTGCTTTTTGCGTAAGTTCTTTTACAGAAATTTTCCCAACTTCCTTCTCCAGCATCAGATCCACCAGGGTTTTTTGCAGCAGCATTTTCGTTCGTTTTATCCGCCGGTCTTGCGTTTCCTCCCTCATTCATACCATCCCTTCAAATCAACAATTTTCATAAGTTCATCTAGTAAGATACACATCCAAATAATCTGATGAGTGACATCAACCTATAGACTCATTATAATGAAAACGAAATCAATAATCAACACATTGTATGGAAAATATAACATCTCGTTTCCTCTGCTTGTCGAAAACGTTCGATTATCTTCGGGAAGCGTCTCTTCCGACATGCGCCCGGGCAGCTTTTCTCTCCCCCTTTCTTAGCGTCCGGCGATTCATAAACCCCATCCGATAAGAAGAAAACCGCGGGCCGTATGGTCAGCGGTTTTCTTCTTTTTGCTTATCCGTTGGAACAGGATACTTCCTTGCGCTACGTTTTCAGCCAACCAGCCATTGTCAGTCTTTTATATGCCTTGCCCAGACTGGCTGGAAGCGATAATCTGATTCATTTCCGCAAAGCACACATCAATCGGCTTTGCACTGTCGATCACATATTCGCCCTCCATGGGGCCGATATCCGCTTTCCGATAATGCTCTAAAACATGCTCCAGGGAATGGAACGATTCATGCAACAGCGGATTTTTCAGTCTTGCCAGATGCCGCTGCTTCCATGCTTCCTCATCACTGCAATCCAGAAAAAAGCGGAACACCCTGTTCTGCTTAAAATCCAGCCTGTTCAGAAAAAATGCCGCATTGCCCCGGTCGCCGAGGGCCAGATCCACGATGAAATCCGCGCCCAGGTTGAGATTGGTCTGCATGATGCGGCAAAGGACATCATAGCATACGGCATTCCTGGCAGCCCGGTCTGTCAGATACCCGCCGGTTTTGACCGCATCAGTGATATCGTCCTTACAGAAAACGGGGATCGCCAGCTTTTGAGCCAGCCGGTTGGACAAGGTCGTTTTACCGGTTGCCGCCTTACCACGAAACAAATAAACGGTTCCCATTTTAACCTCCATTCTTCCGCTATGCGCCAACACAAATAGGGATGGAAAAGCGGCGGTTCCGTAAATTGGAATTCGGCTTTTTCAGAGCCAAATTCCGGCTGAATCCTCCTGCATGCCGTTTTGCTGATGCTTAGCTACCCTTCTCCGCCAGGAGCGTTTCCAGGGAAAACGCTTCAAACCGCGTGGTATCCACGCTCTGCGCCTGATCGATTTCCTCATACAGGATGCCGATCCGGCCATCCGGCAGCTGCGTCAGGCAGGAATAGGCGAAGGATCGCTCCGGCTCTGTGACGGAAAAATGATACTTCCAAGCAAAGGTGTAGGGAAAAGCTGCATCCTCCTTCCTATCGATCAGACCGATATGGATCATGCCGTGCTTGCGGCCCGGCCCCGCCGGGGCGGAGACAAGCACCGCGGGCTTATCATCGATGAAGCCCTCATAGCGGATGGCGGAAAGCTGACAGCCCTGCCCGTGCGCAAGCGGGAGCTCCGGCACAAGCACGCCCTCCGACCAGGTAATGCCGCCGTCCGCGCTGTGCGCTGTGGCGATCTTTCCCGCCTTGGTGCGGGCGAACACCTGCACGCTGCCGTCCGGCAGCTCCACAAGCTGAGATTCGCTCATCATGCCGATCTCCCGCCCATAGCGCGGGCCGCCGCCCAAATGCCAGGTTTCGCCATGATCGTCGCTGTAAATCACCATGCAGGACTGATCCCGAAAGCCGGCCGTCACATGATAAATCGGGAACAGCAGCCTGCCGGCATGCTCCCCGCCCCGCAGCTGAATGCCGCAGCCGGGCCCTGTTACCAGCACACGCATCTCCGGCGATTTCACCATTGCATTGAGGGAAACGGGGCTTGACCAGGTTTTGCCCTGGTCGTCGCTGTAACGCAAAAACAGATACGAGGTTTTTTCTACCTGAAAAAGGGAATCCGCATAAAAAAGATGCATTGGCACTTTGACATCCGTCTTTTTTGTGCGCACCGCTGTTTTCCCGACGATGGCCCGCCGCTGGCGGACAAAGAGCGGCTTTCCGTTTTCCAAAAGCTCATATTCCGCATTCAGGGAGTAGGTGGTCGACCGCCCATCCTGCGCACAAATCATCCCATCCGGGCGCGCATAATAGCGGAAGGAGAAGCTGCCCTTTTTGCGCAGCCGCAGGCAGGCCTCGCCGCCAATCTGCGCATAGCCGGAGCCCGTTTTGGCCTGCGGGGAACCGAATCCGCCGGGGAACATATCCACCAGCAGAAAAATCCGCCCCGTTTCCCGGTCCTCCAGCAGGCATGGGTCAATAGTAGATGCGCTTGGCTTCGTGGTCATCGCGCCGTTACGCAGCGGCAAATGCGCATCGCTATCTGCATAGTCCACAAAGTGGAAAGGAAGCGTCGGTTTCGACCATATTTTGCCGCAGTCGCCGCTCAGGGATACCGCTGTATCCAAATTGTTGGGCGAATCATGCAGGCCGCCGAAGCGGGCGTCCATCGCGGCAATGGTCACACCCTGCCGCGTGGAGATCAGGGCGGGAATCCGGTAGTAATTGCAGCCGAGCCCATCCTGGGCGTGAAAAGGAGCTGCCGAAAAAATTTTTTGAGCACACATTTTGTTTCACAGCCTTTCTTACCCTCGGTAGACAAGGGTATTGGGTATTAACCGAATAAGCTCATCTGGCTGCTCTGCGGCAGCCCCTCGAGCGCGCCCGCCTCGCCCAGCATCGTCATCACGCTGCTGGAAACGCCGGAGCGGTTGCGCAGATCATCGCAGGAGATGAACGGGCCCTGGCCATCATCCCGCGCGGCGGCAAGGCCTTTTGCCGCGCTCTCGCCCGTCCCCTTGAGGGCCAGGAAAGGCAGGCGGATCTTACCATCCTCAATTTTGTACACCGTCGCGTCGGATTGATAGAGATCCACGGGCAAAAACTCGATGCCGCGCGCGAGCATTTCGTTGACGATCTGTAAAATGGTGAGCTGATCCTCCTCTTTGGCGGAGGCGTCCTTGCCCTTCGCCATGAGCTCATCCATTTTGCGCTTGACCGCCGCGCGGCCCGCCACAGCGGATACCGCGTCCAGGTCGCCGCCGCGCACGGTAAGCAGCGCGGCATAATATTCCAGCGGCCGGTAAATTTTATACCAGCCCAGCCGCAGCGCGGCGCTGACGTAGGCCGCCGCGTGCGCCTTGGGGAACATATATTTGATCTTCAGGCAGGATTCGATATACCATTCCGGCACATTGTTCGCCCGCATGGCCTGCTTGTGCTCCTCCGTGAGCAGTTTGGGCGCTTTGCCCTTTCGGACGATCTCCATGATCTTAAACGCCATGCCCGGCTCCACGCCCTTATGCATCAGGTATGTCATGATGCTGTCACGCGTACCGATGACCTCAGAGATCGTGCAGGTACCGTTTTTGATCAAATCCTGTGCGTTGCCAAGCCACACGTCTGTGCCGTGCGACAGACCGGATATCTGCAACAGGTCGGAGAAGGTCTGCGGCTTTGCCTCCATAAGCATACCGCAGACGAAATTTGTGCCCATCTCCGGGATGGAGAGCGTGCCCGTCGGCCAGCCGATGTCTTCCGCCGTCACGCCGAGCGGTTCGGGGCTTGTGCACAGTTCGATAATCTTACGGTCACAGATATCAACATCCATCACCGGGATGCCCGTCATATCCTCCAGATGCTTATAGAGCGTGGGCACATCGTGCCCGAGCTCGTCAAGCTTTAAAAGCGTATCGTGCAGCGCGTGAAAGTCGAAATGCGTGGTGACGGAGCCTTTGTCCGCGTCGTCCGCCGGGTGCTGGACGGGCGTGAACTCATACACCTCATGATCGTTCGGCACGACGACCATACCGCCCGGATGCTGGCCTGTGGTGCGTTTGACGCCGGTGCAGCCGCGCGCGAGGCGCTCCTCCTCGGCCTTGTGCAGGATGATGCCCCGCTCCTCCGTATACTTTTTGACAAAGCCGTAGGCCGTTTTCTCCGCGACGGTGGAGATCGTTCCCGCTTTGAAAACGTTCTGCGGGCCAAAGAGCTCCTCCGTATAGCGGTGGGATTGGGCCTGGAACTCGCCGGAGAAGTTCAGGTCGATATCCGGCTCCTTATCGCCGTTGAAGCCGAGGAAGGTCTCAAACGGGATTTCGTGCCCGTCGCGCTTCATGGGGATGCCGCAATGCGGGCAATCCTTGGGTGGCAGGTCGTAGCCGGAGCCGACGGATCCATCGGTAAAAAATTCACTGTGGCAGCACTGCGGGCAGACGTAGTGCGGCGCAAGGGGGTTTACCTCGGAGATGCCCGCCATCGTCGCCACGAACGACGAGCCGACGGAGCCACGCGAGCCGACGTGGTAGCCATGATCCTCCGAGTTTTTCACCAGCTTCTGCGCGATGATGTAGAGAACGGCAAAGCCGTGTTCAATGATCGAATCCAGCTCGCGCGTGAGGCGGTCGGCCACGTATTGAGGGACGGGGTCGCCATATATCTTCTTGCAGTTCGTCCAGCAGATTTCGCGCAGCTCTTCCTTCGCGCCGGGGATATTCGGTGGAAAATTGCCCTCCGGGAAGGGGCGCATCACGTCTACCATATCCGCGATTTTATTCGGGTTTTCCACAACCACCTCATAGGCCCGCTCGCCGAGGTAATCAAATTCATCAAGCATTTCCTGCGTGGTGCGCAGGTAAAGCGGGGCCTGGTTGTCCGCATCGGAAAAGCCCTGCCCCGCCATGAGGATGCGGCGGAAAACTTCATCGCCCGGGTCAAGGAAATGAACGTCGCACGTGGCGACCACCAGCTTGCCGAGCTCATCGCCAAGCTTGAGGATCGTCCGGTTGATCTCCTCGAGCTGTTTCTCCCCATTGACCCGGCCCTCCCGCACGAGGAAGGCATTGTTGCCCTTGGGCTGAATTTCAAGATAATCGTAAAAAGAGGCGATGTTTTTCAGCTCGTCCCACGGCCGCCCGTCGAGCACGGCGCGGTAGAGCTCGCCCGCCTCGCACGCGCTGCCGATGAGAAGCCCTTCGCGGTATTTGATGAGCTCGCTTTTGGGGATGCGCGGCTGGCGATAAAAATATTTCAGGTGGGACATGGAGATCAGCCGGTAGAGATTTTTCAGCCCTGTCAAGTTTTTCACCAGGATGATCTGGTGATAGGAGCGCAGCTTTTTCGGATCCACCTCCGAGAGCGCAGTGTTGAGCAGGCCGGTCGATTCGATATCGCCCGCTTTGCGCGCTTCGTCGAGCAGAATGACAAAGATATCCGCCAGGATTTTGGCGTCATCGCAGGCGCGGTGATGGTTAAAATCCTCCAGCTTTAAATATTTCGCTACCGTATCGAGCTTATAATTTTTCAGCCCCTTTAAGAGTGAGCGGCTCATCGGCACGGTGTCGATGCTGGTATAGTCATATTCGATCTTGTGACGCGCGCAGACCGCGCGGATAAAGCCGGTATCAAAGGGCGCGTTGTGCGCCACGAGCGTTGCCGCTTCCCCGCAGAAGGAGAAAAACGCGCGCACAGCCGCTTCCTCAGCCGGCGCATCCCGCACCATCTCATCCGTGATGCCGGTCAGCTCCGTGATGCGCGCGGGGATTGGCATTTCCGGGTTTGCAAACGTATCGAAAGAATCGAGGATCTTCCCGCCTTTCACGCGCACCGCGCCAATCTCCGTGATGCGGTCCTCCTGCGCGTTGAAGCCCGTGGTTTCAATATCGAAAACGATAAATTCGCCGTCGAACGGTGTATCCTCCCGGCCGGTAACGATCGGCACCATATCGTTGACGAAATAGCCCTCCACCCCGTAGATCACCTTGATCCCCGTCGCTGCGGCGGTGTTCATCGCCTCCGGGAACGCCTGCGCAACGCCGTGATCCGTGATTGCAACAGCCTTATGCCCCCATTCAGCAGCACGCTTGATCAGTGCGGAGCAGTCGGAGATACCATCCATCGCGCTCATTTTGGTGTGCAGATGGAGCTCTACGCGCTTGACCGGCGCGTCGTCCATCTTTTTCTCCTTCTGGACGCTCATGATGGAGAGCGGCCGAATCGCATAATCACGGAAGTATTTATCATAGCTGACGCTGCCGCGCACCAGCACCGTCATACCATCCTTGATGGCCTGGTCTACCTTGGCAGCGTTTTCCTTCTCGTCGAAAATTTTTACCGTGTAGGAGCCGGTGTAGTCGGTGATATGGAAGGAAATGATCAGGCTCCTGCCATCGCGCGTCTCCTTTGATTCATAGCCGAACACATCGCCCCAAACCGTGACCGTACCGTCCTCCGGGTTGAGATCGCGGATCGGCACCGGCTTGTTGCGCACCGGGCGGCCCAAAATCTCCCGCGCGGTTTCGAGATAAAGCGGCAGGCCGTCGTACATCTTGTGCTCGCCTTTCAGCTTATCCCCTTCCGCTTTGCGTTTGGCGGCCTCCCGCTCTGCTTTCTGCTGTGCATCCGCCTGTTCCTGCATTTTCACAAAAGCCGGCGCTTCCGGCGTGACGGTCACTTCGCCGTCAAACCGTATTTCTACCGCAACGCCGAAGCGCTTTTGCACCAGCGCGCGCAAAAAGGCGTCGCAGCCCGTATCCTTCAGGATATCCGCGCCGCCATGCGTGAGCGTGATGGTGAACACATTCTCCTCCAGGCAGGCCGAAGCATCGTTTAAAAAGCCGTTGGCCGCGGCGTTTTCCCGCCGCAGCGCCCGCACCATATGTGGAAAATAGGCTTCTGAAAAAGCCTCCTTGGGAAAATACGGCTCAATCGCCACCGATTGCAGCCGCATCAGCGTTCGGATTGACCGCTGCGCCGCCTCCAGCGTTTCCTCCGGAAACACGGCGTCAAACTCCACCTCGACCTCCAGCGTGCGCGCTTCCCGTTCAATGACAACAGACAGAACCTGCCCGTTGGGCAAATTCTGCCTGATATGCTCCTCTATGTAATCCCCAAACAGGGCTAAAAAACGATTCTGCATGGTTACTCCTATCTGTTTCGATTGGCAGGTGCTCAGCCTATAGCTTTTCGATCTCCCGCATTAGCTCGTCCAGAATCTGATCCTCCGGCACCTTGCGGATGATCTCTCCCTTTTTAAACAGCAGGCCGCAGCCGTCGCCGCCCGCCACGCCGATATCCGCTTCGCGCGCCTCGCCCGGCCCGTTGACTGCGCAGCCCATGACTGCCACCTTGATCGGCTTGCGGCAATTCCGCAGCCGCTCCTCCACCTGGGCGGCCAGGCTGATCAGATCAATCTTCGTACGCCCGCAGGTCGGGCAGGAAACAAGCGTGGGCGCATCCGTCTTGAGCCCCACGGCCTTGAGGATATCGAAGCCCGCATAGACCTCATTGACCGGCGCGTCCGTCAGGGAAACACGGATCGTATCGCCGATGCCGTGCAGCAGCAGCGAACCGATGCCCGCGCTCGATTTAATCAACCCCATGCGGGCGGTACCTGCCTCCGTTACGCCGAGATGCAGCGGATAATCGCACTGCGCCGCAACGATCTCATAAGCCTGCACCATGCGCTGCACATCGGAGGATTTGATAGAGATCACGATATCGTAAAAATTGCACTTTTCCAGCAGCCGCACATGATACATCGCGCTCTCCGCGAGCGCCTGCGCCGTGGGCGCGCCGTATTTTGCAAGAATCTCCTTTTCCAACGAGCCGCTGTTGACGCCAATGCGAATGGGAATGCGGCGCGCTTTACAGGCATCCGCCACCGCCTTTACCCGCTCGTCAGAGCCGATATTGCCCGGATTGATGCGGATTTTATCCACCCCCGCCTCCACGCAGGCAAGCGCAATGCGGTAATCAAAATGGATATCCGCCACAATCGGCACGGGCACCGCTTTTTTCAGCGCCGGGATCAGTCGCACGGCTTCGAGATCCGGCACCGCGGCGCGAATGATCTCGCACCCCGCCTCATACAGGGCTTTCGCCTGTGCGGCGCTGCCCTCCACATCGTGCGCGGGGATGTTGAGCATCGACTGCACGCTCACCGGCGCCCCCCCGCCGATCTGCACGCCGCCCGCAAAAACGGCGCGGCTTTGCCTTCGCTCCATGATATGTCATTCCTTTCCAGCTTACAAAAATGCGGTCATCCCTCTGAAAAATTTAGCCGCCCCGGATGAGCCGCAGGATATCGTTGAAGGTGACCACCGCAATCAGCGCAAACATCAAAACCAGGCCGATTGCGTGGATCATTCCTTCCCGCTTCGGGTTGATGGGCTTTCTGCGGATGCCCTCGATGATCAGGAAAAAAAGCCTGCCGCCATCCAGCCCCGGAATCGGCAGCAGATTGAATACGCCGATATTGATCGTGATAAACGCCATCAGCGACAGCGCGTTGAGGAACCCGCCGGAAGTGGTAGCCTCGGCAATCACGCTCACCGTGCCGACCGGCCCCGCCAGATCGCTCAGGCCAAAGTGCCCCGTTACCAGGTCAAACAGGCTCAGCCACACGAGCCTTGCCATGGAAGCCGTTTCCAAAAACGACGTTTTCAGCACATTCCAAAAGTTTTTATTCTCGCCGACAATAATAAAATCGAAGGTGATGATTGTTTGCCCATCCACCTCATGCGTATCAAATTTCACATTTTTGAGGTCTGTCGTTTTGCCATCCCGCTTGACGGTAAAATCGATCACGCCATCCTTATCCCGCGCCATCAGGAAGCTGATATCCCGATCCGACCAGACGGAGGTGCCGTTGATATGCGTAATCACATCGCCCTCCTGCAAGCCGGAGGCCTGGCTCGATGCGTTTTCATGGAAACCGGCGATCTGCGTCGTTCCAACCAAATTCTGCTGGGTGAGCAAAATCGCAACGAGCACAAGGCCGAGGATAATATTCATCACCGCGCCTGCGATCACAACAAGGAAGCGCTTCCACACAGGCTTTTGGTTAAAGGCCCGCTCATCTTCGCTCGCCTCGTCTTCCCCCTCCATCTGGACATATCCGCCCATGGGGATCAGCCGCAGGGAATATTTTGTTTCCCCTTTGCCGAAGCTAAAAAGCTTTGGCCCCATGCCAATGGCGAACTCATTGACCTTGATGCCAGAGAGCTTAGCTACCGTGAAATGCCCCACCTCATGGATCAGGATAATCAAGCCAAAAAACAAAATAGCAAACAGAATGGGCCAAGCCTTGCTCCAAACGCCAGCGGCATCAAGTAACAGAATCGGAATATTAATACCGGGTCACCTCTTTCATATCGAACGGTTTAGATCTTTGCCTGTTTGCGCACAAACTCCCGCGCGGACGCACCCGCCTCGCGGATATCCTCCAATGTGTAATCCGGGCGGTCGGGCGCACATTCCGCAGCCGCGGCCACCAGCTCCCCAATCTCCAGGAAGCGCAGCTTCCCCTCGCGGAAGAGGCGGTTCGCCTCCTCATTGGCCGCGTTAGCCGCCGCCGGGAATACGCCGCCGCGCAGGATTGCCCTGCGGCACACCTGAATCAGCGGAAAGGCCTCATAATCCGGCTCGGCAAAGTGCAGCGTGCCAAATGAGGCGAGATTGAGCTGCTTGACGGGAGAGGCATACCGCTGCGGATACGTCAGCGCATATTGGATGGGGATGCGCATATCCGGCACGCCCATCTGGGCGATGACGGAATGGTCCGCAAACTCAATGAGCGAATGCACCACGCTCTCCCGGTGGACGACGATATCCACCTGCTCCGGCGGCATAGAGAAAAGCCAGACCGCCTCAATCAGCTCAAGGCCCTTATTCATCATGGTGGCGGAATCGATCGTGATCTTCGCGCCCATGCTCCAATTGGGGTGGTTGAGCGCCTGCTCCACCGTTACCCCGCGCAGTTCTTCTTTCGTCCTGCCGAAAAACGGGCCGCCAGAGGCCGTCAGGATAATGCGCTTGAGGGCATCCTTTTGCCCCGCGGGCGCGCCTTGAAGGCACTGAAAAATTGCGGAATGCTCGCTGTCCACCGGCAAAATTCGCACGCCCTTTTTACGCGCCGCCTCCATCACAAGCTTACCGCCCGCCACAAGCGTTTCCTTGTTGGCGAGCGCAATCTCTTTGCCCGCTTCAATAGCGGCGAGCGTCGGCAAAAGCCCCGCCATGCCCACAATGGCGTTGAGCACGGTATCAGCGCCTGCGCAGCGCGCGCATTCGATCACGCCATCCATGCCTGCGAGCACTTTGGTGCTTGTATCCGCCACGCGGGCGCGCAAGTCCTTCGCCGCCTCCTCGTCTACAACAGCGGCCAGCATGGGATGAAACTCCCGGATCTGCTCCTCCAGCAAGTCGATGCGGCTGTTGGCCGTGAGCGCGCAAACGGTAAATCCGTTGAGGCGGACGACATCCAGCGCCTGCGTTCCGATTGATCCAGTGGAGCCTAAAATGGATAACCGCTTACACATGATAGTATGGCCCTCCTTTCTCTACCAGGCAGAAGTTTTGTGCGGTTTGGCACAGCCAAATTCTGGATGGCCTTGCTGACCGGAACGCACAAAACGCCCAGATGAAACACCCATTTTTAACTTTATGCATCTGCCGTTCTAATTAGTAGGAAAGCGTCGCCGCCAGGCGGACGATAAAATAGAGCACCGGCAGCACGAAAAGGCAGCTGTCGAACCGATCCATCACGCCGCCGTGGCCGGGGATCAGCTTGCCGAAATCCTTCGCGCCATAGTTGCGCTTGATGACGGAGGCAGATAGATCACCCAGCATGCTGATGATTGCCAGCACAATCGTGATGAGGATGACGGCCCAATAGGGCAAAAGCAGCCGCTCCTGAACCGCCAAATTAAAGATCAGAAAGACCAGCAAATTGATGATCACCGCGCCCACAACGCCGCCTACAGCGCCTTCCCAGGATTTTTTGGGGCTGATCTTCGGCGTCATCTTATGCTTGCCGAACTTGCTGCCGACAAAATAGGCGAACGTATCCGTCACCCATGCGCTGCTGATGCCGAACAGCACAAACAGCATGCCGTCCGCCTTCGAATAGGCCTGCGGGTAAACGGTATAGATATCCCGCAGAAAAATCATGCAGGAAAAGGCGAACGGAACCCCAAGGGAAACAAACAGTGCGATTGCCACATGCTCAAACCGGGTGATTTCATACTGCGCCAGCATCAAAATGAGCAGCAGCACCGTATAGCCAATCGCCACCAGCGGCACGGGCAGATCAACCTCTGCGGAAATCAGCACCGGCAGCAACGATGCAAACGCGACGCTGATCCCCATGATGGCTTTATTCTTCACCTGCGCCACGCGCTCAATTTCAAACACGGCTACGCCGGAGAGCAGCGCAAGGAAAAGGGAGAAAAACGGCGTATAGGTGCACAAAAGCATCGCAATCAAAAAGACGACCACGCCCACGCCGGATAGAATCCTCGTTTTCATTACAGATCACATGCCTTTCATTGATAAGGCTTCGTCTCGGAAGGGAAACACTGGTTTCCCGATCAAGTCTTAATAGAATTCCCCAAAATGCTCAAATCCCGCCAAAGCGGCGGTCGCGCTGCCTGTAGCTTTCCAGCGCCAGGTCAAAATCAGCCTCTGTAAAATCTGGCCACAGCACATCGGAAAACCAGAATTCCGCATAGGCCGCCTGCCAGATCAGGAAGTTGGAGAGCCGGTATTCCCCGCTCGGGCGGATAATCAAATCCGGATCCGGCTGCCCGGCCGTATACAGGCCGCCGCCGATCTGTTCCAACGTGATCTCCTCCGGTTTAAGTTCCCCCGCGGCCGTCTGCTGCGCAAGGCACTGGACGCTGTGCAGAATTTCCTGCCGGCCGCCGTAATTGACGGCAATGTTGACGATTGTTTTCGTCGCGGCGAGGCTCTCCTCCTGCGCCTGATTCATCAGGCTGATAATATCGCCCGGCAGCCCCTCCTGACTGCCGATAAAGCGGATGCGCATGCCGCGCGCCGCATTCTCCTTCTTCCGATCCTCTGCTTCCAAAAGATATTCCCGCAGGAGCTCCATAATCGCGGAGACTTCCTCCGGCGGGCGCGCCCAGTTTTCCGTGGAAAAAGCGTAGAAGGTAATATAACGGATGCCGATATCATTGGCATACTCACAAATCCGGCGAAACACGCGAGCCCCTTCCTTATGCCCCTGCGTGCGCTTAAGGCCGCGCTGCTTCGCCCAACGGCCGTTGCCGTCCATAATAATCCCCACATGCTGCGGGAGGCGCTCCTGATTGATCACGCTCATTCCTCCACCGCCTTTCCGCCCGCAAACCGCTTGCGGGCAATATTTCCCAATGTGAAAAAAGTGATAGTAAAATGCCATCCTGAAGAAAAAGCGGTTTTGCGCCGCCTTCTCCTCAGAATGACAATCACAGCAACGCCAGTGCAACAAGCAGCTGGCGTTCACCCAGATCAGATTTCCATAATTTCCTTTTCTTTTGCCTGAGCGATCGAATCAATTTCCTTTGTGAATTTATCCGTAATCTTTTGCAGCTCGGTTTCGCCGTCTTTGAGATCGTCCTCCGTGATTTCCGAACTCTTCTTCATCGCCTTCAGCTTTTCAATACAGTCGCGGCGGATAGAGCGGATTGCCACCTTCGCCTCCTCGGCGGTTTTGCCGACTGTCTTTACAAGTTCCTTGCGGTGATCCTCTGTCAGCGGTGGGAAGATCAGGCGCAGCACGCGGCCGTCGTTCTGCGGATTGATGCCGAGGTCAGAGGTTTGGATTGCCTTCTCAATGGCGTGCAGGGTGGAAGCATCCCACGGCTGGATGGTCAGAATCCGTGCTTCCGCCACGGAAATTGCCGCCATCTGGTTGATCGGGGTCGGCACCCCATAGTAATCCACCTGGATTTTATCGAGCACAGACGCGTTGGCCCGCCCGGCGCGGATGGAATCATACTCGCCGTTCAGGGCGCGGATCGTTTTATGCATGCGCTCATTTGCATTCTCGTATACCTGCTTCATCTCCATGGGGGTTAGTCCTCCTTCACGATTGTACCAATATTTTTGCCTAACACAGCGTCCACAATATTGTGGGGGTTGTCTAAATTGAATACCAGAATGGGGATGTTATTATCCTTGCAGAGGGAGGCCGCCGTGCTATCCATCACGTTGAGCCCCTTCTGAAGGATATCAAAATGGGAGAGCGTGTCGAACTTTACCGCATCTTCAAACTTGTTGGGGTCTCGGTCATACACGCCATCCACATTCGTCGCCTTAAAAATAATATTTGCATCGATCTCCGCGGCGCGCAGGGCGGCTGCCGTATCTGTGGTGAAGAAGGGGTTGCCGGTGCCGCAGCCGAAGATGACAACACGGCCCTTTTCCAGATGGCGGATCGCGCGGTTGCGGATATACGGCTCTGCAATCTGCTGCATCGCAATCGCCGTCTGCACCCGCACAGGCACCTCCAGCTGCTCCAATGCATCCGCAAGGGCCAGGGAGTTCATCACCGTGGCCAGCATACCCATATGGTCTGCACGCGTGCGATCCATCTCACCGCTGGAACGGCCGCGCCAGAAATTGCCGCCGCCGACGACCAGACCGATTTCAACGCCCATGTCAGAGCATTCCTTCACGGCTTTGCAGATATTCTGCACCGTATCAAAATCGATACCATGGCCCTGCGGGCCCGCAAGCACCTCACCGCTGAGTTTTAAAAGGATGCGCTTATATACTGGCTGCATCGTAAAACCTCCGATATTCAGTTTAGGGGGATCCTTATCACAGCTATTTTACTGCATTCGGCGCGCCGTGTAAAGAGAAAAAGAGGAATCTCCCTGCGCGAACAGCGGTTGTATACTATTATATATTGTAAAAGCCCTGCAAATCTGTTAGAATCAAAGCGCAGGATAGGCTGTGGGAACAGGAGGAGCTTCATGCCCAAATTGAGAAAAATGCTCGGGGATATCCATTCACCGGAATGCGTGAATTTGATGCGCCTGATCGAAACACAGAGCAAAACGACGCTTGCCGCTTGGGCGGTTGGTTATGCAAAGGAGCATTACCTGGAGCTTTACGAGGCAGAATGCCCCGGTGATCTGCGCCTGCGCGATACCATTGCCGCCTGTGAAGCTTATTTCAACGGAATAAAACAACAAAATGAGATAAAGCCCCTGATTAGGCAGGCAGGGCAGATTGCCCGCGACAGAGTAGAGCAGCCCACGGCGCAGGCCGCGGCACGCGCCGTTTCCACCGCCTGCGCTGCCATCCAAACGCCGACCAACGCGCTGGGCTTCCTCTTTTACGGCGCTGCCGCCTCCGCATACAGCCAAGCCGGCCTCCGGCAGGAGGCCGGCGTTTACGATGAATTCGCTACGATAGAATTCAAAAATGCGCTTGACGATTTGAAACAGGCCGCCGTGCCGGACGAGCCCTGCCCCGCAAAAATCAACTGGAACTGTTAGCGCGCCGGAGCCGCTGCATTGGCTGGGCGCCCTTGCCAAACAAGATGCAATCAGATAGGATGGCGGGAAGCGCTCCACTTTTTTCACAGAAATCCAACAATGATATGGAAAGGACGGCCTGCATCATGACACAGCTTGAGACCATGCAGCACGCAAAGCAATACCTCGACCTGCTCTCCAACGGCATTGACCCAATTACGCAGGAGCCTCTCAAACGGGAGGATCCGCTGGCAACGGAGCGCCTGCAAAAATGCTTTGCCTATGTATCTGGTATTTTAGGCCAGGTCATTGCCAACGGGGGTAAAATCGTTGCCCGCCACCATAGCGGGAAGCTCCCGTTTGCCCTTTCCGAAGCGGCGCTTGCGCAGGTGGCTGTTTCCGAAACGCCCATTCCCATCAAAGCCTTTGCGGCAAATGTAAACGCCTGCATCGATCCGCAGGCCTCCCGCCCCCTCTCCCCGGTTACCGTGACCAACTGGCTGGTGGAGGAAGGCTATCTCACAGAAATCACGCGCGCGCAAAACAAACGCATGCGCGTTGCCTCCCCTCTGGGCCAGTCGATCGGCATCACGAGCGAGGAGCGCGTCAGCCGTGCGGGCGTGCCCTTTATGCTGAACTTATATAATGAAAAGGCACAGCGGTTTTTACTGCTGCATTTGCAGGAGATCACCGCAGGGCAGCAGGAGCCGCCCATCCCTGCGCAAGCGCTGTAAGGGCCGGCGCAAGTGCCGTAAAAGATGGCGCTAGAAGAAAGGGACTGTCAGACAAGTAGAAAATGTAACGAAACGGCTCATGCAAAATGCTTTGATTTTGCATGAGCCGTTTTGCCTTCGATCGGAGTTGACAAGCGCCGAAATTTACAGTATAATAGAAATAGAACAAATGTTCTATTTCGCTTTTGCCGCCTAGGTTAGGCGGCCTTTTTCATTGAACAGGAGGGATTTTGGTGCAATATCTCTATTTTGTCTCCGGGCAGGCGGGCAGCAGCGTCCATGAAACGCTCTGTTTGCTGCGGGATGTCTATCACTTACAGGCCAGCCCTTCCCCTTACCAGGGTACAGAGGAAGATTGCGGCGCAGGGCCAAATATCTGGCGGATCAATCCCGCCGCGCTGGCATCCATTCGCTGCTTCCCGCCCCGCGGCCTTGGCCCCTATAAAATGATCTATCTATACGCACCGGCATATGAACGGGAAAAGCGGCTGCGGGAAGCGGGCATCCCCTTTCCTGTTGCCCTGCGCCATATTCTGTGCGATCTTTATGCGTTTCGCGGCTGGGAAGCACAGGCCGACCTGATTTTGCGGGAACCTTCGCCGCAGACCGCCGCGCTGCGCCTTGCCGGTTATATTCTGCAAAGCGAAGGCGGTGCGGAGCAAACCGTTTGGCAAAATTGAGGCGCCGCTATCGAAAGGATGGTTCATCATGGCACAAATGAAAACCTACCAGCATTTTGTTTTTAAGCTGCATACCCAGCGCCTGAAAAAGGCCGGATGGTCGCTCTCCCTGACGCTTGCGGATGCAAGGCGCAATGGGGAGCTGGTTGCGCTCGCCGACAGCACGCTGCTGCGTTTTATGCAGGAACTCCAGGGCGTTCAGAATCGGACAGAACAAATCCACACGCTGAAAACAAAGCTGCGCGCGCTCCGGCAATCCCCCTCCTCCCCAGCCGTCCGCCGGGAGATCAAGCGGGCCTATGGCCGGCTCGACCAGCTCCAATTCCAGCCGGATTACCTCTGCCTAGTGATGGATTCCATCGCCGATTACCGCAGGGCAAACAAAGGGTTTACCGTCAATGGAATTCCGTTTGTGCGGCTGCTCGGCACAAACGGAGGCGTGAAAACCTCCACGATCGTCTATGTGAACCAGGCGATTTTCCCAGCGCTGATGGAGCGGCTGGAGAATGGCCGCAATCCATCCATTCCACTCGTTCCGGCCAAGCTGGAAGCTTACCGCGCACTTGCCTGCAGCGGCAGCACGCCCGTTTCCGCCCCGCGTGGCGTTTTGGTGGTGGAGGATTGCGTTACCCACTTTTCCGCCGACGTCATCCGCATCGACGATCAAGCGCCGGGCGAGCCTACCCTAGCGCTGGAGAAGAACGCCCCTGTAGAGCTGATCGACAGCGACGGCTATGGCCTGATCTCCCCCGCGCTGAGCAGGCAATGGAATGCGGAGCTTGGCGGAGAAGGGCCGCTCAGCGGCTTTTGCATCCGCAACGCCTGGTGCAAAGGGATGCTGTTTTGCTTTGACTTCCATCAATTTGCGCACCAGGTTGCCGGGAGCTACCTTGTGCAGGATATTTGGGGCGATACCAAGGATATCCGAGAGGTGGATATCATCCTGACGGCCTCCATGCTCAAGCTGTGGAACTGCTACCAAAGCTGCGAGGACTATCTCGAAAATTGCCGCAGGCACCACTATTCCTTTAGTGTTACCAAGGCGTGCCCGCAAAAGCTGGAATCAGAGCGAAATCTGAACTATCAGTTCCTCCAGAGCTACCGGCTGACGGATGAACAGCTGGAAGCGCTCATCCGCCCGACCATCGCGGAAATCACGGATGTGCTCGGCGGGGATTGGCGCAAAAGCCTGCTTTTTTTGAAAGGAACCGAGCTGGATGAGACAAATCCGCTGCGCGGCGGGCTGAACTTTGCAAACGCTTTGATGGCGGACGCGCGATTGATCTGCGACCCGTTTATCCAGGCAAAAATCCGGCAGATGATTACAAAGCGGATTGAGGCGGCAAAGATCGGCGTGATCCGCGTGCACGGCAATTTTTCCATCGTCAGCGGGGACCCATACGCGCTGTGCCAAAGTATCTTCGGCCTTCCAGTAACCGGGCTGCTGCGCGCGGGCGAGGCCTATAACCGCTATTGGAACGATCAAAAGGCAGAGCGCGTCGCCTGCTTTCGCGCGCCCATGACCTGCCACAACAACATCCGCCTGCTGCGCATGCGGGATACGGCTGAGCTGCGGGAGTGGTACCGCTACCTGACCACTGTGACGGTTTTTAACGCCTGGGATACCGCCGCGCATGCGCTCAACGGCCTGGATAAGGATTCGGACAGCTGCCTTTTGACCGACAACCCCATTTTGGTGGAAAACACACGGGAGGAGCCCGCCATCCTATGCATCCAGCGGCGGGCGGAAAAAAGGCAGGTGACGCAGGCGGATCTGATCCAATCGAACATCAATAGCTTTGGCGATGAAATCGGCGCGATCACCAACCGCATCACCTCCATGTTTGAGGTGCAGGCCCGCTTTGCCCCGGGGAGCGAGGCCTACCAAACGCTCGATTACCGCATCAAATGCGGCCAGCTATTCCAGCAAAATGCCATCGATAAGGCGAAGGGCATCCTTGCAAAGCCGATGCCGAAAGAGTGGTACAGCCCCTCCGCCCTGCGGTGCGCCGAAGGAGATTCGCCGGAGCAGGAGCGGCGCAAGGCGCGGCAGCGGGAGCTGCTGGCGGATAAAAAAACCTATTTTATGTGCTACCTCTATCCGCAGGAGCAAAAACGCTACCGCGCCTATGCCGATCATGCCAATACCAAGTGCCTGATGGAATTCGGAATTCCGCTTTCCGAGCTATCCCAAAAGCGCATCCGCTCGCCGGAGGAAAGCGCCTTTTGGGAGGAATATCAGCGCCGCATGCCGCTCGGCACCGCCCCCTGCCTGCTCAACCGGCTGTGCTGGCGAATGGAGGCGGAATTTGACCCCCTCCTCAAGCACCGGCCAAAACGAGCTGCGTTTGACCATACCCTCCTGAAAAGCGGCGTATATTGCAGCGACAGCCGCAAAAAAGCCATTTCCTCGCTCTATGAAACCTACACGCGGGAGGTGCAGCAGTTCAAAAGCCGCAGCGCCCGCGCCTATATCCGGGAGGAGGAAGCAGCCCGCACGCGGGAATTCCTGCTCGATCAATTTCGGCGGGAAAGCGCCGTATTGTGCCCCAACGAAACGGAATTGTGCGATATTCTCCTTGACCTGTGCTATCGGGATAACCGCTCCAAACAATTCGTCTGGGATTTATGCGGGCATGTGATTCTCCGGAACCTGCTGCAAAAAAACGGCGGCGTCCTCCACTATCCGGTCGCGGACGCAGCGGGCGGGATTGAATACCACGGCCAGCGCTTCTCCCTGAAAAGCCAGCAGATAAAACTTTAGGAAAGAGGATGAGGAATATGGAACTGATTCTCAACGAGCACGCTTTTGCACAGCAGGCAATCGCCTGCGGAACAGTCGGCAAAAAGCCAGCGCAAACCTTGGGCTGTATTTCCCGCTACCTTTGCCAGGAGGGCTATGAAAAGCCGCAGATTGAAGCAACGCTCCACCAGTTTATGCAGGAGCATTACGCGGATTATCACGCCGTGCAGTGGGATACGGCAATCGGCCGCATCTCCTCCCGCGCGGACGCCCGCCCGCTCTTACAGGCCGAGCAAATCGAAATCACCCGCGAGGAGCTTGCACGCATCCGGGCGCTTGCCAACCGGCCGCTGGAACGGCTTTGCTTTACACTGCTGTGCCTCGCGAAATATGCGCAACTTATCAACCCGGCCAACGAGGGTTGGGTCACGCAGAAATGGAGCGCCATTTTCCGCATGGCGCATGTGCAGGCGGGGAAGGAGAAGCGGGCAGCCATGCTGCATGCCCTGCGGGAAAAAGGGCTGATCGCATTCAGCCGCGGCGTGGATAACCTCCATATCCACGTATTATTCTTTTGCCCATCTTCACAAGCGGCTTGTTCGCTCGATGACCTCCGTGAGCCGGGGCTCTTCTACCTTTCTCTGCAAGGCGAACGGATCATCCGCTGTGCATGCTGCGGAAAATTTCTCAAGCCCAAAACAAACAACCAGAAATATTGCGCGGATTGCCGGGCGGAAATGAACCTAAAAAAGACGCTCGCCCGCTACCACGCCGCCGCTTTTTGATTCAGAACGCGCCTCATCGTGCCCCGGAACCCGCATAGCTGCTGGGTTTTCCGGGGCATTCTGTTTGGATACTGCAATTTCTATTGTGGTAGGGGAACGGGCCAAAACGCGCCCCTTCCGCTCGAGCTCTATCCTCATCTTAAAAACAAGGCGGTGAGTTCCTTTTGAGTCTTACACAACGCGCCAGGTATAAACAAACCATCATTGACCTTCTGCAATCTTCCCCGGTACTTTTACAGGCCTTGGCCGCAGCCGATGCAACCACGGATACAGAAGCGGCAAAGCAGCGCATCTTTCCATACCGCTTTACCGCGTTCCCGTTGCAGGAGCCGGATTGCTGTATCAGTGTGGATATCGCCACATCCAAAAGCAGCACGGCCAGCATCCGCACCCACCAGATCTACATCTGGATCTGCTGCAACAAAGCGCTGTTCCCCAGCGGAGCATATGAAACGCTTGCGGACAAGCTTGCGTCAGAAACAGACCGGATTTTGAACGAAAGCACAGATTTCGGCATTGGCCGGCTCCAGTGGGAGGGTATGCAGCTCTATGAGCCCACGCCCGAATATTACGGCTATGTCCTGCAATATTCGGCCTCCGACTTCGGTCGTAAGAGGGCCTGACCACGCGCTCTTCCATCTCAATCAAAGGAGGGTTCACCCCCATGGCGCATCTGAACGCGCTGGATTTACTCAGCCCGGAGCCCTATCCGATCGCCCGGGTCGGCCATGTGATCGCTCCTACCCTGCGGCAGGTCGCCGCCCTCGGCTATGAAACCTACAATGCCTATCTCTCGCTGTTATCGCTGCATGCCGAGCAACTGTTTGCGGCCTCCGGCCTGCCTGATCCCGGTGAGGCCAACGCGTTCCATACGTTGACCGGGAATCAGGAGCTACGCGCGCTTTTATGCGCTGCCTTTTCCTTTTTCCTGCTGGAAGAAGCCGTGTTTTCAGAGGCGCATAGCGCCTTCCTCTGCATGGCGGACGGGCAGCCGGTAGGCATTATCAGCGAAGCGAATTATGAGGACGTATGCGATTGCATCCTGCAGCGCAATCATGTAGATCGCGCCCAGCCCAGCGGCAAACAGTTCCGCAATGATAAAGCGCGTGAAATCTATGAGAAGCTTCAGCGCGCCAAAGAAAATTCGCCGCAGCAGGCGAAGGAGAAGCAGGCGGATACCAGCCTGCCCAACCTGATTTCCGCGCTGTGCGTTCAGCACAACAGCATCAATATGTGCAATGTATGGGATCTGACGGTTTATCAGCTTTACGATCAATTCCTGCGCCAGAGCTACCTCAACCAGGTGAATATCCACGCGATGAATTACGCGGGCTGGGGCGGCGAATTCGACCCCAACGACTGGTATAAAAAGCTGTAGGCGCCTTCCCCTTACCTATCACGGCCGTTTGGCCGTTTAGGATAAAATTTTGAAATTAACGGAGGTAACACAACATGAGCACCCATGTAAACCCGAACATGTCTAACCGCGAGGTCGCGGATTTTACGCTGGTGGATTTTAAAACGAAGCAGCCTTGGCTCAACGTTGATTTCGCCAACGTGACCACAACGGAAATGGCGGCAACCCGCGTGCTTGCAAAGGGCGGCCGCGGCGCGGCGCCGCGCGTGCCCTTCGACGGCGAGCGCACCTGCACCATGAAGGTTGATACGCAGATCACGCCCATGAAGCTCTTCGCCATGCTGGCGGGCACAGAAATCCTCACCAGCGGCAAGGTGTTCACCCGCGAGCGCCTGACGCTGGCCGCAGGCAAGCTGACGCTCTCCGAAGAGCCGGTCGCCAATTCCGTAACCGTCTACAAGGCGGAGGACGACTGCGGCGCAGCTATCTCTGCCACAGTAGCGGACAAAGTCGCTACCATTGAGGGCGGCTCGGATGGCGATGAATACATCGTTTACTACATGGCGAACAAAGAGCAGAGCATCCAGATCGTCAAATTCAAGAGCGACGCCTTCCCGAAGGCCTATACCGCTTACGGCGAAACGCTCTACAAGACGGAGGCCGACGAGCTGCTGCCGATGAAGCTTGTCATCCACAAGGCCGTGCCGCAGGCAGCGTTTAGCCTGGCGCTGAGCAACACCGGCGATCCGAGCACGCTGTCCATGACCTTCGACCTCTTCGCGGTGGACGGCAATGATTTCCTCGATATGCAGCTCATCGAGGGTTAATTATCATTCTGCCTTTTTCTCACTTTTCTTCTTTTTGCATTTCCTCCAAAGCGCTTCGGGGCGGCCATGCCGCCCCGGGGCCATCTTCAAAAGCCCTCTTTTTACGGCTGGAACAGGCATTCCCGCCGTAAAAAGGGCGCTTTTACCCCCTCTTGAACCCCGCGCCCTTCTCCCCTACCATTCTCATTCCATATAAAACCAATCGCAAAGGAGACGATGACCATGCGAAAAAAATTGACCCATGCGCAGATGAAAAAGCTGTCTGCGCTGCGCCCCGCCGGTACCGTCAGCATTGCTTACCGCTGCGGCGGGGATGAAATCCCGGTTCAGCTTAAAAACACGCTGAGCCTTGCGGATACTTCCGCCTTTGTGGACCGCGTCGCGCTGGCTTCCTTCACAGAAGACGGCGACTATATCCCGGAATACCAGGAGCTGATGATGTTCGGCGCAATCCTGCAATTTTTGAGCAACGTACCCTTGCCGGAGCTGAAGGAGCCGGAAACCGGGCGCAAGCTGCTCGACCTTGCAAAGTTGCATGAGATGATGGATTCCATGGATCTGCTCACCCGCATACGCGCCATGTACAACTCGAAAGACGAAGACGAGCGGCGGCTCTGGAAGCTCTTTGACCGGCTGGAATGCATGGTGCTCGAAAAGCTCGAATTCCGCAGGCAACAGGCAGCGGGAAAGACAAAGCTCGACAGCCTGTTTGAAAGCGCGATCCGCCTGCTGGATCAATGGGAGGGCGCATTCGACGGCGTCGATCTGCATGCCTTTGCCCAGAAGCTTTCCCAGCTTGACTCGCTCGATGAGAAAAAGCTCGTGGCCGCCGTGCTGGAGCGCTCTGCGCAGCCCATGCACGCCATCCCCACAGAGGAGCAGACAAGCGATCCTAAATTACAATGAGTAAAAGCCGGCCTATCATAAAAAAGGATGTGATCCTATTTGAATAACGATACGGCAAAGATCGTTTTGCAGGCCGATCTTTCCAAAAGCGCCGCGGCCATCGCGAAGCAGCTCCCCAAGCTCTCCGATGAGATCGCCCAGCGCGGCAAGCTGAAAATCCAGGCGGTGATCGACCCTGCATCGATTCGGGAACAGGCGATGAGCGCCATGCGGCAGGCGCAGGGCCTGCTATCTGGCAATTCTCTTTCGCTCTCTGTGGCGCTGGATACGGACAGGCTCGTTTTATCCGATCAGCTAAGCGCCTGGATGCAAAAAAATTCAGCCGAGGCAGAGCTATTCCAATCAAAGCTCAACCGGCTGCGGGAAAGCCTTGAGGGCTTATCCAGCGTGCAGGGCCTTGCCTCCCTGAGCGGAAAGCTCAGCGCCGCCACCGCAGGCGGCAGTGCAGGTAACGAAGCGTTTGCCTGTGCCGCGTAGTAATATGCGGCAGAGAAAGCAGCTGTATCGGTTAAAGGCCAGCAGTGGTTCAGACCGAGGAAAGGCCGGCGGCGGCAACGCCCCCGGAATCCGTAGAGACTGTAACGGCCGCAGTGGCAACATTGAGGCCTGAGCTGCTCCCCTCCCACCGGGAGGGTGAAGATCCAGTCCGTACTCGCACAATAACACCATGAAATGCGAGAGGCAGGCCGAAAGGCCTGTCCGCCATGATGAGAGCCCGGTGGAAAGCCCCTGCGTGAGAGCAGAGGCTACCCGCCCAAAAAGCAACGCCAAAACCCGGCTTAGTGCCTGAAATCGTCAACTACACAGCGGAAGTGCCGCAACGACAGCTCATTCTGATTCATCATCTCAGAAAGCTTTTGAACCTCTGCTTCATTTTCAGAAATCCTGCAAACCCGGTCCAATACTTTTCCCTCCTCTGGGCAGATGGCCTCGATACCGTACATCACCTCTTCTTCCACATCTTGATAGCACACAGCCATCCGAACAACTCGATAACTTGCTGTCTTCATTTTTGACCTCTCCTTTACATTTTTGTCACGAGCTACGCCCACAATAATAAACCATTCTTGTGTTATTTTTCAACACATTTACTTCACCAATTCCAATTTCTGTAAGTCACTACAATTTCATTCGCATAAATTTGTTCAAAACGTGTATAGATATTGCGTTTTTATAAATATAATGGCGCTGATTCAGGTTCATATATTGGTATTTCATCCTAATACCAGTAACTATTAATTTCTAAAATAAAACAATATATTCTTTTTTAAAAGATCATAGATGAGGCAAAAAAATTCTATTTTCCCATTATATCGAGAAAAATCGTAATCAAAATTTGATAGAAATTACCTCTATTTATTCGAATTTTCGGCAAGATAAAGATTTATAAAATTAAAATATAAAATTTTTGTAAAGAAATTACAGTTAATCATTTTATAGATATTTTTTTAACTTTGATATCCATAAAAAAATAGATAATCAAAATTTGGAATAATAGATATGATATTTTTTGAAGATAAAATTGATTAAAAATAAATAATAAGATCCCATATTTTGTAATGGTGAAAACAAATTAAGAGGCACTTTTTCTGGTTGATAAAGTTTTAAAAATGCGGTCTTGTCCCCCTTGATATCTGCCGCATATCGCTTAAAAAGCAAAAAAAATGACCCCGGCAGAAGCCGGAGCCATGGGAGCGGCAGAGCGCTCAATTGTGGAAAGAAAAAATTAAAATATTACAATTTGTATAACGCTTTACCACCGGTAGCCGCAGTTGTTGCATTTGAAGGTTTTGCCCGCATCCCCATTGGTGATGCCAAAATTCCCAAAAATCGAAATTGTGCCTATGCCGCTGATGCGCGAGAGATTTTCACTGCCGCAGGTGGGGCATTTCGGGTGGTTATCAAGCGGGCTTAGCCCAGCTTTATTGCGGGCAATGCGCTCCTGATCCTTTTGCTCTCGTTTCTCATATTTCTTTTGGTTAAATTGAGGATTGCCATAGACATATTCCTCGCGCACAGTTTCTTCCAAATTCTCAAGAGCGTCCCACCAATCGTCCTTGTTGGAGGACCTTTGCCAGAAGGAATTATACTCCTTTCCCGTTGCCATCATTTTCCCTTTACATTCCGGGCATTTTTTCTTAAGGGAAGCATCTAGGCAATCGGCGCTTTCGTCACTTATCACAAAACCGCATACTGGACAATAATATACTTGATTCATTTTTATTCACCTTTCTTAAACTTGGTATCATATTATCTCTCACCCTGATTTCAGCCTCTCACCTGAGATCAGGAATATTATACCAACTGCATAAACAATTGTCAAAATTCGAGCCCTTTCAGCTACAAAAGCGACAAAGCAAGCCGCTGGCCGCTCGCAACAAAAAAGCCCCGGCATCGTTGCCGAGGCCGCCCGGTGCCTGCCGGGCAGATATGGAAAGGAGTTGATGAAAATCATCGTTTTGATTCGCAGCCCTGTTTTACAATTTGTATAACGCTTTACCACCGATAGCCGCAGTTATTACACTTAAAGGTCTTGCCCGCGTTGCCGTCCGTCACGCCGAAGCCGCCGAACATGGTGATCATGCCGACGCCGCTCAGGCGGGAGAGGTTCGTGCTGCCGCAGGTGGGGCATTTCGGGAGGTTGTCAAGCGGATTCAGGCCGGCTTTGTTGCGCTCGATGCGCTCGCGGTCTGCTTGTTCTCGGGCCTCATATTTTTCTTTGTCAAAAAGAGGATTGTTGTAGACGTATTCTTCCCGGACGGTTTCTTCTAGTCGTTTTAATAATCTTCTGCGCTCTTGTTTATCATCTGATCTTAGCCAAAACGAGTTCATATCTTTTCCAGTCCCCTGCAAAATCGAACCACAAAAAAGACATTTTTTTTTCAATGACGATCCTACAGCAGCCACATCAGATGTCACATGCCCACACACCGGACAAAAGTACATTTGATCCATTTCAATTACCTTCCCTTCACTTGGTATAATATCTCTCTCACCCTGTTTTCAGCCTCTCACCTGAATGCAGGAATATTATACCAAACGCATTAGCAACTGTCAAAACAATACCACTCATCATGGTCATAAAAGTAACAGAAAGAAGCTTGATATCCTTGGCGGCGTAACGAATGTCGCCAAACAATCCCTCATGGCCGCTGGAAGCGGCCTACTCAAAGCGAAAGGTATCGGTGCAGCGCCCGGTCAGGTTATTGCAGCACCGGAACTAAGCAACAATCTTGAAGGGGATAAATTAGCCCTTGAAAAATTTAATAATGCACTTCAAAATGGCCTAACCCCTGCCGAGGCATACGCTGACAACCTCACCACTGTCTCTAAAGCCGCGCAAGATGCTGCCCGGCAAAGCAACGGCCTGCCCGTTGACATCGACAAATATGCCAACGCCCAAACCGCCGCCAGCATGGCGACGAAGGTCTCCACCGGCTCCATGATCGCCCAGTCCGTCGCCTCCGCCGCCCTCTCCGGCGCGATCAGCATGGGTGTAACCCTCGCCGTGAACGGCCTCGTGATGGGCCTCGATTACCTCGCGCATGCACAGGAACGCGCAGCAGAAGCAGCGCACAACGCAAACACTGCTTATTCCCAAAATCAAAGCGAGCTTTCCTCGACACAGCAGAGGCTCACGGAAATTGAAGAACGCTTACATACATTAAATCAGATCGAACATAAAAGCCTGGCCGAGGCCAGCGAGACAATTGAGCTTGGCAAGCAAAGAGACGAGCTCACAGAACAAATCAATCTGCTGAAAGCCCGCAGCGCGATTCTCAAACAAGACAGCAAAGAATCCGCTGAAGATTTGCAGCACAAACTGGAAAGCCCTTGGCTGAGCGAGTATATTCCTGAACCGGATGATA
The DNA here is from genome assembly GCA_900544715.1 of uncultured Oscillospiraceae bacterium. Classification (GTDB taxonomy): domain Bacteria; phylum Bacillota; class Clostridia; order Oscillospirales; family Acutalibacteraceae; genus Fimivicinus. The sequence continues at coordinate 31,567 of UQWL01000014.1, read as the reverse complement.
ATTTCGGTAAATATTATGTCAGAAATTCATCATCTGCTATGCCAACTAAGAGCTCAAAAAAGGCTGCTGAAGAATGGCTTGAAGCTATTCAGTCAAATTCAGTCGATATTTCTGATGAAAAATATAACGATACTCGTGAAAAGCTGAGAGAGATAGCCGATATGTATCGGCAAGTTGGCGAAGGGCTCACTGGCGCCGATGGCGAAAAAGCTCGCCAAATGTATGAACAGCTTACCTTTGCAATTGAAGGGGCCGCAGTAAAATCCAGCTTATTCAACTCCAAACTGGAACAATTCAAATCCCTTGGAATTGATGAATCTCTGATACAGATGGCAGATGCAGGGAAACTGACGGCAAATAATTTTGAAGAAATTGCCGGAGCAACGCTTGCTGATCAACTAAATGCAATCTCCGGCTCTACGGAAGCCACTGTTGCGCAGTTGAAAGCGATGGCCAGTTCAAATGAATCCGTCATCCAAACAGCTCAAATGATGAACGAGGTCGAATCGGCCGTTCATTCTAAAAGAATCTTTTCAATCGCCCAAATTACGGAACTATGCACCAAGTACCCCGAACTAAAAGACTGTATCGGACAAACCGCAGAAGGTTACTACCTGGAAAAATCCGCACTGGATGTATTGGCTGTCGCTGTAAATAATTTAGGGACATCGTATATTCAGGCGCAAATCACGGCAACAGAAGTAGCCCTTCAAGAATCGAAAAAAAGACGGGATGCTGCGCGCAATTCCCCAATTATAATTGACCCTTATGATCCCTTGAAAGACGGACTGTTCGGTTCCGTATCCCCTTCCATACAAAATCCATCCGGTTCCCCTTTGTTGCCCTCTAAGCTTCCAAACAAGACCATATATGACGACGAAGTCTCCGCAAGAGAGAAAGAGCTTGCTGGCTACAAAAAATTACTCTCCTCTCAGCAAAACATCAAAAACAATTATGTAGAAAAACCCAATCAAGTCGGAAATCGCGGTGGTTCCGGCTCCCAATCCTACCAAAACACCGCACTCGACAACGAATTAAAGCGCATCGAGCACCTCAAAGCCATCGGCAAATACGAAAACGACGAGCTTGGCTACATCAAAGCCCTGGAAAACGCGAAATCCAGGCTCACGAAGAAGGAATCCGAGCGCTGGCAGCTCGAGGAGAAAATCTACGCCGCCCGCGAAGCCTATGAAAAGCAGCAGCTCGATGACTACCTCGACGAAATCTCCTACAAGGAAGCCCTCGGCCAGTATGACGACAATCAGCTCCAAAAGATCGCCGACCTGAACTATGCCTACCACAACCTTGCGAAAAAGAAAGAGGACCTGCGCAACCTCGAAAAGCAAATCCATCAGGAGACCAAGGCCTATCAGGAGGCCGAGGCCAAAAAGGCCAAAGACGCGGCCGATGCGATTGAAGATATCGTAGACATGCGCATGAAATATATCCGCAAGGAGCAGGAGCTCAAAAAGAAGGCGCTCGAAAAGGAGCTCGACGGCTACAAAAAGCTTTACGACGCGCAGGCGAAGGCTCTCGACAAGCAGAAGGAAGCCGACGACTACGCCAAAACCGCCGCCAAAAAGCGCGCGGATATCGCAGAGATCGAAACGCGGCTGAATGAACTCTCCGCCGATACGAGCGCCGCCTCCCAGCGCGAGCAGGCCGAGCTGCGCGCAGAGCTTGCCGAAAAGCAGGAGGACCTTGAGGAATACGAAAAAGAGCAATCCATCCAGCGGCAAAAGGAAAAGCTCGATGAGGAATACGCCCTGCTGGAAGAGCAGAACAACGCAAAAATCGAGAAGATCGATGAATTCCTCGATAACGAGGGCGCGGTGCGCGATCAGGCCATGGCGGATATTCAAAGCCGCAGCAGCCAAGTTTATCAGGAGCTGATCGACTGGAACCAGAAATACGGCGACGGCATCGACAAAACCGTGACCGACGCATGGAAGGCCGCCACCGATGCGCTTGAAAAATATGGCACGCAGGCGAACGCCCTGAAGATCTCGGAAAACCCCGATCAGATCGCGGTCGCCTCAAAAGCGCCGAGCGCCTCCGTGCAGAAAAAGCAGCCCGCCGCCCCCTCCTCCAACGCTTCTTCGGGCGGCAGCAAAGCGCCCGCAAAGGGCGGCCGCGCAAGCGTGACCACAAAGGATGCGGCAGCCTATGCCTCCTCCTCCGGCAAACGCGTGGGTTCCTGGAGCACAATGGCGAAAAATGCGGGCGTGGGCTGGAACCAGAAGCTCTACGTGACTAACATCGCCAACGGGAAGGTTGCCATCGGCACCACCTCAAAAATTGGCAATACCATCGCATGGGTCGATAAAAAGAACGTGAAGGGCTACCGCACCGGCTCCCCCTTCATCCCCTATGACCAGCTTGCGCTGGTGGACGAGGCCGGGCCGGAGCTCATCATCCGCAACCCCGTGCAGGGGCGGCTGACGCACCTTTCACGCGGCGACGGCGTATTAAACAGCACGCTCACCGAGCGCATCATGGCGCTGGCGGGCAACCCCGCCGCCTTCCTCTCCCAGAGCATGGCGAAGCTCACCTCCGCCTTCGGCGCGGGGGTCACCGCGGGCGCGGCACCCAGTATCCAGATTGATTCCAAGGTGATCGTGGAGGGCAACGCGGATATGGAAACCGTTAAAGCGCTCGAAAAGGCCGAAAACCGCATTGCAGAAAAGGTGTTTTCCCAGGCAAATAAAAAATACCTGCGCAGCGGCCATACGATCAACCCGAAGCATCTGGCGTAACGGCCAGTGAATGGAACCATCAAAACAGGCTCCGGCGCATCACGCGCCGGGGCCTTCACAGCAAGGAGGCTTTTTATGCATCTCTCCGGAAACTATTTTAATTACAACAATCAGCCCTCCACCATTTGGGGGCTGTTTTTCGCGCAGGTGGAGCTCTCGCCCGACCGGCGCAGAATGGGTGGCCCCGCCTATTCCACGCAATATAACCGGCTTTCACACCGCCATTTTCTCCAGCAGGATACATGGGAGGAGCCGCTCTCCTTCGATGTGGAGATCGTATCCGACCGCGTGCTGTCGGAGGAAGAGGTGGGCGAGGTTTACGCCTGGCTCTTCCATGAAAAATCGTTTCGCAAGCTGGAACCCCTCGCCGATGAATACGACGGCGTTTACCTCAACTGTGTGTTCCACGCCGTGGAGGAAATACAAGGCGGCGTAAACGGCAAATATGGCACAGTCGGCTTCAAGGCCACCGTGCTGTGCGACGCGCCCTGGGGCTGGGAGGATGGCGAAACCACCTATGAAGCGGCGGAGATCGGCGCGCAGATGGCGTTTCAAAACCCATCCGTTTACAAGGGCTACCTCTACCCGGAGGTGACCCTCCAAACCGGCGCGCAGGGCGGCAATATCCTGCTGCAAAACGTGACCGATCAAAACCGCCAAACGGCATTCACCAGCCTCAACGCCACGCCGCACACCATCACCCTCCGGCCGGAAACGCTGGAGGTGCGCTCCACCCTCTCCACCGAGCCGGTTTACAACTGCTTCAACAAAAACTTTTTCCGCCTGCTCCCCGGCCTGAACCGTTTCGCCGTGACCGGGGACATACAGAAGCTCACATTTCAATACAGGATTGCGAGGCTGATATAATTGCTTGCACAATTTGATTCCTTCGGGAATTTTGAAATCCCGCAGATCACACTCTGCAACCCGGATGGCCGCGCGCTCGGCATCCTCTCCAACCTTTCCGACCGGCAGATGAATATCCGGTTTAACGATCTGTCCGACCTCTCCTTTACCATCCAGCGCGGCGCAGAGGAGTGCCGCTGCCCCGTTTATGAGCAGGTGGAACCCTTCCGCTACCTGCTGGTGGAGGGGATCGGCTATTTCGTCATCACCGATGTGTCCGTTTCCGAGGAGGGAAACGACACAATCAAAACCGTGGAGGCCTCCTCCTGCGAATATGAGCTGAATAACATCCAGCTCGGCTACTATGAGGGCACCTTCCGGTTTTACAGCGGGGACGACAGCGACCCCAAAAACTCCCTGCTCTCGGATATTATGAAGCGCCTCCCCTCCTGGCGGCTGGATACGGACGGCATCCCCGCCGCCGTTGCCGCGCGCTCCCGCACCTTTGACACAACCGATCAAACGGTTTACGCCTTCCTCATGACGGAATTGGAGGAGGCGTATGAATGCCTGTTTGAATTTGACATATTGAACCGCGTCATCCGTGTTTACGACCGCTATCAATACGATAACCGCACTGGCATCTGCCTTTCCACCGAGGATGTGCTCCAGGGCCTGACCCTGCGCACCAAATCCGACGAGATCAAAACGGCCCTGCTCGTCAAGGGCGGCAACAAGCTTGATATCCTCAGCGTGAATCCCTTGGGCACCAACCTGATCTACAATTTCAGCTACTATGCTACAACGGAGTGGATGGATGCCGCGCTGATCGAAAAGGTAAAAAACTGGCAGGCCCATGTGGAATCCCTCATGAGCTCGGCAGATAGCGCCTTTCAGAAACAGCGCGCGGAAATCAGCAGACTTCAGGGAAAAAAATCCGAAAAGGAAGGCGAGATCACGCGCCTCAAGCAGGAGCTTTCCAACCTGCAGGTGCAGCAATCCGCCATCATCAGCGATACGGCGTCGCAGGAGCAAAAGAACGCGAACCTCGCGGCCCTGCATCCGCAAATCCTTGCGGCAAAATCGGCGCTGAGCACGGCGGAGAGCGCGCTCGCCTCTCTTCAAACACAGCTCAATGCAGAGAACAATAAGCTTTTGGCGCTGCAAAAACAGGTGCGCTTGGAATCCGTGTTCACGCCCGCGGAGATGGAGGTGCTCTCCCGCTTCATCCAGCAGGGAGCGTATACGGAAGAAAACATCACAAAGCAGGATAACATGACCTATGAAGAAGTGCAGGCCCAGGCGCTGGAGCTCTACCAGAAGGCGCAAAACCTGCTCAAAACCATCTCCACGCCGCGCTATGAATATTCCGTGGAGGCCGCAAGCTTCGTGTTCCAAAAGGAGTTTGCCCACTTGACCAGCCAGCTCAAATCCGGCTGTCTGATCGACGTCCGCCTGCCAAAGGCTGATCGGCAGGAGGGAGATATTGCAAGCCTCCTGCTGCTCGAAATGGCAGTGGATTACGATGGCCGCTCCCTCTCCCTCACCTTCGGCAACCGCTACAAGCTCAGCGACCCGAGCGCGTTGTTTCAGGATCTGGTCGGCGGCTCCATCGCCAAAACGGCGAGCACGGTTGAATACCTGCGCACTACCTTTGATTTTAAGCAGCAAAAAGACGAGCTCGACCATCTGGCGGAGTTGAGGGATGAATCCATCAACCTCACGCACAACATGGTGGTCAATGCGGATAACCAGGTGATGGTCATCGACGCATCCGGCATCAGCGGCCGCAGGGAGATCATCGGCGAAGACGGCCTTCCAACCGGCGACTATGAGAACGAGGTTTTAAAAATCACCAATAACGCCATCGCCTTCTCGACGGATGATTTTGAATCGACGGAAACCGTGCTGGGCAAAAACCTGCTGCCGGATGGGGTGACCACCCCGGACGGGAAGAATTATCTATACGGCCTGAACGCCAAGCTGCTCATGGGCGATCTGATTATCGGAGAAAAGTTGAAGGTGAGCGGTGAAATCGAGGGCAATATTATTAAGGCCAATAGTATCTCTGCGAGTCAATTGAAGATCGGTGACCCGACAAATCTGATCCAGGCGCACCCTGAAATGAACCCCGACGGTATTCAAACAGAAGCGGTAGAAGGCAAACTTTATTTTCGCGCGAATGGAATAGATGAAAACCCATCACAAATAGCCCCCTACGGTTTTATCAATTATGTCCGTGGATCAAACATTGATTTTGATTTGGGGGACAGCTACTATTTCTCGTTTTATGGAAAAATACCCGCAGGCAAAAAAATAGTTGCCTTCTTTCGCGCCTATTATGATTTTGAAGCCGGAAAACCAAACTACACCAATTTAGGAACTTTGACCATCACCAGTAAAGGCGATATATTCACAGACTACTTCGGTCAAATTGCCATCTCACAAGCTCCGGATTCATCTCGCAAATGTACGCAATGGCACTTTACCTGCGAAATAGCGGAAAGTGTAGCCACTCTTCCGTTCTATCAGCGTGACTTAAAGCTATACCGGATGACTACAGATGTTATGATTAAGGACGGTGCCGTCACAGCAGACAAAATATTAGCAAATTCTATCACGACAGACAAACTCTCCTCTGGTGCCATAACTGCGGATAAGATTGCCGCCAAATCTATCACAGCAGACAAAATGATGATTGGCGATTATACAAATCTAGTCCAGAAAAACCCTGACAGCAACCCTTGTGGTATTCCTGTTGCTACTGTTAGTGGAGTAAAATATTTCAATATCGGCACAACGCAATACAGTAGTCAGGAAATTGTACGAGGTTATAATACCGACTTCAAACAAGGGGACTCCTATTATCTGGAATTGACAGCCATTATTCCAGCCAGCAGAAGACTAACTGTCACAACAGTCATGGCATACGAAGTGAAAAAGCACGACGCAGGAACCAATTCAGACATTTACGAATTCATCTCCAATCTTCCTGTTTTCACCGGCACAGGCACCGTCCAAAAGTATACTGGTAAGATAACCATTAATAAAACACCGGATGTATCCCGTATTCCGCAGTATTGGAGAATCAATCTCGAAAACACAGTGGCTGGAACGCCGCCGGTTTATGTGCGGGACGTAAGAATCAGAAAATGTTCCGGTGGAGAAATGATCGTGGATGGAGTCATCCGGTCAGTAGACGGTCAATCCTATTTTGATTTGAACAATGGGAAGATCGTGGGGAAGAATGCGGAGATGACGGGTAGCTTTGTAGCTAAGCCAACAGCTACTGATATCGAAACAGGAGTTGGTACATCTGCCACCTTTAGCGGATTCGGAGCTGGCCCGAACAACTTGCCTGGGCTGGCAGGAGTTAGATTTGTTGACGTTTTTGGAAAGTACTTTGGAGACTGCTTCGGAGCCGCCTTTGGATTAGATAATAAGGGTGGCACAGGATTAAGAGAAACGGCTCTTATTGTGCACGATCCAAACCAAGATCATGCTGCCGGAATATGGGCTCAATATTTTTCAGAATCCAATCAAACCCAAGTTAATTTAGATGCCGACACAATAACCGCAAGTTATTACGAAATATATAGCAAAAAAAATATCCAATGCGGAGAAATACTGGTTCCAAACGGTTCCTTATCCGGTAGCGTCTACACCGGTGAAGAAACGATTTCTTTTTATCCGGCCTTTTCAAAGGCTCCGCGTGTCGTCGTTGTCGCCCGAACTGCTGGTCCCTACAATGTAAACGCATCACTCGGTGGAAATCCTACGGCAAACAGCGCAAAAGTCATCGTGCAAAGAAACTCCAAAACATCAGACGGCTACACCGCTGTTCAGTGGATTGCCGTCGAGCCATGATAAAGGAGGTCATAAAATGGCATTTTTAAAAACCGACGTGGAAACCTGCTATGGCTTTCACGTCCCGAACGCCTATCTAAAAATCACGCGCGTGGAATTCAGCCCACGCAAAAGAGCATGGGACTATGCCGTTTGCGTCTATGCCAACAAAGAAGCGGCGGCAGAGGGAAAAATCATCTGCGATTATTACATTGGCGAACTACCATTGCAAATTGGCGGCGAGCTGCCCGATATCCTCCGCATGATCTACGAGGATATCAAACTCAAATCTCAAGACACCGAGCATTATTCCGAAATCGCTGAAAAATTTGCGGACTGCACGGATGATGTGGAGGAAGAGCTTCCGTCCCCCTCCTACGCTGAGCTCTCCGCCGCAACTAATATCCTAATGGGAGGTGAAAGCGCATGAGCATCCTCGACAGAGCCCGCGCCATGCGGGCCAAATATATCACCCTCGCGCAGAACGCCCCGGATGAGCTGCTTTCATCCGGGGATTATTTATCGGTTTTTGATCCGCTGTGCGGGGATGGCAGCCTGATCCCCGCGCGCAGCGTCCGCCGCCACGACGGGCAGCTCTACCGCGCAAATGTGGATTGCTGGGATCGGGCGGACAACTCGCCGAACACAGCCCCCACCCTCTGGACACAAATCACGCTGGAGGAGTGGCCCGATTGGGTGCAGCCCACCGGTGCGCACGACGCCTATGGCGTTGGCGATCAGGTGACACACAACGGCAAACATTATATCTCACAGATTGACGGCAATACCACGGTCCCCGGCTCGGACGAACGCTGGTGGAACGAACCGCAGGAATAAACAGAATGGAGGAACATCACATGCAGGACTATTTCAACCGCCGCAAAGCAGAGCTTCAGCAGGAGTATAACAACCTGACGCTGCAAAAATCGAACTTAAGCAGGCAGCTCAAGGCCTGCCGGGAGCGCATGGCGCAGCTGCGCGGCGCATTCGCCGAGCTGGAAGCGCTTGCCCAGCAGCCCGCATCCCCGGATGCTTCCGAGCCGCAGACATAACAATTTCCCCATTCCATAAACATGAAAGGATGAACACATCATGCGAACCATACGCATTGATTTCACCAACCAGTCCGTTTCCTATCCGGATGGCGCTCTGGCCGGCCGGCGGGGCGAACATCTGATGACGCAGCTCATCATCAGCCTGCCGGAGGAACTGGGCGCTTCTGAAATTGAATATTACCGCATCGCCTTCTGCCGGTATGGCAACGAGGAGCGCATTTTGACCAACCGGATCACCGAGGCCGTGGAGGGTGACCGCGCATACCGCTCCGGCAACCTGATTTACTGCAAGCTCTGGCATGATTTGACCGACGCGCAAGGCCTCTTTTTCAATGTGGAGGGCTGCCAGGAGAAAAACGGCGAGGAAGTGCTGCTCTGCAAATCCCCTCGCGCACGCCTCAGCTTTCAATCCGCCGTTTCCGGGGAGGAAGCCGCCGCCGACACACCGCTCTCCTCCCCGCGGGACGGTATCACGCCCCATATCGGGGCAAACGGCAACTGGTTCCTCGGCTCGCAGGATACTGGCGTTCCCGCCGCTGGCCAAAAGGGAGAGCCGGGCGAAACAGGCGCGCCGGGAGCGCCCGGCCAGCCCGGCGTCACGCCGCATATCGACACCGCCACCCGGCATTGGATCATCGGCGAAACAGATACCGGCATCCTCGCCGAGGGTACGCCCGGCACGCGTGGGGAACAGGGGCCGAAAGGCGACCCGGGCGCAACGGGCCCAAAAGGCGAGTCGGGTATCCAGGGGCCGAGGGGCGATCCCGGCCCAGCGGGCACAAACGGCAGGGATGGTGCGGACGGAGTAAGCCCTACCGTAGCGGTCGCAAGCAACACGGGCACGGAGTATAAGCTCACCATCACCGATAAAAACGGCTCGATCACTACGCCGAACCTAAAGGGCCAGGATGGGGCGGGCAGCGGCAGCGTTTCCGTAGCGGTCGGTGAAACAACCACGGGCGCGCCGGGCACAAACGCCGCCGTCACCAATTCCGGCACGGCCTCCTCTCCAGTGCTCAACTTTACCATTCCTCGCGGCGATAAAGGGGAAGCCGGGGCAACCGGGCCACGGGGGCAGGCAGGCACAACCGGAGCACAGGGCCCCGCCGGCACAAGCGCTTACCAGGCAGCGCAGGCTGGCGGCTTCACTGGCACAGAGAGCGCATTTAACGCGCAGTTGGCGGGCCTTGGCGACCTGAACGCCGTTTTACAGGCGCTCGTTGGGGAGGCGGTTTGATGAGCACAACAGCGGCGCTGCTTTCTGCCATCGCACAAGCCAAACAAAACCTGGTGGAAAACCTGGAGGCCAAAAACGTGCCAGCTTATGGCCTCACCTCCTTTACCCAGTTGGCGGAACGGGTGCTGGAAATCCCCTCCTCCCTGCCCGCCTGCCCGGTGGAGGAGGAAAACATTCCGATCCCTCAGGGGGCAACCTATTCCGCCAGCTTGGAGCAGCTGGTGCAGGCACGGGAATCGCTGCGGCAAAATCTTGGCGCAAAGGGGATCGATGTTACAGGCATCCAGGCGCTTTCCACTTTGGTGGAAAAGGTGCTGGAAATCCGCAGTGGATCTGTGCACGAGGTATCTGTACCCATGGTGCATGTGGATTGGACTGCCACTGAAGGCCTGGATGAATTTACGAATACGCCTTATCATAGCTATTGGAACATCAATGATAGCTACTTTGAAATCCCCGTATCTGATGGCACAGAGCCCGGCTCACGTTGCACACTTTGGGGGCCAGTCTCCACCAAAATATACGCTGCCGAAGGGGAATATCTTTATCTGTTCCCCGGGCGCTACCAGCTTACAGTGCGCATACAGCTCCCCAACGATGTTTTAGGCCTCTCGCATGAAATGACAGTAACCCTCTATGATGATGCTGGCGGTCCAGCTGTATCGCAGTCTATCCAGGATACCCCCATGAATGTGGGAGAAATCTATCCGCTTCTCTTTGAGGATCTTACCGTTGATTGGGAAGGCCGCTATCGCCTGTATCTGGAAGGAGGGTCCTTAGGAGAAGAGCAGTTAGATCTCAACCATGCTTTGAACCTCTATGAGATTGAGCTGGACCGGATTGACGAAAGCACAACGGTATATGCAAACACCGCCGCCCTTTCGGCGGCTGTTCACGAGGCAGCGCAATACAACAGTGCTTCCAATTATGTGGATTTCACTGTGTTTGCAGCTGCAAGAGCCGAGGGTATCGCTCTATTGGCGGCACGGCCAAAGGCCGATGCACAAAGCATGGTTGACGCTGCTGCGCAAGCGCTCCTCAATGCAATTGCCGGCCTCATTCTGGCCGCGGACACTACTGCTCTCAAGGCCGCTCTTAATGAAGTGAAAAAGTACACGCCGGAGGATGCCGTAGATTTTTCTGCGGTAACAGCCGCCCAAACAGCAGGCCAAGCCCTGCTGGATAGCAAGCCCTCCATCGATCAACAGGCTGAGGTGGATGCGGCGGCGCAGGCAATCCGCAATGCAATCGCCGCCTTAGTATGGAAATCGGGCACCAAGCGAAACCCAATTGCGTTTAAATATGCATCCTCTGTTACAAAAGGCCTATATTACAGTTATAACGGCAACGTTTATCTCTGCAAAGACAACATGAACCCATGCCTGATCCTGCCCGGTACCTCCTCCGCCAAGTGGGAGAAGGTTTCCGTTTGACGCACCGGCCATGCGATAGGCTGATATCACAAAACGATTCTCCGCAAAAAATGGCGTTGCCACCATGCGGAAGGAATCTTTCCAATGTTTCAAATGTTTGAAGGTATTATAGAATAAAAAGGAGGTTCTTTTTTGAACTGGGAATTACTTTTCAAAATTTTAATTACGGCAGGCCTCGTTCTACTTGGCGGCCTCTCTCTCTATTGGAAGCAAAACACCCGGCTTCAGCAGCAGGCCAATCAGCTGATCGGCGAAGCGGAAAAGGCCTTTGCGGATACCACCAAAGCGGGCGGTCAGAAATTTGAATGGGTAGTGGATGCGCTCTGCCGCATCCTGCCCGCACCCATACGGATTTTCTTCCCGCGCAGTGTGATCTCCACGATCGTCCAAAATGCTTTTGATGCAATTGAAGCATATGCGAAAACACAGCTTGACCGGTTTCTCGGTGAAAAATCCGGCTCTTCCACGGAATAACCCCGGCCGGTTGGAGGTGAATGGATGGATCCATTAGAACTATTGAAAGCCATAGGGGCGGCGGCGGGAAACATTGCAACCATCTCCGGCTGCCTCGCCTTATGCATTCGCCCGGTTCGGGAAAAGCTGGCGCGCTTTATCCGGCGCGCCAGCCGGACGGATGAATCAGAAAAAAAGATCGCGGATATGTTTGCCATGCTGGAGCAGCACATTGAAGCGGATCAGGCAAAAATCGTAAGCAGCGAGCTACTCAAAAAGGCTTCCACCGAGCTGTTATACGACAGCCTCGATAAAATCTACCGCGATTATATCGGCGCTCCAGGCATCCCACTCTCTGTCCGGCAAAGGCTAGTGAATCTTTATGCCGTCTATGCAGGTCTGGGCGGAAACGGGCATGGGGAAATCATGTATCGTGAGCTGCTGGAGCTGCCGATCATCACAGAAAATCCATTAGAATAAGAAAGGGGAATCTGAATTGGCTGCAACCATCTACATCGCCGCCGGGCACGGCGGCAGCGATCCCGGCGCATGCGCAGGCGTTTATGTGGAAAAACTGCTGACGCTGAAAACCGCACTGGCCTGTCGGGAGTACCTGAAGGACTACAACTGCGGCGTCATCATGGCCCGCACGGCGGATAAGGGCTGCACGGTCGCACATAAAATGGAGGAAGTGGAGCAGAAATGCCCCTCCCTCGTGCTCGAAATCCATTATAATGCCGGCGGTGGGGAAGGCTGCGAGGTTTATTACTGGCATAATCACGCACCATCCAAAGCGCTTGCGCAGGCAGTTCTTTCCCAAATGACAGCGCTAGGCCAGAAAAGCCGGGGCATCAAGGCGAGTAGGCCAAACACGAACTACAACTTCGGCATGTGCCGCCAGGCCTCGTGGACAAACATTCCCTCCATCCTCGGCGAATACGCGTTTGTGGACAACGCAAAGGATCAGGCAAAAATTAACTCAGACGCAAAGCTCAAAGCAATCGGCGAAGCGTATGCAAAAGCAGCGGTCAGCTACCTCGGCCTGAAGAAAAAGGCAGCCGGCCCGCCGAAACCATCCGGGGGTGGTAAAATCGACACGGGCGATATTGTCCAGTTTGCGGGGGGTAAGGTCTATGGATCGTCCACCGCAACGGCAGCAGCATCCACACGCGGTGCGAGCAAGTGTAAGGTAACGGCGACGGCCCCCGATGCCAGGCATCCCTACCATTTGATCAGCCAGGATGGCAAAGGCGTATATGGATGGGTGGATGCGGCAGCCATTGAGCAGAATGGCGGAGCGGCCCCTGTTCAGCCGGATAACCGGTATCAGGCAGGGCGGAAAATCGCGCTTTCCAATGCCTCGCTTTATGCTTCTTCTACCGCGAAAACTGCGACGCGAAAGCTCAGCGGAACCTATTATCTCTATGACGGTAAAACTTTCAGCGGGCGTTATCGCATCACACCGCGCGCAGATATGGTGGGCAAAACGCCGGTTGCAGGCTGTGTGACAGGCTATATCGGCCAGGCGGATATCCCGCCGCTTTGATAAAACACTCGTAAATGGATTGCCCTGCAAAAATGGACTTCTAACCGGATCAGTATCCGATGATCCCCACCCTGTGGCCCATTTCGTCATACAAACTGGCCCTGCAAAATTGATTTGCAGGGCCAGTTTTTTTATTATCGTGATTAATGATGGAAAAACGCCATCCCCATCACCTTTTCGAATCGGGGCAGAATCCCCTCTCCTTTTTTCTTCAAATGGCAATAATTCTGGCACATATCATAGCCCGGTATCACGTTGCCCTCTATGAGCAAAGGCTCATCCGCCCCAATTGCCACATCCCAGCCGACATATCCAACCTGCGGCACAACCAAAGCCGCCTGTTTCACCAGCTCCACCGCCTCATGAAAACATGGCACCTGAAACCCCAAGAATTTAACGCCGGATTCCATATGGCAAGCATAAAAGCGCTCTTCCAGCTCACAAAAAGCATCGTGAAACACCATGCCGTTTTCATCCACCGGCGCATACATCCCGCCGCTGCAAATATTGTCGATGCACTGCCCCTTCCCGCCTACGCGGATGAGCGCATACATCACATATGGTTCCTCATGAGCCAATAGGGTAACCAGCCGCAGCGTATTGATCGAGCCCGGGTGCAGCCGCTCCATCTCCGGGTGCTGCCGGATTGTCTCCTCCACGAGATATTGCCCGCGCCCGCGCAGCAGGTGATACAGCGCATTGACGTCGGGATACTCCTCCACGAGAATGTGGCTGACACCCTGACCGCCAAAACTATCTACCTCTTTGGCAAAAAAATCCTCTCGGCCCTTTAAAAAGGCGGCGAAAGCCTCCTCATCCGCCGTGCGCAAGTCAAGCCATTCCCGCCCAAGAAAGCGGTGGAACCGTTCATTAAAGGCGCATTTTTGGTCAAAAAGATACGTATACGCTTTGTCGTTTACTGCACGTACGAGCGACAGGTTATCATCCATCGTCATAAATGTTTTGCGCGCTTCCCCATGGATAAATGCGAACCCAAACACCTTATAATCCAGATATCCAATCCCATAGCGCACCACACACCAAAGCATATCGATCAGAATCAACAAGCGAGGCCTGTGCGATTCCCGGCTGACCGCACGGATCAGCCGGAACATCCGCTTCAGGCTCAGCGCATGCATCCGTCTGAAAAATGTTTTCCACTTCATTGCATTTTCATCCGCTCTCCGCCATTTTTCTGCAAATTTATCCTTACCTTCAGTTTGTGTGAAAAGGCATGCGCTATACGGTGTAAAAACTGGCGAAAAGAAATCCGTTGTCATTGCCATTATTATGACATGGGAGAAGATAATCTTTCTTCCAATAGAATAAATTACGAGCATTTTAACCAAATTGATAGCAATTAGTAACCATTGCAGAGAAACTGAAAAATTGTTTGCCATAAAAATGCTATTTTATCTGAAAAATTCAAAAGCATTCTACCTGAATCGAAAGCACAATATAAGTTAAGATAAAGGCATCGAATCATTCCGCTTGACTCCAGCTCATACGGGCTCCGCCTGATCGAGAATCGGCTTGAGAAAGGCCTGTGAGGAAGCGCCGTGCGCACGGTTGTAGCGCCCCAGCGTATAGAGCCAATCCAAATCGCCGCCTCCATCCGGGAGGACGTTTACTTTCTCCGCGCAGGTAAACGCCGCTTGAAATCCCATCTCCTTGAGCACCTCTTTGGAGGATTTACAGTGCGACCCATAGGGGTAGGCAAGCGCAGTAGGGGCCTTTCCCGTCGCCTCCTGAATTTTTTTCTGATTGAGCTCCAGATCTTTTCGCAGGATGGCTTTGTAGCTTTCCTTATTCTCCCCTTTGTTGATGGTGCAGCCGCGCCGCTTGGAAGTGATCGTATGCATATTATTGGTATGGCTCTGAATTTCCACCAGCCCGCTTTTGCTCAGTTCCCCAATCATTGGCCAGGTCAGGTAGGAGTAGTTGAGGTGATGATCCTCTGTTTTGGTAAACGTATCCGCATATTGCCCGACCACTGCCATCACAGCGCACATATCATATTTTTGCAGGAGAGGGAAGGCGTATGCGTAAAAGCTCTCGAAGCCGTCGTCGAAGGTAATCATCAGCGGTTTTTCCGGCAGGGGCTTGCCCTGCTTGGCATAATCGATCAGCTGTTGGGTCATGATGGGGGTAAAGCCACGCTTCTTGATATAGTTTAAATCGCTTTCAAACTCTTTGACAGAAACCGTGTATTTCCCCTGCCGGCCTGCATTCGGCGAAATATTATGATACATAATGATTGGCAGCTTCTGCCCCGCCTGCTGTGCCGGGGCCGCCGCCGGGGCCGCTTTCTGCATCTGAAGGGCGAGCATACTGGCTGCGAACAGCACCGCCACAACAAGGCCCATTCCCAAAAGCCGTTTTTTCCGATTATCCATGGATGACGCTCCTTTGCCGCACCTCTTGCGGCATTTCGGTAACAGAAAGCCGCCTTATATTCTATGAGGCACGCTGCGGCAAAAGACTATCTTCTTTTCCGGATCATACAAAACGGATATTCAGCAGCGGCACAGCATATAGATACGGTACGAAACTGGTATGGAAACGATCGGGGAAGGGAGATGGCCGCAGCAATGTTCGCCGTGCTACAGATCAGGCCGCAGGAAAACGGTTTTCTGCAAAAGATCAAGGTGCGCATGCATCCGGCAAGGCCGCAGGCAATTCAGGTTGCAGTGAAGGGCGGCACGCCTTTTCTCTGTGTGGAAGCATCCCGCCGGAAGGGAGGGCTTCCTTGGGAAGAGATCGCTTTCTGTGCCGGGCGATGCGCCGGGCGGATGCTGTTGCCGGACGGGGTGATTCCGCCAGAAGGCGGCCCGGTCAAAGCGTTTCTGCCCGATGCGCTTGCCCCATTGATCCTGTTCAATACGGCTTGTGACGTGCTCGCGCGCAGGCGGCGGCCGCCGGGCGAAGAATGCATTACCCTGCTTGACCCACAGGGGAGGCTCGCACGGCGGGCAGGCCGCCTGCTTGCCTTCGCCTCCTTGGTACGGGTCGTCACAGATAATACCGCCGTTTATGAGCAAACCGCCGAGCAGGTCATGGAGGACTATGGGGCGGCGCTTTTGGTGCAGGATACCTTCGCCGGTGCGCGGGACAGCACCGTTGTCATCGCGCCGGACGGCCTGAGGGAAAGCTTCTTTCCAAAACGAAAATGTGCTGTCTTCACCAACCGGGAAAGCAGCGGCGGGTATCTCTGCATCACTGCGGAAGGGATCGACCTGCCGGAGCCCTACTGCCGCCTGATTCCGGATGGGATCAATCCGGATCGGTTCGCAGGCGCGCTGTATGAAGCGTCCGGCCTGCGGGAGCTCAGCAGGCGTACCTATACCCGGCTGAAGCTGTATGGTACTACTACCAATCCCGACGGCGCGGCGCGGATGCTCAGCGCAGTGCGGGAGGAAGGCGGCTCAAATGGATAAAGCCGTCGCTCACAGCCGGTAGTCAAGCATTTTACCCGTGATAAAAACGCTTCTTTTATCGCATGTAGCAAACAAACCTGTGGTGAAACCGCGAACGATTGGAATAGAAAAAGGGGTTGCCGCAAAATGATTTGCCGCAACCCCTCTAAAACAAATTTCGTTTGACTCTATTATGAACTTCTCTAAACTCGCTTTTGCCCTGTTCTATTCTGATTTTTCCCTTTTCAGCTTCATCAGCTCTTCGCGGAAGGTTTCAATATCCTTAAACTGGCGGTATACGGAGGCAAAACGAACATAGGCCACCTCGTCGATCTCTTTAAGCTTTTCCATGGCAAGCTCGCCGATACGCTCAGAGGTCACTTCCCGATCCAGCGAATTCTGCAGGGAGGCCTCGATATCATCCACCGCGGCAGTCAGTGCCGCAGCGCTGACGGGGCGTTTCTCACAGGCGCGCAGCATGCCATTATAAAGCTTATCACGGTCGAAAACCTCGCGCGACTTGTCCTTTTTCACAACGACCACCGGCACACTTTCGATCACCTCATAGGTGGTGAAGCGCTTTGCACAGCGCATACATTCCCTGCGGCGGCGAATGCGCTCGCCCTCATCCGTCGGGCGGGAATCGATCACTTTGCTTTCCTCATAGCCGCAGAATGGACATCTCACACTCATCACTTCCAGCGCTTTTATTCATGGGAATTGCCGCCTTGCGGCAGGAGGCGTTTCACGCCGACAGGCATTTTTCCAATGCTTCAAACTTTGTTTGAAGCTATTATACCATACCCATCAGAATATCCGCAAGCCCTAATCACTCAGCCTTTTGCTTTTCCAAATAGGCCTTGGCTTCTCTCAACTGCCCGTCATCCGCAAAATTCCCCGCGTATAGTTCAATCACAAAGCTGCCCTGGTATCCGGCGCATTCCAATAATTTGGCAAGCGTGCCAAAATCGAACGTGCCTTCTCCCGGCGGCAGGCAGTCCCTGCCGGGCAGATGGTCACTGACGTGGACATGAATGATTTCCCCGGCAAACTGCCGCGCAAGCTCGAGCGGGTCGAGGCCGGAGCGCAACGCCTGTTTGAGATCCAGCACCATATGGAAATCATCCCCCAGCGCCTTTCGCATCCGAGCAAGAAAGGCGGAAGATTGTGAGGAAAACTGCACCACATTCTCCTGTGCCACCGTAATCCCCTGTGCCCGGCCCAACTGAGCAAGCTCTCCGAAGCGCTCAAAATATTCCGACTCTTCAATCGAAGCCCCCGGCTTCAGCCCGTGCATCACCAGAAGATGCGCCCCAAGCGCATTCGCAGCGTCAAAATACCGCTTATAATATTCCAACGTATCACGAAACCGCCGTTCATATGCGCTGAAGAGGAAAAAAGGTTCCGTCCCTGAACTGAAGGGGTGCACAGAAACCACCTGAATCCCCCAAGCTTCCTGTTCCCGGCAAATCGCCTCCAAGAGCGGGCCGTGCAGCTCAGAAAAAGAGTTAAAAAACACCTCTGCAGTGGAAAACCCCAATTTTCCCACCCGCTTGAGCGCTTTCTCGGTTTCCAACGGATAGAAGCAGGCGGTGGACGCGCCGATTTGGATCAAAAATACCATCCTCCTAAAAAGTTTAAAGATTCCTCTTTCAAGCTGCGTTTTGTGGCCTGGTCTGTCATGCAACCCTGCCAAGCGTTTCAAACGCCGCTGTGGCCCCTGTTCAACGATGCACGCATTCCAACATTTATACATTGCGAAGAAGCGCCGCAGGCCAGTATAATAAATTTAAATTGTAACGTAACATCATTTTTAAAAATGAGGCGTTAATAGAAGGGATGGCATGCATTCAATGCAGAAAATATTGACCGAGCTCCACGAAACCGTACATACCATGCACCGCCTGCCAAAGCTGCTTCTGAAATACGGCGGTATGCTGGTGATTCTTCTTTTTACCGCATCGGTCGCCGCATATCTCTGCGCCGGGCGGTTGGGCGATTACCATGCCCTGATGATTTTGAGCGGCGACCTCTTTGTTTGCGGGAAGGATACGCTTGCCGCCACAATCGTGCCGGCGCTGCTGATTGAGATCGTCCTGCGCGCGGGCAAAACGGACGGCGGGTTATAACCATGCTTACAAACCCACAGGTAAAATGCCCTGCATTTTAAAAGATAGTCTCACACGTGAAAGAATGCCTACAGCGTAAGCATGCAGGTATCCGCCAAAGGAGCAAAGCCTACCCGGGAGGCCAGCACCTGCGACGCAATATTATCAGCCGAAGTCGACCACTGCGGGCACCGGCCGCTTTTTATGATATTCTGCGCTGCCGCTGCACAAGCCCGCAGAGCATATCCCCTTGAACGAAAGTCGGGCAGCGTAAAAATCCCAATTTCCTGCACCCGATCCGACAGATAGGGCATTCCCGGCGCATCGGTGCAGCTAACGATCTGCCCCGCCTCCATCACTGCGCAGAAAAAGCCATCCTGAACGTGCTGGTAAAAATATGATTCCAACCAATCCAAGTTGTATGCCTGTGGGCCTGCGGCTCTTTTGCGATAAAAATCCAGGAAGAGTGAAAAATCGGCTTCTCCCAGTGTAACGGCGTCTATATTGCCCGGCAGCGGCCCTTGGTAAACGAATTTAATACCGCATTCCGGCTGAACACCATAGACCTTCCCAGCCCCGGCCGCTGCACGCTTGATCTCCGGGGAAGCGCCGACGGTCTGCGCAAGAAGCGGTATACGATCCGCCGCTTTCTCTCCATAGGAAAGCACCGCACCGCCATTATGGATAAAAAGCAGAAGATCAATCGGCTTTCCATAGCCATATTGGGCATGGTTGCGCTCTGCCGAATACACGCACCGCACCTCGCCCGGCCGGATACCGCTGTACTCTATACCAAGCCATCGGGCATAATATTGCTCTGTAATCCCCTGATAATCCATTGTGATCTCCCTCACAGCCACGGGATGCCCGCAGTACAGATCTCATCATCTATTTTTCTTCTATTACGCCATAGGGCCAATCCGTAATCGCGCCGAAATCATAAACATCCGTATACCCCATCTGGATTAATGTTTCTGCTGCCGCCTTGCTGCGCACGCCGCTGGCGCAATAGACCAGAACCGTCTTATTTTTATCCGGCAGCAGCTCAGGCGCTTTTTCCGCAATCTCCCGGTGGGGGATCAGAATATCCCCCTCAATATATTTCAGATTGTGCTCAACCTGGCTGCGCACATCCAGGAGGACATAGGGCTTTCCGCTCTCCATAATCTCCTTTGCCTGCTGCGCGGTGATCCGGCGGTAGCCTTCCACTGCCATTTCTTCCGAAACAGGGCCAGCCGTTTGGCTCTCAGGCTCCGTAAAATGGCCGCAGCCGGAAAGCACTGACGCCAGCGCGCAAAGCAGCGCCAGGATCAAGGCGGCCATCACATATTGTTTCTTGACAGGCATATCCCTGCCCCCTCTCGTCAAACTGTCAATCGGCAGTCTTTTTGCCATTCTTTTCTATTTCTACTTTCAGCGTCATCGGCTCTGCCACCGCCGCCTTCTTTTTTGCTCCGTTTGCCCCGCCCGGCCGCCGTTCCAATTTTCTCTTGTTTCCCTTTTCATCCACGATCCAGGTATTGTCAAGCTGGCCCGTCAGGCTCCGGCGAAACGAGGCGATATATTCCTGCCGCAGTGCCAGCTGCTCCTCCTTCTCCGCATCCGTCAGCCCATCTGTGCGCGATTTGTGCGCGAGAAAATTGATCCGGTCTATTTTTTCCTGATTCATGCAACATTCCCCTTTGCCTGATATGTCAACAAGCCTTGCTCCCCGCTATGCTTATCATTCTACCTTTTTATCAATAAATTCCGGTTTGAGCTTCGAATAAACAATCTTCTGCTCGCTATAAAGCCCATAATAGCCGGAGAGCATAAAGCTCACCGCAACCACCACGGCAAAAAAGCCAAACCCCTTTGCGCCGAACAGCTCCACGCTGAGCATCAGCGAGCTGACCGGGCAATTGGTGACCCCGCAAAAAAGCGCCACTAACCCCAGCCCAGCCCCGAAGGAGGGCGAAAGGCCCAAGAGCTTCCCAATCACATTGCCAAATGTTGCCCCTGTAAAAAAGGCGGGTACAATCTCGCCGCCCTTAAAGCCCGCGCCCAGCGTCAGCGCTGTGAAGAGGATTTTCAGGACAAATGCCTCCGGGCGTGCCTGTCCCGCAATTGCACGGGCGATCACCTCCATGCCTGCACCGTTATAATCACGCGTGCCAACCAGCAGAGTCAGCAGGGCGACCAGCAAACCGCCCACAGCGGCACAGAGATATTTATTGGGGATCAGCTTTTTATAGAGCGCGGCCGACTGATGCATGCACACGCAAAACAAAATGCTCAGCACAGCGCACAGCACGCCGAGCAACGCCACCTTCGCCACGCCCAGCGCTGACACCTCCGGCACGTCCGTAAGTAAAAATTCCGTGGGTGCAATCCCGAAAAGGGAAGAAATTCGATCCCCCACCACGGCAGCGATCACGCAGGGCACGATTGCAGAATAATACATCACGCCCACGCTGATGACCTCCATGGAAAAAATCGCAGAGGTGACCGGCGTGCCGAACAGGGCAGAAAAAGCCGCGCTCATGCCGCACATGGTCAAAATACGCGCATCCTTCTCATCCAGATGCAAAATCCTTCCAAACTTTGCAGCCAGGCTGCCGCCGAGCTGCAACGCCGCCCCTTCCCTTCCAGCCGAGCCGCCAAAGAGATGCGTTAAAAACGTAGTTGCAAAAATCAGCGGAGCTGTTTTGAACGAAAGCTTTTCATTCGTGCGCACCGCAATTAACACGAAATTCGTGCCGCGATCGTTATTGATTCCGCCCCATTTATATAGCGCTGTAATGAATATGCCGCCCACCGGCAAGAGCCATACAAGCCACGGATGCGCCTGCCGCAATTGCAGCGCACCACTCAAGGCAATGTGAAAGGCAGTGCCAATTAAACCGATGACGATCCCAGCAAACAGCGCGAGGGCCGACCATTTTAAAAAGGCAAGGAGGTTTTGCACCGCCTCTTTCCCAGGAAAATGCTCGTTTTGAATTTCCATACTGGCAGCCGCCCCTTTCTCGACCAAGGGAAGTTCTCCTGCGGGTATCGCGCCACTGGAAATGCCTATGGCCATTTCTCTCCAACTGCTTTCCTCTTGATGCCGCCAAACAGGCAGTACACTCCCGAAATGCTATGATTTAGTATAGCATATCTGTACGCCTTTGCGCAAATTTTATCCACTGGCACAGGCAAAAAACGGCGGAGCAAAATGCTCCGCCGTAAATGATTTCAAATCGGCTTATCGATAGGAAACCTTCGTGTTTTCAAACGCGCTGTTTTTTCGCTCGGAAATGAACTCATCATTATAAAAATTGCTGCGCTCGTTTAGCTCCTGATTGACCTGATCCAAACCATCCCGCTCGATTAAAGTCGGCGCGCCGGAGAAGAGGTTTGTACCGAGCCCCAGCCGGTCGCCTTCAATCTGAACGCCCAGGCTCGCCAGAATCGTCGGATAAAAATCAAACGGTGCAAATTCACGCCCATATGCCTTTTCCGCTTTTACCGGCGCATTCAGGATCAGGTTAAAGATCGCACGGCGATATGTTGGATCAACTGTTTCAAAAAACTTTTGATCCATGCTCCAATGGTCGCCTGTCAATACAATCGTCGTATTGGGGTAAAAATCCTGCTGCTGAATCCAGCGAACAAACTTAACCGTTTCTGCGGTTGAATAAGAGATGACATTTGCATACTGATTGCCGTGTTTATCCTTTACATTGGGGCTCAAGTAGCCATCTGGGAAGTGGGTATCAGCCGTTTCCATATCCAGATTTCGATATCTTGCACACTTTTTAGATAAATGCAGGTTGTATTTTACCATAATTTTATAGGAAACTCAATACATTGTCCGATATGATATTTGAATAGAAAATATGAGTTGGGAAATATGGGCATTTATTTTGTTGATCTAAAAAACATCGATGGATACGCTTATCAGATCGTTCATAGCGAATTTTTGCAGATATCTCTTCTCTTTGGCTGCACAGAAAATGGACGTTTCCCATAGTATGAATATAGAAAGGAGAGAGTACTTTGAATCGAAACAACAATCGTTGTCTGATCCCGATGGACGATTATGGTCCGGAACCATTTGTGACGAATATAGACCAGGCTACCCGGCAAAACACATATTACCGTTCCGCATTGTGGACAGGCCAGTCTTTACAGCTTACTTTAAT
This sequence comes from uncultured Oscillospiraceae bacterium, assembly GCA_900544715.1. GTDB lineage: Bacteria > Bacillota > Clostridia > Oscillospirales > Acutalibacteraceae > Fimivicinus. Next base: position 8,705 of record UQWL01000014.1, on the reverse strand, counting down.
GTGTATACCGATTAATGGGGAAATTGGTCTGGAAATACATCCGGATACCGATCAGTTCTTGAGGATTGAAAGCGGCTACGGCATGGTTATGATGGGACCGGCTGAAAACCGGCTCAATTATCAACGGCCAGTCTGCGCCGGATACGCAATTTTTGTTCCTGCTGGAACATGGCACAACGTCGTTAATATCGGAAACTGTCCGCTCAAAATTTACTCGATATATGCGCCGCCACATCACCCACATGGCACCGTTCAGGTGACGAAATCTATGGCCGATATGGAGAGCCACTTCTGCCCACCATCCCTCTAAAGAATAAGAGCCTCTCTATCCACATAACAAGCTATGAGCCGATGTTTTAAGCCATGCTAAAAACACCGGCTTTTGTATATTGAAAAAAAGAAAACCCGCGGTAAGCGTATTGCTCACCGCGGGTTTGGCTGGGATGGCTGGATTCGAACCAGCGAATGACGGAGTCAAAGTCCGTTGCCTTACCCCTTGGCTACACCCCAATATTCTATTTTACACTGATACCAAAATACGCAAAGCTTTCGCCTTGCGTATGGAATAATCAAATGGGGTGGGTAATCGGGTTCGAACCGACGACCTCCAGGGCCACAACCTGGCACTCTAACCAGCTGAGCTATACCCACCATATTGGCGCGCTTGAAGGGACTCGAACCCCTGGCCCACTGCTTAGAAGGCAGTTGCTCTATCCACCTGAGCTACAAGCGCATAAAGAAGGAGAAAACTGGAGCGGGTGATGGGAATCGAACCCACACAACCAGCTTGGAAGGCTGGGATTCTGCCATTGAACTACACCCGCACAAAAGCCTTCCCGCGTGCGCCGGGATTCGGAAAAAAACTGGAGCGGGTGGCAGGAATTGAACCCACCTCTCCGGCCGGGAAGGCCGGCGTTCTGGCACTGAACTACGCCCGCATAGTAACGATAGAAAGCAGATAGAGCCTTCAAGCGACGGGAGTTATTTTATCACAATCCGTGGCTTCCGTCAAGCCTTATTTTCCCTTGCAACGGGAAAATATTAAATTTATTCCCCCTGAGGGTTGCTGCAAAATGCTTTGTGCCATGCAGCAACCCGTATTTGCAAAGCGGTTAAACCGCAGAAGAACGCGGCCTCGGCTTTTCCACCACAGTGGCGGCCTTGAGCCGCACAGGCTTGCGGTTGGGGTTCTTTTCGATCAGAGGCGGCTGGTTATCCTTAACGTAGGCCGCCGTAATCTGCACGCGCTCAATCGTATAGTCCGAAGGGATCGTATACATGATCGGCGTAAGCAGCTTCTCCATGATGGAGCGCAGGCCGCGGGCCCCCGTCTCCTTTTCCAGCGTCTGGTCTGCAATCGCATCCAGCGCGTCTTGATCGAAATCGAGCTCCACATGATCCATCTCAAACAGCTTTTTATACTGCTTAATCACCGCATTCTTCGGCTCCGTGAGAATGCGCACCAGCGCCTCTCGATCCAATGCGTGCAACGCCGTGATCACCGGCATACGGCCAACCAACTCCGGAATCAGGCCGAATTTGACCAAATCCTGATGGATGACCTTCTCCATGATCGTGGAGAGCTCCACATCCTTCTTGCTGCGAATCGCCGCCTCAAAGCCGAGGGAGGAATTCCCCATCCGGTTTTCAACAATTTTCGCAATTCCATCGAAGGCGCCACCGCAGATGAAGAGGATATTCGAGGTGTCGATCTGGATAAACTCCTGCTGCGGATGCTTGCGCCCGCCCTGCGGCGGAACGTTGGAAACCGTGCCCTCCAGGATTTTCAGCAGCGCCTGCTGCACGCCTTCCCCGCTGACGTCGCGCGTAATGGAGGTGTTTTCGCTTTTGCGGGAAATCTTGTCGATCTCATCCACATAGATAATGCCGTGCTCCGCACGTTCAATATCGTAATCCGCCGCCTGAATCAGCCGCAGGAGGATATTTTCCACATCCTCGCCGACATAGCCCGCCTCTGTGAGCGTTGTCGCATCCGCAATGGCAAACGGCACGTTGAGAATCCGGGCCAGCGTCTGCGCAAGCATTGTTTTGCCAACGCCGGTGGGGCCCAGGAGCAAAACATTGCTCTTCTGGATTTCCACATCCGTGCCCTTGCCGAAATAGATGCGTTTATAGTGGTTATAAACTGCAACGCTCAGCGCGATCTTTGCCTGCTCCTGCCCGATCACATATTCGTCGAGCTGATCTTTCAGCTCCTCCGGCGTGGGAAGCGTGAAATTCGCATCGTCTCTCCCACCGTGGCGGTGCGGGCGGTCCTCATCCTCAATAACCTCCCGGCAAAGCTCCACACACTCGTTGCAGATGAAAACGCCCGGCCCTGCGACCAGCGTATCCACCTGATCCTGCGTTTTATTGCAGAAGGAGCAGCGTACGCCCTTCTGATTGTTGTCATCATCTCTTGGCATTCGTGCAATACCTCCCCGGTAAAAGCCATTACCTGTGCTCAATGATACGGTCAACCAGGCCGTATTCGAGCGCTTCCTGCGCGCTCATAAAGTTATCGCGCTCCGTATCCTGGCAGATCACGTCATAGGGCTTGCCTGTATTGGCGGCCAGGATTTTATTGAGGCGTTCCTTGGTCTTGATAATATGGCGGGTTGTGATCTCCATATCCGTCGCCTGCCCCTGCATGCCGCCGGAGGGCTGATGGATCATCACTTCGCTGTTGGGCAGCGCGAGGCGTTTGCCCTTCGCACCGGCTGCAAGCAGGAATGCGCCCATGCTCGCCGCCATGCCCATGCAGATGGTGGAAACATCGCATTTGATATACTGCATGGTATCGTAGATTGCAAGGCCGTCTGTTACAGAGCCGCCCGGGCTGTTGATATAAAAGCTGATATCCTTTTCCGCATCCTGCCCTTCCAAAAACAGCATCTGCGCTACCACCAGGCTCGCGGTCGTTTGATTGACCTCATCGCAGAGCACAATAATGCGATCGTTGAGCAGGCGGGAGAAAATATCGAACTGCCTTTCTCCCCTGCTGGTCTGCTCGACTACCATTGGTACTAAGCTCATAGGAAAGATCCCCCTTTGATTGTGTCATGGATTGCATCAGTGCAGAAGGTTTTTCCCCGCTCCACTGACGCCTGTGTTTTCAAAACGCACACGCGCTGGAACAGCACGCTTTGAGCCGGAAAATGCGCAAAATGCGGGCCACATCGAATGGCTCGCAATTGCTTTTTCGAATGGGCGCGCCGCACATATGCCTTTAGTATTGCACAGGCGGCGCGCCCTTTAAACGCCGGGTAAAAATTATTCCGCTTTCGGCTCCTCAGCGGGTTTCTCCTCCGCAGCGGCTTTCTTCTTGCGGGTCGCCTTCTTTTTCTTGACGACGGAATGCTCCTTGAGTAGGTCAATTGCCTTGCGCATGGCAAGGTTCGCCGTGATATCGGCGGCGGGGATCACGCCCTTGATCTTCTCAACATCCATCTTATAATTCTCAGCAAGCTTTGCATATTCCGCCTCGACCGCATCCTCGGCCGGCACAATCTGCTCAAGCTCCACGATCTTTTCCAACGCGAGGCGGGTTTTTACATTTGTCTCCGCCTGCTCACGGTACATGGCCATCATCGCGTCGCGCTCCATGCCCGTGTAGTTGAGGTAGGTATCGAAATCAATGCCCTGCGACTGCAAGCGATAATTGAATTCATCAAACTCCTCCTGCGCCGCGCGGTCAAACATCAGCTGCGGAATCTCCGCCGTTACCAGCGCGGGAAGCTGATCGAGGATCGCATGCTCAAAATCTTCATCCGCATGCTCCTGCTTGTGATCGAGCATCTTCTTTTTGGTATCTGCCTTCAGCTCATCGAGCGTGTCGAACTCACTGACGTCCTTGACAAACTCATCGTCAAGCTCCGGCAGCTCTTTCTGCTTGATCTCATGAAGCTTAATTTTGAAGGTGGCGTCCTTGCCCTTGAGCTCTTCGGCATATTCCTCCGGGAAGGTGACGTTGATGTCGAACTCCTCGCCCGCGTTGTGGCCTACCACCTGCTCCTCAAAGCCGGGAATAAACTGGTGGGAACCGAGCGTCAGATCGTAATTTTCGCCCTTGCCGCCCTCAAAAGCAACGCCGTCCACAAAGCCTTCAAAATCGATCACAGCCAGATCGCCATCCTGTGCGGCACGATCCTCCACGCTGATGTAGCGCGCATTGCGCTCGCGCATCTTTTCGATTTCCTCATCAACTTCTTCGTCTTTCACCTCGACGGCCGGTTTCTCCGCCTCCAAGCCTTTATATTCGCCCAGCTCCACTTCGGGCTTCACGGCAACCTTTACCTTAATCAGCGCGCCGTCCTTGCCCATCTCCTCCACTTTGGGGTCATAGGGCTCATAAACCGTTTTCAGGCCAAACTCTTCCACAGCCTCTTTGACCGCCTGCGGATAAACCGCCTCGATCGCATCCTCATAAAACACCTCAGGGCCATAAACGCGCTCGATAAACGCGCGGGGCGCTTTGCCCTTGCGGAAGCCATGAACGGTGATATTCTTTCTCTGCTTGAGATACGCTTTGTTGACAGCGTCCTCAAACGTTGCGGCGTCAACCGTTACTTCCAGCTCGTATACACCGGCCTCTTCCAATTTGGTCGCTGTTTTTAAACTCATCTTAATTTTCCTCCTGTACATCTGTTGCAGTTTAACTAAGCTATTATAGCAGATACATGCTGCAATTTCCAGTTTTTTTTAAAAATCTGAAATTCTTTACAAATTCTTCATGAAAAGCCCGCGCTTTCTCATTACACATCCGGCCCGGTTGGCACAAGCTTCGGGCAAAAGCCCAAATAATCGGCTGAAATCAGCGAAAACCGAATGCCCTCCCGCTCGCCTGTCACGGCCGCACGCGTAGCCGGGCCATGCAGATGGCCATAATAGCAACGCCGGATTCCCTCGTCCTCCAGCACCTGCATCATCTCCTCACACCGCGCCGATTGTGTCACCGGCGGATAGTGCAGGAATACCACCGGCTCGCCGCCAAGCGCCTTTGCCGCCTGAATGGAGGTGCGCAGCCTTCCCGCCTCGCGCAGAACCACTTTTTTATCGGCATCCTCCTCCGCATCAAAAAACCAGCCGCGCGTGCCGCACACGGCAATCCCCTCCGCCATGGCGGCATCGTTATGGAGGATCTGAAGCGAATGCAGCCCATGCTCTTCAAAAAAAGCATCCATTTTGCGGCGCGTTGACCACCAGTAATCGTGGTTGCCTTTGAGCAAAAGCTTCTTCCCCGGCAGGGAATGCAAAAACTGCATATCCCGAAGCGCTCCGGGAAGGGACATCCCCCACGAAAGATCGCCCGCGATCACAACCGTATCTTCCTCGCCTACCACGGCACGCCAATTTGACTCCAACCGCGCTACATAATCCTGCCAGCCGCGAAAAACCTCCATTGATTTATCGACATCTAAGGACAGGTGCGGATCCGCGATGGCAAACAGCGACATTGCATTCCCCTCCAATCATTCCAATTTATATCCACAAAATTTTTATACAAAAAATACCAATTCGCTTTCAGCCCTGCAATGAGGCAATTCATGATTTTCCCGCCGGTTTGCTCCGCATAGAAAGCCAAAGGATGCAAATGATAAATCTGGGCGCAAAAAGCGCCGCGAAAGGAGGCGTTACGATGAGCAAGGAACACATTAAGGAAATCAGCGATATCGATTGCAGCGTGACGAGCTGCGTATATCACGATGGCAAAACCAAGTGCATGGCCGGCAAGATTCAGGTTGGGCCGCGCAACGCGTGCTGTTCGTCTGAGACGGAGTGCGCAACCTACGAACCGGATGGCGGCATGCAGTAAATTCTGAAAAAGAGCGCGCGAGGCTGCTGCAAAAACTTTGCAGCAGCCTTATTTTCCGTCATGCGTCCGTTATTCCCCGATGCCAAGCATCTCATAAACCACGTTTTTCATCTCATTCCGTTCGCAAACCTTGTTAAAACGCTGTTTTTTCTGTGCGAGGCCCGCAAGCTGCGGCGGCACCTGCTCGCCCGTCAGATTGGAAAGCTCCTGCACCATGCCGAATTCATCGCTGCTTTCCGCCTGCCCATTTTTGACGGCGGCCAGCACGCTTGCAGAGAATTTAAAGGGATTTGCTGTGGAAGCAATCAGCACCGGTGTATTATCCCCTGTGCGCAGCAGGTATTGCTTACATACGTCCACGGCTACAGCCGTATGTGTATCGCAGAGATAGTGGGTATTGTTATAGGTTTCACGGATGGTCATTTTCGTGCGGCTGTCATTGCAGCAGCCAGCCTCGAAAAGCGTTTTGAGCTTATTGAGCATGGGCCTGCCCACATCATAGCAGCCATCCTGTTTCAGGCTGTCCATCCACGCGCGCACCTGCGCATCATCCCGGTCGCACAGGTCAAAGAGCAGCCTCTCCAGATTGCTGGAGATGAGGATATCCATCGAAGGCGACATCGTGGTGTAAAAGCTGCGGTTGCGGTCGTATTTCCCTGTCTGGAGGAAATCCGTCAGCACATTATTCGCATTGGAGGCGCAAATCAGCTTTTTAACCGGCAGCCCCATCCTGCGCGCATAATAGGCGGCGAGGATATTGCCGAAATTGCCCGTGGGGACGACTACGTTGATTTTATCGCCCAGCTCGATGGAGCCCTCCTTGAGCAGATCGCAATAGGCGGAGATATAGTAGACGATCTGCGGGACGAGGCGGCCCCAGTTGATCGAATTGGCGGAGGAGAACATCATATTCTTCTCCGCAAGCTGCGCCGCGATGGCCGGATTGGTAAAGATCGCCTTCACGCCGGTCTGCGCGTCGTCAAAGTTACCATGGATTGCGCAAACGCCGACGTTATCGCCCTCCTGCGTTGTCATCTGGAGCTTTTGCATGGGGCTTACGCCCTCTTCCGGGTAGAAGACGAGGATTTTGGTGTTGGGCACATCCTTAAACCCTTCCAACGCGGCCTTGCCCGTATCGCCGGAGGTGGCAACCAGGATCACGATGGTTTTCCCCTCCGCCGTTTTGGAAGCGGCGACGGTGAGCAGATGCGGCAGAAGCTGAAGCGCCATATCCTTAAACGCACAGGTCGGCCCCCGCCAGAGTTCCAGCACGTGGATATCTTCCGTCAGGTGGGCAAGCGGCGCCACCTTGGGAGAGCTGAATTTTCCCGGCGCATAGGCGCCGCGGACGCATCTATCCAGCTCTTCCGACGTAAAATCCGTTAAGTAGAGGGATAAAATTGCCTTTGCCCGCTCGATATAGTCAAGCTCCGCAAGCGCGGCAATCTGCTCCATCGAAAGCTTTGGAATCTCCTCCGGAACAAACAGGCCCCCTTCGGCAGAAATTCCCTGCGCAATTGCCTGGGCGGAGGAAACATGCACGTTTTTATCCCTTGTGCTCGTATACAGCATCATTTCAAACCCCTTTATTTGATACATATTTTTCATTGATTCATACCATTGGCCAAACCGGCCATTGATCATTTTATTTTACCATATGCGCAAACCTTCCCCATGCAAAAAATGGCGGTGCCGCCGCGCGGCAGGAGGCGTTTTGCGCCGACAGACATTTTTTCCAATGCTTCAAACGACCCGTTTGAAGCGATTTTGCCAATACGCAAAACCTCCCCACGCAAAAAATGGCGGTGCCGCCGCGCGGCAGGAGGCGTTTTACGCCGACAGACATTTTTTCCAATGCTTCAAACGACCCGTTTGAAGCTATTTTAACATATCCGTTTGCGGCTGTAAAAGGTTTTGAAAAAATTTTTCGGCATTTTTGTAAAACACTGCGTCAGCCTGCTCCCGGGGCATCCCGTTCGAAAGCAGGTAATCCTGGAATGCTTCCAGCTTTTCGATCCCGGCAAAGCAGGGCTCCAGCTCGCAGCCGTCGAAATCGCTGCCGAGCGCGAGCACATCTGCCCCTCCACGCTCCATCACATGCTGAATGTGCCGGTGCGCCGCCGCAAAGCCCGCATGGCCCGGCCTGCCGAGAAACGCCCGGTACAGATTGATCCCAATCAGCCCGCCGCGTGAAAGGATGCAATCAATCTGCCGGTCTGTCAGGCTGCGGGGATGGCGGTAAACCGCATTGCAATTGGAATGCGATGCGAGAAACGGCGCCTGCGCAAGCCCTGCCACATCCCAGAAGCCCCGCCTGCTCAGATGGGAAACGTCCACTGCAATACCGGCGCGCTCCATTTCCCGCACCGCCTCTTTTCCAAGCGGCGTCAGCCCGCCCGCGCACCGTTTTCCACAGCCGCAGCCGAGCTCATTGACGCCGTTCCAGGTCAAGGTAATCAACCGGACACCCATAGCTTGCAACTCCTGAATGCGGTCAAGCCTGCCGCCCAGCACTGCGCCGCCCTCCACGCTGAGGATTGCGGCGCATTTCCCCTCCTGCTCCGCACGGGCCAATTCAGCAGAGGCGCGGCAAAAAGCAACCGCATCTTTGTGCATTTCAACCTGATGCAGAAAATAATCATAAATGCCCCGAAAATAATCCCATGCCGCCTCCCCGCGGCAGGAATCCGGGATGAAAACGGCAAAAACCTGCCGCCATGGCGCATAAGCGCCACCCCTTTGAAGGGAGAGATGCAGGTTGTTTTCAAAGAGATCCTTTTTCTGTTTCCAGCATTCCCCAATCGTATCACAGTGCAGGTCAAACAGCCGCATGTTTATGACCACCCTTTCTCTGCGATTTTCTCCCGCTCATCCGTAATCCTGCGCGTCG
>UQWL01000013.1 GCA_900544715.1 uncultured Oscillospiraceae bacterium | reverse complement strand
CCCATCTGCAAAAAATGGCGTTGCCGCCGTGCGGCAGGAGGCGTTTTGCGCCGACAGACATTTTTCCAATGCTTCAAACTTTGTTTGAAGCTATCATACCACAAATCACGCTTGACCAAAACGGAAAAGAAGGGTGAAATCCATACAAACGGAAAAACACTGCTGCACGGATTTTTGGATTAGTATAACACAATCCATGAGTAAAAATTATCGGAAACACAATTTTACGCTAATATATTCGTTGACAACACAGGTTAAACATGGTATATTGAGTTTACAACCCATATGGAAAAAAGTAGGTGCGCTTATGACACAACCAGAAGATGCTTCCGCAAAAGAATTTGACGCCTTATTTCGATCTCTGGAGGAACGGTATCAAATGGGAGAGTTAGCGATCTTGCGCGCGCTCGCTTCCATCGACAGCAACGATCCCGATCCACCCAAAAAGACATCCGCATGAAACACAGCGGCATGCTTCCATCGCATTGCCGCTGCTGCTCCTGCTTTGAACAGCCAGAAAAGCGGAAAACGCCATGTGCGTCTCCGGTCCGTTACGCCGGAGGGGTCTTCATACCTCTTCCCTTTCCGCTTTTCCATAGATCATCCGCTGAAACGGGATTTCTAACATGCAGAAAAGCCCTGATCACAAGGCGCTTTATTAAGATAAAACAAGGAATGAAATGGAACTGTAGCGTGAAATACAGCAAGGAGGAAAAACAAATGAGCAAGCAAAGATCAAGCGGCCCGCACCGCCGGATTCTGGCCAGGCTCTGCGCGCTGGCACTCATTGCGGTAATACTGTTGACGAGCGCGTATGCCGGGGGCGCGCTGGAAAGCGGCCTCGCCGTGGAAAGCCTGGCCACGGAGAATTTGGCTGCGGAGAACCCGGCCGCGCAGAACCTTGCGCAGCAAAATACAGTCCCGGCAGAGGGCACAGCGGCCACCCTGGCCCCGGCAAGCACCAACGCCACAGAGGAGCCGCCCACGGCGGCGCCAAGCGCCCCCACAAGCGCGCAGGCGGCAACGCAAAGCACTGCCGCCCCCAGCCAGCCGGCCACACAGGCCCCCAACCGCGCCCCGCAGGCTGCGGCGTCGCTCGCGGAGGAGCCGCTTTACACCCTAGTGCTGGGCGCGGATGAGAAAAGCGTCACGGCCTTCTACCCCAATGAGAATACCGACCAATCTACCAACGCCCAGTGGGGCGTTGCAGGCCTGTATTATGATGCGCAGCACAACGCCCATGTTTTGCTGGTGCATAACATAAACAACCCCAGCAGTGGCGAGAGTAAGCTTGGCACTTTTTCTGTTAACAACCAGGCGTTTGATAAGAATAAGTATAGCTATACGCTAACCAGTACCCCCTTTGATATGATCCTGTTTCAGGATGCAGCGGGGGTCACGCTTGAAACCCTGGCTCCGAAGCTCAATAACAAAGCGCCATTGGGCTATTTTGATGTGAACGTCGGCAATATTCAAATTGGGGAGTCCTTTACTGTTGGCTTGGAGACAGGTTCTCCAGGCTGGAACATTGAAGGCCTCCAGGTTGACCTCGATTTGAGCTACACCCTCACCAAAACGGTGGCAAAGGGAACCAGCGCCGCAGAGGGCGTTGCATTCACAGAGAGCGTTTCCGTAGAGCGCGGCGATTGGGTAATCTACAAGATCACCGTCAAGAATACCGGCAAGCTGCCATTGCAGGATATGATCTTGACGGATCTCCTGCCTCAGGATGTGTTTGTTGAGGGCAGCGTTCAAATGGGCGTTGGAGAGGCAGATGGCAGCATTCCGAATTGGCAGCCCTTCCCTGCGGAGGGCATTCTGTTTGCTGACTATAGCAGCCCCGGCCAATTCACGCGGGATATCTACATCAAAGCGCAGGTCAAACCGGATTTGGCTATTGACACTGCGACGGAGTATGTCAACACCGCAAAAATCGACGGCATGGCTATGCCAACGCTTGAGGACACTGCGAAAATCACCGTAAATCCACCAAAGAAAGGCATGCTTCGTGTCAGCAAGGCGGTCACCTCTGAGAATCCCATGGATCCGGCTCCGGATACAGAATTCCACTTTACCCTTACTTATGGGGAGGAGACGGAAAACTTCTCTCTGAAGAACGGAGGGAGTAGGGAATTTGAAATTCCCGCCAACGCAGCGTTTAACGTCACTGAAACAGCTGCTGCGGGATACACCACCAAAGTGAACAGTACGCCGGGCGCGAGCTTCACCGGCACCATGCCGGAGAACGGAGCCCTCGTGGCCGCATTTGAAAACCAGTTCTCAGCGAGAACGATCTCTCTGAATATTAAAAAGGTTGATGAAAACACAAAATCCCCGCTTGATGGTGCACGTTTTGAGCTGCGTGAGGCAGTAGTAAATGGTGATACATGGAGCGATCAAGAGCAGGGGAAGACCTATTATCCCGACGGTGTTGAGGACTTCCTCACCGGCTCAGATGGCAAAGCAACCTTCAATGATATCCCCTTTGGCAACTACTTACTTTATGAAACCAAGGCCCCGGCAGGCTACAAGCTCCCCAAAGACCCTGTTCGGGTAACGGTCGAAGCCGGCATGGTGACCCTGATCATTGATGGTCAGACGATCCTAATTCCAACTCCCTCGGGAGAAGGAGAAACCAGCGCGGACGCTACCATTCCAAATAAAGAACAAGATGACTTACCCGTTGCAGGCGGCATGGGCGCTATCTGGTTCCCCGCCAGCGGCCTGGCGCTGATGAGCGCCGCAGCTGTACTGTATGGCAAACGGCGCCGTAAGGGGGAAAAAGAATAGTCCGGAACAGGGCTCGCTGAGGTGAAAGGGGGAATCGCGATCGATTTGAAGAACCCGGGCGGCGGCCCTCCGGCTATCCGGGCCGCGGAAAGCACAGAAAACGAAGTTGAAAGGAGTTCAAACATGAAAAAGCTTTCATGGAAAAAAATCGGCTGCCTGCTCCTCGCCATGCTGATGATGGCGACGATGCTGGCAACCGGCGTGGTGGCGGCTGATAATCAAAATTATGATCCTAACCAAAAAGGCTCCATCATCATTCATAAGTTAGAGCAGGCAGATATCGGGGAGCCGGAGTGGCCTGCTGGCGATCACGGCAACGGCATGCCGATCGAAGATACCTCCGAATTCGGCGAGCCGCTGGCAAACGTTGAGTTCTCCATCTGGAACGTAACCAGCAAATACACCGGCAGCGAAGATGCGACCGAGATTGACATCGACACGCTTGGCGAAGCGACGGCTAAAAAGGCCACCGGCGCGGACGGCATTGCTACGTTTGATGACTTGGCAGTTGGCGTGTATCTGGTAGCGGAGACGAACAAGGACCCGCACACAACCCGCGTTACCCCCAACTTCTTTGTGAGCATCCCGATGACGAACCCTGACGGCGACGGCTGGCTTTATGACGTGCACGTCTACCCGAAGAACGCCCTTGTGCGCGGCGACGTCACGCTGGAGAAGGTTGATGAAGAAGGCGCTCCTCTGGCAGGTGCTACCTTCGGCCTTTATGTAAAAGATGAGGATCCGTCCGATGATGTAGCGTTTGATCAGATGCCAACCAGCACGGATGGTATTGTGAAATTCACAGATCTGCCGGTTGGTAACTACTACCTGAAGGAAATTGCGGCTCCGGCGGGCTACACGCTCAGCACTGTAACATACCCGTTTGAAATTACCGCACAGAATTGGCATGCCACATTTGAGGCAAACGCCATCAACTATCTTGCGTTGACAAAGGATGACCTCACGAAGAAATACACTGGCTACGAGGGCGCGCTGGATATCAACTGGCAGGTGACTGCAAGCATCCCCGGCGATATTGACCTGTACCAGACCTTTAAGCTTACGGATAACGTGCCCGATGGCCTTGCTGCGGCCAAAGACATCGTAGTGAAGGTTGGCGATGATATTCTCACGCCCGCTGAGGATTACATCCTCACCAATCCGGTCGAAGAAGGCAGCAATGACTTCACCATTGATTTCACTAACAAAGCAGCCCTGAAGGGCCATGAGAGCGTTGTGATCACCTTCACAACCGCGATCACCAATGAGGCTCAGGTTGGCCAGGTAACCAACAGCGTTACTTTGACCTATCAGAGCGAGACCGGTAAGGAAGGCACACTAACGGCTCAGGATACCGCGAACATCTACGGCATCACGGTTGACAAGGTCAACCTGAAGGGCGAGAAGCTCAGCGGCGCAGCGTTCTCTCTTTATTATGGCGATGATGAGGCCACAGCGCTGGAGGGTAGCCCCGTGTATACCGGCACGACGGTAAAGGGCGCTCTCACCTTCCAGGGCTTGAACCCCGGCACCTACTGGCTGGTCGAGACCGAGGCTCCCACTGGCTATAAAGTAATGTCGAAGGCTCTTAAGATCGTCATCGACGAAAAAGATCCCGATGTGGAGCAGGGCTATGCCGAGGAGGTCACCATCCTCAACACGGCGAATGTTTCCCTCCCGATCACCGGCGGCATCGGCACGCTGATCTTCACCATCAGCGGTATCGCTCTGATGGGCGCTGCGGCGCTGCTATACATCCGCTCCCGCAAAAAGAAAGCCACAGAAGCCTAAAAGCCGAAACACATAACGCACAGGAACAAATGCGACCCGTTCTCTTCTGTGTAAATCCTTCCTAAAAAGGCTGCCGCGTTTTTGTGCGCGGCAGCCTTTCCCAAAGTGCCGGCAGCGGCGCTTTGAAGCCATCCGTCATGCCGGAAAGCAGCATGTGGATTGAAAGAAATGCTAAGATAAAATCCCTTTGGGCAGCCTCATGCCGCCCCAAACGGGGCGTGGATTGAAATTTTGTCATTATCATAGCCACGCAAGCACAGCGCAGCCGGCCGTAGCAGGCGCCCACCCCCGGCGCCCGGCCTACGTGGATTGAAAGAAAGTGATTGATATTATTTCCGGCTACCCTCCAAGCGGAGGCCGCGCGGGGAAGCTTTCCGTCCGGAATGGCTGATATTAGTCTTCCCCGCCAGCACACAAACCATTCCGAAACGCTGCAACAAAACACAAAGGGTGGACGCGCATGAAAAAATGGAAAAACAGCATCCTCCTGCTCCTCTTCCTGATCGGGCTCGGGCTGATCCTCTACCCCACCGTCAGCAGCAAGGTGGAGGATTGGAACCACAGCAAAGCCATTGCCGACTACCGCAGCCAGGTGGCGGAGAACGCCGCGCAGCTGGAACAAAAAAAAGAGGAGGCACGGGCCCATAACAGTCGCCTGGCACAGCCGCAGGAAGAAACCTCCGGCGTGCAGGGTTCCGCCGCTGGTTATTACAACCTGCTCTCCTTTCAGGATGTGATGGGGTACCTGGAGATTCCGGAAATCGGCGTGAACCTCCCGATTTATCACGGCACCAGCGACCTGGTGTTGGAAATGGGCGTTGGCCACCTTGAAAGCTCCTCCCTGCCCGTGGGCGGTGAGGGCACGCACGCCGTGCTTATGGGGCACCGCGGCCTGCCCTCCTCCACCCTGTTCAACAAGCTGCCAAAGCTCAAAGAGGGCGCCCAATTTTATATCCACATGCTGGATGAAACGCTCGCCTACGAGGTGGATCAAATCAAGGTCATCAAGCCGGATGATTTGGAGGCTTTGCAGATCGTCCCCGGCAAAGATTACGTGACGCTGATGACCTGCACGCCATATATGATAAACTCGCACCGGCTTTTGGTACGCGGCCATCGAATTGCCACACCCCCGCCGGGCGAAGAGGCTGCACCTGCCGCTGCCGTTCAGGTGCATCCACAGGCAGAACAAGCCGTCTGGCCGTGGATTCTGGCCGCCATTGCCGCCGCATGCCTGCTCGCCCTCTGCATCATCCTGCTTGCGAAAAAGAAAAAAAGGAAGGGGCCGCGCGCATGACAGCATCGCGAAAAAAGCGGCTGCGCATCGCCGCGGCTCTGCTCTTCCTATTGGGGCTTGTGCTTGTGTGCTATCCGGTTTTGAGCAATTGGGCGCGCAATGCGCTGCAATCAATCGACAGCCAGCGCTACGGCTCCGAGCAATCGCAACCAAGCCCCTCCGCTGATGCAGCTCTGGAGGAGCTTTACCGGCAAATGCAGGCCTATAACGAGCGGCTGTGCCACGAGGGGCAAAAGCTCAGCGATCCCTTTGCCTATGAGCAGCCGAGCTTTGATTTAAAGCAATTTGGGCTGCCAGATAATATTGTGGGCTATCTCTCCGTTCCGAAGCTTCATATCCAGCTTCCCATCTATCTGGGTGCAAGCCGTGAAAACCTGCGCAAAGGGGCTGTGCATCTTTCCCAAACCTCTTTGCCTATCGGTGGAGCCGACACCAACGCCGTGATCGCCGCGCACCGCGGCCTGGCCTCGCAGGAAATGTTCCTCCATATTGACCGGCTGGAAGAGGGAGACGAGGTGAACCTCTCCAACTTCCGCGAGGTGCTACACTATCAGGTAACAGATACGGAGATCATCGCCCCGGATGAAATCCAGAAGGTGCTGATCCAGCCGGGCCGCGACCTGCTCACGCTTGTCACCTGCCACCCCTACCCAACTACACGACAGCGTTATCTCGTTTACTGCGAGCGCGTATCAGACGATTCCTAAAAGGAAAAATCGCTTTTACCCTGTTCTATGGCGAAAGCGGTTTTTTATCATTAGGAAGACAGCACGCTAAAAACGGTAGGCAGCGCGACACAAGATGGCGGCTATTCCGGATTGTGTTTTCTCTTTTTATCTTGAACAAAACCGCAAAGGGCCGCCCCCAATTGGGACAGCCCGCCGCGTATTATTTCGCTTTTTTCAATGCGGAGGATTACTGGAGATTTGCTTTCAGGTTGGCAAGCTCCTTCTGAAGCTCTGCCGGAATCTTATCGCCGAATTTCGCATAGAATTCGGAAATGCCCTGCGCTTCCTCGTTCCAGAGACTCTTGTCAACGTCCAGCATGCTCTTCAGAGAATCAATGGATACCTCGCCCTCAAGGCCTTCAATGTTGATATCCTTCGGATCCGGGACATAGCCGATCGGCGTTTCGACCGCGTCTACCTTGCCCTCGCAGCGCTTGAGGATCCACTCGAGCACGCGCAGATTGTCGCCGAAGCCCGGCCACATGAAGTTGCCCTCGTCATCCTTGCGGAACCAGTTGACATTGAAGATCTTCGGCGCCTTGTCGGCATCGAGCGTCTTGCCGATGTCGATCCAATGCTGCCAGTAGTCGGCCATGTTGTAGCCGCAGAAGGGCAGCATTGCCATCGGGTCGCGGCGGACAACGCCGACCGCGCCTGCTGCCGCCGCCGTCGTTTCAGAGGCCATGATGGAGCCTACGAACACGCCGTGGTTCCAATCGCGGGATTGATACACCAGCGGCGCGAGCTTTGCGCGGCGGCCGCCAAAGACGAATGCGGAGATCGGCACGCCCTGCGGATTTTCAAACTCAGGGCTGATGCAGGGGCAGTTCACGGCGGGAGCAGTGAAGCGGCTGTTGGGATGTGCACCCTTGACGTCAGACGTCTGGCCGTTCCATGGGTTGCCCTTCCAATCGACGGCGTTCGCCGGCGGGTTCTTATCGAGGCCTTCCCACCACACAGTGTTGTCATCGAGGTTATGCACAACATTGGTGAAGATCGTGCCCTTCTTCGTGGAAGCGAGCGCGTTGGGGTTGGATTTATCGTTGGTGCCGGGCGCCACGCCGAAGAAGCCGTTCTCCGGGTTGATGGCGTACAGGCGGCCATCCGGGCCCTTGCGAATCCAGGCGATGTCGTCGCCCACGCACCAGACCTTATAGCCCTTCTTCTGATATCCCTCCGGCGGGATGAGCATGGCGAGGTTCGTCTTGCCACAGGCAGACGGGAACGCGGCGCAGATATATTTCACTTCGCCCTGCGGGTTTTCAATGCCGAGGATCAGCATATGCTCTGCCTGCCAGCCCTCTTTGCGGCCAAGGTAGGAGGCAATGCGGAGTGCAAAGCACTTCTTGCCGAGCAGCACGTTTCCGCCGTAGCCGGAGTTTACGGAGATGATGGTGTTATCCTCCGGGAACTGGCAGATATAGCGCTTCTCTTCATCGATCTGGCACTTGCAGTGCAGGCCGCGCACCCAGTCGTCGCTGTCGCCAAGCGCTTCCAGCACATTTTTGCCAACGCGGGTCATGATGGACATATTGAGCACAACATAGATGGAGTCGGTCAGCTCGATGCCGATCTTGGAGAACGGGGAGCCGACAGGGCCCATCGAATAGGGGATGACATACATCGTGCGGCCCTTGTAGCCGTCGCGGGCGATGTCATAGAGCATTTTATAGGCCTTTTCCGGATCCATCCAGTTGTTGGTCGGGCCGGCGTCTTCTTCTTTCTTCGAGCAGATCAGCGTGCGGGCCTCCACACGGGCAACGTCGTTGACGGCGGTGCGGTGCAGGTAGCAATCCGGCAGCTTCTCCTCATTGAGCTTAATCATTTCGCCCGTTGAGCAGGCCTCTGCGCGCAGCGCTTCGATCTGCTCCTTGGAGCCGTCGATCCAGACGATCTTGTCGGGCTTAACCAGATTGACCTTATCTTCAATCCAGCTGAGGACACTTTTGTTGGTGGTAAGTGCGTCCATCATAGTAAACTCCTTTCACTTCTTGGGGTAAGGCAGAAAAGGTTCCCGCCGTTATTAGGCTACTGTTCGTTATTATACACGCTCAGATGTGAACAATCAATCGTTAAAATGTTAAATCTTTGTCATAAGGGGCCAAATTATTCCGTTGAAATGAATAACTATGGCGGAAATCCTGCAAAATCAGGCGCAAAATGGCCAATTTCAGGCCTCAATCGGCATTGTCGCGCAAGCGTTCAAATCCATTTGCGCCACATTGCCCGCTCTCAGCTCATAGAAGCCCTGCGCGCCGACCATGGCTGCATTATCGCCGCAGAGGGAAACTTCCGGCATGAACAGCTGCCAGCCGTACCGGGCACAGAGTTTCTCCATCCGCCCGCGTAAAACAGAATTTGCCGACACGCCGCCCGCGAGCACAATTTTCTGATGCCCGCGCTGGATCGCCGCCTGCTCTGTGTTGCCGCACAGGCAATCCACCACGGCGGAGAGAAAGCTCGCGCCCAGGTCTTTGACCGGCAGCTCCTCCCCCTTCTGCGCTGCGTTATGGATCAGATTGACCACCGCCGTTTTCAGCCCGGAAAAGCTGAAATCCAGGGGGCTGCCGTCCACATGCGGGTGCGGGAAGCGGTAGGCCCGCGCGTTCCCGCCCTTTGCCGCGCGGTCGAGGTTGAGCCCGCCCGGATACGGCAGGCCCATCGCGCGCGCTGCCTTATCGAGCGCCTCCCCCGCCGCGTCATCTCGCGTGCGGCCCACCACGGCAAAGTGGGTGTAGTCGAGCACTTCTACGAGATGGCTGTGCCCGCCGGAAACGACGAGGCAGAGAAACGGCGGTTCCAGCGTTTCATGCGTCAGGTAGTTCGCCGCAATATGCGAGCGCAGGTGGTGCACCGGTATCAGCGGCAGGCCGGTGGCAAGGGAAAGCCCTTTTGCAAAATTGACCCCTACCAGCAGCGCGCCAATGAGCCCCGGCGCATAGGTCACGGCGATCCCATCCAGCGATTCCAGCGGCACGCCGGCCTGCGCAAGCGCCTGGCGGGTCACGCCGGAGATAGCCTCCGCATGCATGCGGGAGGCAATCTCCGGCACTACGCCGCCAAAACGGATATGCTCCTGCACCTGGGACGCGATGATATTAGAAAGCACCTTTCTTCCATCCTCCACCACAGCGGCGGCCGTTTCATCGCAGGAGGATTCGATTGCCAGCAGTTTCATAATGACCTCCATTTTATTCTTGTCTGATTCGTCAGAATTATTTCACGCGGAACGTTTTCGGCGCGAAACGGTAAACCAGGAGCAGCGCCGCCGCGATATAGAGGGCCGTAAAGCCCAACACAAGGAGCGTGAAGCCCGTACTGCCCGTGCGGATTTCCATGCAGATGAAGCACAGGAGATACACCGCCATATTCAGAATCCGGTAAAACGGGTTTTTCACATTCAGCTGTGTGGTAAACGGCTGGAACACATAGTAGAGAAATAGATGATGCACCGTGAAAAAGATGGAAAGCAGCAGGATCGTCACCGTAAACATCGCCATATCAAGCGTTGCCCACGGCGCGCCGGCCGCCGCGCAGAAGCCCGCCACCGCCGCGCTCAGCGCGAGGCCGATCACAAAATCATAAAGCCCCACGCGCAGCAGGCGAAAGCGAAAATTTTTGAGAATCACCTTTGGCTGGCGGTAAAAGCCATAGTGCAGCAGGCTCATATCGCAATTATAAAACATTGCGCGGCAGGCCTTATCCGCTACGGACATAAAATACATGATGAAAACAAAAAATGGAAGGAAAGAAACGATCTGCCCCGCTGCCTGCCGTGCCTTTGCCGGGTCGAGAAAGGCAAAGGCAAGCCCGCCCAGAAACACCGCAAGGATCAGCAGCAGTCGAATTTTCACGGGCTTTACCAGCTGGCGGCGGTGCCGCGCAAAAAACAGGGCGTTGAGGTAGGCATAGCCCTGCAAATGCACGAGGCGGCCTGCCTCCTTTTGATCCGTTTTCAGATCCTGCTCCTTCACGGCAACATCGGAAAACGCGCTTGATTTGCTCTCCTGCACCATGGAGGAGAGCAGGAATTTTTGATCGACGCTGCGCAGAAACGCCGTTTCGTAACCCTTGTAGCCCCACACAACATAATAAAAGCTCACGGCCCCGATAAGAAGCATGGCGATCACGCCAGGGATGCTGAAGAGAATCCGCATCGTGGGCAGCTCCACCCGCAGCAGAAGCGGCAGATAGGCGCCCACAAGGGAGATGCCGATGAGCAGCCACACAAGGCCGACCTTGCGGGAGAGGACCGTTTCTTTTTTCTCATAGTACCACACCTGCACCGCCTCGCCAAGGAAGCGGAAGGAAAACAGCATAATAAAGCTCCCCAGCGCCTGCCAAACGCTTCCGCCCGCAAGCAGGAAGGCCACAAGCAGCCCCGGCAGAAAATAGAGGAAAAACGGCACATAGCGCATGATAAGATCCGCATACACATAGCGCCTCGGCGGCATTTTCATATATTTGAGCGCAATATATTTTTGCTGCGTTACGCCGAAAACCGCGCTGTCCTGCATCGGGCCTACTACACAGCTGAGAAAAAACAGGATATTGACCAGCTGCGCCGGAGCCTGCGCAGGCTCCAACAGCCCCTTTTCCAGCGCGAGCATCAACGGGAGCCATGCCGCAAGGCCAAGATAAACCGCTTTGCCAAACAGCTTTAGCAATTGCCCAAGCACTGTTGTCAATACGGCGAGAAAGTTTTTAAGCCCCTCTTCCCGATAAACCCGGTCTGGCACGTGCTTGCCAATGACCCACAGCCGCTTGAGATAATAAAGGAAGGTGTTCGCATTCACGGTCGCCTTAATCTGCAAAATTGTTTGGAACGTCTTATTCATGGGCGTCCTCATCCTTTAGTTTTTCAATAATCTGGGCTTCAAAATCCCCGCTCTCCAGCATTGCATGGTCAAGCTGCTCCAGCGTGCCGTCGCTGAGGATCACGATCTCATCACATAAATCCGTGGCAAGCTGCAAAATATGCGTGGAGAAGATGATGATATGTTCCGCGCTGATCTCCCGGATCAATTGCTTAATCTCCAGCGCAACCACCACATCAAAGGAGGTCAGCGGCTCGTCCAACAGAATGACCGGCGGGCGGGCGATCATAAAACAGAGCATCTGCACCTTATTCTTCATGCCATGGGAATAGCCCTTGATGAGCCGGTCACGATCCTCCCGATCGATCTTCACCAAATCAAAGTAATCGTCGATCGTTTGATCGGAGCGGATTTTATCGCGGTTGATCTCCATAAAAAATTTCAGGAATTCACGGCCGGTCAAAAAATCCGGCAGGATCGGCGTGGAGAAAACATAGCCAATATCCTCCGGCGTGAGCGCACGCAACGTGCCGGACGCATCCTTGAGCTGCGCCGTGCCCGCGTCCATGGTGATCTCATTGCTCAGGCAGTTGAAAAGCGTTGTCTTGCCCGCGCCGTTGCGGCCCAGCAGGCCGTAGATTTTGCCCTGCTCAAAAGGGAAAGAAGCGCCCCGCAGGACCTCCTTTTCCCCAAACTTCTTCTGGATTCCATCGAGGATCAATTCCATTTTCACCGGATCATCTCTTTTCATAAATATTTCGTCAGCAGGAGGGCGTCCTCCCGCGGTTTATCATAATAATGTGGCCTGCGGCCCACCTCGCCATAGCCTCGCCCATGGTAAAGGCGGATGGCCGGCGCGTTGGATACGCGCACCTCCAGCGTCAGGAAGCGAAGGCCCCGCGCACGCGCGCCGCCTTCCAGCGCATCCAGCAGCGCGCCCGCAATCCCCTGCCGCCGGAATTCCGGGAAGACGGCCACATTATCGATATAGCCCTCATCCAAAATACAGTGCATCCCGGCGTAGCCCGCCATCGCGCCTTCGTATACAACAGTGAAGAATACCGCCGTATCGTTCGTGAGCTCCGCGCGCAGCGCTGCCTCTGGCCGCGGGGCGGAAAAGCAGACGGCTTCCAGCCGGGCAAGCGCCAAGATATGTTCTTCCCGCATTGGGGCAATGATAAAATCCGCCATCGCACCACACCCCACCATTCTACACACTGCCCCGCAGGGTGAGCCACAAATCCTGAAAGCCGTCGAACGCTTGATCGACGCTCCGGCGGCATGCCCACACATCGCCCGCGGATACATCCTTCCCGCTCTCCTGCAAATAAACGCGCTCCGGCGGCACGAGCCTTACGAGCGCATCATAATCCGCCCGGTTCAGGGCAACGAGCATGCCAGCCCGTTCGATCAGCCCAGCCGATAACGGCTGGGCGCGGTGGGCCGAAAGCTCCAGCCCAAACTCCCGCGCGGCCTGCACCGCCGCCGCGCAGGCGGGCGCCCCCTCTTGTACCGCCAGCCCGGCGCTCACTGCGCAAAGCCCGGCAAGGCGCCACCGCTGTGCCATTTTGTTGCAAACAGCCGCCGCAATCACGCTGTGCATGGTGTTTTTTTGCCCTACATAGACAATCGGCCCCATCTTCGCGCCACCTTTCATCGTATCCACGCGGGATTTCGCCCAACGCATCCTGTATTCGACTTGCCCCGTATCCGGATCCTCCCTTTTTTCGACAAGTTGAAACCCTTCACGCCGGTAAAAATGCACCGCACGCGCGTTTTTTTCATAAACTGAGAGCGATAGCTCATCGTAAAGCTCTTTTGCTTTACGCATCAGCCGCGTTCCAATCCCCTGCCCACGCGCATGCGCCGCAACGAACAGCCCGGCGATCTCGCCCTGCCCCATCAGGCCGAGGAAGCCGTTCACCACGCCGCCTGATTCGTCCACATATACCTCTGCCTGCGGGAGAAGGCTTTTCACTTCTTCCAAGTGTTCCGCCCAATAGGAGGGCGCGATAAAGGGATGCGCCTGCAAATTGGAGGCAAGCCAGAGTTCCATCACTGCGGCCAAATCCGTTTCTGCAAACGGCCGGATCATCAAGCCTCACCCCTTTGCGTCATACCAGGTTTTGCCCTGGTGCACATCCGCCTGCAAGCGCACGCGCATTTTGCACGCGCCCTCCATCTCCTCATCGAGGATTTGGGCGGCGCGCTGCGCTTCCTCCTCCGGCGCTTCCACGATCAGCTCATCGTGCACCTGCATGATGAGGCGGGCGTGCAGGTTTTCCCTGCGCAGCCGCTCATCCACCTTAACCATGGCGATCTTGATGATGTCGGCGGCCGTGCCCTGGATCGGCATATTGCGTGCCACCCGCTCGCCAAAGGCACGCAGGTTCGCGTTGGAGGCCGTCAGCTCCGGCAGATAGCGCCTGCGGCCAAAGAGGGTGGAAACATAGCCCTGCTCCTTCGCCTCCTGCACAACGCGGTCCATATAGCGCTGCACGCCCGCATAGTGGGCGAGGTAGCCTTTGATATATTGATCGGCCTCCTTGCGCGTGACGCCGATATCCTTTGCGAGGGAAAACGCACCAATGCCGTAAACGATGCCGAAATTAACAGCCTTTGCCCGGCTGCGCATCAGGGGCGTGACCAATTCGGGCGGCATGTTGAACACCTGCGAGGCTGTGATCGTGTGGATATCCGCTTCGCTGTTGAACGCGTCGATCATCGCCGCATCATCCGCCATATGGGCGAGCACGCGCAGCTCGATCTGCGAATAGTCCGCATCGACCAGCACGCAGCCCTCCTTCGCCCGGAAAAACCGGCGCATCTCGCGGCCCAAATCCTGCCGCACCGGAATATTTTGCAGGTTCGGCTCCGTGGAGGAGATGCGGCCTGTGCGCGTTTCCGTCTGGTTGAGCGTGGAATGGATGCGCCCATCCGCGGCGATGACCTTGATTAACCCTTCGCAGTAGGTCGATTTGAGCTTTGCAAGCGTCCGGTATTCGAGAATCCGCTCCACAACCGGGTGCTCGTTCGCAAGCGACTCCAGCACCTCTGCATTGGTGGAATAGCCGCTCTTCGTTTTTTTGCGTGCGGGAAGGCCCAGCTTATCAAACAGCGCTTCGCCGAGCTGCTTGGGGGAATTCAAATTGAATTCATAGCCGACGGCATTGTAGATCTCCTGCACGATGTTGCCGATGCGGTCGGAAAGCATTTCACCGAACGATTCGATCCCGCTGCGGTCCACCTCAAAGCCCACCTGCTCCATGCCCGCCAAAACGCGGGCAAGCGGAATTTCCACCTCGTGCAGGAGCGCTTTTTGGCCGTTCTCCTCCACCAGCAGCTCCAGCTTCTCGCATAAACGCGGCAAAACCGCTGCCTGCTGCAGCGTTTCCCGCTCCTCCTGCGCCGCCTGCTCGCAGGGCGGCACCGGCACGCCGTATTCCTGCGCGAGGCGCAGCACATCATAGCCGGAGGCGGAGGGATTGAGCAGGTAGCCCGCGAGCATGGTATCCATCACAACGCTCTGAAGCGTTACGCCGAACCGCTCCACCGCCGCATACAACGGCTTTGTATCGTGCGTATGCTTTTGAATCTTTGGATCGGCAAAAAAGGCCGCCGCAAATTCAGAAAAACCCGCTTCCCCCGCTGTCAGCACGGTCAGCCGCCCCGGCTCCGCCACGGAAAGCCGGCCGATCATGCCGTTCGAGAGAACGGCGAGAAAGTAGGCCTGCCCAGCTTCCCGCAAACGGGAAAGGAGCGCTTTGGCGTCCGCTTCCGCGCCGGAAAGCACGGTGAGCTCCTCCGGCTTTTCTTCTGCCGCTTCCGCCGCGGGCACAGCGTTCGGGTCAAGCCCAAACCGCTCCGCCATTCGGAACATTTCAAGCTTTGCGAGCAGCCGCATCGCCGCCGCGCCATCCGGCGGGGCGGGCACATAATGCGCTAGTTCACAATCCACCGGCGCTTCGCGGCAAACCGTGCCGAGCGTCCGGCTCAAAAAGGCCATTTCCCGATCCTTTGCGAGCTTCACCCGCACGCCGGGTTTTACATCGATTGTCTCCAGGTTTTCATAGATTTCATCGAGCGAATGAAAGCGCTGCACAAGATCCATCGCCGTTTTCTGCCCGATGCCGGCCACGCCGGGGATATTATCCGACGAATCGCCCATGAGCGCCTTGATCTCAATGAGCTGGCGCGGCTCCACGCCGTATTCCGCACGGATGGCCGCCTCGTCATACTCCGTTGTGATGGGCTTGCCCATCTTTGTGGCAGCGAGCAGAACGTGCACGCGCTTTCCTACGAGCTGCAGGGAATCCCGGTCGCCGGTGGCAAGGCAGCACAGGTCGCCTTCCCCGCACTGGGCGGAAAGCGTGCCGAGGATGTCATCCGCCTCGTAGCCCTCACATTCCACCACGGCGAGGCCGAGCGCGCCCAGCAGCTCCTTCAAAACCGGCAGCTGCTCCGCGAGCTCCGGTGGCATTCCCTTGCGCTGGGCCTTATAGCCGCTGTACATTTGGTGGCGAAAGGTCGGCGCTTTTAGATCAAACGCGACGGCCACCGCATCCGGCGTGCAGAGTTCCTTCAGGCGCAGATAGATATTGAGAAAGCCGTAGATCCCGTTGGTAAAATGCCCGTCCTTGGTGGTGAGCAGCTTGATGCCATAAAAGGCGCGGTTCAGAATACTGTTGCCGTCGATAACCAATAGCTTCATAAAAATCTCCTTTAAGCGGAAGTGATTGCGTCCCAAAAATGCAGTTCGATGTGATATATCATTACCATGCCCACAAAACATTTTGCGCCGACAGGCATTTTTCCAATGCTTCAAATGGAACATTGGAAGCTATTTAGCCGAGAACCGAAGCGTAAGCGTGGTTCGAAGGCCAATGTTCTCCGAAGCTCTTGGAATCTTTGATTCCTTGAAGCTCCTCTATGTGAAAAATGACGTTGCCGCCACGCGGCAGGAGGCAGCTTGCGCCGACAGGCATTTTTCCAATGCGTCAAACTTTGTTTGACGCTATTATACCATATGCGCAAAACCTTCCCCATGCAAAAAATGGCGTTGCCGCCGCGCGGCAGGAGGCGTTTCGCGCCGACAGGCATTTTTCCAATGCGTTAAACGACCCGTTTAACGCTATTATACCACAATTCCACATCACATAAAAGGACTTCCGGCTGTTATCCGGAAGCCCTCAGTTTGTGAAAGAAGGAAATCGGGGCTGTTTGATAAGAGCCCTGTTTTTTCCTACAAATAATTACGGGGCCATTGCATCTTGCAACAGCCCCTTCCCTCATCATTCTATTTCTTTTCCACCGCGACCCAAATTTCACAGGCATAATCAGGGTCGTCCACATCCGCCGAGGGATACGCCTCAAAATCCGTTCCACCGCAGGGCTGATACTCGCTGGTGGGGAAAAACTCGCTGCAAATCTGCTGATAGGTGTTTTGAATTACCTCCGGCATTTTCCCTTTGCAGGAGAACACCACATAGGTGTGCGCCGGGATTTCCTCCACCGTCAGCCCCTCCTCCGTGACGGGCATCCCATTGTAATGGGCGCCGATGGCATAAGGGTACTCCGCTTCGCTGGCGTCCCTGCCGAAGCTTGCGCCAACGATGCAATCTTTAAAAATGTTCTCCTCCGGGATATACTTACATAGCGCCTCGATGCTGCCGTCCGCGATGCACGCCTGCCAGAAGGGAGCGATTTCCTCCATCGTCATTTCCTCTTTGCTGGAAATCCGCTTCTTTTTGCAGATGAGCCGGAATGCGTCCTTCGTTTCAATGCGATAGTTCATGGTGGTTCCTCCGTCTAATACCAGTTTTACGGAAAGAGGAGAAAAGGATTTGAGCGCCGCCCCTGCGTGCTTCGCCTGGGAGGGCGTGACCCCGTGAAACCGGGTGAAAGCGCGGCTGAAACTTTCCGGCGTGTCATACCCGTATTTGAGGGCGGCGTCAATCACGCGGATACCTGACGACGCAAGCTCGTTCCCCGCCAAAGAGAGCCGCCGCATACGGATGTAGTCGCCCAGGGTAAAACCGCACAGGATGCTGAACACCCGCTGAAAATGAAAGCTGGACGAATAGGCCTGCTTCGCCGCCTCTTCATAGTCAATGGGCTCTGTGATGTGCGCCTCCACATAATCCACGGCCCGCTGAACGCCTTGAATCCAATCCATTGTTTCGCTCCTTTCCGCATGAGCCTATGATAAAGGAATGATCATACAGTTACCTGATATTGTGTGCGGTTCGATGTTACGCCTGCAACCAATTGAGCCTAGCTTTATCATGCCGAATCTTGGCCGCTTCCTCTACGATAAAAATCAGAGTTCTCAGAGTTTTCCCTTCCGCGCCCTGAGCTGCGAACGGATGATGTTGCCGAACGCCTTCCCCGCGATCTTTGCCATTTCGAGCTTGCCCGGCATCACGCCGGAGACGATCACAGGCTTTAAATCCGCCGTTTGCACGCGGTCATACTGGATTGCCTGGAAATCAACGTTATCCCCCCGCATCGCGTGGGCAAAACACTCTTCCTCCCCCAGCACCGCCGCGCCGTCCGCAAAGCCCTCGGCCTCCCGTCGCGTTTTTTCCTCCGGCGCAAGGCCTTCATAGCCGCTCAGGTAAAGCATAAACCGTTCCGACACGCCGTTATACGCCGGCGCAAGCGATTTTGCCTGCGGCGCGACCACCACAAAGGATTCCCCCACCGCACCATTTGACCGGGTGGGATGCACGCGCTGCTTGCCATAATAGGTGCCGAAGGGGTTCATGCTGACCTGCGGCTTGCCCTCCACCTGCCGCAACCGCATCGGGCAGTGCGCCATGCTCCCGAGCACCTGCCGGGCATGCGCCAGCAGCAGCCCCGTCTCCCCATCGCTGAGCGCCGTGAAGCCGCCGGTGAGCTGATGGTTGAAGGAGGCGAGCGCCCGGTTCTCCGGCACGCTCTCCCAGAAGGAGGCGACCGGGTAGGAGGTGACGCTGCCCATAAAATTGCGCTTAACCACGTGCAGATCCTCGCCGAGCTGCGGCGTGAGCTGCAAGGGCGCCGCCTCCTGCCAGCGGGCGTCGCTTTTGCGGCCGAGCGCGCTGGACTGGGTGGAGATCGCGTTCTCTTCCCTGGTGTAGGGGTACTGGACGTGCATCTGCATCAGCACGCCCTCCAGCCCGTCGACCGTAAACAGATCAAGCTCGTATGCGCCGGGAGAAAGCTCGCCGGGCAGGTGGATTTCGCCCGCAATCCGGCAGCCCTGCGCGCTGCCCGCGCTCTCCAACGGCAACACCCGCTTCTGTGTAAAGGTATAGTGCTTGCCATCATAGGTGACGAACTGCCGCAGAAAGTCCTTTCCGCCGAGCTGCCTGCCGCCATACCGGACGGACAGGATCTCCCCATGCGGGCAAACCCGGATACAGAGCTTCTCTGTTTGCAACAGAAGCTGCGCGGGTTTCTTTGGCTGCTTTTCACCGGGCTCGATGGTAACGGCATGGGAAGCGGCCCTCCGCGCAAACCGGCAGACGAGGAATACGCTCTCCACAGAGCCGTCCGCGTGCCGCGCCATCGGCACAATGCCGAAGGAGGAAAGCCCCGCCGCCTTCACCCGCAGGCAGGATACATCACTCACCGCGCCCGCATCCAGGGCGAGCTGGGCGGTGACAACATTGGAATGCTCCGTGCCCGCCAGCGTCAGCATTTTGCGCTTTGGCCGCGCATCCAGCTCCTTTTGCACCATCCGTGCGGAGAGCTCCAGCGCCTTTTTCTCCCGCTCCACATTGAGCACGGGAGAGGCCAGGCCGAAATGCGTGGTGGATAGGAGCAGCACGCGATCCTCAAACGAGGGGGATGCCCCATCCCGCCCGGCCGCGCGGGCATAGGCGCGGGCCCGCTCCAGCCGCGTCCAAATCTGGCGGTTGAAGGGCTTTTCCGTCCAGCTCGAATAGCCGGTAAAGCTGCCGTCCGCCGTGTCGTGCCCAAATGAAATTTCACACAATGGCCCATGCTCTTTGAGATACCCGCCCGGCGTGTCAAACACCACAAAATCGAGATCAGCCACCTCCTGCACCAGGCCGCGGATGCCATCCGTATTCGCAATGCGGTTCAGCGGGAAGGGCAGCTCCAGCGGCTCCCACAGAATCGCGTCCGCATCCATGTTGATGAAGATAAAAACGTCGTTTTGAATCTCCCCCGCCAGCTGCTTTCGGTGCAGGTCGCAGGCGAGGTAGCGCAGGGAGCCCGCGTCGATCACATCCGAATGGCTGTAGGTCGGCAGGATGACAAGGCTTTCCCCTTGCCAGGTATAGGTGACCGGGTTAAATGCGTATTCATCCCGGAGCTGCGGGACGACCGTGCGGAACGCGTCAAACGGCACGCAGCTATAATACAAACACACGGCTTTTACGCCGCACTTGTGATACAGCGGCACCTGGGACGGCGTAAACATCACCTCCTGCGGGCGGACGATCCGTTCGCACGAGCCAAACAAATCCACAAGGCCGGAGCCCTTTTCATTCGTCACGGCCCACTCAATCGACGCCTCGAATTCATCCGGCGTCATCGCGGAGAGCGCGCCGTTGTTATAGCCCATGATGATATTTTCGTCCCCGTTTTCCACACAGCGCCGCCGCACGTCCTCGATGATATCCGGCGCATAGCGCGGCAGGGTATCCTCCAGTGAATAGGCGTTTTCAAAATCCCATGTAGCCTTGGCCGGCACGCCACGCCGGTTAAATTCATCCAGAATTGAAATGATCTTGCGGATGATGCGGATATCTCCCCCGAAACCAAGCTCATCGTTGGAATCCCCGCGATAAGAATGATAGCAATTCACATGAAAGCCGTAGCCGATGTGAACCTTTCCTGCCATGAGATGTTTCCCCCTCTTTCTTTATACTCTGATTTCAGGCTTCCTGAGCCGCCGTTTCTCCAAAGGAGGCGTAGCCGAATTTATCCCGGAAGCCGATGCCATGGGTGGCGAGCCTTACCGGGATGTTTTCCTGTTGCATAATCGCTTCCCTCCACTTTCTCCTATCAAATCGGAACATTAATCAGATTGTACTGATTTTTTGAAGTGAAGTCAATTAAAATTATGCATCTTTATAGATTCCCGGGTTCAGCAATCATACTGCCCGCTTCCATTATTTTTTCCGTTCTTTTTGATCCGTCAGGCCGACGAGATAATCAACGCTGATCGAGCCATAGAAATCCGCCAGACGGATGGCAATGGACGCTGGGATTTGCAAAAGCCCCGCCTCATAACGCTCGTAGGTCCGCGCGCTGCAACCGATGGCTTTCGCCAGTGCGCGCGTGGTGAGGCCCCGCTCCTCCCGCAGCGCGCGGAAACGGTTTTGCGGGAGGATCAAAAGCGATTCCGGGCGGATGCGGTCCATCAAATCCGGGAGGAACAGGTCTCTGATTGTAACGCGCAGGAATTGCGAGAGCCGGACGAGGGCTTTTGTGCCCATGCGGGCGGGAACTTCGCCGGATTCGAGGCGGTCAAGGGTTTTGGGGGAGATTTTCATGATTTGGGTGAGTTGGGTTTTGGAGAGGTGAAGGGAGGAGCGGATGGTTTTGATGTTTGCGCAGAGGGTTTTAAATTCCTGATCGTTGTTCATTGTTTTCTTCTCCTTTTCGTTCTTTTTATCACTTTTTGAAAGCATATCATAAAAAAGAAATAAGTCCGTTACTAGATAGTCACAAGATTGATAAAAAACCGAATGGTTTTGAATGATTGTAGCATGATTAGTGAAAAAGCGTTGTAAATACACAGTAAATGAGTAAAAACAATTTTTCGCTCAACGTAGGGGTGAACTTTATTTCCATTACCTATTTCAATCACGGATCAGGAAATCAGAACGCGCTCAGGCCGCGCGGGCCCACGCCTGTTTCCCATGCTTTCCCTGCGAGGAAAGCAGTTAGAAAAGGCGTGGGCCCGCGCGGCCTGAGCGCATGCTCCGCTTTCCATGTTTATCAAAGCAATTCATAATCGCAAACATTACAAAAAAATCAACTGGACAATTTTTTTACTCATCCAAAATAAAAAGCGCCCGCCAAAAAGGCAAGCGCTTTTCTCATCTGTTTTTCATGGGATTCACTGCTTGATAATAAACTGATGAAGCTCCCGAATCGTCAAATCCAGCGGTTCAATTCCCTTTTCACGGCAGTATGCGATCATCTTCCGGTAATCGTAATGCGTTTTTGAATCAATGAATGGAGAAAGGTATCCGCCGGCTTTTTCCGCAGCTTCGTCCAGTGCTTTCATTGCATCTATTTCTTTTTCGGACACTCGTATCGCCTGCTTCCCTTTACCCCACAATCGCCCGGTAAACCCAATTCACAAAATTGATCGGGATCATCTTCACGCCCAGCGCCTGGAGCTGGCTGTTGCGCTTTGACTTCACCTCTGTGATATTCCCCACGCTGCGCAGCACAAGGCTCCGGCGCAGCTCCGCCGCCGTAACGCCCGCCTTGACCGGGCCCGTCACCGTTACCCGCTCGCCGGGCAGAAGGTCAAAGAAATTATCCGTCAGGTTGCCGTCGAACAGCGGGCTGTCGATGAGCAGGCTGCGCGCAAACGCGTCGGAGGAAACCGTCACGCTCGCCTGCCCATCCGCAACCGTTACGTCAAAGTCATATTTGCAGTTCGGCAGGCGGCAATCGCGCTCCTTTTGGAAGAGCACGGTTTTGCGGGATACCGTCGCGCCATCCGCGTCGTTTAGCTGCGCGACGAATACGCATTCCTCGCGGCGCGCGCCCTGGAGCAGCGCCTTGCACTCCATCAGCGCCACACGCGCAACGCCCGTTGCGGCGGCGTTCACGGTGAAATGCTTTTCAAACACCGGCGACCCATCGAAACGGAGCACCTTGCAGGAGAGCGAGCCTGTAAAGGGCT
The DNA here is from genome assembly GCA_900544715.1 of uncultured Oscillospiraceae bacterium. Taxonomy (GTDB): domain Bacteria; phylum Bacillota; class Clostridia; order Oscillospirales; family Acutalibacteraceae; genus Fimivicinus. Next base: position 51,389 of record UQWL01000013.1, on the reverse strand, counting down.
CCGCCTTGTCGTTAATCACAAAAAGGCGGAATTTCTCCTTCGTATCCTCAACGGAGACCATCACCGGCTCGTTAAAGCGGCGCGCTCCGTAGTGCAACGCCTTGAAACGGCCAAAATAATCGATGCCCGCCCAGGAGCACACCGGCCAGCAATCGTTGAGCTGCCAGTAGAGCGAGCCGTTGCAGCGGCCGCGGTTGCGCCGCCAGTGCTCCGTTGCATCGCGCACGCCTTCAAGCTGGATCATCTGCGTCAGATACAATAGGTCGTCAAACCGCTCCGGCAGCAGATACTGCGAGGCGATATAGTAAATCATCTTTTTGTTGCCGCTGGGGCTCTTCTGGTGTGCGTTGAACACATCGCTCGTCAGCGCTTTCTCCTCCGGCTTTGCAAAGAAGTTAACCGTGGAGATGCTCGGCATGGATTCCAGGCCGAATTCGCTGCAAAAGCGCGTTAAATGCCTGCGGTAGAAATTCAGCGGCTGCAGGCCGTGCCAAACCTGCCACAGGTGCGTATCGCCCGCGTTATCGCTGTGGATTTCCTTCAAATACCCCGTGCCGCAGGGGGAACCGGAGATGAAGGGCGTTTGATCGTCCAGCGCGCTCACAAAATCCGGCAGGATTTGATAGAAGAATTTTTCCGTCCACTGGTTGAGCTTGACATATGCCTTCCAGCCCATGGACATATCCTCAATCTCATTATTGCCGCACCAAAGCGCAAGGCTCGCATGGTGGCGCAGCCGCCGCACGTTGCAGGCGATTTCTTCCTTCACGCTCGCCTGAAACGATTCTTCATAAAACGGATATGGCGCGCAGGCAAACATGAAATCCTGCCAAACAAGGATGCCGTATTCATCGCAGATATCGTAGAAGGAATCCGTTTCATAATAGCCGCCGCCCCAGATGCGGATCATGTTCATATGCGCATAGCGGCAATCCCGGAGCAATTGGCGCTTTTTCGCATCGTCCGCGCGGGTGATAAACGAATCCATGGGGATGTAGTCGCCGCCCTTGGCAAACAGCGGCACGCCGTTTAACACAAACTGAAAGTTATGCCCCCACTGGTCTTTTTCCCGGTTCAGCGTGATTGTGCGCAGGCCGATGCGTTTCGTATCGGCGTCGAGCGCCTGCTCTCCCGCGCAATCTGCGCAAAGCTCCGTCTTAACGGTATAGAGCGGCTGCGTTTCCGCATCGGAGAGGTCGTTCGTCCACCAGAGCTGCGGGTTTTCCACTATAAACGTGCATTCCGCCTGCGGCCCTTTGGCCGTTTGGCGGCCGAGCTCCTCGCCGGAGGGCGCAAGCAGCGTGAATGTAACCGTAAGCGGCTGCTCCTGCGCGGCGGCAAGCGGCCCGGCGCAGGCCTTCACCGTTACATCCACCACGCCGTCGTGGTGACTCTGGGCGATGCGCGTTTCCTCAATCCGCGCGGTCTCATAGCCGCACAGGGAGATATCGCGCGTAATGCCGCTGATCGGGATCGTCGGGCCCCAGTCCCATCCAAAATGGCACTGCGCCTTGCGCATATGAGCCGCTCCGGTCACGCTCTGCCCATTGCCGGGCACGTGCTCGCGTTTCTCCTCTTCCCGCAGGAATTGAAGCGGGGAGAAAAAGACGATACGCACCTCATTCTCCCCCGCGCGCAGGAACTGCTTCACGGGGAAATCATAGGTCAGGTGCATATTCTTCCCCACGCCTGCAAGCGAATCGTTCACATACACCTCGCACAGCGTATCGAGCATATCGCAGTGGAGGAACACTTCATCCATTTGGAGCATCGCCTCATCCACAGAGAAGGTGCGATGGTATTCCCAATCCTTTTCCGCCACCCATTTGCTTTTTTCCTCATTCTGCCCGATGAAGGGGTCGGGGATTTGGCCAAGCGCCAGCAGGTCGTTATAATTGCAGCCCGGCACCTCCGCCGGGAGCCATTCCCCCTGCCCTGCCTCATGGAATTGCCACACGCCTTTGGCGCCGTTTAATGATTGTTCCAGCATAGATAACACCCTTTCCGATATTCCGCATTCTGTTGCAGCTTTGCTTTATCGCACTTCAATCAAATTGGTTTCTTTCTGTTGAAAATTCCGCCAGATGCGGATGGTTGCAAGGCACAGCGCAATCGCCGCAGCCGCCAGCGCGATCCACATAAAAATCGTCGCGTCCCAGGAGAAACGGTTCAGCAGGTATCCCGTGCCGAAATTCGAAACACCGCACCCGATATAGGCCACGCTGTTGAGAAAGCCGGACATCGAGCTCGTGCGGCCATACCGGCTGAAATGCAGCGGGATAAACGTGATCATCATCACATTGACCGCAAACATGGAGGTGGTGATCCCCGCAAGGCAGCAAACCGTCAGCAGCATGCTCCGGTCGCCCCAGAAGAGCAGGATGCCCAAAAGCCCCAGCGCCACGGCAAAAAAGGCGCTTGCCGTCGCGGGTTCGCTGCGGGTATAGCGGTTGAGCCATTTTGCGAGGTAGGCGCCCGCCACATTGACGATGGGCAGGATCATGGTAAGCGCCAGGGAGATGCTGTTATCCGCCGCAAATTTTTCAACGATATAGGTCGGCACCCACTGCGTGACGCTGTCTTTCAGTGTGCCGTGCACCGCAATCGGGAGGAGCAGCAGAATCAGTCCGGAGGATGCGAAGAGCGAGAGGAACTGCCGCAGCGGCAGCTTTTCCCCGCTTGCCTGCGCCATCTGGGCGGAGGGCGGCGGCGCAACCTTCTCCATCTTCGGCAGCAGCCTCCCTGTGCCCACGAGCCAAACGGCGCTCACCGCCAGCACAATCAGGCCGCAGGCGAGAAACACGCTGTTCCAGGGGAGGAATTTCAGCGAGAGCATGCTCACGCCATAGCTTGCGAGCGTGCCGAGCGGCACGGTGGTGGAGATATCGATGCCAAATTTCGATTTGCCCTTCTCATCGTAATACTCCCCCGCGATACGCAGAATCGGCGACCACACCATGGACTGCACAAAGCCGTTGACGCCCCAAAAGAAAAGCAGCACGCCGTATCCGTGCAGAAAAAACAACAGGATATTGCACAGGCTCGAAACCAGCAGCCCGCCGAACACCATCTGGCGCGGCACGATCCGGTCGCCCAAAAAGCCGTTGATAAACTGGCCCACGCCGTATGTAATAAAAAAGCAGGAGGAGACGGACGCCATCTGCGCCTTTGTGAAAAGCCCCAACACGCTCAACTCCGGCATAACGGCCGAAAAATTCAGCCGGCAGATATAAGTTGCGAAATAAGCCGTCCAGCAAAGGAGGAATAGCCCCTTCTCGCGGGATCCGAATCCCACATGGTTTTTACCCATTCTTTTCCCCCGCATCACACAAAATTAATCCTGATTACTATACCATACCGCGCCGCTGAAAAGCAATCGTTTCGCTGCCATTTTTCCAGAAAACAGCGGCGCTCCGCTTGCTATTTCCGGAACGTTGGGCTATACTGGACGCGATCAAAAATTGAGTTACAGGAGGCTCTCACGCCATGTCGTTAATCCAAAAATTAGCCCGGCACTTCGACACCGCCCAATCAGAAAAAGACTATATCGAATCGGTGCAGAAAAGCGGCATTTTTGAAAACGCGATCGCTTCTGCCTATCCGCAGACCGTCACAGCCCGCCTCATCCGCGAGCATTTCACCGATACGGATTACGGCAAACGCAAGAAGGCGCTCATCGTCGGATTCGACGGCGCACGGGCGGACGGGATGCTCAACCTCGTGAAATCCCGCGACCCAAAGCTTGCCGTTACGAATGAAAACAGCCGCCTGAGCGCCATATGCGCCCTAAAAGAACAGGGCGGGCTATACCTGACCTATGCGGGCGGCGAGCCGGGCGATAAAAAAACGAAGCAGGATACGAGCACCGCGCCCGGCTGGGCGTCTATCCTGACCGGCGTCTGGGCGCGGGAGCACGGGGTTTACGAGATGGAGACGATGAAGGCGGAGTATCCGACCGCCCTGCTGGAGCTCGCACGCCGTGGCATTTCCGCCTGCTTCTACGGCCTGTGGGAGACACATTTCACCAACACCTACAAAGGCGAAATAGAGACCGTTCAAAAGGAACGCGTGCCGCTCGAATATCTCCACTGCAAAAATGAAAACGACCTGCATGAGCAGCTCCTGTACGCAATCGACGCGGATGTGGATTGTATTTTCGGCATTTATGAGGGGCCGGATAGCTGCGGCCACGGCATTGCCTTCACCAACAACAATTATTTGTATACAAAGAGCATCTCCGATTGCGACCGATGCTCATACGAGCTGATGGAGCGTATCCGCACCCGCGCTACTTATGACAAGGAAGATTGGCTCATCCTGATTACCTCTGACCACGGCGGGCATAAAACACGGCACGGCACGCAGAACATACAGGATCGGATGACCTTTTTGGCGAGCAGCAAAAAGATTGAAACGCTGTAAAGACATATTTTGAACTGGATTGGTCAAAGGGACCGTTGTAAAATGAAAAGCATTTTACAACGGTCCCTTCAAAAATCCGCTTTTGCCTCCATGATGCGAATTTCAGGCGCAGATACATCTGTGTATCTGCGCCTGAAACCACGCCTTGTTACAGTTTATCTCTGCGGGGAAGCCTTTGCAACAGCCCCTTTGAAATCAATTCGTATGCCAATTTCCACATTCACAATAAATTCCGCATTGTGTTGTAGCAGTGCGCCCAAGCGGGCAGATACCCCGCCCGCCTACCGGCCTTAAAACGCCCCGAACCATTTAGGGTTCGTACTCCACCTGCCACATGCCATGCTCCTCCATCGCCCTGCGGATATCCGCAAAGGAATAGCCGAGCCTTTGGAGCGCGTTTGCCACGCGGCGGCGGTCTTTCTCCGTGCCCTTGTAAGAGCCCACATATTTGGTTTCCAGCAGCGTGTCCAGCCGTGCCAATGGGTCGCCCTCGATCTCATGCGCCGCCTCATAGGCGGTATCGCGGGCAACGCCGCGTGAAACGAGCTCCTGCTCAATGCGGGCGGGGCTGAACCCCTTGCGGCGAAACAGCTCGTCCGCCAGGCTGTGTGCATAGGCTTCATCGTTGACAAGCCCAAGCTCCACCATGCGGGTAGCAGCAGCCTGCGCGGCCTCCCGGCTGAACCCGCCGCGCACAAGTTTGCTTGCAAGCTCGCGCTCGCAGTGATCGCGCATTTCCAGCAGGCGCAGCGCCTTTTGCTTCGCCTTGTTTTCCTCCACCAGGGCGGCAAACGTTTCAAACGCCGCCTCATCGATCTCCATGCCGGAGAAAAGCCCGCAGGTCAGCCAAAATTCCTGGTTTGTTGTCAGGCGGTATTCGCCGTCCAGCAGAATATGAATTTTCTGCCCTTTGCCCTGCTGCGCTGTGAGGATCATGTTTCGTCGTCATCCACAGCGATATCGAGCTTTGCGCGCGCCGCCGCGCGGGTAGTCGGCTTCGCCGCAGGAGCCGACTGCACCGGGGCAGCCTTGGCAGACGCCTCCTCCTTCGCGCCCGCAGCGGGTGCGGCGCGCCTGTCATTGGTCAGCTTGCCGAGATTCGCGCGGATCTTCCCCTCAATCTCATCCGCCAGTTCCGTATTCGTGCGGAACAGGTCTTTCACATTGTCACGGCCCTGTCCCAGGCGGCTGTCGCCATAGGAGAACCACGCGCCGCTCTTCTGGATGATATCGAGCTTCACGCCGATATCCAGCAGCTCGCCTTCGCGGGAGATGCCTTTGCCGTACATGATATCAAATTCCGCCTCTTTAAAGGGCGGCGCCACTTTATTTTTCACGATCTTCGCCCGCGTACGGGAGCCGACAAACTCATTGCCCGCCGCCTTGAGCTGCTCGATGCGGCGCACATCAATACGCATGGAGGCGTAGAATTTCAGCGCGCGGCCGCCGGTGGTCACCTCCGGGTTGCCATACACCACGCCAACCTTTTCACGCAGCTGATTGATGAAGATCAAAATGCAGTTGGATTTGGAGATAGAGCCCGCAAGCTTACGCAGCGCCTGCGACATGAGCCGTGCATGCAGGCCAACATGCGAATCGCCCATCTCGCCCTCGATCTCCGCGCGCGGAACAAGGGCCGCCACGGAATCGACCACAACGACATCGATCGCACCGGAACGCACGAGAGCCTCCGTGATTTCGAGCGCCTGCTCGCCGTTATCCGGCTGGGAGACAAGCAGGGAATCCACATCCACGCCGAGATTTTCCGCATAGATCGGGTCAAGCGCGTGCTCCGCATCGATAAATGCGGCCTCTCCCCCTGCCTTTTGCGCCTGGGCAACTACATGAAGCGCAAGGGTGGTTTTACCGGAGGATTCCGGGCCGTAAATTTCGATAATCCTGCCGCGCGGCAGGCCGCCGATGCCGGTGGCAACATCAAGGGAGATGGAGCCCGTCGGGATCGACGCAACATTCATGCCGTTGTTTTGCCCCAGACGCATGATCGCGCCTTTACCATATTGTTTTTCAATCTGCGCAAGCGCAGTGTCCAGCGCCTTTTGTTTATCCGCCATAGTATAGAATCCCTCCGATTACAATTCGCACATTTGTTCGTTATAACTGCTATTATAGATGGTTTGCGTGGAAAAAGCAAGGGGAAACGCAAGAAAAACCAGATGCACCTCCCTCACAAATGTTTTGAAAAAAGAAACTGGGCAAACTGGACTATAAGCGAAATCCAGCCTGTAACAGATGGATATTTTTTACATCAACATTCTACCGAATTCGTGTGGGAATGTCAACGATCCAATTTCAAAACTGCTTACATTTCGACAAGCTTTAAAAAGCAAGCTGCAAACTGCCAATTGCTTATGGAAAAAGGCTGCTGCGAAATGCAGCCCATTACGCAACAGCCCAGGGATTATTTATTAACGTGCGTTTAGCACCAATTGCACCAAAATCCGCCCCCTGGGAGCGCAAAAATATTGATCGCATAAATCTGCGGCGGCATGCTGTTCGTCATCACGCCGTTGTATCGGATGCGGACGATATTACCCTGGCGGAACCTGCGCGCGTTTGGCGTAATCACGACAACCCGCCGCCGGGTTGAAAAATCCAGCACAAGCAGGCGATTGCGCTCTACGCCGATTACGAGAGCCTGCATAGTAGCCATATGGATCACCTCCAATCACATATTCCATGATATGTCCAAAGGAGGCGAAAGGAAACTTGGCCCTTCCTCTATGCGGGATAACAATGCTTGTTCCGCTGCACACATTTGGCCCGGCGCATTTTAAAAACACACCGGGCCTTTCACCGTGCTGATCCTTCACATCGCGTCGCGCGGGTCTTTATAATGATGCGCCTGCTCGAGCATCATATCTTTCACCTTCATCAGCCGTGTCGTCGTGCTGCGCTCGTTCTCATCGAGCTTCATCGTGATATATTTGATCGTCTCCTCATACTGGGGGATCATCACGTGCTCCAGGGCGTTGACACGACGGCGGGTTTTTTCGATCTCCTCCGCCATGAGCTGGCAGGATTTTTCCACCTCGGCCAGTCGCAGCATTTTAGGCATGATCTCCGACAGGGCGCGCACCGCGTCGTCGAGATCGCCGGAGGTGAAGGCGTAGCCATAGGGAAAAATATCGTTTTTATCCGCCGTTTTGAGCTGCGTGTGGTAAACCGGGATGCGCACGCTCATGATATCCTTCTCCTCGATCTCCAGATGCATCTCCTGCTTGGGGATCATCAGGGCGACGGAAAGCACCTCATCCTGCATCACGCTGCGCGCCACCGCCATATGGCGGTTGGCCTCTTCAATGCCGGCCTCCACCTCGCGGCGGAGGGCTTTATTCTCCCGCACGAGGTCAAGGAACTGGCGCATCAGCTCATCGCGCTTATCCTTGAGGAGCTTGTGGCCCTTGCGCGCGGTGGCAAGCTTGCGCTTTAAGTTGCTCAGTTCCATGCGGGTGGGGTTCACATTGAGTATTGCCACAAAGCCTCACCCCTTTACGTTTCGTCGTAATATTGGTCGAGATATACATCCCGGATGCGCTTGAGCTCGCTGCGCGGCAGGATGCGCAGCAGCTTCCAGCCGATGTCGAGCGTTTCCTCAATGGAGCGGTTCGCGTCGTACCCTTGGGAGACATATTCCTGCTCGAACGCATCCGCGAACTTCGCATAGAGCTTGTCGATGTCGGTCAGCGCCGCCTCACCGAGGATGACCATCAGTTCCTTGGCCTCCTTGCCGCGTGCATAGGCGGAGAAGAGCTGGTTCATGGTGTCTGAATGATCCTCGCGTGTTTTACCGCGGCCAATGCCCTTATCCTTCAGGCGGGAGAGCGACGGCAGCACGTCGATCGGCGGCGTGACGCCCTTGCGGTACAATTCACGGCTCAAAATGATCTGCCCCTCCGTGATATAGCCCGTCAGGTCGGGGATCGGGTGGGTCTTGTCATCCTCCGGCATGGAGAGGATCGGGATCATCGTGATGCTGCCGTCCTTCCCCTGCTGGCGGCCCGCCCGTTCATAGATGGAGGCGAGATCCGTATACATATAGCCGGGGTAGCCGCGCCTGCCGGGCACCTCTTTACGCGCGGCGGAAACCTCGCGCAGCGCGTCGGCATAGTTTGTGATATCCGTGAGGATCACGAGCACGTGCATATTCTTTTCAAAGGCCAGGTATTCCGCGGCGGTGAGCGCCATCTTCGGCGTGGAAATACGCTCGATGGCCGGGTCGTTTGCAAGGTTGACAAAGAGCACCGTCCGCTCCAAAGCGCCGGTTTCGCGGAAGGAATCGATGAAGAAATTAGACTCCTCAAACGTGATGCCCATCGCGGCGAACACCACGGCAAAGGGCTCATCCGTACCGCGCACCTTTGCCTGCCGCGCGATCTGCGCGGCGAGGTTTGCGTGCGGCAGGCCGCTCGCGGAGAAGATCGGCAGCTTCTGCCCGCGCACGAGCGTGTTCAGCCCGTCGATGGCGGAAACGCCCGTCTGGATAAACTCCTGCGGATAGCTGCGGGCCACGGGGTTGATCGGCAGGCCGTTCACATCCATACGTTTCTCCGGTATGATCTCCGGCCCATCGTCAATCGGCCGGCCCAATCCGTCAAACACGCGGCCGAGCATATCCTCGGATACGCCAAGCTCCATTTGGCGGCCGAGGAAGCGCACCTTGCTGTTGGAGAGGTTGATGCCCGTGGAGCTCTCAAAAAGCTGCACCAGGGCGTTGGAGCCATCCACCTCCAGCACGCGGCAGCGGCGCTTTTCGCCGCTCTCCAGCTCAATTTCGCCCAATTCGTTATAGGTGACGTTCTGCACATCGCGCACCAGCATCAGAGGGCCGGCGACTTCTTCTATGGTTCTGTATTCAACTGGCATTTCACTGCGCCTCCCCTATCGTTTCTTTCATCTGGTTGACAAGATCGGTGCTGATGCGGTCAAACGCTTCCCCAATCTGATCCTCCGGCACATATTTAAACCGGCCGATCTCCTCGCGGACAGGCAGGGTAACGATCTGCTCAACATCCCCGCCCTGCCCGAGCGTTTCATTCGCCAAATCGTAAAAATTGAGGATCAGCCGCATCATCAGAAGCTGCTTTTGGAGGCTGGTATAGGTATCCACCTCATGGAACGCCAGCTGATGCAGAAAATCTTCGCGGATAGAGCGCGCCGTTTCCATTTTCAGCCGATCGCTGGGAGAGAGCGCATCCATACCCACGAGCTTAACGATCTCATCGAGCTCCGCCTCCTCCTGCAACAGATGCAGCATCCGCCCGCGCAGGGGCATCCACTCATCGTCCACATGCTGTTGGAACCATTCACTGAGCAAATCCGTGTAAAGCGAATAGCTTGTCAGCCAGTTGATCGCGGGGAAGTGGCGCTTATACGCAAGGTTTGCATCCAGCCCCCAGAACACCTTGACAATGCGGAGCGTGGCCTGCGAGACGGGCTCTGAAATATCGCCGCCGGGCGGAGATACCGCGCCGATGACGGACAGTGCGCCCTCGCGGCCCTCCGTCCCCAATGAGATTACGCGCCCCGCGCGCTCGTAGAACTGAGCGAGCCTGCTGCCGAGATAGGCGGGATAACCCTCCTCGCCGGGCATCTCCTCCAGCCGGCCGCTCATCTCGCGCAGCGCCTCCGCCCAGCGGGAGGTAGAATCCGCCATCAGCGCGACGGAATAGCCCATATCACGGAAATATTCCGCCATCGTGATGCCCGTGTAGATGGACGCTTCGCGCGCTGCCACCGGCATATCGGAGGTATTGGCGATCAGCACCGTGCGCTCCATAAGCGATTTGCCCGTGTGCGGGTCGATCAGCTCCGGGAACTCGTTCAAAACATCCGTCATCTCATTGCCGCGCTCGCCACAGCCGATATATACAACGATATCGGCCTCCGCCCATTTGGCAAGCTGATGCTGCGTGACCGTTTTGCCGCTGCCAAACGGGCCGGGGATTGCCGCCACGCCGCCCTTGGCAAGGGGAAACAGGCAGTCGATCACGCGCTGCCCGGTGATGAGCGGTTCATCCGGGGAGAGCTTGCGCCGGTAGGGCCTGCCGCGGCGCACCGGCCAGCGCTGCATGAGAGTAAGCGCCTTTTCACCCTGAGGTGTTTTCACCGTGCAGACCGTGTCTGTCACGGTAAATTCGCCCGCCTGGATAGAGGCAATCTCGCCCTCCACGCCATTCGGCACCATGATTTTGTGGATGACGACGTCCGTTTCCTGCACGGTGCCGATGATATCACAGGCTTTCACCTGATCGCCCACCTTTACGCGGGGTTCAAACCTCCATTTGCGGTCGCGCTTGAGGGAGGGCACCTCCACGCCGCGGGATAAATTGTTGCCTGCAACCTTCATGATATCATCCAGCGGGCGCTGGATGCCGTCAAAAATGCTGCCGATCAAGCCCGGGCCAAGCTCAACGCTCATCGGCTCGCCTGTGGATTCGACCGGCGCGCCGGTGCCGAGGCCTGATGTTTCTTCATATACCTGAATGGATGCGCGATCCCCGTGCATCTCAATAATTTCACCAATCAGGCGCTGGGAGCTCACCCGCACCACGTCAAACATGTTTGCGTCCCGCATCCCCTGCGCGACGACGAGCGGCCCGGCCACCTTGACAACGGAACCTGTGCTCATAGGTATGACCATTCCTTTCTTGCGCCGGGCCGCAGAATCGCGCGGCTTTGGCGCAGCCAAAATTTCGAGCGGCATCTGTGCCGGGAAAGCACAAAATGCAGTTTGAAAGGCGAAGCTTTCAAACAAATTGCCTCGTTATTTTATGATCCAATAATATCCGAGCCGACCGCTTTCTCCACGCTCTTGCTCACGCTTCTCAGCCCCATCCCCGTGTTGCCCGTCACGCCCGGGATCGGGATGATGGCAGGCACAGGCAGGTGCCGGTATCGATCGATTTCCGCCTCCAGCTGGGCGGCTAACTGCTCCGTCATATAAATCACCGCATAGCCCCCGGCAACCATTCTTCGCAGCGTGGCGGCCGCGCGCTCGGCATCCTCCTCCGGGAAAATCTCCAGCCCCAGGGAAGCGAAGCCGGATACGCTGTCCCGGTCACCCATGACCGCAATCTTATACATACGCTTCACGCATCCTTTCCCGGATTTGATCCGCCGGAATCCCCAGCCGCTTGCAGGAGAGCAGGATGCGAATGTTTTTGATCTCCGCGTCCCGCGCCACATAATAAGCGACCAAAGGTGCGAGCCCAAAGCTCACTCGCCGCGCCGCGTCGAGCTGCTGCATCAAAACGTCGTCGCACCATTTTTCAAATGATGCAAAGCTTTTTTCAAACGCGGGCACGCACGCCGCGTAGGCGGTTTCCGAAAGATACTGCGTCAGCTCCTGCACGCCGCGCCCGGCGGCCGCGATCAAAGCGGATTTGCGCAGCGTTTCGCATTCGCACAGCGCATCCTGCAAAAAGCGCTCGTCCCGCCCGGTGTGGGCGGCGCGCAGTGCAATCTTCAGATTCGCCGTGGCGCATAGGAGCTCCGCGAGCCGTATTGCAAATTCACTGCCCGTTTCCTCCGCCCGGCTTTTGGCCGCTTCCAGCGTGGCTCGGTCCAGCAGGGCGTCCGCCCGCTGGCCATCCGAAGCGCGCACCAGCAGATCATAGGCCTGCTGCCCGGGCTGCTGCATCTGAGCGGGCAGGCGGCTGAAATTCCGGCTGGATACCGCCTCCCAAACAAGCTCTACCGGCACCGAACTGGGGTGCATCCAGTAAGGCTCCGGGGATTGATCGCTGACAAGGCTTTTCAATGCGGCCTTCAGGTTATGAAAATCATTCTTTGCCGTCAGAAAAGAGAGCTCTCCCAAATCCGGAGCCACCTCTGTGAGCAGGCTCCACATCTGCATGGCCTGCTGACGCAGCATTTCATTTGGATCTTCCAGCGCATCTTCGGTATTCCAGCCCTGATCCGCAAGCATCTGCAGGGCAGAACGCAGATCGGGCGCCGCAATGAGCTGCTCCATCTCGTTTTTGCCGAGGAGATGCGTTTCATTCGCCCGAATCCGGGCAACGGCAAAGGTATATTCGGTATCTTTCATCGGCATGTCATCCTTCCATAAGCGCCGCGTCTAAGCGAAGAGCTCCCGGTTCAGGGCATCTTTCACCTGCTCCAGCGATGCTTCCAGCAGCGCCTCAAAGCTGCAATTCACCTCAATATCGCCGTATACCAGCAGAAAGCCGCCGTCTATCTTCGCGGCGCGCGCTCCAATGTGAACCTGCGCGCCCTGGCTTTTCAGCATGCTATTCAGCGTATCGGCAAAACCGGCGGGCAATCGTTGCAAATCCCGTTGGGAGAGCAGCATTTCCCCCTCCCCCTTGCGCGCGTAGGAGCACGCAAGCGTTTGGAGCACGGTGAAATAATCCGCATCCGGCAATTCCCGCAGCTGGCGCAACGCCATCGCGATGGTTTCATCGACCAGCTCTGTTTTGGTGCGCAGCAGCAGCCGCTTGATCTTCATCTCTCCCCCGGTTTTGGCCCGTTGGAGTTCGCCCGCGCATGCCTGGCGCGCATCCGATAAAATCTCCTGGTAGCGGGCGGCAGCGGCCGCCTTTGCTTCCGCCCCGATTGTTGCGGCCTGCTCCTGCGCCCGCCGGTCAATCTCAGCTCGTTCAACACGGCTCTCTTCTTCAATGGCCGCCTTCATCTCTTCAAGGCCTGTCATTGGCATGACCATCCTTTCTATGGAACTTGCAGGTGATACGCTGCATTTCCACTTGATCCAAATGGATTACAGGTTGAGCACCGTCAGCAGGGAGATCAGCAACGCCAGCACCGCATAGGTCTCAACCAAAACAGCCATCGTGATCGCCTTGCCGTTCTGATCCGGCTTCTTGGCTACCACGCCGATGCCGGCGGCAGCTGTGCGCCCCTGGGCAATGGCGGAAAACAGGCCCACAATTGCAATCGGCAGGCAGGCCGCCAGATACATCAGTCCGTGCGCCGTGCTCAATTCTACCAAGTTGCCGCCCAACAGGCCGATACGGTTCAATACCAGCACAGCGGTAAGCAGGCCGTAAAGGCCCTGCGTGCCGGGCAGAAGCTGCAGCAGCAGGAGCTTACCGAACTTGCCGGGATCCTCCGCGATCACGCCCGCGGCTGCCTCGCCTGCGATTCCAACACCCTTTGCGGAGCCAATGCCCGCCATCAAAGCGGCCAAAACCGCGCCCAAAACTGCAAATGCTACGCCTAAACTATTCATGATAAAAGTCATTCCTTTCGCTGCGCGCAAGGCGCAAATAGTGATGAAAAAGCGGCGATTCCATGAAGTGGCTTTTGGCCCTTTCCGAACCAAAAGCTAATCTTTCGCAGCGCGAAAGCTTCTTTCTCGCTATACTTCCTCTTTAAATTTCACATATTTCGTGTGTACGGCAAAGGGCTTGAAGGCGCGGCCCCCGCCCTCATAGAATTTGGAAAACAGCTCCACATACTGAAGCCGGTTGGTGTGCACATATGCGCCGAGCATGTTGATCGCCATATTCAGCGTGTGCCCGACGATAAAAACGAAGAAGAGCAAAACGCCCTTTACCACGGGATTCTCCGGGATCGTGCCCAGCAGGTTTACCACCTGCCCGATCACGCCGGTTGCAAGGCCCAGGGCCAGCAGACGGGAATAGGACAATACGTCGCTGAGGTAGCCGGAGGCCGCGTTATACAGCCCGTAAAGCCCACCGCCCAGCCGGGCAAAAATATTTTTTGAAGTGCGGCTCGCCGTGAGGATAATCAGGATCACGCCCGCGAGCAGCACATACATCCCAATGGTATTCAGGATGGCGGGCACCTCGGTGAGCATACCCGCGCCTACCGGTGCCGCGCCCAGCACCAAAAGATAGATCGGCACCGTATCGCAGAAAGCATCCCAGCGTTTTCCCGCCGCCCAGAGCTGATAAAAATGCACGCCCAGGCCCAGGAACAAATGCAAAATGCCGAGCCCCAGCGAAAACAGCAGCAGCTTCATCGGGTCGCTCACCGGGTCAAACCAGATCGCCATGCGCGGCGCGGGCCGGTGCAAAAAGTTTTTGCAGATAACCGGCACAATATCGCCAAACCAGGTGCCGAACAGCGCACCCCAGAAGATGGTGGACACACCGGAATACAAAAACATCTTCATCGTTTTGCGCAGGTTGCCTTCCAGCGGGAACTTTTTCAGCGCGATAGCGGATACAAGCACCATCAGGCAGCCATAGCCCGCATCGGAGAGCATCAGGCCAAAAAACAAATAGTAGAACACCGCCATGACCGGCGTGGGGTCGATATCCTTCTTCGCCGGCAGGGCATACATCTCCGTGATCGGCTCTACTGGGGAGGAAAAGCCGTTGTTTTCCAGCAGCACCGGAACATCTTCCTCTTCCTCCGGCTCAAAAACCGTGATGGCAACGCGAAAGCGCTGCTCCAGCTCTTTGACCAGGCGGGTAACTTCCTTTTCCGGAATATAGCCTTCGAGGATCATGGTATTTTTCGTCATGCCCAAACGGTTGAGCACCTCATATTTTTCCTTGCGCATGGTGAAGTAATCGATCAGGAAGTCGACGCCCGCCTCGCAGCCTGCGAATCCGGCAATTTCCTTGCGCGCCTTTTCCACAATCTCTTCGCATTCGCCCGTGCGCAGCTGCATCGCCCGGATGCACTGCTCCGGCGGCTCCTTCCCCGGGTCGGACGGGCGGGCAAAGCCCATCTCCCGCAGCGCCTCCTCCACCTGCTGCGCAATGCGATCCAGACAGATCACCCAAAGGCAGGTTTGCTCCTTTGAGGCGAAAACGACCTCCACTTCCAGTGCTGTCAGCGCATCGTCCGCCTCCTGCAGGGCAGCCGTCAGCTCCTCACGGGAATGAAAACCGGGCAGGCTACCCACAAAGCAGCGCGTGCGGCGCGTTGAGGCGGCCGCCATGAGAACATCCAGCTCCCGCCACGGCTCCAGCGCATCCATTTGAGTGCGAAGGCGGATGATTTCTTCAGAAGCGTCATGAATTTGCTTCTCCAGCGATACAATCTCATAGCACTTCTTGAGCATGTGCTCCGCTTCTTCCACCTGCTTGCCAAAGGCGTCGGTGGTGAGCTCCCGCCGCCCCCGCAGGGAGTCGAACAAACCGGTTTTCACCGGCACATAGCGCGCCATGATCTCCTTCGCCTGCTCTGTCAAATTCAAATTCTTTTCAAAAACGCCGATCATCGCCTGCGTATTGAGGCGCACCAGCTCCTCATCCGTATTGTCGCAGATTTCCACCACGCCCCGGCGCTGCAACCGCTCTACAATCTTTTTGCTGTCCGTGAGCAGGGCGGCGATCTCAATGCGCTTCATCTTACATTTTGCCATCAGAGCGTCTCCCTTCTATGGGGTATTGCGGGATTATACAGCGGATCACCATTGTGGCGGCGCTTGCCTGCCTCGCCTGCACGCCGTCGCGCAGAGCGCTCGCCTGCCTGTAGCCTTCCTGCTCCATTTCGTGCTGGATTGCCTCTGCCTGCTGCTCTGCTTCCCTCCGCAGCACATCCGCCTCCTGGCGCGCCAGGCGCGTTTGCTCCGCGAGGAGGCTCGCGCCATCCTCCTGTGCCTGCCGGATCAGCTCCTTTGCCTGCGTGTGAGCCTGCTCCACGGCGAGATCGGCCTGCCGTTCTGCTTGCAGGATTTCATTGACCGTTTTGGATGCCACAGTATCACCTCCTGCCGGCTTACAGCCGCTCTGTATCCCTCTTTGCTTCCAAGTCCTGGAACGGCCGAAATTTGAAAATTATTATAGCACATTACGAATAGCTTTTATAGGTTTTCATAAAAAATTCAAGTTTGAAAAACTTTTCTATATGAATTGTCGATGTCACATTTCAGGGACGCATGAAATCCCCCGGCTGCGCATAAAGATTTGTGAGGTGGTTGACATGTTTGTATACTCTGTAAAATCTTCAAGAATTAAAATGGTCATTCTGGTTCTGCTCGTCGTTCTGCTTGTGCTCGCCATGCTTCTCGTGACACGTCTCCACCAGCCGGCAGAGGCCGACAGCGTGCTGAATATCAAGGCGGAAAACGCAGAGCAACGCGTTGCGTTCCTGTCACAATTCGGATGGAGCTTCGATGAAGACCCGGTGGAGGTTGCGGAAGTCATCATCCCGCCGGAATTTGATGAGGTTTATGAAAAATACAATGCGATCCAGAAGGCACAGGGCTTTGACCTGATGAAATACCAGGGCAAACGGGTGAAACGATGGACCTATGCGATCAAAAATTACCCTGGGTATGCGGCGGACAGCGGCTGTATCCATGCAAATCTGCTTGTCTATGAGGGGCAGGTGATCGGCGGGGACGTCTGCTCTGTGGAGCTCAACGGCTTTATGCACGGTTTTGACTGCCCCACGGATACCTCCAACCAGCAAACTACTCCGGAATCCAGCCCGGGCAGCACCGAAGCAACGGCCAGCCAAACCAACGCTGCATAACGGCGGCCTGGATTTTCACCGCTGTCATTTCAAAACGAAAGGCAGCGGGCAAGTGTGTTTCCCCACATGGGGGGCACGCTTGCCCGTTATGCTTCGTTGATCCGGCAGCCGGCCATTCCGCCCGCCCAGTGGAAAGCGCGCCTCCCAAGAGCCATTCTCACACCTCATACGAAAGCTTCCAAACGTGGCAGGCCCAACCTTTGGCATCCCCCGGCCTGTGAAAAAAAGCCGGTTGCCGGCGCAGGCCAAGCCCCTTTATGGAATCAAAAAAGCCCTGCACACCACTCTTTGCCGGTGCACAGGGCTTCTATCATGCTGGAAGATTAGAACAGGCAGACAAGGAAGGTTTTCTCCTGGAAGCGCTCCCATTCGCCGCCCTGGAAGGTGTTGTTGCCGGACTTATGATAGAGCTTCGCATTGTTTTCAATCATCGAGAAAACATTGCTGCCAAGCTCTGGCGCGTTGCCGTCAAAATAGACCTTCATCAGGCGAACGTCGCCCCAAAAAGCGCGGTCGCCAATGCTCGTAAGTGTTTTGGGGAAGTGCACCTTCTCCAGCCGGTTGCAGGCGGAAAACGCACCCGCGCCGATGGTGGCAACGCCCTTCATGCTGGCGCTCACCAGGCGGCTGCAGTTGCTGAACGCATAGTCGCCAACCGTGCGCACGCTCTTCGGCAGCTTAATGCTCCCCAGGCGGCCGCAGCCGCTGAATGCGTAGTTGCCGATGGACTGTGTGCCGTTGAGGATGGAAACCCACTCGAGCCTGTTGCAGCCCGCGAACGCATAGTCGCCGATTGTTCTCACGTTGGAGGGAATTGTCAGGCCGGTAATCCGGTTGCTCTCATAAAACGCATGGTCCTCAATGGTTTTCACCGTCAGTGGCAGGTATACGTTTTGCAACCGCCCAATCCGGCTGAACGCATAGGAACCGATCACGGTGACGGGCTTACCCGCAATCCTGGAAGGGATGGACAAGATCGCCTTATTCTCATTATAGGCAGTGATCTTAACCTCCTTGCCATCATTAATCAGCTCATAGGAATACGGGCCTGAGTTTGCTGCGAAGGCGCTCGTTGCGGCAGCGAAAACAGAGCACAGCATCACGACCGCCAAAATCAGGCTAAGCATTTTTCTGGTTTTCTTCATTTTTTTCATCCTTTCAGATTCATTGCATCTGGCAAAAGAATCGTGTCTCCCCTTCCGCCAAATCATCGTTTTTATTGTACACAAGAAGGGCATGCATGTCAACCATACCTAAAAACAAAACGTTTTTTCCTCCAAAATAATATATTTTGCATGTCTCATTTCTATTTTTTTACAATCTTTTCATGCTTTATGAATTTCGGGTTATGCCTCCGCCTTCTCCTGCCTTGCTGCAATCGCCGCATTGACCCGCTCGCGCAGCCGGAGGAGAAACGCCGCCCTGCGCGGATAATGGCGGAAGGTGATCCGCCCATGCAGGCCGCCCTCCAGCAAACGCATCACAAACGCTCGCCCATAGAGCGATTCACACAGCTCCAGCGCGCGCTGATCCTGTAGCGCCTCATGAAACACAACCAGCCGCAGCGATTCCCACGCCGTCCCGTCCGGCGCAGGATAAACGGAAAACGCATCGCCCGACGGCACCATACCATCGCCGTCCGTCACAAAAAATGGATTGACCGCATGGCGGGACAGCTGTGAAAAATAAAAATTATAGCCCCAATGGAGAAACCCTTCGATGTGATATTTGTAAAGCTGCGTTCCAATGATGCGGTTATTCGCAGACGGCATCGATAAAAAGCGGTTGCTCACGCCATTCGACTGCCCGCAGCAATAATACGTCCACAAATGCGGCACACGGTGCTTGAGGAAAGGCTCGATGTGGTCGTTTGCCGGGATTGGACAGGCGGATACCCCCTGCCTGTAAAATTCGTAGCTGGAAAGCGCATCCATAATCGGGTAGCCTTTCAGCTGCTCCTCCACAATCTGCTTCGCGGCCTGATAGTTGCCGAGGCTATCCTCCGACGGCTCGTCGGAAATATGGAAGCGGCAGCGTCTATCTACCCCCAGCTTCTTCAAATGCGGAATCAGCGCGCCTAGAAACGCATGTAAAAAGGAGGCGTATGCTTCCCCTGCCGCCTCTGTTTCCCAGCCAAAAATGCGCTTTGTCTGCCCCTCCATCTGAGCAATCACCTTCGGCGCGTGCGCCGCGCCCCATTGCGTAAAGAAGTGGGAAATTTCAAACTGCTCAAACCCCAGCCGCAGGCACAGATTCACCCAGCGATCCAGCTTCTCAAAACCAAAGCGGTATTTCCCGCCCTCTACCGCCACATCGACCAACTGCACCGTGGGGCGCTCCGTGCCGACCGCTGTATCCAGCGGCGGGGTAAACACCGGCGTGAGCACCATATTCATCCCATAGCGGCGCGCGGTGCGCAAAAAGTTTTCAATGATTTCCCAATGCCGCTCGCTGAACACGGGCACGCCATAATAAACGGCCAGGCAGTCGCTGTGAAACCACTGTGTAAAGGTGAGCCCCTGTGCAGGCAGGTCTGCCTCGATCACCGTGAGCGTCAGCGTCTCCCGGGCGAGCACCGTACCGTTTTCATCTGATAGCTCCAGTTCGATTCTCTGCGCGCCGGTGGGTATTTCCGCGCGCGGCGCCACTGTGAACCAAAGGCTGCACAGCTGGCCCGGCATGAGCGGAATCTCCCGGCCTTCTGCCAGCGGCTCCAACAAATCCGGATAGAGCCCCGGCTTGCGGCGCAGGTACTCTCGCCCGCGGGCATCCCCATAACAGGGGAACATGGAGGGCACCTCCCGCACCAGCTTGATCTCCAAATACGCCGCCAGTGCGGATTTTACATGGAGGTAAACCTCCTTTTTATCCGTGCAGGCCCGATCCCGGAGCTGCATGGCGAGCTGGAAGGAATATTGTTCATTTCTCAGCATGGAGGCCTTTTTCAGGCGCGGATGATCGGAGATTGCTTCATCATGGAAGCATTTTTCGAGAGAGGAGATGATTCTGGTATTCAGTTTGGCAGCCATAGGGCACACCCTTTCCATTCATATCGGTTTTGATGCGTTTGAGAAGGCTTTTTCGTAATTTCTTCCATAAATCCTGCTAAAACCTTCCCCTTTTTCCACTTTCCCTGTATTATATAGAAAAATAGACTGGCGAGCAATAGGAACAGGAGGCCTTCCCATCAATCCACAAACCGACAGCATCCACCCCGCGGCGCAGCTCTATACCGTGCGGGACTTCACCAAAACCCCGGAGGCGATTGAATTGACGCTGCGCAAAATCAAAACAATCGGCTTTGATGCGATCCAGATTTCCGCCTTCGGCCCCATTGAGCCGGAGCGCCTTGCCGCGCTGGTGGCGGAGCTCGAGCTCGACGTGTGCATCACGCACAGCCCCTGGGAGCGGATGCAAAACGACCTGGACTCCCTAATCGCGGAGCATCAGCTCCTGCACTGCGATACGGTCGGGCTCGGCTACATGCCCAACGAATTCCACGGCTCGGCGGAAGGCTTTTCGGCCTTTTTAAAGGAAATGGGCGAAATCGCCAAGCAGCTCGCGGCGGCCGGGCTGCACTTTGCCTACCACAACCACGCCTTTGAGCTGGAGCGCTTTGCAAACGGCCGGCTTGGGCTCGACATGCTGATAGAGGATTCCAACGAAAAAGAGTTCGGCTTCATCCTCGATACCTACTGGCTCCAATACGGCGGCGTCAATCCTGCGGAGTATATCCGCCGTGTTGCCGGGCGCATGAAGGTTTGCCATTTTAAAGATTATGCGGTCATAGACAATACGCCCACCTTCGCGGAAATCGGCTGCGGTAACCTGAATCTTCGGGAGGCATATCACGCCTGCCGGGAAAGCGGCGTGCAATATATTGCCATTGAGCAGGATACCTGCCCACGTGACCCGTTTGATTGTTTGCGGGTAAGTTTGGAGAATTTGAATAAAATTTTATCAATAAAATGATTTCACAAATAGCCCTTCATTCATTTCAGGAATTTTTTATATTGCAAGTATTTATTTAGAACATATTGCAAAATAATATTGTAAATTTTAATCAATCTGTCAATATCAATCATTTTATTTTTGTGATATAATTGCAATATAAGGAATATCATTCCGATTGCCCAAACGATTATCAGATGGGAAACGAACCGGCAGATCTTGAAGGAGACAGGCTTTACACGGGAAAACGACCCGGCCTTTGAAGCGATTCTGGATGCGATGGAGGGCGGCTCTGCATTTGAAGTAATAACGCAGTATATCAAAGAGACGCCATCCGGTCAGAAAATACAAATGAAAAGAATCTTTTGAGCTTGCCGTCATGGAAGAAGCCTCAAAACAAAACCGCCAGCTGCGCGCCCCTAGCGAAGATTACGGCGGTACGGAAGAACCGCCATCCAGCTACGACGGTTATGTGAGAATGGGCATACATATATGCACACAGTCAACGGAACGAGGCATTACTACGGATCTTTTGGACAGCGGATTATACGGAGCGCTATGCCGCAACGAATAAAACTTACCAGAGAAGTGAGTCGGAAGAATGGGATGCCCATACGGTTGAGCGTTTCCACGACGGTTTTTATTACAAATTTCATCTACCGTCAGATGCCGTTTTATCAGGCGGTCAAATTATTTATATACGCTTCCAAATTACAATCTGTGGCCTTGGGGAATCAAAAAACAACAGTACCAATTCTTTTCATATTACTTTAAAATACGCGCATACCCGTTTACGCATTTCATCTGATCTTTCCTTTAGCTGGTCAACGGGAGGAAAATATCCTGGTGTTACCTTCTCACTGGCACCGAGTATCGGTACAACCTACTACGGATTACCATGCAAAGTATCTTAATATAACAAAGGGGGATGTGCTGAAATGCTGAAAGGCATGCGATTTACGTTCGCTTTTTTGCTTACAGCTATACTTGTTTTTGTTTTTTCTTTTCTCATTGGCCTATCAATCAGCGAATCCATCTTCGGCGCCGCGATCGGCACCGCACCCATTCTCCTGGCCGTTTTGTATTATGGCTTCGGCTGGACCGCGAGAGAAGAAAAGCACGAGCTACGCGCTATTCAGACCGAAAGCCAGCTCCATGAAATACGGGAACAACTCGCCGAGCTGAAAGCGCAGAACGCCCGGCTGATTGCGCTGCTGGGCGCTCCGTCCGATCCGAAGCCGTCCGGGCCGAATGCCGGAACAGCGCCGGAAACGCCGAACCCTGACCAAACGCAACAATAAAACCAGCCGAACTGCCGCCGCGCCGGAAACATTGGTTTCCAGCGCGGCGATTCTATTTTTCCGGCCTGTCTGGCAAAAAAATCATCCGCCTCATGCAGCTAAACAAAGCGCTTCTGCCCGTTTTCACTCCCCTTTTATCAACTCCACCAAAAACCGCCGCAAATTTCCAAAAAACATTGGTTAAGGATTTAACAATCATTTCCTTATTTTTTGAAATCCGCAATTAAATTGCCCGCATTTCGGATAAAATAGAATGGGTCAGTTTGGGGCTGGTCTCTCATCGTCTGGTTCTGATCAGGCAGGACGTTTGCCGCCCCATAATGGCAGTTTCCACAGGAATTGCGGGCTTTGCCCCTCCTTGCGAGCCTGCCGTTACTTTTTATCTGGGACGTATGGAGGTTACAAAATGAAAGTACAGTTTACCGAAACGGTTCTGCGCGACGCGAATCAGTCCCTGATCGCAACGCGTATGCCGCTTTCTGAGTTCAAGCCAATCCTCGGCAAACTCGACGAAGCCGGCTACTATTCCCTTGAGTGCTGGGGCGGCGCCACATTCGACTCCTGCCTTCGCTATCTGGGCGAGGATCCGTGGGAACGGCTGCGCACCATCCGGGAAGCCTGCCCGAACACCAAGCTGCAAATGCTCCTCCGGGGCCAAAACCTGCTGGGCTACAAGCATTATCCGGATGACGTCGTGCGCAAATTCGTGCGTAAAAGCGTGGAAAACGGCATTGACATCATCCGCATCTTCGATGCGCTCAACGATTTGCGCAACATCGAGGTTGCCGTGGATGAAACGCTCAAGGCCGGCGCGCACGCGAGCGGCACGATCTGCTTCACGATCAGCCCCATCCACACGCTGGACGCCTACGTCAAAATGGCCAGAGAGATGGAGAAGATGGGCGTGCAGTCCATCTGCATCAAAGATATGGCTGGCATCATGGGCCCGCAGGAGGGCTACGACCTCGTAAAGGCACTCAAAGAGAATGTAAAGGTTCCAATCGTCGTGCATACCCACTGCACCACGGGCCTCGGCCCGCTGACGCTGCAAAAGGCTGTGGAGGCCGGTGCGGATGTGATCGACACCGCTATCTCCTGCTTCTCAGGCGGCACAGCCCAGCCCGCCACGGAAACGCTCGCCTATGCGCTGCGCCAGGAGGGCTATGAGGTATCACTCAACGATAAAAAGCTCAAGGAAATCAACGATTTCTTCAAGCCAATCCGCGCACAGGCGCTGGAAAGCGGCCTTTTAAACCCCGTGGTGCTTTCCACAGAGACAGACGCGCTGGTTTATCAGGTGCCCGGTGGCATGCTCTCCAACCTTGTCGCTCAGCTGACCGCGCAGAAAGCGCTCGATAAGCTCGATGAAGTGCTCGCGGAAGTGCCTCGCGTGCGCAAGGATCTCGGCTACCCGCCGCTGGTCACGCCAATGAGCCAGATGGTGGGCGTGCAGGCAACGGCAAACGTGCTTGCGGGCGAGCGGTATAAAAATGTATCCAAGGAGATCAAGGCCTATCTGCACGGCGAATACGGTCGCGCTCCCGGCGAGATCAACAAGGAAATCCAGGAAAAAATCCTCGGCGATGAAAAGCCTGTTACCGTGCGCTATGCCGACCTGCTGGAGCCCGGTTTTGAAAAGGCAAAGGCCGAGCTCGGCGAGCGTGCCAAATCCGATGAGGATGTTCTCTCCTATATCGCATTCCCCGCGCAGGCGGAAAAGTTCTTTGACAATCGCGAAATACGCGAAAAGAACACCTTCTCCTATTCCATCGAGCAAATTGACTGATAAGGAGGCTAATGCCCTATGCTGGCAAACCAGACCATTACAATTGGGGATTCCCTCTTGATCGCGCTCGTGGGGATTGCAGTTGTTTTAATCGAGCTTGCACTCCTGGCCGTTATCATCATGCTGCTCTCCAAGGCGATCCGGCTTTTGGAACACAAGGGCGCGCGCGACAATAAAGCCGCCGCGCAGCCGGTGGAAGCGCCGCCGGTCATCCCCATCCAGGCCGCACCCGCCGCTGTGGCGGCTCCCGCAGCAGTGACTGAAAACGGAATCCTGCTCGTCGATACGGATGAGCAGACTGCCGCCATGCTGATGGCGATCGTCAGCGACCAGACCGGCATCCCGCTCGAGCGGCTGCATTTTCAATCCATCCGCCAGGTTACCGTGGACAGCAAAACACAAGCGGTGCTTCTGGCAATCATCAGCGACAAGACTGGCATCCCGACCGACAGGCTCATCATCAAATCGATAAAAGAGATTGACTAAGAGGAGGAACTCAAAATGAAATACATGGTCACATTAAACGGTAAAAAATATGAGATCGAAGTGGAAGAGGGCCAGGCCGTTGTCAATAGCGTTATGGCTGCCCCCATAGCCGCCGCTCCGGTGGCCGCTGCTCCCGCGGCTGCTCCCGCCCCTGTTGCCACACCTGCTGCTCCCACGGCACCCGCTGCCGCTCCGACCGCAGCCCCCGCAGCACCTGCCGCCCCAGTGGAAGGCACAAACGCCGTTTGCCCGATGCCCGGCACGATTTTGGATGTGAAAGCATCGGTTGGCCAGGCGGTCAAGGCCGGCGACGTGCTGTTCATCCTGGAAGCCATGAAGATGGAAAACGATATCGTCTCCCCTGCCGACGGCACCGTCAAGCAGGTTCTCGTTTCCAAGGGCAGCACCGTTTCGACAGACGACGTGCTCGCAGTCATCGGTTAAGCGGAGGGAGTTCCGCATGAATATCTTAGAAGTTTTTAAACAACTGATCGAAAGCTCCGGCTTTATGGCGCTGACCTGGCAGCAGGCTGTGATGATTGGTGTGTCTTTCGTCTTTCTGTTTCTGGCAATCGTCAAAAAATTTGAGCCGCTGCTGCTGCTCCCGATTGCCTTCGGCATGTTGCTGGCAAACCTGCCCGAGGCTGGGCTCATGCAGCCGGGGCCGACGCTGCTGCAATCCGGCGTGCTGTATATCATCTATCAAGGCGTGAAAAGCAGCGTATTCCCCTGCTTAATTTTCCTTGGCGTTGGCGCCATGACGGATTTTGGCCCGTTGCTTGCCAACCCCTCGAGCCTCCTGCTCGGCGGCGCGGCACAGCTGGGCATCTATGTCGCCTTCGTCATCTCCATTGCAACCGGCCTGTTTACGCCCGCACAGGCGGCGGCAATCGGCATCATCGGCGGCGCGGATGGCCCCACGGCCATTTTCCTTGCCACCCGGATCGCCTCTGAACTGCTTGGCCCGATCGCGGTTGCCGCCTATTCCTACATGGCGCTCATTCCGCTGATCCAGCCCCCGATCATGCGTTTGCTGACCACCAAAAAAGAGCGTGAGGTCAAAATGGATCAATTGCGCAAGGTCAGCAAAACGGAGAAAGTCATTTTCCCGATTATTGTTACC
The DNA here is from genome assembly GCA_900544715.1 of uncultured Oscillospiraceae bacterium. Classification (GTDB taxonomy): domain Bacteria; phylum Bacillota; class Clostridia; order Oscillospirales; family Acutalibacteraceae; genus Fimivicinus. The sequence continues at coordinate 25,864 of UQWL01000013.1, read as the reverse complement.
GTAATCTGTGTGCTGCTGATTCCGGATGTTGCCCCGCTGATCGGTATGCTGATGCTCGGCAATCTTTTCCGCGAGAGCGGCGTAACGGACCGCCTCAACGATACGGCGCAGAACGCGCTTTGCAATATCGTTACGATCATGCTCGGCGTTTCCGTTGGCGCAACAGCCAACGGCGCAACCTTCCTAAAGGTGCAGACGCTTGCCATTGTAGGCCTTGGCCTGGTCGCCTTCGCGTTCTCTACAGCAGGCGGCGTGCTTCTGGGCAAGCTGATGTTCTATATTACAAAAGGCAAGGTAAACCCCCTGATCGGCGCAGCCGGTGTTTCCGCCGTCCCGATGGCGGCGCGTGTTGCCCAGAAGGAAGGCCGCAAAGCCAACCCCACCAACTTCCTGCTCATGCACGCAATGGGCCCGAATGTGGCGGGCGTGATTGGCTCCGCAGTTGCGGCGGGCTTCATGCTGTTGCTGTTCCAGGCAAAATAACAAACACGCATGCGCCAAGGTCAAACGATAAGCCCACCGTTTTCTAAAGGTGAAAAACAATTCTAAAAGGGCCCGTTGCAGAATGATAAACATTTTGCAACGGGCCCTTTTTCTTTGAAATTAAACGTTGTATAAAAGCCGTATTGTCTTAATCCAAGTGTATGTATATGTGCCAAATGGGAATGTCCAATTGCTTCCATTATAGGACGCAAGCTTAAAACATTCATAAGCCGGATCCATGATCTGAATGGCAGTCTGTGTATCAGAAAACAGATAGCCGGTGAGGGCTACCGCATGGTATTCATAACGCAGAAATCCATTTGGCCTTCTGCATTGCAGGTACGCAGGATCAATATTATTGATAACCGTTACGATATCGGCTTGAGAAAGCACATTCTTGATAGTCGGCACATAGGGCGAGCCCAGATAATGCTCTAAAGCCGATTTTGCCTCGTTATTCGTACCGCCGTCATCGTAACCGATCCCCATATAATCCGCTACGTTTTGTGCCGTAAGGGCGCCCCAAGTATCCGGTTTTTCAAATCTGCACATGGAGGCGACCACCGCTGCCCAACACAATCCGTGCTGCTGGCCATCCACGTTTTGATCCACAATATCATAAGGCCGGTAATTGGAAAGATAGTTTTCTCCTGTTATCGCCGGGCTGGATCGAAGCGTATTGGATTCACGATCCTGCTCCTCCTGTTCTCGCAGGGCGTTTTCCGCTAAGGCCGTAAAGGGTTCATTGATTTCGCCCAGCCGCAGAACCGCCTCGCCAGAATCGAGATCAAACGATAACATAGATGATTCTATAGGAGAGCGGTAAGCGCTGTTTGGCCCTGTATTTCGACCATGCAAGGTAAAAACATCGCCCTCGGCGGAAACAGCCAGCAGAGTATCTCCGTCCTGTAGCAGCAATACCTCCAATTCATTTTGGTCAATTGCTTGATTCAAAAGCGGTGCAAAATCTGTTCCCAAGGTGGCAGAAATCCGCCCATTTTCCTTCATAACAGTGAAAATCGCTGCTACCTGATTGGTTCCATCCACAACAGGGAGGTAAACCACTTGCGCATTGCTCCCACCCCCTTCAGCATTCCTGAAAGCCACCGGAGATAACAACGATAGTTCGGAGGGATCGGCAAGCTCCACCCCGTATATCTCAGAATGCTCCAGGAAGTGGCGCATCAGAAATCCGTAATGCTTTTCAATGCATGTCTCAATGTCTGCCGTTGTAACCACAGAACCATTTGCGCCGCCCGCTGCAAACCCTGAAACCGATAGAGAGAGCAGCATGAGAATAGCGATAAGCGCGGCCAGAAACCTTTTGATGCCAGTCGGATGCTTTTTCATTACGACCTTTCTCCTCTCCTTGTTTTAAATCGGATGAATCTCTTTTTCAGCATTCGTTTTTTGTGATCCGATCACCTCCGCTGCATTGGGCTAATTTAATCAAACATCAGCTGTGTAATTCCATGCTTTTTTAAATAGCGGATAGAAGTAACCGATGTGCAGAGAGTAACGACAAAAACAAGCAAGAATGAACATAAAATTTCCAATGGATTGATAAAAGTTGCGATATCATCCATTTTGCCGAATACGATCTGGATGGTAGCGTATACGGCAGGAATCGAAAGCAAGATGCCACACAGGGCAAAATAAACAGATTTCAATGCAATTAGCCCCCTCAGCCGCGGCAGGCTTAAGCCGTTTAGGCGAAGCAGTGCGTAATATTTCCTTTTACTAAATAATTCTATCCTTTCCTCGATCATCAAAATGATGATAATCACAAGCGCCATCATGCCGACCAGCGTTTGATATAACACCTTCAAAATGATCTGAAGCTCTCGGAATTCCTCCTGCTCCGCCGCATTATTGCGAAAATCAAACCCTTTGAGAAGGCCTGCATAATACTGTATTTCCGGCTCGAAGTCCTGATAGGGTATGCTTTCCCGCAGGGTGACCCTAAGTCTGGAATGGGTCGGTGCGATGCTTAGGGATTGCAGTGATTCGTTCGCTCCAATAAGCGCGTATGCCATCGGGGGCACGCTAAGCGTATCAAACCATGAAATCCTCTGATAAATGATCGCACCAATTTTCACTTCAACGTCTTTTCTCTCCAAATTGGAACGAATTTGTTCTTCTGTAATATATCCATACATACTTTTGTCTTTGGGTACCAATTGTATGAAATGTATGGTATCTCCGACAGAATAATAGGAGTCCTTAAATTGATGCTCTTTCCCTTCGTATTCTTCAGGCGTTAGAAAACTCTTTTGAGAATACTCTTCCTTTTGGGTAAACTCATAGATAGGAACCATGAGGATGACTTCTTCCCCGCTCTGTATTTTATCTATATGGATTGTACCGCTTGACACATATTGTTCCATATCCTTCAACTCTTTTTCAGGATAGCCGAAAAACTGGATGGAACGGGTGTCTGACGATACATTAAAAATTTTTTTGATAGAATCAGGCAACGAAGCATCGTTTTCATAGTGGCTCAAATATGCATTTTCTAACGGACTGGGGGCGTTCAACAGATACAGTTCATTGGCCTCCAGATATTGATCCACTTTCTTAACCTTGGGATTGGCATTCAACTGTTCAATGATCTCTGACGAAATTGTTTTTCGATAGTCCGGCATAAAAAATGTTGCATCGTCATTTGGAACCGCCTGGACATAATTAAGATTTCCGGAATCATCTACAAAAGCCGTACCTGTGACACTCTGATTTGTTAAAAATTCATAGTCAAAATTCAGTGGCATTTTCCCTCTTGCATCCGCCATCTGCGAAGAAAATATTTTAATATAAACCGCATAAAAATTGAACAGAGACAGGCAGCATGCAATCAGCAAAGCCACAATAATCGATTTTTTCAAATGCGACTTCAAATCCAGAAGCGCTAGATGCGACAGGCTTGTTTTTTGATACTTTTTTCCCGAAGATTTTTCTCGATGTAATTGTTCTGTATCGGCAGGAGAAAAAAGGCTGATTGGAGAAAGGCGGTTTATCTTTCTGATGCTCCATAAGCTAGCCAAAAACACTGTTACCACACAGATGAAAATGCTGATTCCAACTGCCTTCCCAGATAGAGCGATACTATGATCGAGCCCGATAAAACGGTTAAATAAAAAAACGGCAATCCAGGATATACCATACCCAAGCATCAGCCCCAAAGGTATGGCTAAAACCAGCAAAATCACAATTTTAAACAGAATAAAAACAATACTGTCCGCCTTTGTCATATTCAGGCATCTAAAAATTGCAAGCTTACGCTGCTGGCTATCAATAAAATAGGTAAAGATATAGATATTCAGGAAAAAGGAGCATATTGACGTTAAAATCACCACTGCTGTAGGAACTGTATATTTTTCGCTTCGATCATTTACAGCACGGTTCGCATTGGCGACAAGATTGGGTATGTTATGATAATCGGCCTGTCCGAAAGCGGTTGATGTATTCAGGAGCAAATGGCGCTGGTAAACAGCCGGATTTTCTTGCGCTTCTTCTAGGCTGATCAGCGCATTGGGTAAAAGAGCTTCTCCATTTTTCGGCTTTTCCCATCTGGCGGAATAGTCGCTGATCAGGCCGACCAGCGTATAGCTTTGATCCCCAACCGTAATAGTTTCTCCTAATTTGTTTAATTCAGGGAACTGATAGATAAGGGAATTACAGAGCGCCAGCTCCCCCCTATGCTGTGGCAGCCTGCCCTCCAGCAGCTTCATGCTACTCAAATCAATCGCCGCCTCATCCATATAGCCGATCGTCAATTCTGCTTTACCAGCCTCATCCTGGCGAAATACGGATACGGTTCCTACCTGTTCGATGCCCTCTGTGGGAATGGCTTCCTTTATATCATTCCGCGTATTTTGCAAGCCGCCGGCCTGCTTCTCTGCATGGTAAAGGATATCATCAAAATATCCATATACTTGAAAAGATTTTTCAAGCGCGCCATTCATAAAAGAATTGGAAACGGTAAAAATCACAATCGGCACCAAAAAGGAAAACAGGATTCCAAAAGCCAGAAGCGCCGAATTCTTCGAGCGAAAGGTGTCTTTGAATGAAAGACGTAATATCTGTTTCATAGAATCTCCTTCTACATCATCGTGATGAATCTTTCAGCAGATTGGAAAAAACACCTTAAAGCAGACCTTTGTCGTCAACAATTTTCCCATCGTCAATGGTTAGAATCCGTTTTGTACGATTGGCGAGTTCCAGATTATGCGTTACCATCACATAAGTTTGATGCAAATTTTTATTTGTTTTAATCATAAATTCAAAAATGGAATCGCCGGACTGCTTATCCAAGTTCCCAGTCGGCTCGTCAGCCAAAATGATCGCAGGCTTTGTAATCAGTGCTCTCGCAATTGCAACACGCTGCTGTTGCCCTCCAGACAACTGATAGGGGTAAAACTTCAGCCGCTCTTCAAGCTCAAGTAATGTGATAATTTCAGCCTCGTAATCCTTATCATATGCCATCTTGCCCAAATCCAACGGCAAACGAATATTTTCCAAAACCGTCAATTCATTGATCAAATTATAGCTTTGAAAAATAAAACCGATGTGTTTGCTTCTGAATTTTGTGAGCGCAGCATCCTGCAACTGATTGATATTGATTCCATTGATTAGGACGCTCCCCGCTGTAGGCTGGTCAATACCGCCTAGCAAGTGAAGCAGCGTTGACTTGCCGGATCCGCTTCTCCCCACGATCGAAGTGAACTCCCCGGACGCAACGCTGATATTAACATGATCAACGCCCATCACAATATTTTTGCCCTGTCGGTATTCCTTTGTAAGATCCTTTGTCTGAATTGCGGTTTCCATATGCCAACCTCCATTGCATCATTGATAGGAAATTCAATGAATCAATTCTGATCATGCTACGCCAAAAATGCCACGGCAGTTGCATTGAACGTGTGCGAAATGAACTACCGTGGCACAACCTAGCTTAATTCAAAAATCAAAGGGCATCCATGCGGTTGAGCGGTGGGTTTCTCGATTGTTAATGTAATAATATCCAAATGATTTGCCCCATCGGAATTTCAGCCAACTGGAAATGCTCTTTGCCTCAGCGCCCGTTGTATGGGAAGGCGTGCCCTCCTTCACGTCGCCGCTACCGACCTGCCAAGTAATCTTAGCACCGATCAACTCTGTCGTCGTATCCTGCGTTGTTTTTGCGTAACAGCGTGACCCTTCATTGCCATGCCAATAAACGATGCCGGCAGATGCCGAAAGCGCCATAGTCGTCAGAACCATAACCGCAACAAGCGCAGTGGCTACAAGCTTTTTGAACTTCTTCATTGTGAAAGCCTCCTTATCACTTTATGTTCCATAAAAACGGTTCGCTAAATCGCCGGTTTTATCTGCATCTTGTCAAATCTTTATTTGCTAAATATGTTTATTTTAATTTATAATCAGCTAATAAATTGTTATTTTCTTCGTATATATTAATCGAAATTTCAATTATAGTCAACTATAATTTATATAATTTGTTTTATTTTGTTAATTTAAAATCCATAATTTATCATTTAATCTTTGAGCATAAAAATACCCCAGGAGAAAACTCCTGGGGTATTTCAAAATTGGAATGTAATAAATGCTTAAGCCGACGCGCTGTTGAGCGCCTGATTCTTCTTCATCTTCGCCATGAGGTCATCAATGATCTTCTGAACCTTGTTGCCCTTGAGCTCAATTTTGTTTTCATCCTTTTTAAGCAGCTCATCCGTATAGGTTTTCGCATCTTCAGAACTGAGCGCATCACGAATCTTGAGCTTCCACAGCGGCTCGTCATTCTTTTGGATGAAATACATCACATGGTAGCCGTAGTCGGATTCCACAATGCCGGTATCTCCTGCTTTACGGGCCGCGTCGAAGCACCAGTTTTCAAATGCCTTCACCATTTGGCCCTTATAAACGCGCTCATACAAACCGCCCGTGCTCTGGGAAGCGGTATCCTCTGTCTTCTCCGTGGCGAGCGCTGCAAAGCTCTCCTCCGTCTTGTCGCCCTTCTGCCACTCTGCAAGGGCATCCTCAGCCTTTTTCTTTGCATCAGCCTTCGCCTTTGCCTGATCCTCGGCCTCCGAATCCACCTTGAAGAGGATGTGACGAACGTCCACGGTTTCAGAGGTGTCGCGGTGCGCAGCCTCTACGATATAGACCACATAGCAGCCAGCGTCTGTTTCGAAAACCTTCTTATCGCCCTTCTTCGCGGAGGCAGCCCACTTGACTGCGTCATCGCTGATCTGGGAGAACTGAGTCACCGCCGTATTTTTCATCAGCGTAGCTTCGTCCTTTTTATAATCATCCTTCTTATCCTTGGAGGCATTGGCCAGCGCCTGCTCCTTGAAGGATTCCTCGCCTGTCACCTTGCCCAGCATCGCGTCGGCCTTGGCCTTCGTTTCCTTCTTGGCCTTTTCATCGAGCTCTTTCTTCTGCGCGTCCGTCGCATCCTTCGGGTAATCCGGCGTTTCCGTGGCAAATTGGAACATACGCGCGGTCAAAACGTTGTAGGTGTTCTGATCTTCCTTATACTTTGCTTCCAGCTGCTCGTCTGTATAATTGCGGGCCAGTTCATCGCTCTTCTGCTCGATGAGCTTTTTGGAGAGCGTTTCAAGCTCCATCGCCTCGCGCAGAAGCTTCTCGTTGACGCCGCGGCCATAATACAAGCGCAGGTAAGCGTTGAGCGAATAATCGCTGCTGGCCGCCTGCTCGCGGATGCTCTTAATGGTCTCGTCAATTTCCTTCTGCTCATCCTCGCTTAGCGTAATATTGGCCGCTTTTGCCTCTTTGCCAAGCGTGATATACTGCTGCAAAAACTCATTGGTTTTATCCCTGAGGTAATCCGACCACATATAGCCGTCGCCCTTGCCCTCGGCGTCCTCGCCGTCATACTTCTGCTCGCTGGGGACGGTGCTGTAATCCATCATGCCGGGAATCCCGCTGATGCCATACTGCGCATACTGCTGCGCCTGGCTGGCATAGTTGGAGTAGATCTGCTGGTAATAGTATGTATACTGCGCCTGGCTGATCTTGGTATCCCCCACCGTCATCACGGTCGTCATCCGCTGTGGAACGCCCATAAAATTGAGGAACCAGCCGATTGCGAATACCACGGCAACCGCCGCGATTACAATCGGAATCGCCTTGACGAGCCTCTGCTCCATGGCGATGCGCTTGGGCGACTTCTTTTCGCGCTTCTTGGCGATCTTCGCCTGCCGCGCCTTTCGCTCCTCGCGATACAGCTCAGCCTGCGACTTTTCGTTTTTGTTTGCCATTGTGTTCATCCTTTTCTCGTGTACTATCCGGTAAGCGGCGCTTTTAGAATGCTTACCCCAAGGCGCCACTGAAACCATGATTCCAACATAACAAAAGTATTCTATCCTATTTAAACGAATTTTTCAAGCGTATTCCAAAGAAATACAGCTTTTTCACATCGTATTCACACTTCGCACAAATTTGTCCCGGCTGCCCATGCAGCCGGGACAAAAAACGAGCTTATCCAATCATTTTATCCAGCGCTTTGAGATAAGAGGTGTTGCCGCCGATCAGGGAATAATTGACGAGCAATACATCCTGAATCCCATGCGTTTTGACAAACGATGATAAATCCGTTTCGATATTGCGCGGGTCGAGAACATAGATTTCCTCATAATTATCCACCAGGAAAGGCACGAGCGCATTGCCGTAGGAATCCTTGATGACCAAAATTTTTTTGCCATTTTTTTGATCCGTCACGATCTTGGAGAGCGGCGTATCTCCCTGGATAAAGGCGAGATATTTATTATCCGCCCCAATTTTTGTAGAAACGATCGTCAGATGGTGCCCATTCTTCATTGTTGCGTCATCATAATATTCACCGTCCGCCTCACGCCGCGGCAGAAAGTATTCGAGATAATCCGGGTTATTCTTCAAAACATCCGCATTGGTATAGCGATACATGCTGCCAACAAAATTTTCAATTTTGCCGCTCTCCAATGCATTTAGAGGCACCGGCTCCAAGCCGGCCGCCTGGCAGAAAGCGGAATAGGCGTAATATGCGCCCCTTGCCGTCCAGTGGTGATCGGTGCGGAAATAAACGTATTCATCCAGATGCATTCCGATGGAAGAAACCGCATCCACCCCTTTCAGGTTCGCCTGCTTGAACTGCTCATAGGCATAGGCAATGCCCGCCTTCTGGGAGCGGCTCCCGGTGTGGTAAGCATCGGGGCTGTAGAATTCTGTGGCAGTCGGCGCAAGCAACGCATAAATCTTCTGGCCAGAAAGCTTCTGCGCCAACCGGTTGACAACATCCGTATATTTGCGAATTTTTGTCTTGTCAATCCCATAGATTTCCAGTGCAGCCTTGCGATCCTTATCGATGAGGATATAGCCGTTTTCATACACTTCGTCGTCGTTTACCTTGGGCTGATAGGGCGCTTTCGTTTCCTGCTCCTGCGCCGTGCCTTGTGTGGAATCCTCCACCAGCGCCTCACCGCCGAAATCCTCCTTGCCCTCCTTTTCAATCAGCACCAGATCGCTCTTGCCCGCAGCCTGCGTAAAAACGCCGCTGAGCTTCTGGTTGACAGAGAGGAAAAAATCCCGCAGCGGGAACGTATCCGCGTAATACTCCTCAAAATCTTTGGTGAAAGAGCCGTCGAATAACGCTTGAAGCGTGAAAGCCGGCCGTGTTTTCAGGTTACGGTTTTCCTTTTCAGATACGGTTTTATCCTGATCCACCAGGCTTGTAACGCCCAGCACAAACAGTGGAAGGACAAACAGCGCCACCGCCACAAGGCAAAGAATACGCTGAATGCTATGCGCTCTACGCCGCCTTTGATCGGAAGCGATATCTCTGTGCGCCCCCACATGATAGACGGTCGGGCCGTTTGGTTTTTTCTTCCTATATTTCATGCAGCCTGCCTCCCTTGCTTAAAATCGGAAATAGAGGAACGGATTGTAGCTTGCCCCCACCAGCGCGGCAGTGGAAAAGAACAGCAGCGCTACGTCGTAAACGATCCCTACCGCGCCTGCAATTGCCTCCTGCGCGGTTCCCCTGCGGGAAAACCGGATCAGCAGCGCCTTGACGAGCTTGGAAACCGGGATGCAGGCGATGATCGCCACAAGGAAAAACACAAGATGGTTTTTCAACAAAACCGTATCCGTTGGCAGCACGCCCGCCTGCCCGCTGAAGCCAAACATAAGCTTCAGCATCTGCCCGAGGCGGGATACGTCGTCAAAATAGAAAAACACCCAGCCGACAACGATAATAAACAGCGCGTAAACATGCCCCACCACAGCGGGCAGTTTTTCCAGGAACTTGCCGAGGAACAGCTTTTCAATTGCCAGGAAAACAAAGTAATACAGCCCCCAGAGGACGAAATTCCAGCTTGCGCCGTGCCACAGCCCTGTCAGCGCCCATACGATAAACATATTGCGCAGCTGGTGCCTGCGGTTGCCGCCCAGCGGGATATAAACATAATCGCGGAAAAAGGTGCTCAGGCTGATATGCCAGCGGCGCCAGAATTCCGTGATGGATTTGGAAATATAGGGGTAATTGAAATTTTCAACATAGGTGAAGCCGAACATGTGCCCAAGCCCGATCGCCATATCGGAGTATCCGGAAAAATCAAAATAAATCTGAAACGTATAGGCGAAAATGCCCAGCCATGCGCCGAGCACGGATGCCTGCGACAAATCCCCGCCGATCAGGCTCGTTGCAACCTGGCCCGCGATATTGGCAAGCAGAACCTTCTTGCCAAGGCCCGTCACAAAGCGTGTAATGCCTTTGGAAAAACCCGGTAACGTCGTTTCGCGGTTCTCCAGCTGCGCGGCAATATCCGTATAGCGCACGATCGGCCCGGCAATCAGCTGCGGGAAGAGCGCAACATAGAGCAGCAGGTTTGCATAAGAGCGCTGCACCTGTGCCTTGCCGCGATAAACATCCACCACATAGGTGATCGCCTGGAAGGTATAAAACGAGATACCGATCGGCAGGTTAAAGATTTGGGTGGGCAGCTCCGCGCCAAAGATCTGATTAAGATTCTGATTGAAAAAGCCCAAATATTTGAACACTGCCAAAAACGAGAGCGTAATCACAACCGAACCGGCCAGTGCCCATTTTGCGAGCTTCTGCCCGCGGTATTTGTCCACCAGCAGGCCAGCGCCATAGTCGATGAGCGTCGTCACAATCATCAGAATGATCCACTTGGGCTCGCCCCATGCATAAAAGAGCAGGGACATCGCCAGCAGCAAATAGTTACGCGCTTTTATGCTACGCAGGATAAAATACAGCAGCAGGCAGACCGGCAGAAACAGATACATAAAATTCAAGCTGGAAAAGACCAATACAATCCCCCCATTTTTGATGTCAGGTTAGCCGGGCGCAACAATCCGGCAAGAGCAAAGGGTACCATCTTTAGATGAATAGGGACAGCGGAAAGTTGCAGCATCCGCCAAAAATTCACACGCAAACCTGCGCCCGCAGTTTTTCGAGCGTCTTTTCGCCAATGCCGGATACCTCCAAAAGCTGCTCCACCGATTGAAACGCGCCGTTTTCCGTTCGGTAAGCGATGATGGCGTCGGCCTTGACCTCACCAATTCCGCTGAGGGTCATCAGCTCTTCCCGCGTGGCTGTATTCAGGTTGACCGGGCCGGACCGCTGCTGCCCAGTGGTCGCTGCCTTGGATGGTTCTGCCCGCGTCTCCCGCTGTTGAGGAGCCTCCGCCCAGGAAGCGGGTGGCGTTTGTTCTGTAGCGGGCGCAGCAGCGGCCGGCTCCGCCGCAGCAAATGTGCTGGATGCGAAAAAAGTTTCGATCACGGGATCAAGCGGCTGCGCGTCAAACGCATGGTATAGAATCAATGCGGCCGCCAGCAAAAGCCCCGCTGCGATGACGGCTGCTTCCGTGCGGCTCAGGCGGCCCATAAAAATCTCTCCCGCGCTGCTAATAATATCTGCATTATCTTACCACCTGCTTACCCTTTCGTACAGTTAAAAATTCTTTACAAACGGATGATTGCCCGGCATATGCATTGCCGGATTCCCGTTTATCTCCAGAAGGAGCACCCGGCCTCTCTTTTGGCAATCGCATCTTTGTAACCGGGCGGCCTGTTTTCCATTATAAGATGCATGGCAAATCTTTGTCAATCATACAGTGTGTGTCTCTTTCTTATCCCACTGGGTTTCTCCGGGCAGAACGGATAAAAGAGCGCCTGAATGGACAGGCAAACAAGGGGAATCTGCCGAAACTGCCGCCCGCTTCTTGCAATGGTCCCCAGCAGGTGCTATGATAATCACAGACCCCCTCCGCCGCCGGCAGCATGCTTGCTCCGGCGGCGGAGGGATCTCTTCTAAACCATTGGTAAGGGGGCAATGCAGGATGCGTCAGAATCGCCAGTTTGATCGTCCGCTGTTTTTTTCCAGCCGGGCGCTCGTGCGGCTGCTGATCCCGCTCGTGATTGAGCAGCTTTTGGCTGTTACGATCGGTATGGCGGATACCGTCATGGTCACGAGCGTGGGGGAAGCCGCTGTGTCGGGGATCTCCCTGGTGGATTCTATCAATATCCTGTTTATTCAGGTGTTCTCCGCGCTTGCTTCCGGCGGTGCAATCGTCACAGCACAGTATCTTGGGCGGCAGGAGCACAAAAATGCCTGCATTGCGGCAAAGCAGCTGCTCTATGCCACCACCGCCCTTGCTACGCTCATTATGGCGGCGGCATTGATCTTTCATCGCGCCCTGCTGCGGCTGATTTTCGGGAATATTGATCCCGCGGTCATGGAAAACGCGATCGTCTATTTTCAGCTCTCCGCGGTTTCCTACCCCTTCCTGGCCGTTTATAACGCGGGGGCGGCGCTTTTCCGCTCCATGGGCAACAGCAAGGTTTCCACGCTCGTCTCCTTTCTGATGAACGTCGTCAACATCGGCGGCAACGCTGTGCTGATCTATGGCTTCCATTGGGGCGTGGCGGGCGCGGCAACCGCTTCCCTCGTCTCTCGCGCGATGGCGGCCGTGATCATGCTCGTGCTCATCTGCCACAAAAATAATTCGATCCATATCGAGAAGGTATGGAAGCCGGAGCTGCATTTTGATATGATCCGGCGGATCCTCAAAATCGGCGTGCCCAACGGCGTGGAAAACGGGATGTTTCAGATCGGTAAGCTGATCGTACAGGGGCTAGTGGCCACCTTTGGCACCTCTGCCATTGCGGCAAACGCCATTGCCAACACGATCGCCTCCTTTATCAATACGCCCGGCACGGCGATCCAGCTTGGGCTCACCACAGTGGTCGGCCAGTGCGTTGGTGGGCGGGATTACGAGCAGGCGGTTTATTACACCCGCAAGCTTTTGTGGCTTACCTATGGCATGATGGGCATTTTAAATATTGCCGTTTTTCTGGTGGCCGGCCCGCTGGTGGGGCTTTTCCACCTCAGTGCTACGGCGGCTGCGGATGCGCGCGCGGTGCTCTACACCTTTACAGTCGCTTCCATCCTCATCTGGCCGCTCTCCTTCTCGCTGCCGAATGCGCTGCGCGCCGCGGGCGACGCCCGGTTTACCATGATCGTATCCATGGTTTCGATGTGGGTGTTCCGCATCGGCTTCAGCTACCTGCTCGGCGGTGCGGCAAAAATGGGCCTGATGGGCGTTTGGATGGCCATGTATATTGATTGGCTCGTGCGCTCCATTGTGTTTACGATCCGCTTTGCACGGGGAAAATGGAAGGAGCTCCGGGTGATCTAAAACACCTTTCTATCAGCTTTCGCATACAAAACAAATATATTCATAGGGGCTGTTTTGCAACAGCCTCTTAGTTTGTCAAAAAGTCAAACCGAAGCAAAAAGTGCACAAAAACCTCGTTGCGAATTTCCTACGTAACCAGCGTCTGTTTGCGGCACAGAACACTGGCGGAAGGCCAAGGCAGCATTTGCAGAATCTAATTGCGTGGCTCGTGAGGGGATTTGACTGCTACGCAATGCGTAAGGAGCGATCAAACGAGCGCCTAAATGGTTTGAGCGCCTGTGGGTATGCGCTTGCTTCGCAAGCACAGCGAGTTTTTGGGCGTCTCGCCGAACGGGTTTCAACGTGTATCAGCACTTTCCGCTGCCGAAGTGCCTGTGCAAAAAGTGAACGCAGGCGTTCATTTCGCCCCTTTTTCTTGCCTGCGCGGCCTGAGCGCAAGCTCGGCTTTTATTTTTATCAAAGTAATTTACAACCGTAAGCATTGCAGAAAATACTTTTAAAAAATTTTCTTGAACCATCTTTGTACACGCTGATGAAATGAGATAACTTTTTCGACAGGCTGAAAGGGGCTATTGCAAAATGCAAAGCATTTTGCAATAGCCCCTTGGCACGCATCCGAACCATCCGTCAAAAAACATGCCGCCCTGCCATTTTCAATTATTAACCCCATGGTGCACATCAGGTGTTTCTGGTGTGAGCACTTCAAACGTAAATCCCTTGCTCTCAAAATACGTTAAAATTTCAGGCAGGGCTTCCACTGTTGTTGTTTTCGCCTGCGAATCATGCATCAGCACCACAATATGCCCGTTCATATGCTTGGTTTCCGCTTGAATATTCCGCAGCAGTTTTGCGGCTGGGATTCCATTGCCGTTGGCGTCTCCGGAGGAGCAGTTCCAATCAAAGTAGGTGTACCCCTTCTCCTCCACCTGCTTTGTCAGGCGGGTCATGATCCCTTTCTGATAGCGCCTGCTGACGGTATTGCTGGAGCCGCCGGGGAAACGGATCACCTTTGCCTCGACACCCGTTTCCCGTTTCACCACATCTGATATCTTTTGGAGATCTTCAAAATATGCTGCTTCGGATTGATAAATCGTTTTATAATTGTGCGTGAAGGTATGCAGTGCAATCGCATTGCCGCTCTCCACAATCTGCTTCATATAGGCATTATATTTGGAATTGACCACAAAAAAAGTGGCCTTGGCGTTATGTTCCTTCAAAATGCGCAAAATCTCCAATGTGTTTTGCGAGGGGCCGTCGTCAAAGGTGAGATAAACCTTTTTATCGTTTTGCACGCTGGCCGGTGTGCGGGAGGGCCCGCGCTGCGCGGCGGGCTCGGATAGCGCCCCGACCTCCACAGCGGTTGTCTGCGTGGTGGACACCACGCTTTCCCACTCTGTTTCGCTCTCCTGCGTTATCACCGGCTGTTTCGTCTCTGGCGCGGCGGTGCTTTTTGCCGGCTCCCGCTGGTGGGATGGCTGCGCCGCTTCTTCCTTTTGCGCCTGTTTGAGGCTATTCCCCGCAGAAAGATGCCGTTCCTGCTTGACCTCCTGGTATTGGAACGCACCGTGCACGCCCAGACCCACCGCCATGCAAAACAGCAGCGTAAAGGCACAAGCGGTAGCGGCCAGCCGTTTTCCCTTTCCCTCCATCTTGAGAGCCCCCTTTCGTTCCATTGCGGCCAATCCGCCGCATTTTGCAGCACGGCTTCATCATAGCATATCCGACGGACCGAGACAAGAACAGACCTATTACAGCACGGTTACAACTTGGTAACAATCAAAAAAGGGGCACGATGCAAACGAAACATTCCCATCGTGCCCTTGGCCCTGCTGCGGAAAACAGCATTTTTGCAAAATGCAGGTTCTATTACACGGGGTCTTCCCCCGTTTTGAAACCCTCGCCGAGGATTTCGCCGGCCTCCGCCACCACGATAAAGGGGTTTTGATCAATCCGCCGGATAATCCTGCTCAGGCGTGCGACCTCGCTGCTGCGCACCGCGCAGATCAGCATATTTTTATCCTCGCCCGTGTAGCCCCCGCGCACAGGGAGGATGCTCACGCCGCGGTGCATCTCCTTGGTAACCGCGCCCGCGATCTCCTTTGCATACGTGGTAACGACGAAGAGCATCTTGCCATTGCCTGTGCCATACATAATATAATCGATCACCTGACCACTGACAAAGATGACGATCATGGCATAAAGCGCGCTTTCCATGTTGCCGTAAACCAGCCATGCCATTACAACCACTACCAGGTCGCAGAACATGATGAGCCTCCCCATCGGGAGATGCGGCCATTTTTTGCGCAGCAGGCGGCTGATGATATCCACGCCGCCCGTGGTTGCGCCCCGGATGAAAATGAGCGCCATGCCCGCGCCGGAGAGCACGCCGCCAAACAGGGCGGCCAGCAGGCGGTCGCCCTGGTACGCCGGCAAAAACAGGGCGGTCACATCAATCGAAACAGAGAGCAAGACTGTCGCAATCATCGAATTGAGCAGGAAACGCCAGCCCAGAAACTTCCACGCAATCAGGAAAATCGGCACGTTGATCGCCATCACCATCACGCCAATCGGCGTGTGGAACAGGTGGTTGAGCAGCGTTGCAATACCGCTGACCCCGCCGGGCGCAATCTGATTGGGCACGTTAAACACATTCATGGCCACCGCATAGAGCAGGCACCCTAAGATCCACATCAATACGTCGATCACGCCTTCGCGTACCGCACTGCCGCGCCTGCGGAGCCTGCCGAATTCACGCGGCCCCGGCTTTTGGTTTTGGGCCGCCCTGGCCTCCCCCTGTTTTCCGTTTTTATCATCCATACCATATTGCCTCCTCTGTTTTTGGATTCAAACAGCCGAATCAGCCGGTTGCGCCGCCGGCTCCATGCCCTCCGCCTGCAAGAAACGGAACAGCTCCCGCAGCCGCTCCAACCGCCCCTGCAAATAAAGGTAACCCACCAGCGCCTCAAATCCTGTAGCTGCATGGTAATCCCGATGGGATGCGTTTTTGGGGATATGACCAGGGTGCGCGTTGCGCCCCCGCTTATAAACAGCCAGCTCCTCCGCATCCAGCAAAGGCATCAATTTGCTAGCCGCCTGCGCCTGCGCCGAGGCTTTCACCTGCCGCACCGCCAGGCCGTGCAGGGCGTTGGCCGGGCGATTCGCCGCCCGCACCAGGCTTTCCCGGACGAAAAGCTCATAAACGGCGTCGCCCAAAAATGCAAGGGTCAGCGGGCTCATCTGCCGTGGATCGCATGCCCCATCTAAAAAGGTATTCAAACAAACAGCCCCTTCTCCCGATGCCTTACGGCACATAATCAAACTCAATATCGTAAATATTCACCGTGTCCCCCTCGCGGACACCGCGCTCCACCAGCCCGTCAATGATCCCGCTCGAGCGCAGCACCCGCTCAAAATATTGCAGGGATTCATAATCCTCCGGGTCGATCTGGTTGAGGATTGGAATCAGCCAGGGGGCCTCCACAAAATACACGCCCTCATGCTCCGTGATGGTAAAGCCGCTGTTTTTCTTTTGCGCCAGCGTTTCCAGAGGAATCTCCTCCCGCTCATAGCGCTTTACAGGCGGCAGCGTGTGCAGGCGCGCCGCCACAGCGTCGATAAGCTCTTTCGTCCCATAGGAAATGGCGGCGGACATCGGGTAGTAATCATATCCCTTCCCGCGGATATAGGATTCAAACCGAGCGAGCTGATCATCCTCCGCCAAATCGCACTTATTGCCCGCTACCATTTGGGGCCGCTGTGCCAGCTCCGGATTGAAGGCGGCGAGCTCCTGGTTGATTTTTTCAAAATCTTCAATGGGGTCGCGCCCCTCGCTGCCGGAAACATCAACGATATGCACCAGCAGCCTGCACCGCTCCACATGCCGCAGAAACTCGTGGCCAAGGCCTACGCCTTCGCTCGCTCCTTCAATCAGGCCGGGGATATCCGCCATCACGAAGGATTGGCCCTCGCCCATGCGCACAACGCCCAGCACAGGGGTCAGCGTGGTAAAATGGTAATCCGCGATCACCGGCTTTGCCTCGCTCACCACGGAAACCAGCGTTGATTTTCCCACATTGGGGAAGCCGATCAGCCCCACATCTGCAAGCAGCTTAAGCTCCATGCTAAGCTCCCACTCCTCGCCGGGCGTGCCGCCCTTTGCAAAGCGCGGTGCCTGCCGGGTTGCCGTAGCAAAATGGGGGTTGCCCCAGCCGCCGCGCCCACCCTTTGCCGCAACGAACGGCTCGTCGGAGGAGAGATCGGCCATCACCTTGCCCGTCTCCGCCTCGCGCAGCACGGTGCCGCGCGGCACACGGATGACAAGATCCTCTCCTTTCCGGCCGTTGCGCCGGCGCGGGCCGCCATCCTGCCCATTGGGCGCTTTATACTTTTTTTTGTAGCGAAAGTCGGAAAGCGTAACGAGATGATCATCCACCTGAAAAACGATATCCCCACCTTTGCCGCCGTCTCCTCCGTCCGGCCCGCCGGCCGCAACATATTTTTCGCGGCGGAAGGAAACGGCGCCGTTGCCCCCGTTACCCGCTTCTATTTTGATCTTTGCAACATCTACAAACATTTTGCCCATCCATCCCGGCTGTCAGCCTTAGTATTTCTTCAAGGGAAACAGAATTTCCCTGATTCCCCTGCATATTATACCTGAAAACTACCAAATAATAAACCATTCTGCAATACTTTTCTGCAACTTCCCATCTTGGATAGGTGCACAAGAATCGAGCGCAAAAATTCAGATACTTTGTACCGTTTTTTATTCATAATAGATGACTTTTGCAGAAATTTATGTTATAATGTAACAAAATATCTGAGCGACCGTTTTCTATCACGTCCAACCAGGTATTCTTAAAAGCAGGTGATTGACTTTCATGTTTGAACAAACCATCAGCGTAGACCGGCTCGAGCAGGCAGTCAGCCTTTTCGGCAGCTTTGATGAAAACATCCGGCTGATCGAACGGGAATACGGTGTCAGCGTGATCAGCCGCGGCTCCGATCTCAAGGTAACCGGCGAGGCGGAAAACGTCTCCAAGGCCGTGCGCGCCATCGGCGGGCTGTTAACGCTTATCAACCGCGGCGAAGCGCTCAGCGAGCAAAACGTGCGGTATGTTCTCTCCCTGGTGGAGGAGGGCAGCGAGGATAAAATCCATGCCCTCACGGCGGACTGCATCTGCATCACCTCGCGCGGCAAGCCCGTGAAGCCGAAAACCCTCGGGCAAAAGCGGTATATTGAGGCGATCCAGCAGAATACAATCGTATTGGGCGTAGGCCCGGCCGGCACGGGTAAAACCTATTTGGCCGTGGCCATGGCCGTTACCGCATTCCGCGCCAAGGAGGTCAACCGCATCATCCTCACCCGCCCGGCTGTGGAGGCGGGGGAAAAGCTCGGCTTCCTCCCCGGCGACCTCCAGCACAAGGTGGATCCATACCTGCGCCCGCTGTATGATGCCCTGTTCGACATGCTCGGCGCGGAAAATTTTCAAAAATATCAGGAGCGCGGGAATATCGAAGTTGCACCGCTCGCCTATATGCGCGGCCGCACGCTCGACGACAGCTTTATTATCCTCGACGAAGCGCAAAACACCACCAACGAGCAGATGAAGATGTTTTTAACGCGGCTGGGCTTTAACTCTAAAATCGTCGTCACCGGCGATATCACGCAGGTGGACTTGCCGGATGGAAAACGCTCCGGCCTGGTGGAGGTCATGCGGATCCTCAAGGGGATCGACGATATCGCCTCTGTCACCTTCACAGAAAAAGATGTCGTGCGCCACAGGCTGGTGCAGGACATTATCAAAGCATACGAAAGACACGAGGAGGGCAAACGCAGAAATGACAGAAAATAAAGTAAAAGTAATTATCTCCAACGCTCAAAAGGAAGTAAAAATTCCCACAGGCGTGCGCATGCTGGTGCGCCGCTGCTGCACCGCTGTATTAATCATGGAAGAATTTAAAGGCCCGGCGGAGATCAGCGTCAAATTTGTAGACGACGATGAAATCCACAAACTGAATAAGCAATACCGCAATGTAGACAGCAGCACGGATGTGCTCTCCTTCCCACTTGGGGAAAACGGCGTGTATGATATCAATAAAGATACGGGGGCGCAGATGCTCGGCGATATCGTTATCTCCATGCCGCACGCGGTGGAGCAGTCAGAGCGCTATGGGCACTCGCTCCAACGCGAGATTGGCTTTTTAACCGTGCATTCTATGCTCCACCTGCTCGGCTATGACCACGAAGGCGGCGGGCTGGAGAGCGTGCGCATGCGCGAAAAAGAGGAGACGGTGCTCACACAGCTCGGCTTGCAGCGCAACGGCAGCTACTATATGGGAGAGTAGCCCTGCAACCGGAAACATAAAGGCAGTGGCTGCAACCGCACCAAAGGCGCCGGAGGGTTGGAACAGAAGGTGCTACGTGAGGCTGTAGCTTTAGAAAGGATTTGTATGAAAGCCTTAGGCATGAGCTTTGTCTATGCGATCCGCGGCATGTTCTATTGCCTGCATCACGAGCGCAATATGCGCATTCACTGCGTTTGCATGGCATATATGTATTTTTTCCTGCTGGGGTTTGATTTTTTTCAGCTCTCTCGCACGCAGTTCGCCATCATCTTCTTGGCAAATGCGATTGTCATCATGGGCGAATTGATTAACACTGCAGTGGAGCGCGCCGTTGACCTGCACAGCAAGGGAAAGCATCCGTTGGCCAAAGCGGCAAAGGATACGGCGGCTGGCGCTGTATTGGTAGCGGCAATTGGGGCTGTGGCAGTTGGTGTCGCCCTGTTGTGGCAGCCGCCCGCTTTCCGCGCGCTGTATCAATACTACGCCTCCCACCCAGGCTCCCTCGCGCTGTTCGCCGCAAGCCTTGTGTTCAGCTTCGCCTACATATTCATGGGGCCGCTGAAGCTGCTGGGGCTGGATAAAACGGATCAAAAACCATAACGGATTTTTGGGGCGGTTCTTTGAACCGCCCCTTTTTTGGTATGGAGTTCGCTCTTCAAATATGCTATACTAAAGCATAATCATTGATAAAAGTTCTCCCGATTTCTATTGGTTCATTCTATTCTCTATGATATTTACAATCTATTCTGCGTGTTTTTCGTATGCGCACGCAAGGATAGGCTAACCGCCATGCTCCATTTTTGCTGTTTTACTTCACTTTGCATACAGAGGAAGGGCTGTTTCAAATGACACAAACGCGCACTGCTTTTATTTCCATCGTCGGCTGCCCGAACGTTGGCAAATCTTCGCTGTTAAACCGGATGCTCGGCCAGAAGATCGCCATTGTATCCGACAAGCCGCAGACCACCCGCACGCGGATCATGGGCGTGCTGACAGAAGAGGAGACTCAGCTTGTATTTACCGATACGCCGGGCTTCCACCGCCCGCACAATAAGCTGGGCGAAAAAATGGTCAAGGCGGTGGGCGACAGCATCGCGGATGTAGACGCCTGCCTATTTGTAGTGGAGCCACAGGGCGAGCTGCGCCAGGCGGAAAAAGAGCTCATACAGCGCTTTCAGGCGGAAAAGCTGCCCGTGATCCTCGCCATCAACAAAATTGACACGCTCCCGTGCAAGGAGCTTCTGATGGAGCGCATCCTCAAGCTCTCCGCTCTCTATGATTTCACGGCGGTCGTTCCCGCCTCCGCCCTCAAGGGGGATGGCGTTGCCGACCTGCTGGCGGAGCTAAAAAAGCTCGCTACCCCTTCTATGCATTTCTTCCCGGACGATACGTTGACCGATCAACCGGAGCGCGTAATCGCCGCGGAGATCATCCGGGAAAAGCTGCTGCGCCTGCTCGATCAGGAAATTCCGCACGGGATCGCGGTAAGCGTTGAAAAAATGCGCGAGCGGGAAAACAGCGACCTGATGGATGTGGAAGCCACCATTTACTGCGAGCGGGAAAGCCACAAGGGCATTATCATCGGCAAAAAGGGCACAATGCTCAAAAAGGTTTCCACCTATGCGCGCGAGGATATGGAGCGGTTCTTCGACATCCGCATCAATTTGCAGTGCTGGGTGAAAGTAAAAGAAGACTGGCGCAACCGCGAAGGGCTGATCCACAACTTCGGCCTGGATTGATTTGATTTTGGGGAGGAGGGATTTCATGCGCAGCGAGCAGGAAATGCTTGATCTGATTTTAGATACAGCCCATGCGGATAAACGGATCCGGGCCGTCTATATGAATGGTTCCCGGACAAACCCCAATGCGCCAAAGGATCTTTTTCAGGATTATGATATTGTGTATGTCGTGCAGGATACCCGCCCGTTTATCGAGGATCCAGCATGGATCGACCGCTTTGGTGAAAGGCTCTATATGCAGTATCCGGAGCGAAATGACCGGGATCTCGGCCATGAAATGGACTTTGAAAACTGCTACGGCTGGCTGATGCAGTTCACCGATGGGAACCGGATTGATCTGCATGTGCAGTCCATTCCGTTTTCTCAAAAAAGCATTCAAAACGACCGGCTGTGTAAAATCCTGCTGGATAAGGATGGTATCCTGCCCGCTATGCCTGAGCCGACAGACGCGGATTTCTGGATGCAAAAGCCCTCGTCCGCCTTTTTTTCGATCACCTGCAATGAATTCTGGTGGTGTCTGAACAACGTCGCCAAGGGCTTATGGCGGGAGGAAATTCCCTTTGTACAGGAAATGCTGAACGGAGAACGCCAGTTCCTGATTCAGATGCTCGGCTGGAAGATCGGATTGGAGCATGATTTTTCCATCAGTATCGGCAAGGCCGGGAAGTATCTCAGCCGCTTTCTGACAGAGGCGGACTGGAATGCGTTTTTATCCACCTACGCCTCCGGGGAGCTTGCCGGGCTGTGGTCTGCAACAATTACCATGTGCCGTTTATTTGACCGCACAGCGCGCGAGGTGGCGCAAAAGCTGCATTACTCCTGCGACAATCGAGAGGCCGAAAATAGCTTTCAGTATCTCCTTCATGTGCGGAGGCTGCCAAAGGATGCGTCTGCCATTGATTTTTTCAAAAAATAGAAATCAAAAATTCCCTCTGATATTCTCCTCCATGTGTGAGACAGTAAGTAATGCCGCCTGACCAAATTGACCACACTGGCCACGCGGACCATAGGGCGCACTACTTACAAAACGCACAGATAGGGAGAGAATGGTTATGGATTTGAATCAACAAGCGTGGGCACAATTTGCCGCAACCGGCCGGGTGGAGGACTACCTGCGCTTCCGGATGCAGACGGAGAACCAGAATAAGCCCGCGCAGGAGGCATCACCCCATGCGCCTGAATACGGACGGCCTGGTCATCCGGGAACAAAATATCGGTGAGGCGGACCGCAGGGTTACTCTGCTCACGCGCGATTACGGCATTGTGCATGCGTTTGCACGCGGCGCGCGGCGGATTAAGAGCAACGCCCTGACGGCCACTCAGCTTTTGAGCTACTCCCGTTTCTCCATTTTTCAAGGAAGGGATAGCTACATAATTGATGAGGCCGAGCCAATCGAGGTTTTTTTCTCCCTGCGTGGGGATATGGAGGCACTCTCCCTCGCCCTTTATTTTGCCCAGCTCATGGCGGAACTTGCCCCGGAGCTGGACGATGCGGCGCCCTACCTGCGGCTGATTCTAAACACGCTGCACTTGCTCGCCGCCGGCAAGCGCCCGCAATTGCAGCTCAAGGCAATTTTTGAAATGCGCCTGCTTTCCATCGCGGGTTACATGCCGAACCTGGTGGCTTGTGAAACCTGCGGCGCTTTTGAATCCGACCCGATGTTTTTTGATGCCGTGCACGGCAGGCTCTATTGTGCAAACTGCCGCCCGAAAGGGATGCATGACACGCTCTCGATCGGTATTGTCACCGCCATGCGTCACATTGTGTTTTCCGATTTCGACAAGTTGTTTCGCTTTACATTACCGAGCGACAGCATTCGAGTGCTGGCCAATGTTTCCGAGCGCTATCTCCTTGCGCAGACGCAGCGCGGATTTCAAACGTTGGATTTCTACCATCAGGTATCGTCCTGATAAAACATACGGATTGATCTTCCCCCCTTCATTCTGTGAAGGAGTTCTACTTTACATATTAAACAGGAGAGTTCATGATGAAAGCAACAGAAAACCGTCATTTCCGCTCCCTGGAGCTGGATAAAATATTAGAAATGCTCGCCTCGCATGCCACCTGCGCGGATGCGAAGGAGCTCGCGCTTTCGCTTACACCCCAAACAGATTTATACTTGGCTCAGGCCCTGCTGAAACAAACCGAGGATGCGCACATGCTCCTCGCCCGGTTCGGAGGCCCCTCCTTCGGCGGGCTGCACAATGTGAACAACGCATTGCAGCGCGCGGCGGCGGGTGGGATGCTCACCATGCGCGAGCTGCTCGATATCGCCGAGGTGCTGCGCGTGATCCGCTCCCTCTCCGAGTGGCGCTCCCGCAGCGCGGGGGTGGAAACTTGCCTTGATAATTTCTTTCAGGCGCTCATGCCCAATAAATTCCTGGAAGAACGCATTTTAAACGCGATCCTCTCAGAGGATGAGATGGCCGATAGCGCCTCCCCCACTCTGCAGGATATCCGGCGCAAAATCCGCGCCGCAAGCTCGCGCGTGCGCGACCGGCTCGATCAGATGATCCGCTCCCCGCACTATCAAAAATTTTTGCAGGAACCCATTGTCACCCAGCGCAACGGGCGCTTTGTCGTGCCGGTCAAAAACGAAAGCCGCGGCGAGGTGCCGGGTCTGGTGCACGACACCTCCTCCAGCGGAGCTACCGTTTTTATTGAGCCGATGGGCGTGGTGGAGGCCAATAACGAAATTAAGGTGCTCCAAAGCAAGGAGCGCGATGAGATCGACCGGATCCTCATGGAGCTGTCTACCGAGGCGGGGTCCTTTGCGGAATCGGTCAAAGCAAGCTATGAATGCGCGGTGGAGCTCAATCTAATTTTCGCCAAGGCGCAGCTCGCCTACGAGATGAAGGCCGCGCCCCCGCTCCTCAACGACGAAGGGATTATCGAGCTGCGGCATGCGCGGCATCCTCTGATTGCAAAAGACAAGGTCGTACCCACAGATATCCGCCTCGGCGGGGACTTCGACACGCTGGTCATCACCGGCCCCAACACGGGCGGCAAGACCGTATCCATCAAAACAATCGGCTTGCTCACGCTGATGGCGATGTGCGGCCTGATGATTCCGGTTGCCGATCAGAGCCGAGTCTCCATTTTCACGCATGTGCTCGCGGATATCGGGGACGAGCAGAGCATCGAGCAATCCCTTTCCACCTTCTCCGCACACATGACCAATATCATCGACATCCTGCGTCAGGCGGACGGACACAGCCTCGTGCTCATCGACGAGTTGGGCGCGGGCACGGACCCGATAGAGGGCGCGGCGCTCGCCATGGCGATTCTCGAGCAGCTCCATTTACAGGGCGCAAAGGTTGCAGCCACCACCCATTATGCAGAATTGAAGGCTTACGCCCTGCAAACGCCGCGCGTAGAAAACGGCTGCTGTGAATTTGACGTTGCCACGCTGAGGCCGACCTACCGCCTGCTCATTGGCGTGCCCGGGCGGTCGAACGCCTTTGCGATCTCCGAGCGGCTGGGGATGGAAACCGCGGTCGTCGACCGGGCGCGGGAGCTTGTCTCCGCGGAAAACACCCGCTTTGAAGATGTGGTGGAAAGCCTTGAAAAAAGCCATCAGGCGCTTGAGCAGGAGCGCGAGGAGGCACGATCACAGCGAAGCGAAGCGGAAGCAATCCGGCAACGGGCGGAAGAGCAGCTCAAGAGCATTGACCAACTGCGCAACAGGGAAATCGAGCAGGCGCGCGCGCAGGCGATGCGCATTGTAGAGCAGGCACGGCGGGAATCGCAGGCCTTCCTCATGGAGCTTGAAAAGCTCAAAAAGGAGAAGGAAAAAAATCAAAACCTCGCTGAGCTCGCCCGGCGCGCCAAATCTCAAATGAAGCAGCATGCGAACGCCATGGCGGAGGTGACGAACCCCGTCGTCGCCCCGGTGGCCGACGATGCGGACTATGTGCTGCCCCGCCCTCTGCGGGTTGGCGATGCGGTGCTGATCGCCGATCTCGACAAGCAGGCCACCGTGCTCGCCCTGCCGGATAAAAACGGCAATGTGGAGGTGCAGGCGGGGCCGCTAAAAACGCGCGTCCGGCTGCAAAACCTCCGCCTGCTCAACGCAAAGGAGCGTAAACAGCAATCTAAGGGCCGGACGGTCCGCCGCTCGGATAGCATCGCTCAAACCAGCGTGAAAACGAGCTGTGACCTGCGCGGCAAAACCGTGGAGGAAGCGCTGCTCGATCTCGATCAGTTTCTCGACGACTGCGTGATGACGGGCCTCAATGAATGTACGATCATCCACGGCAAGGGAACCGGCGCGCTGCGCGGAGCGGTGCAGAAGCACCTGCGCGCGCATCCGATGGTGAAGAGCTACCGGCTCGGCGTTTATGGCGAAGGGGAAGACGGCGTGACGATGGTGACGTTGAAATAAAAAAATAGCCGCTGATCTTGCATTCTCGTAAGCTGCCTGTATCTCTTTGATCCTTGTGGTTGTGAAAAGCTTTGCTTTGTTACTTCGCTTCGCTACGTAATAAAAAATAGCCGATAGTTGGCCACTCTCGTAAGCGGGGCATATCTCTTTGATCCTTGTGGTTGTGAAAAGCTTTGCTTTGTTACTTCGCTTCGCT
>UQWL01000012.1 GCA_900544715.1 uncultured Oscillospiraceae bacterium | reverse complement strand
TCGGCTAAATAACCTCACGAATCTCTAAGGAATCAAAGATTCCAAGAGCTTCGGAAAACATTGAATCATTGATTCGGGCTGACGCCCTGCGGCTACGCCGATCATTGCGCCTTGCGCAATGGAATCATGGTATAATCAATTTAAAATAAAAGCATACTGAGAGGAGAACAGCATCATGATTAAACGTGCTTCTGAAATGAACCACACCGTTAAGCCGCAGATGCGCGGAGGAGACGGGCAGGCAGTTGTGACCAACCTTCTGGAGGCTGGCGAATATCAGGGAAAATCCCGGATGATTGCAACGATCACGCTGGAGCCGGGCTGCTCGATTGGCGAGCATGTGCATGAAAGGGAAGAAGAGGTTTTCTATATCATTCAGGGCACCGCAACCTATGACGACAACGGCACAGAAACCGTTTTGCATCCGGGCGACGCCTGCATCTGTCTGGGCGGCCAAAAGCACTCGATTGCCAACCGGACAGCGGATGAAACGCTTGTTTTGCATGCGGTGATTTTAACCTATTGACGGCATTGAAAGACTGGGAATTGAATTCTGAGGCGAAATTTGGTATAATTATTTTCATGCTTGTTTACGTTTATGCTTCTGCTTTTGCAGGAGGATTCAGGCTGCTTATTTTTAGGTTTCCTTTGCAGACGTATGGTTTGAAAAAATCTTGAAGGATGATGGCATGTCAGGTAAACTATTGGTGGTAGAGGGGCTGGATGGCTGCGGCAAAACAACGCAGGTTGCCCTGCTGCGGGCCGCATTAGAGCGAGCAGGGGTTCCCCTGCGGCAGATTAAACTGCCCGATTATGACGACCCTTCGAGCACTTTGGTGAAAATGTATCTCAACAAGGCGTTTGGGAGCGATCCGGGGGATGTGAATGCCTATGCGGCGTCCGCATTCTATGCAGTGGATCGTTTTGCAAGTTTCCAGCGCCATTGGAAAGCGGAGTATGAGGCGGGCAAGCTGATTCTTGCGGATCGTTATACCACCTCCAACGCGCTTTATCAAATGGTCAAGCTGCCACGGGAGCAGTGGGATGAGTATCTCGCCTGGCTGCGGGATTTTGAATATGGAAAGCTCGAAATTCCTGCCCCTGATTTGGTCATTTATCTGGACATGCCTGTGGAGGTGTCTCAGCGGCTTTTATTGAACCGCTATGCGGGCGATGAACAGAAGAAAGATATGCATGAGGGGAATATTCGCTATTTACAGGCCTGCCGGGAGGCGGCGCTGTATGCATGCGAAAAGCTGCATTTTTGTAGGATCGACTGCGCCTGCGCGGGCGAGCCTTTGGAGGAGACGGAAGTGGCAGAGCAAATTTTTTCCTGTGTAGAAAAGGAGATGCTATCATGCTGACATTCCAGTCGCCTCGTTTGGAGGATAAAAATTGGGTGAGGGAGCTGTTTTCTTACGCCCAATTCCAGGGCTGTGAATATACCTTTGGCAATCTTTATATTTGGAATCCGGTTTACAGCAGCAAGATTATGCGCTTTGAGGATTTTTTTGTTTCCAAAAGCATTGAGTCCAAGCCCTCCTATGTGTTTCCCGCCGGCCGCGGGGATCTTTTGAAGGTGATGCAGGCCATGCTGGAGGATGCGCATGAAAACGGGCACCCCTTCCGCCTGCACGGTGTCACAAAGGCAAACCAGGAGGCGTTGGAGGAGATCATGCCGGGTGCATTTGCCTATCAGCCATACCGCGATGGGTTTGATTATATTTACAATACGCAGGATTTAATCGCCCTTTCCGGGCGGAAATATCATGGCAAGCGCAATCATATCGCTTCTTTCCAAAAAACGTATGACTGGCGCTATGAGCCGATCACCACAGCGAATATTGACGACTGTATGCGCATGAACGCCGAGTGGGAGCGGGAGAACCTGAGCCGGAACCCGGAGGGTATCAGCGAGGAGCTCGCTGCGGTTGACCGGGCGTTTGACCACTATTTTGAGCTGGGCTTTACTGGCGGGTTAATCCGCGCGGATGGCCGGGTTGTCGCTTATACGTTGGGCGAGCAGTTAACTGAAAACACCTTTTGCACCCATATCGAAAAGGCTTTTGCCGATGTGCGCGGCGCATATCCGATCATCAACCGGGAGTTTGCGGCACATGCTCTAGGCGGTTATGCCTTTGTCAACCGGGAGGAAGATATGGGCGAGGAAGGCCTGCGCAAGGCAAAGCTTTCCTATTATCCCGCGATTCTGCTGGAGAAGCAGGAAGCGGTTTACCGGGAGGATCTATGATCCGCCGTGCGCGGCGGGAAGATATTCCGCTGCTGATGGAGCTATGGCAGGCATCTTTTGGCGATTGCAGGGAGTATATCTCCTTTTTCTTTAAAAATCGGTTTTCTCCGGAGGGAACGTTTCTCTGTGAGGAAGCGGGCCGCCCGGTATCCATGCTTTTTTTGCTGGATGCAGCGGTTCAATGCAGGGGCGAGCAATATGCCGCCCGGTATCTTTATGCCGCCTGCACGGCGAAGGCGCAGCGTGGGCGTGGGCTGATGCGCAGCCTGATTGATTTTGCAGCTCTGGCCGCGGCGGAGGAAGGGGCGGATTGCATCGCCCTTGTACCGGCGTCGCCGGGCTTATTCCACTATTATGCAGCGTGCGGGTTTCATCATGCTTTTGATTGCGAAACGACGCATCTTTCCCGGGGGGAAGCAGAGAAGATTGCCGCCAGGGCCGCAGGGCTTGTCCGCACGCTCACAGCGGCTGAAATGGCCGAAATCCGCAGCAATGTGCTGCATGGCCGGGATCATCTCATATGGGATGCGGCAGCCGTGCAGTATGCGCTGAACGAGCATCTCACCACCGGCGGAGGCGCGCTGTGTATCCAAACGGTGGAGGGGGAGAAGGGCTACTGCCTGTATCAGCAGCAGGAGGAATGCTGCTTTGCACAGGAATTTTTAGCTTCCGAGCGGGCGGTTTTGCCACTGTTGTCCGCGCTGGTTGAAACGTCCGGTGCACGGCGCTTTACCCTGCGCCTTCCCAGAGGGTTGTTTCCGGCTCCCGGTCAGACGGAAAACGCCGCGTTCGGGATGCTGCGCCCCCTTTCCCCAAGGGCAGAGCCATTGCCGCTGATGCTGAAAGATGCTTATTTGGGGCTTTCACTTGGATAAATAGATGGAGGAATTTTGATATGATTTATGTGTTCTTTGCAAATGGCTTTGAAGAGGTTGAGGCGGTTGCCACAGTGGATATGCTCCGTCGCGCGGAGCTGGAGGTCTGCACCGTTGGAGTCGGCGGGGCCAAAGTGGCGGGTGCGCACGGGATTGTTGTGGACTGTGATCTGGCGGATGCTCAGGTCTGTGCGGATGAAGCCCTTCAGGCGGTCGTTCTTCCGGGCGGGATGCCCGGCACGCTAAATCTTGAAAAATCGCAGACCGTGCAGCAGTTTATCGACTATGCGGTCGCGCATGGCAAGCTGGTTGCCGCAATCTGCGCCGCCCCGTCTATCCTTGGCCATAAGGGGCTGCTGGAGGGGAAAGAGGCCACCTGCTTCCCCGGCATGGAGCAGGAGCTTTACGGCGTGAAACTCAGCGACCGTTTTGTTTGCAAGGATGGGCTGTTCATTACCGCGCGCGGCGCGGGTGTAGCCATTGATTTCGGCCTGGCAATCGCGGCAGAGTTCGTCGGCCAGGCAAAGGCGGATGCGATCCACGCATCCCTCCAATGCCGATGAGGCAGGATATCAGGCCGATTAAGGCGGAGCTGCGCAGCCGTTTTAAAGCGCTGCGGACAGGCCTTTCTCCGGCGGAAAAGGATGAAATGGATCTGAAGATTCTGAGCCGTGTGATGAATCTTTGGCAATACCGCGATTCTCAAACGATCCTGACTTATGTGTCAACAGCGATTGAAGTGGATACCCGCCGCCTGATTGAAAAATCTCTTCAAGCGGGGAAGCAGGTTGCAGTGCCGCGCTGCGTGCCTGGCACGCGGGAGATGGAATTTTACCTAATTCGTTCTCTGGATGAGCTTTCTCCGGGCACGTTCGGCGTTTTGGAGCCGGATCCTGATAAAAGCGCATTGTTTACAGATTTTTCAAAGGGCCTGTGCATTGTGCCGGCGCTTTCCTTTGATTTTCAAGGCTACCGGCTGGGCTATGGAAAAGGGTATTACGATCGCTTTTTGGCCCGCTTCGGCGGCAGCACCGTTGGCTTGTGCTATGATAGCTGCATGGTCAGAAATTTGCCTGCCGGCCGCTACGACCAGCCCGTCCATTTGATTGTTACGCAACGGAAAACCCTCCCGGGGGCGGGCGTTGCCTGGCGCGGGAAGGGTTAAAAAGCACCTCGGCTGCTTTTTGTAAGCTCCGGGTTTTTAGATAGATTCTTCAATCGCGATGCGAAAGGATTGATCACCGATATGGATCAAAAGAAACAGACGCCTCCTCCTGATGAAAACATCACCTCCTCCGGCTCGAATGCGTTCGAGGATCTTACCAGCCATGAAACGAACGCTGCGCCGTTGGCGGGCGAAGAGGCGGATCATTTTTATGAGAGCCAGATTGACCGCACAGAGTTTGTTCAAAATTTTAAGGTTTCCATCGACGAGAAGGAGCCGGCCAACGGCCGGCCAAACCCTTTGGCCCATTTACATAAATCGGTGAAAGCCAGGCAGCAGGCCGCTAAAGCCGGGGAGGAGGAGACAGCGGTGAAAAAAAAGAAGAGAAAAATAATCATCTCCAACCCCAAAGCGCTGGCGTTGTGCGTGGTTTTGGTCATCTCGATTGCGAGCTCACTTTATCTGCTCTCTTGTATCAACGACGTGCTCGCTTTAATGGGGAGCGACACCAAAACAAGCGTCACGATCCCGGAAAACGCTTCCCAAAAAGAGATCCTGCAAATTTTGCAGGAGAATGATTTGATCAATCATCCGCATTTCTGCAATTTTTTTGTCAATACCATTTTTACGCTGCGCAACCGCGGTACGGATAAGAAAGCGACGGATGTCAAATACCTCAACGGCATCTATCAGCTGAATAAAAAGATGGGCGTTGAGGGCATGCTCAACGCGATCAAGGATGCCCCCAAAGCGGTAGAAACCAAGAAATTGACCTTCCCCGAGGGTTGGACGGCTGATCAGATCATAGAGCGCCTTGAAAAATATGGCATTTGCGACCGCAAAGCCTTCTTTGAAACGATGCAAACGGTTGATTTCAATGAATATAGCTTTGTGAAAACAATGCCGGATGTGAACCTGCGTTTCCGCAAGCTGGAAGGGTATCTGTATCCGGATACGTATGAATTCTATCTGGAAGAGAATGAGGCGCATGCGATCCGGCGTTTCTTAGATAATTTCAAAGAGAAATTCCCCAGCAAATATGAGGCACGTGCTAAAGAATTGGGCATGACGGTGGATGAGATTATCACGATCGCATCCATCATCCAGAAGGAGGCCGCGAATGAGGAGCAGATGAAGCTTGTCTCCTCCGTCATCCACAACCGGCTGAAGAAATCCATGCGGTTGCAGTGTGATAGTACCGGCGCCTATGTGGATCGTTATATTAAGCCCAATGTTTCCGATGGGGAATATCAGGCGTATCGGGAGCGCTACTATACGTTCCTCTGCGATGCGCTTCCGGCCGGGCCGATCTGCAACCCGGGCGCGGATGCGATTGAGGCGGCACTGTATCCAAAGGATACGAGCTATCTGTATTTCTATCATGATAAAAACGGTAAGATCTATATGGCAAGAACCTTGGAGCAGCATCAGGCCAATCAGGTCAAGGCCTTGCAAAATTCATGACGGGGCGCAAAAACGGCGTTCCCGAGCTGCTTGCGCCCGCGGGCGACCGCGAGCGGCTGGAAGCTGCCGTCCGGTTCGGGGCGGATGCCGTATATCTCGGCGGAACGGCCTTTGGAATGCGTGCAGCCCCCGCAAACTTTACCCATGACGGGCTGCGCAGCGCCGTGGAGTATGCGCATGAAAGGGGCGTGCGGGTGTATCTCACCTGCAATACGCTGCCGCGCAATGCGGAGATAGAGGCGCTCCCATCTTTTTTGACCGCTTGGGCAGAGTGCGGCGTGGATGCCTTTATCATCACGGATCTGGGGGTGCTGGAGCTTGCTCGGCGCTATGCGCCCCGGGTGGAAATCCATGTTTCCACGCAGGCCGGGATCGTCAACTACGCTGCTGCAAACGCCTTTTACGCGCTTGGCGCGAAACGGATTGTCACCGCGCGGGAAATGTCGCTTGCGGAGATCGGCGAGCTGCGGGCGCGCACGCCGGAGGAGCTTGAAATTGAGTGCTTTGTGCACGGCGCCATGTGCGTTTCGTTCTCCGGCAGGTGCCTGCTTTCCAATTACATGACCGGCCGGGATTCCAACCGGGGCGACTGCGCGCAGCCCTGCCGCTGGAAATACCATTTGGTGGAGGAAAAGCGGCCTGGGCAATATTTCCCTGTGGAAGAGGATAAGGATGGCACCTATCTTCTAAACGCGCGCGATCTGTGCATGATCGAGCATATCCCGGAGCTGATCAGCGCCGGTGTTACCAGCTTCAAGATTGAGGGCCGGGCGAAATCCGCCTACTATACGGCGGTTGTCACGAACGCATACCGCTGCGCGATCGACGGCTATCTTCGCGCGCAGGATCAAACAGGATATCAGCCGGAGCCCTGGATTCTGGAGGAGCTCACACGCGTCAGCCACCGGGAATATTGCACCGGCTTCTATTTTGACAAACCGCAGGCGAATGCCCAAATTTTTTATGACGGCGGCTACCGCCGCGATTGGGAAGTGGCCGCAGTGGCCGGCAACACGGCGGGCGGGCTGCTTCATGCGGTGCAGCGCAACCGCTTTTTCCGGGGGGAAACGCTGAGCGTTCTGGAGGCTGGGAAAGCGCCGTATGCAATTACCGTGCAGGAGCTTTACGATGCGGAGGGCCTCCCCTTGGAGAGCGCTCCGCACCCCATGATGCAGGTGCGGCTCCGCTGTGAGCATCCGATTGCGCCCGGCGCCCTTTTACGCCGGGAAAGAAAAACAGAAGGGCAGGCCGATTGAATGAACAAGGCTTTTTTAGAAGATTTATGTGCCAAAATCCAACTGCCGGAGGAAGACCGTGAGCTCGCTTTTCAGGAAATGGAGCGTCAGCCCAAGCGCATTGAGCGGTTTGCAAGGCGGATGTATCAGCGCAATGATGTGCGCCATTTGCAGGGGCTGCTGAAAATTGACCGCAAAAAAAATGCCCCCATGGTGCTTGCCGTGCTCCTCTGTGCAGCAGAATACACCTTTGCAGCCTACCAAAAGAAGAGAATTCCGGAGCGCTATTATTACGATATGATGGCGGATATCACTCGATGGACGGAAAATGGCAGGGCGGAATTCGGCGTGCCGGGTTTTTCCGAAATCGGATGGGCGCGCAACTATATCACGATGCATCTTTTTCAGCTCGGCCGGTTGCAGTTCCAGTTCTCCAAGGTGGATCTGCACGGTAAGCTGAGCCGGCAGGAATTGGAGGGGCTGCCGTTTTCCAATGGGTCCCCAAGCCTTTATATCCATATTCCCAAAGGCGCTCCGCTGGATCGTGAGGCGTGCCTGGATTCCATCCGGCAGGCGAAAGAATTTTTCCCGCAGTATTATCCGGAGTTTAAATTCAAAGGTTTTACAACGCATTCCTGGCTGCTGGATCCAAGCTTAAAAACGCTGTTGCCCGCCTCCTCCCGTATCCTGCAATTTCAGGATCTTTTTGAAATCATACATACGGATAACGATCATTCCCACGCCGCAATCCGCTTTATCTGGTATCGGTCCGGCGGTGATGTGGCATCGTATCCGGAGGATACGAGCTTGCAGCGCGCGGTGAAGCAATATCTGCTCCATGGCGGGGAGTTGGGCGAAACCTATGGCATGATCCCTTTGGAGAAAGAATTTTAATCGCATATCGCCGTTTGCACGGGACTTTACCCCGTTTGCAGGCGGCGTTTTTCTTTGTTTTGAAAAACTGAAATCAAAAAAAATATTCCGTTTTATGATATCTTATCAAAAGAAGGGAGCTGAAACGTCTTGTATGAATGGAATGAATCCGTCCAGAAGATGATCTGCTGGATCGAGGACAATCTGACTGAAAATCCGTCGCTGATTGAAATGTCACGCCAGATCGGGTATTCCCCCTGCTATTGTTCCACCAAATTCCATGAGATCGCAGGGGTGACAATGAAAGCTTATGTTTCCGGCCGCCGTCTTGCAAAAGCGACGCTGGAGATACGGGATACCAGGGCACGGATTCTCGACATCGCCATCAAATACGGGTATTCCTCACAGGAGGCTCTGACGAGAGCGTTTGTGAATGCTTACGGATGTACACCGGCAGCATATCGGAGGAAACCCTGTCCTGTGGTATTGTCCGGCAAGAAGGTCGTTTTGTTCCCTGAACATTTTATCTATCAGAAAGAAGGGAATACGATGGAAAAAACAATCCTGACAGAACCGAACGTCCGCACCGAGTTCATTCCCGCGCACAAATATATGGGCATCTGGGATCTGGATGCGCGGAATTATGACAGCTTTTGGGAAAGGCACGACTGCGATCAGATTTGCGGAATCATCGAAAGCATGAGCCATGTGATGCATCCGGTTGTGACCTGTCACACGGCGGGCTGGTTTTATGAAAATGGGAAACGCGGCTATTTTTACGGCTTGGGCGTACCGATCGATTATGATGGAGTTGTTCCTGATGGCTTCGAGCTTCGGGAATTTCCGGAAAGCTATTATCTAGTGTTTTTTCATCCGCCGTTTGATTATCTGCTGAACTGCGGTGAAGTGATGGAACGCGTTGAAAAGCTAGCCTGGAATTTCGATCCGTCCGAAAGGGGATTTGCCTGGAATGAGGAAGCCTGCCAGGACTATCAGCGGCATTATCCTGAGGTGCTGGGATACGAAGTGCTTCGTCCGGTGAGAAAAGTAAAATAATCTGTGGCAGGCCGATGCATGATTTAATCGGCCTGCCTGTTTGATTGCCTGAAAAGGAAACATGGAATTGTTTTTTTGCGAAGCGCGTGAAGCGGCTGATTAAAAATCTCGGCTTGCCGCTATGCTGCACTGGTGTTATACTGATTACATCAATTATAGCTTAGTTCATAAGGAGGTTTTTCTATGTCCGGTGAAATCCGTCTTGCCGATCTGGTCGTGGACTGCGCGGACGAGCAGGCGCTCTGCGCCTTTTATGCGGACCTGCTCGGCTGGGAAAAAAATGAGCTGTTCGGCCATCCCGCGGTT
The DNA here is from genome assembly GCA_900544715.1 of uncultured Oscillospiraceae bacterium. Taxonomy (GTDB): domain Bacteria; phylum Bacillota; class Clostridia; order Oscillospirales; family Acutalibacteraceae; genus Fimivicinus. The sequence continues at coordinate 65,883 of UQWL01000012.1, read as the reverse complement.
GTCAGTGAAAACGGCGTGATTTTCCTGTTTATACAGGAGGAGGATTACGTGCCCTGCGTCTGGCCGGAGGAAGAGGGCAGGCAGCAAAAGCAAGTGCATTTTGACTTTCTGGTTCCGGATGTAGCAGCCGCTGCCGCACGGGCGGAGTCCCTTGGAGCTGTGAAGGCGCACGCGCAGTTCGGCGGTGAACATTTTACGACAATGCTTGATCCCGCCGGTCATCCGTTCTGCCTTTGCGCACAGGGCTGATCTGACTGTCGTCCCCATCCGTGCAGCCGGACGCTGCACGGATTTTTTTCTGAAGCCCTTTTACAGGCTCTTCCTTGTAAGCGGATGCCTGCTGCAGTATAATAATTTCACCGTTTTAAAACATCATCTTTATTTTCCCGCATATATCTAGAGGAGAGCAACTTTGCAAGCGGGGTGTCAGAGATGAAGAAAAACAGGCTGATTTGGGCGGCTGTCGCCGCGGTTTTGATTTTATTTTGTATTTTTGCTATGATTGTAGAGCAAAAAAACCAGGATGCACTGCAATCCGTTTCCGCTTCAGGCGTATCCGGGCATCCTACGATCCTGATCGATGCAGGGCACGGCGGCGTTGACGGCGGCACAGTCGCAAAGGACGGCACAGTGGAAAAGGGCATCAATCTGGAGATTGCGCTGAAGCTGGAAACCGTTTTTCGCATGATGGGCTTTGACACGGTCATGACGCGGCGGGAGGATATCTCCATCCATGACGATTCCGCAAAAACGATCCGGCAACAGAAAATTTCCGATTTGCACAACCGCTTGAAGCTCATCAATGAAACGCCGGACTGCCTGTTTATCAGCATCCATCAAAATTCTTACCCTTACCCAAATAACACAGGCACACAGGTATTCTATTCCCCCAATAACCCAGAAAGCCAGGCGCTTGCGGCCTCCATTCAGCAATCCGTCATCCGCTTGATCCAGCCGCAGAATACCCGCAAGGTGAAAAAATCCGGCACGGAGATCTATCTGCTCTATCAGGCGAAAACGCCTGCCGTTATGGTGGAGTGCGGCTTTATGTCCAACGCGCAGGAAACGGAAAAATTGCGCACGGAAGCCTATCAGAATGAACTGGCACTATCGATTTTTTACGGCGTTTTATCCTACCTCAATGGGATCGGCACTGCCGGTGCGGCGCCGGCCACCCAATAATCAAACGGTCTGGAAAGGACAGGAGCATCTATGGCACAGAAGTCAAAAAGCGTGTTCGTATGCAGCCAGTGCGGCTACGAAAGCCCAAAATGGTATGGCAAATGCCCCGGCTGCGGGGAGTGGAACAGTATGTCTGAGGAAATGCGCACCCCGATTTCCGCTTCCGGCTCCAAATCCGCATCGGGCGGGCGGGGGATGCCCCGCGTGGTGCAGATCAATGAGATTGCCGCCGACACGGAGCATCGCTATGCAACCGGCCTAAAGGAGCTGGACCGAGTGCTGGGCGGCGGCATTGTCAAAGGGTCGCTTGTGCTGCTCAGCGGCGATCCCGGCATCGGAAAATCGACGATCCTGCTGCAAATCTGCGGCTTTTTAGGGGAAACGCTGCGCGTGCTCTATGTTTCCGGCGAGGAGTCGGCGCACCAGATCAAGCTGCGGGCCCAGCGGCTGGGGGTGGCAACGCCGAATCTCTATATCATGTGTGAAACAGATGTGCAGCTTATTTCCGAATTTATCCAAACGGAAAAGCCGGATCTTGTGATCATTGATTCTATACAAACCATGAACCACTCCGACGTTGCCTCCTCTTCCGGCAGCGTAACGCAGGTCAGGGAATGCACCGGTTTGCTGATGCGCACGGCAAAAAGCGTGGATATTCCTGTCATCGTTGTCGGCCATGTGAATAAGGATGGCAATATTGCGGGGCCAAAGGTGCTGGAGCATATTGTGGACGCCGTGCTTTATTTTGAAGGCGACAGGCACCTTTCCTATCGGATTCTGCGTGCGGTGAAAAACCGCTATGGCTCCACCAATGAAATCGGTGTGTTCGAAATGCTGGATAACGGCCTGCGCGAGGTGGAAAACCCCTCTCTGATGCTCCTTTCCGGGCGGCCGCAGAATGCTTCCGGCACCTGTGTCGCCTGCGTGATGGAGGGCTCCCGGCCGATCCTCGCGGAGGTGCAGGGCCTGGTGGCGCCCACCGGCTTTGGAACGCCGCGCCGCATGGCGACGGGCTTTGATTATAACCGAATGTCGATGCTCTTGGCCGTGCTGGAGAAGCGGGCCGGTTATTTTTTTGGCAATATGGATGCCTATGTCAATGTGGTCGGAGGCTTTAAGCTGGACGAGCCCGCGGCGGATTTATCAGTCGCGCTCGCACTGGTATCCAGCCTGAAGGATTGCGTTGTGCAGGAGGATGTATTGGCCTTTGGAGAGATCGGCCTGGCCGGAGAAATCCGCGCTGTGGGCAATACGGAGCAGCGCATCAACGAGGCGGCCCGCCTGGGCTTCCGCCGCTGTGTGGTGCCGCGGCACAACCTGAAGGGGCTGGCCTCAGGCATCCGGGATAAAATTGAGATTGTCGGGGTGCGTACCGTCCGCGAGGCGTTTGAAGCAATGATCGGTTAACGCGGCTCTTCTTTTTGCGCTTTTTCACGTGGCACAAAGTAGACGCATCCCTTTTGTATGCTGTTGACTGCTTCCGCCTTGTGCAGCGTGCAGCAGCCCTCCACCTGATAGCGGCATTGCGCATTGCATGGGATCAGATTCATAGCTTTTGTTCCTTCTTCCGGCGTGATAGAATGGCCTGTGTAGGATAGTGTAAAAAGATTTTTGGCAAATATACACTTTGCAGATAAAAACATTGGTTTTCGTTTGAAAGAAAGGCTTTTGCACTTCTTTCAAATCGGAAAGGCATGACCATCCACATGGCCGCTTGGCGGCCTGGAAAGGGAAGCGTGGAGAAATGATTCCGGTTTACAGCCCAAATCTTCCAACCGAAAAGGTATCCGCCGCAGTGGTGGGCAGCGTTGATCCGCGTGTGATTCGTTCGCTGGAAGCGTTGGGCGTCTGGACGATTGCCACAGGCCCTAACCGCAGCCTGCCAGCCGCTTTGTGCCGCCATGCCGATATGCTGGTGCATCCGCTGGGCAATGGAGAGGTGCTCGCGGCACAGGGCGAAAGCCGGCTTTGCAACGCGCTTAACGGCTTTGGCTTTGCCGTTACTTTTTTGAAAAAGGAGCTTGCGCCGCACTACCCGGGCGATGTGGCGCTGAATGCGGCGCGCATTGGCAGCCGATTGGTCTGCAATGAGCAGGCCACCGCGCCGGAATTGCTGGAGGCTGCCCGGCGGATGGGATTGGAGCTGATTTCGGTCAAGCAGGGGTATGCCAAGTGCAGCTTGTGCATCGTATCAGAAAACGCCGTGATCACAGCGGATGAAGGGCTGGAATACACGCTGCGCCAGGCGGGGCTGGATGTGCTGAAGATTATTCCGGGCTGTATCCGCCTGCCGGGCTATGGCTATGGCTTTATCGGCGGGTGCTGCGGCAAGCTGGATAATGCCACAATGGCATTCGCGGGCGACCTTTTGACCCATCCGGATGGCAAGAAAATCCTCTCTTTTTTGGAGATCCATGGCGTAGAGGCCCGCAATTTGCTGGGAAAAGGGGAAAAACTGCTTGATGTCGGCTCGATCCTCCCCGTGATGCAGGAATAAAAAAGATCTCCTGCGCAATGCGCACCGTTTGATTTATTGTCGCGATTCGATCGGTAGGAGCGCTGCATTCAGCCCTTCTCTGCTGTATTCCAACCATGAAAATAGAATGCTGAGTTGAAAACGGCAAGCGCAAAGCTTCGATAGCGGAATTTATTTGACAAACCCCATGCGTCTTTGTTAAAATATAAGGTACATATCTGCCTCACAAGGCCGGGTCAGCCGGTGAATTTTAGATCGGATCAGAGGAGAATACTATGGTGAAAAGCATGACGGGCTACGGGCGTGCCGAAGATGTGATCGACGGGATGCAGATCGCCGTTGAGATCAAAAGCGTCAATCACCGTTATCTCGAATTCAGCGCGAAGGTGCCGAGAAGCTATGGCTTTTTGGAGGATCAGCTGAAGCGGTTTATCCAGCCGCTTCTTTCCCGCGGCAAGGTGGATTGCTTTGTCCAGATCGACACGCTGGAGGATGCAGGTGTTACCGTGCAGGTCAACCATTCCCTTGCAGATGGGTATGTTGCCGCGTTGCGCGAGCTAATTGGCCGGTATGGGCTGCGAGATGATATTTCCGCTTCCGCCCTGGGGCGCTACAGCGATGTATTTTCAATCCATAAGGCTGAGGCGGATGAAGAAAAGATTTGGGGCGCTGTGCGCACAGTGGCCCAGCGTGCCGTGGATGCCTGTGTATCCATGCGTGAGCAGGAGGGCGCCCGGCTGCGGGCCGATATCCTCTCCCGGGCGGATACGATTCTGCATTGTGTTGCCTTTATTGAGCAGCGTTCGCCGGAAACTGTGCGTGCCTATCGGGAAAAGCTCTATGCAAAAATGCAGGAGGTGCTGGCGGATACGCAGGTGGACGAGCAGCGGATTTTGATGGAGGCTGCGATCTATGCCGATAAAGTTGCCGTGGATGAAGAAACGGTCAGGCTCCGCAGCCATATCGACCAGCTGTACGCTTTTTTTGAAGCGGGCGAGGCGATTGGCCGGAAAATGGATTTCCTGGTGCAGGAGATGAACCGCGAGGCCAACACCATCGGCTCCAAAGCGCAGGATGTGGAGATTGCCCGCAAGGTTTTGGATATCAAAGCGGAGATCGAAAAAATCCGCGAACAGGTGCAGAATATCGAATAAGCGCGTTTGTTCGACTGAGCGGCTTATGGCAGGAACAGTAAAAATGCGGGAGGAGAAATAGAATGAAGCTCATCAATATCGGCTTTGGCAATATGGTCAATGCCAACCGCCTGGTTGCGATTGTCAGCCCGGAATCTGCGCCTATCAAGCGGATTATTCAGGATTGCAAGGAGCGCGGCACACTCATCGACGCAACGCATGGGCGGCGTACGCGCGCTGTGATCATCACGGATAGCGATCATGTGATCCTTACCTATCTGCAATCCGAAACGGTTGCAAACCGCCTCAACGATGATGAGGATGAAATCGATACGGAGGAGGGCGCGCCGGACGATGAGTGACAAAAAGAGGGGTATGCTTTTTATCCTGTCTGGGCCGTCCGGTTCCGGGAAGGATACAATCCTGGAGCAGCTTGCAAAGCGCGATCCCAATGTGCAGCTTTCCATTTCCCTGACGACCCGTGCGGCACGGGATTGGGAGATTGATGGGTTTCACTATTATTTTGTAACCAAGGATTATTTTCTCAATAAGCTGGAGCGCCAGGAAATTTTGGAATACGCGCAATACGGCGAGCATTATTACGGCACGCCCCGCGATCCGGTCGATCAGTGGCTGGAGGAGGGGAAAACCGTCATCCTGAAAATTGAGGTGCAGGGGGCGGAAAAAATCCGCCGGCTGTATCCGGATGTGGTGAGTATTTTCCTGATGCCTCCCTCCATGCAAACGTTGGAGGAACGGCTGCGCAACCGCGAAAGCGAATGCGAGAAGGATATCAAAACGCGCATGCGGATTGCACAGGATGAAATCGGCCGTGCGCATGAATATGACTATGTTGTGGTGAACGATATTGTGGACTATGCGGTCAGCGATATCTGCGCCATTATCCAGGCGGAAAATTTAAAGGCCGCCCGTATGAATTCATTTGTAAAAGAGGTATTGGAGCATGTTTAATCCGGATCTGAGTACATTATTGCAGAATCATGTCAGCCGTTATTCCCTGGTGACGGCCACCGCAAAGCGCGCCCGTGCCATTGCGGACGAAGCGCATTTCAACGGGGATCACTTGACGGAAAAGCCCGTGAGCATCGCCCTGGGAGAAATGCTCGCCGGGAAATATGAGATTATTGAGCCTGAGGAAATCCGCGACCTGTAAGCCTCCTCAGGCAGCAGGTAAAGGAGAGATCCCATGGCCCCTGTTCTCATCGCAAAGGTGGCGTTGGAAAACGTCGCCTATCATTTTGATAAAGCATACGATTACTGCGTTCCGGAGAGCCTGCGGGAGCATGCGCGGCCTGGCTGCCGCGTCAGCGTTCCCTTTGGCAGGGGTAACCAGAAGCGGTTTGGTATGCTTTTTTCCCTTTCTGAGGAAGAACCGTCCGGCAGGCTCAAGCAGCTTGCTGGCGTGCTGGATGAAGAGCCCCTTTTAAATGCGGAAATGCTGCGCCTGGCGGTTTGGCTCAAGGCGCATACTTTTTGTACGCTTTATGAGGCGGTCCGCACGATTTTACCCGCCGGAATCAATCTTCGGCACAAAGTGCAATATCGGATCGCTCCGGAAATCGGGGCTCTGGATTTGGAGGCTTTTCCACCGGAGGAGCAGGCAGTGCTGCAATTGCTGCAAAAGCGGCAGGCCTATGTGGGCGAGGAGCGGATTTTGCAGCTGACAGGCCTTGAGAAGGACAGTAGCGTTTTCAAACGCCTTCTGAAAAAACAACTGGTCGTCCGCAATGACGAGGCCATGCAGCGCACCGGAGATGCAACGGTGCGCATGGTGCGCCTGTGTGCCGAAGGGGAGGAAATGGAGCAGCTCTTGCCCTCTCTCACCAAAAAGCAGCACGCTGTGATGGATGTCCTCCTGGATGTGGGCTGTGCTTCGGTGAAGGAAGTGTGTTATTTTACCGGCGTAACCCCAGCCGTGGTTGCGGCACTTGCAAAAAAAGGCGCGGTGGATTACTATGAGAATGAGGTTTACCGTGATCCGGCTAGGCAGCCGGAAACGGCGCAGGCCCCTCCGGCGCCCATTTGCCTCACGGTCAAGCAGCAGGCGGCCTTTGAAAAGCTCAACGCCCAGTACCGTTTGGGCCGCGGCGGCGTTTCGCTTCTCTTTGGCGTAACGGGCAGCGGCAAAACGCAGGTGTTCCTGCGAATGATTGATGAAGTATCCGCGCAGGGCCGGGGCGTGATCGTGATGGTGCCTGAAATTGCCCTTACCCCGCAGACACTGGCCATTTTTAAACGCCGGTATGGGAAGCAGGTTGCCGTATTCCACAGCGCATTATCCATGGGGGAGCGTATGGATGAGTGGAAACGGGTCAAAAATGGAGAGGCGGGCATTGTGGTTGGCACACGTTGCGCTGTGTTTGCGCCGTTTGAGAATCTTGGTTTGATTATCATGGATGAGGAGCAGGAGCATACCTACAAATCCGAGTCCGCGCCCCGTTACCATGCGCGCGACGTGGCGAAATTCCGCTGCGCCCAGCAAAATGCGCTGCTGATTTTAGCCTCGGCCACTCCTTCTATGGAGAGTTATGCCGCCGCGCAAAGCGGCCGGTATTCGCTCAATATTTTAGATGAACGCTATGGAAACGCCGTTCTGCCCGAAGTGCTCACAGTCGATTTGTGTGAGGAAAACGCGGCGGGCAACCGTACGGCGATCAGCCGCCGCCTTGCCGCCGAATTACAGAGAAACCTGGAGGCGGGCGAGCAGTCAATCCTCCTGATGAACCGCCGTGGCTACCACACGTTTGTAGCCTGCCGCTCCTGCGGCCATGTGGTTACCTGCCCCCATTGCAGCATATCGCTCACCTATCACCGGGCGAATGGCAGGCTGATGTGCCACTATTGCGGCTACTCTGAGCCGTTTCGGGATACCTGCCCGGAATGTGGGGAACAGGATGTGCGCTATGCGGGCTTTGGAACGCAGCGGGTGGAGGAGGAACTGGCGCTGCTTTTCCCCGAAGCGCGGATTTTGCGCATGGATGCGGATACGACGATGTCCCGCTATGCGCACGAAGATAAGCTTGCGGCTTTTTCCCACGGGGATTACGAGATCATGCTCGGCACGCAAATGGTGGCAAAAGGGCTTGATTTCCCACGGGTCACGCTCGTTGGCGTGATCTCTGCCGATCAGCAGCTCTATAACGATGATTACCGCAGCCTGGAGCGCACGTTTGCGCTGCTCACCCAAGTGGTGGGTCGCTCCGGCCGCGGCGCGATCAAGGGGCGCGCCGTGATCCAAACCCTCACGCCGGAAAACCCGGTGATCCGCCTGGCGGCCAACCAGGATTATGATGCGTTTTATCAAACGGAAATCCTTTTGCGCAAAGCCATGGTCTACCCGCCGTATTGCGATTTGCTTTGCATCGGGTTTGTCGGGGGGAAGGAGGCGCAGGTAGCGGCTGCCTCCAAATGCTTTTTGGAGCAGATGAAAGCCCTGAGCCAGTGGGAATACCCGGAGCAGAAATTTATTGTGCTTGGCCCCATGCCGCCGCGCATTGCCAAGCTGAGCAATAAATTCCGCTACCGGCTGATCGTCAAGTGCCGCAATACGAAGGAGTTTCGCTCCATGATCGCAAAGCTCCTCACACAGTTTCCAAAAGATGCGCGGTTTCGGGAGGTAACGGTATATGCCGACCTGAATCCGGAGAACATTTATTAAAAATTTATGTTTCAATGATAGATTCTTCATATGTCAGCCATATTTATTTTGTAAAACAAAGGAGAACATAGGAAAGGATGGGTGCCGTATGGCATTGAGAAAAATTGTGGTGGAGGGCGATCCGGTTTTAAAAAAGAAAAGCCGGCCAGTCGAAAAATTTGATGCGAGGCTTGCCGAGCTTTTAGACGATATGAAGCAAACGCTTTACAGCGCGGAGGGCGTCGGCCTTGCCGCCGTACAGGTCGGTGTTTTGCGCCGCGTCGTCGTGGTTGATGTGGGCGAGGGCCTGCTGGAGCTCATCAATCCGGAGATTATAGAGGCAGAGGGCGAGCAGCGCGAGAGCGAGGGCTGTCTATCCCTGCCCGGAGAATACGGGGAAACCATCCGCCCGGCCGTCGTCAAGGTCAAGGCGCAGAATCGGGAAGGCAAATGGTGCATCTATAAGGGTGAGGGCCTGAAGGCGCGTTGCTTCTGCCATGAGATCGATCATTTGGACGGTATTCTTTTCACGGAGCGTTTGGCGCCGGAAGCGTCTATTCCCTCAACGGGCAAACGATAGGAAGGCAAAAGGAGCGGACAGGATCATGCGTATTATTTTTATGGGAACGCCGGAGTTTGCAGTGCCCTGCCTCGAGCAGCTCATTCAGGATGGGCACGAGGTAATCGGCGTGTTTACACAGCCTGATAAGCCCAAGGGGAGAGGCTATTCTATGGCGCCGCCTCCGGTGAAGCAGGCGGCGCTGAAAGCCGGCATTCCCGTTTATCAGCCTGCCTCTGTGAAAACGGAGGAAGCCTTCGCCCAGCTCAAGGCATTGGCTCCTGAACTCATCGTAGTGGTCGCCTATGGCAAAATCCTGCCGAAGGCCGTTTTAGAGCTTCCGGAATATGGATGCATCAACGTGCATGCGTCCCTGCTGCCGCGTTTGCGCGGCGCGGCGCCGATCCAGTGGTCGATCCTGCGGGGCGACCAGCAAACCGGCGTAACCACTATGTATATGGACGCTGGCCTGGATACGGGCGATATGCTCCTGAAGGCGGAAACGGAGATCGGTGAGGATGAAACAGCGGGCGAGCTGCACGACAGGCTTTCCGCAATGGGGGCTCGTCTGTTGTCCGAAACCCTGGCCGCCCTCCAAACGGGCGATCTTCCAAGAATGCCGCAGGGAGGAGAATCGACTTACGCGCCGATGCTTGATAAATCCCTCTGCCCGATCGACTGGACGAAACCCGCGCAGGAAATTCACAATCAAATTCGTGGCCTGTCCCCCTGGCCGGTGGCTGTCACCAGCCTGCACGGCAAGCGGATGAAGGTGCACGCCTCCCGGCTGACAGGGCGCAAAAGCACGCTCCCGTGCGGCGCGGTCACCAGTGCGGAGAATGAAATCTGCGTCGCCTGCGGGGATGGGGCGGTATTATCGCTGCTCTGCGTTCAGGCGGAGGGCGGCAAGCGCATGACGGCTTCAGACTATCTGCGCGGCCATCCAATCCCGGAAGGGACGGTACTGGGCGAGTAAACCTATTTGATTCAATTGACCGGAGGGCTGTGGATGAACTTCTTTTTATTCCATCTGGATTACTATTATTTAATTTTAGTTGTGCCAGCCATGATTTTGGCTCTGATTGCCCAAATTGGGGTGAAACGCGCCTATGCCAAATATGCACAGGTGCGCGTGACGAGCGGCATGACCGGAGCGGATGCGGCGATGAACGTGCTGCGCCACTACGGCCTGATGGATGTGCGGATTGAGCACGTTGCCGGCAACCTGACGGATCACTATGACCCACGCGCCAATGTGATTCGCCTCTCCGACGGGGTATATGGGAGCGCCTCGGTGGCGGCAATCGGCGTTGCCTGCCATGAAGCGGGCCATGCCGTTCAGCACGCCAAAGGCTACCTGCCGATTAAAATCCGCAATGCGATTCTTCCCGTTTGCAACCTTGGCTCAAAGCTTGGTATTCCCCTCGCGGTGGCCGGCTTGATTTTCGGCGCGGATTTGCTGGTGAATGTGGGGTTGCTGCTGTATTCTCTGGTTGTCATTTTCCAGCTTGCAACGCTGCCCGTGGAGTTTAACGCAAGCCGCCGTGCAATCCGTGTGATCGATGATACGGGGATGCTCTCCGGGGAGGAACTGCCGGGAGCACGCAGCGTATTGCGCGCCGCAGCGATGACCTATGTTGCAGCGCTCGTTGTTTCCCTTGCCAATCTGCTGCGTCTGCTTGCGCTTTTTGCAGGAAGGCGGGACGATTAGTTTACAATCAAGGAGGGATTCTCATGGGGAAAAATGCCCGTCAAATCGCGATGGAGATTCTCGTGCGGATGCAGCGCGATGCGGCGTATTCCAATTTGACGCTGGATGCCGCTCTGCGCCGCAATGAACTCTCGGCGCGAGACGCGGCGCTTGTTTCCGCGTTGGTATACGGTGTTGAGGAGCGGCTCTATACCATTGACTACCAGCTCTCCCTCTATTTAAAGCAGCCACTGAAAAAGCTTAAGCCGGAAGTGCTGGCCGCCCTGCGGCTCGGCGTGTGCCAGCTTCTTTTTATGGAGCGGATTCCCTCCTCTGCGGCGGTTTGCGAGAGCGTTTCCCTCGTCAAGCAAAACGGCTGCGCCTTTGCCGCCGGGCTGGTCAACGCTGTGCTGCGCAAGGTGAGCGATGCGGGGCTTTGCCTGCCAGAGCAGGAGGTGGATGGATTGCAGGCGCTTTCAATCCGTTATTCTTTTCCGGAATGGCTGATTGAGAAATGGCTCAATGCCTACGGGCGGGAGAATACGCTTTCTATTTTGGAGGCGTGTATGGAACCCGCGCCCGTAACGGTGCGGGTCAACACCCTGCGGACAACACCGGAAAAGCTGACCGTTCTGCTCCAGCAGGATCATGTGGCGGCCCATGCCGCTGCGGGCGTGGAAGATGCTTTGGTGTTGGAGCGCGCAGGCGCGATCGAGCGCACAAAAGCCTATCAGGAGGGGCTTTTCCATGTGCAGGATATCTCTTCCCAGCTTTGCTGCAAGGCCTTGGATGCACAGCCGGGGGAAACGGTTTTCGACCTTTGCGCTGCGCCGGGCGGCAAAAGCTTTACAATTGCTGAGCGCATGTGTGGCGAAGGGGTGGTGCGCTCCTTTGACCTGTATCCCTCCCGCACGGCGTTGATTGAGCAGGGGGCTGCACGGCTTGGAATCCCGTCGGTTTCTCCCGCTGTGGCGGATGCTTCGTGCTACAACGAGGCGTATGGAAAAGCGGATCGAGTGCTTTGCGATGTGCCTTGCTCCGGCTTTGGAATTGTACGCAGAAAACCAGAAATTCGCTATAAACCGCAGGGAGAGGTTGACAAATTGCCTGATTTGCAGTACCTTATACTCCGTAACGCCGCTCGCTATGTAAAAAAGGGCGGCAGGCTGGTGTATTCTACCTGCACCTTGAATCCCGAGGAAAATGAAGCGGTCTGTTTGCGCTTTCTGCAGGAAATGCCTTCTTTTCGCTCTGCCCCGGCTGATTTGTCCGAGCAGTTGAATGCCCGACAGGATGATAACGGCTTTTTCACCCTGTTCCCCGAAGCAGGTGGGCAGGATGGATTTTATATTGCAGTGTTTCAAGAGGTGAGCGTTTGAATTCGAAGGATATCCGGTCGATGACGGCAGAGGAGCTGAAGCAGGCACTGGCCCCGGCTGCCCAGCCGTCCTACCGTGTTTCTCAGGTGTATGCCTGGCTGCATAGACGAGGCGTTTCTGATTTTGAGGAAATGACCGATCAGCCGAAAGCGTTCCGTGAATTTCTACGCGATCATTTTTCGATTTTAGGCTGCAAGATTGAAAAAAGGCTGGTTTCCTCCTGTGATGAAACCGTGAAATATCTTTATAGGCTGCATGACGGTGCGCTGATTGAATCCGTTTTGATGCGCTATAAATACGGTTATACGCTTTGCGTATCCTCCCAGGTCGGTTGTAAGATGGGCTGTTCCTTTTGCGCATCCACAATCGGGGGTTTTGTTCGAAATTTGGCGCCGTCTGAAATGCTGGGGCAAATTTATGCTGCGCAGCGTGATCGGAATGTCCGCGTCTCTCACGTCGTATTAATGGGAATGGGAGAGCCGTTGGATAATTTTGAAAACGTGCTTCGGTTTTTGCAGTTGGCCACGGATGCCAACGGTCTGAATCTCAGCATGCGGAATATTTCCCTCTCTACCTGCGGAATTGTGCCCGGGATTGAGAAGCTGCTGGACTATCATTTACAATTAACGCTCTCCGTTTCCCTGCATGCCCCAAACGATACGGTGCGTTCCCGGATGATGCCGGTCAACCGTCGTTGGGGTGTAGATGAGTTATTGCATGCGTGCAGGAGATATGCGGCGAAAACCTCCCGCAGAGTCTCCTTTGAATATGCCATGATCCAGGATGTGAACGATTCCGACGCTTGTGCGTTGGAGCTTGCCCGCCGCCTGCGGGGAATGCTCTGCCACGTCAATCTGATCCCTGCCAACGAGGTGCGGGAGAATGATTACCGCCGCAGCCCACGGGAGCGGCTGGAGCGCTTTGCAAAGCTTTTGGAGCAAAATGGCATTCAGGTAACGATCCGCCGCACGCTTGGCGCGGATATCAATGCCTCTTGCGGGCAGTTGAGACGCGGATATTTATCCCGGCAAAGGGAGGAGAATGTGTGAGAATTGTGGCAAAAACGGATATCGGCAGAGTGCGCGAGTCCAATCAGGATTCCTACGCTGCAGGCGAATTGCCTGGCGGTGTGGCTTGGGCCGTGGTCTGCGATGGGATGGGAGGCGCGGCAGGCGGTAGTGTTGCAAGCTCTACCGCGGTTAAAATGATTTCCCAGCAGATCAATGCGCAGTATCGCGACGGGATGAGCGGCAACTCCATTAAAAATATGCTGGTTTCCGCTGTGACTGCGGCAAACGTCAGCATTTTTGATTTAGCCAGCGCGAACCCCGAGCTGCATGGCATGGGCACAACGGTGGTCGCCGCGGTATTGTCAGATCAGATGATCCGCATTGTCCATGCGGGAGACAGCCGTGCTTATAAGGTATCACAAAAGGGAATTGTGCAGATGACGCGGGATCATTCCATTGTACAGGAACTGCTGGAAACCGGAAGGCTGACGCCCAATGAGGCGAAAGCGCATCCGCGGAAAAATATTATTACGCGTGCATTAGGTGTCGATGAGACAGTTGACATAGATTTCTGTGAAGACAGGATGGAGCCGGAAGACGTGCTGCTCCTGTGCACAGATGGGCTGACCAACTATCTGGAAACGGATGAGATTTTTCAGATAACCCGAAACAGTGGATACTATGAGTCCGCGCAGCAAATGGTTGATCTTGCCAATCAGCACGGCGGCGGCGACAATATCACGGTCGTTGCCATTACGTATTGATGCGCAGTCATTTCCGGCTTCTACGAAAGGATGGTTACACATGGAAAATTATGTTGGGAAGCGGCTGGACGGCCGTTACGAAATTCAGGAGATCATCGGCGTCGGCGGTATGGCCGTCGTTTACAAGGCCTATGATAATATTGACGATAGGATCGTCGCAGTCAAAATCCTGAAAGAGGAGTTTCTTCAAAATGAGGAATTCCGCCGCCGCTTCAAAAATGAGTCGAAGGCAATTGCCGTCCTCTCTCATCCCAATATCGTAAAAGTGTATGATGTGAGCTTTGGAGACAGGCTTCAGTATATCGTGATGGAATATGTCGAGGGCATCACACTGAAGGAATATATCGAGCAGCAGAAGGTGATCAACTGGAAGGAAGCCGTGCATTTCGTCACACAAATCCTTCGTGCCCTTCAGCATGCGCATGATAAGGGCATCGTGCATCGCGATATCAAGCCGCAGAATATCATGCTCCTGCAAAACGGCAATATTAAGGTGACGGATTTCGGCATCGCGCGCTTCAGCCGCAGCGAAACCCGGACGATGACGGAGAGCGCGATCGGTTCCGTTCATTATATCAGCCCGGAACAGGCGCGCGGCGAAATTACAGACGATAAAGCGGATCTCTACTCCGTGGGCGTCGTGCTTTATGAGATGCTGACGGGGCAGCTTCCCTTCCAATCGGACAGCGCCGTTTCCGTGGCGATCATGCAGCTGCAGTCCGATCCGAAGAGCCCGCGCGAGCTCAACGATCAGATCCCGGTTGGCCTGGAGCAGATTACGATGAAGGCGATGCAGAAGGATGTGCGCGACCGCTATCAGTCCGCCGCCGAAATGCTGCTGGATTTGGATGAGTTTAAGCGCAATCCGAATATCAAATTCAACTATGCCTGTTTTGTAGATAATGAGCCTACCAAATACATTGAGGATACCGGCAAGGTGCGCCCTGTTGTTCCGCCGGAGCCGGAGGATACCTATGAAGAGGAGGCCTCCTCTCGGAAGAAAACGCTGCCCATCCTGATCGGGATTGTGGCTGGCCTTGCGGTTGTCGGCATTATCATCGGTATTCTGTTTGGCACGGGCGTATTGGGCGGAGGACGGGTGGCCATTCCCAATCTGGTGGGTTTGAATTATTATAATGATATTCAGCCCCATTTAAAGGATACATTCGCGGATTATGAGATTGTAGTGTCTGAAGAAACCGTTACCGATTCCACCAAGGCTCCCAATACGGTTGTCGAGCAGTCGCCCGCCTATTCGGAAGGGAAGAAGATGCGCAAGGGTGGGAAGATCGTTGTCAAGCTGGTCAGCAACAGCGGAGAGCTTGAAATTCCCGATATCCGCGGCTCCTACTTTGACGATGCCAGGCAGCAATTGATTGAGAAAGGCTTTCTGAATGTTTCCAGCAGCCCGATCAGTGTTTATGATGCGGAGTTAAAAGAGGGCCAGGTTGTCCAAACGGTTCCCGCATCGGGGAACAAGGTGCCTGCTGATACGACGATTTATATTCAGGTCAATAGCGGCAAGGATACCAACTCCTCTGAGGTGCCCAAATTGCTTAATATGACGGTTGAAAATGCCAAAATGATGTTGGAGAGCGTAGGGCTTCAGCTGGATACCAACTTTAAGTATGAAAGCAGCGACGCGCCGAAAGATACCGTGATCGAGCAGAGTGTTCCCGATGGCACAATGGTTGCTAAGAATACAAAGATCAGCGTAACGCTCAGCGATGGCAGCGGCGAGCCGAAGCAGTATACCGTCACGCTAGCGAGCATGCCCAATGTGAAAAATACGGAAGCTACCATCCGTGCCTATTTGGATGGCACGGAAACGGTATATGATCAAACGGTTCTGCTCAACGGAAACCCGGTCAGCATCGATGTAAAGGGCAGCGGAACAGGCCGTAAATTTACCGTTACTTTGAATGGCGAAACGGTATATGAATCTACTTTTGATTTCACGACGGGCACACAGACCAATGAAAAGTATTCCTATTCCAACTTTAAAGTATCTGTGCCGAATGTGCGCGGCATGACGCAGGCGGCCGCTGAGGAGGAGCTAAAGGCATATGGCTTCAAAGTGGAGGTGAGAACTGCCACGAGCCTGAGTACGCCTTCCGGCAATGTATTCATGCAGGAGCCCTCTGACGGCAGAACTGCTGCATATGGCTCTGCGGTAACGATTACAGTGAGTTCCGGCGGCATCATCGGCGGCGAGACAACGTTGCCGGATACGACCCCGGTGGGCTGAGTGCTGGAATGAATCTAGGATACGGAAAAGTGGGATCTGTTTTGCAGCTAAACGGATTGATCGTAAAGGGGATCGGCGGCTTCTATTATGTAGAAGCCGCCGATGCGGCATATGAGTGCAAGGCGAGGGGAATTTTTCGCAAGCGGAAACAATCGCCCCTTGTGGGCGATTCTGTGCGTATTACAGCAGGCGTAGCAGAGCAGGAGAATACCATTGACGAAATATTACCCCGCAAAAATCAACTGTGTCGGCCTCCAATTGCCAATTTGGATCAGTTGGTGATTGTGGCGTCTACCTGTGAACCGGCCCCCAACCTGCTCTTGCTGGATAAACTAACGGCAATCGCCGTCTCTAAGCAGATCAAGCCGGTGATAGTCTTTACAAAATCGGATTTATGTAAAGCGGATGAGCTTGTCGAAATTTATCATCACGCCGGATTTCCTGCCTTTGCCGTTTCTTGCCGGGATGGAAAGGGGGTGCTTGAGGTGAAGGAGATATTACGAGGAAAGCTCAGCGCCTTTACAGGGAATTCGGGCGTGGGAAAATCCTCGCTGCTCAATTGCCTGGATGAGTCCCTGCATCTGCCCACTGGTGAAATCAGCGGCAAGCTGGGGCGTGGGAGGCACACTACCCGGCAATCCGAAATTTTTCACTTGGCGAATGGCCTTGTGGCGGATACGCCAGGTTTTTCCGCGCTGGATTTGGAGAAGAGCGAAGTCATCAGGAAAGAGGAGCTGCCCTTCTGCTTCCCGGAATTTTTGCCCTATCTTGGTCGCTGTCAATTTACAAGCTGCACCCATACCAAAGATAAGGGCTGCGCCATCCTGAAGGCTCTTGCCGATGGAGAAATTGAGCCGAAGCGCCATGAGAGCTATGTGGCGCTTTATGAATCGGTCAAGGATTTAAAGGATTGGGAAACCGGATAAATGCACCCGGAAGGAAGTGGATGACAATATGGCCAGATGTGTGATTTTTGGGGCGGGGCCGATTCAGGATGATCAAATCACCCGTTCCTTTTTGCAGCAGGATGATTTCATCCTCTGTGCGGATGGGGGATATGCGCATGCCCATAAGATGGGGCTGAGGCCGGATCTTCTGATTGGGGATTTTGACTCCATGCGGCCGCCGGAACATGCCGGTTGTGAGGTTTGTGCCTATCCGCCTGAAAAGGATGATACGGATATGCTCCTTGCACTCAAGTGCGGGCTGGAGCGTGGGTTCCGCGATTATTTGATATTGGGCGGGTTGGGAGGCCGATTGGATCATACCGTCGCCAATTTTACGGTGCTGGCCTATGCCATTGATCATGGGGCAAAAGCCGTCTTACGGGATGAAAAGAATGCGGCGATTTTGCTGCGCGATTCTTCAATTTCAGTGCCTGCATGCCCAGAATGTAAATTGTCAGTTTTCCCCTATGGAGGGGGAGCAGAGGGCGTCTATTTGCGCGGTGTGAAATACCCTTTAGAGGATTATGAAATGGACCCTTATTGTACGCTGGGGGTCAGCAATGAAATTCTTCCTTCCGGCGGCAAGATATCTGTAAAAAACGGCACGCTGCTGCTTATTTTTTCAAAAGATTAAGTTTTTAGGAGCTTTTGTCTTTCTGACGCACGCTTTTCCCATCGCAGCATATACTAAAAGTGAGCCTGTTGAAAAACAGATGCTTGGAAGAGGGGACCATCCTCTCTCCATCTTGCGCAGGGGCGGTGCTGCCTGTGAGATACCGGGGAAGCAGCAGAGGGATGATATTGATTGCGTTTGGCGTAGGGCTTTTGGTAGCCCGCTTTTTCCCGGCGCAATTTTTGCTGGCCGTTTTGGCTGCTCTGCTGGTGATATTTGGCGTGGCTCTGTGCAGAAACTTTTGTTAGGGGGACTTAGTATGAAAGTTGTATCTTTCCGCAGTCCTAAACTCTTGAGCGGAATCCTGCGCCTCATTTTCGGAATTAAAAAATCGGATGGTGTGTAACTCTGAACGAGGGAGATACATACAAAACAAAACGAGCCGGAAGCCTTACCGCTTCCGGCTCGTTGTCTATCATGTTTACGGCTTTGCATTTGCTTCATGCACTTCGTAGCCGCGTTTTTTCAGGAAGCTGTAAATTCGGTCGGAGGGGTTGAGCAGTTTGCTGATGGACATATCGTGATTGAGCGTATCGATAATATAGGCGATGTATTTGGACATCTCCACTTCCGTATACCACTCCCTCTTCCGCAGTTCGGGGGTGCGATAGATCAGATTGGTGGTAAATACCCGGTAGAAAAGCCCTTCTTTATAAGCTTTATCAAACACTTCCAAGCCATTGCAGAAAAGGCCGAATGCCGCGCAGATGAAAATCCGATTGGCTTTGAGATCCTTCAGCTTCTTTGCCACTTCAATCATGGATTCACCGGAGGAAATCATGTCGTCTACAATGATAACATCCTTGCCCTCTACATTATCTCCCAGAAATTCATGCGCCAAAATTGGATTGCGGCCATCTACAATGCGAGAAAAATCGCGCCGCTTGTAGAACATGCCGAGATCCAGGCCGAGCACAGTGGCATAATAGATGCAGCGGGACATGCCGCCTTCATCCGGGGAAATAATCATCAAATGCTCACGGTCAATTTTCAGGTTGTCCACATGGTTGACAAGAGCTTTGATCATTTGATACGCCGGCTGGACGTTTTCAAACCCCTTGAGCGGGATGGCGTTCTGTACGCGCGGGTCGTGTGCGTCAAAGGTGATGATATTATCAACATCCATCATATTGCACAGTTCCTGTAAAGCAAGCGCACAATCGAGGGATTCACGGGCGGAGCGCTTATGCTGACGGCCTTCATAAAGCATCGGCATGATAATTGTGATGCGGTGTGCTTTGCCACCGATTGCCGCAATGACACGCTTCAGATTGGCATAGTGCTCATCCGGGCTCATCGGCACGGTTTGGCCATACATTTTGTAGGTGACGCCGTAGTTAAACATGTCGGCCACAATAAAGATATCATAGCCCCGCACGGATTGGGAAATAGACGCTTTGGCTTCGCCCGTCCCAAATCGGGGGAAGTTGACCTTCATTAAATAGGTCGGCTTTTGATAACCGGCGAAGGCAATGGTAGTTTTGTGCTCGCTTTCCCGCTTTTCACGCCATTCTACGATATAGCGGTCAATTTTGCGCCCGATTTCTTCGCAGCCCGGCAGCGCAATGATTCCCAGCTTGCCAAAAGGGATTGAACTGAATTCGTCCATATTATCCGGCATGCTTTACAACCTCCTAAATCTTGTACACACAGCTGTTTTTATATTTTATATTCTACATGATTTTACGGCCTTTGCAAAGAGATGCACGAAATATGGGGCGAAAAATTATCTCTCACATCACTAGGATGTTTTGTTCAATTATGACAAAATCACATTTTCAGCGAGAGAATGCTTCCGCTGATTCCTGGAAATTGCGAGCCGTTTAAAATGAAGAGGGGCGATACATTTGGCCAATTGCATCTTTTCCCATGTGGAAAACGGAAGCGATTTATGATAAAATAGCGTTAAACGGGTCGTTTAACGCATTGGAAAAATGTCTGTCGGCGCGAAACGTCTACATGTATCAAAAAGATTTTGAATTTGTGAATTCCACCATCAAAGGAAGTGCTCTCTTGTCCGGCTTTGCACATCTGCATTTGCATACAGAATACAGCCTGCTTGACGGCGCATGCCGAATCGGGCCTTTGCTCGACCGTGCTAAGGCACTTGGGCAAACGGCAATGGCCATTACAGACCACGGCGCGATGTATGGAGTGATCGATTTTTATCGTGCCGCGCAGGAGCGGGGCATCAAGCCTGTGATTGGCTGCGAGGTCTATGTTGCCGCACGCACGCGCCATGATAAAGTATATGCGCTCGACAACGAGCGCAGCCATCTTGTGCTCCTGTGCGAAAACAATACCGGCTATCAAAACCTGATCGCCATGGTGAGCAAAGCATGGACGGAGGGCTTTTATACCAAGCCGCGCATCGATCATGAGCTGCTGGAGCAGCATCATGAGGGGATCATTGCGCTCTCCGCATGCCTTGCAGGCGAAATCCCGCGCGCACTGTCCCGCGGCGATTATGAGGGCGCAAAGGAAACTGCCCTCTGGTACGATCAGCTCTTTGGGCGCGGCAATTATTTTTTGGAATTGCAGGATCATGGCCTGCGCGAGCAAAAGCAGATCAATCCGCTCATCATCCGCCTTTCCCGGGAAACGGGGATTCCGCTCGTTGCAACCAATGATACGCATTATATTGATAAAGAGGATGCCCGTGTCCAGCAGGTGCTCATCTGCATCCAAACGAATCACACGGTCGGGGAGGAGACGGGCCTCGAATTTGAAACGCAGGAGTTTTATCTCAAGAGCGAAGAGGAGATGCGTTCGCTTTTTCCGGAGGTGCCGGAGGCGTTTGACAACACCATGAAGATTGCGCAGCGCTGCAACGTCACCTTTACCTTTGGTGAAACGAAGCTGCCGCATTTTGACGTGCCGGGCGGGGAGGATCATTTTGAATATTTAACCCGGATGTGCGAAACAGGCCTTCACGAGCGCTATGGGGAACATCCGCCGCAGGAATATCGCGACCGGCTGCAATATGAGCTGAATGTGATCCATACGATGGGATATGTGGATTATTATCTGATCGTCCATGATTTTATTCATTATGCCAAATCGCAGGGCATCCCCGTCGGTCCCGGGCGCGGCTCCGGCGCAGGCAGCATCGCGGCTTACTGCATCGGCATCACGGGAATTGACCCGATGAAATATAACCTTCTTTTTGAGCGCTTTCTCAACCCGGAGCGCGTCAGTATGCCGGATTTTGATATTGACTTCTGCTATGAGCGCCGCCCGGAGGTGATCGACTATGTGGTGCGCAAATATGGCGCGGATCACGTTGCGCAGATTGTCACCTTTGGGACGATGGCGGCGAAGGCAGCGATTCGGGATGTCGGCCGGGCGCTGGGCGTGCCATACGCCACAGCGGATAGTATTGCAAAGCTCGTGCCGTATGAACTGAATATCACGCTGGATGCGGCGCTGAAAAAGAGCGCGGAGCTGCGTGAGCAGTACGACAGCAGCGAGCAGGTGCATGACTTGATCGATATGGCGCGCAAGGTTGAAGGAATGCCGCGCCATGCCTCCACCCATGCGGCGGGCGTTGTGATCACGCGCGACCCGGTTTCCACCTATGTGCCACTCGCGCGCAATGATGAATCGGTGGTCACACAGTTTACGATGACAACGCTGGAGGAGCTCGGCCTGCTGAAGATCGATTTTCTGGGGCTGCGTACCTTAACGGTAATCAGCGACGCGGAGAAAATGATCCGCCATCGTGAGCCCGGTTTTGCAGTCAATCAAATTCCCACAAAGGATGAAGCAGTATACGAAATGTTTGCCAGCGGGCAGACGGAGGGCGTTTTCCAGTTTGAATCCGCCGGCATGCGCAACGTCCTTATGGGCCTGAAGCCGGAGAGCCTGGAGGACCTGATCGCCGTAATTTCCCTCTATCGGCCCGGGCCTATGGAATCGATCCCAACCTATATTGAAAATCGCCATCACCCGGATCGGGTGCGCTATAAAACGCCTTTACTGAAGGATATTTTGGATGTCACCTACGGCTGTATGATCTATCAGGAGCAGGTGATGCAGATCTTCCGCAAGCTGGCGGGCTACTCCTATGGCCGCGCGGATATTGTGCGCCGCGCCATGTCCAAAAAGAAGCATAAGGTCATGGAGCAGGAGCGCAAAAACTTTATATACGGATTGGTTAATGAGGATGGTACTGTGGAATGTGAGGGCGCGATCAAGCGGGGCGTGGATGAAAAAATCGCCAACGAGCTCTTTGATGAGATGTCCTCCTTTGCATCTTACGCCTTCAATAAATCGCATGCCGCCGCCTACGCCTATGTTGCTTATCAAACGGCGTGGCTGAAATGCCATTATCCATGCGAGTTCATGGCCGCGCTTTTGACGAGCGTACTTGACAGCGCGGGCAAGGTTTCCGGCTATATCGCAGAGTGCAGCCGGATTCATATCTCCGTGCTGCCACCGCACGTCAATGAGAGCTTGGAGGGCTTTACCGTGGCGGACGGCTGCATCCGTTTCGGACTTCTCGCCATCAAAAATCTCGGCAGGGGCTTCATCAAAGGAATTTTGGAGGAGCGGGAAACCGGAGGTCCTTTCACCTCGTTTTATTCCTTCTGCAAGCGCATATACGGGGGAAAGGATGTCAACCGCCGTGCGCTGGAGAGCCTCGTTAAATGCGGGGCTTTGGATGGGCTCGACGCCAACCGACGGCAAATGCTGCAATCGCTCCCCGTCGTGATGGAAACGCTGGAGGCGGATAAGCGGCGCAATATCGACGGTCAACTCGGTTTCTTTGACATGTCCGCCACGTTTGGGGAAGATACCGGCCCCGCCCTTCCAGCGGTTGATGAATTCCCGGCTGTGGAGAAGCTTCGCATGGAGAAGGAGAGCACGGGGCTCTATCTCTCCGGCCATCCGATGATGGAATATACGGATGCGGCGAAAAAGGTGAAGGCAGCCCGGATTTCCGATTTGCTGGAAGCGGCTCAGGAATATTCCACGCGCTATATCGATAATTCACAGGTGACGCTGTTGGGGATCGTCTCATTGATTAAGAAAAAAATTACGAAGAGCGATGCAACGATGGCCTTTCTTTCGGTGGAAGATATGTATGGGGCGATTGAGGTGATTGTCTTCCCGCGGATTTTCACGGAAAATGCAGTCAAGCTGCAAGAAGGGAATGTCATTCTCTTGAGTGGGCGGCTAAGCCTGCGTGAGGATGAAGATCCGAAGGTGATCTGCGATTTGGTGGAGGCAATTCCGGATCCGCAGCATGTGCCAGCCGGATTTCAACAAAGACAGCGAAAAAAAATGCCTCTCGCGGCAGCCCCAGCTGCGCAGGTTGCGCCAGGCGAAACCAAGGCGAAAAGGCGAGGGCTTTTTCTGCGCTTTGCCTCAAAGGATGCGCCCGAGCGGGTGCAGGCAGAGCGGGTGCTGCGCATTTTTGATGGTATGACGCCGCTTTATTATTATTATTGCGATACGCAAACATACGAAACGCGGCCGCCGGTGGAATTTATCGATCCAAACGAGCCGATGTTTCGGGAGCTGCGGCGGATTTTAGGGCGGGATAATGTTGTATTTCGGCCATGAGGGGCAGCATTCGTTTGGCTTTGACAAAAAAATGATATAAATTTATCATGGCATACTTGACATCGCGCCAAAGTAGTGTATGATTAACATAATGCGTTCATAGGGCCTGGAAGGAGCCAAGCCTTATCGGCGCATTCTTTCTGACACAATGAAAACCTACATTTTTAGGGGGAAACGGTTATGAAGACGATTGGTGTATTGACCAGCGGCGGTGACGCGCCCGGCATGAACGCCGCAATCCGCGCGGTCGTGCGTACCGGCTGCGAAAGCGGAATGCGTGTGCTCGGCGTTCGCCGGGGTTACAGTGGGCTGATCAACGGCGATATGGTGGAGATGGATTTGAGAAGCGTCTCCGATATTATCCATCGCGGTGGCACTATGCTGTATACTGCCCGTTGCCCTGAATTTAAAACAGAAGAAGGCATCCAGAAAGCGGTTGACGTTTGTCATGAAACCGGCATGGAGGGCATCGTGGTGATTGGCGGAGACGGCTCGTTCCGCGGTGCGCGCGACCTGTCTTTGCACGGGATTCCATGCGTCGCCATGCCCGGCACAATCGATAACGATGTTGCCTGCTGCGACTATACCGTTGGTTATGATACCGCAATGAATACGATTATGGACATGGTTGACCGCATCCGTGATACCACGGAATCCCACGATCGCTGCAGCGTGGTGGAGGTCATGGGCCGCCGCGCAGGCTATCTGGCGCTGAATGCTGGCATTGCTGTAGGCGCGACCTCAATCCTGATTCCCGAAGTTCCCTATGATTTTGAGCGCGATGTCATCGAGCGGATGCGCCGCACACAAAAAACCGGCAAGAAGCATTTTATCATTATTGTGGCCGAGGGCATCGGCGGCGTGGAAGAGATGACCAAACAGATTGAAGAAGCAACCGGCGTGGAAAGCCGCGCAACTGTGCTCGGCCATGTGCAGCGTGGAGGTTCCCCCACGGTGCGTGATCGTGTGGTTGCAAGCCATATGGGCAATTATTGCGTTCGTCTCCTAGAGAAGGGGATTGGCAACCGTGTGGTTGCGATGCAGAAGGAAGATGTGATGGATTTCGATATCTACGAAGCTCTGAATATGAAAAAATCGATTGATCTCAATCTGTATCGAATTGCGCACGAGATTTCGATTTAACTTGTTGACATAAAATGAAAGCCGGAGCCCCCCTTGCGCAGGCGAGGGAAGCAAAAGATGGCGGGCGCTTTATGCCCGCCATCTTTTTATATATCTATGGGAATTTTGATGCAGTATGTACCTGACGATGATTTTGTCCAAAACAGAAAACCGCCGATTCTGTGCAGAACAGAGTTGGCGGTTGCTCTTTTCATGGCTTCATCTGCCGCAGATATCCGGATGCCGGAGAGCTACAGGGTTGCCAGATCATAGGGTGTGCGCTGATAGACGAAGTAGTTCAGCCAGTTGGAAAAAATCATACTGCCAGCTGTCCGCCAGGTCATGGGAGGGGTGCGCTGCGGGTCATTATCCGGAAAATAATTGAAAGGCATTTCAATCGCAAGGCCGCGGTTTACATCGCGGAAATATTCGGTTGCAAGCGTTTCTCGGTCATACTCAGAGTGGCCAGTGGAGTAAAAATTCCTGCATTCCATATCGGATACGAGATGGACGCCCGCCTGTTCCGAAAAGGAGAGAATCTGCAAATCCTTCACGAATGCGATATCAGAGCGGCGGATCTCCGTATGCCGGGAGTGGGGCACATAAAAAATATCATCTAAGCCGCGCATGAGCGGATGGTAAGGATCGAGCGCGTGATGGGGGAAGATGCCAAACATCTTTTCTTCCAGTGGATATTTGGGGATTCCATAGTGATAATAAAGCCCCGCTTGAGCGCCCCAGCAGATATGGAAGGTGGAATACACATTTGTTTTGCTCCACTCCATAATCATGCAGAGCTCCTCCCAATAATCCACTTTTTCAAAGGGGAGATGTTCTACCGGCGCGCCAGTGATAATCATGCCGTCGAATTTTTCCTCCCGCACGTCGTCAAAGGTCTTATAAAATTTGAGCATATGTTCTGCTGAGGTGTTTTTGGATTGGTGGGTGGCCGTTTGTAGCAACTCCACTTCAATTTGCAGCGGGGAGTTGCTCAATAAACGCAGGAGCTGCGTTTCCGTTTCAATTTTGGTCGGCATCAGGTTTAGAATCAGGATTTTCAGCGGACGGATATCCTGGGTCAGCGCGCGGGATTCCGTCATGATAAAAATATTTTCCAACTCTAAGCTATGCCGGGCCGGCAGCTGGTTGTCGATTTTAATTGGCATTGCACAGCCCTCTCTTTCCTGCGCGTTATCATCCGATTGTGCAGAACTTTAGTATAGCAGAATTTGTTTTTTTCTGCAATACCGGCCAAACCGCATGGCTGATCGACCGATCAAACGGGGCATAAACGTTTACCAAATGGATAAACCGCACGGCTATTTTAATGGCGGACGGAGGAGGAGATGAAACAAACAAATGAAATCGGATTGTTGACTGGTTGTGAAAAGGGTCGCGGCGGTGGCAGGACATACGCCGGGTGTTTATAGACTGGTTCTTGCTGATTATTCTTTGTTCATAAATCCGGCATAATGAGATATAAGAAATAATCACTCAATTGGAATAAAATTATGGTGGGTTTTATATGAATAGACGTTGCTTTAGATATTGCTTTTTTGTTACAAGTACGTTAAAATCTATAATAGTGCGTTGAAATGCGTGAAATATTTTTGTGTGATTTGGAGGACAGGAAATGCAGCTCAAGCAAACGGCCCAAACTTTGCTTACGGATGTAAAGCATTACTGGAAAAAGCCGCCGGCGGGCAGGTACATGCCTTTTAAAGAAATTGCCGCGTATAGTGTCGGCGGTATTGGTGCTTATTTCATTATTACGGTGGTTCAGGCATTATCTCTTTCCGTTGGTAATTTTATCATCGGCAATGCGATCGGCATTGAGCCGACGAAGATTTACCTGCTGTATGTGATCGCAATCTTATCGAGTTTCCCAATGACGGCTCTGCGCGCCAACATTATTGACAGCGCGCGCAGCAAAAAGGGCAAATACCGTCCGTATCTGCTCTATATGGGCCTTCCCACTGTCATTCTCGCGATCGGCTTCGTCTGGATGCCTTATGAACATATGAGCATGACGCTCAAAATGATTACAGTCCTGCTCTTCAATATCGGATTTCAGTTTTTCTATATGTTCTTTTATGAAGCATATGAAAACCTGATTCTCGTTCTTTCTCCCAATACACAGGAGCGCACGGATGCGGCAACAGTGAAAGCTGTGATCTATTCTCTAGCGCCCTCCATCGTGAATATCGTTATGCCGATGGCGGCCAAATTCCTCACCAATGGCGATATGACTGATCTGAAGCTCTATCGTTACGCATATCCGCCGATGGTGATTCTCGGGTTCTTGCTTTCCATTATGGTTTATGCCAATACGCAGGAAAAAATTATCCAGGCAAAAACGCACGTGGTGCAGGTGAAATTTATCGATGCGATCCGTGCGGTGGCAAAGAATAAATACTTTTGGATTATTTCATTGGCTGGCTGGATCGGCTTTCTGGAGGCCTCCTATGGCACCATTTTGCAATGGCTGTATCAGTATCAGCACGCCTGTACGGAGGGGCAGTTTGCTCTGATTCAAACCATCAATGGTAATGCGGCTCTTTGGGGAATGCTGATGGCTCCTTGGGCGATCCGCCGTTTTGGTAAAAAACGGGTTCTATTGGTGACCAATTTCCTCAATGTTGTTTTTATTGCATCAATCTATCCGATCGTCGTGAATGTAGATCCGCGCATGTGCATTTGGCTGGTGCTTATTTGCCTATTCAGTAACGGGGTTGTCGGCGCGTTTGCGCACGTTCTCAATCCCAGCATTCAGGGCGATATCCGCGACTATCAGCAGTATGTAACGGGAGAGCGGATTGACGGTATGTTTTCTACTGTCGGTTTGATTGGGCAGGTTATCACGTTGGCTACAAGCGGTGTTTTGCCTGCGGTTTATGAAGCACTGGGCATTACAACGGAAAATGCGGCGTCTATGGGTTATACAAATGCTTATGACGTTCTCTATAACCGCAATATCTTTGAGGATACCTTTGCGCTTTTGGTCGGGTTGTCCGTCTTTGGCGCGATCATGAACGTGATCCCCTATTTCTTTTATGATTTGACAGAGACGAAACAGCGCGGCATGATTAACGTGTTGAAGGTGCGTGCGCTGTTTGAGGATTACGGCAATAACGCTTTGTCTGACAAGGGGCTTGTGGAAACGATTGATTTGGTCAATGAAGCGCGGTCGTATGTTGCGGCGGAGCCGGTTTCCGAGTCAAAGGATGGAATCCGCGAGGCCAAAAAATCAGGGGATAAGCAGGCGGTAAAAGCGGCAAAGAAAGCGCATAAAGATGCGATTGAGCACAACCGAATGATTGAAATCTCTAGGTTTGTCATTGATGAGATGAATAAATTCAGCACCCTTGAGGTTCAGGAGCAGGTTGCAGTTGCTAAAGAGGTATATACGGCTGGTTTATCCAACCTTGTAAATGTGGAACCTGATGTGTTGCAAAAGGCCAGAGCACTTCCGAAGAATACGGAAGAGGAAAAGCTTTATCGCAAGGCAGCTATCGAGGAGGCCAAGCAGCGCCTGACTTCTAAAAAGATTATTTTGAAGAATTATCCCAATGGCTTAGTAGAATTTGATTCCTCCATTTTCGACGAACTTTTTGCAAAAGAAGACCAGTTGGAGCTGGAGTTGGAACAGGCCTATAAGGCGCTCTTCGCCGCGAAAGAAAGCAAAGATCAGGCGGCTGTGAAGCAGGCGAAAATTGAGATTCAAAAGGCGAAGGTTGCCCGCGCTAAGGTGCGCACAGAGATCAAGGAGGCGACCAACGCCAACTCCATCTATCATCGTGCTGCTAAGCCGTGGTTGGATGCAAAGAAGCTCCTCACGCAGGAAGAAAATTATAAGCACTATGATGAGATTGCTGCGATGTATGAGGCTGCGAAAATCCGCGCTGAGGCTCAGGAAGCGAAAGACGATGCGGAAGAAGCCGCTAAGGTTGCGCAGAAGAAGGCGGATAAAGAGGCTGCCCGTGCTAACCGCAGAAATAAATAGGCCACTAGTTCCCTATTTTATAGGAATTCGCCTTTTTTGATCGATCAATCAATACTTTGTGGAGCCTTGTGCTCTGACTCACTTCGTTTGTAATAAATCATTTTCTTTGAATGAAATTAACCCGGCTGAAAGACGAGAATTATCTTTCAGCCGGGTTCCCTTTTTCTTCTAATGTAAACTAAATAATATTTATAGTTGACAATTCAACAAATATCTTTTATGATTGGATGGTAACACAAAGACAAGGAGGCCATAAATATGGCAACAAAAAACCACACCAAAACCTATCGCTTGGCATTGATCGGCGTTATGACCGCAATTCTTTGCATATTAGGGCCGCTTTCCATTCCGCTGCCGTTCAGCCCTGTTCCACTCTCTCTGACGAATTTTGCTGTTTTGCTGGCGGTGTTTCTGTTGGGATGGAAATGGGGAACCGTCAGCTGCGGCATTTATCTATTGCTTGGGCTTGTAGGGGTTCCAGTTTTTTCCGGATTTTCAGGGGGAATCGCGAAATTGCTTGGCCCCACCGGGGGCTATCTGGTCGGTTTTCTATTTTTGGCTGTGATCAGCGGCCTGTTTGTAGAAAAATTTGAGCAAGCGCGCCTGCCTGTTGCGGCGGGTATGGCGCTTGGCATGCTGGTGGATTATCTGTTCGGTACACTCTGGCTTGCGATCCTAATGAAGCTGAGCTTTGGTCAGGCGCTTATGATGGGGGTCGTGCCCTATTTGGCTGGAGATATGGTGAAATTGATTGTGGCGCTGCTGCTGGGAAGCGCGTTGCGCCGCCGCCTGCAATCCTTGCGGATTCTCGGCTAAACTGCTGTGAAAGGAAAATATGCATCCATAAAGGCTCGCCGTGCCACAGAGCTTTTTACTCCTGTTCGAGCCTGCGAACGCTGACCTCGCCGGAGCTCAGCGTTTCCCGCTTATCACCGTCCAACGCTATGATCAATCCGCCGTTGTCATCGATATCGACTGCCAATGCATCGGACCACACTTGGTCGCGTAAAAATCGGATTCGTTCACCGATAATCATGGAGCGCATGCGGTATTCCGGAAGAAAGTTGCGCAGCTCCAGCGTATCGCATAAGGTGCAGAGCTGATTGATGATCTCTGCCGCCAAATGGTTGCGGGTGGTGGCAGGCTGCTCGTCTGTGTAGAGGAACCCGGCCTTATGCCGCAGCTCTTCCGGAAGTGTGCTCTGGCTCCCTTTGAAATTGATGCCGATTCCCACAACAACGCTTTCGATGACGCCTGTTTCAAAATTTGTCACAGCCTCTGTAAGGATTCCACAGATTTTTTTTTCATTCAGATATAGGTCGTTTACCCACTTGATTTGCGGATGCCTGCCAGTTACCGTGTCGATCGCCCGGCATACACCAACCGCTGCCGCCGTGGTAATTAATACGGCGTTGGAAGCATCGGCCTTGGGCCGCAGGATCACACTCATATAAAGCCCGTTGCCGCGCGGAGAAAAAAAGCTTCTGCCCAGCCGGCCTCTTCCAGCACTTTGCT
Organism: uncultured Oscillospiraceae bacterium; assembly: GCA_900544715.1. Classification (GTDB taxonomy): domain Bacteria; phylum Bacillota; class Clostridia; order Oscillospirales; family Acutalibacteraceae; genus Fimivicinus. The sequence continues at coordinate 35,956 of UQWL01000012.1, read as the reverse complement.
CTTCCGCAAGCACAGCGGAGCCCTGCTCTGCGCCATCCAGCGCCATTTTTTTGGCCTCCTGATTCGTGGAGGGAACGCAGGGGAAAACCCGGATTTCCTTGGGATTCAGAGACGGTTTTAAATAGGGGCGGATTCCCTGTGCAGAAAGCAGATCGTTATCGGTGCAAAGCGTATAGCCCTGATTGGGGACGGCTTCGATATGGTAGCCCTCCGCCTCCAGTGCATGCACAGCCTTCCACACCGCTGCGCGCGATACAGAAAGCGAATTGGCAATCGCTTCGCCGGAGAGGGGAAGCCCGCGGTTTTCTTCGAGTTTTTTTAGTACGAATTCTTTTACAGACATGCCGTTATCATCTCCTATTATTCACCAGTATACAGCAGCCGGCTTTGGATTGTCAATTTGGGATCGTGATTCAGTTTACAGCTTGAAAAGCAAAAAACAGACCAACACTTGGTTGGTCTGTTTTTAGTTTGTGAAAAGGCTACTCAGTGCTTTTTCTTTGCAAGCACTACCACTGCCGCCGCGGCTATCGTAAGCGCTGCAATGGCTGCGATGCCGGTATCGCCGGTATCTGGAATCTCGAAATCATCAGCCGCGCCGTTAGAACCATCATCCGTATTGGCATTGTCGTTTTTGTTGGGATCGCTTGGCGTGGCCGTGCTGTCGCCTCCGCCTACGAGGCCGGCGAGCATGCCGAGAATATCAGCATCACCCAACATGCTGGTGTCAATGCCAAGCTTTGCAAGCGCTTCCTTAACGGCGCTGATGTCTACTTGATCCTTGATCGCATCAAGATCGAAATCGCCGCCGCCCAAGAGGCCTGTGATTGCGCTCAGATCAATACCGGAGCCGCTCAAAGCATCCTTGATGGAATCCAGATTGACATTGCCGAGCGCTTCCGTAATCTTTGCAGTATCAAAGTCGCCGAGACTTGCCTTGATCTCCTCAATTTTATCGGTGAAGGAGCCAAGGTCGGGCGTGGCAGCAAAGGCCGGAACGCACAATGCAAGGCAGAGGACAAGCGCCAGGGCAATGCTCAGAAGCTTTTTCATGGGTACCATTTCCTTTCTGAATATTTTTCAGAACGAAATTTGCACAAGAGGCAAAGCCGCGCTGAAAGTGCCGCACAAAATTCAGAAGTTGTGTAACACCTATCAATATATAAACACGTTGCAGAGTCCTTGTCAACATATTGTATATCAATTAATAAATAATTAATAATTTAGACATAATATATTTACGCATGAATCATATCTAAGTCATTTTTAAACGACACTTTTTATATTAAATATACTTATTGTATATATCATTTTTACAAACATTCCTTTTAGCATAAAAGAAAATTTAGAACCGGATTTTGAGCATACTAATGTGAGAATATAGGTGGGGGAAAATCGCTTTTCCTGCAAAGTGGAGATGTGGTATAATAGCTCCAAACATTCTGTTTGGAGCATTGGAAAAATGTCTGTCGGCGCGAAACGCCTCCCGCCGCGCGGCGGCATTGTTTATCGATCATCGTTTGGTTGGGGAGAGTGAAAAAAGAATGTTCAAGTTGGCGCGTTATCTGAAGGGCTTCCGAAAGGAAGTCATTCTAGGCCCTTTGTTCAAGCTGACAGAGGCGATTTTTGAGCTGATTGTACCCTTGGTAATGGCGCGTATCATTGATGTGGGGATTCGTGGGAAGAATCAATCGTACATTCTGCAAATGGGCGGCGTGCTTGTTCTCCTGGGTGTGACGGGCTTGCTCTGTGCGCTGATTTGCCAATATCTGGCCGCCAAAGCATCGCAGGGTGTGGGCACGGTGCTGCGGAATGATCTGTTCCGCCATATCAACCGGCTTTCCTATGCCGAGATTGATCAAATCGGCACGCCCTCCCTGATTACCAGGCTGATCAATGATGTAAATCAGATACAGCTTGCTGTTGCCATGCTGATTCGGTTGGTCGTCCGCGCACCGTTTTTAGTGATCGGCTCCACCATTATGGCCATGATGATTGATTGGCGGCTTTCGCTGATTTTTCTTGCTGCTGCTCCGTTGATTGCGGGAACCATCTATTTGATTATGAGTCGCTCCATTCCTTTCTATCGTATTACCCAGAAGCTTTTGGATCGGGTGAGCCTGATTACCCGGGAAAATCTCTCCGGTGCCCGTGTGATCCGGGCGTTTTCAAGGCAGAAAACGGAGCAGAAGCGTTTTCATGAAGCGGCGGGTGAAATTGAACGCACCGCCGTGCGCGTGGGTAAAATTTCTGCGTTGCTCAATCCAGCCACCTATGTGATCGTCAACCTGGCTATTATCGCAATTATCTGGTTCGGCGGGCTGCAAGTGGATAGCGGCCGTCTGACCCAGGGCGAGATTACAGCTTTAGTCAGCTATATGACGCAGATCATGCTGGCGCTGATCGTCATTGCCAATCTCGTCGTAATTTTTACAAAGGCCTCCGCCTGTGGCACGCGCGTCAGCGAGGTGCTGGAGCTCACGCCCACAGTAACGGATCCAGGCCGTGCGTCTGTGTCCACACAGGCAAAAGAGGATACACCGAAGGTATCGTTCCAAAACGTATCCTTTTCCTATGGCAACGCGCAGGAAAATGCATTGGAGGGGATTGAACTGTATGTCCGCCGCGGGGAGACAATTGGCGTTATCGGCGGCACCGGCTCCGGTAAATCCACGCTGGTCAACCTGATTCCCCGCTTTTATGATGCAACGGCCGGGCAGGTGCTGGTGGATGGCGTCAAGGTAGCGGACTATCCCTTATCCCAACTGCGCGGTCAGATCGGCGTGGTGCCGCAGCAGGCGGTGCTGTTTGCCGGAACGCTGCGTGAAAATATGCAGTGGAGGAAACGGGATGCCTCGGATGAAGAAATTAGCCGTGCGCTCGAAGTCGCACAGGCCGCCGAATTTGTAAGCAAGCTCCCGGAGGGGCTCGATACTATGATCCAGCAGGGCGGGCGCAATTTGTCCGGCGGGCAGCGCCAGCGGTTGACAATTGCCCGCGCGCTGATCGGCGCGCCGCAGATTTTGATTTTGGATGACAGTGCCAGCGCGCTGGATTTCGCCACAGATGCGGCGCTGCGTAAGGCTCTCCGGCAGCAAACGCAGGATATGACCGTTTTTATGGTGTCCCAGCGGGCGGGTACTATCCGCGCGGCCGACCGCATCGTTGTGCTTGACGATGGCCGGATCGTCGGCGTTGGGCCGCATAGCGAGCTGTTTGAAACCTGTGCGGTTTATCGGGAGATTTGCCTCTCCCAGATGAATGCAGAGGAGGCGGCAGGATGAGAAAACAGATTTTAAAGCGTGTGCTGGGCTTTTCCAGGCCCTATACAGGCTATCTCGTTCTGGCGCTCATCAGCGCAGTGCTCAGTGTTGGAATGACGCTGTATGCCCCCATCCTGATCGGGCGGGGGATCGATCAGATCATCGGGCCGGGTAATGTCAATTTCAAAGAGATCCTGTCTGATATCGCGCTGTTGGCGGGCACAGTGGCGGTCGGCGCCCTATTTCAATGGCTGCTTGCGCAGTGCACGAATATCCTCGCCTACCGCACGGTGCGTGATCTGCGCGTTTCCGTATTCGATAAGCTGGAGCGAGTGCCGCTGAAATATATCGATTCCAATGCGCATGGCGATTTGATCAGCCGCGTGGTCAACGATATCGATCAGGTGTCCGACGGCCTTTTACAGGGCTTTACCCAGCTGTTTACCGGGGTGGTGACGATTCTCGGTACACTGGGCTTCATGCTCTCCGTCAGCCCGTGGATTGCGCTGGTTGTGGTGGTGCTCACGCCGCTGTCGCTTTTTGTTTCCGCTTTTATTGCAAAGCGTTCCTATCAGAAATTCCGGGAACAGTCTCAAACAAGGGGGGAACTCAGCGGATATGCGGAAGAGCTCGTCGGCGGGCAGCGGATCGTCAAGGCCTTCGGTTATGAGCAGCGCGCGCAGGAAACGTTTGAGGAGATCAATGCACGCCTTTATGATTGCGGCGTGAAAGCCCAGTTTTATTCATCGCTCACGAATCCCTGCACCCGGTTTGTCAATGCGATGGTGTATGCGGCGGTCGGCGTATGCGGCGCAATCGCCGCGCTGCGCGGCGGGCTCACGGTGGGCCAGCTCTCCGCCTTTTTGCAGTATGCCAACCAGTATACAAAGCCGTTCAATGAGATTTCCGGCGTGGTCACAGAGCTGCAAACCGCAATTGCCTGCGCGGGCCGCGTTTTTGAAGTGCTTGATTCTCCGGATGAAACACCCGATGCGGCGGATGCGGTTGTCATGGCGGAGAGCAGGGGGCAGGTCAATCTCCACGACGTTTCGTTTTCCTATCATCCGGGCAAGCGCTTTATTGAAGCACTCAATCTCTATGCCAATCCCGGGCAGCGCATTGCCATCGTCGGCCCGACCGGCTGCGGAAAAACAACGATCATTAATCTGTTGATGCGCTTTTACGATGTGGATGCGGGTGAAATCCGCGTGGATGATGTGGATATCCGCCAGATTACCCGGGCGAGCCTGCGCGGCCAGTTTGGCATGGTGTTGCAGGATACCTGGCTTTTTGCCGGTACCGTGCGGGAAAATATTGCCTATGGTCGGCCGGACGCTACCCAGGAGCAAGTGGTGGCGGCGGCAAAGGCCGCTCATGCGCATAGCTTTATCAAACGCCTTCCGCAAGGCTATGATACCGTGCTCGCGGAGGATGGCGGTAACCTCTCCCAGGGGCAGCGCCAGCTTTTAAGCATTGCGCGCGTAATGCTCACCGATCCGCCGATGCTGATTTTGGATGAAGCGACGAGCAGCATCGATACGCGCACGGAAATCTACGTGCAGCGTGCGTTTACGAAGATGATGGAGGGGCGCACCTGCTTTATTGTGGCACACCGGCTCTCCACCATCCGGGAGGCGGATTGCATCCTTGTCATGCGTGATGGAAAGATTATCGAACAGGGGACGCATGAAAGCCTGCTGAGGAAAGAGGGCTATTATGCACAGCTTTATAACAGCCAATTTGCCCGCGCGGAAGGCTGAATTTTTGATGATTATGGGAAAGAGGCCTGTTGTGAAATGGTTTGTATTTCACAACAGGCCCTTTTTAAATTTAAAAAACAGATTTAGAGAGAAGTGGCTATGTACTGATAGGCACGGCCGCATTTTCCGATTCGGGCAACCACGCCGAGCTCATAGAGCAGCAACAGCGCCGTTTGAGCATCCGAAAGGCGGATACCTGCCGCTTTTTGATAGTCCTTCGCCGTAAAAGGGGATGGCAATATTTCTGGAAGAAGCTGCCGATAATCCGAGGGGGTATTCAATACGATTTCTTTAATGAATACGGATGGAATGCGGTCGCACCGTGTCGCGCCTTTTTTGCCGTCTGCGCTCCATCCATCACGGCAGCGGTACTCTTCGATTTCCAACAGTGCGATTCGAATGCTCAGATTGGGGTGTGAAAGGAGGGGCCTGATTTTATAAAGCTCCCGAAACACATCCTGCGCCACGCCTTTTCGTGGGCTTTTACGCGGCTTTGAAATCTCGCCCGTTTGCGGATCAATCCATAAAAGTTTTTTCACAGCTGCCACGGGGTAAACCACAGAAACGTGCGCAACGGATAAAAAAGCCTCCAGTTTTTTGCGCAGCTTATCAAAGGAACGCGTTTGGATTTCAATAATTCCATTTTCCCCGACGATATCGGCAATATAGCGCCCGATTTTAATTTCATGGCTTTCCGCATCCGGCTCATAGTAGGCTTTTAGGGCTGCATGCAGCGTTTTTTCCCCAAGCGTCCCGATGCCGTTTTGCCCGCGTAGGCTTACCCGTGCCTGCATGCACGCCTGCTGAAATCGATTGCGGTCCATCACGGTCCCCCTCCAAGATGTGCGGTTGCCTTATCATAGCACACGATAACGCTGGAAAGCAATGCACAGCAGCCAAATTGTCTTGGATAGGGGCACGTTTCTCCCGGAGCGCATGAAAAGCCCTGTATCGATGGCCGGATGCAAAATTCGGCCAGGATACAGGGCTTTTTCTCCTTCTAAGGAACAGAAGGCTATTTTTATTGCTCCCCGTTATGGACTTCCAGAACTTCGTTTTCACGAAAGAGGAGCGACAGGCACCAGATGCCCGCGAGAGCGACTACTGTATAAATGATTCGGCTCAGAATAGCACCCTGGCCACCGCAGATCCATGCGACGATATCAAACTTGAACAGCCCAATGCTGCCCCAGTTGATGGCGCCGATCACAACAAGGATCAGAGAAATTCGATCCAGCATTTTTTTCAACTCCTTCAATGGTTTCAACGATAGTATGGACTGGAATAAAAAAAATATGCGGGTGTCAAATGGAAAATTCAGGATCATAAATAAAAAATCGAATGAGCGGAAAGGCACGCCGGATCCTGCGTTGCAAAAGGCTTCAGGGATGAGCCTGCGGCTATTTTGTTCCGCAAATGGCTTTAAAGAACCTTCTAACCGGCTGGAAAAGAGCAAATAGCCTGACCAAAACCGACAGAAAAGCGATACCGGAAAAGCTATAATGAAGAGGATCAAACAGACATTTGGAGGCGGTAGATTGTCTCAAGTTGTCTATGTCGATGTGCTGTTCACACTCAACCTTTTTGTAAATTATCTCCTCCTGCTGTCTGGTGCGTGCTTTCTTAGGGAGAGGGCAAAGCGATGGCGGCTGTTGCTTGGGGCCGCCCTTGGAGCCGTTTATTCTCTTATTATTTTTGCGCCGGAGCTTCCAAATTTCCTTTCGATTTTGATCAAAGTAATATTTTGCGTGACCATTGTTCTGGCAGCCTATCCGGTGCACGGGCTGCGTCATTTTGGCAAGCTAACGGCCTGCTTCCTTGCCGCCAATTTTATTTTTGCCGGGCTGATGATGGGAATTTGGCTGCTATTCCGCCCCAAAGGGATGGTTTACCAAAATGGAGCGGTGTATTTTGATATCAGCGTAACGGTTCTGATTGTGACGGCAATCGTCTGCTATGGGCTGACGGTATTGTTTTCCAGGCTCTTTCGGCGCCATGCGCCTGAAAACCGGGTTTACACATTGCAAGTTGAGCTCAATGGCAATCGTTTATGCACGCAGGCACTGCTTGATACAGGCAACAGTTTATCCGATTATTTCAGTGATACGCCGGTGATTCTATTGGAATATGCGCGGGCGAAAACGTTGCTGCCGTCTGAACTCAGGGCGCTTTTCCGTGAAAAGCCCTCGGCACTGCATGCGCCACCGGAGGCCTATTCGCTCGGCTTTCGGCTGATTCCGTACCACACCGTGGGGGGAACAGGCCTTTTGCCCGCATTTCGTCCGGAGAGAGTAATTATCTCTGACGGGAATATGCAGCTTGAGAAGAAGGATGTGCTGATAGCCGTTGTCAACGACCGGCTGGCGGCAGGGGAATATGGGGCGCTGATCAATGAGCGCCTGGTGCAAGGGGGCATACCAGATGGAATCTCTTATCAGAAACACACTACATAAACTATCGGCCCGGGTGTGGCGTTTCATTTTTTGCTATGAGGCACAGCGCGCCACAAAACAAGGGTTCCCAGAATACAGGCCTGGCATTCGCCGCCTTTTGGCCATATTCAGGCCGTCCTCCGTTTTTTATATCAACGGCTCCCAAGCTCTTCCGGCCCCGTTGAGCAAGGAAGAGGAAGCAAAGCTGATGCAGCGGCTCGCACAGGGAGATGAAAGTGTCCGGGAGGATCTGATCGTGCACAATCTGCGCCTGGTGGTTTATATTGCGCGCAAATTTGAAAATTCGGGCGCGGGGATTGAAGATCTGATTTCCATTGGGACGATTGGGCTCATTAAAGCGGTCAATACCTTTTGCCCTACACGGAATATCAAGCTGGCAACCTACGCTTCGCGCTGCATTGAAAATGAGATATTAATGCATCTGCGCAAAACCAATTCCCAACGGTCGGAGGTTTCGATTGACGAGCCGCTCAATATTGATTGGGATGGGAATGAGCTTCTGCTCTCTGATGTGCTCGGCAGCGAACCGGATACGGTGAATATCGGCATTGAGGTGGAGGATGAACGGAATCTCCTGCTGGAAACAGTCGACCGTCTGGAGGAACGGGAAAAGCTGATTATGTGCATGCGCTTTGGAATCGGCGGCGAGAAGGAGCATACGCAGAAAGAGGTTGCCGATCTTTTGGGGATCTCCCAAAGCTATATTTCCCGCTTGGAAAAGCGGATCATCGAGCGGTTGAAAAGGGAGCTGGAAAAAGCGATTTAAAAACGGCCGGATCAGGATAAACAGCATCCTGATCCGGCCGTTTCGGCAAATGAGGCCTATTTAAAAATCAATTTCTGTGTCATAATAGCAGGCCTTCAATCTCTTCCTGTGTGGGGAGGCAGGGGGAGGACCCATGCATGCGTCGGTAATCGTGTTTTTGGCGTTAAAGTGGTATAGATCCCGGGGCAATGTAAAACGCGCCATAACACAAACCTCCTAAAATGTAATGAATAACAAGAATCGGGCCTTGCTCATGGTTCCTGGTCGTATACGTATTAGGAACCTTTATTTTATATTTTCTATTGCTTTTTGTAGCGAAATACAATCAAAAATGGAAGAAGGATATAGAAAACGACGGCAGACTTTCACCTGCCGCCGTTTTTGCCGCAATGATATTATAAATCTATTTTTAAATCTTTATAATAATATTCTTTATCTCGATCGTTGATTTCACGCAGCACCCGACACGGGTTTCCCACCGCAACCACATTGGGCGGGATATCCTTTGTAACGACGCTCCCTGCACCGACGACCGCATTGTCCCCAATCGTTACCCCTGGCAACACGATCGCGCCCGCCCCGATCCAAACATTCCTGCCAATTCGGACGGGGATGTTGAACTGGGCGACTTTTTCCCGCAGCGGTGGGTCTACAGGATGCCCCGCTGTGGCGATGACGACATTTGGCCCAAACATCACGTTATCCCCAACGAAGATATCCGTGTCATCCACCAGGGTCAGATTGAAATTCGCGTATACATTACTGCCGAAATGCGTATATTTACCCCAATTCGCATGAAGCGGTGGTTCAATATAGCAGTTTTCACCCATTTCAGCCAACAGCTTTTTTAAAATCTGCTCCCTTTTTTGTGATTCGGATGGGCGCGTATGGTTGTAATCATACAAAATTTCTAGGCATTCCAGTTGCTCTCTGGCAATTTCTTCGTCTGTGCAAAAATAGAGCTTGCCGCTCTGCATCCGTTCTCTGGTTGTCATCCAGGGTTCCTCCTGTCGGCGTCAATACATTTCATCGTCGTTGTTGGTGAGTTTGCGTTTTAATTCCGCCAGCGCTTCCTCAATGGCCTGCATGGAACGGTCTGTCGCCTGATTGAGCTGAGAGCCGCGGAACATACGCCCGGTTTTATGATGGCCCGGCCGCTTGAGCTTCCGGTAGTTTTCAAGCTGTTCCTTCGTCTCCGTTAAGCGGGCGGAAAAATCGCCTGCCCAAGAGGATTGCTCGGTGCGTTTGCTGACTGATTGCTGAAATTCGGCCATTTTTTGCTCAATGGTATCCTTCATGGAGCGCATTTTATCCATTAGCTTGCGGATATCCAGCGCCGTGCGCACCGCGTTGATCAAATCTGCCAGGAAAACGGAGAAAATCAGGCCGAGAATGATATAGACGATATTGGCCGGAATCATAGAAATGATTTCCTCCACTGGCGGGTGGACGATATAGAGGAATACAAGCGTCGCAATCCCCCAGTAAAGAGAGTTGCGCAGGCAGATGCGCCCTTGGATATTAAATTTTCGATCGGAATAATCCCACCAGCGCGCATGAAACAGCTTTTCCATCAGCACGCTCGTGATAAATTCCACGATATCCGCCACAATAATTCCAACGATAAACAGCAAAACTGGCTTGAGCACCGGAGAAATGGCGTAGCTTTCTTTGATCGGGGAGAGACAAATGAGAAATGCTACCGCGCCCGTGCCATAGATTGGGCACATCGGGCCTGTTAAAAAACCGCGGTTGATCCACTTGCGTTTGGCAAGAGAGCAGTAAATGGATTCCATCAGCCATCCGGCCGCGCTGTAAAAGAAAAAATAGAGAACGTACATCGGTATCGTCGGCGCCACGCTTATGACCATCCTTTCTTACGCCGGCCGCAAAATTATGCGGCTTTGGCGCAGCCAAAATTTTGAGCGGTGTTTTATGCTTCCAGATGCCGGCGGATGATTTCCTTATGCTTTTTTGCCTGCTTTGGGATCAGGGACAGGATCAGCTCCCAGGTAGCGCAATATTTATCCGCCATGCTTACGATGAAGGATTCCCGGTAGCGCGGCGGGCGGACGGTCAAAGGCCACATGTGCTTGATGATGATATCCTCTTCCATTTTGCTCAGTGAGGTCAGTTCACGGGCGTTTTTCAGTGCAAATCCTGGATGCAGATAACCGTGCGGGCGATGGCTCGAATCCTTTTCCCGCCAATCGTAGTAGAACAGATCATGCAGGATCGCCCCGCGGGCCGCCGTGCGGTAATCGAGCCTCAGCCGCCTGCATGTGAGAAAGCTGATATAAGCCACACTTGTGATATGCTGGAGACGGTCGATATCCAGATGCTGCTCATAGATGGACAGCCCCTGAACCTCCGGGCGATTATACAGGTCCTCGATGGCTTCAAAAAAAGCAGGGCTCATATGCTCACGCCCTAAGAAAGAGCTGATATAGGCCTGGTGCAATTTGTTCATAAACGGATGCGCTCACTTTCTTTCAATAGAGATTTTTCGGCAGAGGGCCAAGCCTGCATATTGGGGCAGTCCACTGTAAGAAATATGCAATAAGTATACTATAACAAGCTCAAAAATCCAATATAATTCGCGGGATTGTAGAGAATCCTTAACCATTTTTAACTTCTCGTTCATAAAAAGAGGTGTTTTCCTGCAAAAAACGCACCACGGCGTTTTCCGTATTGGAGGCGATTACACCTGTAGCAGTTGCCCGGACGCGCTCATGCGCGTTGGATACGGCGTAGCTTTCATCGGCCGCGGCGAAGAGGGGCAGGTCGTTAAGATTATCTCCAAAGGCCACCATATGCTTTGCTCCCGTGCATTTTTGGATCCATTCAGCGCCGGATGGCTTACTGGCTTTGCTGCTAAACGCTTCAATCAGCCAGGCGTCGGAGTAGGTGTCCTTATAAAGCACACTGGTCAGCCCGTCAATGGCGGCAAGCTCCCGCGCAGCCGGCAAAAGCGTATCGTAGCAATCAAACGTAGTCAGATAGATAGAAGGCATATCGTTCGCCACTGTCAGCCGGTTTACCGCGACAAAATGCTTGTCCGGGGCGCCTTTACGGCTTTCATAGTATTTCCGGTTTGCCTCCGGTTTAAGCTGCGTAAAGCAGACCTCCAGTTTATTTTGATTCAACCGGTTATAAAATGGGGTGATATGGTGCCGCTCAAAAATAGCCAGTGCAGCGCGCGCTGCCTCTGCCTCAATCGGGCAGACGGAAACCGGCTTCCGTTTTTCCAAATCGTAAATGACCACCCCGTTCATCAGGATCACCGGCAGGCGCAGGTTCAGCTTCTCTAAAAACGGAGCGGCGCTGGAGGCGCTGCGGGCCGTGGCAACCGTAAAAAGGAGGCCGTTGGCAATCATAGCGTTTAAAGCGCTTGCCGTTTCGTCTGAAATCTTGCATTCCGGCGTGAGTAGGGTACCATCTAAATCGCTGATATAAAGCGTATCCAAGTTGTGAATCGTCAATCCCTCCTCTTTTATTTTAGCGTTCTATGTCTATTGGCAAGCAGAAACTTTGCCAAAGCACATTTTTTAAGTTTACCTCTTTTTCGGCAAAATGGCAATATAAGAGCATCTCTTTTCAAGTAATTGACGAAAATACTTGCCACCGGGTGGGAAAATCGGTATAATAAAAAGGCTGACAGCCTGGTTGGCGTTGGAAGAATCCGGATGTCCTTCGGGTGGCAGCTGCTTGCAGAAGTGCAATTTGGGCCCTTCTGAATAGGGCTTTGCCGTTATTTATGTTAGACGGACGGATCAATTTGTCCCAATTCCTTGTTCGGTTTTATCCGGTTCTGCGTTGCAGCTTTCAAGGATGATGGAGTTTGGGGAGGCACAGGAGCGATCAGGAATGTTAGGAAAATATGTGAGAGTCAAGGTAGTGCGTCCCATTGGGGCAAAGCATCCGCGCTTTCCCTTCACCTATCAGCTGAATTACGGCTTTGCCCAGGGTGTTACAGGCATCAGCGGAGAGGCACAGGGCGTTTATATCATGGGGATCGACCATCCGGTGCGAGAATTTGACGGTCGGGTGATTGCGATTGTGCGGCGCAACAATCATAAAGGGATTGTTTGGGTTGCCGCACCGAAAAGCAAGCACTTCATCGTCAATGAAATTTGTGATGCGATTGATTTTGCCGAAGGCCATTATGGCTATACGCTGGAATGCTTGTATGAACGTTCCTGCGGCGCGGTCGTATACCGTATGGAAGCTGGGCAGCCCCTTTATTTGCTCATCAAAAATAAGCGGAGCGCGCATTGGGGGTTCCCCAAAGGCCATATGGAAAAGGGCGAGACACAGGAGGAAACGGCAAAACGGGAAGTGCTGGAAGAGACTGGAATGCACATTCGGCTGCTGCCTGATTTTTCCTCCAAATCAGAGTATACGATTCAGGGCAAAGTAGAGAAATCGGTTATCATCTTTTTAGCAAGCACAGAGGATACAAATACCGTGATTCAGCAGGAAGAAATCGAAGATTTTATCTGGCTGCGTTATGATCGGGCGCTGAAGATGCTCAATTATGAAAATGATAAGATGATCCTGACAAAGGCAAATCGCTTTTTGCACGGAAACTGTGATGCCTGAAAATTGAATTTTGAAATGAGGTTGTATAATGGCGGAAACTTTGGCACAATATTTCGTGGATTTTTTTCAGAATAAAATACCCAACGAATTGATTGTATTCATCGTGTCGCTATTCCCTATTCTCGAACTTAGGGGCGGAATGATCGTGGCGAAGCTTTTGGATGTTCCCTTTATCACGGCGTTTTTCATTTCGTTTATCGGCAATATGGTGCCGATCCCTTTTATTTTGCTGTTTATCAAAAAGATTTTTGCCTGGCTGCGCCGTTTTCCCCGCTGGGCGAGAATCATCGATAAATTAGAAGCCCGCTCCATGAGTAAAAGCGATCAGATCGAGAAATATAAAGAGTGGGGGCTTTTGCTGTTTGTTGCCATCCCTCTCCCGGGTACAGGCGGATGGACAGGCGCGTTGATCGCGTCGCTGCTTGACTTACGTATTAAAAAGTCGCTTCCGATTATCACGCTCGGCGTTTTGGTTGCGGGCTTAATTATGTCATTGATCGTATATGGAGTCTTCGGCGGACTGGCAAGCTTGTTTTGAGGAGAGTTTCATTCATAAAAAGGCGGGCCTGTACAGACAGGTCCGCCGGCAGTGCTTTATGTTGCGCTTGCCGCTGCAAAAATGCGTCGTGCATTTGCAGCGGCCTGTTTTTTCGAATGACGATTGAATCCATCTTCGCTCAGCTCGTATAATCCTCAATCAGCCGCTGCAGCTCTTGTACTGTCTGCGCCGGGATTCCATGCAATAGCTCCTGTCGGTTGACGGCTGGCAGGCTGTCCAGATAAATATCGAATACTTCCATCGGCTCCGTGCTTCCAGTGCGGTAAGAGGCGATCTTGCCTTGGTATTCTCCCAGCATATAGGGCGCCTGTTCTGCTTGCTGCGTATGGGCGGCATTCGTTTCCGCACCTGTGACGGAAGTGCGGATTGCGTCCGTTGTCAGAATCACTGCTGAAAAAATCAGGCATACCGCACACAAAATACGGATTCCTTTCCGCATCATATCGCGTTCCCTCCGCTTCTAAAATGAAGATTCGTCTTTATTGTGCGCATATTTTTTTCGCTTTATACCAGAGTATGGAAATCACGCGGTTTTACTTCTTTTATATGGAAAACGAATTTTCGAAAATTACTAAACTTTTCCGAGAAAGTATGCTATAATAATCGAATAGAAAAGGAGGCAGAGGATTTTATGAATCATGGTCCACGAAATTCCAAGCCTGTGAAAAAGCCGTCCGGTCAAGCTGGGGCGGCCTATAAATCGCCCGTTCGCAAAGGGCAAGCCACCCGTGCCCGCAAACCCGGCAGCAAAAAAACGAGACGTGAATTTTCCACTCCTGTCAAAGTGCTTCTGGGCGCGCTGGGAACGGTTGCGTTGACGTGCCTGATCGTCGGCATGACGGTGCTTATCTATATGATTGTATTCACCCATGGCGATCCTGCGATTGACCTGGATGAATACAAGGCGAACCAGAATCAGACGACCATCGTATACGCTTACGATAAAAATCAGCAGCCGGTGGAGGTAACGCGGTTGCACGGCACCGAAAACCGCATCTGGGCCAGTCTCGGCCAGATGCCGGAAGAAATGAAACAATCGGCAATTGCAATTGAGGACAAGCGCTTCGAAAAGCATAACGGGGTGGATTGGTTCCGCACCGCTTCAGCGATTGTCAAGCATGGCATGTCTCAGGGCGGTTCTACAATTACGCAGCAGTTGATTAAAAACCTGACGGGGGATAAGGATGTTACCATCGTCCGTAAATTTCGTGAAATCCTTTATGCCCTGAATTTGGAACGCAATTATTCCAAAGATGAAATTTTAGAAGCATATCTCAATACCATTTATTTGGGCGAAGGCTGCTACGGCGTGAAAACGGCGGCGGAAAAATATTTCGGCAAGGATGTCAGCGAGCTAAACCTGGCAGAGTGTACCGCGCTGCTCGGCATCACGCAGTATCCCTATAAATATGACCCGCTGGTCAATCCGGAAGAGAATAAGAAAAGGCAGAAATACGGGTTGGATGTGCTTCTGGAGGAGGGGACGATTTCCCAGGAGGAATATAACGAGGCGATCGCATATTCCCTTGTTTTTACCAACAGCAAGGAGTATAAAGCGGCGCATAAGGATGACAAAGAAGCAGCGAAGTCGGAGAGCAAAATCCAGAGTTACTACGTAGATTACGTGGTCGATCAGGTAATTGACGATCTGATGGAGCAATATGGTCTGACAGAGCAGCAGGCGACGCAAAAGGTCTATTATGGCGGATTGAAGATTTATACCGCTATGGATCCGGACGTGCAGTCTTCGATGGAAAGTGTTTTCTATAATCGAAATAATATGATGAATACAGGTATACAGGCTGCCATGACAGTGATGGATTATAAGGGCCGAATTGTAGGGATTGTTGGAGGCGCTGGTGAAAAAACGCAGAATCGTGGCCTAAATCGTGCTGTATCTTCCAAGCGTCAACCAGGTTCTTCCATCAAGCCACTAAGTATTTATGCGCCCGCGATTGAAAACAATCTTTACAATTGGTCTTCAATGATACAGGATTCAGCCTCCCGATATGTTGAGGGGAAACCTTGGCCCGTTAATTATGGAGATGATCCGGGAGATGGCCTCCTGCATCCTTTGCAGTTTGCGCTAATGCATTCTCTGAATACCGTGCCAGCCCGTATGCTGGAAAAAATAACGATTAAAACGTCTTTTGACTTTTTGGAAAACCATTTCCATCTTTCCACGCTGGAAAAGGCGGATGCGGACTGGGCTCCGCTCGTCACCGGCGCCTTCACGCAGGGTGTTACGACCCTTGATATGGCAGCCGCCTATGCGGCTTTTGGCAACGGCGGTGCCTACTATGAGCCCTATTGCTATTATAAAGTGACTAACAGCGCTGGAACGGAGACACTTCTGCAAACTTCTGTAAAGAGTGAAAAAGCACTTTCTCCTGATAGCGCGGATGCTATGTGTGAGTTACTTCAAGCAAATACATGGTATGGGACAACGAAAGCGGCTGCAGTTAGCGGATTCCAGACAATAGCGAAAACTGGTACAACAACAGATCAAAAAGACCGTTGGTTCGTAGGCGGTACACCTTACTATATTTCTGCTACATGGTATGGATATGATATTCCAAAGTTTATCAAAGTGCCTGAAAGTGTCAATCCGTCAGCAAGGCTGTTTAAAAAGGTATTTGACAAAATTCACCAAAATCTTCCTGCAAAAGAATTTGAAAAAAGCGGCCTCACGGTTGAGAAGGAATATTGCACGAAAACCGGCCTGCTGGCCTCGCCCTCCTGCACCTCCAAAGCGAAGGGCTGGTATAAGGTTACCGATACGCCGGCAGTATGCACCTCCTGCGGCGGCTCCGGCCTGCTCGATCATATTGCAAACAATGTTTCCGATGCGATCGGGCAGGCGGGGGATGCGGTTTCCAATGCGTTTAATCAGGCTGGTCAGGCCATAGAGAATGCGTTGAATGGTATTACGCCATAATAGAAAAATCAACACCAAACGAACCTTTTGCCGCTTGGCGAAAGGCTCGTTTGTGGTATCTTGGCATATTGTAAAAAATGGAGAAAGGGGGCGGCCGCATGCCTGGATTATTGATTCGACACGCGCACCTGATTGATTTGGCCTCCGGTGTCGATCAAATTGGCGATGTTCGAATCGAAGGGGAGCGGGTGGTGGAAATTGGCGATGGGCTTTCCGCGATGGGCAACCAGACGATTGATGCAGATGGCCTTTGCCTCGCGCCGGGCCTTGTGGATATGCATGTGCATCTGCGCGACCCGGGGCTGACCCACAAAGAGGATATTGAAAGCGGCTGCGAGGCTGCCGCCGCAGGCGGTGTGACCAGTGTGGCGGCCATGCCAAACACGTCGCCCGCCGCAGATTCCCCGGAGACAATCCGTTATATCCTGCAAAAATCGAAGCAGGCAAAAGCGCGCGTGCTGCCTGTGGCGGCAGTGACGAAGGGGCTTGCCGGGTGCGAATTAACTGACTTTCGCGCGTTGAAACAGGCGGGAGCGGTGGCCTTTTCGGATGACGGCAACCCGGTCGCCACAGCATACCTGATGGCAGAAGCAATGAAACAGGCCGCCGGTTTGCAGATGCCGGTGCTCGCCCATTGCGAAGACCGGTCGTTAACACACGGCGGCTTGATCCATGAGGGCGAGATTTCACAAAAGCTTGGCGTATCAGGCATTTCGGCAGCGGCAGAAGATGTAGGAACGGCGCGTGAAATTTCCCTTGCCCTTTCTCTTGGCGTGCCGGTTCATATTTGCCACGTCAGCACTGCTGCAAGCGTTTCCATGATCCGTGCGGCGAAGGGCTTTGGCGTTCAAGTCACAGCGGAAACCTGCCCGCATTATTTTTTGCTGACGCATGACAAATTGCTTTCCCGCGATGCGGATTATCGCATGAGCCCGCCTCTGCGCCCAGAGCGCGACCGCCTGGCGGTGCTGGAGGGCTTGCGGGACGGCACGATTGACGCAATCGCCACCGACCACGCCCCGCACACCGCGCAGGAGAAGGCGGATTTTGAAAAAGCGCCGAATGGTGTAGTCGGGCTGGAAACTTCTTTGGCAGCCGGAATCACGCAATTGGTAAAGCAGGGCGTTTTGAGCCTGTCGGAGCTTTTATACCGGATGTCGGCCGTGCCCGCGCGCATTCTCCGCGTGCCGAGCGGCGCATTGATAGAGGGCGGGCTGGCAGATCTTGTTTTGTTTGACCCGCAGGAAGCATGGGCGGCCGATCCGGCCCGTTTCCATGGAAAATCGCACAACAGCGCCTTAAAGGGGATGCACCTCCAGGGGCGTGTGAAATATACCGTTTGCCGCGGCGAGTTGGTTTACCGCGGATGAACGCTTTTTGATGAGCTGAGAAATGAACGAAGAAAAGGTGGTTTGCCCGATGTCGCTAGATCGTTTGATTGAAAAGATTGCCGACCTGAAAAACCCCACGGTTGCGGGGCTTGATCCCAAGCTGAGTTATATCCCCACTGTTATCAAAGAGGAGGCCTTCCGGTGCCACGGTGAAACGCTCGAAGGGGCGGCGGAGGCCCTGCTGCAATTTAACCGCGGGTTGATCGACGCTCTTTGCGATATTGTCCCCGCCGTAAAACCACAGTGTGCTTATTATGAAATGTACGGCTGGCCGGGCGTGAGGGCCCTATATGAAACGATCCGCTATGCCAAAGAGAAGGGCATGTTTGTCATTACGGACGGCAAGCGCAATGATATCGGCTCCACGATGGAAGCATATGCCGCCGCACATCTCGGCGAGGTTTCTGTAAATGGCCACCCGTTTACACCGTTTGGCTCTGATGCGCTGACGGTAAACGGCTATCTCGGCAGTGATGGAATTCAGCCGCTGTTGGAAATTTGCAGGCAGCAGGATACGGGCATTTTCGTTTTAGTAAAAACCTCCAACCCCTCCTCCGGCGAAGTGCAGGATCAGCAGATCGACGGTCGGCCCGTTTACCGCATGATGGGCGATCTCTGCGAGCGTTGGGGCTGCGACTTACCGGGGCATCACGGCTATTCCGGCGTCGGCGCGGTGGTTGGAGCCACCTATCCGGATCAGCTGGAGGAATTGCGTACGGCGCTGCCGCATACCTTTTTTCTGGTGCCGGGCTATGGCGCGCAGGGGGGCAGCGCGCAGGGCGTGCGCCCCGCGTTCGATCAGAACGGCTTGGGCGCTATCGTCAATTCTTCCCGTGCGCTGATGTGCGCGTGGCAGAAAGAGGGCTGCGAAGAAAGCGATTATGCCAATGCGGCGCGGCGGGAAGCGATCCGCATGCGGGATGAAATTACAGCCTGTATTCCGGCTATTTCGATCAAATAAAGCGGCTGGAAAGGAATGATTTATCGATATGGAAAACAAGAAGGCGAAGCGGGCCTATTTGGTGCTCGCTGACGGCACGGTATTCCACGGGTATTCCATGGGCGCGGCAGGCGAAACAGTGGGCGAGGTGGTTTTTAACACCTGCACCGCCTCCTATCAGTCGCTGTTGAGCGACCCGACCTATTATGGCCAGATCGTTGCGCAAACCTACCCTTTGGTTGGGAACCGGGGCGTGGAAGAGGAAACCGCCGCCTCCAATATTATGGCAAACGGATACGTCGCGCGCGAGTGGTGCGATACGCCCAGCACAATGGGCGGGGGGCTCACGCTGGATGAATACCTGCGCAGGCGCAATATTGTGGGGATCTGCGGGATCGACACGCGCAGGCTGACCCGCGCCCTGAGGGATAAGGGCTATTTCAACGGCGCGATTACGGATTCCCTTCAAGATTTTGATGCGCTTTTGCGCCGGATCAAGGCATATACCATCTCCGGCGCGGTAGAGGCTGTTACGATCCGGGAGCCGGAAAAGATCCCGGCGGAAAATCCGCTTTACCGGGTTACGGTGATCGACTGCGGCTTTCCCCGCTATGTGCTCAAAGCGCTCACGCGCAGGGGCTGCGAGCTTACGCTGGTGCCGGCCTTTACCGAAGTGCAGGAAATTCTTGCCGGCAAGCCGGACGGCGTTATTTTTTCAGATGGGCCCGGCGACCCGGATGACGCGCCCTGCCTGATCGATTGCGCAAAGGCGCTGTTGGAATCAAAAATTCCGCTTTTTGGCGTTGGGCTGGGGCATCAGGTGATGGCGCTTGCCGCCGGATGCAAGGTGGTAAAAATGCCAAAGGGCCACCGTGGCTCTAATCAGCCGGTGCGGATTTTGGAAACGGGCCGCATCATGGTTACCACGCAGAATCACGGCTATTCTGTTGCGGCGCAGAGTATTCCGCACGGCATAGCAGAGATGACGATGGCCAATGTAAACGACGGCGCGGTGGAGGGCATCTCCTATTGCAACGCGCCTGCTTTCTCGGTGGAATTTACGCCATCCGATGGGAGCGGCAGGCAGGATACCGCCTGGATTTACGACGCATTGATTGACCGGATGAAAGGAGCGCGCCGCAATGAAGCAGAAAGAGATTAAAAAAGTATTGGTGATCGGTTCCGGCCCGGCGGTGATCGGCCGTTCGGCAGAGTTTGATTATGCCGGAACGCAGGCGCTGCGCACTTTGAAAGAGGAAGGGCTGGAAACCGTTCTGATCAATTCCAATCCTTCCACCGCGATGACGGATCAGGGCCTGGCGGATCAGATTTACTTGGAGCCCTTAAATATCGATATCATCAAACGAATCATAGAAAAGGAACAACCAGATAGCATCCTGCCGACGGTCGGCGGGAATCCGGCTCTGGAGCTGGGGCTCGGCCTCTCCATGAACGGCTTTTTAGAGGAGCATCAGGTGCGCCTGCTGGGCGTCAGCCCCGAAATTATCCACAGCGTGCAGGACAGGCAGTCTTTTGTGGAGGCACTGGAGAAGGCGGGTGTTCCCGGCGTGGCGTCGAAGGTGGTCGGCACCGTGCAGGATGCCGCCGCTTTTGCAAAGGAAGCGGGCTATCCCGTCCGTGTACGCCCGGCCTATACGCTCGGTGGCAGCACGGCTGACCTTTGCCCGGATGAGGCGACGCTGCTGGAAATGGCGGATAAAGAGCTGCACACCTCGCTGATCCGTCAGATCCTCGTGGAAAAATGCATTTCGGGGTGGAAAGAAATCGAGTTTGAAGTGATGCGCGACCGGATGGGTAACTGCATCAGCGTTTGCAGCATGGAAAACCTTGACTCTGCTGGAATCCATGCGGGCGACAGCATCATCGTTGCGCCCGCGCAGACCTTGACGGACAATGAAGCGGAAACACTGCGCGCCTGTGCGCTTGAGCTGGTCGATTCCCTGGGCATTGAAGGCAATTGCAGCGTGCGCTTTGCCGTGCGGCCGGATGGCGGGGAATATGCCGTGCTGGAGGCCGACCCATGCATCAGCCGCACTTCCGCCCTGGTTTCGAAGGCAACGGGCTACCCCGTTGCACAGGTGGCCGCAAAGATCGCGCTCGGCTATACGCTGGATGAAATCCTGAATCCGGTCACAGGCTGCACCACTGCCTGCTGTGAGCCGGCCATCGATTATTGCGTTGTAAAATTTCCTAAATGGTCGTTTGGCCGTTTCGATGAGGCGGAGCGCCGTTTGGGCAGCTCCATGAAGGCCACTGGTGAAATCATGGCGATCGGTACGAGCTTTGAGCTGGCGTTTATGAAAGCGGTCCGCTCTCTCAATATGCAGCTTGATACGCCGCGTCTGCCCAAGCTTTCCGCGCTTTCCGATGAAGAGCTCCTGAATCTAATTGAGCGCTCGAACGATGAGCGTATTTTTGCCGTCTATGCAGCGGTCGAGCGCGGCATTCCCTTCGATAGGATTTACCGCCTGACGGAAATCGACCCTTGGTTCCTCGCGAAGATGAAGAATATTTCCGATATGGAGGCGGAGCTGGCGGCCGGTGCGGATGAGGATGCCATTTTGCGTGCAAAAAATATGGGCTTTCTCGATTGCACGATTGAGCGCCTGACCGGCGAAAAGCTTGCGCATCCCACCCATTCCACCTATAAGATGGTGGATACCTGCGCGGCGGAATTCGACGCCGAGCGGCCTTATTTCTATTCCGCCTGGGATGATGATAATGAAGCGCTCTTTACAAAGAGCGGCCGTGCTGCTGCCGATCGGAAAAAGGTGCTGGTGCTGGGCGCGGGCCCGGTTACGATCGGTTACGGGATCGAGCAGGATTACTGCGCGGTCCATTGTGTGGAAACGCTGCGCAGGCAAGGCTGCGAAGCTGTGATCGCCAACAACAACCCCGACGCGGTATCGACGGATTTTCAAACGGCCGACCGGCTTTATTTTGACCCGGTCACCCCGGAGGATGTCGCCAACATCCTCGCCACGGAGAAGCCTTGGGGCGCGGTGCTGCAATTTGGCGGAACCAACGCCGTGCGGATGACCGGGATGATCAAAGATGCGGGCGTTTGCGTGCTCGGCGCGCAGCAGGCGCAGGCCGAGCAGCTCAGCGACCGCCATGCGTTTGACCGCCTGCTGGGCGAGCTGGGCATTCCGCACCCGGCGTTCTGTATGACGGCGGTGGGCAATGCCGATGGAACGGCGCGCGAGCTCGGTTTCCCTGTGCGGCTAACGGCGGGGAACCGCAGCGCCATTGCCTATACGGGCGCGGATCTCTCCCTTTTCATCGAGCAGGAGGGGCTGACGGAGAACGCGCCGGTTATGCTTCAAAAATATTATATCGGCACAGGCATGGAGCTTAACGTTGTAACGGACGGAGAGGATTATCTCATTCCCGGGATTGCGGAACAGATCGAACGCGCCGGGATTCATACTGCGGATTCGATCTCCGTATGCCCCACGCAGAAAATTCCGGAAAAAGAAAAGCAGCGCGCGGTCGAATATGCCGGGAAACTAGCGCTTGCGCTGCGCACACCTTGCCTTGTCAACATCCGGTTTGTCTACTACGATCATGAAATTTATCTGTTCCACGCCAGCGTAACGCAGAGCCATAGCGTGCCCTTCCTGACGAAGGCGACGGGGATTTCCGCGGCTGCGGTTGCCACGCGCTGCATGCTGGGCGAGAAGCTGGCGGATATGGAATATGGCACTGGGCTCATCGAGCCTTCGGAATACTGTGCTGTCCGTGTGCCTGTTTTCAGCTTCGGCCAGATTGGCGGGTTAGATACGCAGCTCGGCCTGGAGATGAAGTCAACGGGCGAGGCGTTCGGCATCGCGCACACCTTTGAAGATGCGCTGCTCAAAGGTCTGGCGGCATCCGGGATGCGTTTAAAGCGCAAAGGCGGCGTGTTCCTTTCCGTGCGGGATTCCGATAAGCAGGAGGCAATCAGCCTGGCAGACCGCTTCTCACAACTCGGTTTCGATTTGTATGCAACGGCGGGCACCTGTAAAATGCTGAATGAGAACTTCATTGCGGCAAATGCAGTGCGCAAGATCCATGAGGGATCCCCCAATACAATGGATTTATTGGAAAGCAATAAAATTGTTTAT
Source organism: uncultured Oscillospiraceae bacterium (assembly GCA_900544715.1). Taxonomy (GTDB): domain Bacteria; phylum Bacillota; class Clostridia; order Oscillospirales; family Acutalibacteraceae; genus Fimivicinus. Next base: position 13,157 of record UQWL01000012.1, on the reverse strand, counting down.
GTTGTTTCCACATCGCAAAAGGGCCGCCAGTCAATCATGGATGATATCCGTATCCGCCGCAGGGCATTGGAGCGTCAAATTCCGACCTTTACCTCTCTGGATACGGCTTTTGCGCTGACGCGCTGCCTCTCCAATAAACGCACGTTGGAGGATATTGAGCTGATTGATCTCGCCTGAGCCCCTTCGCTACAGTTTTCCGAGAAAAGGATGATGAAATAGATGGCATACTTACAAACAGAAGGGCGGATCGCCTCGATCCGCCGCCTGAACAAGGCAGCCTTTGATATCACGCTCTTCGCGCCGGAAATTGCCAAAGCGGCCGTGCCGGGCCAATTCCTCCACATCCGCTGCGGCGAACATCCGCTGCGTAGGCCAATTTCCATTTGTGAGATTGACCGCAACATTGGTGCTCTGCGCATCGTTTTTGAGGTGCGCGGGAAGGGGACTGCCTGGCTTTCTGAACGGCAGATGGGCGACGCCGTCGATTTGCTGGGGCCTTTGGGCAACGGGTTTTCCCTGCCGGAGAGTGGGGAAGGGATTATTCTCATAGGCGGAGGCATTGGAACGCCGCCGCTGCTAAGCGTCGCGCAGACATTGCCGGGGCAAACCGAGGCGATTCTCGGCTTTCGGAATGCAGATGCCTGCATCCTGGCCCGTGATTTTGCACTGGCCTGTGCCAATGTGCAAATCGCAACGGATGATGGGTCGCTCGGCTTTCATGGGCTTGTGACAGATCTGCTCAAAGAGCGGCTTGCAGCGCATATTGCGCGGGAAAAGCCCTGCGCGGGGATTCTCGCCTGCGGCCCCACGCCAATGCTGAAAGCGATTGCGGCCCTCGCGCAGGAGCATCAGATTCCCTGCCAGGTCTCTTTGGAGGAGCGCATGGGCTGCGGCGTCGGCGCGTGCCTTGTCTGCGCCTGCAAAACGAAAGAGGCGGATGGGGAGCATTACCGTCATGTCTGTAAGGACGGCCCGGTATTCGATGCGAAAGAGGTGGTGTGGTAATGGCGGATTTATCTGTGAATCTCGCAGGCGTAACGCTAAAAAACCCGGTGATCACGGCCTCCGGCACATTTGGCTTCGGCCGGGAGTATAACGCCCTTTACCCAATTTCCCGCCTGGGGGGCATCTCCTGTAAGGGAACAACGCTCCACGAGCGGCTGGGAAATCCTCCTCCGCGCATTGCGGAAACGCCATCCGGCATCCTCAACAGCGTTGGCCTGCAAAATCCGGGAGTGGATGCGTTTATCCGGGAGGATTTGCCCTGGCTAAAGGAGCAGGGCACAGTGGTCATCGCCAATCTGGCGGGCAGTGTGATTTCCGACTACTGCCAGGCCGCCGAAAAGCTTGATGGAACGGCTGTCGATATGATAGAGCTGAACATTTCCTGCCCAAACGTCAAACAGGGCGGCGCTTCCTTCGGCACTTCCTGCACCTCCGCTCAGGAGATCACTGCGGCGGTTCGTAAAGTAACGAGCAAGCCCTTGATCGTGAAGCTTACGCCGAATGTGACCAGCATCTCCGAGATTGCCGCCGCGGTAGAGGCCGCTGGCGCGGATGCGGTGTCGCTCATCAATACGCTCACTGGTATGCGGATTAATATTAAAACCCGCCGCCCCGTGTTGCGGAACAATACGGGCGGCATGTCCGGCCCGGCGGTGTTTCCTGTGGCGGTGCGCATGGTGTGGGAAACGGCCCGGCGCGTAAAAATCCCTGTCATCGGAATGGGCGGGATCGCTACCTGGGAGGATGCGGTTGAAATGATGCTCGCGGGCGCGTCGGCCATCCAGATCGGCACCGCGTTGTTTGCGGATGCGTATGCGCCGCTGAAAATCATCGAGGGCCTGGAGCGGTATTTGGAGGAGCATCAGATCCAATCGGTCACCGAGCTGACGGGGAAGGTCGAAGTATGGTAGATAAAGAGCATGTGAAGCTGATCGTTGTGCGCCACTGTGAGGCGATGGGCAATTATCATCGTGTGTTTCAGGGCAGCACGGATTGTGATATTACGGAAAATGGTGCCCGCCAGTTGGACGCCCTTGCAGAGCGGATGCGGGAATTCCCTTTTCAGGCCGCCTATTCCAGCCCGCTTCAGCGCGCATTGAAAACAGCGCAGGCCGCAAACCGCCATTATGGGCTGGAGATCAAGCTGGATGCCCGGCTTGCTGAAATCCATGGAGGCTGCTGGGAAGGAAAGAAGTGGGGTGATTTTCCGACGCTTTACCCGCAGGAAAGTTACCTCTGGAACCAGGAGCCGTGGAGCTTCCATCCGGACGGCGGAGAGAGCATGGTCGAAGTTTACAGCCGCATTTGGGAGGCCGTCACGGAGATTGCCGCCGGCCATTTTGGGCAGTCTGTATTGATTGCGTCCCATGGCTGTGCGATCCGGAACTTGCTGTGCCGTGCGCATGGTTGGCCAATAGAGCGGCTCAACGATGTGGATTGGTGCGATAACACAGCGATCAGCGTGATTGCATTTGACCGCTCGATGCAGCCTGAGATTTTGCTGGAAAACGACAGCTCGCATCTGGCAGAGCACCTCTCCACCTTTGCAAAGCAAAGCTGGTGGCGGAAGGAAAACCGGGATGCGATGCAATTTGAATAAAGAGGTGCTGCAAAATGGTGATTCTTTCCGTCGACTATGGAGATGCGCGCACGGGGATTGCCGTGTGCGATAAGCTGGAACTGCTGGCTTCCCCCGTGGCTGTTTTGGCGGAGGCCTATGCGCCAAAGTTAGCCCGGATGATTGCCGAAGAGGCAAAAAAGCACGATGCACAGGAAATTGTGCTTGGCCTGCCGCGGAATATGGATGGAAGCGAGGGCTTCCGCGCGCAAAAATGCCGCGCGTTTGCCACGCAGCTGGAGGAAGCGTGTAACCTGCCTGTTCAGCTTTGGGATGAACGGCTGACCACGGTGTGTGCGCATCAGGCGCTGAATCAAACCAACACGCGTGGGCAAAAGCGTAAGGCTGTGGTAGATGCAGTGGCCGCCGTTATGATTTTACAGGATTATATTGACTATCGCAAAACGCACGCTGCAACGGATTGATGCAGCGTGCGTTTTAGGCTTCCTTTTCTTTTTTCGGCTTGCCGAACAGCTCGATCAGCCCTACGATCAGGAGAAAGCAGCCGAATAGTTTCCCCAGCCATTCGCCCTTGATCATTCCGGCAAGCCAGGTACCCAGGCCGACTCCGGCAAGCCCGCCCAGTGCCATGGGAATGACGCTTTTCCAATGGATGAGTTTCTTTTTCCAGTTCATCAGGATGGATACGAGCGCGCAGGGCAGGAAAAACAGCAGGTTAATCCCCTGTGCCCGCAGTTGGGGCATATGCATGCCGAGCGTGAGGTAAAGCACCAGCACGCCGCCTCCGCCGAGCCCCAGTGCCCCTGCCACGGCTGAGAAAAGCCCCGCGATTTGATCGATCCAGCTCATTTCATCACCATCCTGACGCCAGCCCAAAGCATAAAGATCCCGAAAATCCGGCGCAGCCACTTTGCAGGAATGCGCGGGAGCAGCAGAGAGCCGGCAATAGCGCCGATCACCGCTACCGGGAAGTAGGGAACCGCCTGCATGAGCGCTACCTTTCCGGATGTGACATATAGGATTGAGCTGAGCAGGGAAAGCGGAAAGATGACGGCGATCGAGCTAGCATGTGCCTGCGTTTGTGTTAAGTTTGATTTTTGCAAAAGCGGGACGGCCAGCATGCCTCCGCCAGCGCCCAAGAGGCTGTTGACAATGCCGACAAAAAAACCGCCGAGCGCGGTGAGCCAACGATTCATTTTGGGATGGAGCCTCCGTTTCAGTAAGCCGATGAGAGCGCGGCGGCAATTTGATCTGCATGACAAAAATCGGCGCCTTCTCTCATAGCTGAATAGAAAAATTTACTTACTGTTTTGAAGTTGTATGATAGTAGTGTGCCAAATGAATAGAGAAATATTTTATAAGGGCTTTCCTTTCTTTCAATCAAACAAACAGCCGCCCTGAGCTGAAGAAAGCAGCTCAGGACGGCTGTATTGATTAAAAAAATGATGCTGTTGTCAGGAGGGGATTTTCTGAGGCTCCAGGCCAGGATACAAAATTTTGTGGATATAGCTGACAGTTTGGTTCCAGTCGAGCAGTAAAACTTCCATGCCGTCTATATTGACAAGCTTGGGGTAGGTATGTGGAATCGTATCCTGCGTGATATTCCATTTGAGATAGCGCATCGCATTGGTCGCCTGTGAAACGATTGTGGATTTGCTCATATCGGTTTTTACAAGCGGCAAAATTTCATCCAACAATTCAAGCCCTTCGCTGAGTCCCATAGATTTTGCCTTGCTGATGATCACATTCAAAACGTTCCGCTGGCGCTGCGTCCTGTTGCGATCGGAATCGATGCTGCGCAGACGGACATATTTGAGCGTGGTAGCTCCGTCCATATGATAGGTTCCGGCACCTGTGGGAACATCCAGCCCGGCGGCGGCGAAATCATTAGCCAAAGCCTTTGCTTCGACATCTGTCAGCTTCATATCGATGCCACCTAAAATATCAACTATTTTTTGGAAGGCGGTAAAATCGACGCTGATATAATTATCAATATGGATTTTATAGTTTAATTCAATCGTATCGATCAGCAATTGCGGACCGCCGTAGGAATAGGCGGCGTTCAGCCTTGTATTGCCATGCCCCGGAATGCTGACGTAAGCCGCGCGCAGCAGAGATACCATTTTAACCTGCTGGCTTCGCTTATTAACAGAAATCAAGATCATGGAATCAGAGCGCGAATAGTACTGAGGATTACGCGTGTCACTTCCGACCAGCAGGAGGTTGTAAACGTCTTTGTGATACCATACGGTTCCACTTTTGATATTTTTTGCAATCGATCCATCCGCATTATTGAAATCCTGCTGATATTTCTTAGGAATTTTTTTCTTAAGATCACTTTCTTCTTTTTCTACTTCCGGGTCTACCTGCAGCGTCGTGCGTTCGCTCGGATCCGCCGGATCAATATCTATTTTATCCAGATAGCGGTTGCCGACGACCACACCGATGATTACGAGCAATAGAAGCACGAGGACGATGGAGATCACTGCAATCATTGCTTTGCTTGGCTTCTTATTGTGCCCTGTGGAACCTTTTTTTCCATCATGCATTGAAATACACCTCAACATCCGTTTGTTTCGTTTTCAAAAGCATTTTGCCATAATCAATCAGGCGGAGGGAAAAGGTAAGAGGTAATAGGAGGGGGCTATCCTTTGAAAACGTTTATTAATTATTATAGCCATTTCAAAGAGAAAAAGCAAATCGGTGCCTAGATATGGCGACCGGATCAGAATCGAAGGGGAAAAACATCTGGCCAAAAGCCATGGAGCTGGCCGTTCTTGGGGCCTCTTGCTTTTTTTCCCTGCCTATGTCATAATAAAAATAGCCTCCGTGAGCTGCTTGCTCATGGGAGGGGGGATATCTCTTTGTTCCGTGTAGTTGCGGTAGGCTTTGTTTTGTTACTTGCTGCGCTGCGTAATAAAAACGAGTCTAATGGGACTTCGAGATAAAATTCTGTTGTAGGGGTGGTCTTTGACCGCCTACTTCGCTACATTTAGTTCCAGCATGAAGATTACTTGGGGGAAAGATATTGTGAGTTTTATTGCAACAAATCATGCCGGTGATGCACCTGGCACACAGATCAAACGCCATCATCCATTATCCTTTTGCTACCGCTGGGCGATTATTGTGGTAGGGGCTTTGCTGTTTGGCTATGCCTTTATCAGAATTTTATTCCCGTATGTTATGGCAAACGGACGGTGGGACGGAAATTTTTTATCTGGCCTGTCTGCAATCGGCGCGATGCTGGCGGTTGGCCTCGTGCTGTGGGGTGCGTTTTATCTGATTGACCGGCTGGCGGACAAGCATTTAAACAAAGCGGTTTCGGCCCTGATGCTCATAGCCTGTGGGTTCTGCATCCTGTCAACCGTGCTTTTTTCAATTGAGCCGTCTTGGGATTATGGTGTTGTTTTACGCTCTGCCCTAGAGCTTTCTCGCGATGGCGTTTTGACTGACATGCCCTATTTTTCCCGTTATCCATTTCAAATTTATCCACTCTTATATATGACCTTTTTTATGAAGCTGATTCATGCGCGTACGATGGCGGCGGCCTGCGGCGTGAGTTATGTGTTGAGTATCGTTCATATCCTCGTTGCTCTTTATGGCGCTTTTTTTCTTGGAAAGCTTTTACGCGGCAAACGCTTCGGCTTAAAAATCCTTTTGTTCTGCATGGGCAGCGCCCCACTGTTTCTCTATGCGTCCATCTGCTATACAGATACGCTGGCGCTCCCTTTCCCGGTGTGGACATTGGCCCTGTGGCTTTATGCGCGTAAAATGCCCGTTCTAACCAAACAACAGAAGTGGAAAAAAGCAGCCTTGTATGTTGGAAGCGGTATGATGGCGGGGTTCGGATTCCGAATCAAATCAATCGCCGCAATCGGCTTGGTCGCGCTGATGATTTTTCTTCTTTTTGACCGTACAGAGCAAAAGAATGAACAGGATGAGGGAAAAGATGCGTCCTTCTTTTGGCAGCGTCCGGCGGTCAAAAAATGCATGACAATCCTTTTACTCTTGCTAGGTTTTTTAATTATTCTAGCCGGCAGCAGTTTAATAGCCGGGGCGGTTGGGTATGGCGATGACGATGTACATGACGACCGTTATACGTATCCGTTGACGCACTGGTTTATGATGGGTGCCAACCGTGAAACCATAGGCGCGTATAATGTACATGATGATGCTTTCACGCGATCTGTTCCGACCTATGCGGAGCGCCAAAAACAAACGACTGCCCGCTTTGTAGAACGGCTTCGTATGGAAGGCACTTCGGGTTATTTGAAATTTTTGTCTCATAAACTGGAGGCAATGCTTTGCACTGGAAACTATCAAGTGGGAGGGAAGCTCGCGCAGCATCCTTTGATTGTCCATCCAGCATTAAAGGCTGGCGACGGCCCATTGGTACAATGTTATCTCGATTACCAACAGGCGTTTCAGGCCGTGGTTTTATTCTCACTATTGATGGGGATTATTCTTTTGGTGCGCAAGCCGGATGGTTGGGCCTTTCGCCTGACTGCGATGATGCTCATTGGTGTTGTTTTGTTTTTACTGCTGTGGGAGGGCAAAGCACGTTACCTGCTGTTTTTGGTGCCGGTGATCAATATCGCGGCCGTATTGAGCTTTTGCAATATGCAGGATTGTCTAATGCGCCGATATCAGGGCCGCAAAGGAAAGAGCGGTCGAAATCAATCCACGAAAAAATCTGAGTGAGCAGATTGAACAGAATCTATCAGCATGAGCCATTGAAAAATGCTTGGCATTTTTCAATGGCTCATTTGTTTTGCATAAATTATCATTTAGCAGCATATCTCTCATGTGGAAAAGGCGGATAGATGTCTAGGTATCGCAGTTCTATTTGCGGACAAGGGTTCATATTCATAGAAGCGAGGCAAGGTTCAGATCTACTGTTAATTCGAAAGGATGGTTTCATATGAAGGAGAAGGGGACAGCCCCCTACGATCAGGCAATTGCAATTTTGTGCCCCCGCATTCGGGAAATCCTAGACCGGATCCCGACACAAATAAAAGCTCAGATACAGGAAATCCGCTTGCGCAGCTGTCAGCCGGTATTATTGATTGGGCTGAATGGGACGTGCTTTATCAGTGAAACCGGACGGGTGAGCTATATTCTTTCCTCCGCCGCTGTACGGATCAGCCATGAAGAGGTTACCGAATGCTTTCACGCCATCTGCGGCTATTCGGTACATAGTTTTCAGGAGAGTATCTGCAATGGATATATTACGCTGCCGGGTGGGCATCGCGCTGGGATTTGCGGCACCGCTGTGTGTGAAAACGGGAAGACAAAGGCAGTGCATGACATTGCCTCGATCAATCTGCGCGTGGCGCGGCAGGTGATTGGCGCGGCAGATGCACTGATTGAGAAATTATTCCGGAAAGAGGTGCCCAGCGTATTGCTTGCCGGGGGGCCCGGAAGCGGCAAAACAACGCTTTTGCGCGATTTGGCACGGCAGCTTTCCACTGGCGGAGGAGGTGGGAGCCTGCGCGTGGCGGTGGTGGATGAGCGCGAGGAGATCGCCGCGGTCTATGAAGGCGTCGCGCAGAACGACCTGGGCTATAACTGTGATGTCTTGAGCGGCTATCCGAAGAGCGAAGCTATTTTGAGCGCTTTGCGCAGCCTTTCCCCGGAGGTCATTATTTGTGATGAAGCGGGCGGCATGGAGGAGATTCAGGCGATCGAAGCGGGCGTCAATGCGGGCGTTAAGTTTATTGCAAGCATTCATGCATCAACAAAGGAGGAATTGCTGCATCGGCCGCAAGCCCGCCGGCTGTTGGAAACCGGTGCTTTTGACCGTGTGGTGATGCTCGCGGGCGGCGGACTGCCGGGCCGGATTTCGCAAATCTACAGGGCGGAGGAACTAATCGATGAAATATGTGGGGATGTGCTGCATTCTGGTTGCCTGCATCGGGATAGGCCAGTATTTTAGTGCAGCGGCCGTCCGCAGAATCCGTGCGCTGGAGCAAGTGCTTTTGCTGCTCAACGCCATACAAAGCGAGCTCTCCTATTGCCGTACACCCGTGCGGGAGCTGATGCACCGGATGGCCTTGCGCGGCGAATTCTCGGAGCTTCCATTTCTGCAGGAATGCAGCCGAATGTGCGGCCTGGAGGTTCCATTTCCAGAGGCCTGGAGCACAGCTTTGAGAGAACGCGCGCAGTTGGGCTCTCTACGGCGGGAGGATATTCATTTGCTGCTCGCATTTGGCTCTCAGCTGGGCACGACGGATCTCAATGGGCAGATCAGCCTCTGTCAGCTCTATGTGCGGCTGTTTGAAGAGCGGCTGATACAGGCGCGGGAATGGAAGAGCAAATACGCCAAATTATATCTCAGCCTCGGCGTTTTAGGCGGCCTTCTGGCGTGGATTCTCTTTTTATAAAAGGCCGGGAAAAGGAGCTATGCTTTGCTGATACCGCCCAGAATCTGACAAAGGAAGGAAGATCGAAAATGGATGTGAATTTTATTTTTAAGATTGCCGCCATTGGCATCATTGTCGCAGTCCTCAACCAGTTGCTGACCCGTTCCGGGCGGGAAGAGTATGCGATGATTACAACGCTTGCGGGGCTGGTCGTTGTGTTGATGATGATCGTCCCGCAGATTGGCAATCTGTTTCAATATATCAAATCGATTTTCGGGCTATAAACGATATGGATATTGTAAAAATTGTTGCAATTGCGATCGTGTGCGCGCTGCTGTGCGCAGTGCTTAAGCAGTATAAGCCGGAGTTCGCCATCGTCGTGCAGCTTGCTGCATCCGTATTTATTTTATTGCTCATCGCTTCGGCGATGGGGGATCTCATAAGCGCGGCAAAAGATTTGATCCATGGCTCAGGGATCAATACCGAATACCTTACACTGCTGCTCAAAGCACTCGGCGTAGCCGTCCTGACCCAACTGGCGGCGGATGCATGCCGAGACAGCGGAGAAACCGCGCTTTCTAATAAAGTGGAGCTGGCAGGCAAGGTGACGATCCTTTTGCTCTGCCTGCCCCTTGTGAAAGCCATGATCCAACTGTCGGTCGGACTGATAAAAGGATAAGGATTTATGAAAAAATTTCAAATGATAGCAATGGTATTGCTCTTGCTTGCGGTTTTCACCGTTCCGGTATCGGCCGTACAGGAGGATTTCTCTCACAGCCAACTGGAAGCCTCTGGCGCCGCCGAGCTATTTGACGATCTGCCGCAGGAAACGCGTGCCCTTTTTGAAGAACTTGGCATCGGGGAAATTGATTTTAATACGCTGTTTCAGACATCGCCGCGAGCCCTCGTGGAGATGTTTCTCAATTTGCTGCAAGGGAAGCTCAACAACCCCCTGAAAACAGCGCTGCAAATTCTTGGGGTTTTGATCCTGCTTGCGGTTGCAGAATCTTTGATAGAGGAAAAAAATAGCCAGGCCGGTAAGGGGATGGCGCTGCTTTCCGCATTGTTTCTGTCGATCGTTTTGGCGCCGCGGGTAATGGAATGTCTTTCGCATACCTGCGCGGCCATCAGCTTGAGCAGTAATTTTATGCTGGCTTTTATTCCCGTATATGCGGCGATCGTAGCGGCGAGTGGAAATCCGGCGCTCGCGCTGAGCTCGCAAACGCTTTTGTTTGGCTTTGCCCAGGCGATCGCACAATTTTCCTCCGTTTTTCTAAAGCCGTCTATTGGGATTATGCTGGCCTTGAGTATAGTCAGCGCTCTTTCCCCGATTTTTAATTGGAATGGAATCACCAATATCATCAAAAAAACGGTTACGGTAACACTCGGCTTTCTGTCCACTGTTTTTGTAGGCCTCCTATCGATTAAGGGCCTCCTTGCGGGCGCTGCCGACAGTGCTGCGGCGAAGGGCGCTAAATTTCTGATTGGCAGCTTTGTGCCGGTGGTAGGGGGCGCGGTCAGCGATGCGCTCGGCTCGATTGTCAGCTCATTGAGCCTGGTGCGCGGAGCTACAGGCGCATTTGGAATTTTGGCGGTGCTGCTCATTGCGCTTCCCGTTTTCGCTGAGCTGCTTTTGTGGCTGCTGACGCTGAACTTATGTGCCATAGGGGCCGATTTATTTGGACAGGGGAAAGCGTCTGCCCTGCTGCGTAGCGTCGCATCCGCCCTGGTTATTTTAGGGGCGATCCTGCTGTTTAATGCGGTGCTTCTGATTATTTCCACCGCCCTGATGCTCTCAGTCAAATCTGGAACGTAAAAAGGAGGAGGAGAGATGGAAGCTCTGCAAAGCTGGGCGCTGTGCATCACGTTCAGCGCTGTGGGCGCTTTATTAGTGCATGCGTTAGCGCCAAAGGGCGCAACCGAAAAGGCTATGCGGGTTATGATCTCGCTGTTTTTGTTATCCGCCATCTTATCTCCGCTTTTATCCGGAAACGGAATTACGCTCACGCTGCCGGATCAGGGCACAGGGAATCTGGAGGCGCAGGTGGAAGCGGCGCAGCAGAAAGTAAACCTTGCCCTTGCTCAGCAGGCGCGCCAGGAGATCGAGGAAGCGGCACAGCTCGCGCTTGCAGAGATCGGCGTCACGCAGGCGGAAATTCAGGTGGACATGGATATTGCGGACGATTCCATCATATCTATAACAGAGCTCAAAATTTTTGTATCCGACAGTCAGGCGGGAAGGGAAGGCTTGATTCAGGAAGCATTGGAACAAAAACTCGGTTGCCCTGTAACGGTAAAGCTCGAGGGGGATTAAGCCGCATTGTAATTGAAATCAAAGGAATGGATGACAATGAAAAAAAACGTGGGAGAAAAAGGCCGGAAGCTGATAGAGGCGATTAAGGCCGATAAAAAAATTGCATTGATCGTAGGTATCGGTCTGTTGGGTATGCTGCTACTGTTAGCCTCAGAATATATCCATCTGCCAAAAAAGCAGGAGGTGGAAACGCCCTCCGAAAACATACAGACAGAATATAGTTATGCGGAAGATATTGAAAAACGGCTGACCAATATTGTGTCCTCCATCAGCGGAGCCGGAAAGACGAAGGTGATGGTCACGTTGGAAAACGGCGTGGAATCCGTATATGCCGCAGACGAAAAGCAATCAGTCGAACGCAGCAGTGGGGAAAAAACAGGGGGAGTTGAGGTAAATGAAAAAAGCAATACGGAAAATGAGTATATCATCCTGCAATCGAACGGCAGCAGGGATGAGGGCTTGGTCATTAAGGTAATCCAACCCAAAATCCGCGGCGTCGCAATTGTTTGCGAAGGCGGCGACTCCGCCTATGTCCAGCAGCGGATCACCCAGGCTGTAACGGCTGTGCTGGATATCGGCGCATCCCGCGTTAGTATTGCACGTATGGCAGATTAGGGGGTGGAGAGATTGCCTGAATGCCAGATCGGGATTTTTCGTTTAACACTGCTGTAATCTAACCTTTGGGTGCGCTCTAATTCCCTTGTGCCTGCGCGGACGGGCTGACCCGCCGCGCTTATGATAAATCGATGAAAGCACCTTATTTAAAGGACTGGTCATCGGCTTAGCAGATGCATCTTTCAAACGAATAAGCTCCACTTAAAATTTTGGCGGCGCCACAACCGCACAATTCCGCGGCCCGGCGCAAGAAAGGAATGGTCATAAGTATGAGTATGTCAATTGGGAAAAGGCAAATTGTTCTGGCAACCCTGGTGGTCGCGCTCGGCGCAGCAGTGTTTGTCAATTGGTATTATACGAAGCCGGATGCAGAAAAAGCAAACACCGGCGTGACTGTTACCGAGCAGGTATCTCAGGCTGCGGGCAATTTGGGGGATGCGCTCCTTGTCAATTCCAGCTCCGTGTCCTCACAGGATAACACGAAGGAAACCAAGGCACAGCAGGCCCAGGCGAAGGTGGAAGATGAATATTTCGCACAGGCGAGGCTGAACCGTTCCACCGCGCACGATAAAGCGGCCGAAGCGCTCAAAAAAACAATTGAAGACAGCAAATCTTCCTCAGAAGCCGTAAAAACCGCCACACAGGAGCTTGGGGAGCTTTCCAAGGCGATCAAGCTGGAAGCTGATACGGAAAACCTCATCAACGCAAAGATCGGCAGTCCCTGCGTGGTGGTCATCGGCAGCAATACAGCACAGGTTGTGGTTGGAAAAGGGGTATTGAAGGATACGATCACCGTGCAGATTAAAGAGATCGTGCTCAAGCAGACCGGCTTTTCTGTAGAAAACGTTACGATTATGGAGGCAAAATAGCTGCTTTTTGAGTGATATACGGGCACTCTGGCATACGTTAAAGCAAAAAATGGTTGTGTCTTTCCGCTTTTGTGGTATAATAGCTTCAAACAGAGTTTGAAGCATTGGAAAAATGCCTGTCGGCGCGAAGCGCCTCCTGCCGCAGAGCGGCAACGCCATTTTTCGCAGTAGTAGGTTCTGCGTGTATGGCATAATAGAGCTTCAAACAATCGTTTGAAGCGTTGGGGTGCTTTGCACATACGGTAAGAGGCAAGGAGCTTCAAACTTTGAAGCATTAGAAAAATGCCTGTCGGCGCGAAACGCCTCCTGCCGCAGAGCGGCAACGCCATTTTTTACAAAGGTTGGCCTTGCGCGTATGGTATAATAGCTTCAAACAGAGTTTGAAGCATTGGAAAAATGCCTGTCGGCGCGAA
>UQWL01000011.1 GCA_900544715.1 uncultured Oscillospiraceae bacterium | reverse complement strand
TTATCTACCCCTGGTTCAACCAGGGGTTTTGTTAAGCCTAAAGGCAGCAAAAAAGGCAGCCGGGCTTTTTTATAAGCCCGGCTGCTTTTTAAGTTAAAAGCGTATGGATAAAAATAGAAAAATCCTGTAAAGTGAACATTTTTCACAAAATGTACTATTTTCCTCTCTTTTCTGTATGATGGGATTGGAGCTTTTTGGAAAATGACCATCATAAATGGCAGGAGGAGTTTTCATGAGGAAACATATTTTTTCTTGGATTGCCTTGGCCGCTTATCTAACAGTCATCTGTTCTGTGTTCGTCTGTGCGGGCAACCTTTCAATTGACGGTTACGTTCAGCCGGGGGAGTGGGCAGGAGCGTCGTTTTCCACACTGTTTGGCAGTGAGCAGGAGAGCGGCTGCGCCGTTTCCTATGCAGATGTGCGCACACAGGCGGATCTCCCGGCCCGGCGGGTTTATTTTGCCTTTCAGGTCATAGACGGCGCCTTTGCCGGAGGAAGCGGGCGTTCACGCGTCCATCTCCACCTTGGAAAAGCGGAGATTACACTGGATGCCGATGGAAACGCACAAACTTCTGCAAATTCCTATGAAGTGCAGGCGGCTGGCCAATATCAGCAGGGCGAATATAACGGTGATTATGTGTTGGAGGCAGCAATTATCTGCCCAGCGTCTCTATTTACTGAAGATATAGCGGCTTCCATATGGTTCACGGATGGGAAAGGCGGTAAGAGCCGGGCATGTGAACTGACGATACTGCTGGATATTCCTGCCCCGTCCGTTTCAGAATCTGTGTTACCGCAGCCGGATTCCACCTCTGAGCGGCCACAACCCAGCACGCAGGCGGATCATACGACAAGGCAGCCCTCCACGCAGAACGATACGCATGCCGGCGCCTCCCATCCCTCAAGGCCTGTGGGGACGACAACTGCAACCGCTCCGAGCACCCATGGGCACGCGAACCCCGGAGCACATCCGTCTGATCCATCGAATGCCGCGGCGATTGCAACGAATGCGGATTCCCACATTGATGCTGGAGGACAAGGCTCCCTGCGGGAGCCGTCCGGCGGCGCAGAGGAACCGTTTCTGACAGGTGGTTTGGAAAATGCGGCTCTTTCTTCACAGGAGCTGACGATCCCTGCCACTGGAGAAAATGGGGCCGGGCTGTGGTCAGCAAAGCGGATTGCAGCTTGCGTCATGGCTGGCATCTGTGTGGTTGCAGCGGCATTGCTATTTGTGATACGGGTGCGCAAAAAGGAGGAACCATCGGTAGAGTAACTTGCCGTTTTCTCCCGCCGGTATGACTTTTTTTCACCTCCTCTGCATATAGATAGAGGGAAAACAGCCGGAACCACGGCGCAGGCAGGTGAAATGGATGGACGAATTACAATCCTATCAGCGGGAGCGCTCCCGACCGTCCGAAGAAAAAAGGGAGAAAAAACGCAGCGGCCGGCGGGATTATCTCGTGCGGGTCATCGTCGTGCAGCTTGCAGTGTGCGCAGTGTTGCTGGCGGGCGCTTTCCTGATGGTAAAAACGAACCCTAACGCTCAAAAAGCACTGCGGGAAGCCTATGAGGGAATTCTTTCACAGGATTGGAGCGCACAGGAGGCTGCGGCGGCTTTCAAAGAGATTGGGGCCTTTATCTTTTCCCCGGCAGATTCCTGGCCGGATGCGGGCGGCCAAACGCAAGCGGCACAGGCAAATGCGGCAGCAGGGGCGAGCGAAACGATCGAGGCGGCTTCCACACAGGGGGAGAGGCCGTCCACAGAAAGCTCCAGCCAGCCATCCGAAATCGCTTCGCAGGAGGCGCCTGATGGGATGGGCGGCTCTGATGAGCCGCTTTTTGACGGAATCAGAGCCCCGGTCGAGGGCACCTCCTTTGCACCCTATATCGTGAGCGTGCCGGTGGTTCGGCCGGTTGAGGGCAGGGTGACCTCCCCATATGGGTATCGAATCCATCCCATTACCAAAAAGCTGGGCTTCCACCGCGGCATGGATATTGCCGCCGCCAAGGGCACGCGGATCGCGGCGGCGTTTTATGGCACAGTAAAAGAAGTTGGTTATTCCGAGGGAAACGGCGATTATATCACACTAATGCATGAGAACGGCCTGGAAACGGCCTATTGCCATTGCTCCGAGATCCTTGCGGAGGAGGGCGCCGTCGTCCGGGAGGGGGAAACGATCGCTCTGGTGGGGGATAGCGGCATGACTACCGGTCCACATTTACATATTGAGGTGCGCATCAATGGCGTTCTGCATAATCCCTCCTGGCTTTTAGGGGCGGATAACGCTTACGAGAAGGATGCAGTTTAAGTGCAGGGGGGTAACGGTTTCCATCGGCTTCCCTTTCGCCGCCGCCGTAACGCTGATGTTTCTCTATGATACAAGCGGTACGGCGGCCATTTCCGTCTGCGCGGCCCTGCTGCACGAAATGGGGCACTTACTCTGCCTGTTTTGGTATGGCGAAACGCCGCAGTTGCTGAAGCTGGGGCTGGCCGGTATGGAGATCGTACGGGCAAAGGGACAAAAGCTCTCTTTCCATCAGGAAATTGTGGTTTCGCTCGCCGGACCATTGATCAACCTGGCGCTGTTTGCGCTGCTGGCCGCGCTGAGCGGATGGAGCGAAGGGGAGCGGGAGCGCATGATGGAGGCGGCAATGGTGAATTTGATGCTTGCCCTTTTCAATCTGCTGCCCGTCTCTACGCTTGACGGCGGCCGGGCGCTGTATTTTTTTCTATGCCGTTTCTGCACAGCGCCTGCGGCGCAGCGGGTGGTTACCGTTTGTTCGATTGTGTGCCTGCTGCCATGCGCGTTTATCGGCTTTTTTCTGCTGCTGCAAAGCGGCTATAATTTTTCCCTGCTCTTGGTAACGGTTTACCTGTGCTTTCTGTTAGCGGCAAGGCCCGTGCAGGAATAAAGAAGGCTGCTGCAAAATGTTTTGCAGCAGCCTTTTTAAAAGTTTAAAATGGTTCGATCACTATGGGCAAGGATCTTTACCAGATGCCAAGCACATGCTGCATCAGCAGGCTCACACCCGCGATGCCAACCCAGCAGCAAAGCCCCATGAAGATCGGCTTCCCGCCGGTTTTCACCAGCTTGATGATGTTGGTGTTCAGGCCGATTGCCGCCATCGCCATCACAATAAAGAATTTGCTCATCTCCTTGAGCGGGCTTGTCACCGCGGCCGGAAGATGAAAAACCGTGGTCACTACGGAAGCCAGCAGGAAGAACAGCACGAAGAAGGGGAAAATCTTTTTCAAATTGACCTTTGCCCCTTCCGCGCTGTGCTTTTCCCGACGGGTGCGCACAAATGCGAGCACCAGTGTGATCGGAATAATCGCAAGCGTGCGCGTCAGCTTGACGATCGCCGCCGCGTCGAGCGTGTTGCTGCCGTGGATGCCGTCCCAGGCCTGCGCTGCGGCCGTTACAGAGGAGGTGTCGTTGATCGCCGTGCCGGCAAACAGGCCAAAGCCCTCGTTGGACAGGCCAAGCAGCCCGCCGAGCGTGGGGAAAATCAGCGCCGCAATTACATTAAACAGGAAGATAACCGAAATGGACTGCGCGATCTCCTCATCATCCGCGTCGATCACGGGCGCGGTCGCCGCAATGGCGGAGCCGCCGCAGATCGAAGAGCCAACGCCCACGAGCGTTGCGGTTTTGGTGGGCACCTTCATCACTTTGCACAGGAGGAAGGCGATCAGCAGCGAGGTGGAGATGGTGGCCAGGATGATCGGCAGAGACTGCTTGCCCTTTTGGAGGATATCGGTCAGGTTCATCCCGAAGCCGAGCAGCACAACAGCGGCCTGTAGGATTTTTTTGGAGGTAAAGGTGATGCCGGGCTGGATGGAATCCTTCTTTTTCAGCAGCAGGGTCAGCAGCATACCCGCGAGGATTGCAAACACCGGCCCGCCCACCACAGGCACCAGCTTGCCGAGGAACCATGCTGGTACGGCGATTGCAAGGCACAGCAGCAACCCTGCCCAATTTTTTTGCAGAAAGGTTTTCATGAAACGTCTACCCCTTTTAGCGGAACCGGCGTTCCGTCCGGTTTCACACGACAATTTGTTCCATCATACCACGCTTTTTAGATAAAATAAAATGATAAATATTTATTTATCCATTATTTTATGTTATGATAACGAGCAGAAATTGAAAAAAATGCAATTTTAATGTCCGATGAAAAGAGGGGGACGGCCGTATGCTCGACTTTAGAATAGATACCTTCCTGGCGGTCTGCCGTTCGATGAATTTTACCAGGGCGGCGGAGGAATTGCATATCACGCAGCCTGCCGTTTCTCAGCATATCCGGCATCTTGAGAAGCGCTATGGCGTGAAGCTTTTTGACTATCAGGGCAAACGGCTTTCTTTGACCGCGGCGGGCGAGGCCCTTTTCAGCGCAGCGGTCACCATGAAGCACGATGATCTTTTTCTCAGGGAACAGCTTCCCACGCTTGGCCGAGGGCGTAAAAGCCTGGTGTTTGGCGCCACGCTCACAGTGGGGGAATGCACCGCGCCGGAACGGCTGGCCGCATACCTGAACCGTTATCCGGAGACAGATGTGCATTTGCTCGTGGCCAATACCCACGAGCTGCTGCATCGGATTGATGCGGGAGAAATCGATTTTGCCATTGTGGAGGGCTTTTTTGAAAAACGGGAGTATGATTCCCTGCCCTTTTCCCGGGAACGCTATGTGGCTGTTTGCGGCGCGCAGTTGCGCTTTACGCGGCCGCCGCGCAGGGTGGAGGATCTTTTGGGGGAACGGCTGCTCCTGCGGGAGGAGGGCAGCGGGACGCGTGAAATTTTGGAGCGCTATCTGGAGGGGCGGAACCTGACTGTGCAGGATTTCCGGCAGACGGCGCAGGTGAGCAATCTCCATGCCATCAAAACGCTCGTGCAATATGGCTGCGGCGTCACCTTCCTCTATGAAGCCGCTGTGCGCGAGGAATTAGCGGGCGAAAAACTGCACGTGCTGCCCCTCGAGGATTTTCCACTGCACCATGATTTCACATTTTTATGGCGGCGCGGAAGCATGTTTGCAGGCCGCTACCGTGAGATTTTCGACTTTATGCAAAGCGTGGGAAACAACGCAGTTCCGGCAAAAATGAGCGCTGGCTCAACAGGCCATCCGCAAAACAGGCCGGAAGCGTTGACAAACACATCCGGCGGCGGTAAGGTGTAATCAGCCGCTGCACGCGGCGAAGGCCTTCACACCACCAACGAAAAGAGGAATCTCATATGAACGAGGAAAATGCACTGCGGGATAAGCGCGCCTTTGGCCATTTTATCGCGCAGAAGCGCAAGGCGGCGGGGCTGACGCAGCACGAGCTTGCGGCCCGCCTTTATCTGACGGATACGGCGGTGTCCAAATGGGAACGCGGCGTAACTTATCCAGATATCACGCTGATCTCTCCCATCTGCGAGGCGCTGCATATTACAGAGCATGAGTTGATCACAGCCAGTGAGGATGTGCATCAAAACGAGCTGGAGCAGCAGGCGCAAAAATATCAGCGCATCAAACAAGGCTATCGCGCCGTTATGATCGGGCTCTACGGCCTCTCCCTGCTGATCTGTTTTATCTGCAATCTGGCCGTGCAGCATACGCTCTCCTGGTTTTTTATTGTGCTGGCGTCGGAGGCGGTTGCCTTTTCCCTGACGGTGATGCCCGTGCTGGTTTCCAAAAATCGCGGACTGTGGACGCTGGGCTCTTTTTATCTTTCGCTCAACCTTTTATTGCTTGTCTGCCGGATTTATGCGGGCGGCAATTGGCTGGCGATCACCTTCTGCGCGGTCGCGCTCGGCTTTGCGGTGGCTTTTCTGCCGCTGGTGCTCCGGCAGATTCCTTTGCCGCAAACGCTATCCTCCCAGAAAACGCTTATTTGCTTCCTCGTGGATACGCTGCTGGTTTTTGCGCTGGTCACGGTCTCAGAGCTGGTGATGGGCTCTCCCGCCCGGTTGCTGCCTGTAGATTATCCAGTCGTGCTTTATGGCATTACACTGCCCTGGCTGTGCATGGTTGTCATCCGCTATCTGCGTGTCAATCCATTTTTCAAGGCCTCCATTTGTGCGGCTGGCACGGGCATCTATTTCTTTTTTACGAACAGTATCCTGCACACGCTCATTGACGGCGCGCCGTTTACTCTTCCGCCCGTCGATTTAAGCGCTTGGGGCGACCCATCATTCTGGGCAAATCCGGCCTATGGAAGCGTGCAGAATGCGAATATCTGTTTTGTCGTGACGGTAGTCTGCATAGGCGTCGGTCTGCTATTTGCCGCTGGCGGCATCGCTTGGGCATTGACACGGAAGAATACAAAAAGCGCAGTAAGATCCACTGCCAAATAGAATGGCGGGGCAGGAGAGGCTGCGGCTGTAGCCGATCTTCTGCCACGCAAAAAACAGGCCCGATGCGCAAATCATGCACATCGGGCTGATCTATTTATTTCTTTCGGCTGACCGGCATCCATAGCTCAACATATCCCTTTTGAGGCGTGCCGCCGTACATCTCCATCTCGGGGCCATCCGTTTTTTCAAATTCCGAAGCCGGGAGCCATTCCCGGTAAAAACGCTTATACAGTGTATCCATCGTTTTCTCCATATTCCAATCCGGTATTTCTGCGGGGAATACGGCCCATGTGGCGGCCGGCACCTCAATCACCGTGTAGCCCTCTGTCCGGCTGTCTGGCGTGACAAAGCTGCACTGCATATAGGGATATGTGATGTCGTCCACCTTTCGGTAGTTCATAATCCCATGGATCCGGCACATAGCTTGGGTGAACATGGTGTCGTAGATGGGAAGCTGCGCTTCGCCCGCGTCCGCAAATAATTTCTCGTAAGCCCCGTTTTGATGATTGGCGGTCCACATTTCACCGGCGCTTGCATAATGGCCTCCCTCGCCGATGGTTGAGATCAGGCCCTCGATGCCGAATAATTGAAACGGCTCCGTTTTTACAATGCGGTAATTCATTTCGCCAACTCCTTGTATGGTGATTTGAAAGGTAATGGGGGGAAACAGCCGCAGAGAAACGTTTGATTTTTTCGCTTCGCTTGGCGTGACGCCATGAAACGCCTGAAACGCACGCGCAAAGGAAACCGGCGAATCATAGCCGTATTTCAGCGCCAGGTCGATCACCTTGATATCGCTCTGCTGTAACTCAAGCGCGGCCAGGGTCAGCCGCCGCCTGCGCACATATTCGACAAGCGATAGATCAGCGATAAAGGAAAACATGCGCTGGAAATTGTATGCGGAACAGCCTGCGAGCTGGGCAAGCTTCTGATAATCCAGCTCCTCTGTGATATGCTGCTCAACGTATTCGATGGCAGCGTTCAGCCGTCTTGAAACATCCAAGTTTTCCTCCCCCTTCCTTTTAACAATAGCATACAGGGCCGGCAGAATGATTTCGCAACTTTTTCTGCACAGAATCCGTGTGGTTTCTATCATACCTGTTTTTCCATGGTTTGAAAAGTGTGTTTCGATCATGGCCAGCATAAAAAATGGAAGCCTCTATCGCATCCACTTCGAATGATTCCTGATCAATTTGCGCTTCCCTTGCCGCTTTGGTATAATAGCATCAAACAAATTTTGTTTGATGCATGGTATAACCGTGTCGAACAATTTGTTTGATGCATTGAAAAATAAATATGATTCAGGAGAATGAATGGATATGCTTTCCAAACAGGCTGAAAAATTGCTCCCTCTCGTTCAAAAGCCGGGGCGCTATACGGGAGGGGAACTCAATTCCGTGATGAAGGAGAAAGATGAAGTGGAGATCCGCTTTGCCTTCTGCTTCCCTGATACCTATGAGATCGGTATGTCCCACCTCGGCATCAAAATTCTATATAGCCTTATCAACGCGCGTGAGGACGCCTGGTGCGAGCGTGTTTTTGCGCCGTGGACGGATATGGAGGCCCTCATGCGGGAGCGCCATGTGCCGCTCTATGCGTTGGAGAGCGGCGACCCTCTGACAGAATTCGATTTCATTGGATTTACCATGCAATATGAGCTCAGCTACACCAACGTGCTCAATATGCTTGATCTGGCCGGGCTCCCCGTGCGCGCAGAGGAGCGAAAAGCGCTTACCCCCCTGGTGATCGCGGGCGGTCCGTGCGTATGCAATGCCGAGCCCTTCGCTGAGTTTGTAGATATCTGCCTGCCGGGGGAAGGGGAGGAGGTTATGAATGACCTACTGGACCTCTTCCGGGAATACAAGGCACGCGGTGCGGATAAGGAAACGTTTTTGAAGGCCGCAGCGCGGATCCCCGGCGTTTACGTCCCGTCGCTCTATACCGTCGATTATAATGGAGATGGCACAGTGAAATCCATCCTGCCGCATGGCGGCGCGCCGGAAAAGGTGACCAAACGGATTATTTCCGATTTGGACAGGGTGTTCTATCCGAAAAAATTTGTAGTGCCATTTATCGAGGTGGTGCATGACCGCGTCACCAGCGAAATTTTCCGCGGTTGCATCCGCGGCTGCCGCTTCTGCCAGGCCGGCTTCCTCTATCGCCCGATCCGGGAGAAAAAGCCGGATACCGTTAACCGGGATTGCAAAACGCTCTGTGAGTCGAGCGGTTATGATGAAATCTCCCTCTGCTCGCTGAGCACGAGCGACTATACGGGCCTGCAAAACCTCCTCAACGGCCTGTTTGAATGGACGATCAGCGATCAAATCAACGTCTCGCTGCCCTCCCTGCGGGTGGATAATTTTTCACCGGAGCTGATGGAGCAGATTCAGAAGGTGCGCCGCAGCGGGCTCACCTTTGCGCCGGAGGCGGGCACGCAGCGGCTGCGCGATGCGATCAATAAAAACGTAACGGAGGAGGAAGTGATGCGCACTGTGCGCAGCGCCTTCGCGAGCGGATGGACGGCGGTCAAGCTCTATTTCATGCTCGGCCTGCCGACGGAAACGCTCGACGATGTGGCGGGCATCGCCCAGCTTGCCCAGCGGGTGGTGGATGCCTACTATCAAAACCCCGATAAGCCCAAGGGCAAGGGCGTGCAGGTGAGCATCAGCGTCGCCTCCTTTGTGCCGAAGCCCTTCACGCCGTTCCAGTGGGAGCCGCAGGATACGATTGAGATGCTCCATGAGAAACAGCGCCACTTGAAGGAGAGTGTGACCTCCCGCAAGATCAAAGTCAGCTGCCACGATGTACAGACGAGCTTCCTGGAGGGCGTGTTTGCCCGCGGGGACAGGCGCCTCGGCAAAGTGCTCGAATGCGCGTGGCGCAAGGGCTGCAAGTTCGACAGCTGGGATGACCAGTTCCGCTTTGACCTCTGGGAGGAGGCGTTCCAGGAGTGTGGGATTGATCCGCTCTTTTACACCAGCCGCCGCCGTTCGTTTGATGAGGTGCTGCCCTGGGATCATATGGATTATGGCATCCGCAAAGAATTTTTGATCCGGGAGAATGAAAAAGCGCATCAGAGCGTTACCACGCCGAACTGCCGCGAACAGTGCGCGGGCTGCGGTACAAACCGTTTGAATGGGGGCAAATGCGATGCGCTGTGTTAGAATCTGGTTTGCGAAGGAAGGCAATGCGAAATACATCTCCCACCTCGATATTGTGCGCTGCATGTCGCGCGCCGCACGGCGCGCGGGGCTGCCGCTGTGGTATACGGAGGGCTTCAATCCGCACCCCTATCTAATGTTCGCCCTGCCGCTCTCCCTGGGCCTTTCGAGCCAATGCGAATCTATGGATATCCGCATCGAGGGGGAGATGGCGGATGTGGAAATTGAAACCCGCATGCGCGCGGTGATGCCGGAGGGGCTGCGGATTCTCTCCGTCCGGGAGCCGATGATGCAGCCGTCGGAGATCGCCTTTGCGGATTATCGGGCCCAGCTCTGCTTTGACGCCCCGGAACTGGCGGCGGGCTTTCTCCATGGTGCGGGCGCGGCCCTGGCGGGGGAGAGCCTCATTGTGCAGAAGCCTGGCAAATCCGGGCATAAAAAGGTGATGAAGGAGATTGACCTGCTGCCGCATATCGCAAGCTGTTCGATGGAACAGAAGGAGCATGCCGTGCTCTTGAAGCTGATCCTACCGGCAGGGAATCAAACGAATATCAGCCCGGCCCTGCTGCTGGATGCGCTGGAGGAAAAGGCAGGTGTGCAGGACGAAGGGCGGGAGATCACCCGCATGGCACTGCTGACGAAGGATTTGAAGATGTTTGAATAGGCGTTTCAGCCGCCCGTAAAAAAACGATATAGAAAAAAACGGCGTTTCCGGCGGCCTTTTAGCCGTTGGAAGCGCCGATCTGATTCGCGGGCCAAGGTTGATGAGGATTGTGAAACAGCTAGGAACTGCCGCTTGCGAAAATTTGGCCGGAGTGTCCTGATAGCTTTTTTATATTTTAAAAAGATAGGCATAGACTATTTTTGATCGATGTTTAGCGGAGGTGCACTTTGGAGGATTTTCTAGAATTTATAGAGAACATCAATAACGGGCAGCAACGCGCCCGCACACAAGAGGTTTTGGAATGGGTCAAAAGTCAATTTCCAAATTTAGAGGCCAGGATTGCATGGAATCAGCCTATGTTTACAGAGCACGGCACATTTATCATTGGCTTCAGCGTATCCAGCAAGCATCTGGCAGTTTCGCCTGAACGCGCCGGGATGGTTCGGTTTACGGATGAAATCACCAAGGCGGGCTATAGCCAAAGTAAAATGTTGTTTCGTATCAGATGGGAGGAGCCTGTAAACTATATTTTGCTGGATCAAATGATTCGCTTTAATTGCATAGATAAGGCGGAATGCAAAACCTTTTGGAGAAAATAATTGTGCCGATTTGGCGAAACGCTTATGCTGATTGATAGGCGACAAGGCTCTTTAATACAAAAATAAAGTCTTGAAACCATTCAAGTTTCAAGACTTTATTGGTCGGAGTGTAATTATAGGACTTCAGGAAAGTCAGTCATATCAATAATTTGTAGGCCGTCAGCAAGAGGTTTATCTCATTCGATTTCCTAACTTATTTATTAAAATCAGCATTTTAACAACACACATATTCAAATATTAAAAAGTTATGGTATACTCATTATGGTTAAATCTTAAAATGCGTTTTAAGGAGGACTGTATGATTTTCACACTTGACGGGAGAGGAAATGTGCTTCTTCCTCTTATTTTTGAGACTTTAGAGTTAAATGATGCGAAATGTACTGAAATTATTCAGGATATGTTATTAGGAGTCCAAGACAGATTATTGCTCAAAGGGATCGAGTATTCAAAATTAAAATCAGCACTTATTCCTGTGCATAAAGACAAAAGAGAAACGGCTTTTGTCTTTGATACTAGTATTATCGAAGATTCCTGGTATGGTAATATAATTTTTAAACATCTTCTGCCAGTACTTAATAAAGATAGTACATATAGTATTCTCGAAGGAGACATCATTGCTGATGGTATACCTCTATCCATTTGTAAGGAAATAATCTTTAAAGATTTGATTCAGGTTCACCCGTCAGTATTTCAACACCCATCCCAGTACTATGTTGTTTACATAAATAATTTATCTTTACAGCAACAAGATATGATCATAAAGGCGTTTCAATCTGTAAAATATTTTATTGGATATGTCGACATGACCTTTTCCAGTCATCTAAAAACTTTATTGGCATATTGTTTGACGTGTGTAGGAATAAAATATAAAAATATTATGATTCTTCCACATGAAGATGATAGGGAAGATACTGAAAATATCAACAACTGTGGCTATCCTTTTGAGAATTATGGTTTTACGATAAAAAGCATAAATGAAGTTTACTTCTCCCTGTTTTTGTCATACAAAATCGAAGCAGCATTCGCAGATCCAGAAGATTTAAAATATTCTCTGAACGCAATTTGCTTTCCCATGCCTGTGGAACCAGTATTTAAACTGCCTATTTTTGTTTCGGAGGCAAAAGTAAAATATCTTAGAGAGAATAAAAGGGGCATCATGGAAAAACTTGGACTTGAGGAGTGTTCTGTGGAAGAGCTATCAAAACTGATAAGGGATCGAATAAAAAAAGGATATTTTTATAATTTAGAATATTTAGAAACATATAATGTACCGAAATTTAATGTATCTCTGGAGTTAAAAACAGTAGAAAATAGAATGCGCAAGGTAGTTGTGTCATTGAAATATTCGTTAGATAATACGCAGTTAGAGTTTATTACCATGTATTGAACTGTTTAAGGCCGTCGACAAAAATCGACGGCCTTTTCTGATGGTCGGAGTGACGGGACTTGAACCCATGGCCTCTTGGTCCCGAACCAAGCGCGATACCAAACTTCGCCACACCCCGGTGTCGTAAGCGACGTTTTAGATTATATACGAAGCCTCAGAAAAAATCAAGGCTTTTTTGAAAAAAAACCGGGGAAACGGCGCATGTCTTTATTCCATATCAAAAACCACGGCCTCGATTGCCTGGGCAATTTCCGCTGTTGTCAGCCTGGCAACACCAAGCGAATCCAGCATTTGATCCGTTTGCGTTTCGGTGGCGTCCAAATAGCGAAAATTGAGGTTCTTCATCGCGTTTTCCAGTGCGGTGGCCTCTTCCGGTGTGTTTTCCGGCTGCTGGCGCTCCAGCTCGAGCAGCTGCATCGTAACGGCCAAAGCCTGTGCCTTGGTGAAAAGCGCATTGGACGCCTCCTGCTGGAATTCAATCACCTTGTTGAGTGTTCTCATACTTTAAAAATCCTCCTGTTTTGATATCTTACCATGCCATCTGCTTTTTCGGAAGGAAAGGCGGATGAGCCGGGTTACGCAAGAATGGCAGGTATATTTCAGTTGCTTCCGGCGTAGAGATGAACGTGGCGGTATGGAAGGTTTTACAAAGGCAAAATCGAAAAATAGACGCTGCTGTTTCTGCTATTCTTAAAGAACATAGTTTTGGATGCAAAAAACAGCTGCACAGGCTAATATGGCTTGGAGGGCGATTTCCGCAGGGAGCCCCCACATGAATTTCCGGTGCAGCGTTTTATGCCGGATGGCCCGCATGGTCAAATACATTGCGAGCGCGCCGCCAGCCAGGCCAACCAGCATCAGCGTCCGTTCAGGAATTCGCCGCCCATGCTGCCTGGCGCGGCGTTTATCATGAATGGTGAGAAAAACGGCCAGCAAAGAGAGGGCGGTCAAATAGGCGCAGAGCGCATAGAGGGCCGCTGTCATAGCGATTCGCCATCCTGCATGCCGGCCGCTCCGTGTTTCAGCAGATGGAACCGGCTGGCTGTGAGAAATGCGGCGTTGCCATTTTCAAAAGCCTTGGCGGCACTTTCTTCGAGCTCAAACACGCTGGCGCACTGCGGGCAAACGGCAAAATAACGGCCGTTAAAGGAGTGCACCGGAATTTCCATCACTTTAAACAGCTCAAAGCTGTTGAAAATGCGCATCTCCACTGCTTGCCCGCAGGCGGGACAGGCAATTGCCGGGCTGCATCCGGCGGGCTTTATCTTGCTGTGAAAACGGGCTGGTGAAAACATGAGGCTTTCCTCCGTCCAAATCATTTTGGGAAGCTTTCTCTTATCGTATTCGGATTTTGGGATTCTGTCAAGGAGAACGAAAAAATATGAAGGGAAAAGGGGAGAAAATCGAATGAAACGTTTGGCTGCCTCGCTGCTCGCCTGTTTGATGCTGTGCTGCATGCTTACCTCCTGTGGAATGCCGCCGGAGGAGGAGAGCAGCGCGCCTTTCGGAGAAGCCTCTTCCCTCAAAGATCGGGAACCGGGCGAGGATGAAACGCCGCAGCAGGAGATGCGCGCGGTGTGGATTACCTACTATGAGATCTCCATGAAGGCGCAGAAGGGTGGAGATGAATCGCTTTTTCATCAAAAGGTGGATGAGATGTTCCGCCGTGTACAAAACGCGGGGTTTAATACGGTTATCGTGCAGGTTCGCCCGTATTCGGACGCCTTTTATCCCTCAAAGATTTTCCCCTGGAGCGCCTATCTGACCGGTATGCAGGGACAAGACCCCGGCTACGATCCGCTTGCCATCCTGGTTGAGCGGGCGCATGCGCATGGGCTCGCCCTCCATGCATGGTTTAACCCCTACCGCGTTTCTTACAATCCGGATTTTTCCCTCCTCTCCAAAGAGAATCCGGCGCGAAAATGGAAGGAGGATGCGGATCAAACCAATGATAGCTGGCTGATCGTTTTGGAAAACGGGATTTATTATAACCCCGCCGTACCGGAGGTGCAGCGCATGATTATCGACGGCGTGCGGGAAATCGTCGAACAGTATGAGGTGGACGGCGTGCATATGGACGATTATTTTTACCCGTCTACCGAGGAAAAGATCGATCAGGCGCAGTACGATCGCTATGTGAAAGACGGCGGGCAGTATTCCCGCGCCGCGTGGCGGCGTGAGAATGTGAACACGTTTGTCAGCGGCCTGTATGCGGCAGTGAAGGCGATCCGCCCGGCGGTATCGGTCGGGATCAGCCCCGCGGGCGATATTGAAAAGAACCGGGAGGAGTTGTATGCAGACGCCGCCCGTTGGGGTGAGGAGGAGGGCTATGTCGATTACCTCATGCCACAGCTTTATTATGGCTTTGAAAACAGCGCGAGCCCCTTTGAAAAAACTGCCCGGCAGTGGGCGGATCTGATCCGGTGCGATAGCGTCAAGCTCTACGCAGGGCTGGCGATCTACAAAAGCGGAGAGGAAGACCAATATGCCGGCCCGGAATCCGCTCAAAAGCAGGGGCCACGGTATGAATGGATCAACCATAGCGATATCATTTCCCGCCAGGTGGCCTGTGGCCGGAAAATACAGCCGTATGCCGGATTTGCCCTGTATTCCTATCAATATTCGTTCGGGGATTCACGCTCTAAACAGTTGCAAAAAGAATGGAACGCATTGAGCGCTTTGCTGGAAAACAAAGAAAAATAAAAGAGCCTGCAAAAATGTTGTAAAAAAAGGAAAACGCAAGGTTTTGCCTTGACAAGCGAAGCAGGCTCGTCTTATGATAAAAGGGAATTTAACTGAATGACAGCACGTGCATGACATAGAAAATAAAAGGATCGGAGATCGGGGGCAGGGGTGTGAAAAAACTGCGGAAGGAACAATGGATTTCGTTCGGACTGGTCATCTGCGTGCTTGGCATCGTGGCAGGCTGCACGGCTTGGAGGCATTTTGCCGGGGCAGAAACCCCGCAGGGGAGCGGAAACCTCAACGTGTTGGAGGAGAGCGCGGGGGAAACGCAGCAGGTATCCTCACAGGTGAAAAAAAGCCTGCCGCGCGGCGCGGGCGCTTGGCTGACGGCGGGAGTGGATTTCTCCGTGAAAGCCTCCGCGGAAAAAGCGCGCAGCGGAATTGACAGCGCGTTGGACCGCGCGGCGGAATATGGGGTTGCGGTTGTATTTCTCGACGCAATACGCAACGGGGAGTCGGTGCAGGCAGGTTCTCTCGATACACTGCGCTACGCAATGGATAGCGCCTCAGAAAAGGGATTTCAGCCGGTCATGTGTGTTCCGGCTGCGGATGTGATCCGGATCGGTAAGGATGGAATTGCAGTGGCTCCGGAGGTTTTATCCGCGCTTTGCCAGCACTATCAGCCGGAGGTTCTGCTGCTGTCCGGTTGGAGGGAGCTTTCGTTTGAGCCTTGGGGAGCCTCCGCCGCTGAGAAGCAGGAAGCGCTGACCAATGCGGTGCAGCAGCTGCGCAGCGCAGCGGAAAAAGCGGCGCCGGGCATTGTGTTCGGCGTGGAATCGTCGTTGGTCTGGTCGAATGAGGCGAGCGGGACCAAAGCCTCCTATGAGAGCTTGAAAAATGGCTTCGCTGATATCAAGGGCTGGATGGAGGAGAAACTGGCGGATTTCGTCTATCTCTCCTCTGCGTCGCTCACAACAGATCAAAACGTTCCCCTGGCAACAGCGGCCGCATGGTGGAACGAGGTAGCGGTGGATACGGAAACGGCGCTCTATATGGAGCACAAGGTTTCCAGCGGCCTTGCAAGCGAGGCAAATGGAATTTTGCCGGACGAGCTTGCCGTTCAGATGGGGATCGTGGCGAAAAACGGAGCCTTCTTCGGCAGCGTGCTGGATTCGATTTCCGCGCTCGAACAAGCGGAGTATGGGGAAAATGCGTTTGTCAAAAATTATTTGACGGGCGGCATTGAAAAGGTCAAAAAAGAGGCAAAGCTCTCTGTATTCAATTATATCGACCTCAAATTCACAGCAAAAAAGGACAAGCTTACGTTCCTCGGTACGAGCCTTCCCGGCACGGAACTCACCTGCAACGGGCAGAAAGTGAAGCAATCCCCCTTTGGCTGCTTTACCTATCCCATCAGCCTGAAAAAAGGGGAGAATACCATTCTTTTCCGCCAAGGGGATCAGGAGCTGAAGTATACGATTCTCTTCGACGAAACGCTGATCCGTTCTGTGGCGCCGTCCACGGCCACCTATGCCAGCGGCGGCTCCAAGCTAGAGATCACAGCGATTGCGGTGCGGGGCGCCAGCGTATCTGCCAAAATTAACGGCGTCACCGTGCAGATGAAGCCGGGCGGCGGAGATGAGGAGGAGCCGAAGGAAGAGGATTCTAACTTTATTTCTTATATCGGTATCTATACACTGCCCAAAAGCCGGGCGGATGCACGCAATATCGGCAGCTTTACCGTATCTGTGACCTATGACGGGCGCACCGCCCAGATGAAGGGCGGCAGCGTAACCATCAATGCCAAACCCCCTGAAATTGATATCCCGATTGTAACGCCGGATACGCCCACCCCTCCTGATTCTACGACAGACCCTGGCTCTGACGATACGACCTCCCAGGGCGGGGCCGACACGAAGCCGAATACCAAGCCTGATGACACAACGGGCGGCGGCTCGGCGGATGATTATTTTGCCAAGCAGCTCACCCCTTACCAATCGAATGGCGTGCCGGGCTTTGCCCGCATGTGCGAGGTGACCTCTGACGATGCGGAAACGCTGCCGGGCAATACCTCCAACGACGCCTGCGGCCCAACCTATGTGCCGATCCTCAAGGGGACTTTCGACTATATTATTGAGGAGACGAGCTACAACGGCAACCTTTATTACAAGCTGAAATCCGGCCGCCGCGTTTACCGGGAGGATGTTAAGGAGATTAAAAAAGGCTATTTGATGCCGAGCAACTCCGTGAAGGTGAAATCCTCCTCCACAAAAGGCGATACCAATATCACCCTCTATACCAAGTGGAAAGTGCCGGTTGATGTGGCCTTTACACCGCAGAAATATGTCAACAGCTCCGATAACCGGCCCTATGCCGTTAACAGCTTCACGGCTCAGAGCGTGGATTTTATCTTCAATTATACTGCATCAGCCAGCGGCAGTGTGAATCTGTCGGGCAGCAATGTGTTCAGCAAGGCAGAATGGATTGTTGACAAGACAAATTTGAAAACGACCCTGCGCCTGCACCTCAAGCGCACCGGTTCCTTCTATGGCTACTCCATGAAATACAATGCGGATGGATCTTTGACCATCGCCCTGAAAAACAGCGGTGGCACTTCCCTGAGCGGCTACACGATCATGCTGGATGCAGGCCATGGCGGCTCTGATCCAGGCGCGGGCAGCTCTGCCGGGTGGGAAGCGCCCGCAACGCTTGCCATTGCCAAGAAGGTGCAGCAGAAGCTGCAATCGGCCGGCGCCACCGTTATCATGACCCGCTCGAGCGACAGCCATGTACCTTTGGAGGATCGGCGCAATGCGATCCGCTTTAAAAAGCCAGATCTGTTCATCAGTATCCACTGTGATGCAGCGGAAACGAGCAGCGCGATGGGCACGACAGGATATTACTATACGCCATATTCCTATGGCCTTGCGTCCTCCATCCATGACCGTTTGGTCAGCACCTGGCGAGATCAGATTTATAAGGGCACGAGCGTAACCGTATCGAAAATTGACCGCGGCACCCGGTTTTATCCCTTCCGCGTCACGCGCGTGCAGGAGTGCCCTGCGGTGCTCATTGAATATGGCTTTATCACCAACGCAAACGACCGCTCAGCGCTGACAAACAGCACAAAGCAGGATCTGCTCGCGCAGGCCACGGTCAATGGAATCAAGGATTTCCTCAAGGCGAGAGGATAAAAAGTGCATAAATAAACAGGGACGATGGTGAAAAACCACTGGCCCTGTTTGGTGCATGCAGGAAAACAGAAGCTTACTTTACGGCAAATCGGCGAACCGTTCTACTTTCATTTTTAAATGATATTTTTGGCGAAGCGCTGCAATCTGCGTCATCATTTCTGATTTGTGGTGCAGGTCGATTGCCTCCTGATCTTTCCATCGGTCAATCAGCAAAACCGATTCTGAATCGTCCATCGGGAAATAATATTCATATCGTTCATTTCCCATTTCGGCTCGAACTGCATCGACGATTCCAGCCGCTGTCATTTCCTCCGCAAATTTTCTGGCGCTTCCATTTTTTCCGAAATATAAAATGTTCACGGTAATGCTCATCTCATGCTGCTCCCATCCTCATTTTAATGTTTAAAATTGCGTTTGCTCCCTTAAAGGGAACTGCCCCGCATCAAGCTGTTTTTATTCTAATCGTTACCTTTGGGAATGTCAAAAGCCATAGAGTCTATTTATTGATTTTGAAAAGAGAGAAGGCTGTATCAATGACCATTCGAAAAGCTTCCCCAAAGGATCTCCCGTTCCTGCTTTCCCACGACAGGCACATTGCCGCGGATGAAATCCGATCGGTCGTGTCTCTCGGCAGGATGCTTGTGCTGGAGGAGGAACACATCATCGGCTGGCTGCGGTGGAATCTGTTCTGGGATAACACGCCGTTTATGAATATGCTGTATTTCCTGGAGGGGGAGCGGGGGAAGGGCTTCGGCAGGCAGCTCGTTTCTCATTGGGAAGCGCTCATGAAAGCTGCAGGATATGCGCTTGTGATGACTTCGACGCAGTCCGACGAAACTGCCCAGCATTTCTATCGGAGGCTCGGCTATGTGGATTCCGGCGCGCTGCTTTTGAAGGATGAGCCGCTTGAAATCATTCTGACGAAGACTTTGCGGTAAAAACATCAATGAAGTTCCATATAAGCGGACACACAGTTTAACGCACTTTGAATTTTAATCAAGTGTGGTAGAAAAAGATGCGTGGACTGCACAACCGATCGGATTGTATTTCGCCCAATATACCTATAGCATGTAAATATTTGTTTCTTTATCGAGGCGCGTTGTGGATTCATTGATTCCGCAGCGCGCCTTTTTTATGCAAATTCGCCCTCTTTGCCGCTTTATTGCACAAAACCGCCCGCGTTTCCCACCTCCTTTTCTCTATATTTGGAAGCGGGCGCAATATTGTATCAGCCGGAAAAAGGTGTTATAATTTTTAATAATTATTCATCAGGGGGTGGTAAGGATCGAACACCGCATTCATATCATTTGCGGGCACTACGGCTGTGGCAAAACCAATCTCGCGCTGAATCTGGCGCTTACTCTGCGCGAGCGGGGCGAGACGGTCACGGTAGCGGATCTCGACATTGTCAACCCCTACTTTCGCACGGCCGATTATCAAGAAGTGCTCGAAAAGAAGGGCATCCGAGTTATCTGCCCGCACAGTGCGGGCACAACCATCGATGCTCCGCAGATCAACGCGGAGATTTTTTCCATCTTCGATCGGCCGGAGGGCCATGTGGTGATTGACGTCGGCGGGGATGACGCGGGCGCGGCGGCCTTGGGCCGGTTCAAACGGCAGATCGAAGCGGCCGGTGGCTGCGAGATGCTCTATGTCGTCAACCAATATCGCAAGCTCGTCGAAACGCCGGAAGAGGCGGTTGCCCTCCTGCGTGAGGTGGAAGGCGCCTCCCGTTTAAAGGCCACAGGGGTGGTGAATAATTCCCATCTGTCGTCGCTTACCACGGCGGAGGATATTCTGGCCTCTTTGCCCTATGCGCAGGAGGCGGCGCGGGAGGCCGGCCTGCCGCTTGTGATGACCACGGCGCCGCGGGCCTTGTATGAAGCGCTGAAGGGGAAGGTGGAGAATCTTTTCCCGGTGGAGCTTCTGGTGCAGCCCCCGTGGGCTGAACCATTGATGTAAAACATATTTTTATGAGATAGAGTGTGATTGGAGGAAAAAGATCATGGCGAAAGTAACCATCGGCGCAAATGTCTGCAAAGGCTGCGAGCTGTGCGTCGCCGCTTGCCCGAAGCATATCATTGCGCTTTCGGCCGACAAGCTCAACGCAAAGGGATATCATCCCGCATGCGTGATCGATATCGAGCAGTGCATCGGATGCGCGGCATGCTATACGATGTGCCCGGATTGTGCAATTACAGTGGAAAGGTGAGTGAATTTCATTGGCGCAGAAAGTATTGATGAAGGGCAATGAAGCCCTCGCGGAAGCCGCCATCCAGGCAGGCTGCCGCCATTTCTTCGGTTACCCGATTACCCCGCAGACAGAGGTCGCGGCCTATATGGCCAAGCGGATGCCCAAAATCGGCGGCACTTATCTCCAGGCGGAGAGCGAGCTTGCGGCCATTAACATGGTGCAGGGCGCGGCTGCGGCCGGCGTGCGCGCAATGACCTCTTCGTCCTCTCCCGGAATTAGCTTGAAATCTGAGGCGATTTCTTATATGTGCGGCTCCGACCTGCCTGGGCTCATCATCAACGTCCAGCGCGGTGGCCCGGGCCTGGGCGGTATTCAGCCCTCCCAGTCGGATTACTGGCAGGCGACCAAGGCGCCTGGCCACGGCGATCTGCACGTGCTCGTGTTTGCGCCCAACTCCGTGCAGGAGATGGTGGATCTCGTTTCCCGCGCCTTTGATAAGGCGGATGAATACCGCATGCCCGCAATGATTCTGGCGGATGGTATGCTCGGCCAGATGATGGAGCCGGTGGAAATGGAGATTTCCGACGAGCAGAAGCCCTTGCCCAAGAAGCCTTGGGCTGTTTGCGGCCACAACAATGAGCGCAAGCATAATATTATCAACTCCCTTTACCTCCAGGCTAAGGATTTGGAGGAGCTGGTTGTTGCCCGTTTTGAGCGCTACAAGCTGATTGAGGAGAAGGAGCCAATGGTGGAGGAATACCTTGTGGACGATGCGGAATATATCGTCGTCGCCTACGGCGCTTCTGCCCGTATTGCCAAGGCGGCTGTCCGTCAGGCGCGCGAGGAGGGCGTCAAGGTTGGCTTGATCCGCCCCATCACGCTCTGGCCCTTCCCGAAAAAGGCACTTCAGAAGGCAGCGGCTCACACAAAGGCTTTTCTCTGTGTGGAGATGAGCATGGGCCAGATGGTGGATGATGTCCGCCTTGCGGTCAACTGCGCAGTCCCCGTTTCCTTCTTTGGCCGGACCGGCGGTATTATCCCGACGCCCGCTGAGGTTCTGGCAGAGATTCATAAGCTCACAGGAGGTAATCAGTAATGGCTGCTACATATAAAAGGCCCCATGCATTGCTGGATGTCCCGACGCATTATTGCCCGGGTTGCACGCACGGCATTATCCACCGCCTTGTGGCAGAATGTCTGGATGAACTGGGCGTAGAGGGAAAAACCGTCGGCGTTGCGCCGGTGGGCTGCGCCGTTATGGCGTATGATTATTTTGGATGCGACGTGATCGAAGCGCCGCACGGCCGTGCTCCGGCCGTAGCGACCGGCATCAAGCGCGCCCTGCCGGAAAACGTTGTGTTCACCTATCAGGGTGACGGCGACTTGGCCGCCATCGGCACGGCTGAAACGGTGCACTCCGCCACTCGTGGCGAGAATATCACCGTGATTTTCGTCAACAATGCGATCTATGGCATGACGGGCGGCCAGATGGCGCCGACCTCCCTGCCCGGTCAGGTCACACAGACCACACCCTATGGCCGTGACGTGAAAACGGCGGGTTATCCGGTGCATGTGTGTGAAATGCTTTCCACTTTGGACGGCGTTGCCTATGCGGAGCGCGTAAGCGTTGACTGCGTAAAGAATGTCAACCGCGCGAAGAAGGCGATCAAGAAGGCCTTTGAAACGCAGATTGCAGGTAAGGGATTTACAATCGTCGAGGTGATTTCTGCTTGCCCGACCAACTGGGGCTTGGCTCCCAACGAGGCGCTTGAGTGGCTGCGTGAAAACATGCTTCCGTATTATCCATTAGGCGTTTATAAGGATAAAACCACTGATGAGGAGGTGGCCGACAATGCGTGATATGAATGCAATCCTCGCCGGTTTTGGCGGGCAGGGCATCCTCTTCATGGGCAAGGTGATCGCCTACGCGGGCCTTTACGATGATAAACAGGTTTCCTGGCTGCCATCCTATGGCCCGGAGATGCGCGGCGGCACCGCGAACTGTAGCGTCTGTATCTCCGATGAGCAGATCTGCTCCCCGCTGGTTAATACACCCAACGCGCTGATCGTGATGAACCTGCCCTCCTTCGATAAGTTCATCGACAAGGTCGTGCCCGGCGGCACCGTGATCGTAGACAGCGCCTTGATCGAGAAGAAAACGGATCGCACGGATATCGACGTTCACTATGTGCCTGCCACTGCGATGGCGGAGGAAAACGGCCTCAAAGGCCTTGCCAATATCATCCTGATGGGCAAGCTCATGGCAACCACCAGCTTCTGCACGATCGAAACAATGGAGAAAACACTCCAGAAGATCGTCCCCGCGAAAAAACAACACCTGGTAGCTAAGAATATGGAAGCGGTCCGCCTCGGTGCAGAATACGTGGAATAAAATTCATTACAAGTATGAAGAAAAGACATGCAGGCTGAAAAACAGCCTGCATGCCTTTTTCATTTTTTGCTTTCAGCGGATTGAAGGATCTTCCAGGGGAAAAATAACGGTCAGCAGCATGTTAAACGCTTCCGGCGCATAGACGAAATGCGGCTTTTGGGCCGGCATCATCAGCGCAACGCCCGCCTTGCAGAGATGGATTTTGCCGTCTACCGTAAATTGGCTGCCACCCTCCAAAACCATACGTGGACGGGTGCAGTCCTATTTATCATTTCAGGCGGCGCATTGCGGCAGCCAGGCCTTTTCGATCCCGTTTAACCGCCAGCAGCTGGCGGATTACCTGAGCGTTGACCGCAGCGCCCTGTCGAATGAATTGGGGAAAATGCAGCGGGAGGGCCTCCTGATGGTAACCCATAATCGCTTTTTGCCTGAAGGCGGATCACAATGGGAATGAGTTGTAAAGCAGGGGCGGCATGTCTGTGTTCGCCCGTATTATCCTTTTTCAAATTTTATCCGCCAGTGTCTTTATTCTGGAGCAAAATGCTCTAGTCTTGTCTGCATCAAATCATATTATGTATTACAATCATTAGAAAAGAGCAAAGGCTTTTTGATTCTCTTTGTGAAGGTATTACATGGAAAAACAATTCACCATTTCTACACCATTATATCACTATTTTGGATTTTACCCTGAAAAAGTGCAAAAAATAATGGCCGAATTAATCTTCTAGATTTTCACGTTTAAATAATGGGGAGTGGAAGAATTCTTCTAGCGTAATGCCAAAGCCTTCGCAGATTTCATAAATAATGCGAAGTTTCATACTGGGGTATGAGCAGCTCATAATTGTACTAAGCGTAGATTGCGGAACCCCGCTCGCGATATACAACTGATATTGTGTCATGGAGCGATCTTTGCAAAGTTCCTTTATTCGTTTCGCAACAGCTTCATTCAAGTACATGAGAATCCCTACCTATCATTATATCATTTACATGATAATAGTATAGGGAAATAAAAAGGCGATACACTTCGGCTACTTGATATTTTTAAGACAGTATAATAAAATAGGCTTGTGTTCAATGGCCTTTGAAGACAAATCGGAAGAGGAGGCGGAAACCGGCATGATTTTGGATGAGAGTGACACAGCTGTCATTCTGAATAAAAAAGGAGCTGATGAAAATGATCAAACAAAAAATGCAGGAAGCCTTGGCACGTTGCAGGGCGGGGAAAGTACACACCCCTATCCCGGAGGAGACCGCTGTTAAAAAAGCAAGGGATAATTTTCGAAAGTCGCTCGTTGAACTTTTGATTCTCTCCCGCAGCTTCGGAGCCGGTGGAATACGCTGATTTTTGGCATGTCGTTTTTATTTTGTCGAACAATATTTTCATGTGTCTTTCTCATTGAATTCTGAAAAAGAAGTTGGTATACTATGGGAGAAAGAACATATATCAAATAAGCCGGAATCCCTGTGGCTGATCCGGCGTTCCTCATGGAATATAAAGGAGGGCAACTGCTTGCGTAAGGTGCTCAAATATCTCAGCCCCTACCGTACAGCGGCTATCCTGACGGTGTTTCTGGTTTTGCTGCACTCCCTTTCGCAGCTGATCCTGCCGTCAATGATGGCGGATATCATCAATGAAGGAATTACGCGCGGCGAGCTTAGCTACATATGGCGGGTCGGCGCCATCATGCTGGCTATTTCCGCCGTGGGCGTGCTGGTGAGCATCCTGGCAAGCGCATGCTCCAGCAAGGTCTCCACGGGTTTTGGGCGGGAACTGCGCAAGGCTGTGTTTTATAAGGTGGAAAGCCTGTCCCAAAGTGATATCGATAAAATTGGCACACCGTCGCTTATCACACGCTCTACCAACGATATCCGTCAGATTCAGGATATGGTGCTCATGGTGCTGCGCAACGTGATCAGCGCGCCGCTGATGATGATCGGCGGGGTTATCATGTCGTTTATCATGAATAAGCGGCTGAGCATGATTATCTTTCTTTTGCTGCCTATTATTGTGGCAATTGCGCTCGTCATCGTCAAAAAAGTGATGCCGATGTTCGATGTGATGCAGAAGAAAACAGACCGCCTCAACCAGGTAGTGCGGGAGAAGCTCAGCGGCATCCGCGTGATCCGCGCCTTCAACCGCTCGGATTATGAGGATGGCCGTTTTGGAGATGCAAACCGCGAGCTCACGGGCACGGCGCTGCGCATCAACCGGATGTTTGCCGCCCTGATTCCGATTGCGATGATGCTGCTCTATGGCACGATTATCACCCTCGTCTGGGTGGGCAGTAAGCAGGTGGATTCCTTTAACCCTGCCACGCAGGCGGCTCAGATCGCGGGCACGGTGGGCAATTTGCAGGCGTTTGTGCTCTATCTGCTGATGATTATTTTTGCCCTTGTGATGGCGGTTTCCCTCTTCATTATGGTGCCGCGCGCGGAGATTTCCGCGCGCAGGATCGCTGAGGTGCTCGATCTGGAGCCGATGATTTTGGAGCCGCAGGCCCCGAAGGCGCCGGCAAAAAGGGAGAGCGGACATCTCGTTTTTGAAAATGTTTCCTTTTCCTACCCGGGGGCGCAGGAGCCAGTGCTCAGCCATATCAGCTTTGAGGCGCGTGCGGGGGAGGTCACGGCGATCGTCGGCGGTACCGGCTGCGGCAAATCAACGCTGGTGAATTTAATCCCCCGCTTTTATGATGTGACGGGCGGCCGCGTGCTGGTGGATGGCGTGGATGTCCGCGAGCAGGAGCAGGATGTGCTGCACCGCAAAATCGGCATTATCCCGCAAAAGGCCTTTCTGTTCAGCGGGACGGTGGCGGATAATCTGCGCTACGGCAAGGAGGACGCAACCCCGGAGGAAATGCTTCAAACGCTGGAGATCGCGCAGGCGCGTTCTTTTGTCGAGAAGCTGCCCAACGGGCTTTATGATATGGTGTCGCAAAGCGGCACCAACCTGTCTGGCGGGCAGAAGCAGCGCCTTGCGATTGCCAGGGCGCTTATCCGCCCGGCGGAGTTTTATATTTTTGACGATAGCTTTTCCGCCCTCGATTTCCGCACGGACGCGCGCTTGAGAGCCGCGATCCGGGAGCATTTCAAGGATGCGAACCTGATTATCGTGGCTCAGCGCGTGGGCACGATTTTGGATGCCGACCGGATCATTGTGCTCGATGAGGGCAAGGTGGCCGGAATTGGCACGCATCGTGAACTGCTTGAGAACTGCCGAGTCTATCAGGAAATTGTAGAATCCCAGCTGGCGAAGGAGGAGGTCGTTTGAAAGAATCGATCCTTTCAAACGAGTTTTGCGCCTCCTATGGAAAGGAATGAATCATAAGAATGAGCAAACATCACTCCGCCGGCCCGGCAAGGGAATCCAACCGAAATCTGCGCGCGAAGGCTTATAACCGCAGCAAAAACCGCCGCCCGCCCAATGAGCGACCGCGCGATGTGCGCGGAACAACGCTGCGCCTGCTCGGCCTGTTGCAACCGTTCTGGCCCGCCGTCTTGCTCGTGCTGGTCACGGCGGTACTTGGCACTTTTGTCACGGTGTTTGGCCCCATGCTCTTGGGCGACGCGGTGGATGCGATTCAGGCGCAGGTGGAAGTAAAGCTTTCAGGCGGCACCATGAATTTTGGCAAAATCGGCCGGATTTTACTGCTGCTCGCGGGGTTGTTTGGGATGAGCGCTGTTTTCAGCTATGTGCAGGCCTATACGATGGCGGGCGTAACGCAGAAGGTGGTCTGTGCCATGCGCGAGCAGGTGAATGAAAAGCTTTCCCGCCTGCCGCTTCGCTACTTTGACGGTCATTCCAAGGGCGATATCCTCAGCCGCATTATGAACGATATCGATAATGTGAGCAATACGCTGCAAAATAACCTCACGCAGATCTTATCCTCCCTGGTGATGCTGATTTCTGTGATGGGGATGATGTTTTATGTGAGCTGGCGAATGACGCTGATCGCGATTTCCGTTCTTCCGGCCTGCCTGGTTGTCACATTCGTGATCTCCCGCTACTCCCGGCGTTATTTC
The DNA here is from genome assembly GCA_900544715.1 of uncultured Oscillospiraceae bacterium. Lineage (GTDB taxonomy): Bacteria > Bacillota > Clostridia > Oscillospirales > Acutalibacteraceae > Fimivicinus. The sequence continues at coordinate 49,109 of UQWL01000011.1, read as the reverse complement.
CGCCGCCAGTGGGATCACATGGGTGAATTGAACGGCCATATCGAGGAGATGTATACAGGCCACAATATCGTCAAAGTATTCGGCCATGAGCAGAATGCGATTGCGGAATTTGACGAAATCAATGATGAATTATACCGCGTCAGCCGCAAGGCGCAGTTTATCTCCGGCACGATCATGCCGCTTTTGGGCTTTATCAATAACATCAGCTATGTTCTGATCTGTGTGGCAGGAGGGAGTTATGTTCTCTCCGGCAGCATCTCGCTGGGCGACGTGACTTCGTTTATCATGTATTCGAAGATGTTTACCCAGCCGATCGCGGATCTGGGCAATATCGCAAACAATATTCAATCCTCCCTCGCATCGGCGGAGCGCGTTTTCCGGCTGCTCGATGAGGAAGAGGAGGTTCCGGAGCAGCCGCTCCACACGATTGAAAAGGCGCGGGGGGAAGTTGGGAAAGTCCGCTTTGAGCATGTGGATTTTCAGTATCTGCCGGAAAAACCGCTGATTCAGGATTTGAATTTGGAGGCAAAGCCCGGGCAGTTGGTTGCCATCGTCGGCCCCACCGGGGCGGGCAAGACCACGCTTGTCAATCTTCTCATGCGTTTTTACGATGTGGATAGCGGTCGGATTACGGTAGACGGCGCCGATATCCGGGAGCTTTCCCGGGAAAACCTGCGGCATCTGTTCGGCATGGTGTTGCAAGATACCTGGCTTTTTGAAGGCACGATCTATGATAACATCGCCTATGGCCGGCCCGGCGCAACGCGGGAGGAGGTAGAGGCGGCGGCGCGTATGGCGCGGGTGACGCATTTCATCCATACACTGCCAGACGGATACGATACGGTTCTGGAAGAGGAAGGCATGAACCTCTCGCAGGGCCAGCGGCAGCTGTTGACCATTGCACGCGCCATCCTGGCCGATCCGGCCATTTTGATCCTCGATGAAGCGACCAGCTCCGTCGATACCCGCACGGAGGTGCTCATCCAGAAGGCGATGCAGGAGTTGATGCAAAACCGCACCTGCTTCGTGATTGCGCACCGGCTCTCCACCATCCGCACAGCGGATCTCATTTTGGCAATGAACCATGGCCGGATCGTTGAAATGGGCCAACATGCGGGCCTGCTGGAGCAGGGCGGTTTTTATGCGGAGCTCTACAACAGCCAGTTTGCAGGAATGGCGCATCCCGCCTCGTGAGGAAAACCTCATTTTACTTAAAAACTGTTTATGATCTTAGTATACGGAGCAAACAGTGCGCCCCTACCTTGTTCGTCCTAAAAAAACGCGAAGAGCCGTAGCGCCCCCCAACGCCACGGCTCTTCGCGCCTGCCAAAGCAGGTATGGAAAGGTGTATGACACGCAGTCACACCCATAAGTAAAAGATACCCCCTTACTTATGTCGTATTCATCATAGCCGATTGATTGCAAAAAAGCAACCTGTGGTTCCGACTGTGGTAAAATGAAATTTTTGTTATCGTGTACTATATGGGCTAAAATGGAATGATTCCAGAAACATCTATGTGAGGGAGAGAAACATAGCATGTCGGATTTTAGTGTTTTTTTGGAACGCCTCATCCAGGAAGATGGGTATTCGGTTTATGGCTTTGCGCAGGAAGCGGGCGTTGACCGGCCAACACTGCACCGGGTTTTGAAAGGACAATTGGTTCCCAGCGCGTCTTTTTTCCAAAAGGTAGTGAAAACGCTTCGTCTGTTCCCGCACGAGCGAGAGCAGCTGTTGGAGAATTATAACATCCTAAAAAACGGGGAAAGCATTTTTTATCAGAGGGCCTATATCAAAAAGCGGCTGGAGCGGTTTAACGAGGTGATGGTAGGTCTCCCTCCTATTTCTGCTGGCGGGCATTTCACCGAGCAGGCGGAGCTGCTGCGGGGGAGCGTTTCCTGCATCCGGGGCGAGTATATGGTGGAAAACGTTGCCCGTCAAGTGCTTTTGGAGGAATTAAAGGGGCAGGAGCACCCCCAAGTATCCACCAATATGCTGGATGGGATGACTGGCGTGGGCAGGGCGCTGTTGCAACTTTATCTGGAACAGAATGATCGGATCGAAATTCGTCATCTGATCCGTTTTCATAAAAGCATTGGTTCCCATCCGCATAATTTAAAAATGCTGTTTGATGCACTGCTGTTCAGCTTTTCATCAGTAGACGGCTATGATCCCCGCTTTTATTATGAGAATGTTTCTCCCCATTCCAACCCATCGTCCCTGTTTCATTCCTATTTGATCACAACGAAATGCGTGCTTTGCTTTTCTGAGGAGAATAAGCTTGCCACTTTGATTCGGGAGCCTGAAATAAGAATGTGCTACGAGCAGCGTTTTCAGCAAACGTTTGCAAATGCGGAGCCACTTCTGCAGCGGGCCGTATCGCTGGAGGAAGCATATCAAATGGGGGAATCTTTTTATCGGGGCAAAAGGGCGAGAGATCAATTCGTCGCTTCAGGCGGCTTTCCGTGCCTTGCGCTATGCTGCCCCCCTGAGCTCCTGTATTCGGTCAGGCGGGATGAATCGCCCAGTGCGCGCGCTGTTGTGGAACGCACCTGCTGCTATTTTGAATGCCTGAAGCAAAGCATCAAAACTTGCGTTGCGATGACGACGGTCGACTGTTTTTCCCAATTTTTGAAAACCGGCCGGAGCGACTCGTTGCCGGAGCAATATTTTCGTCCCTTTGCACATTCTGACAGGATTTCTATTTTAAAACGGCTGCTGAGCCTGATCCAGACTGGACGGATCAAGCTGTATCTGATGAATCCGGCACGCTTCCGTTTTCCCGATCGGGTATCCATTCATGCAAGTGAGGATGAAAAATGCATCATCTATGCGTATCCGTTCAATGGCCGCGGGGGCGCCAACGTGCAGATTCGGGAGAAAACGCTGCGGCAGGCGATTTTGGGCTTTCTCTCCGGCCTTCCGGAGAGTGGGCTGCTTTATACGGGGAAGGAATCAGAAGCGATCCTGCGCAATTTGATTGCAGCGTCATGCGGGGAAGAAGGTGGGGTGCAATATGTCTGAGTTCAGCGCATGCCTGGGCCACTTCATCAAGGAGGGAAAAACGGATACTGCACTTTTAGCGGAACGAACCGGCGTGCCGCGCAGCGTCATTGCCAGCTTCCTGAAGGGGAAGAATCTGCCGGAACAAGCGGTATTTCGGCTTTTGCTGCGCGAGTTGCCGCTTACGGTGGAGGAAGAGCGTATTTTGTCGCATTGTTATTATGTCAGCAGTGTGGGCGAATGGGCCTATCGGAGGCGTTCCTATATGCAGCAGCAGCTTTCGACGCTGGCCGAGATGATCCCTCAGGACGCGGCACGGCCTGATTGCAATCCGATCGAGCCCATTGATTTCCACACGCTTCCGAAAGAGGGAATTCAGCTTTACCGCGGCCCGTTTGCCGTGGAGGGTGTCCTGCACCAAATTTTGAGCGAGGAGATCGGCACGCAGGAGCATCCAATGGTGTGCACAAATGCAATTTTGCGGCAGGGGATGTTGCAGCGCATCCTGCTCTGGATGTATCTCGGCGCGGGAGGGAAGCTGGAGCTGCGCCACGTTCTTCCGCTTACGAAAGATACGAGAACGGATCTGAATAACCTGAAGGCGCTTTTCGGCGTGCTGCCCTTTTGTATCGCACCGGGCTGTGCATACCATCCCTGGTTTTATTACAGCACCGCGCCGCTCTATGCAGATGTGTCTACTCCTTTCTCTTTCTATCTTTATACCAATCAAAGGCTGCTGTGGCTCTCTGATAATTTAGAAACAGCGGCTCTTGTCAGCAGTGATGACTTATTGGCGGCATACAAAGAGCGTTTTGACCAGGCGGTCAAGCTCTCTAGGCCGTTGATTCACCGGGCACCTTCGGCAAAGCAAATGATTGACGCCAGCGCCAACTTCTATGCCAGCGCAGAGCCATACCAGACCTACTCTTTGGAGTTACAGCCATGCCTGGGGCCATTTCTTACCAAAGAGATGATAGAGCGGATCGTGAATCTGGAGGAAGAAGGGACAGAAGAGCTTGCGCACGCGCTTTATGAGTATTATCAAACAATGGCTCCCCGCATGACGAAAATCACCAGCATCTGCTGGGAGCGTGGGCTGGATCTTTTTATTGACGAAGGCCGCCTGTGCGCGTTTCCTCCTGCTTATGCGCGTGCATTTGACAAACAGGACAGGTTAGAACTCCTCAAGCGATTCCATCAGGGCGTCATGGATGGAAAAATTTTGCTCTATTTTGTCAATGAGTCGCGCTTCCCATTTGTGGAGGGCTTTTCCCTCCACTGCCAGGGCGAGCGGAAAGCTGCTTTTGAAGTGCATGACAGCGCTACACAGCTGTATGCCAGCATTATCTTTGATGAGCAGAGCCTGTGTGGGGCGTTTTATGATTTTATTCAGTCCATGCCGGAGGGGGAATGGGTTTACAGCAGGGAGGAATCCCTGGCCATTCTAGAGCGTGGCATCGCCCGCTGCGAACAATTGGCTTTGTTGGATTCATAATATAGGAGCAGGCCGTCACAGGCGATTGCAGCAGAATAAATTGTGGCTGTGCAGGTTGCGTATCATCCGCAATCCGCGCAGCCACAATTTTCAGCGTCAAAATCAAAGATCGTTTCGAATCAGGTCGTCAAACGTTTCCCGCTTTACCACAACGCGGGCCTTACCATCCTTGACCATCACGACGGGAGGGCGGGGAATCCGGTTATAGTTGGAGGACATCGAATAATTGTAGGCCCCGGTGGAGAGCACCGCCAAAATATCGCCGGGTTCAAGCGTTTGAACGGGCGCATTTTCCTGGATCAGGTCGCCGCTCTCGCAGCATTTGCCCGCGATGGTAACCGTCATATCCTTGGGCTTGTCCGCCTTGTTGGCACAGACGGCCTCATAATCCGATTGATAGAGGATGTAGCGTGGGTTGTCATCCATGCCGCCGTCGATAGAAACATAGGTGCGAACGTTCGGGATGTTTTTCACCGCGCCAACCGTATAGAGCGTAATGCCCGCCGTGCCCACAATGGAGCGGCCCGGCTCAATGAGAATATCAGGCGTTTCGATGCCGCAGAATGCGGAATGCTCTTTGACAATGCGGGCCACACGGCCCATATAGGCGCCGTAAGCCTCCGGACGGTCCTTCGAGCGGTATTTGATGCCAAAACCGCCGCCGAGGTTGAGCTCCTTTATGGCAAAGCCGGTTTTCTTTTGAATCTCCGCGATGAATTCGATCATTACCTTGGCCGCGTGCTCGAACGGATCAATGTCAAAAATTTGGGAGCCGATGTGGCAGTGCAGGCCGCAGAGATGGATGTGCTCCATTTTAAGCGCTTCGCGCACGCCCTCCAGCGCTTCACCCGTTTCTAGCGCGAGGCCAAATTTGGAATCGATCTGCCCCGTGCGGATGAAGCTGTGCGTGTGCGCATCGATGCCGGGCTTGATGCGGAACATGATATCAGCCTTTTTGCCCGCCTGAGCCGCCAGACCGTTCAAGGTGTGCAGCTCGGTGAGGTTGTCCACAATGATGCGGGCAATCCCTGCATCGAGCGCCATCTGCAGCTCTTCCACTGTTTTGTTATTGCCGTGCATATAGATCCGGCTGACCGGAAAGCCCGCCTGCAGAGCGGTATATAGCTCGCCGCCGGAAACAACGTCAAGCCCCATGCCCTCCTCCTTGCAGATGCGGCACATCTCCTTGCAGGAAAAGGCTTTGCTCGCATAGAGCACATGGCCGTGGCCGTTGTACGTTTGATTCATGGATTCCACAAAATCCCGGCAGTGCTGTCGAATCTGGTTTTCATCCATGATATAAACCGGCGTGCCGAATTCTTTGGCAAGCTCCACCGTATCGAGCCCGCCGATTGTCAGGTGGCCCTGTGCATTCACATCCAGGCAGTCTGAAACAAACATCTCCTAAACACTCCTTCACATTCCATTGATTCGTCAATCTTGATCCGTTTGCCCCGCGCCATTTTCAACAGCCGCGGCAATCGCCGCCCGAAGCTCTTCTGTGCCCTCGCCGGTCACAGCGGAGAACGGAATCTTTAAAATCTCCGGGTATGCGGCGAGCTCCTCTTTCAGCGCCTGCGTGCGCTCGGCGCGCTCCATTTTGTTGAGCTTATCGCATTTTGTTAGGGCAATCACGAAAGGATACTGCATCTGAGCCAGATAATCGAGCATCGAAAAATCGTCCGCGCTCGGCGGATGGCGCATATCAATGAGCTGCACGACCAGACGGATATCCCGCTCCGAGCCGAAATAGCCTTCCATCATCTCTGCCCAGCGCTTTTTCTCCGACTGCGCCACTTTTGCATAACCATAGCCCGGCAGATCGGTCAGGCGCACGCCGTCGAGCGCATAAAAGTTGATTGTGATTGTTTTGCCCGGTTTTGCGCTCACACGGGCCAGACTCTTGCGGTTGAGCAGCTTATTGAGCAGGGAGGATTTGCCGACGTTTGAGCGGCCGGCAAAAGCGATTTCCGGGGCCGTGCAGGCGGGCAACTGTGCAAAGGTGCCGCAGGCCATCTCAAAGCGGGCGTTGTCGAAGCGCATGGGATTCCTCTTTTCTGAATGAGAATTTATAACGGGATCGTGCCCGTTTGTCACTTGATATGCATTGCAGTCAAATGAAACGTTATGCAATGGTCGGCACAGGGAAAATCAATTTCATGGCTTGCGGCGCTTCCACGCAGTTTATAATCGCCGCCACAGCGGGCAATTTCACATAGGGTATGCAGTACCGGCATCGTTTTCGGACAGAAGCCGGCGGGACATTCATAGGTGCAATGAAACTGGTCGCCGGTCTCCAGACCCATCCGGCACTGCTCCGCTTCACCGTGAAGGACTGTGATTTCAAATTCCCAGTCCTCAACAATCCATTTTTTCATTAGAGGCGAACTGAATGGCCGTTTTTTACTGCGCCACAACCGGCTGCTGCCGCGGCTTGATAAGCGGCACCGGGTCGGCAGGCTTTTCCGCTTCCGGAGCGGCCGCGTCCGGCTGATTGGTTTGCGGTAGCAAAGCGGTGCGGAATACGGTGGAAAGCTCGCTCGCGGGCACAAACTCCACGCCGGCTTTCACGGCGGGGTCGATCTCCGCGAGATCCGGCACATTGTCCGCCGGGATGACCACGGTTTTCACGCCGGTGCGATAGGCGGCCATGGATTTTTCCTTGAGTCCGCCAATGGGCAGTACGCGCCCGCGCAGCGTAATTTCGCCCGTCATGGCGAGATCGCGGCGGACGGGTACATCCGTCAGTGCGGAGACCAGCGCCGTCGCCAGCGTTACGCCGGCGGAAGGGCCGTCCTTCGGCACTGCGCCTTCCGGCACATGGATGTGGATATCTTTTTCTTTATAAAAGTTTTGATCAATATGCAGCGCGTCCGCATGGCTGCGGATGAAGCTGACCGCCGCATGAGCGGATTCCTTCATCACATCGCCGAGCGAGCCGGTCAATTCCAGCTTCCCGGTGCCATCCATCACGGCAACCTCCACGGGCATCGTCTCCCCGCCGACGGAGGTCCAAGCGAGCCCGGTCACCACGCCCACTTCGTCGCGGGAGCGGAGGGCTTCCGGCTTATACTTCTGCGGGCCGAGAAAGCTTTCCAGATCACTTGCCGAAACTGTGACGCGCTTTTTCTCTTCCGAGGCGACCTGCACTGCCGCGCGCCGGCAGAGGGCGGCGACGGCGCGCTCAAGCTTTCTCACGCCTGCCTCGCGGGTGTAGCCGTCGATCAGCGCATGGATGGCATCATCCTGGATGCGCAGGGTACGCCCGTTCAGGCCGTGGCGCTTTGCCTGCTTTGGGATCAAGTGCTTTTTGGCAATATGGAATTTTTCCTCATGCGTATAGCTCGTCAGCTCAATGAGCTCCATGCGGTCGAGCAGGGGAGCGGGGATTGTGCTTGCATCATTTGCGGTTGTAATAAACAAAGCCTTGCTCAGGTCGAAGGGAACTTCGATATAATGATCGCGGAAGGCAAAATTCTGCTCGCCGTCGAGCGCCTCCAGCAGCGCGGAGGCAGGGTCGCCACGATAATCCGCGCCCACTTTGTCGATCTCGTCGAGCAGAATCAGCGGATTGGAACTGCCTGCCTGCTTCACTGCGTCGATGATACGTCCGGGCATCGCGCCTATGTAGGTTTTGCGGTGGCCGCGGATTTCCGCCTCGTCATGCACGCCGCCGAGCGAAATGCGGGCATATTTGCGGCCCATCGCCTTGGCAACGGAGCGTGCAATCGATGTTTTGCCCACGCCGGGCGGGCCAACCAGGCAGATGATCTGCCCCTTGATATCCGGCGAAAGCTTGCGCACGGCCAGCATCTCAATCATGCGCTCTTTCACTTTTTTAAGGCCATAGTGGTCGCGGTCGAGCTGCCTGCGCGCGGCCTCTAAATCCAAATGGTCTTTGGTAAATTGGTTCCAGGGCAGCGCGAGCACGGTGTCGAGATAATTGCGCAGCACAGTGGCCTCCTGTGAGCCGGGGCTCATTTTGAAGAGGCGACCGCAGGTTTCCAGCAGTTTCTCCTCTGTTTCCTGCGGCATGGCGGCGGAGAGGATTTTTTCACGGTAGCTTTCCGCTTCGTCCTGCGGATTATCCGCGTCGCCCAATTCCTCAGAGATCACCTTTAACTGCTCCCGCAAAAAATATTCGCGCTGGTTTTTATCCATCTGCTCCTGCACATGCTGCTGAATCTCTTCCTCCACGCTCAGAAGCTCTGTTTCCCGCGTGAGGATGACGGAAAGCGCCTCCAGCCGCTTGATGGGGTTGAGCTCGTTTAGGATGCGCTGCTTCTCCGTGTAATCAAGCATAATGTTACCGGCAATGAAATCCGCCAAATCGCCCGGGTCATCGTTTGAGAGGATCGCGAGCATCATATCGGGCGCAACCTTGGGCGCTACTTCTGCGTAATCGCCGAATAGATCCTTGATATGGCGCACCAACGCGGTTTGATATAAGTCGTCCGCCGCCCTTGCGCGAACGGTACGCTTTTCGCGCACAATGCCGCAGAGAAACGGCTCGTCCTGCGTCAGCTCAATCAGCCCTGCGCGGTAGCGTCCCTCCACAACAATGCGGATATTATCCGTGCCGGGCAGGCGCAGTACCTGCCGCACAGAGGCGACAACACCGCAGGTATATAAATCAGCCTGATTTGGGTCGTCCTCCTGCAAATCTTTTTGGGCAACGAGAAAAATTTCCCGCTCGCCCTCCATCGCGGCGTTGAGTGCGGCGGCGCTTTTTTTGCGACCGATATCAAAATGCAGCATCATTTTCGGAAATATGACAAGCCCGCGCAGTGCAACGACGGGCAATGTGGCAATTTGCAATTCACGTTTCATTGTTTATGATCATCCTTTCGCTAAAACGTGCGGGGAGTATGCAGCATGCATATTCCTTGATAGTTTATTATACAATACAGGAGCGGAACAATCAAGGCGCGCCGTTCCGGTAAATTTTACGAAAGAATGCCTGACCACAAAGGTTTTTGTAGGAAAAGCGGAAAGGCTTCAGCATTGCGGAAAACCGACGAAAGGAAAGCAAAAGGGCCGTTGCAAAATGTTTTTGCAACGGTCCATTCGAAAAAGCTTTTTCCTCACTCCAAGGCGATTTGGGGCTCAGATGCGCAAGTCCAGAGGAAGCCGCCGTATATCCGGCCGAAGCCACGCCGATTTCATGTTCCGAACCATGTACCGGTTATGAAAAAATAGCCTTTCAAGCTTTGTTTTTTGACCTTCTGAAAAAGCTGGAAGGACAACAAAAAGTTTACAGTTATAATTCCGCCGTATCCTCCGATACTAGGAAGGCAAACGCGAAAAGTAAATTTTGAATGAAGGAGTGTATATCACAATGGCAAGAAGCGGTAATTCCAGTATCGTCCCGGAGGCGCGCGAGGCGCTTAATCGTTTTAAGATGGAGGCTGCCAACGAAGTCGGCGTAAACCTCAAGCAGGGCTACAACGGCGATCTGACCTCCCGTGAGGCTGGTTCTGTTGGTGGACAGATGGTCAAAAAGATGATCCAGTCCTACGAAAACGGCATGAAATAAGGTTTGCCTGAATCGGCAAAAAGGGGAGGCCGCGCATTGGCGCCGGCTTCCCCTGATTTTTGGGCGAAAATACAGCGAAGCCTGTATTACAACTCCAACAGGTTTTCCGATGCGTGCCCGGTGAGCAGCAGCAGGGCGCAGATGCTCAGCAGTGCATAATCGGGCAGCGGCGTATGCAGCGCGATGCGTTTTTCACAGGGCTCCAGCGTATGGCCATCGAATGTGGTGATGGCACGCTGGATAGTCACCACGGGAGCCGTGTCGGAAATGCTGGAAAGCGTCAGGGTATCCCGTGCGGTGAGCCCACAGGTCAGGGCAGTGGCGCCCGTATGCAGCAGCATGCGCGCGGCCGCCTCGTTCCCTGTTTCCAGAATCGATATAACCCCATCCGAAAGGGAAAGCGGGCTGCTGGAAACCGCCTGCCGGGATTTAAAAATGAGGATGGCCTGTTCCGCTTGGATGGAATCCAAACGGCTGGTTTCGCACAATAAAAACCGGGCCTGGCCGATGGCGTATTGCGCGGCATGCGCCCCACAGATATGAAGCACGCCTCCGTAACGCTCCAAAATACGGCAAAGCGGGAGCCGGAGCGCCGCATCACGCTCCTCGCCCAGTAAAAAAATCGGTATCATCCTGCCACCCCTGCAAACCGTTTCCAAATATTTGATCTACTTATCAATAGTCTGGTCAGGATACGGCCAAATATGCATGGGGAGCAACCTCTCAGTTGCGGTTTTCCGGCTCCGCGTCAGGCTCTTGAACATCGTTTTCCGGGAGATCGAGGTTCGTGCCGTGCAATCCCTGCATCCACTCATACATACGATCGGCGAATCCGACGGGGTGTCGGGGCGTGCTGCTGCTTTCTTCCGGATTTGTGGTGCTCAGGTAGCGGACCAGTTCCGCCATGCTGAGCATCAGATACGGCCCGGCCAGCAAATCTGTCAGGTAGCCGGTGAAAAGAATAATCGCGAGAGAAAGCTCCAACTGCTCAGGAACGATCAGGATGCAGGCCAGCAGGACAGCGGGCACCGGCAGAACCATCCACCAGAATGTTAGCGCCCTGCCATGCAGAAAATGCGGCAATCGACTCATCGCTCACGAACAGATAGGCCGCCCAAAACAGCTTTGACGCAACTGGCATATACAAAATGAGCAAAATGGTTCCAACCGGCTGCGGGGCTGTGGTGAGGAGCAGCGGCAACACAAACGCGGGAAAGCCGATACAAACGGATTTTCCGGCCAGGCTGGCGCGGAAATAAAAATGGAAAAGCAGGCGGCCCTGTTTTTCTCTCGTTTTTCGCAGATGCACCAAGGCGCTTAGATACCCGCAGAAAAGAGGCGCGCCCAAGATGCCGCTCAACAGGTGGAGAATAACTGGAAAACCGGGAGCGGATAAGGATGGAACGGCCTGTATAAGCAGGTCTGTCATAGGGAAAAGTCCAAAAACAGGCAGGGAACACAGCAAAATAAAAGCAAAATTTTCCCGATAAACAACGCGTGCCGTCTTGCGAAATTTTCGATTCATGTTCCATTCGCCTCCTGAAGTGATAAAGGCTTCGTTTATAAATGGAGTATATCATTTTCACGCATCGGGCACAAACGGCGGGAAGCCCTGTTGCTTGACAATGATAAGCGGAATTTGATATGATACCCTTTAGACAAAAGATTTCTGCCGTTGATTGGATGCATTTTTTGGATTTGCCTTGATGGGGCGAATCGTTTGAGGGCCTCGCCCGTTTGACGGGTGCATCAATGAGGAGTGACCATAATGATGAATACAGATCATCTGTGCATGAGCTGTATGCGCGAGATCGGTGATGAGAATCAGTGCCCATACTGCGGCTTCCATGCGGATTCGCCGCAGCTTGCACCGTATTTGCCCCTGCGCACAGTCGTGGCGGAGCGCTATCTGGCCGGGAAGCTGCTGGATGATAATGGCGACGGCGCCACCTATATGGGCTGGGATCTGGAGATGAACGCGCCGGTTACCATACGGGAGTTCCTGCCGGATTCCATTGCCGAACGCCGTGAAGATTTATCGCTCGCGCCGATGGCGGGCTGTGAAATTACATATCGGGATTGTTATCAGAGCTTTTTGGAATTATGGCGCAAGCTGGCGCGTATGCGTGGGCTCTCTGCGCTGATCCTGGTGTTTGATATTGTAGAGGATCATGGCACCGCGTATGCGATTTCCGAATATATGGAGGGCGTCAGCCTGCGGGAGTATCTCCTGCGCAGCCCCTCCGGCTATCTTTCCTGGGAGCAGGCGCGGATTCTATTTATGCCCGTGCTTTCTACCCTCGGCACGCTGCACAGTGCGGGGATCATCCACCGCGGCATTTCCCCCACGACCCTGGTCGTCGGGAAGAATGGAAAAATGCGGATTACTGGCTTCAGCATCTGGCAGGCCCGCACTGCACGGGGAGACCTCACGGCGCAGCTGTTTCCGGGCTATGCGGCAATTGAGCAATATGGCTTTGAGGGGCAGCAGGGCCCCTGGACGGATATCTATGCCTTTAGCGCCGTGCTTTATCGCACGCTGATCGGCAGCACGCCGCTGGAGGCGACCTCCCGCGTGACGAACGATCGGCTGATGGTGCCCGGCAAATTTGCGGAGCAGCTCCCCGCTTATGTCATCAATGCGCTGATGAATGGGCTGCAAATTCTGCCGGAGGACCGCACGCGCACGGTGGATCAGCTGAGAGCGGAGCTTTCTGCTGCCCCGGGCACGTCCACAGCCGCCATCGCCTATGCCGGGAAGGAGGAGGTGCCCCATCAGGAGCCTACCCCCAGTGGGCGGAAAAAAAGTGCCTCCGGTTCGAAAACAGCGCTGATTGCTGGCCTTGCCAGCATTGCGGCCTGCCTGGTGATTTTTGCAGTTCTCTCCTTGACGGTATGGCGGGAAGATATCGGCATGCTTTTTACAGGTGGAGCGAGCACGCAGGCCTCTTCCAATGCGCCTGAGCTTGTTAAGGTGCCTGATTTGAGGGGGCTGAATTATAACAACATTAAGAGCAATCCGGATTATACAAACACTTTTATCTTTGAAACAGAATATCAGGATAGTGATACGCAGGGCAAGGATGTTGTACTCTCTCAGGATATCGCCTATGGGACGGAAGTGCCCAAGGGTTCAACGATCAAATTAGTTCTCAGCAGCGGGAATGAAGAAATTACGCTGAAGGATTTTACGGGGCAAAATTATGCCACTGTGAAATTAAGCTTAGAAGATATGGGTTTCCAATGCCGTGCCATTGTGGAGAAAAATGATGATCCGGAGCGTGCGGGCAAGGTTGCAGAGATGCTGACGACGCCGGGGAAAGGCTATAAAAAGGGCACCGTGATCTATGTAAAGGTTTGGGGCGAGATCGAAACAAAAGAGGCTACCCAGATTGTGATTACCGTGGTGCCGGAGGAGTCTACCGGCGAGTAACAATATTAGGGAAAGGGGCGGTTTTTGTGGTGATTCGTGCTTTTATGCCGGAAGATAAGGCTTGTTATCTTGCCATGGGCAGGGATTTTTATGCCGGGGAGGGGACGCTCTTTCCCATCTCCGATCAAAAACTGCTGGATACCTTTGACTGCCTGATGCGGGGAGAGCCGGGCCTGCGCGGCTGCATTCTGGAGCATGAGGGGCAGGTTGTGGGTTATGCGCTGATGGTGCTTTACTGGAGCTGTGAGGCGGGCGGCCAAACGGTGCAGCTGGAGGAGCTCTATCTCTCCGAGCGGGCGCGTGGCCACGGGCTTGGCTCGCAGTTTATGGAGTGGCTGCTGCGGGAATATGAGGGGAGCGCAAGGCGATTCCGCTTGGAAGTTTGCCCGCGTAACCAGCGCGTCAAAAAGCTGTATGAGCGCTATGGGTTTGAAATCCTGCCCTATGAGCAGATGGTGCACGATGAGAAATAAGTGAAATCAAATAAAAACGAGGCTGGAGCAAAACAAAAAGTTTGCTCCAGCCTCGTTTCCGTTTGATCATCTCTGCTGTGGGATGGGTTTCAGGATGCGTTTCAGCTTTAAGCTGTCTCTTTCATACATAGTCCTTGTCAAACAACCTATTTTTTTGAATGAAATCTGGTAGCATCATTTTTTTGCACCAAGTATCTTCTCCGATCCGGACCACAAAATTCTGATATTGCAGTATGAGCCCTTCACTATAGCTACACCTGTCTCCGGTTTCAAAATCTAAAAATCTCGTTTCGTGTGAGCGGGGGGCTATGAGGATCCGATATTGTGCCGTTTCCACAACACGAATCGGTGCATCCCCCCATTGCTGCTTTTCCCTCTGGTATTCATTCGCGGCGTCCTGCTCTGTTTGGTATTCGAATTTAAAAAATCCCATGGAAGAAGCGGTTTTATAGGTGACAGATTTCATAGAAACTTTTTTTAGTCCTTCTCCGGATGAAGGATAGCGTTCTCCCGATTCTACTGGTTTGACAAAGTCATTTTTACGGTTGGGCAGGAAATCTTCATAATCAAAATGATTTTTCATGATCGATTCACACAGGGCAGATGCGTCTGTTTCAGAAATCTCGCTTTCCCTGTATTGCGGACGAACTCTCGCATCATAAAATCCGGCGATCAGCCCGCCCGCCGTCAAAACAGCAATGATGGCAGAGGCGATCAAAATCGTTTTTAACGGCTTTCTTTTCCAGCGAACGACACAAATCAGACAGATAATGAGAGCGGTAACCAGAACCAGCAATAGAATAAGATTTTTATAGGGCATCAGGACTGTTATCAAGAACTCCATTGAACAAACTCCCTCCCTTTAAGAAATGGCATAGTTGAAGAGCGCCATGTATAAAACCGTTGATACGCATGCTTCTTCATACCTAGGCCCTCTATAGCTTCCGCTTGTATTCGGGATTTTGGTCACGCATCCAATTTTGTAACTTAGGCCGCGATCTTTATCATCTGCCCATATATAATTTGTTTCATCAGCATTAATCCCCACATGGCTTGCCAAAGCCCATGTATTGGCATCAATATTGCCATGTGCCGATAGATCCTGATAACAATGCAGGCCATACCCTAACCATTTGTTCATTTCGTTTATTTTATTTGCCCGATATGCAGCGATAGCCTGATCGAAATAATTGGTCCCATAATAGACACGCGAATCCTCTCCATTTGTTTCACTCAAACGAATATGTCTGTCGAAGTGTTTTCCCTGATAGGAGGGGAAATAAGAAAACTTCCACGCCGAATAGGTATCATCTGTATCAGCATTCCAGTATGCAATATTATTAATATTATAATTTTTGAAATCGGCGGAAAGCAATTTCGTCAATTCCTGATGAACCTCCTGACTCCAATTACCCATCGGATCGATTTTATTAACTGGATCATTGTCGCAATAGGCGAACATATTGGTTCCGATCAAACCTGTTCCTGTATCAATATATGTGTCAGCGTTCAAAAAGCGTCCCCATTCCGGTACATAGTATCTGGAATTTAAATAATACATCTTACTTTCTTTATCGTAGCAATAATTTCTATAATAAATACAATTCCATTTTTGAATTTCTGGATTCTCCCTTATAATATACTTTTTTTAGAATTGTTTCCATCACGGCTTGTGAAAAATCCTTCGCATTTACTGGTAACCACAGGGTTTCCAAACTGGAAAGTTCATCTGAGGTGATCCATTTCTGCTTTCCATCCTGAATCGTATCTGATTTTTCAAATATGGATTTTGTTCCATCCTCTTTAAGAAATTCAATGTTTTTCTCTCTTGTCCATGAAATTTTTATGGCATAATTGTTTTTCCATTTTTCATTTCCGTCATTATTAGGAAAAGAGGAATAAAAAAAGCAAATTGACACGGGCATATTATCTCCGGGTAACTCGATATCATTTCGGATCGCCATTAATTCCTGATTAAATTGATTTACTTTGATAATTCCGGCCCGTCCCATATCGATTTCATTTGTTGGTGAAAGCGTATAAATTCCTATAGACGGGATACATGTTCCTTTTATAAATGCCGCAATTGATTCATTAGAAAAAACCTGTACGAAACAAACTACTAATGCGATACAGATGATTCGTTTCACCATTTTACTCATATAAATCTCTCCTTCTAGTTAAGTATTAAGATTAAAATAATTAATATGTTCAAACTGGTAATTCCCAATTTTTACACTACTATATTTTATAGAAACTGTCAACAATATATTATTGTTTTTGTATAAATGAAGAATCTCATAATCCTTGATGGGGAAAATGATAACATTGATTCATAAATTGGTGAGAATAAAAATTTTCAGTATTTTAGATGTTGTTTGTTTTGGTTCATATTCAAATGAATTGCGTTGTGTTTTCGTTATCCCAGCTTTATACTTTTTGCGGGTTGTCTGAACGAATTTTTTTCTATGTTTTATAAAGAAGCAATGCGAAGGAAACTCCTATGAGCCTTCCTTCGCATTTCTTTGTTGCGTTCTCTTCTCTCTATGCGGGAACTTATCTTACGCAAGCCCCGTGATGCGTGCAACAAACGTTACCAGCATGCAGGCCGCCATCCCTGTCAGTGTGGGGATCAGGAAGGCTGCAGCCGTCCATTTCCAGCTGCCGGTCTCCTTATGAATGGTGAGGCAGGTGGTGGAGCAAGGCCAGTGCAGCAGGGAAAAGAGCATCGTGCATACGGCGGTCAGCCACGTCCATCCGTTGGCCACAAGCAGCTCATGGAGGGCGGCATAGCTTTCAAAATCAATGATATGCCCCGTCGCCATATAGGCCATCAGAATGATGGGGATCACAATTTCATTTGCGGGAAACCCAAGGATAAAGGCGAAGAGGATGACCCCGTCCAGCCCCATCAAGTGGGCGAGTGGGTCAAGAAAATGGGCGCAGTGCATCAAGAGGCTCACGCCCCCGATCTGGACGTTTGCGGCGAGCCAGATGATAAGCCCTGCCGGGGCCGCGACGGCGACGGCGCGCCCCAGCACAAAAAGTGTGCGGTCAAAAATCGAGCGGATAATCACCTTGCCAATCTGTGGGCGGCGGTAGGGCGGAAGCTCCAGGGTAAAGGAGGAGGGGATGCCCTTCAGAATTGTGCCGGAGAGTAGCCGTGAAATCAGGAAGGTGACGGCAACGCCTAAGACAATTACGCCGACGAGCATCAGCGCGGATACGGCCGATTGCAGCGGGGCGATCACGCTGCCAACAAAAAACATGGTAATCAGGGCGATGATGGTCGGCAGCCTGCCGTTGCAGGGGGCAAAATTATTGGTTAAAATCGCAATCAGGCGTTCCCGTGGGGAATCAATGATCCGACAGCCGATCACTCCGGCAGCATTGCAGCCGAAGCCCATACAAATCGTCAGCGCTTGCTTTCCGCAGGCGTGTGCTTTTTTAAAGTGGTGGTCCAGATTAAAGGCAACACGCGGAAGATATCCAAAATCTTCTAAAAGAGTAAATAACGGGAAGAAAATCGCCATTGGCGGCAGCATCACTGAAATCACCCACGCAAGCACTCGGTAAATCCCCTGTACCAAGAGGCCCTCCACCCAGGGCGGCGTCCCCAGCCACAAGAAAAAGTCGGTCATCCGGTCGCCGATCCAGAACAGCCCGGCTGAAAGCCATTGGGAGGGGTAATTGGCCCCGGTGATCGTCAGCCAAAAGATCAGCCCCAGCAGCAGGAGCATCACGGGAAGCCCCGTCCAGCGGTTTGTCAGGAGTTTATCAAGACGCCGGTCGCGGGCGTCGTAATTTTTCCGCTGATAGGTGATTACGCCGCGGCAGGTGCGTTCCGCCGCGCGGACGAGCCCGGAAACGATTTTATCCTGGATGCGGGCCTGTGACAGGCCGTACCGCTCAAACAGGCTGGCAAGGCTTGCGAGCTTTTCTTGAATCTCCGCATCCTGCGTCAGGTCAAATCCGAGATATTCCGATAAGGGCTGCCGGAGGCTTTCATCCGCATCCAGCAGCCGCAGGGCGATCCAGCGGCTGCTGATTGGCTTTCCGGCTCCCGCAATTTTTTGCTCAATGAGCGGGATGAGTATGGAGAGCGCTTCTTCGACCGGCGTGATATAGGTGACCTGAAGCGGTTGACCATCGTTTTGCCCGGCCGCCGCCCGGCTCATTTGCTCGCTCAGTTCCTCCAGCCCTTTTCCACTGCGGGCGCTTGCCCCGAGCACGGGCACGCCGAGCTTTTTCTCCAGCCCGGCCAGGTCGATTTGAATGCCCTTGCGCCGCGCTTCATCCATCAGGTTGACACAAACGGCAACATGGGGGGTAATTTCGAGTGTTTGCAAAACCAAGTTCAAATTTCGCTCCAGGCAGGTGGCATCGCATACAACGATCACCGCGTCCGCGCCGCCGAAACAGATGAAATTGCGGGCTACCTCTTCCTCAGCGGAGTGTGCCATCAGGGAATATGTACCGGGCAGGTCTACAAGGATATACCCGGTATCTTTGTAGACATGCCGGCCCTGCGCGCTGGCAACCGTTTTTCCCGGCCAGTTCCCCGTGTGCTGGTTCATGCCGGTCAGGGCGTTGAACACGGTGCTCTTGCCGACGTTTGGGTTGCCGGCCAGCGCAATCACGCGGTCGCTTTCCGCCTCTTTTTCAATCGTCAGCGGGCCGTCCACCGGCTCGCCCTTGTGCGAATTTCGAGTCAATCCCATAAAAACCGCTCCTTAATGATATGCTTCGTTGGGCCGCCTAGGGCGGCGCGCAGGGAAACGTCAGCTCAAATGTACCATAACGCGGCCGGAATCCTCCCGGCGCAGGGCGATAACGGCGCCGCGGATCAAATAGGCCACCGGGTCGCCGGAGGGGCTTTTTTGCAGGCATTCCACCGGAGTGCCTTCGATCAGGCCGATATCCTGCATCCGCCTTCGGATGCTGCCGTTGAGGCGAAGCTCATCCACGCGGGCCGTCTGCCCGACGGGGAGCTTATCAAGGGAATCTATGTTACGCATGAGAATAATCTCCTTTGCTTATTTGTGATGGAAAAAGAGAGCAGACCGGAGCGGACGGAATCGAGCCGCTTGAAAATGGTCTGCTCTCGATATTTAGTATATGGGGGAGGGGAGAAAGGGTGAAAGTATTTAAGTTTATACCATATATGGATGAAGCGTTCACAGCATGGAGGAATTTTACGAAATAATAAAGATAAATTTGGCTTTCTGTTATTTTCGGTTGAAAAAGCAATAGGATTAGAGTATAATCAAGTGAATAGAATGGGAATTATGTAGGCGGCAATATGGATGAGGGATTAGAAAAGATGGAAGATTACAGTGTTTTAATGTCTGTGTATCAGGGAGAGAATCCATCACATTTTCAGGAAAGCATTCAAAGCATGCTAGATCAAACGATCCTGACCAATGATTTTGTCTTGGTTTGTGATGGCCCATTAACGGATGAATTGGATAACGTTATTGAAAATTTTTTAATAGAACATCCTTTATTGTTTCAGATTATTCGTTTGGATCAGAATAAAGGACTAGGAAATGCATTAAATATTGGACTGGCGTATTGTAAAAATAATTTGGTGGCAAGAATGGATTCTGATGATATTGCGCTTCCCGATAGATGTGAGCTTGAATTATTAGAATTTAGTAAAAATGATGCGTTAGATATTGTAAGCGGGACAATTTTAGAGTTTCAACACGATCCGAATCATATAACAGTTGCTAAATATTTACCCGAGACAAATCTTGATATTCATGCTTATGCGAAAAGACGTTGTCCTTTTAATCATCCTTGTGTGATGTATAGAAAAAGGTCTGTTTTAGAGGCGGGTGGATATATAGATTTTCCTCTTTTTGAAGATTATCATTTATGGATTAGAATGCTTGAGAATGGGGCAATTGGATACAACATACAAAGTCCATTATTATTGATGAGGGCCAATAGTGCTATGTATCATCGACGAGGAGGAATATCTTATGTAAAAAAAATAATGATTTTTAGAAATTATATGTTAAAATCGGGATTTTGTTCAAAGGAAGATTATTTTTATACACTTTTGGGCCATATGACTGTATCTTTGGTCCCTAATAAAATACGTGAAAAAATATACAGACGTTATTTAAGAAATTCCTATGATGGAAAAGTTATGAGAGAAAATATTCAGAGGGAGTATAAATAATGGCAAAACTAAGTGTTATTATGCCTATTTATAACGCAGAGAATACACTTACAAGGGCAATTGAAAGTGTATTGCAGCAAACCTTCTCTGATTTAAATTTAATTTTAGTAGATGATGGATCGACCGATCAGTCATTATCAATATGCCAATCTTTTGCGCAAAAGGACAAACGGATTATTGTTATACATCAAAAAAACTCTGGGCCTAGTGCTGCAAGAAATGCGGCATTAGAAATAGTAACAGGAGACTATGTGGCCTTTGTTGATGCCGATGATTATTTGGAACCGCAGATGTATGAAACCTTAATAAACGCGTTCTTAACTGATGGTTCAACTTTAGTTATGTGCGGTTACCAAAGAGAATTTGTGTTTAATGAAAAGTCGGTGCGTTCTCAAAAGATTTCATTTCCAAGTATAAGCATTAGTAATAAAGAACAGTTAAAAGAATTTTTTAACGATCTGTATTTGAGAAATTATTTTCATTTAGTGTGGAATAAAATCTACTCTTTCAGGATCATTCAAGAAAATTATCTTCGTTTCCCTGTAAACATAAATAATGGCGAGGATTTAATATTTAATTTATCTTATATTCCTCATGTTAATCGTATTCAAATTTACGAAGATGTTTTATATCATTATATTTCAAATGATAGTATTCAATCACTTACTACACTGAGCAATAAAAATGTTATTGATTTGTTTGAAAATAAGGTATATCTCTATCAAGCAATCCATTCCTTTTTACTGAATTCACTTAGTATGAAAGAGAATGAACTTAATAGATGTGCTGATTCTGACATTTTTTTGAGAGATTGTTTTCAAATAATTGATGTGTCTCAAAGGGTAGAAAAAACCTTAAATACTATACTGAACCATAATGCCACGCAAACGGCATTAAAATACGAGGGATGTGGAAAAATAGAGTTTTTACTATACCGAGATGTACTGCGATTAGAAAATTCAAAACTAATTTCTATGGTATCATATTTGCGTATATTTGTAAAAAAATTTTTACGTGGAAGATTTTCAAAATAAGGATGTATAAAGTGAAGATAATTAAATTAAAAAAAGCGGCAATTCAATATTTTTTATTTTTTAAAGAGCATGGTATTTTTATTTTATATCTTTTTTGCATATTATTTTCTCCACCAATTTTTCCAAATATTAATTTTATTATTCCTTTGGCATTCTTGTCCGTGATTTTGATAGTGCGTGAAGTAAAAAAATGCCATTTACAAATTAAAACGTTATTAAATCACACATTAATCAGTTTTTTTACAAAAGGATTTTTACTTTATATAAGTTATGTTTGTATCGTGATTTTGATAAATTTGTTTACAGCAAACACTATTGATATAAACCAAATAGCATTTGTTATATATCGTTGTTTATTAATTTGTCCGATATTGTTGGTTTGTATTTTATACGTAATGATTTGGATTCAGAAAAAGAATTATGGAATAAAAGAGTTTATGCTTTGTTTACTACTAGCGGCCTCTTTACAAGGGATATTATCTCTGGTGTGTTTAATTTCCCCAAATATAAAAGAAATATTTATAAAGATCATGTTGTTTGGTACAAATGATCCCCTATTAACAAACCCTTGGCATCTTGAACGTCGTTTTTTTGGTTTTGCTAATAATATGTACGACGGATATGGTTTTGGTACAGGTTTATTACTAGGGCTTTGTTTTTTTTGTGCATCACAGTGGACTGCAAAATTTTTAATATTTGTACCAATTTTGTTTTTTCCCGCTTTTTTAAATTCAAGGACAGGATTAGTGATTTTTGTTCTAGGATTTCTTATTGCTTTTCCGCTATTTTTAAAAAATAAGAATAGAAAGATTTTTTTGTTGTCAGCTGTTGTTCTACTTTTCATTATGGCGGTTGTCTTTTTATTTATTTACTTATTTTCAAAGCCAACTTTCCAATGGCTTATGGGTATATTGAACATTGGAGGTGTAGATGCTTCGTTAGTTAAATTGTTCGGAAAAGAGTTCTGGAATTTTCCGAATGGACTTCAACTACTTTTCGGGTCAGGGCATACTTTGTATAGAGCTGATGGGTTTGCGCATTCAGATGTTGGTTTTGTAAATGATTTATGGCTATCGGGAATTTTAGGCACAGGATTTTTATATGGCCTATTGTTTGTAACCTTCAAAAGGGTATTTAGCAGTCTTTCCGATAAACCGTTAAAGGCTTTAATTATATATTTGGGAGTAGCAATGATTTTTTATAATATAAAGAGTATATCAATAACTTGTAATGTTGGCTTAATTGTAGTGCTTTTACTCGTGTTTATTTTGGACATAGACAATCGTAGACACACATTAGAGAAAATTCGTTTAGGATGAAATAGGAGGAATTTATAATGTCCGCCTTAGTAAGTATTGTTATCCCTATATATAATGTCGAAAAATACATTCACAAGTGTATAGAAAGTGTTTTAGGACAAACATATAAAAATCTTGAAATTATTTTGGTGGAGGATGGATCGCCTGACAGATGCCCTTCTATTTGTGATAAATATGCCCAAGAAGACAAACGTATAAAAGTGGTGCATAAAGAAAATGGTGGTCTTTCAGATGCACGTAATGCAGGTATTGAAATTGCGAAAGGGGATTTTATTGCCTTTATAGACGGTGATGATTATATTGCTCCTAATATGATAGAAGTTTTATTGAAGTTGTCCATTGCTGAGCAGGCATGTATAACGGTTTGTAATTATTGCAGAGTGTTTTCAAATGGTAAGGAAATTCCTAGAAAAACAAAATTTTCTACTAAAGTAATGAATAATATAGAAGCGCTAGAAGATCTTTTTATGTCTCCAAGTTGTTGTGAGATTATGACATGGAATAAGCTATATGATCTTTCTTTGTTTAAACAAAATGCAATTTGTTTTCCTAAGGGAAAAATCCATGAGGATAATTTTACAACTTATAAACTATTTTATGCTGCGAAAAAAATCGTATATACAGATACGATACTATATTATTATGTACAACGGACGGACAGTATTATGAGTAAGCAGTTTAATTTGCGCAGATTGGATCTTTTGGAAGCAGTAAAACAAACAAAAGATTTTGTTAAATTGTATCGTCTTCCGTTAGATCAACAAGTAACAAATTATGAAATGATGATGCACTTCAATATTCTTAATAGTATGGTATATTCTGTAGATGAAAACCGTGCAGTCTGGAAAAAAATCAGAAGTGATCTTTTAACTATGATGAAACCTTTACTACGAAATCCATATGTTTCCGTTAAACACAAAATCGGTTTATTATTGCTGAAATTTGGTGTATATAGTAGTGCTATTAAATTATATAATTCTATTCTATCCAGTTAAGAGAAAGAAGGAAAAGGAATGTTTATAAAGGATTTCATAAAGGAGAAAATAAAATTTCCTGCGGGAGTACTTTTTCAAATACAGATTAAGCAAGCGAGACGGAGAAATAGCCCAATTGCATTTATTTTAGGAACTCCAATTCATCATAATATTGGCGATCAAGCGATTACATGTGCAGAGATATCATTTTTAAACCGATATTTTTCACAGTATTTCATTATTGAGGTTCCAATGTTTACGGAATCTTTTTTTGATTATTACCTTAATTTATTACAAAACCAAATTATGAAAAATGATTTGTTGTTTCTTCACGGAGGGGGGAATATAGGCGATGAATATACAATTGAAGAAAATTGTCGCCGGAAGGCCATAGAAATTTTTTCAGATTTTCCACTTATAATTTTTCCTCAAACAATGGATTTTAGTGATACCTTAGAAGGAAATCGCGAACTTAACATTTCTCAAAAAATATATAGTAAACATTCCGCTTTAACAATTTTGGCACGTGAGCAAGGTTCATATGATGCTATGGTAACTGCTTTCCCTCGAAATAAAGTTTATTTATGCCCTGATATGGTTCTGTTTTTGGATGAGACTAATCCATCGGTTATTCGAAGAGGTGTAATGCTATGTTTGAGAAATGATGTGGAAAGTGTTTTAGATAATGGAAACAAGAGTGAAATATATAAAATGGTAAAACGAGTGTTTAGCGAATGTAGAACGTCAGATACTTTATCTCGGTCAAACTATATTCTTCCTTACAAACGAAATAAGGTTTTACAGTCAAAACTAGATGAATTTAGGCGTTCCGAATTGATTATTACAGACCGGCTACATGGTATGGTATTAGCAGCTATTACTTCTACGCCTTGCATTGCATTATCGAATTATAATAATAAAGTTCGTGGAACTTATGAATGGATAAAATTTTTACCTTATGTTAAGTTTGCTAATTCTCTAGAGGAAATTCCATCCCTCATAGTAGAATTGAAACAGTTGAAGAATCTGCAATATAATGGGCAGATATTGAAAACATATTTTGATGAATTAAACGATATTATTTTAGAGAATAATAAAAATGAGTAAATATAAGTATTTAATTAAAAATTTAGGATTATTTACACTTAGCAGCATATCTACCAAGCTAATTACTTTTTTTCTGCTTCCTCTTTATACTTATTATTTAACGACAGAAGAATATGGAACAACAGATTTAGTTAATACAACAGTTCAACTTTTCTTGCCTATTTTGACGCTTTCAATCATAGAAGCTGTTCTTCGGTTTGCATTGGATCATAATGAGAACAAGAAAAATGTATTTTCAATCGGTTTGTGCATTACGGTTTTGAGTTCATTAGTCATTCTTTCAATCTCTCCTCTCTTAGGTTTCATTCCGGGCTTAGAGGATTGCAAACTGTTTTTATGCGGCATATATGTTGTCACAGCGTTTAACTCTTTATTTTCTACCTTTGCCCGCACGATTGATCAGGTAAAGATTATCGCTGTTGCTTCGATTATCTCTACATTAATCACTTGCGGCCTAAATATCTTGTTGATTTCCTATTTTCATTTGGGTTTGAACGGGTACTTTTGGTCCTTGATCCTTGGCAATCTAATCGGCTGTATTGTCTATTTCATATGGGGCCGTTATTATCGTTATATCAGTTATCGGCTCGTGGATAAGGCTCTGCTGAAAAGGATGCTGCTATACTGTATTCCAATGATCCCAAATGCTCTGTTTTGGTGGGCGAACAGCAGTATCAATCGCTACTTTTTAACCGCAATGGTTTCGGTGAGTGCAGTAGGGCTTTTTGCCGCCGCCAGCAAAATTCCTTCTATGCTGAATATGGTAACTTCAATTTTTCAGCAGGCGTGGAGTGTTTCTGCGATTCAGGAATACCAATCCGAAGAAAGCTCCAAATTTTTTTCCCGTATTTATGAAGTATATCATCTGTGTATCTTAGCAGCTTCCTGCTTTTTGATATCGTTTGCTAAGTGGATTGGCTTATTTTTGCTTCAAAAGGAATTTTATGAGGCTTGGATATTTGTTCCCTGGCTTGTGTTAGGGTTCTATTATAGCGCCTTAAATACCTTTTATGGAACGATTTATACCGCAAGCAAAAAGACGAAATTTTTATTTACCACGACGATTTTAGGAACTTTCATTGGCGTTGTTTTTAATTTGATATTCATTCCTTTTTGGGGTGTTACTGGTGCCTCTATTGCCACTTGTATCAGCCATTTTGTTGTATGGATTGCCCGCGTATTGGATTCTAAAAAAATCTTACATGTTGACGTTGATCAAAAACGTATGATAAGCTCTCAAATTGGATTGTTCATTTTGGTTTTGCTTATTAGCCAACAGGTACCGTATTCTTTTTATCTGGGACTCGTATTGTGTTGTGTAATCGCAATCATTAATTTGCCTTCTGTGGTTCTGCTCCTACGCCAAGTTATGAATCGAATTCGCAATAAGTCCATTTGATCAAAACACATTCCCCACCGACGGTATCTCCGAATTATAAATATGCTCCAGTTCAATGATCCCTGCTTCGCACGTCCGTTTATATTCTTTAAACTCCTTTTCTTTCAGAAGGTTGTTCAAGTCCAGAATGTCCGCCTCCAAATCATCGAGATCGTGATGCTGGATCAGCATAGAAAAAACGACGTGGCTTTTTTCCCATGCTTTTTGCAGTTCTTTTGTGCAGGTATGGAGCCGTTCTTCATCTTCTGCCTGTGCGGCTTGAGCGCCCTCATTGAACAGCTGCGTCAGCGTATTTACTTGTTTTTTCATGCCCAAGAATCCAATCCCGCATAAAATTCCCGCTATTGTGAGCAGTGAAATTGCTGTAATCAGGCGTTTCATTGAAACTTGCTCCTTTCACGCACCATAAATGGATCCATTGAATGGGGAACGGGCGATCGCCCGTTCCCTTTTGGCTTTCTTCCAACCCTAAAATGGGGGGGATTCATCCCATTTTTCCGTTGCTCAGCCTCTCATCCCGTTTAATGACCGTCGTGTTGCCGCTGCGGTCAATCTCCATAACCAGAATATCCTTCAGCTCCAGCCCGCTTTTCTTGATATGGGTCTGGAGCTTTTTCATGGTCATCCCACAATCCTTAAAAGCAGAGGTGATGATGCGCCCATCGCTGATGACGATGCATGGCAGGCCGTCATCCGGCAGTGTTACGTTCAATTCTTCCGCCACGGGAACGCGCTTTTCCGGCTTGAGCAAAATGCTCAGCGTGCCGTTGGTCTCCGCGATTGCATATTGCACATCCTCAATACGGAAAACGTCTTTCTGCCGTAACGCTTCCATCAGGTCATCTATGGTAAAGCGAAGCCGCTTAAGCTGCGTTTGGTCGATAATCCCGTTGCGGATGACGATGAGGGAGTGCCCCTGCATGATGCCGCGAAGTTTTGGAAATTTCATGCTGACCACAGAGGCGATCACCTCAAAGGAGATCAGCAGCAGTACGGGGATGACCGAATTAATCAGCGGCGCGCCATTATCCTGCATCGGGATGGCAGCGATCTCGGAGATCAGGATTGTGATAACGAGCTCGGATGGCTGTAGCTCACCGATTTGCCGCTTGCCCATGATACGTACGGAACAAACAATCAAAAAATATAGGATCGCCGCGCGGATGAGCGTAATAATCATCCTGTTTCCTCCCTTGCAAGGCCTGTTTCATCCGTCTAAAGGCGGAAAAGAAATGGAAAAACAGCATGCAGATCATTCCGGACCTATTCCATTCAAAATTTTGTACAGCTTAGCAATACGAAATCCATGCCTTTCACAGCGTGTAGTACAAAGCTTTCATTTTCCGCCTTTAGCGATATCTAGTATGGCGTTTCTGCGCTGTAATATTCCACCGCATAAACAGGAGGAGGATGGAAAAAACAGTAGCGTATATCTTTCATCCGGAGGAACCTCTTTCAGCAAGGCTTATGCTTTGCCGTCAGCGGCGAAGATTCGGTTTGATTTGTTTTTCCGCCAAATGAAAGGAAGGACTGTTTTATGTTTCAATGGCTTAAAAATGCCGTACAAAAGGATTTTACCCCGGTCAATGCGCAAACGACGGAGGTGCCGCCCGCGGAGATTTCCGCCTCCTTGCAGGAAAACCTGATCTACCTGCGCGGCGTGTTTGGTCCGAGCTTTGATCTGATGGTGCGCGAGCTGCCCGTCAATGGCAACCGGGCGGCCTTTGTACTGTGCGAAGGGATGTGCGATGATCTCCTGCTCTCCCAGATCGCGGTCACACCCATCCTGCATGCGACGGATATCCCGAAAGAGCCGGACGAGCAGTTTTTATACCTGCGGGATCATGTGCTCTCCGGCACGGATCATAAAGAAGCTTTCGACATGACAGAAATGCTCAACCTGATGATGTCGGGCTTTGCGGCACTGTTTATCGACGGTGTGACACGCTGCGAGGTTTTCGGGGTGCAGGGCTTTGAGCGGCGCTCGATTTCCGACCCGGAGACGGAGGTGCAGGAGCGAGGCTCGCGCGATGGCTTTGTGGAAACGCTCAAGGTGAATACCACGTTGATCCGCCGCAGGCTCAAAACGCCTTACGCCCGTTTCGAGATGCTCAATATGGGCGATACGAGCCGAACGATGGTCTGCCTTTGCTACCTCTCAGACCGGGTCAATCCTGATATCCTG
This sequence comes from uncultured Oscillospiraceae bacterium, assembly GCA_900544715.1. Lineage (GTDB taxonomy): Bacteria > Bacillota > Clostridia > Oscillospirales > Acutalibacteraceae > Fimivicinus. Next base: position 20,963 of record UQWL01000011.1, on the reverse strand, counting down.
GAGGAGGTCAAGCAGCGGCTTCAGAATGCGAAGCTCGATATGGTGCTGGAATCCGGCTATATCCAGCCGTTTCTGGATCACAAGGGGCTTTCGTTTTTCTCCGGCGTGGGCGTCACGGAGCGGCCGGATACCCTGTGCGCAAAAATCAGTGAGGGACGGGTGGGCGTCATTGTGGACGGCACGCCGTTCGCCCTGATCGTGCCTCACCTTTTCATTGAAAATTTTCAGTCGGTCGATGATTATTCCAACCGCCCCTTTTACGCGCTCTTTCTGCGCGCGCTCAAATTTATCTCCTTTGCCATCAGCATGCTGCTGCCGGGCACGTATGTGGCTGTGGCAATTTTTCATCAGGAGCTGCTGCCCGCGAGCATGCTCTTTGATATCGCGGTATCGGAGGGGCGCACGCCCTTTCCCATCATGCTGGAGGCGCTTGTGATCCATTTTATGTATGAAATCATGCGCGAAGCGGGGCTGCGAATGCCCAAAAACGTAGGCCATGCCGTGAGCATCGTCGGCGCACTCGTCATCGGTGACGCGGCCGTCACAGCGGGTCTCATCGCTGCGCCCATGCTGATTGTGCTCGCTCTGACGGCGATCAGCTCATTCGTCGTGCCGTCTCTCTACGAGCCGGCGGCGGTGCTGCGGTTTCTCTTTATCATCGTGGGCGGGCTCACGGGCCTTTACGGGATCATGCTCATCCTGGGGCTGCTCCTCCTAAACGCCTGCTCGATCAACCCCTATGGCGTGCCGTATTCCGCGCCCATCACGCCCTTTGAAAAAGGCGCGATGCGTGATCTCGTGCTGCGGGTCGGCTGGAAGCGCCTCGGCCACTATAAGATGAAGGTGCAGGATCTCAACGGCTCGGATAAGCGGGAGACGGAGGATTTTTAATCAGTTCATCCAGAAAGGACGGCATGCAGAATGACAAACACGCATCAGATCAGCCCGGCTCAGCTCTACTCCATCTTTTTCGTCAGCCGGATTCTCGTCACGCTGACGTATATTCCTGCACTCAACGAGATTGCGCTTTCCTCCGATTTGCTCGTGCAATCGTTTCTTTATCCGTTGGGGATGCTGGTGAGCGCGCTGCCGTTGTATGCGCTGTATCAGGCGCGCCCGGATTGGGATATCTTTGACTGTGCATACCGGATTTCACCCGTGCTTTCCCGCATTCTTGCGGTATTGTATGCATTGTTTTTCCTCTTCGTGGAGCTGCTCAGCGTGACGCGCTTTGATTTGTTTGCCACCTCGCGGCTGTTTCCAGATTCAGATTTCACCATCTTTCTGCTGATTATCATCCTCATCAGCTGTGCAGCGGCTGGTTTCGGGCTGGAGGCGATCGGGCGGCTCTCAGGCCTTGTGGTGCTGCTAGTGTGCATAACGCTCGGCTTCGTCGTCGCCGTCCTCCTGCCGCGCTTTGAGCCGCTGAATTTTACACCGCTGTTTTACGATGGCGTGATGCCTACATTTCGGGGGGCGGCAACCTTCCTCGCCGGCACGGCGGAAACGGCGGCTCTCGCGGTCATCGCGCCGCGCGTGCGCGGAAAGCTTGAAAAAGGCTATGTCAAATGGACGCTATGGCTGACGCTCGCAATGGCGCTTCTCTTCTTCTGCGCGATTTCCGTGCTTGGCGTGTTCTTTCAAACGCAGTTCTTCCCGTTTCATTCGCTGGCAGTGCTCGCGGAATTCAGCGTGCTGCAGCGGCTCGACGCGTTCCATACAGGCGTGTGGATTCTCTGCCTGTTTGTCAAGCTCGCATTTTTTACACTGCTGACGGTCACCTGCCTGCGCAGGGCCTTTGGCAGGCGGTTCAAAAAGGCATGGATCGCTGGGTGCATCCTGGTGCTCGGTGCGGCTGCCGTGTTCATCTCTGGGGATTATGAGCGCTTTGCCGCCATTGCCAGGCCGGAGATCATGATGATCCTGTTCGTCGTTTTCGTCATTCTCATCCCACTGTGCCTGCTGCCGCCGGTGCGCAGGCAGGCGAAACTGGAGAAGGAGGCGGCAGCCCTATGAAAAAGGTGTTCGCGATTTGTGCGGTGTTCCTCTTGACCCTTGGATTGGCGGGCTGTGATAACAACTATGGCAACGACGGGCGTGAGATCCGCGACCGCCTGATCGTGCAGGGCATCGGTGTGGATCGGACGGCGGATGGCGGCTATCTCCTGACGCTCCAGGCCTTCAATACGGCGGTATCAGGCGGGCAGGATAACGGCATGTCCGGCAATGTGACGAAGGTTTATGAAACGAGCGGTGCAACCATCGCGGACGCCATGCGCAATGTTACGCTCACCGCGGGGCGAAGGCCGCTGTATTCGCACAACTGGATCATCGTGTTCGGAGCGGAGGTAGCGCGCGAGGGGCTGAATGAAACGCTCGATTTCTTTGTGCGGGATTACGCCACACGGCCAATGGTTGATCTCGCCGTGGCGCGGGGGAAGGCGGCGGATATCATCAAATCGCCTTTCAACGGCAGCTCGATTCCCGCGCGGGAAATCCAGATGGGGCTGAAGATGGGGCAGGTGAACGCCAAAACGCTCCAGATGCCGTTGCACAAGGCGGTTACGCTGCTGGAGGATAAAACCTCGGACGTGTATCTCCCGCTTTTGAAGCCGGTGGTGGACAAGGCGCAGGATATGGATACGGTATTGTTGGACGGTCTTGCGATCTTCCGGGAGGGGAAGTATGTAGGTGACCTTGATGCGGACGAAACGCGCGCCCTGTTATTTCTAACCGGCCAGGCGGAGAGCGGCGATCTCGTTGTGGAGGGGGAGCCCTTCGGCAAAGCGTCGCTGGAGCTTATCAAAGCGGATGCGAAATTTAAAACGGAAATGAAAAACGGGCTGCCCGCCTACCGCGCCGAGATCACCTGCGTATGCGATCTCAACGAGATTGAGCGCGAGGATTTTGGCAACGTGCAGAGCAATGTGCGCGCGCAGATTGAGGCAGCGGTTTCCGCAATGCTGGAAAGCCAGCTCCGTGGAACGGCGGAAATCTGCCTGAAGAGCTATCGCAGCGATGTACTCCGGCTCGGGAACCGGCTGTGGCTCTCAGAGCCAAATGCGTTTCGCAGCGTGGAAGACCGTTGGCGGGAGGTGCTGCCGAAGGCGGAGCTGACGGTAGCGGTGAAAACGACGGTGAGAAGGACGGGGCAGAAGTCGGCGGATTAGATGGAGTAAAAAAATTTTCAATAGAAGATCGGCCCCCTGCGCGGCATTTTCCGCGCAGGGGGCCGATCTTTTACCGATAGAACAGATTGGTACTAAATCCGCTACATTCTTCTTGATTGTGGTAGACTGATAATAACAAACGGAAAAGGAGAAAGTAGCGCTCCTTTTGATATAGCGTGGAAGAAATGGAGTAGAAGGATGGAGGTTCAATTTTTACTTTATACATTGCGCATAGATAGACTTTACTTTCAAAAATTCCGATATATTGCAGAATCAGAGGGCCGTTCCGCAAACAAAGAAATTGAACAATATATTAAAAAACGCGTAGATGAATTTGAATCGATTTATGATGAAATTGATGTGGAACCGATCAATCCATTTCGAGTGGAGAAATGAGGCGCAAGCCCATGATAAAATACACGAAATATCTGCAAGCAAGTTTAAAAACGATCTGTAATATCTCGGTCGAACGCAGTTCGCCCCACCGGATCAAAATGTATCATAAAAACTCCCGCTGCATTTGATTCGTCAAACGCAGCGGGGGTTCATTATTGATTCATTTCATCTATTGTTTCCATGCCATCCGCGGCAGTACCGCGTCATTATCCGCCGGCGGCGCGTCATACAGCACACCGTCCAAAATTACATCCATCATCTTGAAGATTTCCTCGCTGTTTTTTATACGCCGCACGAGGGGCTTTCCCCGCTCCATGATCCGCTTGATCGCCTGATACACCGGTGTGTCGGGCGTATACGGCTCGTCGCCGCCATAGATATTGCGCACCACTTCCACAAACAGATCCTTGAGCAAAATCGGCTTTACCTCCGGGCTGATATCCCTGGAGATGCAGAGCAGCCGTGCGAGCTGCCCGACCGTCAGCTTTTGCAGCGCCTTGCCCGCGAGCGTGAGCGGGACGCGCAGCTTCAGGATCGTTTCCGCCTCCACGCTGAAGCCGACCGCCAGCCGGGAGAGGCGCTCGATATCAAAGGCCATGGAGTCGAAAATATCGTTGAGCAGCCGGTCGAATACCGATTTAAAATATTCATCCACCGTCATGCCGTGCAGATCCCAGTCGAAGTGATCGATGTGGTCGCTTTTGACCTCCATGCGGTCATCGTAAACCGTCACTGTGCGGATTGCACTCGCGTAGCCGATCAGGGCGCTGGTGTTGATATCATAAATCGTGTTGCCCTTTTCCGTGGTTTTTACGGCGATATTCTGCATGTGCGTGTGGCCGGTGAAGATGAACTGTACGCCCGCATCTGCCAGCACCGTGGAAGTGTGCTCAAAATCGCCGAGCATATCGCGGCGGCTGAAGAGCGGATAGATGGGGGAGGGCGGCAGCACCGGATGGTGCGTCATCGCGAGCACCTCGTCGCCCGCCTCGTGCGCAAGCCTGATTTGCTCTAGAATCCAGTCGAGATGGCTCTCATCATAGCCGCAGAAGGCGCGCCCGTCGCCATCGTCATTCAGGGCGAGCAGCCGCCAGCCGGGGGCGAGCTGCACCACATAGGAGTGCGTTTCCGCGTTGAAGGAGATGGCCTCATTCAAGCCAAAATCGTGGTATAGCTCGAGCAATTCCTCCCGCGTGGTCGGCGTGGCGGGCAACCGCTCGTCGCCCACGCAGCGGATGGGGTCATCGTTATAGTCATGCGTTGCGGTGATGAGGATGACGCGCTTGCCAGCCTCCCTGAGGCGGTTGAGCTTTGGGATCAGCTCGAGATGGCTCTCCTTCTCACCGTCACAGCTCACGTCACCCCCGACGAGGATGATATCGATATCGCTTTGCAGCAGCCAGTCCACCGCGGCATCAATGATCGCCCCTGTTTCAGCCAGGCATTTCTGGTCGCTTTGGCTGCGCCATTCATAGGCGGGGCCGGTTGTGCCGAGGCTCTTTGCATAGTGATGCAGGTCTGTTATCAGGTGAAATTTCAGTAGTTCTCCCATCGTGAAGTACCCTGCCTTTCTTTACGGTCCTTTTTTATTCTTTATCTGGAAGCGGCCCCGTCCAGCCGCATGTTTCCCGTGGTGGCCTGGGCGAGCAGGGTAGGGGTCAGCAGCACTTTCTGCACCGCCGGCTCAGAATTGCTCTCAATTTCGTCGAGTAGAAGGTGCGTGGCCGTTTCCCCCATGCGCTGGCGGTCCTGCCGAATGGTGGTCAGCCGGATCTGCGCGAGCGATGCGTAGGAAATACCGTCAAAACCCGCGATGCAAAGCTCCTGTGGCACCCGGATGCCCGTCTCCTGCGCATATTGCAGCGCGCCGAGGGCGATCACATCATTGCCGCAAAAGAGCGCGTCCGGCCGTTCCTCGACTTCCGGAAGCGTGAGCAGCTCTTTCGCTAGGGCATATCCGCTTTCGCTGGTGAAGGGGCCGTGGCGTACGAGGCGGTCATCCGGCGCAAGCCCATCTTCCAGCAGCGCCCGGGTGTAGCCCTCCAGCCGCTGGAGGTTGGAGCGCGAATCCGGCAGGCCGCCCAAAAAGGCGATGCGCCTGCACCCGCAATCCAGCAGATGGCGCGTCATTAGATAGCCGCCGTAGTCATGATCCGTATCCACGCAGCTCACCACCTTCGAGCCACTGTAATGCAGCAGCACAGCAGGCAGGCCGAGGTCTTCATAGGCTGCGCCATCCACTGTATCCTGCACCGGCTTTAGGATGATCCCATCCACCCGCTGTTCCCGCATGAGCTGGAGCTGGCGCTCCTGCGCGCGCGGCTCCCAATCCGTGTTGGAGAGGATCGTCTGATACCCGGCGCGCTCCGCCGTATGGATCACGGCCAGCGCAATATCGGAGAAGAAGGGGTTGGAGATATCCGGCAGGATCAGGCCGAGCGTTTTGGAGCGCTGGTTGACGAGGTTGCGCGCAATGCCATTGGGTAAGTAGTTGAGCTTTTTGGCAACCGCCAGGATGCGCTGCGCCGTTTTGACGCTCACGCCGCGGCTGCCGCTGAGCGCACGGGATACGCTGGCATAGGATACGCCGGCCTCCCGCGCAATGTCCTTAATGGTAACGCTCATCAGTAGGATCATACCTTTCTCTGACAGTCATAGTTTTTTTGTGGTGTTGGCCATGGCCTTTCTGCAAAAGGCCGAGCCAAGTTTCGGCCAGCCTTTTGGCCGGAAAGCATAAAGTCTCCGGTACAATGCAATCGTTTGCGTGCGTCCTATTATAACAGGTTTTTCACTGAAATTCTATGTCGGATTACTAAAATCCGAGCGAAATTTTACAAAAAAGGGCGCAAAACGCGCCCTCTCTGAAAAAGGATCAGGATTCCAGCCCTGTTTCCGTAACAAAGCTGTTTTCAACCGTGATCACCGTATAATATTGCGGGCCAAGCTCGTTTACCAGTTCGTTTACCCGCCGGTAGATCTCGCTTTTTTTCATCTTGCAATTGTGCGGGATGACAAGGTCAAAAATCAGGTTGGTGTGCGTCGGCCCCTCCACCATGCGGAAATCATGGATCGTAAAGCGGGGGTCGATCTCCCTTGCAATCTCAGAGAGCTGAAGCCGCAGGCGGTTGATCTGCTCATCGTCCACTACAATCGGATCCATATGGATGACCATGTCTATGTGGAATTTTTTCTTGATTTCCCGTTCGATCAGGTCAATGGTGTCGTGGCTTTTCATGATATCCTCGTTGGAGGGGACTTCCGCGTGAGCGGAAGCGAAAATGCGGTTTGGCCCGTAGTTGTGAACGATCAGGTCGTGCACGCCGACCACGCCGTCGAAGGAGAGAATCTCGCTCTCCAGTTCCTTGACGAGCTTGGGATCCGGCGCCTGGCCCAGCAGGCTTCCCACGGTGTCGCGAACGATCTGGATGCCGGTATAGAAGATGAAAAGGGCGACGACAATGCCCATATAGCCATCAAGCGGCAGGGCGGTAAATTTTGAGAGGATCAGCGCGAGCATCGAAACAGTCGTCGCCGCCGTATCGCTGACGCTATCCATCACCACCGCGCCGACGGCGGGGGAATCAATCCGCTTGCCGAGCTGATGGTTAAATATCGCCATCCAGATCTTCACACCGATGGATAAAAGCAGCACGATCAGCGCGGGCACGCTGAAGGCGAGCGCTTCCGGATGCATGATTTTATCAATGGAGGAGCGCACCAGTTCAAAGCCCATCATCAGGATCAGGAAGGCGACCCCCAGCGCGGCGATATATTCAATCCGGCCGTGGCCGAAGGGGTGCTCATCATCCGCCGGGCGGTTGGCAGCCTTGAAGCTGAAAAGCGTCACGGCAGAGGAGCCCGCGTCTGAGAGGTTGTTGACTGCATCCGCCGTGATGGCGATGCTGTTGGTGAGCGAGCCGATCAAAAATTTTGCAATGGTCAGCAAAAGGTTGCAGGCAATCCCCACCGCGCCGCTGAGAACGCCATAGCGTACGCGCACAGCGGGGTTTTCCGTGTTGCCCGCATCCTTGATAAAGAGCTTGATCAGTAGTTTTGTCATTGTATCCATCCCCGTGTATGTTCGAAGTTCGTGTGAGATGGATTATAACACGGCGGGGGCAAAGTTACAATTTTTTGGCGGGATGTTATGGGACGATAACATGAAAAGGGCGGGGAAGAAGGGCGTTTGCCCCGCTTCCCCGCCGGAGATCGAGAATTTATAATTTGAATTGCTTACGCTGCTTTCGGCTCTGGCTTTGGGTATTTCACCATGGCGACGATGAGCCAGATAAACGTTGCAAGCGCGATTACTGCATAAATACAAAGAATAATATACCATAATGTAGGCGAGGCATTATTATACCAGGAGCTGTGAATTTGAGATGATATCATCGTAGTAGTAAGTGTGTTAATCGTTCCAGTAAATAACATACCCAATTTTGTACAAACATGGCACCCTTTCCGATAAAAAACGAGATAAACGATTGCATTGAAGTTTAATATTGCAAGGGAGAGAAAAATAGGCCCTATCATGGCGTCCTGATCAAAATACAATCGTAATTGGAGCAAATCGTCAATGAACCATGTTATTGCGTCAGACCAATATAAATTTAAGAGGAACAAATAAAGTAACATAGGCAATGATAGGATAGCGGAGACTAAAAAAAAGATTTTTTTTGTCTTATAAGTCATGTTATCATCTCCGATATTAATAAAGAGGAAGACCAGACGCATAGGCAAATCTATACAATAGGAATGCAGAAAAGGCAATAGAATTCGGCACCGTAATTCGCGCAACGCTATCCCAACTGGAGTTATTTAAGACATTGTTTACCTGATTTCTATAATTATATGCGACCAAAGCAGTTTGTCCTACAAGATAACCGGGACTACGCAATGCAGCGTTTGCATAAGTCAGATTTGCTGACGAATGAAAATTATGTCCTTTTGCACTTGAAATTAGATTTGTATAGATGTCTATGCGATTATCAACGTATTTTTCGAATTGACCGTGCGTTACATTTAGTGCTGTTATATTGGCTGCGTGATGGGGTTCTCCTGCATCTTGTAGATAATGAAGAGCACGCCCGATTTCTTCATAGGCTTTTGTACGATTACCCGTTTTGACCATTGAAACAGCACTATAATAATGATCTTCACAGTTTGTTAATGCAGTATTAGTAGTTGATCCAAGATAATTATCGTGATTAATTGCGTGATAAAAATGCCCATATCATTTGCAAGAACATTAAGCGCTTGAGCCGTAATCATTTCGTGAGAGCCCGTTTTCGTATATTCGCCATTTTTATCAATCGTCCCCGATCCCCACCTCGGTGCAATCTGCGGCTCCTGCTCTTCCTCCGCCATAATCGGGTCCGTCTCATAGGTGTCAAATGGATCATAAACCCGCTCAAAATCCCGCAGCAGAGCGCGGTATTCCTCCGCGGACATAGCTGCGATATCCTCCAGCGAATACTGGGAAAGGTCTAATGTGTCTTCCGGAGCAGCTGCGTAAACGGGAAGGAGAAAACTGAACGAACAAAAAATCAATAGCATCGTCAAGAATACGGAAATTGTTTTTTTCATAAAATGACGCTCCTTTTCCATTCTTAAAAATTCTTTCCCTTTTCTGTTTACGGAGCGCTAAACCATTGGAATCATCTCTTTCATGGCTATTCAGGGAATACATCCCATCCCTATTATAGCAAATTCGTTATCGAATGCAACAATTTCCATAAAAAAATACAGAACTGAGAAAAAAATCAGTTCTGTATGTATCACGATCACGATAGGGAAGAATCCTGCCCTTCCCTCACGCCTCCCTGCTCACCACATGCACATCCAGCTGCTCATAGGGGATCGTGATCCCGTTTTCATCGAATTTCAGCTTCACCGTCTCCTGCAATTCATAGAAGAGCGTCCAATAGTCATCGCTGCGGCACCAGACGAGGCAGGCGATCTCAATCGCGTGCGCATCGTGCGCCTTCACGCCGATCACGGGCGCGGGATCATTCAATACCATGGCATTGTCCGTAACAATTTCGTTCAGGACCCGCTTTGCCAGGGAAATATCATCGTCATAGCCGATGCTGTAGGTCAGATCCAGCCTGCGTTTATTCTCGGCGGTGTAGTTGATGATGCTGTTGGAGGTCAGGTGGGAATTCGGGATAATGATGCGCTTGTTGTCGATCGTATTGAGCGTGGTGTTCATAAAGCCGATTTCCGCCACCTTGCCGGAAACAGCTTCCAGCTCAATAAAATCACCGCTTTTGAAGGGCTTGCTGATGAGGATTTGCAGGCCACTGGCAAACTGGGAGATGCTGTCCTTCAGGCCGATGCCCGCCGTCACGCCAGCCGCGCCCAGGGCGGTAATGAAGGAGCTGAGATTGATGCCCAGCGTGGAAAGGGCGGAGAGCACGATGCCGAATTTAATCACCAGCTCCACCACGTTGCGGATGAAGGGATGGACGGCTGGGTCAACGTTTTTCGCTGTCAGGCCTTTCACGAGCAGGTTCCCCGCAAGCTTTGCCAGCCAAAAGCCGACCGCGAGCGTAAGAATGGCGCCGACGAGATTCGGCAGGAAGCCCAATAGCTTATCCCAAAAATTTTCGCTGGTCCAGGTTTTGAGCTGCTCAAATAGATTCATTGAAATGCCTCCTGTATTTGATTTTCAAAACTGACGAAACTATTCTATCATTTCTGATTGCGGGAATGCAAGCAGGAGGCCCGGCAGGGCGGGGCGATGCCTTCTCAAATGGCTGATACCCTTTGTCCACCGAGGGGATGATATCCGGATTTTGAAATTTGATGGCTGTTTATCACCATATTGTTTTACTAGGACTCGGTGCTATAATAGGCTGCATAGAGTTCTTTCTGGCGATGATCGCGGCGCACTTCATCCGATTCGGCGCGGTGGAGTGGGATGCGGAGGTCTATCAATGGGGAATATGGCCATGAAAGAGCAGAATGCGAAGCTGGAAAACAGATCGTAGAAAAGAGGAGGAAAAGGGCATGCTGCGGCGAATTTTTAGCATGTTAATGGCTGTTATCAGCTGTATTTTATCACTGGTGGGGTGGAATGGGATGATTCAGGTGGAGGATGCGCATTATGAAATGGTAGACCAGGCGTTGATCAACCCCAATGCGGATGAGAGTGCCAAGGCGTTGTACCGCTTTTTGTTGGATTGCTATGGCAAGCGCGTGATCAGCGGGCAATATATCAACGAGTATGAGTATTTTTCCGCGCCGCAGTTCCGTGTGGATGAAAACGACCCCAATAGCCCTATGACCGTTTTCAAGGCGAATGAGCTTCAGGCGGTGCACAGCGTTACAAACGCATATCCGGCGATGATCGGGCTGGATCTTTCCGAAACAGAAACCGGCCGGAAATGCTATTCCGTCCAGCAGGCAATCGAATGGCATCAAGCTGGCGGAATCGTCACCTTCTGCTGGCACTGGATGGCGCCTTCCCAAACGGAGGGAAAGCGGCATTTTTACACAGAGCAAACGGATTTTAATCTCAAACAGGCGCTCGACAATCCCAACAGCCCGGAGTATCAGGGCCTGCTCCGCGATATTGACATCATCTCCAAAGAGATGAAAAAGTTGCAGGATGCGGGTGTGCCCGTCCTGTGGCGGCCGCTGCATGAGGCGAGCGGTGGATGGTTCTGGTGGGGCGCGAGCGGAGCGGAGGCTTATAAAGAACTGTGGAACCTAATGTATGACCGGATGACGAATGTGAATGGTCTGAACAATCTCATCTGGGTTTATAACGGACAGAATCCACGCTGGTATGTTGGGGACGACAAGTGTGATATCATTGGAGACGATCCCTACTATACCAATAGCAGCAGGATACTATATCGTTTCAATCAGGCCAATGCCAACCGCTTTAAAACTTGTTATAAGACCTCTCAGAATAAAATGATTGCCATGACGGAGAATGATTTCGTTCCCAATATCGATCGAATGTTCGAAAAAGGCACCAAATGGCTGACCTTTTGCACCTGGTGCCGTGAGTTTGTATGTGTGATAGATGAATCGACGGCATGGGGGGCGACCACGCCGGAATACAGCGAAAAATATGCCACCGCGAAAGAACTGCGTGAGGCTTATCAGGACGAGCGGGTAATCACACTTGACCAGCTGAGAGCAGACGGTGGATATTCACAGGCGGGCGACAGGTGAAAAATCTTCTCCCCTTTGTTACTTACCGTGAGAAAGATGAAAAAACAGTTTGCTCTATGGGCTTCTTTGTGGTAAAATGATACAAATCTCAGGCGAATAAGGGGGAGCTTTGCGCTTTGTGAGCATCAACGCCGCTCGAAATTTTAGCTGCGCCAAAACTGCACAAATCCGCGCTTGGGGCAAGAAAGGGAGAATCATAAAGATGAAGAAAAAACTCATTATTCTGTGCACAGTCATTCTGATTGTCGTCATGGAAGCGCTCTTTGCGCTCATCGGCGCCCTGATGCCCGGCCCGTTCCACGGCACGGTGACAGATGCCGCTACGGGCGAGCCGATTGCAAACGTAAGCGTTTCCGATGGTCGGAATGTGGTCAAAACGGATGAAAACGGCGCATATACCCTGCCGGGCTACAGCAAGAGTCGTTTTGTCACGGTAACAACGCCTGCGGGTTACTGGACGGAAAACTATTATATTCCGGTCACCAAGGATCGGGAAACCTATGACTTCCAGCTGGATAAGAGCGAGAAAACCGCACAGGAGGATCACTCCTTCCTGCAAATTTCCGATTCGGAGATCGGCGCAGGCGGAGTCGGCGCTTGGATCGAGCATGTCCGGGATACGGTGAAAAAAACCGATCCGGCCTTCCTTATCCACACGGGCGATATCTGCTATGAGGATGGCCTCAAGCAGCATATTAAGGATATGAATTCAGAGAATATGGGCGTTCCTGTGCGCTATGTGATCGGCAACCACGACTATGTCGCCGGGAAATATGGCGAGGCGCTCTTTGAGAGCATCTATGGCCCGGTGTGGTATTCGTTTGATGTGGGCAACGTCCACTATGTTGTCACACCCTTCCAGTCCGGCGCGGATTATGCCTCCGGCTACAACAAAAATGACCGTTGGAAGTGGCTGGAAAACGACTTGGCAAATGTAGAGCCCGGCATGAAGGTCGTTATGTTCAATCATACCAAAGCGCCGTCTGATGACTATGTGCTATCCTATGGCTTGAAAAAACTGGATTTAAAAGAGCATGACCTCATTGCCTGGGTGTATGGCCACTATCATTATAACTATATTACGGAAACGGACGGCGTGCTTAATATCAGCACCGGGAGGCCTGACTGCGGCGGCATCGATTCCTCCGCGGGCGGCTCCAGGCTCATCAACGTCACCGCAACCGGCCAGGTTTCCACCCGGATGTATTATTATGATTTTGAGAAACCGCAGGCTTCCGATGGGGCGAAATGGAGCGCGCAGCTGGAGGGGAACCTCCTGTTTGCCGATCCGCTTGCCGTTGGCAATCAGGTTTTTGCCGCCACGGTGGATGACGACTACCCCCGCACCTGCGGCGTTTACGGCCTGAATGCGGCGGATGGCTCGGTGAATTGGTTCTTTGAAACCATCAATTCCGTGAAAAACAAGCTGATTTATGCAGATGGAAAGATCGTCGCGCAGGATTGCGAGGGCACGGTTTATTGCCTGAATGCAAAAACAGGCGCTCTGCTTTGGCAGAAGAAGGTGGATCTCGGCGGATCGCTCGGCACTAGTTCCGGCCTGTGCGCGGATGGCGGTACCGTCTATGCCGGCTGCGCGGCCAGTATCACCGCGCTGGATATGGAAACAGGCGACACACGCTGGAACAACCGCCGCGGTAAAGGCGAAAATTCACCGGCCGAATTTGTGATCGCGGGCGATCATTTGATCGTCAGCTCCCATTGGGATGCGCTGGTGGCGCTCAATAAAAACACCGGCAAAAAGCTTTGGGAAAATAACGACAGCGACATCCGCTTCCGCAGCTCCACCCCGGCGGTGATTGATGCGAACACGCTCCTTGTGGCGGAGGACGACGCGGTGATGATCGTGGATAACGGCTCCGGAAAAATCACAAGCAAGACGAATTTCGATGGCTATAACTTTGCTTCCAGCGCCCAGCCGGTCATCTCCGGTAAGGTTGCCTATATTGCCACGGTGAATAAGGGTGTGCTTGCCTTTGATTTGGAGACGAAAACGATCCTTTGGGAGCGTGAGGTCGGCGGTGCGCTCGTTGGCACGGCTCCTTATGCGGGCGTTGGCTCTAAAACCGTAGAAGGCACGCCGATTCTTTCGAATGGCAAGCTGATCTTCGGCGCGTCAGATGGGTATCTCTATGCGATTGATCCGGCGAACGGAGCGGTTTTGAAGAAGCAGAATGTGGGCGCGCCGGTGTTTGGCAGTGTGGCGCTTTCCAATGGCAACCTAATTGTTGCAGATTTTGCGGGAAGGGTTACGAGCTTCTAATTTCGATCCCTCCTTGCGGAAAAGACTGCGCCCTGGCTTATCATGGCCAGGGCGCAGTTATTTGTTGATTTCATTTGATACCTGCAAAAAGCTTCGCCTTCGCGGCCTGGGCGCACAAGCGCGAATAGCGGCAATCATGCAGCTCACTTCATTTTTTCCCCAACGGCCAGCCAATACCCGTCCCCAAACGGGAAACTCGCAAATTGAACCCTATTTTGATTGGATTCCACCCTGCCGTCTGCCAGAAAAGAAAACGTGATTTGGCTCAGCGGCACGCTAATGCCTGTCCCCGTTAATTTCACATAACTTTCCTTGAGCGTCCACAACCTGTAAAACAGGCGGGCAGGGTCTTCACACTGTTCCAACAATTTTTGCTCCGCATCACTGCAAACCCGGCGCGCAACGTTCGGCTGGTACGCCCCGATTCGTTCAATATCGATTCCCACCGGCTGTTTAGAAACTGCGCATACCGCATAATCCCCGGAATGGCTGATATTAAAAAAGAGGTTTGTACAATCTTTTAAAACCGGCTTTCCATGCGTTTCCCGGCAGATTGGAACGTCGCGCAGGGGGCAGCGCAGCTCCCGTGCCAGCATGGCGCGGGCGAGTATCTCCCCGCTGAGGGAACGCTCCCGATCCTTGGGCCTTTGTCGCCTCAGGATTTCCTCCTGCCTTTTCCCAGGCAAACAGGAGAGCCAGCGCGTGCAAATAGCTTCATTGACGCCTTCTGTTAAGCGGACAGCCGCAATCTGCATCCGATATGCTCCTTTCCCTTCGTGATTTTTTGTTATGACAGCGCAGTATTAAAAAAGATGAAGCTGCTGAACCGCTTGTGGGCGCTTGAGCTCGGCGGCCGTGCCGTTTTCCAAATTGGCCGCCGGAATTTCGGCCAGGAACGGCGAAGGCTCGCTGTTTGTCAGCAAAATCAGTTCCTCCCTGGCGCGCGTCATGCCAACGAAGAAAAGCCTGCGTTCCTCCTGCACATCCGTGGGCCGGCCCGGCGCATCCAGCGGCAGCACCCTCTTAGAAACGCCGCAGAGGAACACCACCGGGAATTCCAACCCCTTGGCTCCGTGCAGGGTGGAGAGCGTGACTGCGTCCGCCGTGTAAGCCCGGTTTCCGCTGCGTGCCACATCACCCTCTTTGCCGAGCGAGAGGCTGTTCAGCAGAGAAGCGAGGTCCGGCTGGAGGACTGCCGCGTCGAGCAGCCGGTTGACCGCCGCATGTTCAGTAAGGCCGGTGCTTTCCGCCCAGCTTGTGAGGAGCTTGAGCGGCTTTTCCTTCGCGGCGCGCGGCGCGTATTGGCGCAAGAGATCCGAAAACTTTTGCAGCTCCGGCATGGCGCACAGGGGCGCGGGGAGTTCGTTAGAGAGGAGGGTGCCTGGTTCTGTTTCGCGGCAATAGGCCAGCAGCTTTTGCGCCGCGTTTGCCGGGCAGCGCAAAACGGTCAGCAGGCAGGCACGCAGGGAAAGCAGGTCGGCCGGATGCAGCAAATAGCGGAAAAATCCCACCGTGCCGCGCACCATATCATCCGCAAGGAAGCTGTCCCGCCCGGTGACAACGTAGGGCACGCCCTCAATGCCCAGGCATTTTTCCATCAGCTCGGCCTGCCGGTGGGTGCGGTAGAGCACGGCGATATCGGAAAAACCCAGCGGGCCGCCGCGCTGCGATGCGGCGGTTTGCACATCGAGCATATCGATACCGCCGACCATGCGGTTGATCTCTTTCGCAAGGAAAAGCGCTTGGGAAAAATCGTCCTCCGCCGTCATGAGCCGCACGCGTTCGCCCCCCGGGCGCATGGCGGTGAGCTGGCGTTCCGGCCCGTCGTTATGGGAAATCAGGGGGAGGGCGCAGCCCAATATTTCCGGCGTGGAGCGGTAATTTTCCGTGAAACGGATCTGACGTGCGCCCGGATGCTCCGCCGCAAAACGGTCAAAGCATCGCGCGCTCGATCCGCGGAAGCCATAAATCGATTGATCAGGGTCGCCGATGAGAAACACGCTCTTCCCGCCGCCGCACCATTTCTGAACCAGCTGGTATTGGATTTCGTTGCTGTCCTGAAATTCATCCACGAGAAGATGGGGGAAGGCCGTATCAAGCTGCAAAGCGTCAAGCAGCAAATCGTCAAAATCACGCACGCCGTATTCCCGCAGCCGGGCGCAGTAGCGCTGGTAGGCTTCCGGGTGCGGCGGCGTTTCGATAACGCCGCTTTTCACCTGGGAAACCTCCTGCAAAAACTTCCGCGGGGAGAGCTTCAGCTCCACTTCCTTTAAAATTTCAGCGGCAAGCGCCGCGGCCTCGTTTTCATCCGCAAGGGGAATCTCCTGCCCATCTCCGGAAAGCAGGTCGAGGCACAAGGAGTGGAATGTGCCGATCCGCATCCCCTGAATGGCACGGCGGCCGCCAAAATGCTGGATGAGCCGCTGCCGCATTTCATCCGCAGCCTTATTGGTGAAGGTGACGGCCGTGATGTCCGCAGGCTTCACCTTTTGCTCTCCAATCAGCCAGGCAATGCGGGAAACGAGCGTTTTCGTTTTGCCCGTGCCCGGCCCGGCCGTGACGATCACGGCCTGTTCCGGCGCGGTGACCGCAGCTTTCTGCCTCTCGTTCAGCCCATCGAGCAGGTTTTGCGGCAATGGCGCCGCTTTGGCCTGTTTTGGGGAGGCGCGTTTTGATTTTGGCTTTGGTGCGTCCGGCTTCTGTTGTTTCACAGGGGAGGGGTCGGGCGCGCCAAACAGGCTGATTTGGCCGGAAAGGGTGTTGATTTCCTCCTCATCAAGCAGGTGGATTTTACCATATTCTCCATCGTAGCCGGGGGAGAGAGTCACTTCACCGGCTCGCATGCGGCGGATGCCCTCGGCCACGCTCGGCCCTGCGGCATGTGCAATATCCTCCAGCGGCGCTTCGCGCAGGATCGTAAATTCCGGGCCAAGGTGATGTAAAAGAGCGCTGTAACGGGTTTGCACCTTTGCGCTTGCGGGCGTGAAGCCGATGGAGGCGGCGATCACCTCCGGCAGCGGGACGATGCTCTCAAAGGGGCGCGCGTGGGCGGGGCGGTAGCCTTCCTCCCGGTCTGCCAAATCCTCCACGCGGTGTAGCACGCCGATGGTCAGCTTTTTGCCGCAGACTGGGCAGCGGCCGTCCGTTGCCAGCGTTTCGGAGGGCTTCAGGCAGAGCCGGCAGTTGCGGTGCCCGTCAAAATGGTATTTCCCCTCCTCCGGGAAAAACTCGATCGTGCCCGCAAAGCCCTCGGAATCAGGGCGCTCCAGCGCCGCCGCCATCGCGGCGTAGGAGAAGGGGGTGTTGAAGAGGTTCGCCTCCCGGCCGAGCTTTTGAGGGGAGTGCGCGTCGGAGTTGGAAACGAGTGTAAACCGGTCGAGCGCGGAGAGCCGCCAGTTCATCGGCGGGTCGGAGGAGAGGCCGGTTTCCACCGCGTGGATATACGGCGTCATATCGCCAAAGCACGCCTCTACTGTATCAAAGCCGGAGAACGCGCCAAACATCGAAAAATGAGGCGTCCAGATATGCGCGGGGATCAACATTGCCTGTGGGCAAACGTCCATCGTAATCTCCAGTAGATCGCGGCTGTCCAGCCCCAAAATCGGCCGCCCGTCGGAGTGCAGGTTGCCGATCTCCTCCAGGCGCAGGGCGAGCTTTTCCGCATCCTCCAGCGAGGGGAGAAGGATCACATTGTGTACCTTTCGCACCTTGCCGTCTTTTTTATAGATGGAGCTGATTTCGCCCGTCACCAGAAAGCGCGGCGTGTGCGCTGCGCCGTCCGGTGCGTCGGGCAAACGCAGCTCGTCCTTCAGCCGGTAAAGCCCGTCCTCCGCCGGAATCAGCTTTGCCCGCAGCTCCTCACGCCAGGCAGGGTGTGTAAAATCGCCCGTGCCCACAACATTGATGCCCTTGCGGCGCGCCCAAAGCTCCAGCGCCTCCGGCACACAGTCCCGGCTGGTTGCGCGCGAGTATTTGGAGTGGATATGTAAATCAGCAATTAGCATAGAAATAGTTCCTTCCTTTCTTCCACACAAAACCTTTGCAGAATGTCAAAAATTGATATGCTATCATCATATCCGCTTTTTGTCATACATGCAAGCGGTCAGGCGGAAAATAAAAAACGGCCGGCAATCCCGCCGACCGTGAAAAATTCCCTAAAAAGGGTTCAATCGCCTTGGGTAACCCCAACGCGATTGAAAAAGAGAGAGAGAAGAAAACGAATCCACAGTGTTGGCTGACAACCACCTCAGCTACACTGTGCCTATAGTATAGCCATGAATCATTAACTCTATACAAAGAAAAAATAAAATAAATCTAAAATATTGAGGATGCATTCAATCAATATGCCGCTGAAAATCAGAGCTTAAAGCGGTAGCCCGCGCCCCATACCGTTTCAATATACTGCGGGTTGGAGCTGTCATCCTCAATTTTTTCACGGATGCGGTTGATGTGCACCGTCACCGTGGAGGTTTCACCGATCGCGTCAAAGCCCCAAATGCGGTCAAACAGCGTGTTTTTGCTGAAAACAATGTTGGGGTTGGAGGCGAGAAATACCAGCAGGTCAAATTCCTTGTTGGTCAGCACGGCTTCTTTTTTGTTCACATAAACGCGCCGCGCGTTTTTATCAATATAGAGGTTGCCGATGGAAATATAATCATCTGCCGTGCCCTCGCCCTTCGCCGTCAGGCGGTCATAGCGGGCAATATGCGCATGCACGCGGGCCACCAGTTCGGAAGGGCTGAAGGGCTTTACAATATAGTCATCAGCGCCAATGCCAAAGCCGCGTATTTTATCAATATCCTCTTTTTTGGCCGACACCATCAGGATCGGGATATCCTTTTCCCGGCGGATGCAGCGGCAGATTTCGAATCCATCCATGCCGGGGAGCATCAGATCCAGCAGGATCAGGCTGTAATTTTGCTTGAGCGCGGCCTCCAGGCCGCTTTCTCCGTTGAGCTTGGTATCCACCTCATAACCGTTGGCCTCCAGGTAGTCGCGCTCAAGCTCCGCAATATTCTTATCGTCCTCAATAATTAAAATGGATTTTGCCATGTTGTTCGTCCTTTCTATGCATCCATGCGGCCGAAAGCCGCAGATGCTATTGCTTTGGCTCGGGGTTCACAGCGGGCAGCAGGATGCAGATGGTCAACCCCTTGCCGATACTGCCGCTCGCCCAGATTTTTCCGCTGTGCCGGTCGATAATCTGTTTCGTAATGGCAAGCCCCAGGCCGCTTCCGCTGCGCACGTTGGTGCGCGCGCGGTCGGTGCGGTAGAAGCTGTCAAAAATTTTGGTCAGATCCTCTTCCGACACGCCCATGCCGTTATCGGCGATTTCAATGCGGATATCGGGGCCTTCCGTGCGGAGAGTAATCCGGATTGTGCAAACCCCGGGTTTTTTATATTTGACGCAGTTGTTGATGATATTCATCACGGCGCGCTTCATCTGCACGCGGTCAACGCTCGAATAGGCGGAGGGGACGCATTGGTTGTCAAAAAGAATTTCCGTTTCCTGCGTTGCAAATTTCGGCTGTAGTTCATCGCAGCAGTCCTCAAAAAATCCAACCAGATCCACCTGCTCAAAGTAGAAGGGGATTCTGTCCAAATCCAGCTTGGAAAAGGTGAAAAGCTCGCTGACGAGGTTATCCATATCGCAGGCAGTGCTGTAGATGGTTTTCAGATAATGCGCCTGTTTCTCCGGCGTATCGGCGATTCCATCGATCAAGCCGGAAACATAGCCTTTGATGGCCGTCAGCGGGGTACTCAAATCGTGCGAGATGCCGGCGAGCAGCTCTTTGCGGTTATCCTCATAGCGCTGCTGTGCTTCCACGGAATCCCGCAGCCGCAGCCGCATTTCGTCAAAATCCGCACACACGTCGCCAAGCTCGTTTTTTCCTTCATAATCGACCCGATAATCCAGGTTGCCGTCGCGTATTTCGTGGGTTGCCCGGCGCAGTTTGTCCAAAGGAACCAGAATGCCGCGCGAAATAAAGGTGACGAGCATAATATCGGTCGCCAGCGTTACCAGGATGGCGAGGCCGATAAAAACCCATCCCATCGTATCCATATATTCAAATGCACGCTTGGGCAAATCCTCTGTCGTGCTGGCAACCACGCTGACGAGCGTCGGGTCGCAGATGAGAATACATAGCCGCTTCCCATCCGCCGTGTGCGTCACAGTTGAGAGGATCGTTCCACGGGAGCTTGTGTAGAGCAGGGAGTCTTCATCAAAGTTGGCCCCGCGTGCAATCTGCTCCACTTTATTTTCCCATTCCTCTAACGTATAACCGGGCGTTGAATAGGCAGGCTCCTTGTCAAATAAGATTGCAACCAATGCGCCGGTATCCTCAAGCTCCTTGCACTTGGAAATGACCTCTTCCTGTTCCCTTATGTTTTCGCCTGTTTTCAGCACTTCCTTTTCCAATTGATTGACGTGAAACTGTAACTGATAAACAGAGATGAAGCCGAGAGAATCGGTGAGTTGCGTTCGAACGTCGGCGCCGTCAAACCGGTAAACGAAGCCGGTAAAGATCACTGCGGTAATAATAACAACCAGAGAACACGGAATAATCAGCATCAGGATATTGGAAATAATCAGCCTGGTTTTGATGGAAATGTCCTTTATATGCAAAGAATTCCTCCTTCTTTCGAGCAGAAGCTATGCCCGGAATGGTTCTGCTTCTTACAATATGCTTCATTATAGCATTGATAAGGGGAAAAGTTAAGCCCTTTCCTCTATACTTAATATATAGGATCGGAGGGTGGCAACAGCGGCTTTCCGCTCCATGGCTCTGGTTCGCAGATGCGAAGAGCGATCAAACGCAGGCATTTCAGGATAGACCAGCGCGCAACGCGCGGAGGGGTGTAAAGAAGGGGAGAAAAAAGGAGAAAAAGTAGTTGACAAAGGGGAATGGATTTGATAATATAATCAA
>UQWL01000010.1 GCA_900544715.1 uncultured Oscillospiraceae bacterium | reverse complement strand
GATTTCAATCCACGCACCCGCGTGGGGTGCGACCCTTTTCCTCGTCGTTCGTTTTGAGCGCGTCGGATTTCAATCCACGCACCCGCGTGGGGTGCGACCCTTTTCCTCGTCGTTCGTTTTGAGCGCGTCGGATTTCAATCCACGCACCCGCGTGGGGTGCGACTTAGGATTTTCAACCTGTGACCATCCTCTAAACGTAATTTCAATCCACGCACCCGCGTGGGGTGCGACTTTTTTACTTCGTTTTCCATCTCTTTAATAACCATGATTTCAATCCACGCACCCGCGTGGGGTGCGACAAAAAGTTACGCAAGTCAACAAAAAGTATTGACATTTCAATCCACGCACCCGCGTGGGGTGCGACTAGGATAGCCACCGCTTTAAACGTCACGCTTCGTATTTCAATCCACGCACCCGCGTGGGGTGCGACCAACCCCAATACAGTCGATACGAACGCGGCGAACGAATTTCAATCCACGCACCCGCGTGGGGTGCGACAGGGCGAAACCAAGCACAGCGGTTAAGGCTACGGGATTTCAATCCACGCACCCGCGTGGGGTGCGACCAGGGTGCGCCTTTTGCAAATCGTCCATAAAAACGATTTCAATCCACGCACCCGCGTGGGGTGCGACTTGTTTCCATTCTGGTCCAGGAGACAGATTGAGCATTTCAATCCACGCACCCGCGTGGGGTGCGACCGCAGAGCAACAGATCACTGATTTTGGCCTCGTATTTCAATCCACGCACCCGCGTGGGGTGCGACGACTAACCTCGCTCGTTTCCCACGCAGTCGCATCAATTTCAATCCACGCACCCGCGTGGGGTGCGACCATAACGTCCCATAGTTCGCGGGTTGGTTGCGCATATTTCAATCCACGCACCCGCGTGGGGTGCGACCAGTGTGCTTCAGACATTGGATAAAATCTAGGACATTTCAATCCACGCACCCGCGTGGGGTGCGACATATCAATATCCACGTCCTCGCCTCCTAAAAGGATTTCAATCCACGCACCCGCGTGGGGTGCGACCCCTGCCTCAATCAATTCTTTGAGATGCTCATTATTTCAATCCACGCACCCGCGTGGGGTGCGACGTTTAAAAACCGTTGTAAAAAAATATCCTATAAAATTTCAATCCACGCACCCGCGTGGGGTGCGACAGCGCAGCACCGAAAAGGATGGCAAGCTCGACGCATTTCAATCCACGCACCCGCGTGGGGTGCGACCCAGCGATCAAAAGCGAAATTTGATATTTAGGATTCATTTCAATCCACGCACCCGCGTGGGGTGCGACTGAATTGACCGATTTTCGCGGGGATTTCTTTAATATTTCAATCCACGCACCCGCGTGGGGTGCGACCATCAGAATCCGCGTGCTGCGGCACACGAAACTATTTCAATCCACGCACCCGCGTGGGGTGCGACAGCAAAAATGCATAAAATAATATATAAAAAAGAAACAAGATGTGTCAAAACACTCTCTATCTCTTTTTCTCTAAGTCTTCCACAAATAAAATAGTTCATTTTTATAACAATAAATATTTTTTATTGGTGCGAATCTCGTGGAATTTTTCTGTTCGCTTCCCGTTCGCACCGCGTTGCGAAAGACTATCTTTTAAATAATCAGCGGTTCAGTGACGTCAAAGGACGGTTTCGCCCCCACATGCTTCACCTTGGTTTTATAGTTGTTGCCAAGATAATAGAAACGCAGGCTGTCTGTTTCCGGGTCGATGATCTGCTCCAGCTTATGTTCCACTTCGCGGCAGACCGCCGCATCCAAATGGCATTCAAAAACAGAGTTTTGGACGCGTTGGCCATAATTGACACACTGCTTGGCAACCTTTCGGAGCCGCTTCTTTCCGGCGGCTGTTTCTGTATTGACATCATAGGTGATGAGCACAAGCATAAAGCATCTCCTTTGCGTTGAATCAATAAAGCGGTAACCGCCAGCCGGGCAGCTCTGTTTCTGGATTCACCGGAGTAACCAAGCTTATTTCCACAGAAACGGCGGGTAACCATCGGTATCGCCGCGTAGATAACGTGCGAACAGCATTGCCTGCGCGTAGGGCACCAAGCCCCATGCGATCTTTTCTCCCAGGAAAGGATGCACAATGGTTTCCTGCTTTTTGGTCTGCCAGGCGGTTAAAATTGTCTTTCGGGTTTCGTCGTCCATTAATACAGCGCCGTTTTCTTTTTGATAAAAACCCTCCGGCCTTACCATGCGGCGGTTGATGAGCGTGAGGACGAGCCGATCCGCCATCACGCCGCGCAGCTCCTCCATCAAATCAAGGGCGAGCGACGCGCGGCCGGGCCGGTCGCGGTGTAAAAAGCCGACGTATGCGTCAAGCCCGACCGCCTCCAGGGCAGAAGCAGCATCGTGTGCAAGCAGCGTATAGACAAAAGAGAGCATCGCATTGACCTTGTCGAGCGGAGGGCGGCGGTTTCTTCCGGTGAACCTGAAATCCTCCTTTTGCTGGAGAATCAGGTCATCGAATACGGAAAAATACTGCGCGGCAGCCTCGCCTTCAACGCCCCGCATTTCCTCCAGCGTGGGAGTGGATTCCAAACGCCCGATGGAATCCGCCAGAAAGGCGGAGGTTTGCTTGAGTTTTTCTACATCCAGCCGCAGGGCGTAATCACGCGCTGCCCGTTCGAGAATCCAGCGGCTGTTGTGAACCTTGGCGAGCAAAAAGCTCCGCGCGAGATCCGCGCTGGCCGCTTCGCTGTCTGACAGGCGGTATTGTGTTTTGCGCAGAAGCACGTTTCCCTGCTCTTCGCCCACGGTCCGGGCGAGGAATTTTCCGTTTTGCGTCAAAAAGCTCAGTGCGATTTTCCGCTTTGCACATGCCCCCATCAGCGCTGGGCTTGCGCCCGTGTAGCCGAAGGCGATAATACCTTCCAAATTGTGGAGGGGAACCCGCCGGAGCTCCGTATCCTTTTTGAGGATCACAACGTTTTCCCCGTCCAAGGCCAAATAGGCATCCGGCGTGGTGACAAACAAGGTGTTGGCAAGCTGTTTCACGGCGTTTCCCCTCCCTTTTGAGATAGCTCCTCATGTAAAGCAGTTTGGAGATATGCCCGAACGGACTGCTTTTGGCAGAGCTTTGGCAGGCATAGGTCTTTCAATGAACAGGCCCGGCAGCTTTTTGTGGGCTTGACGCGCGGCGTATACTGCCTGCGATAATCGTCATGCATTTCCCGCAGCATATCACGAACCTTCCGGCGCAGCTCCTCTTCCAGCAAAACCTTGCTGCGGCGGTTTGGCTCGCCGTAGTAGAGGTAAGCGACGGGAATTTCACAGCAGAGCATCTCCTCCAGGCACATAGCCTGGCAGCAGAGCTGCAGCCGATCCGCATCGGTTTCCTTGGGGCTGCCGCGTTTGTATTCCACAGGAACGGGAAGCCACTTGCCTTCCCGGCCGAAAATCGGCACGCCGTCCGGTGAGGCGTGCAGCTCCACCACATCACATACGCCGCTGACGCCGAGCGCGCGGGATTGAATCGCCATGCCGCGGGAGATGAGCACCGTGCCCCGCTTCTCGGTGAAAAAGGCGTCGTGTGCGTTCTCGTGCAGGATATGCCCCTCCACCGTGCGCAGGTTTTCCTTCCACTGCTGTTCGATATGGATCAGCGCCCATTGCCTCCGGCAGAAGGCAAAATGCTGAAGCCCCGAAATGGCGAGAAAGTCTTCCTCTTGATACATGGTTAAATCATCCGTTCGCAGGTGACACCCTCGGGCAGGGCACCTGTGTTTACCTGAACGTCGTAGTCGTGATAGCCTCTCGGCGGGCGGGAAGCATCCTTGTTTTTGACGGTTACCGTTTCAAACAGCTTATAGGCGGGCGCGTTGCCCAGCTCGCTATCGTGCCGGAAGACGATCAACTCCCGCACCGCCATCTTGCCGCGCGCGGCGGAGCGGTCGGTTTCAAACATATTGATGATCGCTTTCCAGAGGAGTTGAAGATCTTCCTCGGAAAAGCCGGTCACCTTGCGGGCTAGATTGGCGGATACAAAGCCCTCCACCCGGTAAAGCGCATAGGGGACGATAAATTTACGGCCCATCTCCGTGCCTTTGCGCTCTGCATCGGCCTCTGTGGTGATGGCCACGCGGGTGATGGTGACCTCCTGCTGCACGATCGGATCAATACTGCGGGCAAAGCCGAGCTGAACCGGACCGCGCACCTGGCCGCAGTTGAGCGCAGCCTTGACGAACGTGGTCATCACCGCGCCAAAGGTGCGGATATCAAAAAATTCACGGCACATAAAATCGCGGATTTTACCATCCAGATCCGGGTTATCCTTTTTACTGAGCTTCTTCTCATCCACATTGAGGGCCGTGAAAGCTTCCCGGTCGCTCTTATTGAGCGGCACGTTATCTTTGATATAGATCCGGTAGCCTGGCTGGTCTTCGCAGGCTGTCTCCACAAAGTTGCGGATTTTGCGCTTGAGGCAGACGTCTGTGACAATGCCATGGTTGGTTTCCGGATCGATGCGCGGCATATTGCCTGCGTCCGGGTCGCCGTTGGGGTTGCCGTTTTCCACGTCGAAAAGAATCACGAAATCATATCTGTTTTTGATCGGCTCTGACATTTATGCTTCCTCCTTCACTTCGCTGTCGATTTTTTTAAGATACCGTTTCTGTGTTTGCTGGTAATAGCCCAGCACGAAACTCCCCTGATCCTCCAGCGAAAAATGGGCGGGGAACGGCGTGTCGGCAATATCCAGTTTATCAATAAGGTCTTTGATCTGGTTGTCGAGATAGCACTTTAGCTTTATATCCTTGATGACTCGGATATGATGCCGTGATAATTTGATCAGCGTGGGGAAAACGCTCCCCGGCGTTGCGCAGGCCGAGGTGAAATAACGGTCCTTGATGGTTGCGTTGATGTTGGGATAGGCCTCTAGCTGCGCTCTTTCCAGAATGGCGAACAGCCGCCCGAGCACATAGGCCTTGTTTTTGCTCTCCTCATTGATCGACACTTGCAAAACCTCCTTATATGCTTCCTCCCCGCGGTGCTGGCGGATGAGATAGCCCTTTATGATGGCCGCCCGGCCGCGTGTGATTTTTTTCGTATGGCGATCAGGATCATCCTGCTCGGCATGGATGCGGAGCATCACCGCGTTGAGCAATGCCTTCGGATAGGGTGCGCCGGTCAGGATGGAGCGCATCACGGCCCCGCTGAGCAGATGAGAGCCGGATTTATCCTTAGAATTGGGGTTGACGGTTTCCCGCAGCAGCCAGTAGGGGGAGAGGTAGGGGAATTCATAGGGTGCCTTCACAATCTCCATATCACTGTAATGCTGCCTGATATGCTCAAGAAAATTTCCAAAGGAATCCTGTAAGAAAAAACGCACGGAGAGACGGGCGGCGTTCGGTGCAAGGCCAAGAATGTAGAAGGGCGTTTCCGGATTGACGCCGTCTCCGGGCGGAAGGCCCTGGCTGATCTTTTCAAGCATGGCGTGCAATAGCTTTTGATTGTCTTCCTTGGGGCTGATTGCAGCGTTAAACAAACCTTGGAAAGCCGGGTTTGCGCTCTCCGCCCAGAACACAACGGTCGTATCGCTGATAATCAGTCGGTGATCCGGATTGGCAAGGAGCGCATTCAGGGCGGTGACATAGGCGAAAGCGGCATGCTTTCCGACTGGGGCGTTGAGCCCCTGCGCATGGTCCCTGCCATAGGATTCATAGGCGCTGGAATTGAAGCTGACGAGGTTTGCCCCCACACTCTGCGCATCCTTCACGCCACGAATTTTGCCGTGTAGGATGGCAATTGGCTGGCGCTCTCCCGTGACCAGGCAGGGCAGCTCAACGCCCTGCTCCTGCGCCGCGCAGGAAGCTTCCCATGCTTCCCGCAGGGCAGGGATATCCTGCGCATAGTCCCCCATATCCACTCGAAAGATCAAATTCCCGCCAGCGGTGAGTCCGGCCAGCTTTTCCTGTATGTAGGGATTTTCAGCGGCCGTGGCCGGATCCCAGCGGTCGAAAAAGGCAAGAATTGCGCGCGCGGCAGGATGATCGACGCCGGATAGAATCTCCCGGTGCAGTTTTTTGGAAGCCTCAAAGCATTGAAGGGCACGCTTCGGATTCCCCTTAGTATCCAGGCCCAGCAGATAAATGGCGTTATCGCAGAGGAAGTAGGGGAAGATATTGACCGCACGTGTAGTTTGCTCTGGAACTTCCAGCATTTGCGCCACATCAACTTTTTTGGTTCCGCGTTCGACGGTGAGCCTCAAACTCGTAATGCCGCAGAGCTCCCCCTCCCGGGAAAGCTCCAGCACATAGGAAACTTTCCCGGTGCAATAGCCCTGCTTTGGGAGCTTGCCCTCCGCGGCCATAATTTCATAGTATTTCACAAGCGCTTGCAGGATCATCGGATCACCTCGCAGGCGCCCACATCAATCACGCCGTTTTTCATCACGGCGCGGAAAAAGGTGGGATAGATATTTTGGGGGTCGGAATAGTCCATATCATAGAGCATAAACCCGAGATCCTTTTCCGGTTCGTTTTGATAATAGGTTGCCATGAATTCGCCTTCAAACAGCCGGAAATGTGCCGGAAACTCCCGGCAGCCAAAGCAAGGCTGATGATAGCACTGACCCTCGCGCAGGCGGCGGCAGGCGATGGCGTAATGTTTCTCCTCCGTATCGGTCGGGCCCACCTTATTGGTTAGCTCGAAATGCGCATCGATCACATAGCGGACGTCATACAGCGCCATGGAGGCACGCTGCTGAATCTCCGCCGCAGCGTTTAAATACGGCATTTCGCCTCCATTCATCGCGTTACGCACGACGCTTGCGGAAACCTTGGAGGCAACCTCATTGCGCCGGATGTTGGTAAAACGGATGGGGTTGCACACCTGAATCCGGTCAATTTTCCAGCGGATGGCCGGCTTCCAGTAGACCGCCTCAATCAGCCCCCGCGCGGCAGAGGGCGTGATCACATCGTAAGAAACGCGCTCCGCTTTCATCTCCGGGCGGGAAAAGAGGGCATAAGGCCCCCAAACCTCCACCCGAATGCCATATCCCATATGGCTCACTCCTTTCAAAAATGAATGGGTATGTTAACTGAAGAGCCCGATCCCCCCTTTACCGGTTTGCATGGAGAGCCCGGTTTTTTCATCGTAGAGCGAAAGGTCGGCCAGAATGGCGATCTCGCTGTCCAAAACCTCCAACGCGCTGATCTCGTCTAACGCCTGATACTGTTTTTCATAGACGGATACGCAATAGGGGCCGAGCTGGCGCAGGAGCTTTTGATTGCGTTCCCCGTGCCGCAGCCGTTTGGCAAACTCCTTGGCTGCGTCCTCCACGGGTATGAGAATGGTCTTTGTTCGCTCATCAATCAGGTGAAATTCCTTTGCAACCGTTTCAAACGGAAAGAGAAATGCATTCCCCGCGCCCTCTTCCAGGCGGTCTACAATGTTTTTTTGATCCAGCCCGTCTCCGGAATCTTTGTAAAGATTTTCGAAATAACAATGGATTGCCTCCGGGGAGGCGATGTCCGCATAGCGCTGCATCACGGAGCGCGCAACATCCCTCGGCATTTCAAAGGAGGCCTGGGTGTTTTGATACGCCTCCTCCGGCTGGAAAACAGAGACAATGCTCTCCTCCGTCAGGCGTTTTCCCTCCCGATTGCAGCGGCCTGCCGCCTGAATGATCGAATCCAGCCCCGCTTCCGCGCGGTATACAATGGGGAAATCAAAATCCACGCCTGCTTCGACCAGGCTGGTAGCAATCACGCGGCAGGGTAGGCCGTTTTTCAGCCGTTCCTTTATCTTCGACAAAGCGGCGGTGCGATGCAGCGGATATAGCAGCGTGGTCAGGCAAAACGTATTTTCATCCTGAAGCGCTTGATAAAGGACATGGGCGTGTTCTTTTTTGTTCACGATGCAGAGTACCTGCTCCAGCTCGTCCAGCCGCTCGATGAGCGCTTCGTTGGAGAGCAGGCCGATCGGCTGAATGTTTGTGCGTTTAAAGAATGTGTAAAGAGCAGGGACATCCTCCATCATTTCCGTTGCCCGGATTTCCGGCGGGAATAGCTTTTGCAGGGCGGGCTGCGTGGCAGTACACAGCACGGCGGTACAGCCGTAGTTTAATACCAACTCGGAAATTGCACGGACACAGGGAATCAGGTATTCCCGCGGCAGCATCTGCGCCTCATCGAAGATAATGACGCTGCCCGCGATATTGTGGAGCTTGCGGCAGCGGGAGGATTTGTTTGCAAAAAGGGATTCGAAAAACTGCACGTTGGTGGTGACGACCACGGGTTTGTCCCAATTCTCTGAGGCGAGGCGGCGCTGGTCCATCCGGTCGTCATCACAATCGTATTGGAAATTGTGCTGGTGTTCCAGTACATTCTGATCGCCTAAAATTTTGCGGAAGGTATTCGCCGTCTGCTCGATGATGGAGGTGTAGGGGATCACATAGATCACGCGGCGTAAGCCGCGGCGCTTGGCCTGCTTGAGCGCAAAGGCGAGGGAAGAGAGCGTTTTTCCGCCGCCGGTCGGCACGGTCAGGGTGAAAAGGCCGCGGTCGGCTTCCGCCATTTGCAAGCAGCGGTTTAGAATGTTACAGCGCATCCGGTTGAGCTCATTTTGCGGGTTTTCAAACGCCTTCAGATGCTCTTGCAGTTTTTCATATAAAACGGGAATTTCCTCGCCGGGGTCGCGCACGACGCTCCCGTTGGTCATGAAGTGCTCCGTGTCGAGAAAATCGGCGTCCACCAGGCAGGAGTAGAGCATTCGAGTAAAGAAAGAAACGGTAAACCCCGCTTTTCCCAACAGGTGCAGGGGCGGTTCCTGGGTTGGCAGCAGGGTATTCGGGTCAATTTCCTGGCGGAATGCCTCATAATTTTCCACAGGACGAATCAAACGGGCGGATAGGGTAGAATCCATTTTATCATCGGCCGCGCTTCCCCCATCCGGCAGGCCGGCATGGTGCCCCGCAACACAATAGGAGGCGATTCTTGCGTTGAGGGTGTTTGTGAAACTCCATACGAGCTGCGCGCCCGCAGTGGAATGATCCACTTTGCTGCCGCCGTTCAAAATCCGATTTTGAAACCCCTCAGAATACTTCCCGATATCGTGCAGCATACCGAGGCAGCGGCCATATTCGCCGCAGCCAAAACAATCTGCGAACTTCTGTGCGCGGTCCGCTGTTTTCTCCAGATGCTCCACGATGCTTTGTTCCCGTTGTCCATCTTCGCTTTTATGTGCAATCCACA
Organism: uncultured Oscillospiraceae bacterium; assembly: GCA_900544715.1. Taxonomy (GTDB): domain Bacteria; phylum Bacillota; class Clostridia; order Oscillospirales; family Acutalibacteraceae; genus Fimivicinus. Next base: position 86,052 of record UQWL01000010.1, on the reverse strand, counting down.
TAGATTTTCTTTCCTTTTTTTATGTTATTATGTTGGGCATTGTATCATAATTTTGACAGGAAATCAATAATTTCGATTAGAATAATCGGTGGTATGGTGGAATCTAGCAATTTAAAAAGAATAATGTAAAATAGAAACCGGTGGTTTTTGGGTTTATTTATACAGAAAAGGGGGGAGTAAAGGTTTACATTAGGCAGAGAAAACATCACAACGGGCCGCCAGAGGGATTCCGGCAGCCCGTTGCGTTTCTTTTTTGTTTAGGCTCAGGGAGCCAGATGTTCAATCAAAATTTTTAACCCGATGCCAATCAAGATCACCCCGCCGAGAAGCTTTGCCCACTGGCCGAGGAAGGCGCCGCATTTTTGGCCGATTGCAGCGCCGATCACGCATAAAATGTAGGTGATGATGCCGATGATTGCCGCGGCCGCCGCAATGTTGGTATCGACGACGGCAAAGCTCACGCCGACAGCGAGCGCATCAATGCTCGTGGCAACAGCCTGCACAAGTAATATCCGTAGGGTAAAGGGGCGCTTCTCTGCGCAGGCTTCCGGATGTCGGATTTCTCGGATCGCTTCCAGCAGCATGTGGCCTCCAATCAGCCCGAGTAGGAGGAAGGCGATCCAGTGATCGACAGAGGAAATGGCCTCGCTAAAGAAGCGACCCGCAAAGTAGCCGATTACTGGCATGATGGCCTGGAACAGGCCAAAGGTGACGGCGGAGAGCGCCGCCTGACTTCGCCGAAAATTTTGATAGCATAAACCGTTAGAGAGGGAAACGGCAAAGGCATCCATTGCAAGCCCGCAGGCAAGGAGGAACAGGGTGACAGAATCCATCAGTAATACAGTCCTTTCGAGTTTCAGTTTCGCATGCCGGCTTTCACGAAACAAAAAAACTCATGTACAGCCCAATCAGAGCTGTACATGAGTCTTGTTCATTAAGGCAAGCCAGGCCCATGGCCAGTATGTTGACTTGACACGCGGCTTCCGCGTGAACTACTCCCTCACGAAGCGGCTACAGTATACTGCAAAAAACAGCGTCCTGTCAAGGGAAAAACTGGATGGGAAGCATGGCTGACCTTCCTTGCCGTCAGTGCTTGTGCTTACTCGACGATCACGTTGAGCTTGCGCACGCAATCCGGACATACGCGGTGGCCCTTGTACTCGACCGCATTCTCTACGTCGCCGCAGAAGATGCAGGCGGGCGCATACTTTTTGAGAATGATTTTGTCGCCGTCTACGAAGACTTCGACGGAATCTTCACCATCCTCAATGTTGAACTGCCTGCGCAGCTCTTTGGGAAGGACGATCCTGCCCATTTCATCGACGGGCCTTACCATACCGATTGACTTCATAGTACCACACTCCTTTTTTTTGCGAATCCACCGACGGATAACGGCTCCTTTCGGGGAAATTCGCGGGGTACAAAGTACCTTGTATATAATTTAACAGTTACTGACATTAAAGTCAAGCAAAAGTTCAACAAACTTTGACACGAATTTTGGGATAAAATGACCAAAAATTCAATACAATTGTAGAGGAAAGGTAAATATACAAAAATTGGATTATAAAAGGAGAACAATCAATCATGATGAATTATATTTGGGCGGGCATGATGCTTCTGGCTTTTCTAGCGGCTGCATGGCAGGGGAATATGCAGGCGCTCTCCAATGCCGTTATGGCGGGCGCGTCGGATGCGGTCACCCTGTGCATTAAGCTCCTGGGCGCGCTGTGTCTGTGGGGTGGGCTGATGGAAATCGCCAAGGCCTCCGGCTTAACGGCCACAGTCAGCCGGATGCTGTCGCCCCTGCTTCGGCTTTTATTTCCAAATTTCAAAAAGGATGATCCGGCAATGAATGCCGTCTCCATGAATATTACGGCGAATTTGCTGGGTCTTGGCAATGCCGCCACACCGCTCGGTTTGGAAGCGATGCGGGGCCTGCAGGCGAAAAACCCAACCCCAGAAACCGCAAGTGACGAAATGGTGAATTTTGTGGTGCTCAATACGGCGGCGCTGCACCTGATCCCAACGACGGTGGCGCTCCTGCGGCAGGAATACGGTGCGGCCGTGCCGATGGACATTATGCCGGCGGCCTGGCTGACATCTGCTGCGGCGCTGTGTGTCGGCCTGACGATGGCATGGCTTCTCCGGGGCAGAGGGAGAAAAAGGGGCGGATAGCGTTGCCTGAATTTTGAAAAGGGGGCGGCAGATATGGCGAATTTCAGCGCATGGATCTTGCCGGTGATCGTTGTTTTTATCATCCTGCATGGCCTGGCGCATGGCGTTAAGGTATTCGATTGTTTTTTGGAGGGGGCAAAAACGGGCTTTGATACATTCCGCTCCCTGTTGGCCCCGCTGGTGGGGCTTGTGATGGCAGTTGGCATGCTGCGGGAGTCAGGGGGGCTGGCGGTGCTCATGGGGCTGATGGAGCCGCTCTCACGCATCACGGGCCTCCCGCGGGAAGTGATGCCGCTGACCATCCTCAGCCCGCTTTCCGGCAGCGGATCGCTGACGATGTTTCAGCAAATTTTGCAGAGCTGCGGCCCGGATTCCTTTGCCGGCAGGGTTGCAAGCGTGATGATGGGTTCGTCGGAAACCACTTTTTATGCGGTTACGGTGTACTACGGCGCGGTGGGAGTGAAAAAAACGCGGCATACGATCCCGGCGGCCTTGTGCGCGGATCTGACCTGTTTTTTGCTTTCCGCACTGACGGTGCGCCTGCTGATGGGGGGATAGTCCACCGCCGTGCATCCGCGTATCGCAATACATAAAATGATGAATTTTTATGCAAAATAGGGCTTTGTTTATACAAATTCACTATTGCCAATTTGAACAGGCGTGTTATAATAAATACAATCCAAAAACGAGGAAGGAACTGTTTTTGAAAGGACGGTCATGAACATGAAGAAAATTATGAAAGCGCTGTCCCTGCTGGTAGCGGGCGTGCTGGTGCTCGTGTGCTTTGCAGGCTGCACGGGCAACGGCGACACGGGCGAAAGCTCAAATGCGGCTGCTGCAAGCAATACGCAACCGCAGAGCAAGGTGGAGCAAATTAAGGCGAAGGGCGAGCTTGTGATGCTCACAAACGCCACTTTCCCTCCCTTTGAGTATACCAAAGGCACGGAGGTTGTCGGCGTTGATGTCGACATCGCGAACGAAATCGCGAAAGAGCTCGGCGTCAAGCTGGTCGTGCAGGATATGGAATTTGACCTGATCGTTGATTATATCAAGGCGGGCAGGGGCGACATCGGTGCTGCCGGTATGACGATTACGGATGAGCGGAAAGAGCAGGTCGACTTTTCCAATGAGTATATTACTTCCACCCAGTATGTGATTGTTCCGGCCGGGACGGACACGAAATCCTATCAGCTGGATGGCAAAGTCATCGGCGTGCAGGAAGGTACCACGGGCGACGTTTACTATGCCAGCGAGCCGAAGGTCATCAAGGCGAAGGAAGTCAAAAAGTATAAATCCGCGATTGATGCGGCAAATGATATGCTGCTCGGCCGTGTGGACTGCGTGATTATCGATGAGCTGCCGGCCAAGAAGATCACCGAAAAGAGCGCGGGCAAGATGATTTGCTATGACCCCGGCTATGATCCGGAATCCTATGCGATTACCATCCAGAAGGGCAACGAGGATTTCGTTGAGGTTGTCAATAAGGTGCTCACCCGCTTGAAGGACGAGGGCAAGATTGACGAATATGTTGTGAACCACTCCTGATTAGGAAAAAGAAGGTAAATAAGCTTTGTTGAGAACAGCAGGCGATTGGAAAGCGGTCGTCTGCTGTTATTTCTCAGTGATAGGCTGGGAGGGATTATATGAAGTTTTTTGACTATCTCTATAACATGCTCATTGCGGATGAACAATACATGATTATCTTGAAAGGTTTGGGTAATACCCTGGTGATTGCCGCAGTTGCGGCAGTAATCGGCATTGTGCTTGGCATGCTGGTGTCGATGCTCAAGTATTTCTGCAGGGGCCGCAAGGCGCTCAAGCCTCTGGAATGGTTATGCAATGCATACGTTACGGCGATCCGTGGAACGCCCGTTATGGTGCAGCTGTTTATTTGGTCTACCGTTATCCTGCTCTCCTGGAAGAATACGCTTCCGATCGCCTGCATCGGCTTCGGTTTCAATTCCGGCGCTTATGTTGCGGAGATCATCCGCGCCGGCATCGCGGCGGTTGATCCCGGTCAGGAGGAGGCGAGCCGTTCGCTTGGTTTGTCGAAAATGGCAACAATGCGGTATGTCATCATGCCACAGGCAATTAAAAACATCCTGCCGGCCTTGGGAAATGAGTTTATCGTGCTATTGAAAGAAACCTCCGTTGCAGGTTACATAGCGGTAAATGATCTGACCCGGGCGGGCTCTATTATCAAAACCGTTACGTGGGACGGCAATATTTATTTTGTCATCGCCCTGATTTATCTTGCCATGGTAATGGTGCTGACAAAGCTGCTGGGGCTGCTCGAGAGGAGGCTGGCGAAGAGTGATAAAGGTTGAGGGCCTGAAAAAGGCGTTTGGGGACCATTTGGTTTTAAAAGGCATCGACTATGAAATCCAGAAGGGTGAAAAAATCGTCGTGATCGGCCCGTCCGGCTCCGGCAAGAGCACCTTCCTGCGTTGCCTGAACCTTTTGGAAAAGCCAACAGAGGGCAAGATCTGGTTTGAGGATCAACTCATTACCAATCCGAAGGCAAAGCTCGATGAAATTCGCGAGCATATGGGCATGGTGTTCCAGCAGTTTAACCTTTTTAATAACCTGACGATCCTGAAAAATATTACGCTCGCTCCGGTCAAGCTCAAGCTCATGAGCAAGGAGGAGGCGGATGAAAAGGCCTTCCAGCTGCTCGACCGCATCGGCCTGCGGGATAAGGCCGACACTTATCCCTCCCAGCTATCCGGCGGGCAGAAGCAGCGTATTGCGATCATCCGTGCGCTGGCGATGAATCCGAAGATGATGCTTTTTGACGAGCCGACGAGTGCCTTGGACCCGGAGATGGTCGGCGAGGTGCTGGCCGTGATGAAGGAACTCGCCGACAGCGGCATGACGATGTTTGTCGTCACGCACGAGATGGGCTTTGCCCGTGAGGTGGGCACCAGAGTGGTGTTCATGGATGACGGGCAGATCCTGGAGGAAAACACGCCGCAGGAATTCTTTGAGCATCCGCAGAATCCGCGTTTGCAGGATTTTCTCTCCAAGGTGCTGTAGTAATCCAAAATCGGTGTTATAAAAAGCGTGCGCAGGCTATGCCGGATGGCTGCGCACGCTTTTATTTTATTTGCAAAATTATGCGGTATGCACTGGAGGTGGGATACGGCTTGATGCGCTGGCTATATCTCATGGTAAAAGGAGAACCGGTGTTGTGGGGCTATCCACAGCACCGGTTTTTTATCGCATTCTCTCTCTTTTGCGGTATTACTGTTTTTTGTGGATCAGATCGCGCCGCTGGTCTTCCGGCAGGTCAAGGCCGAGCGTCCCGCCCGGATTCATGATGTGATCCGGATCGAAATGCTCCTTGAGCGCACGATAAACCTCCATCTCATTGTGGCCGATCTGGGCCTCCAGCCACGGGGCGGTCATCTTGCCGATGCCGTGGTGGTGGCTCATCGAGGCGCCGGCTGCCTGGATATGATCCATGATCCCGTACTGATATTCCAGGTATTCCTCGATGCTGTCCATCTTCGCCTGGAAGATGAAGTAGAGATTCGCGCCCTGTGGATAGAAGTGCGACATGTGCGTCATGCACATCGTGTTCGGGCGGCTCTTGCAGTAGGCGCGCACGCTCTTGTAGACGTCCATGAAGTTATCCCAGTTGACGGAGCACTCCAGCGTGTCGAGCATTAGGCCGTAATCGCCCAGGTCCTCACGCAGGTAGGGGTCGCGGAAGCGGCCCTTCTCCCAGCCTCTTGTGACGATGCCGGTGGTATACATCGCGCCATATTTATGGCAGATATCCCAAATGCGGCGTTTTACATTTTTGCTAAAGTGGCGCTCTCCCTCCGTGAAGCCAAGCATCAGGCAGCGCTTGTTGGATTCATAGCCGCGCGCTTTGAGCAGCGCGTCAATAGGCGTATCCGCCACGCCGTAGAGGTGGAAGGCGATCTCCGTCTCCTCCGCGTCCGATACGCGGAACACGGATGGGAAGCCGAACTCGCCCTGCATGATCTCGCGGGCGGCGGTGACGGCGTCGTCCCAGTTGTGGAAAACATAGCTGAAGCGGAAGCGGTTCTCCGGCATGTATTTAAACACGCGCAGGGTGACATGCGTCAGGATGCCGAAGGTGCCCTCGCTGCCCATCATGATCTGATCGATGGAGGGGCCGGTCGCGTTGCGCGGGCACTCGTCACTTTTGATAATGCCCACGGGGGTGACATATTCCTGGCTGATGACGATATCCTCAATCTTGCCGTAGTAGCTGGAGTTCTGGCCCGCGCCGCGCGTGACCGTCCAGCCGCCGACGGAGGAGTATTCAAAGGATTGCGGAAAGTGGCCGCAGGTGTAGCGCCCCTTGGCATGCAGCTTTTCGGGCGCGTGGTTGAGGATCTCCTCAAGCTGCGGGCCGCTCATACCGGCCTCCACGGTGATGGTCTGGTTGTGCTCGCTGAAGCGGATGACCTTGTTGAAATTTTTGCGCATATCGAGCGTGATACCGCCGCACACGGGCTCCACACCGCGCGTGACGGAGGAGCCGCCGCCGTAGACGTACATCGGGATTTTGTGCTCCGTGCAGTATTTGACAAGCCCGATAATATCCGCGCGGTTGCGGGGGTAGACCACGGCGTCCGGCACATTCTCCACGATGTGTTTTCTCAGGCGCATCAGGTCGATCATCGTTTTGCCGTAGGCAACGCTCAGGCGGGCATAGTCGTCTACCGTAACGTTTGCGCGGCCCACAATGGCGCGCAGGTCGTTTAGCTGCTCGTCGGTAAAGCGGGAGGGATGGTCGTATTTGACCGGCTCCAGGCCCATCTCCTTCTTCTCCTGGAAGTCGCTGTCCGTCATGTCGAAGACATCCTTCATCATGCGGTAGAGGGAGCGGCTGGGGGCTTTGAATTCCTTTGGATCGCCCCATTTGAGGATGGAGCGCCAGGAATCGGCGGGTGCCTCTTCATGGTACCAGTCCGGATAAAAATCGGACACCTTCTTTTTGCTGAGAGCCATTGCTGTGTACCTCCTATTTTCTGAATTTAATTCGATGGATGCCTGTTTATGCTTTTTCGCACGCTTCTCCGTGAACCCGGCAGGGTGCGGGGGCTTCTGCCATATCGCTGGTGGCGACGATATTCACGCCGAACACGTTTTTGAGCACCACGCCGCCGATGGGCAGCCGTTTTTTCAGGGTGACGCCATTGATCTTTTCCATAGCCTGCATGATCTGCTCCTTCGGCAGCTCGCCATCCGTTTTCACGCTCACATAGGGGCAGTCCGGGAAAATGGTTTTTACCGTGCTCGCAATGGAGCGGGTCGGGTTTTTCAGTTCGTTTTCCGCAAAGGCGACGCCCTTTTTGCAGGTGGCGCCTGTTACCTCTATCTTACCATCCTTTTCCATTACCTGCAAGCGGCAGCCGTTTGGGCAGACGATACAGGTCATCTCCTGCACAGTATTTTTCATAAAGCACACGCTCCTTTACTGCCGCGCTTCCATCTTCAGCTGGAGGCTGCGGACCTTTTCTTTGGGCGTAACGGTCAAAGTCTCCATCTCGGAGGGGAGCAAACGCAGATAGTTTTTCTTCTTTTCCGCCTGGTCGTTTACCAGCAGGGTAACGGATTGACTGCGGCGGTCTGTCCGGCTGCGGAAGTAGACGGTGAAGGCACCGGGCTGCTCCATATCGTAATATTGCGGCACCGCGTAGAGAAAATCCCCTTTGCGGTAGCTCAGCTTTACCCGGCAGCGCTCGGCGGGCGCATAGTGGGCAGCCGCCTTGCCTGCGAGTTCACCGCTCTCGGATACATAGTCCACCAGGTCGTTCACATGCAGGGCGTTGCCGCAGCAGAATACGCCGGGCACGCTCGTCATCAACCGCTGGTCGACGAAGGGACCCTTGGTGGCCGGATCGAGCGCCACGCCGAGCTGCTCGGCAATCTCGTTTTCCGGCAGCAGGCCGACGGAGAGGATGAGGGCATCGCAGTCAATGATGCGCTCGGTGCCCGCGATGGGCTGCATGGAACCGTCCACCTGGCAGACCTCCACGGCCTCCACGCGTTTCGTGCCGATCACGCGTGTGACAGTGGTGGAGAGATGGAGGGGGATATGATAGTCGTTCAAGCACTGCGCAACATTGCGCGCAAGGCCGGCGGGCGCGTCTTTGATCTCATATACGCCCTCCACTTCAGCGCCCTCCAGCGTCAGGCGACGGGCCATAATCATGCCGATATCGCCGCTGCCGAGGATCACGCATTTTTTGGTGGGCATACAGCCCATAAGGTTGACGAAATGCTGCGCCGTGCCCGCGGTGTAAACGCCCGCGGGGCGGTCGCCGTGGATCCAGACCTGTCGAGCCGTTTTTTCCCGGCAGCCGCAGGCCAGCACGAGCGCGTTGCATTCCTCATAGAGGATGCCGTCCTGCGTTTGGATTTCCAGCCGGAAGCCGCCGCCCAGCTGTTTTTTCGCATTCAGGACGAAAGCGGAGGTACGGTAGTCGATCTCCATCTGGAGCAGCTCTTTGAGAAAACGATCCGCATATTCCGGGCCGGTGAGCCGCTCGCCAAAACGCAGCAGGCCAAATCCGTCATGGATGCACTGCTTTAAAATGCCGCCCATTTTCGCCTCGCGTTCAATGAGCAGGACGCTTGCGTTCTCTTTTGATGCGCTGATCGCAGCCGCAAGGCCCGCGGGCCCGCCGCCGAGGACGATCACGTCATACCGTTTCATGCTTATAACCATTCCTTTCCTGCGCCGGGCCGCGGCTTTGTGCGGTTTTGGCGCAGTCAAAATTTCGAGTGGCTTTATGCTCGAAAAACACAAAACGCAGTTTGAAAGAGTACTCTTTCAAACTTCTCCTTTGTGTGTGCGTTCCAGAATCAGGTTGGAATCCTCCCCGCTTTTGGTAACCTCTTCCGGGGAAAGCCCCGTTTCCTCACAGATGATCTGCGTCACCAGCGGGGAGCAGAAGCCGCCCTGGCACCGGCCCATGCCGGGCCGTACGCGGCGTTTGAGCGCATCGATGGAGGTGGCGGGGATGGGGGAGTGGATCGTATCCACAATCTCACCCTTGCTGATGCCTTCGCAGCGGCAGATGATCACGCCGTAATCCGGGTTCTTTTTGATGATCTCCTGCTTTTCCTCGGTTGTCAAATCGCTCATATGGGGCACCACCCTGCGGTGCGGGTTGAAGGCGGCGTTCGGCTTTACTGCCATCTGCTCCTTGAGCGCATCCACCGTGATTTTTGTGATTTCTTCCGCAATTGCGGGGGCGGAGGCGAGGCCCGGCGACTGGATGCCGGCCGCATGGACGAGGTTTTGCACATATTCCGAGCGCTCGATGATGAATTCCTCTTCGTATGTAGCAGCGCGGATCCCGGCGAAATAGGTGATCACATCCGACGGGGCGAAGCCCTTGATGAGCGGGAGATGCTTTTTCAGGATTGCGTCGATATTCTCGCGGTGCGTGCTGAAATCCTCGCGCATCGGCTGCTCGTATGCATCCGGCCCCACGAGCACGTTTTGATCGATGGTGCGCATCACGCCGCCGCCCTTGGTGTCGGAAGTAGCCTGGGTGAGATCGATCAGCCCCATCGAGCGGGTGACGAGCGGGCCCTTCTTTTTATCGAGGATCACCAGCTCTCCCTTGCGCGGGTGGATGGAGAAAAAGCGGTCGTTTGCCATCTCGGCAATCTGATCGGAGAAAACGCCCGCTGCATTGATGACGAGCCGCGGGTGGATGGCGCCGCGGTTGGTGAAAACGCTGCCGATCGCATCGCCCTCCATCTCCATGCCGGTGACGATGGTGTCGAGGGAAACCTGTACGCCGTTTTCCACGGCATTTTCCGCCAGAGCGACAGTCAGCTTATAAGGGGATAGCACGCCGGAGGAGGGGTATTCAAACGCGCCCAACGCGCGGTCCGTGATATTCGGCTCAATTTCGTGCAGCCGCTTGCGGCTGATTTTGCCGCCGACAATCCCCAATTTGCGCGCCCGCTCGCCGAGATAAGGCTCCGCCACTGTTCCAAACACATGGTCGGCATAGAGGATCAGGTTGCCATACCGCTGGAAGGGAACGCCGAGCTCCTCACAGAGCTGTGTATACATGGCGTTGCCTTTTACATTCATCTTGCCGCGCAGCGTATTGGCATGCGAAGCAATGCCGGGGTGAATCATGCCGTCGTTGCGGGAGGACGCGTGCATGGCCACGTCGCTTTCCTTATCAAGCAGCAGGATATCGAGCGCATTTTTGGAAAGCTCGCGGGCGATTGCGCAGCCGATCACGCCGCCGCCGATGACGAGCACATCCGGCCTGCGGCCCTCCAGCGCGTTATCCCGCCGTTTCGGCGTGCGGACAGGAGGCGGTGTGAAGCCTTTGAGCGCAATATCGTTGATGACGCCTTTATAGCCCGCCTTTGCGGCAATCTTTCCGGCCTTGACGATGGCTTTCCAATCGTCGAGTTCCCCCTCCAGCCGGATGGATTTACGCCACTCGGTGCAGGAAACGTCCTCGTACCCTTTGCTGCGCAGGGTGCGTTCCAGCTTCTGAGCCGTTGTCATGGGAATCACCTCTCCATTTATTTCAATCGTTTTTTGCTGTGGAAGATAAAAAGAGAAATGGTCCGGTTGTCCGAACCTCTTGACAGGATTGTATCAATTTATTATACTTTTGTCAATAAATATGATGGATTTCGTTTAGAATTTTTTTGGGATGGTGAGGTAAATGCTCAGTGTTTCATTTCTCAAATTGATGAGTCAGCTCAAAGGGCTGCAAGATAAAATGGGGCTTTGGTTTATGGTGGCGCTGTGTATTCTGGCATTGCTGGGCTCCAGCGTCTATTTTCTTGTGAAAAGCCTGATTCCGTCGCTGCCGGAAACCATTGAAATCGGCGAGGCGGATGCACCGCGAAACCGCAATAAAAGCGAATATGTGCTTTTGCAGGAGATGCAAAAGCGGGAGCAGCCTGTCACCTGGGTGTTCGCTGGGGACAGCATTACGCACGGCTGCATGCACACGGATTACCTGCGCAATTATCAGGAATATTTTATGCAGGCTGTGAAGGTATCGCCGGAGCGACGCTATGACACGGTTGTGAATACTGGCGTTTCCGGCGCGACGGCCCAGGATATGATGGAACATTTTGACGCATGGGTATCGGATTACCAGGCAGATGTCGTCTTCCTCTGCTTTGGAATGAACGACTGCACCACGGAGGGGATGACACCGGAACGCTATGCCCAGAATCTGAGCGAGGCCGTCCGGCGGATTCGGGAGAGCGGAGCGGTGCCGGTGCTGCAAACGCCGAACACCACCAGTGCAAGGCAGAAAGCTCTTACCCCTTATTTAGAGGCCCTACGTTCGCTTGCCCAGCGGGAAGAGCTCTTGCTGATCGACCACAATGCCTTTTGGTCGGCCCATCCCAAAGAGGTAAAAAAGCTGATGTCGGATGCCATCCATCCGAATGAATATGGGCACCTGCTGTGGATTCGCTACCTGCTGCGGTCGCTTGATTTGGCGTTTTCTGCTGACGGAATTTTTGCATCCGGGAGCTACCATGCCGTTCCTCTGGCGGAAGAGAAAAAGCCGGTTTCCGTGAAGGCGGCGCTGGATACGGAGAAGAGCGCCCGGTTTGCGCCGTATTTTACGCCGGGCCGGGCTTCTGTTTGGGTCTATCTCGGCGGCGGTACAACCGCAGGCGTGCAGTTTTCACAAAACGGGGCACGCGCCTACCCCGCGCATATTCAGGAGGTAGCGCGCTGGGAGATGATCGGCGATGACTATGCAAACCGGATGCGTTACTGCGTTAATCAGGCGCACAGCGGCGATTCCGTTTCTGATATGATGGCGCATTATGACGATTGGACGGGCCGATTTCACCCGTCGGTCGTGTCGATCATGCCGGAATTTGAGGAGGAGAAGCCAGTTTCGTCTGCGCAATTTGCGCATAACCTGCGCGCGCTTATCGATCGGGCAAAGGCGGATGGCGCCCTGGTGATCCTGCAAACGCCGCTGACCCTGCGGGAGGATGTGAGCGACTGCCTTGACGTGATGAGGAGCCTTGGGCAGCAGGAGGGTGTGATATTGCTTGACCTCGCGCTTTTGGCGCAGGAAACAGCGCAAAGCGATGCGCGCGTGCAGGAGCAATGGTTTGATGCCGGCGGCCGCCCGAACGAAGAAGGCGAGCTTATGATCGCACGTTATTTTTGCACGACCCTACTGGAAGTGCCGAAAAACAGCCGGATTTTGACAAAGCACTATTCCTGTGTATAATTGAGTTATGGATTTTTTGGGAAGAAGGGCGCGAAACGTATGCTGGATAAAGCAAGCTACACTCCTTTATATATTCAGGTGAGAGAGTATATATTAAACCGCATCCGGATGGGGGATTATAAGGCAGGCGACCGCCTGCCCACGGAGAAGGAGCTCATGGAGCAGCTACAGGTGGGGCGGGCAACCGTGCGCGCCGCCTTGAATGAGCTGGAGCATGAAGGGCAGGTGGAAAAGCGGCACGGAATTGGCACGTTTGTCAAAGAGCCGAAGCGAGAGCTCGGCTTTGAACCACTGATTTCCCTCTCCTACTCCCTGGATAAAATGGGCATCCGCTGCGTGAACCGCGTGGTGAAGGATGAGCCGGTCACGGTGGAATCCGGCATCCTCAGCGAGCGCTGGGCACCCGGCAGGGTGGTGCGCCGCCTTAAGCGCGTGCGCTATGGCGAGAAAATCCCGGTGGCTGTGGAGGATAACTACTTCACGCCGGAGCTTTATGAGCGCATTGCCGGGAGCGCGGAGAGCGAGGCCTCGATCGCGCATGTGATCCTCACGCAGGAGGATTTGAGCGTGGGCAAAATCGATTATTCGATTGTGCGCCGTGTGCCGACGGAGAAAGAGCAGGCGGAGCTGCGTGTGCTGCCGAATCAGCGTGTGCTGGAAATGACGCGCTGGCTGTATTTTGAGGGGGATGAGGCGCCCTCCAACTTTGTGCGCTTCGTCATGCCGGAGCGCTTTATGGATTACCCCTTCGCCGCGATGAAACGGGATTGATCGGGAAGCGGACGCGCCATATTTGCTGTGCAGGATAGGAGGCGGACGGCTTTGAACATACAGCTAAACCCTGAAAAGCAGTTTCAGCGCATAGAGGGCTTCGGCGCCAGCGGCGCTTGGTGGGCACAGATCGTGGGCGGTTGGGAACACATTGACCCAGCGAGCGGCAAGCCGGTGCGTGACCGGATCTCTGAAATGCTTTACAGCAGAGAAAAGGGGATCGGCCTCCAAATCTACCGCTATAACATTGGCGGAGGATCCAAGCGGTCAGGGAAAGGGCGCTTTTCACAGCCTGCGCGCAGGGCGGACAGTTTTGACGCGGGCGACGCTCAATACGATTGGAGCCGGGATGCACAGGCTGTTTATATGATGCGGCAGGCGGTGCGCGACGGCGCGGGGGAAATCGTCCTGTTCGTCAACTCCCCGCCGGAACGGCTCACCAAAAACCACAAAACGCATGTGGGGCTTTTTAGAAGCTTCCAGGAGAATTTAAGCCGGAAGAATTATGATGCCTTCGTCCGCTACTGCCTGGATGTGACGGAGCATTTTGTAGAGGAAGGCCTGCCCGTAAAATATCTCTCCCCCATCAATGAGCCGGTATGGGTGTGGAACGGCGGGCAGGAGGGCTGCCACTATCACCCATCCAGCGCGGGGCGGTTATTTCAGACCTTTGCCCGCGCGCTGGAAGATCGCGATGCGCTCCAAATGGTAAAGTTGGCGGGGATGGAAGTGGGCGATATTCGCTGGTTCAATAAGGCCTACACGAGGCGCCTGCTGAAAGATCCGCTGGTTCGCCGCCATTTGGACAGCGTAGATATCCACTCCTATTTCCACCCGGTTCCCCTGCCGTTTTGCAACAACCGTATTGCCTTCCTCAAGCGGTTTCGCAGGTGGATGGATCAACAATATCCTGGTATGCCGGTGAAAATGTCCGAATGGACGCACATGCAGGAGGGGCGGGATCGTGGGATGGATTCCGCGCTTGTGATGGCGCGGACGATGGTTGAGGATCTTTCGATCATGCAGGTAACGTCGTGGCAGCACTGGATTGCGGTATCTGAGGTGGATTTTTGCGACGGCCTGATTTATATTGATCTGGAGACGAAAACCTTCGAGCCGACCAAAAGGCTCTATGCCACCGGCAACTTTTCACGCTATCTCCAGCCCGGCGCGCGGCGGATTGACGCAAGCTGTGCATCACCGGAGCTGAAGGTGCTCGCCTTTCAACAGGGCGGCCAGACGGTATTGATCGCGGTGAATTTTTCACAGTCTGCTCAAAAAGTTACTGTTTCGCCCAATCCTCACTCCCGGATGAAGCTGGCTGTGACAGACGCATCGCATGACCTTGCGGAGAGCTGGGTAGAAGCAGGCGAGGCGCTTGCGCTCTCCCCGCGCTCCGTGAACACCCTTGTATTTTAATTTTTTGCATTCCGCAAAGTGGGCGCGCCCTGCCCTGCGGAATGGAGGATTATCGTGAAAAAGCCCCAGTGGAACTCTTTGAAAAGGGAAAAGGCAGGGCCCGGCGAAGGCCCTGCCAGAAAAATGAAAATCGGTAAGGCATCATGAAGGGGATTTATGAAAAAGCTGATTTTGGATCGCGGCGTAAAAATTTATGCCCACTTGGAGGAAAACGGCAACCACTATGTCATCCCGCCAGTGGCGCAGCCCAAAGCGTTTGCGGGCAACGTGTTTTTATGGGCGCTGGATGAAGAAGAGGATACCTGTTCCCTGTTTCAAACAACGGGCGGCTACCGGGTGCGGCACGGTCGGGCAGGGATCGAAATCCTTTTTGATGCGGATTACAGCACTGCCGTGCAGGAAGGGGTTCCATCCTGCGATTTTTTAGGCAATGCGTTTTGTGTGCGGGTGGATGGCTCGGATCATCTGGAGCGGGCAATGGCAAACTTTTATTGGAAGAGCCTTTTAAACCAATGCGCCGAGCGCTCCTTTCTGCGTAACAAGAAGTGGCTGCGGGAGGGGTATGTCCTCTCCACGCTGGAGACAACGTTTTATGGCGGCACCTACCCCGCCGTGGATCATGAATTCCATATTCGCGGCAGGCTGGCGATGGGTGATGCCTTTGATTTGCAGCTGGTTCGCAGGATGCTGGAATTGCAGCTGCGCCTTATGCGCACAGATTGGCGGCGGCAATTTCGCATTCCGTGCTCTCTACAGCCGAACGGGCGGCGAGAATACCGCGTATATCGTAAAAGCCAGGATAAAAAGGTGAAGGCCGTGATGTTCCTGCTCACAGGCGTGATGGAGCTGGTGGAAGAGCTGTATCAATACTACTGCCTGACGAAAGACATTGGGTTTGTCACAAAGCATTTGGGCACCCTGGAGCGCGGGCTTTGTTTTGCGGAGCGGTTTCTGGATCAGAATGGCCGCCTTTGGGGCGATGTGTATTATGAGGATCAGGTGATGAAGGATGGCGCCAACGCACAGGCGCAGGCCTTTGCCGTGCATTCGTTTCGGCTGATGGCGCGGCTCGAAACCATCGCCGGTGTCAATGAAAAGGCCAATCATTATGCGAAGTTAGCCAACAGGATGCAGCACAATTATATACAGCCTGTTCCGGGGGGGTATTGGAGCGAGCAGGACAGCCACTATGTGGACTGGATCGACCGGCAGGGTGTGGTGCACGACCATATTCATTTGCTGAGCAACGCCTTGTCCGTCACCTTCGGCTTCAATGATCCCACCAGAAACGACGCGGTGAACGCCGTAATCGAGCAGTACGACGATGTTTTTCAAAAGTTCCCTTCGTTTGTCGCGGCAAAAATTGAGGATTATACGGAGTCGGAAATCGGCGTGGGCGGCCCGTATGATTTGTGCGCAGCTGGGCGGTATTGGTGCCACGATGCAAAATACAGGCGGGAAAAGGCGGATGCCGCCCTGCTCAAGCGTCAGTTAGAGCGGGTTGCCCAGCAGGCCGGAGCCGACAATTTTGATATGGGCGAGCGGTATGATATGAATTATATTTACTACAACACGGGGGAAGATAGCAGACGAAATTGGCACGGCTCGCCCTCCTATTATGAATACCCCAATGTGTTTCTGGATGTGCTGGTGCATGACTTTTTGGGCATCCGGCCGGATGAGGAGGCGGATCTGCTGATTGCCCCCTGCTGCACAATCGGTACAGAGGTTTCGATGGAGAGCTTCGGCGTGGCCTATCAGCTTTCGGAGCAAGGTATTTCGATCCAAAATATTTCCAACATGCCGAAAAAAGTGCGTGTTGACCTCTCTAAAATTTTTACCGGTTGGGAGGAGCGCTACGGCGCATCCAACTCCATCTACACGCTATCGCCGGCTCAGAGCTTGCAGTTTGAAGGGCTTTTCCTCCGGACAGAGGCGCAGTCGGAGAGAAAAAGCAGCTTGTTATAACATGGCCCGGCGTTCCGCCGGGCCTGCATTTTTTTGAAATGGATTGCTTCCGGACACACGGCGCTTGCCTGCTTCTATTTTTCTTTTGCCCTCTTTTGGAATATTTGTGGTGAAAAGGCAAAGAATAACGACGCAGAAAAGCCGAACGCGATCAAGCGGGGCTTTTGAAACAGGGAGGCCGCGCAGAAGCGCTGCGGGGCTCTGTGAAAGGAAGGAATCATACGCATGATCTTTTTGAAAGCGTTTCTGGTGGGCGGGCTGATCTGCGCCGTTGGCCAGATTTTAATTGACTGGACGAAGCTGACGCCCGCGAGAATCCTGGTGCTGTTCGTCACGCTGGGCGTGCTGCTCGGCGCAATCGGCCTTTATGAGCCGCTGGTGAAGTGGGCAGGTATGGGCGCCAGCGTCCCTCTGACGGGCTTCGGCTATCTGCTGGCGAAGGGGACGAAAGAGGCAGTGGCCAGCCAGGGCCTGCTCGGCGTGCTGACGGGGCCGCTGACAGCTGGGGCGGCAGGCATTACGGCGGCGATGATTAGCGGGCTGCTGGTATCCTTTTTTGCAAAACCAAAGGATAAATAAAAATAGATATCGTTGCACAGAGCGCGTTGTAATTTTTACAGCGCGCTTTTTCTATTGTGAAGCGGGGCGGAGCAGCAAAACAACGCCCGCTCCGTTTGCTCAAAGCTGCTTCCAGCACTGATGCGCCGTAGGGGGTGATTGTTCCTTTTTTCTTTTTCCAGAATTTTTGCATCTCTTTTGCAGCTTATTTTCCGCCCGCCGTTTGACAGTGCACTAGCACGGACAGTACAATAGAAGAAATAACGGGGGTGCTTTTAAATGATTCAAATCCTCATTGTGGAGGACGATTGCAATATTGTAAAAATGCTGGAGGCCGCGCTCTCCATCGTGGGCTATCAGAGCAGCGTGTGCACGGATGGCTGTGAGGCGGTAGAGGCGATCCGCTCCGGCAATTTTGACCTGGTGCTGCTGGATGTTATGCTGCCGGGTATGGATGGCTTTCAGGTGATTGGGCAGATCAATGCGGCCGAGGTGCCGGTGATTTTCCTGACCGCGCGCCAGGAGGTTTCGGATAAGGTGCGCGGGCTGAAGCTCGGTGCGGAGGATTATATCGTCAAACCCTTTGAAGCGGTGGAGCTGCTGGCACGCATTGAAGTGGTGCTGCGCCGCGTAAACCGGGGGAATACGGTGCTCCATTATGAAAATATCGTGGTCAATCTCGATGAACATACGGTGCGGCAGGATGGTAAGATGGTTTCCCTCACCCCGAAGGAATTTGATGTGCTGGTCTTTTTTATGCAGAATTTGGATGTGGCGCTGACCAGAGAGCGGCTTCTCTCCCACGTATGGGGCTATGAATTCGCGGGGGAGAGCCGGACGGTTGACATTCACGTCCAGCAGGTGCGGCGCAAGCTCTGTTTGCAGTCAAAGCTTGTGACGATCCCAAAGCTCGGCTATAGGCTGGAAAGGCCGGATGACATATGAAGCTTTGGCAAAAAATTTTTTTGTGCACGTTCCTGCTGGTAATGACGGTGGTGGATCTGACCGCCATCCTGCTGGTGGGCAACAGCCACAATCTAATGGTGCAGCGGGAAAAGGAGCATGCCGTTTCGCGGCAGGAATATCTGGTTTCCAGCCTGCAAAACGAGCTGGTCTTTCGCCGCTGGCAGCTGGACCGGTATTCGCTGGAGAAAGAGGAAGTCGCGCAGACCGTCCTGCAAATGTTCGATGAGTGGTCGCTGGAGGAGGGCACGGCGGTATTCTGTGGAGGGGAGCTGATCTCCACCTCCAATCTCAGCCTGACGGATGAAAAAAAAGCGCTGATGGACGAGGCAGATAGCGCTGGCTCCTATCACCTGAAGATCATTGAGGAGGGGGAGGGGTATCGCCTGCTGACCGCTTCCCTGTTTCAAGTAGAGAATGAGGATTATTTTTTGCTGACCGAAACGGATGTCAGCGAAATTTTTCAGCTCAGGCGCAGCCAATTCCAGTTTGCCATTTGGATGAGCATTCTATGCTCCGCAGCGGCCTCCATTGTGCTTTTGCTGATCCTGCATTTTTTGCTGAAGCCCCTGGATCGGATCAACCGGACGGTGGATGTGATTGCGGGTGGCAATTATGATGAGCGATTTTCAGAGGGCGGAAGCAGCGAATTCCAGGAGCTGTCGCAAAACCTGAACCGGATGACGCAATCCATTCAGGAGAATATCGACAAGCTGGAGGATGCGGCGGAAGCCCGGAAGATGTTTATTGCCAACCTTGCGCATGAGATGAAAACACCGCTGACGTCGATCCTCGGCTTTGGGGATGTTCTACGGGTGAAAAAAACCGTAAAGGAGGAGGATCGCCGGGAGTACGCAGGCGTTATCGTGGAGGAGACGAAGCGGCTTCGGGCGCTGTCCTCCAAGCTGATGGAGCTGATCACCGTGGGCAGTTCCGTGCTCGATTACCGGCAGATGGACCTGTATGACGTGATGCAGGGGGCCGTTAAAGCATTGGAGCCGGTTTTTGCAAACAGCGGCCTCCGGCTCGTCTGTTCACCGGCGCATCATACCGTACGGATTGACAGGGAATTGTTTGAATCTCTCCTCTATAACGTGCTGGAGAACGCGGCCAAGGCGTCGTGCCCGGGCGGCAGCGTGTTTTTTCGATGTGAAAGCCGGGAGGGGCGCGTGGCCATTTCGGTAGAGGATCAGGGCATCGGCATGTCGCAGGAGGAAATTCGCAATATTTTTGAACCGTTTTACATGGTGGATCAATCCAGAAGCCGGAAGTCCGGCGGGGCCGGGCTGGGCCTCGCGCTTTGCCAGGAAATCGCCCGGGCGCATGAGGCAAATATTCAGGTCGCCAGCGAGCCGGGCAAGGGAACGATTATCACAATTGTGCTGCATGAGAAAATGTGAAAGAGCAATCCTGTAAATTGCGATTTGTGCTTTTGGAGCGGAAATTCTGCTCGAAATTTTGGCCCGGCCTTTTCAAAAAGGCCAGGACGAACGCCGCGCAATTCCGCTGCCAGAAGTGAGAAGGGAATGGTTATGAGCAAAAAGAAACGATTCAAAACCTATACGGCGCTGACCCTGATTGCGACAATCGCGGTGATTCTCGCGGGCGTGTCGGGGATGTCGCTGTTTGCACACTTTTCCGCCGGTTCTGTGGGCGAATCCAGCGTGATCCGGCGCGAGGCGGATGGGGAGCAAAAGCTGATCCCCTTTACGTTTGCGAAAGGCGGCGGTGAAATTACCTTTCCACTTTTGGAGCGCTACGATGTTGCGCAATGTGTTTCTTTTTGGAAATATACGGAAACAAAAAGGACGACGAATCCGGATGCGTTTGCCCGGAGAACGCAAAATTTTCGAGAATCCTATTATCCGTATTCCCTGCAGTATAAAATGTTCAGCAAAGTGTACAAGCCCTATTTAGGGCTGGCATCTGCCGCGAGAATTATAATCAGTCTGGCCGGCTACCAGGCTGGGTATCACCCCATGGATATTGCGGAGGAGGAGATCAATACGCTCGCCACAAAGCTTGCGGACAGCATCCAGATCGATAGCCAGAAAAAACTGTTTTATTTGCACGACTTTGCCTATGAGATAGCGGGCGTACCTTATTCGGTGGACCTGGTGTGCAATATAGAGAACCCGTTCGCTGCCATAACGGCCGACGGGGAAACACAAAACTTGCTTTATTTTAAATGCTCCCCAAAAGAAGACAAAGCCCAGCGCCGCCCCTTCTCCTTTTCGGAGCGCCATGCGTTTTCCCTCCTTTGCGACGAATTTTATCAGGATATGAAAAGTAGAAATAAATTTGCGCTCTCCGGTGAGGGAAGTGACAACGGGGTCAATGAGAAACTGAAAGGGGAAACGAACCCTCTGGCCACTTTTTTTCAGGTTTTCCATGCGGACTTCACTGCGATGCTAAGGGCGATTACAAACGGCCAGATCATGGCGGAATCCAGCAATATCACGCGGGAACCGGCCAGTACGGTCGTTGTTGGGGAGGATCTGCTGTATTACGTGCAGCAATGGAAAGAAACAAAATCTACGCTTGTTTTTATGTATAATCCCGCGTCCGGCCGTGTGGAGGGCGTCAGCATTTCCTGACCGGGCGCTAAACTCCCTTCCTGTGGTGAAGGGCCTAGAACCTTTTCTGTTTTTTTGCAGCTTTTGGAGGACTCCTTGTCCCCTTTCCCTCTATGATAGGGAAAAGGGGTGAGGCAAATGCCGGTTTTAAACAAAGCCAATCAAGCGGAGTATGAGGAATTGGACCGATTTCTGCGCAGCCATCCCAATGGCTGGTTCACCCAGTCCCTTTGCTGGCCGGAGGTGAAGCAGGAGGAATCGGAGGTGCTTTACATTCGAAACGGAGCCGGGAACATTTCGGCAGCGGCGATCGTGCTCGTAAAGCGTGTTCCATGCGTCAACCGGTCATTTTTATATCTTCCGCGCGGCCCGGTGCTGGATTGGAGCGATGGGGAGAGCGTTGCTTCGCTGCTGGAAGAATTGGACCAACTCGCATGTAAACGGCACGCCTACAAGATCGTGTTGGACCCACAGATTCGGCTGGAGAATGAGGCGGCTCTTCGGTTACTCAACTATTTTGGTTTTGTGCAGGAAGCGCCTTCCACGATGCAGTCGGGCATTTTTTATGTGCTCCATCTGGAGGGGAAGAGCATGGAGGAGCTGGTTGCCTCCTTCCACCCCAAATGGCGCTATAATATCCGCCTTGCCATGCGCAAGGGCGTGGAGTGCAGAGTGTGTGGGCCGGAGGCGCTGGAGGATTTTTACCCCATCTGGTGTGAAACGGCGCGGCGCGATGGTTTTCAGGTGCGCAGCAAAGAATACCTGCGCCGGTATATGGAGGCCTTTGGGGAGGATTGCCGGCTGTATCTTTGCTATTATCAGGGGCAGGCGCTGTCCGGCGCGCTCGCCGTCCGTTATGCGGGGAAGGTGAGCTATGTGTTCGGGGGCTCCTCCGAGCAGCATCGGGAGGTGATGCCGAATCACCTCATGCAGTATGAGATGATCCGCTGGGCGGTGGAAAGCGGGTGCAGCCTTTATGATTTCGGCGGCCTGCCTGCCTACCGGGGCGACGGGTCGGATGGGCACTCCGGCGTATACGGTTTTAAAAGGGGATTTCGCGGCGAGGTCGTCACCTATGCGGTAGGCTTTCAGAAGGTGAGAAACCAGGCGCTTGACGCAGCGCTCCGGCACGGAAAACAGTTGTTGGTGAAGTTTGGATTAATTTTCTGTTAAGGTATATAAGGATCTTCTAATTAACTCACACGGCAGAGTGCGGCCCGGCCCGCTCTTCCGTGTTTTTTAGCTGTAATGACCCATCTGATGCCTACAGGTAGATATAATGGGGAATAAGCGTTTTTATTGACAGATATATCTCGGTAGTGTATGGTAATAATCAGTTATAAAACAAAGAGAGGATTTGAAGAATTGAAGGGAAAAATCGGAGAATTTTTACAAAATGCAAAAAAGTATTGGAGTGAACCTGCTCCGGGGCGGAACGTGCCGTTTAAAGAAATTGCCTGCTACGGTGTTGGCGGGATGGGCGTCTATTTTGCAACGGCGTTGGCTTCAGCCATTGGCCTATCGGCGGGGAATCTGATCGTCGGTGCTTCCCTTCAGATAGATCCGATGCATCTGCAAGCGATGAATATTATTGCCTGCATTTTTGGCTTTTTTGTCACCATGGTGCGTTCTTATCTGTTTGATAACACCAAATCCAAGGATGGAAAATTTCATCCTTGGCTGAAATGGATGGGCTATCCAACAGTGGCGGCCTCGATTTTATTTGTGTGGTTGCCCTATGAGCATATGGATTATATGACGAAGGTTATAGCGGTTCAGCTCTGCTTTATGTTGATAAACTGCTTTAGCCCTTTTTTCCTGGAAGCATATAGCATGCTTCTCCAGGTGTTATCTCCGGATTCGGAAGAACGGACAGATATCATCTCCATCGGCCAGATTGTGTTTTCATTCGCGCCAAGCATCGCCAATCTGTTTATTCCAATGCTTGCAACGTTTACGGGCGGGCTGGATAATATACGAACCTATCGAATTATCTATCCGGTCTTTACGATCTTGGGCCTAATTCTCTCACGTGTGATTTTGAAAACCAAGGAACGGATTATTTATTCCAAAACCCAGGATCGGTCTATCCGGTTTATGGATGCAGTCCGCAGCGTTGCACAGAATAAATACTTCTGGATCACAAATGTCGCCACTTGGATCGGCTTTCTGGAGAGCGCTTATCTGACCATTTTATCCTGGACGTTTATCTACGCGATGCCAGAAAAACAGGGCTGGCTCGGCGTTGTGAATACCGTGATTGGAAACGCCGCCCTATGGGCAATGCTGGTCGCGCCGCTGGCGGTTCGCCGGTTTGGCAAGCGTAATTTATTGATCTGGTGCAACATCGCTAACATATTCCTTCTCCTTGTTCTGTACCCTACCTTTACAAATATATGGCTGGTCATTGCGATTTGCTTTGTCAACAATTTCATTAATGTATTCGGCAATATTTATAACCCCGGTATCCAGGCGGATATGAAGGACTATCAGCAGTGGAAAACCGGCGAGCGGATCGATGGGATGTTTAACGTAGTCGGCATCATTGGCACGGTGATTGGCTTTGGCACAGGCTATGTGGTGCCGGCGCTGTACAGAATGTGCGGGCTGAATACGGATTATACGGTTTTAAAGGATGCCACGATTCGCAATAACATTTTCCGTGTGCTGATCGTCGCATCGGTAGTGGGCGCTATTCTCAATGTAATTCCTTATCTGTTTTACGATCTGACGGAGGAAAAACATCGCGGCATGGTCAAGGTGCTTCGTATCCGTGCGATGTTTGACGATTACGGAAACGATGTGCTTGATGATGAAGAGCTTGTTGGAGTTATGGAGATGATTAACACCTCCGCACAGCTTGAACAAGAGCAGCAGTCTCCTATCCCCAAAGAGAAAATCAGGGCGGCGAAGAAACTGCCGAGAATTGCGCCGGAGGAAAAGCCGGAACGCAAGGAGCGTATCGCTGCGGCAAAGGCGATGCCGCATGGGGCAAAGGCGGAGAAGCAGCAGCGTAAACAGGCCCTCCGGCAGGCGAGGCTAACGCCGCATCTGGAGCAGCGCAGGGCAGCTATCAAGCAGGCGCGGCAGCTCTGCCGGGAGGTTCGGGAGCGTAATCGTGAAATTGCCAATGCGCCTTTCGTCATGGAAGAGATGCGAAAGTTTGAAACGCAAAGGTATCAAAATCAGGTTGTGCAGGCGAAACAGCTTGTCGCTTTAGGGCTTGATGGAGCGCTGCGGCTGGAGCCGGAGAAGATATCCGCACAGGTGAAAGAACTGGGCAAAAAGTCTCCGGAAGAGCGTATGATGCGCAACGACTTGAAAGAGCTCGCACGGGCTGTTCGTATCGCACAGAAGCTGAGTCACAAATACTACCCGAACGGCCTGTCCGAGCCGGATTCGAAACGGCTCGAAGAAGCTGAAAATAGGCCGACCACCTCTTTCTTGGATCTCTTAAAGAAAAAGCGGGAGATAAGCGCAGCTCTCAGGGAGCAATCAATCTATTCACGCTGCATGAAACCATATACGAACGCGATGACGCTGGTGAAGCAGGCGGAAAACTACGGGCGTCTGGATGAACTACAGGCTCGCTATGAGCAGGTCAAGCAGCAAAATGTGCTTGCTGGTACTTGAATGGCTGAAAAGTGGAGGTTAAGGGGCGGCGTGTTGAAAGGAACACGCCGCCTTTTCCTTGGGCCGCCGGGGCAGTGGGTTCCAATCTAGGCCGGGCACAGGAGAAAATTTGTATATGTAGGCCGCTCAAGAAGCGTGGCGCCGTTTTGCCGCGCTTCCTTCCCTATCTGCACCGAAAACGCCGCCCTTCCCGCCGAAAAAACTTGAAAAATCCGCCGGGGATTACTATAATGAATTCTACGAGTAATTTTATATCGAAATCCCTGGAAAGGCGGTTTTTTGGAAGATGGCAGAGCAGAAGAAAATGGTGGAGGAAATTACCTCCATGGAGGAAGATTTCGCCAAGTGGTATACGGACGTTGTGAAGAAAGCGGAGCTTGCCTCCTATTCCTGCGTGCGCGGCTGCATGGTAGTGCGACCTTACGGCACGGCGCTGTGGGAGAATATCCGCGATAACCTCGATCGGCGCTTTAAGGCGCTGGGGCATGAGAATGTGATGATGCCGATGTTTATCCCGGAAAGCCTGCTCCAAAAGGAAAAGGATCATGTGGAGGGCTTTGCACCTGAGGTGGCGTGGGTGACCCACGGCGGCGCGGAACAGCTTCAGGAGCGGCTCTGCGTGCGGCCCACGAGCGAAACGCTCTTCTGCGACCACTATGCGCAGGTCATCCACTCCTACCGCGATCTGCCCAAGCTCTATAACCAGTGGTGTTCCGTTGTGCGCTGGGAAAAGACGACGCGGCCGTTTTTGCGCACGATGGAATTTTTCTGGCAGGAAGGCCACACGATGCATGAGACCGCACAGGAGGCGGTGGAGGAGACGGAGCGTATGCTCAACGTCTACGCGGATTTCTGCGAGCACGACCTGGCGATCCCCGTCATAAAAGGCCGCAAAACGGATAAGGAGAAGTTTGCCGGCGCGGAGGCAACTTATACCATTGAAGCCCTTATGCACGATGGCAAGGCCCTCCAGAGCGGCACAAGCCATTATTTTGGCGACGGCTTTGCCCGTGCGTTTGATATCCAGTTCACCGGGCGCGACAACACGCTCCAATATCCGCACCAGACCTCCTGGGGGATGTCCAGCCGCATCATTGGCGCCATTATCATGACGCATGGCGATAACAACGGCCTCGTTCTGCCACCCGCCGTCGCGCCCGTGCAGGTGGTGATCCTGCCGATTGCGATGCATAAGGAGGGCGTGCTCGACAAGGCGATGGAGCTGCGTGACCGCCTCGCGCAATCCTTCCGTGTCAAGGTGGATGACAGTGATAATTCCGCTGGCTGGAAGTTTGCGGAATACGAGATGAAGGGCGTGCCGCTGCGGCTGGAGATCGGCCCGAAGGATATTGCCAACAACCAGTGCGTGCTGGTGCGGCGTGATAACCGCGAAAAAACCTTCGTCTCTCTCGATCACCTCGAAGCGGCCATTGCAGAGCAGCTCGAGATCGTGCGCGCCGGGCTCTATGAAAAAGCGCTCGCCCGACGTGAGGAGATGACCTACAGCGCCAAAACGCTGGAGGAGCTCAAAGACCTTGCGGAGCATAAGCCAGGCTTTATCAAGGCCATGTGGTGCGGCGACCTCGCCTGTGAGGAAGCGTTGAAAGAGGAGGCGGGCGTAACCTCCCGCTGCATCCCCTTTGCGCAGGAGCAGATTGCCGATACCTGCGTTTGCTGCGGGAAGCCCGCAAAGCATATGCTCTACTGGGGCAAGGCGTATTAACAGCGTTCAGATGTCAGACAACAGAGCAGAAAGGCCAACGCCCGCGGGATCAAACCCGCGGGCGTTTTGCTGATATGACTGGATTGTCATGCAGCCGGTCGGAAAATATGCTATACTTTATTCAGATGGAACAGATGGGGGCGGATGACGATGCGTATTTTGTTGGTGGAGGATGACCGTACAATCGCTGTGGGGCTCATCTATGCGCTGGAGCAGGAGGGCTATGCCGTGCGCCATGTGCCGGATGCCATAGGCGGCAAATTGGCGGCGGAGCGGGAGCTGTTTGATCTCGCCATCCTCGACCTGATGCTGCCGGATGGCAGCGGTTATGACGTTTGCCGGGCATTGCGGGCCAGGGGGGAAACCCCTGTAATCTTCCTCACCGCGTGTGATGATGAGGTAAACGTGGTGATGGGCCTTGAGATGGGAGCGGATGATTATGTGACGAAACCTTTCCGCGTCCGAGAGCTGATGGCGCGCATCAAAAACGTGCTGCGCCGCCGGGGCAGCACGGATACGGAAGCGATTCGGTTGGGCGATGTACGGATTTATCCGGCTCAGGCACGCGTGATGCGGGGCGGGCAGGAGATTTTGCTCACAGCGCTGGAATACCGGTTGCTATTGACGCTTGCCTCCAATGAAGGGCAAACGCTCACTCGCGGGCAACTGCTGGAAAGCATTTGGGATGCGGCGGGCGATTTCGTCAATGATAACACGCTGACCGTTTACATCAAGCGGCTGCGGGAAAAACTGGAGGACGATCCGCAGAATCCGCGGTTGATTCAAACGGTGCGCGGGCTGGGCTACCGGGCCGTAGGCAACCCGAAAAATGCAGAGGAAAGGTAGCCTGTTCATTTTGAACGCCTTTGAAACGGGGCGGGTTTGGCATCGACGGCGCTGAAAACCACTGTTGCCCAAAAACATCAATTGATTTAGGAGCAAGAGACGCTATGAAAACGAGATGGTATAAAGACGCGGTTGTTTATCAGATTTATCCGCGCAGCTTTCTGGATTCCAACGGCGACGGAGTTGGTGATTTAAATGGCATTTTGCAAAAGGCCGATTATCTGAAGGGACTCGGAATAGACGCCGTGTGGCTGTCGCCCTGCTACAAATCGCCGAACGACGACAACGGCTACGATATCAGCGATTATCGTGATATCATGGATGAATTTGGCACCCTGGCGGATTGGGAGAAGATGCTGGAGGCTTTTCACAGCCGTGGGATCAAGGTGCTGATGGATTTGGTCGTCAATCACACATCGGATGAGCACCCGTGGTTTCAGGAGAGCCGGAAGGATCGAACCAACCCATACAGGGACTATTATATCTGGCGCGACGGCACCGGGCCGGGCAAAAAAAATCCGCCCAACAATTGGCGCGCCTGCTTTGGCGGCTCAGCGTGGGAATATGAGGAAGCAACCGGGCAGTTCTACCTGCATCTATTCAGCAGGAAGCAGCCAGATTTGAACTGGGACAATCCAAAAGTGCGCGAGGAAGTGGCGGCCATCTGTAACGATTGGCTGGAAAAAGGAGTGGACGGCTTCCGATGCGACGTGATCACCTATATTTCAAAGCCTGAAGATTTATATCACGCATCGCAGGATGACGTTGTGGTCGGCCCGCACTGGAAACAATATATGCAGGAGCTTTCCGAACGCTCCTTCAACCAATTTGACACGATGATTGTCGGCGAGGCGGCGGGCATTGATTTTGGCCGTGCCTGCGAGATTACGCGCGAGGGCGCGGGCCTTTTGGATATGCTTTTTCACTTTGAGCATGTGGGTGCGCGGGCCGTTTGCGCCTACAACCAGAAAACCACCGATCTGCGCCGCTGGAAGCGCATCCTGTTTCGTTGGCAGGAGTTGCCGGAGCATTCCTGGGGCGCGTTATACTATGAGAACCACGATCAGGCAAGGAGCCTGCCGCGGTTTGCACCGGCGGGGGCGCATCGCGCGGCGGCCGCGAAGAGCCTCGCGGTTTCTTTGCTGTTTCAAAAGGGCACGCCTTTTATCTATCAGGGGCAGGAGCTTGGCATGACCAACTGCCCGTTTACGAGCGCGGATTACCGCGATATTCAGTCCGTCAATCAATTGGAGGCAGCCCGCCGAAAGCCCTTTGGCAAAATTGTCGCGCATTTCACGGAAACATATTTGCAGCGATATGCACGAGACAACGCCCGCACCCCCATGCAGTGGAGCGACGCGGCAAACGCAGGCTTTACAAGCGGCACGCCATGGATGAAAATCAATGAAAATTACCGGGAGATCAATGCCGCCGCACAGCTGCAAGATTCCAATTCCGTATTCCGTTTTTATCAAAAGGCATTGGCACTGCGCAAAAGATATGCCGACGTCGTGCGGGATGGCGCATTTGTGCCCATCGGCGAGCAGGAGAAAGCGGTGTTTGCTTTTGCCCGGCGGCTCGAAGGCCGGCAGCTTTTGGTTGTATGCAGCCTGTCGCCGAAGCCGGTGCGTTTCAAAATCCCTGCGGAGCTCTGCACGGGCGGCGCACAGCTTTTGCTGAGCAATGTGGACACTCCGCCCGTGCTTGCAGAAACAATTCGCCTTGCGCCCTGTGCCAGCATGGTGTGGGAATTGTGCATGGATTGATCGGCGAGAGAGGGGAAGATTCACATGCAGATGTTGCGCAACCGTGAGCTGCGCCGCCTTTTGGCCGCCATGCTCACGGCTACAGCGGTGGGGAGCCTCCTGGGCTTCCTGATTGATTGGCGGGCCGGGTGCCTCTCCATGCTGTTAGGAGGCGTTTTATCGCTTTGCGCGGGCGTGTTTGCCTTGCGGCAACACCGCCGCCTGCGCCACCTGAGCGCATGTCTGGAGCGCATCTGCGCGGGGGATTATTCGCTCGATGTGCGGGATAACGACGAGGGCGAGCTGAGCATTCTCCAAAATGATATTCATAAGGTAACGCGCATCCTCAATGAGCAGAATCAGCGGCTGCTGAGGGAAAAAGCCCATCTGGCGGATTCCATGTCCGACATTTCGCACCAGTTGAAAACGCCGCTGACCTCCATGATGATGATGGCGGATCTTTTGCAGGCACCCGATCTGCCCCCGGATCGCCGGGAGGAGTTTTCGAGAGGGCTGCATGCGCAGCTTGATCGGTTGGAGTGGCTGGTATCCTCCCTGCTGAAGCTCGCGCGGCTGGATGCGGGGGCGATTATGTTCCATCCAGAACTGCATGAAGCGCACGCGGTGCTGGAAAAGGCATGCACGCCGCTCTCCATTGCGGCGGAGCTGCGGGAGCAGACGCTGCGCATCGACGCGCCGGAAGGGATGCGTGTGAAGTGTGATTTGAACTGGACTGCAGAGGCACTGCTCAACGTGGTGAAAAACTGTGTAGAGCATACGCCGAAGGGCGGCGTTGTTACCGTGTCCGCCCGGCAAAACCCGCTTTATGCGCTCTTTACGGTGAAAGATACGGGCGAGGGCATTGCAAAAGAGGATCAGCCGCATCTGTTCGAGCGGTTTTACAGGGGCAAAAACGCCTCGCCGGACAGCGTCGGGATCGGCCTTGCCATGGCGCGCACCATTCTACGGGCGCAGGGCGGTGAGATCAGCGTTCAGAGCAGCCCGGGGCAGGGCAGCACATTTTCTTTAAAGGTATTTAATCAGGTGACCTAGCCAAAACGGAATGAAGGATAGAACCGGTAGAAGGAGTGATTCCATTGCTCAAATGGGATGCGAAACAATATTTAAAATTTGAGGCGGAACGCACGTATCCTGCCCGCGACCTTGTGGCCAAGGTTGCGTTGGAAGAGGGATGCTATAAAGCGCTGGATATCGGCTGCGGCCCGGGCAACAGCACGCGGATGATCAAGCAACGGTTTCCGGAAGCCGAGGTGTTGGGGATCGATCAATCGACGGAGATGATTCAGGCCGCAAGGGCTGAAAACCCAGATCTTTCGTTCCGCGTTTTTGATGTGACGCAGGATTTCACTCCGCTCGGTGCGGATTACGATCTCGTGTTTTCCAACGCCTGCTTGCAATGGGTGCCGGAGCATGAAGCACTTCTGCCCCGGCTGATGGAGCTTTTGAGGCCCGGCGGGATGTTGGCGGTGCAGCTGCCAAACAATTTTAAGGAGCCGGTTCATCGAATCATCGAGAGCATAGCAGCCAAAGCGGAATGGCGGGCGCGTTTCCCGGAGCGGCGTGTTTTCTATCAGCTTGCGCCGGAGCAGTATTTTGACCTGCTCAGCGGGATCTCCTCTGATTTCAGCATGTGGGAAACGGTTTATTATCACCGGCTTCCCTCTTATCAGGCGATCTTGGAATGGTACCGCGGCACGGGGCTGCGGCCTTATCTCGCCTGCCTGGCGGAAGAGGAGCAGCGGACATTTGAGCAGGAGGTGCTGGACGGCATTAGGCAGGCCTACCCGGTGCGGCAAAATGGAGAGGTGATCTTCCGCTTCCCACGGCTGTTTTTTACCGCCTGTAAAGAATAATGATTTGGTTGTGAAAAAACGCTTTCACCGCACCTTCTCCTTTTGCATAGGATGGAGGAGCGGGGAAAGCGTTTTTTGATTTTTACTCCGCAGTTAACAGGGGGTGGCGCCATTGAACGACCTGTTTTATGCGGCGCTGGAGGCGCTGCTGCTCGTGGTGGCTCTTTCGTTGGATGCGTTTGTTGCGAGCTTTGCCTATGGGGCACAGCGAATTCGGATTCCCTATTCCTCCGCAGCGATCATCAGCGTGATTTGCACGGCGATGCTGGCAGTTTCCCTTCTGGCGGGATCACTGCTGCGGCCTTTCCTGCCGCAGAGCTTGACCAAAGGGCTGTGCTTTGCAATCCTTTTTTTGCTGGGGCTTGTAAAACTTTGTGACAGCACGATCAAGACGCTCATCCGTAAGCACAAACGGATGCACCGGCAAGTCTCCTTTTCTCTATTCAGCCTGAAGTTTATTTTGGATGTGTATGCCGACCCGGAAAAGGCGGATCGGGATGGCTCGCGTGAGCTTTCCCCCGCGGAGGCGGCCTCCCTTGCGGTTGCGCTCTCGCTCGATGGGCTGGCGGTCGGCTTTGGCGCGGCGCTGATGCAGGTGAATTTTTTGATGGTGATGCTGTTTTCCCTAGCCGTCGGGATGCTGGCGGTCCGCTTGGGCGGAAAAATTGGCAACCGCGCGGCGCAGAAACTGCCCTTTGACCTCTCTTGGCTCAGCGGGGCGCTGTTGATCGTGCTGGCAATCTTAAAGCTGTAGTCACTTGAGCAGGGGCAGAATTTTCTCCGTGATAACGGCATAGCACTCCGCCGTGGGGTGCAGGCCGTCATAGGTGAAGTTCCGTTTCAGATTGCCGGCTTTATCGGAGAGCGCTTCGGTCAGATCCAGGAAAACAGCGCCGTTATCCGCCGCAACTTTTTTGAGCTTTTCATTAACCGATTTAATGCCGGCATTAGTCCGCTTTCCGACCATAACGCGTGCATAGAGCGTTTCCATATTCTCATTGACCGGATAGATCGCCTGCAGAATAAGGTTTGTCTCAGGCGACTGCTTTCGGATTATCTGGACGGAATCGGTGATGTTTTGCAGCAGTTCCTCCTCCGGAACGCCCTGACCGATATCGTTGGTGCCGATGAGCATCACGACGTTTCGGGGACGGATATTCAGCGCCGTGTCCGCAAGCCGGTCCTTCATGTGGCCGCTTGTTTCCGCGCTGATGCCGCGGTTGTAAACAAGGCTCCCGGTGTTTTTGGTGTAGGAGCCAAAGGCCTCCGCCACAGGATAGTATTCTGTGATGGAATCGCCCAGAAATACAGTCTGGCCGGAGGGCGAAGTCGCGTTATAAGCGGTGAAATTGTCGCGTTTAATATCCAATTGCGCTTCGTTAAAGCCATTGACATATTTTAGGGCGAATAAAACGAATAAAATGTTAGCGATTAAAAGCACAGTTGGAATTCCGGCTGCCAGCAGCACGGCGTTTCTCTTTTTCATAAAGGATTGCCCCTTCTGCTCGATTTTTTCATTAAGCATACAATATCATATTTTTTACAAAATCGAAATCAAAGGAATTACGGATTTTTATCGGTATTTTTTCAGAAAAAACGGATGACGTTCTGTTCAATCGACAAATTGATTTTCTACGCCCGAGTCCACCTGCCTTCGTCCATAGTAACGCGCCTTTTTAACGTAGGAACTCATGATACGGGAGTTAAAAAACTGCCGCCCTTCGGGAAGAAGGGCGGCAGTGATATGGCGTTTGCGCTTATCGATATTTCGGCCTCGCTTGGTAGGAGGTATGCAGCACCTCATGCGCAAGGTGGCTGCCTGGCTCGCCGAAGAACTCGGTATAGACCGTTTTGATCGCGTCGCTCTCATGCGATTTGCGCACGGGAAGCTTGCGGTCCGCGTCGTACAGCGCAGCCGCACGGCGGTTCTTCAGGTCGACGAAGTTGCGCACCACAGCGTGCTGGATCGGCTGGCCGCCGCCGTTGATGCAGCCGCCGGGGCAGCCCATGATCTCGATGAAGTGATAGGGGGACGTGCCGTCCTTTACCTGCTCCATGAGCGTGTGGGCATTGGCGGTGCCGCTGGCAACAGCGACCTTGAGCTTGATGCCAGCCACTTCGTACTCCGCTTCCTTGACGCCGTCCATGCCGCGCACATCGGTAAAATCGACATTGTCAAGGGGCTTGCTGGTGAGCGTTTCAACGGCCGTGCGAAGAGCCGCTTCCATCACGCCGCCCGTTGCGCCGAAGATCACGGCCGCGCCGGTGCCTTCGCCGAGCGGATTGTCAAACTCCTCGTCCGGCAGATGCTTGAAGTAGATGCCCGCGCTCTCGATCATACGCGCAAGCTCGCGGGTGGTGAGCGCGATATCCACATCCGGGTAGCCGGAGGCGGACTGGTCGTCGCGCTTGGTCTCGAATTTTTTCGCCGTGCAGGGCATGATGCCAACCACGACGATCTTCTCCGGATCAAGGCCCATCTTCTTGGCGTACCAGGTTTTGATCGTCGCGCCGAACATCTGCTGCGGCGATTTGCAGGTGGAGAGATGTGGAATCTGATCCGGGTAGTAATGCTCGCAATATTTGACCCAGCCAGGGGAGCAGGAGGTGATCATCGGCAGCACGCCGCCGTTTTGCACGCGCTCGATGAACTCGTGCGCTTCCTCCATGATCGTCAGGTCCGCGGCAAAATCAGTATCGAATACCTTATCGAAGCCGAGGCGCCGGAGCGCCGCGACCATCTTGCCCTGTACGTTTGTGCCGATGCTCATG
Organism: uncultured Oscillospiraceae bacterium; assembly: GCA_900544715.1. GTDB lineage: Bacteria > Bacillota > Clostridia > Oscillospirales > Acutalibacteraceae > Fimivicinus. The sequence continues at coordinate 52,788 of UQWL01000010.1, read as the reverse complement.
CCGAAGCACTCGCCAAGGGTGGCGCGGATGGAGGGGGCCGTCTGGACGATCACATATTTATCCGGATCGTTGATGGCGGCGAGCACCTTGTCGCTGTCGTCCTTTTCCACCAGCGCGCCGGTCGGGCAGTTGACGATGCACTGGCCGCAGGAGATGCAGGAGACGTCCGCCAGATCTTTGTCGAATGCGGAGCTGATGTGCGTATCGAAGCCGCGGGCATTCGCGCCGATCACGGAGATTTTCTGCATATCGCAGGCCGCAACGCAGCGGCGGCAGAGGATGCACTTATTGTTATCACGGATCATATGCGCGGCGGAGTCGTCAAACTCATAGTGCGGGTTCGCGCCCTCGTAGCGCGTTTCGTCATCCACGCCGAACTCCTTGCAGAGCTGCTGCAGCTCGCAGTTGCCGCTGCGCACGCAGGAGAGGCACTTGCGGTCATGCGTGGAGAGGATGAGTTCCAGCGTGATCTTACGGGAAGAACGCACCTTCTCCGTGTTGGTAAAGACCTCCATGCCCTCATTGACCGGATAGACACAGGCGGTGACAAGGCTCCTCGCGCCCTTGACCTCCACCATGCAGATACGGCACGCGCCGATTTCATTAATATCCTTGAGGTAGCACAGCGTCGGGATCTCAATTCCAGCGTAGCGCGCCGCTTCGAGGATAGAAATGCCGTTGGGCACACTCAAGGGCATGCCGTTGATTTTGATATTGACCATTTCCATTGACAGGCACACTCCTTTCGTTATTTCTTCTTGATTGCCTGCATCTTTTTGCACTTTTCAACGCAGGCGCCGCACTTGATGCACTTGCTGGTGTCGATGGTGTGCGGCTTGCGAATTTCGCCGGAGATCGCGCCCACCGGGCAGGTGCGCGCACACAGGCCGCAGCCGATGCACTTGTCAGCGTCTATGTAGTAGTTGAGCAATGCCTTGCAGACGCCGGCGGGGCACTTTTTATCCACCACGTGCGCGATGTATTCATCGCGGAAGAATTTCAGTGTGGCAAGCACGGGGTTCGGAGCCGTCTGGCCCAGGCCGCACAGGGAATTCTGTTTAATATAGTAGGCGAGCTCTTCGAGCTTGTCGATATCCTCAAGCGTACCCTTGCCGGAGGTGATCTTCTCAAGGATCTCCATCATGCGCTTGGTGCCGATCCGGCAGGGGGAGCACTTGCCGCAAGATTCATCGACCGTAAATTCCAGGAAGAATTTCGCGATGTCGACCATGCAGTTATCTTCATCCATGACGATCAGCCCGCCGGAGCCCATCATGCAGCCGATGGCGGTGAGGTTGTCATAGTCGATCTCCGTATCCATCAGGGAAGCGGGGATGCAGCCGCCGGAAGGGCCGCCGGTCTGCGCAGCCTTAAACTTCTTGCCATTGGGGATGCCGCCGCCGATTTCTTCAACGATATCACGCAGCGTTGTGCCCATCGGGATTTCCACAAGGCCGGTGTTTTTGATCTTGCCGCCCAGGGCAAAGACCTTGGTGCCCTTGGAGCGCTCCGTGCCCATGGAGGCGAACCAATCCGCGCCCTTCAAAATGATCTGCGGGACGTTGGCAAAGGTTTCCACGTTATTCTCCGTTGTGGGCTTGCCGAACAGGCCCTTTACCGCCGGATAAGGCGGACGCGGGCGGGGCTCGCCGCGGTTGCCCTCAATGGAGGTCATCAGCGCGGTCTCCTCGCCGCAGACGAACGCGCCTGCGCCAAGGCGGATGTGAAGGTCAAAATCGAAGCCGGAATCGAAGATGTTTTTGCCCAGCAGGCCGTATTCCTTGGCCTGTTGGATGGCGATTTCCAATCGGTTGACCGCGATCGGGTACTCCGCGCGCACATAGATATAGCCTTCCGTCGCGCCGACGGCATAGCCGCAGATTGCCATGGCTTCCACGATGCAGTGCGGATCGCCTTCCAGCACGGAGCGATCCATAAATGCGCCGGGGTCGCCCTCGTCCGCGTTGCAGACGACATATTTCTGATCCGCCTTGTTCATGGCGGCCAGCTCCCACTTGCGGCCGGTCGGGAAACCGCCGCCGCCGCGGCCGCGCAGCCCGGAATCCTTGATCACCTGAATGACCTGCTCCGGCGTGTATTCCGTCAGGCACTTTGCAAGCGCCTGGTAGCCGTCGTAGGCGATGTATTCGTCGATGTTTTCCGGGTCGATCACGCCGCAGTTGCGCAGTGCAACGCGCTTCTGCTTTTTGTAGAAATCCGTCGATTCAATGCTCTTGACGACATCCTGATGGACGGTATCATCATACAGCAGGCGCTTGACGATGCGGCCCTTGAGCAGGTGCTCCTCGACAATTTCGGGTACGTCCTCAACCTTTACCTCGCTATAAAAGCAGCCCTCGGGGTAGACGATCATGATCGGGCCGAGTGCGCACAGGCCATGGCAGCCGGTCTGGACGACCTTGATCTCGTCTGTGAGGCCCTTCTCCGCAATCTGCGCTTCCAGCGCCTCAATGATTGCGGGGGAGTTTGCGGAGGTACAGCCGGTACCGCCGCAAACCAGTACATGGGAACGATACATTGCTTTTCCTCCTTACTTATTTGGCGATAGCGCCAACGGTATATTCTGTGACGACATTGCCGTTGACGAGATGATCCGTCACGACACGGGCGGCTTTTTCCGCCGTCATTTTTACGTAAGTAACCTTTTCTTTGCCGGGCTCCAAAATTTCGACGATCGGCTCATACTGGCACATGCCGATGCAGCCGGTCTGCGCCACTGTAACGTTTTGCAGGCGGCGCTTTTCCACCTCGTCCATAAAGGCGTTGAGCACCGGGCGGGCGCCTGCTGCGATACCGCAGGTGGCCATACCGACCACAACGCGGGTAACGTCGCTCTGATCCTCGCGGACCGTCATCTTTTCCTTTGTCTTTTCCTTTATTGCCATCAATTCTTCGAGTGTTTTCATTGAGTAACACCTCCACATATCATTTGGGTCTGTTCCATAAGATAGCCCTGGATCCATTCGCGCACCTCGGGCGTGTCGAGCGGCACGCCGTCCAGCATTTGGCGCAGCTCGCGCGTATCCATCGTGAATTCTTTCTCATCCTTTTGCCGGCAATAGCGGAAATCGAGGCCTGGATTCATACAGATGAGCATGGTAACGGTGGAGCAGATATCCCCCAGAGGGATAAAATCCACATGGTCTGTATGAAACAGCGCCGTGACGGTCGTCCCCTTGCCGGGCTCGGAGGTGATCTCGAAGCCTCCGCCCGTCATTTCCGCCGCCATGCGAAACAGCGGCACGCCCATGCCGACCTTCCGGGTCGTGCGGGTGGTGTAGAATGGGTCGGCCACGCTTTTGAGCTTTTCCGGCGTCATGCCGCAGCCGTCGTCCGCTATCCGGATGGTCAGCAGCCGCCCGGCTGTATCCTCCCGGATATCGATTTCGATGAGCGTTGCGCCGGCGGAAATAGAATTCTGCGCGATATCCAGCACGTTGAGTGAAAGTTCACGCATCGCTTAATCCATATATTTCTGCAAAATGCTGGGAATTTCATCGGCGGTAAGCTTGCCATATACGTCATCGTTAATCATCATGACGGGGGCAAGGCCACAGGCGCCGATGCAGCGGCAGGCGGTCACAGAAAAACGGCCGTCCTCCGTGCACTCCTCGGGGCCGCATTGCAGCATTTCGCACACCTTGTCAAGCACTTCCTGTGCCCCCTTGACATAACAGGCCGTACCAAGGCAAACGGAGATGTGGTAGGTGCCCTTTGGGGAGAGCGCAAATTGGGCGTAAAAGGTGGACACGCCGTACACCTTTTCAAGTGGCAGGTTCATGCCATCTGCGATCATGACCTGCACTTCAAAGGGCAGGTAACCGTAAATCTGCTGCGCCTGCTGCATGACATGCATGAGCATGCTTTTGTCATGCTTGTTTTCCTCAATCACGGCCTTGAGCTGTGCTTCCTGCTCAGCGGTGCCATGAAAGGGGATACTGCTGACTTTTTTGAGCATTGACGAATTCCTCCTTACGGATATGTGACTGTACCTGCGAATGCGGCCTGTGCCGGATCGAATGGCGCGCCGCGGGGCCTGGCTGCGCCCAACTGCCGCATTCCTCTGCGCCAGAAGTGTTAAAAATTTAACAAATCTGCGCATCCATACCGATAAATTATAGCAGAAATATAGTTGGAAATCTACGGTGTTAGCACTGAGTAACAAAAAAATTGTTGGAAATCAGCTTTCATCCGGGAAAATCGTAAAAGAAAGTGGGTTTCCATGAAATTGGGCCTATTGTTTGACCGAATCGAGCGTGTTATAATAGGCCAAGCATCAATCGTTTGGAGGGGACAAAGTGCTATTTAATTCCTATATTTTTATTTTGTTATTTCTTCCAATTGCAGTGACGGGCTATTTTTTGTTCAACCATTTTCACAAGGATCAGCTGGCGAAGGTGTTTTTGCTTGGAATGTCGCTGTGGTTTTACAGCTACTTCAATGTGAAATACCTGCCGGTGATTCTTTTGAGCATCGGCCTGAATTACCTGGCGGGGATCTTCCTGCTCCGAGAGGGGCCGGGGAAGGCGGTGCGCAGGCTGGTTTTTCTATCGGCCCTACTGGTCAATATTGGCGCGCTGTTTTACTTCAAGTATTTTGATTTTTTCCTGGAGAATTTGAATACCGCCTTGAAAACAGATTTCAACCTGCTGCATCTGGCGCTGCCGCTGGGGATCAGTTTTTTCACCTTCCAGCAGCTTGCGTTTCTTATCGACAGCTACCGCAGGGATGTGCCGAAGTATCCCTTTTTGGATTATGCACTGTTTGTCGCCTTTTTCCCCAAAATCTTGCAGGGGCCGATTGCGCTCCACAGCGAGATGATCCCCCAGTTTCAGGATGCGGCTAGGAAGTCATTCTGTTATGAAAATTTCTCCAAAGGGCTGATGGCAGTCGCCTTTGGCCTGGCCAAAAAGGTATTGTTGGCGGATACCTTCGGAAAATTGGTGGATTGGGGCTATGCGGATGTGGGTGCGCTTGACACGGTGAGCGCCCTGTTGGTGATGCTGGCCTATACGCTTCAAATCTATTTTGATTTCAGCGGTTATTGCGATGTGGCAAGCGGTATTTGCAGCATGCTGAATATCGAATTGCCGATGAACTTCAATTCCCCCTACAAGGCGCTCACGGTTTATGATTTTTGGAAGCGCTGGCATATCACGCTGACCCGGTTCTTCCGCACCTATATCTACTTCCCGCTGGGCGGCAGCCGGAAGGGGACGTTGCGCACCTATTTCAATATTTTCCTGATCTTTTTCGTTAGCGGCATCTGGCACGGTGCAAACTGGACGTTTATCCTCTGGGGCGCGCTGCACGGCATTGCAATGGTGCTCAACCGGATTTTCAAAAAGCAGATTGACCGGCTGCATCCGGCCCTGAGCTGGCTGGCAACGTTCGCTTTTATCAATATAACATGGGTCTATTTCCGCGCGGCGTCCGTTTCAGAAGCCAACCTGTTCCTGCGCCAAATTCTTCACATGAATCTGGCGCCAATTCAGAAGGCGGCAATGGATGTGTTTGTGCTGCCGGAATTTGATTTCGTTTTTCAATTCTTCCACACCTCCCGTCCGCTGCTGCTGATGCTGGCGTTCTTTGCCTTTGCGCTGTTTGCGATCCTCGGCATGAAAAACACCAATGAGCGCATGAACCGTTTTAAGCCGAGCGCGCCGCTGTCGCTGGTGACCGCCGTGCTCCTGGTGTGGTCCATTCTGTCCTTTGGCGGCGTCAGCACCTTCCTTTATATTAATTTTTAGGAGAAAGCGCAATGTATAAAAAATTTGTACGCAATACGCTGATGATGACAGTCGCATTGCTGATTATATGCGGCTCGGCTATCTTTGCAATCGACCCCTATTACCATTACCATACGCCCTGGTTTGGCTTGCAGGCAACGCCCTTTCAGGAGCGGTATTGCAATGCGGGGCTTGCAGAGCATTTTGATTATGACAGCGTGATCATCGGCTCCTCCATGACGGAAAACTTCCGTGCCTCCTGGTTTGACGAGGCTTTTGGCTGCAAAACGATGAAGCTTTCCTACTCCGGCGCACGCTCCATCAATACCAAGACGATCATGGAGAAGGTTTTCGAGCATGGCGGAATCCGCAACGTCTTTTTCGGGCTGGATACGGCGATGCTGACGAGCGCCCCGGATTTTACCCAATTCGACATTCCGGAGTATCTGTATGACGGCATCGGCCTGAACGATGTCAATTATCTGCTGAATAAGGATATTTTATTTGGCGATACGGTCAAGACCCTTCAGCGGCAGGAAAATTTCAGCTTTGATGATATGTATGTATGGGAGAAAAACTATACGTTTTCTGAAAAAGAGGTGCTGTACGGGAAGCAGGCCTATGTAAAATCAAGGCTGAAAACAGTAAAAGCGCCAATAGAAAAGACAGCGCTTTTGCAAACGAGCCGTGCAAATTTGGAGCAGAATATCCTGCCCTTTATCCAGCAGAACCCGGATACCACCTTTTATCTGTTTGTGCCGCCCTACAGCATTCTGTTTTGGGATATGGAGCATCGCAAGGGGGAAACAGAGGCGCTGCTTTACATGCTGGAAGATACGGCAGAGCAGCTTTTTGCCTACCCCAACGTAAGACTGTTTTATTACCAGAATGTAGAAGAGATCGTAACCGATTTAAACAACTATAAGGACTATTCGCATTATTCCTCTGATGTAAATCGATATATCGTCCGCAGCATGAGGGAAGGCAGGCACCAGATGACAAAAGAAAATTATCGTGCCGAGCTGCAGCGGATGAAGGAGTTGGCAGAAAATTTCGACTATGAGCAATTTTTTCATTGAACAAAGCTGAGCCCAAAAATCAGAAAAGTTTTTAAAATGCCCTAAATTTCCTTATTAGGGAAATTTAGGGCATTTCTGTTTTCACCGTTGGAGACAAGCCGTGTGGCGAAAGCCATCAGCATCCAATCGATAGATTAGAAAAAGATAAAAAAGTGGACTATACCATAAAAAACGGACAGTGAAAAAAGGTGCCTCCTGTTGTAGAATAAAATTGGTGGACTGTTCCCCCGGCAAAAGACAAAGAAAAAAGGGCCCCGACGCAGAATCGCTCTGAATGACACGGCTTTGCTCCTGATTTCAAAGGGGTAAGGCCGTCTTTCAAATTGATACGCTTAAAATGTAAAAAATAAACATATTAGGCAATGACCTGCTCGACCTCGGAACGGCAGAAAAACTTCACGCGATAAAGACATTTGGTCTTAAGGGCTCCGAAGAAATTTTCCATAGAAGCGCTGTCGTAAGGGCGGCCGAGTCTGGACATAGAAGGCTGAAAGTGATATTTTTGACTCAGGTCAAAGTATGCTTGCGAGGTGTATTGAGACCCTTGGTCGCTGTGGAGGGTAATTCCATCAGTGGCCATCTCTTTTTGCATAGCATCCTTTTCGGTCTGGCGCTGAATCCAGCGCTGCACGCGGCGGCAGCCATAGGTCTGTTTGCAGCTCTGCTGACAGGTCATGATAAGATCGATCAGCCACTGATCTTTTGGCGTCTTGCCTTGCCGGTTCCATCAAGCGTAATAACCGCTGCGGGATACCTCAAAGGCACGGCACATGGCTTCTACGCTGTATTTGCCACGAAATCGTTCGATGACGCGATACTTCAGTTTCACCTTCTCCCAACTTCGGACAGAAAATTGCGCAGCAGCTCCACCTGCATACGCAATTCTACCATCTCATGGTTGCGCCGGGTTCCTTCGTCTGCCGGATTCTTTTGGGGACGTCCCTTTGGACGCTGGATGTAACCATTTGCTATCTTCTTTGCTTTATTGTTCTGGCGGGTGATCAATTTTTTTATTCGCTTAAGTGCTTTGTGCTATTTCCCGGTTCATTTCTCCCTCCGCTTTCCGCCGGAATACCTCTTCACTCAATATTTCTACTTTCGTATGTTTCTTTGGCGTAAATCTAACCTCCTGTCGTAGTTCTATTCTACAGCAGGAGGCCTCTTTTTTCACTGTCCGTTTTTTAGGGTATAGTCCAAGTCCAATATTTTGCAGCAGCCCTTTTAAAAAATTTGTTTTTCTCACTTGCTCACTTGCCCCCATTGTTAAGGCTGGGGTCCGTCCGGCAGAGGATCGCTGGGATCTTCCACATACTCCATGATATCTCCCGGTTGGCAGTGCAGTGCCTGGCAGATTTTCGAGAGTGTGTCGGCCGTGACGGAGGAATTGTTCCGCATACTTTTGAGCGTTGCGTCTGCCAACCCGGTCAGCTGTTTCAGTCGGTAAAGGCTGACACCCTCTTTTTTTAAAAGGCTAAAGAGTTTTGTGTAAACAATTGCCATTTCCACGCCTCCCTAATATAGTATATATAGGGAAGATAATCTTTAAAAGCCCTATAAAAATTAGCTCAAAAAATATAGCATGTTTTTCGCTGAAAAGGCTTGGTTGCATGAAATATTCATTGGGTATGGAAAGGCTTCCTATAGTTACATAGCAGAAAAGACATTCGGCTTGCGCTCCGCGGTGGCAAAAGAGAAAGCTGGCCGCCCCGTCTGCTTTGTGAAATCGGTTTAATAAAAAACCCGCGAATCTCGCTGTACGGAGATTTGCGGGCTTTTCTCTTAAACCTGGACAGGGATTTGTAAGCCTCGGCAGTGTGCCCACGAATGAGCGGTATTCAACAAAAATTCAGCTCATCTCAGCGCGCGCCCGGCGGATATTTTCCACAAAGTGGCGGCCGGTTTCCGTGATTCTTTGGTAGTCACCCGTCTTTGCGCCGGCGGTCAGGGAACTGCCCGCGCCGACGGCGACCGCCCCCGCCTTGATCCAATCTGCCACATTATCCACATCCACGCCGCCTGTGGGCATCATCTTCGCATAGGGGATCGGGCCGCGGATTGCCTTGATGATCTTCGGGCCGAACACGTCCCCGGGGAACACCTTGAGAATATCTGCGCCCGCTTTCATGGCCATGACCGCCTCGCGCACGGTCATCACGCCGGGCATGATGGGCACGCGGTAGTGGTTGCAGAGCTTCACGGTTTCCGGATCAAAGTAGGGGGACACAACGTATTGCGCGCCGTTGAGGATGGCGATGCGCGCCGTGGCGGCATCCATCACAGTGCCCGCGCCCAGAATGATGCCGCCGTCCGCATAGCGTTTGGCGAGGTCGGCGATCACCCGGTCGGCCTGCGGGACGGTGAAGGTCAGTTCGATCGCCGCAACGCCGCCCTCCATGCATGCGTCCGCAATGCGGATGGCCTGCTCGCTCGTTTCCGCCCGGACGACGGCGACGATGCCTGCCTTCTGGATGCGGGTCAACACGGTTTCTTTATCCATTGCAATCAACCTTTCTATAATCATAGCTGGAGAAGTGGCGGCTGCAAAGCGTTATCTCTGCACCCTTGCGCCAGCGCCCTTCATCACGTTTTCCACCTCTTTGAGGCTCGCCATGGAGGTATCACCCGGTGTGGTCATGGCGAGCGCGCCGTGCGCAACGCCGAAATTGACCGCCTGCTGCGCATCGCCCGTGGTCATCAGTCCATAGATGAGGCCTGATGCAAAGCTGTCGCCGCCGCCGACGCGGTCGTAAATTTCCAGCGCGGGAAGGTCAAGGCCGCGGTAAAGCTGCATATCCGCCCAGCAAATGGCGCTCCAGTCGTTCACGGTGGCGGTTTTCACTGCGCGCAGTGTGGTGGCGACCACCTTGAAATTTGGGTAGACCTTCACCGCCTCTTCGATCATTTTTCCGTAGCCCTCGATGCTCAGGCTTTTGAGGCTTGCGTCGTTGCCGGGCACCTCAAAGCCGAGGCAGGCAGTGAAATCCTCCTCGTTGCCGATCATCACGTCGACATATTTCGCAAGCTCGCAATTAACCTCCTGCGCCTTCTCCTGCCCACCGATATCCTTCCAGAGGGAGGGGCGGTAGTTGAGATCATAGGAGACAACAGTGCCCCATTTTTTCGCGGCCTTCACGGCCTCCAACACTACCTGTGCGGTGGTTTCGGAGAGGGCGGCGAAGATGCCGCCCGTGTGCAGCCAGCGCGCGCCGAGGCGGCCAAAGATGAAGTCCCAGTCAATGTCGCCGGGCTTTAACTGCGAGGCGGCGGTATGCCCGCGGTCGGAAACGCCGACCGCACCGCGGATGCCAAAGCCGCGCTCCGTGAAATTCAGGCCGTTTCGCACGCTGCGGCCGATGCCGTCGTAAGCTTTCCATTCGATCAGGGACGTATCCACGCCGCCCTGCAAAATGAAATCCTCAATCAGGCGGCCCACTTCATTATCCGCAAGGGCGGTGACCACCGCCGTGTGCAGGCCGAAGCAGCGCCGCAGGCCGCGCGCCACATTGTATTCGCCGCCGCCCTCCCATGCGCGGAAGGAGCGTGCGGTTTTGATGCGCCCGTCGCCAGGGTCGAGGCGGAGCATCACTTCGCCAAGTGAAATTTCGTCAAACAGGCAGTCCTGCTTGGCACGAAGATTCAGATCCATTGTCAACCATCCTTTGCCGAAAAAATGTTTGTGTTTATACGCCGGAATAAGCCGAGAAACCCCCGTCAACGGGGACGATGATGCCGGTGATAAAGCCCGCATATTCCTCATCGCAGAGGTAGAGCAGCGTGCCTGTCAAATCCGCCGGCACGCCGAAACGGCGCAGTGGCGTGTGGGAAAGAATTTTTTCGCTGCGGGGGGTGAGGGAGCCATCTTTGTGATAGAGCAGCGTTTTATTCTGATTGGTGGAGAAAAATCCGGGCGCGATTGCGTTGACGCGGATGCCTACGTCCGCAAAGTGTACGGCCATGAACTGCGTGAAATTCGAGACCGCCGCCTTTGCCGCCGAGTAGGCCGGGATTTTGGTGAGGGGGCGGTAGGCGTTCATGGAGGATACGTTTAGGATGCAGGCGTGTTCCTTGCCGACCATATCCTTGGCAAAGGCTTGCGTTGTGAGCAGCGTGCCGAGGAAATTGAGGTTAAAAACGAATTCAATGCCCTTTGCATCGAGGTCGAAGAAGGTCTTTACGCCTTCCGCCTTCTGCTGTAAATCCGCCGGCTCCAGCGTCTCCTTCGTCGTTGTGCCGAGCGGGGAGTTACCACCCGCGCCGTTTAAGAGGATATCGCAGGTGCCGAAGCTTTTCGTTACCGCCTGCCGCGCCTGTTCCAGGCTCTCCGCGCTGAGCACGTCGCACGCAACGCCGATTGCCTCGCCGCCGGATGATTTGATCTCATCCGCAACGGCCTGCGCCGCCTCCTTGCGGATATCGAGCACTGCCACCTTCACACCGGAGGCCGCGAGATCCTTCGCAAAGGAACTGCACAGCACTCCGCCGCCGCCGGTGACAACCGCCACGCGGCCTTTTAAATTCTCGTGTCTGATCATGAGATTCATCCTTCCTGATTGGTTTGGTGGTGTCCTATCTGCTTTTGGAAACGGCCTCCCACAGGCCGTTGAGATACGCCGCGCCCAATGCGCGGTCATAGAGCCCATAGCCCGGCCGGGCGACTTCGTTCCACAGCATGCGTCCATGGTCGGGGCGGATATAGCCGTCAAAGCCCACGTCCTGAAGCGCCTTGACGATTTCATACATATCGAGCGAGCCATCTGAGGAGAGGTGGGAGGTTTCATGAAAGCGGTTACCTTCCACCTTTACATTGCGCAGATGAGCAAAATAGATGCGATCACCCACCTCGCGGACCATAGCGGGCAGGTCATTGCCTTTACTCGCGCCGAGCGAGCCTGTGCAGAAAGTGAGGCCATTATACGGGCTGTCCACCAGCTTTAAAAAGCGGTGCAGCGCGTTGATATCCGTGATGATGCGCGGCAGGCCGAAGATGCCCCATGGCGGATCGTCCGGATGGATGGCCATTTTTACGTCGCATTCCTCACAGACGGGGATGATCTCCTCCAAAAAGTGCTGGAGGTTGCGCCAGAGATCCTCATCCGTTACGCCCTTGTATTTTTGGAATAAATCCTTGATCTCGCCCATCCGCTCCGTTTCCCAGCCGGGCATGGCGTAGCCGTTGGAGTGCTCGTCGATCTCGCGGAACATGTCCTCCGGGCTTTTGCCTTCGATCTGCGCCCCGTCGTAGGAGAGGCAGGTGGCGCCATCCCCCATCCGCATAGCGAGATCAGTGCGCGTCCAATCAAAGATGGGCATAAAGTTGTAGCAGATCACCTTCACCCCGGCCTTTGCAAGGTTGCGGATAGAGGTTTTATAATTCTCAATATATCGCTCAGCGGAGGGCGCGCCCAATTTGATATCCTCATGGACGTTTACGCTTTCAATGCATTCCATCGTGAGCCCCGCGGCCTCGATCTCCGCCTTCATCTTCAGAATGCGGTCGAGCGGCCACGCCTCGCCCGCGGGCAGGTCGTGCAGGGCGGGCACCACGCCCTGTACGCCCGGCACCTGCCGGATCTGCTCGAGGGTGACGGTATCCTTCTCCGCGCCGAACCAGCGCATTGTCATTTGCATGTAATCACCTTGTTCCTATTTAAATTTTTTTAAATCGTTTCATCCAGAGGGAGCGATTCATAGTCAATCCCATTCTGAGCATACAGGGAGAAGAGCAGTTCGCTTGCTCGGCCACCCTCTTCTGCGCCGATGGGAAAGGATTCACCGCCCGGCAGGAGGGAGCGGTAAAATGCATCGATCAGCCGCGCGTGGCTCAAGCCCCAGTAGGCTTTGCCGGGCGTGTGCTCCTCTTCGCCGCATAGCAGTGTAAAGTTGTTTCCGTCGAGACGGTAGAGATTCGGCCCCTCGAGGCGGAGCGTTTCCTGTTCGCAGACAAACTCCAGCTGCACGGGCGCGTTTTGATTATAGGCGGTTGTTGCGTAAAATATGCCGGCGGCGCCGCTTTCATATTGCAGCAGGGCGCAGGCGGTATCCTCCACTTCGATCACGCCCCGCAGATGCTCGTTGAAAATCTGACCGCTGACCGCGACGATTTCGCCGCCGAGGTAATGCACCAGGTCGAGCGTGTGGATGGCCTGATTGGTCAGCACGCCGCCGCCCTCTTTTTGGAGCGTGCCTCGCCAGCCACTCTCCGTATAGTAGGGCGCCTCCCGGCTCCAAGTGACGAAAGCGCGCACGGCTAGGATTTTGCCGGAAGCGCCGGAGGCGATGCGCTCCTTCGCCACCTGCACGCAGGGGTTATAGCGGTTTTGAAAGCACACGCCATACTGCGCAGGTGATCGCTTTGCCGTATCGCGCAGCCTTTGGAGCTGATCGGGAGAGATTGCGGCTGGCTTTTCCGAGAGGACGTGGATGCTGCTGCCCAGCGCCTCTTCTGCCATGGGCACGTGCAGGGAATGCGGCGTGCAGAGATGGATCACGTCCGGCTGTTCCCGCTGGAGCAGCTCGCGAAAGCTCTGGTAAGGGGCTCCTCCAAAGCGGGCGCAGAGCGCCTCCGCCCGTTCTAAACGGCAATCGGCAGCGGCAACCAGATGGGTATCCGGGCGTTCACTGAGCGCTTGGGCGTGCACCTGCGCAATCCCGCCACAGCCGATGATGGCAGCTCGCAGCATAAACAATGACCATCCTTTCCTGTAAGGCTTCTTTTTAGGAGCCGAACGTCCCTTCCACATTGAATACGACGGCGTCTTTGCTTTCCTTTTTGGCTTTGGAGGAATCAATCCGCTTTTTCAGCTCCGCATAGAATAAGTCCTCGTCGAGCGGGAGCGTAACCGTTTCATTCAGCCAGGAGGAGAGGAACATCGCATTGGAGAGCGTTAAACCGTTGATTCCCTCCTCGCCGCGCGCAATGAGCGGCTCGCCGCGCAGGATAGCCGCCGCGAAGGCTCGTAGGACGCCGTCGTGCTGCGGGTTTTCGCCGTCCGTTTCAATGTCGATAAAGCACCCATCCATCCGGCCGAAGCCCTCCGGGCAGGTGTCGATAAAATGCTGCTGGGAATCCTTCAGCTCAAAAACGGAGAGTTTGCCGTTCTCACAGAGGATCGTCGCCCGGTCGAGTACAATCTCAAACCGGTTCGTGCCGGGGAATTCGCCAGTGGTGGAGATGAAAACGCCGGTCGCGCCGTTTGGATACTCCACATAGGCGGTCACATCGTCCTCCACCTCGATCTCGTGGAAATGGCCCTCCTTGCAGAAGGCGCGCACCTTTGACGGCATACCGCAGATCCACTGCCACAGGTCGAGGTTGTGCGGGCACTGGTTTAATAGCACGCCGCCGCCTTCGCCCGCCCAGGTGGCGCGCCAGCCGCCGGAATTATAATAGGATTGGCAGCGGAACCAATCGGTGATGATCCAATTGGTGCGGCGGATCTCGCCATATTTCCCGCTTCCTACGAGCTCTTTCATCTTGCGGTAAATATGATTTGTGCGCTGGTTGAACATCACAGCGAAAATCTTATCGCTTTTCGCCGCCGCCTCGTTCATCTCGCGCACCTGCTTTGTGTATACGCCAGCGGGTTTTTCCGTGATAACGTGGAGCTTGTGCGCGAGCGCCTCGATGACAAGCGGGGGATGATCGTAGTGCGGGGTCGCGATGATCACCGCATCGCACAGCCCGCTGTTAAAAAGCGCGGATGCTGAGGAGAAGGTTTCGACCGGCTGGCCGGCCTGTTCGGCTGCCTTTTTCGCGGCCTCTAACCGGGCGGGGCTGATATCCGCCACGGCGGTCACTTTGAGTTCCGGCACGTTGCCGCTGAGAATATGCGCAAGGTGGGCCGAGCCCATATTGCCAACGCCGACGATGCCGAAGCGTACCTGCTGCATAAACATTCATCCTTTCCGTATTCCCCATTCAGGCGTTCAGGCCGTCAAGCAGCCTGTGCATGGCCTGCGCCGCCGCGTCAAACGCCGCGCGGTTGGTGGGGTAAGTATATTGCTCCATCTTCTGTGCCGTTTCATTGCCCTTTTCCAGCGCGGAAAGGCCTTCAAAAACCTTCAAATGCGGTTCAAGGGAGAGAAAACGTTTGCCCTCCATCTTTTGAAAACGGCGCAGGATTTCACCGACATGTCCGTCTCCTGCGCCCGCCGGGGTTACGCTGCCGTCCGCCATTTTAGCGTCCTTGACGTGCATATAAAGGAGATAGGGCTCAAGCATTTCATAGGCTTCCAGTGGACGCACGCCGCATTGGATGAAGTTCGCCGGGTCGAATACGCCCGCGAGCCGACCCTCAAAATGTTGGTAAAGGTCGAGGCAACGCTCGGCGGTATCGCCGTAGATGCCCTTTTCGTTTTCATGGCAGCACAACACGCTGTGTTCAAGCGCGTAGTCTGCCATTCTGCCGACGCGGGAGAACATCTCATCCCGATAAGCCTCATAGCTTTGGCCTTCGTCAAAGTAAAAGCTGAACATGCGGATCAGGTGGCAGCCGAGGATTTTTGCGACCTCGACCGTGTTCTGGAAGGCTGCAAAATGCGGCTCGAAATCATCCGCGATATTAATTTTGCCATAGGGAGAACCGATTGCGGAAACCCGCATGCCCTCGGAATCGAGCTTTGCCTTGAGCACCCACGCGTCGTCCGTTGTCAGCGTGGAGATATTGCCCTGGGGCAGGCCGCGAAGCTCCATGTGCGTGATGCCGTTTGCATGGCACGCACTGATCTGCTCGTCCAGATCGATGCCCGCCTCGTCCGAAAAGGCGGAGAGAATAAATTCTGCCACTGTTCATCAACTCCTGTTGCCACGTTTTTTCGACCCGCGGCCATTATTTTTCACGCTTCATTTTACCACCTTTTTGAAGGAGAAAAAACGGGTATTTTCAATTTTTTCTCTTTTAAAACGGCTTTTCTGTAGAATACGTCTGTTGTGCCCTCTTCCAGAGGATGTTATAATGGGTCAACGGAAAGAATTGGGCAATCCCTGGGAACGCTTCGGGCCTTTGTGGGAAAAGAAAGGAAGGGTTACGGCTTTGCAAATTGCAATCTGTGATGACGAACCCGCCATGCTGGAATACTTGGATGCACTCGTAAACCAGTGGGGGGAGAGCAGAGGGGAGCCGGTAAACGCACAGTGCTTTCCCAGCGCGCAGGCGCTGTGGTTCGAGTGGGCGGAAAATCCGCGCTTTGACGTGCTCCTGCTCGATATCCAGATGCAGGGGCTGGATGGCGTGACCTTGGCGCGGAGAATTCGTGAGACAGATGAAAAATGCGCGATTATTTTCATCACAGGCACGGCGGAATTCGCAGCCGATGGGTATGATGTAGCCGCCCTGCATTATCTCATCAAGCCGGTGGATGAGGCAAAGCTCTTTGCCTGCCTCGATAAAGCGGCGGCACAGCTGCGCCGTGTGCCGAAGCAGCTGCTTTTGCCTGTTGCGGGCGTGCAGACGCGCTTTTGCGCAGACGATATTTTTTATGCGGAGGCCTTTGCGCACACAGTATGCATTCATACAGGTGAGGGCGGGCTGGAGGCGCAGGCGAGCATCGGCGAATTGGAGAAGGAGCTTGCAGGGGAACCGTTCATCCGCTGCCACCGCTCGTATCTGGTCAACCTTCGGCAGATCCGCCGGATTGACAAATCGGAGCTGACGCTCGACAGCGGGGAAAGGCTTCCGGTCAGTCGGCGGCTGTATGCGGCGGTGAATGATGCGTTTATCCGGTTTTTTAAAGGGGAAGAATCATGAAAAACGGGCTTTTGATCGCGGGCGCGGTGATACTGTTGCTCCTGCTGGCGGCGGGGCTGGCGCTTATTGTGCGGCGGCTGATCAACCGCAGCGCGGAGAAGCGCGTCGCAGCCTATCAGAATGAGCTGATAGAGCGGCACTATCACGAGGTGGAGAATATGTACCGCCAAATGCGCGGCTGGCGGCATGATTATCACAACCATATCCAGACCATGAAGGCTTATCTTTCGATGGGGCAGGCGGACCGGCTTGGGGAATATCTCACTTCCCTCGACCAGGATCTGACGAGCGTCGATACCGTGGTAAAAACGGGCAACGTGATGGTGGACGCGATTTTAAACAGCAAGCTCTCCATGGCGCAGTCAAAGGGCATCTCCGTCAACGCGAAGGCGACGGTTTCACCGGAGCTTCCGGTTGCGCAGACGGATCTGTGCGTCATCCTCGGAAATCTGCTTGATAACGCGATGGAGGCCTGCATGAAGCAGGCGGCACAACAGGAGCGGTTCATCCGCGTTTATATTGGCAGGTTCAAGGGGCAATTCTACATTTCCGTGAGCAATTCCGTGGGCGGAGCGCTGAAAAAGCAGAACGGGGCGTACCAGACCACCAAAGCCGGCAGCCATGGCTTCGGCCTCAGGCGCGTGGACGCGCTGATTGAAAAATACGGCGGCTACCGCAACCGGCAGGATGAGGGCGACGTGTTCGCAACGGAAGTGATGCTGCCCATCGGGTAGTCAGGAAATCGGAAATATACCATTCGTGCACAGGGCGACGCCGTTCGTGCACGATTTTTTTCTTTTTAGTCAGGCTATGCTATGATGAGGCCAGAAAAGGGGGAATACACTTTGAAACCGGAACTGGAAAAGCCGAAATACACAACCTGGCAGAATACGATTTATATGCTGCGGAAAATGTGGGGATGGAGCAAAAAGGATATTCTCATCTCCCTGCTCCATATCCCGCCGTCGGTCATTTCGCCGCTGATTCTCGTTGTGCTGTCGAAAATCCTCGTGGATTGCCTGACGGGCGGGGTGACGCCCGCGCAGCTGATCACAACGGTGGGCGTCGCCATTTTAATCTACGGCGTATGCTGCTGGCTGGATAAATTCATCGGCGGGCGGATGATGCTGGTCAACGAACAGACGCGGTTTCATTTTGAGGCGGAGGGCTTTTTGAAAACCCTGGATACGGATTATGAGAATATTGAGAGCCTGGAGGGCCGAATCAAACGGCAGCGCTGTGCGGCGTTTACCCAATATGGCAACGGCTCCGGCGGCTCCGCCGTTTTGACGAGGGTGATTGCGCTGGGCGTGAATGTAAGCGGCATTTTCACCTATACGGCCATTTTGTCAACGCTCAGCATTTGGCTGGTGCTCTTCCTGCTGGCGATGTCGGCGGCAAGCTTTTTGGTTTTGCGCTGGAACAATTTCCGTGTTTACCAATTTGACAGGAGACAAATGCTGATCCGGCATAAGCTGGATTACCTGACGCACACCGCTCAGAATTTTGCGGCCGGCAAGGATATCCGCCTGTATCACATCGCGCACTGGTTTCGCGGCCTGTTTGAACAGCTGGGGAATGCGTATACCTCACTGCTGCGGAAAGGTTTGCGCCAGGAGACAACCTCCGACGGATTGATCGCCTTCTTCGCGCTTGTGCGCGACAGCGTGGCCTACGCCGTATTGATCACGCAGGTGCTGCGGGGGCGAATCACACCCTCCGATTTTGTGCTCTATTTTGGGCTGGTCACCGGCTTCTCCGCCTGGACGCTTGGGCTGGCCAGGCAGGTAAACGAGCTGCACCTTGCAAGCCTGGAGTGCAATGATTACCGCGCCTTTTTAGAAATGCCCGACCAGCTGCGGCGGGAGGGGGGCGCGCCGTTGCCTGGGGGCGATGCGATGCCCTGTGAGATCGCATTCGATCACGTGCAGTTCTCTTACGCGGGCAGCGAACGGCCCACGCTGCAAGACCTCAGCTTTCAGGTACGGCCCGGCGAGAAGATCGCGCTCGTAGGCTTAAACGGCGCGGGCAAGACCACCTGCATGAAGCTCCTGTGCGGGCTTTACCGGCCGGAGAAGGGAGCGATACGGGTGAACGGCAGGGAAAGCACGGCGTTCAGCCGGGATGATTATTACCGCCTTTTCACCGCCGTGTTTCAGGATGTCAACTTCCTGCCTGTGAGCGTCGCGCAGAATGTGGCGCTCTGCGTGGAGGAGAAGATCGATTATGCCAGGGTGGAGCAATGCATTGCGCAGGCCGGGCTCAGCGAGCGGATTGCGCGGCTCCCGAAGGGGCTGCGCACGATGATGGATAAGCAGGTTTATAAAGATGCTGTGGATTTTTCCGGCGGGGAGCGGCAGCGGTTGCTGCTGGCCCGCGCGCTCTATAAGGATGCACCGGTGATTATTCTCGATGAACCGACCGCCGCGCTCGACCCAATTGCGGAGAACGAGATGTATCTCAAATACAGCGAATTGACAAAGGGGCGCACCTCCTTCTATATCTCCCACCGGCTTTCCAGCACCCGCTTCTGCGACCGGATTTTATATTTGGAGGGCGGGCAAATTGTGGAGGAAGGCACGCACGATGCGCTCATGGCGCAAAAGGGGAAATACTACCGGCTCTATGAGCTGCAAAGCCAGTATTACAAAGCAAATCCGGAAGGGGGCGAGCAGGATGCATGAGCCAAAAAAGTTTGAGGAGCTCTCCTGGCGGGAGCGGTTCGCCTTGCTCAAACGCACGGTTTCGATCATGACTGCTTTTGAAAAATGGACGTTTCCCACCATGCTCCTCAGCGGCCTGCTGATGTCGCTTGAGCCGCTGGCGAATTTGTGGATGGCCGCCCTGATCCTCGATGAGCTGATCGGCGCGCGGGATATCAAACGGCTCGTGCTGCTCGTGCTGGCGGCGGTGAGCCTCAACTTCCTGCTCTATTTCGGCAAAAATGCGCTGGCAAACCGCCATCACGTTTTGCACAGAGGGATGGAACTCGTGCAGGAGAGGATGGCGGCCAGTGAAAAAATTTTGGATACGGATTATGAAAACCTGGAGAACCCCGATTTCCAAAAAAAGGCGCGGGATTACTGGCAGGTGAGCTGGAGCCGCGGCAGCGCGTTCAACGTGTTTTATTATTCGATGGATCTTTTCTTTCAGGGCCTTTTTTCCACCGTTTGCTCCATTGTGATGCTGGTTCCCTTTTTAAAAATTGTGCTGGTGCGCACCGGCCCATCCTTCTGGGAATCGCCGTGGCTGGCGCTCGCGCTGCTGGGCGTGATGGCGGCCTGCGCTGCGGCCATGCTGGTGGTGGGGCATTTTTATCAAAGAACAAACAGTCAATATCACCATCTGAACCTGCAAGTCACACGGCTGTTCTCTTACTATCGTGACCTGATGTCGAATTACCGGCTGGGGAAGGAGATCCGCCTCTTCCACGAGAAGGAGCTGATCATGGAACAGGCCTATGACAAAACGCTGCTGCAGCTTATAAAAGTAAACAGTGGGTTCGCGCGGGCGGAGAGCCGGTTCGGTTCGACAAACGCGCTGATCACAGCGGTGATGACGGGCGCGATCTATCTTTTTGTGGCGCTCAAAGCGCTCGCGGGGCTGTTCGGCGCAGGCGATCTGCTCAAATATGTCGGCGCGATCCAGCAGGTTGCCCATGGCGTGGAGAATTTGATCGCCGGCGTCACGGGGATTGCGGAATTGCACCAGACCCAGTATTTTTTCGATCTGATCGATACCCCGCCCGTCAAATACCAGGGCACATTGCCGGTCGAAAAGCGCGACGACAACGACTATACGATCGCGTTTCAAAATGTCAGCTTCCGTTACCCTGGCGCTGAGGAGTGGGCGCTGAAGGATTTTTCCCTCCGCCTGCGCGTAGGGGAACGCCTGGCCGTAGTGGGGCTCAACGGCTCCGGCAAGACAACGTTCATCAAACTTCTGTGCAGGCTCTACGACCCACAGGAGGGGACGATCACTTTAAACGGGATCGATATCAAAAAATATGACTATGAGGAATATCAGACGCTTTTCTCCGTCGTCTTTCAGGATTTCTGCGTGTTTGCCTTCCCGCTGGGACAGAATATTACGACTTCGCTCGATTATGAGGAAGATAAGGTGTGGAGATGCATCGATCAGGCAGGCCTTTCCGAGCGGGTGAAAAAAATGCCCAAGGGATTGGACACTGCGCTTTACAAGGATTTTGAGGAGGACGGCGTGGAGATTTCCGGCGGCGAGGCGCAGAAGATCGCGCTGGCCCGCGCGCTCTATAAGGATGCGCCTTTTATCGTCCTTGATGAGCCGACCGCCGCGCTCGATCCGGTATCCGAGCATGAAATTTATGAGCGGTTTAACCAGTTCGTCGGGGAAAAGACGGCCATCTATATTTCACACAGGCTCTCCTCCTGCCGGTTCTGCGATCAAATCGCCGTGTTTGACCAGGGCAGGCTCATCCAGATGGGCAGCCACGATGAGCTGCTCGCGGACGAACAGGGCAAGTATCACGCGCTCTGGCATGCACAGGCGCAGTATTACATCCCGTCAGAAGAACGCGTAGTAAACAATATCTGAGCAAACAAAGTCAAGAATCTATCCAGATTTTTTGTTATTCTGTTGTTAACCAATCAACGAGGGGATGGTTGCAATGAAAAGCAGAGATAAGACCATGGTGGATTCCTATCGTCAATGTGTGGAAGAAATTGTGCCGGAGATCAAGTGGGAAGACATCCGAGATCAGGTGCCCGTGGGGCAGGAATTCAGCGTTACACTTGCCTGCATAATTTTTCGGTATTTGAAAAAGCGAAAACACATGAGTGGATAGGAAATGAAATGGACGCATTGCAGATGTTTCCTTCTGCGATGCGTCCGTTTGGCTTCAAGGTCTGTGGCCCTCAGGCGGCGAAACACTGCACCCAATAGAGCGTGTCGCCCTCCCTTTTCAGCATCCGTTTTTTCTGCCTGAGCGGTGCTCCTCAATCAGGCTGTGTTTCAAATCCCATAGCTTTTGGGAGAGATCCACATAATATTGATGCGGGTTTTCAAAGCGCAGCACCTCTTCCCAAAGGGTATCGACCTGCTCCGCGCAGTAGGCGCGGATTTTTTCAACGGAGGGGGTGTGGCAGATGCACTTTCCATGTTCAAATATCTTGCGCAGCAGGGGGCGGGCGAGGAAGTTTTGCACTGTTTTGCGCTTCCAGGTGAATTCCGGATCAAACAGCTCATACGGCGCGCGTTCATCAATCACTTCGTCCATCAAGGTGACAACGTCGGCAATCGCCTTGCCGCTGTCACGGTCAAACAGACGCCATACGGTTTTAGCGCCAGGCGTTGTGATTTTGCTCACATTTTCGCTGAGCTTGATTTTGGGGATAACACCATCCGCCGTTTCGATGGCGGAGAGCTTATATACGCCGCCAAACACCGGGTCGGACGCCGCCGTGATGAGCCGCTCGCCCACGCCGAAGGAATCCACCTTGGCGCCTTGGATCAGCATGTCCCGAATGATATATTCATCCAGAGAATTGGAGGCGACGATGGAGCAATCCGGAAACCCGGCCTCGTCAAGCATTTTGCGCATCCGTTTGGAGAGGTAGGTGATATCGCCGCTGTCAATGCGGACGCCCTTTGGGCGGCAGCCCCGCGGCAGCAGCTCGCGGCGGAAGGCCTCAATCGCATGGGGCAGGCCGGAGTGGAGCGTATCGTAGGTATCCACAAGCAGGGTGCAGTTATCCGGGTATTCACGCGCATAGGCGCAGAAGGCCTCCAACTCGCTGTCAAACAGCTGAATCCAGCTGTGCGCCATTGTGCCAAGTGCTGGAATGCCGAAATCACGCTCGCAGATGGTGCAGGCCGTTCCTACACAGCCGCCGATGAAGGCGGCCCGCGCGCCGTATACCGCGCCGTCGAAGCCCTGTGCCCGCCTGGAGCCGAATTCCATCACACCGCGGCCCTGTGCGGCGCGAACGATCCGGTTGGCTTTTGTGGCGATCAGGCTTTGATGGTTGATGCATAAAAGCAGCATGGTTTCCACAAACTGTGCTTGGATGACGGGGCCGCGCACCGTAACGATCGGTTCACCGGGGAATACAGGCGTGCCCTCCGGGACGGCCCAAACATCGCAGGCAAACTGAAAGTGCCGCAGATAGTCGAGAAACGCCTCGCTGAATCCGTGGCCGCGCAGCGCATCCAGATCGTCCTCCGAAAAGGAGAGGTTCTCTAAATACTCCACCATCTGCGCAACGCCGGCCATGATGACAAAGCCGCCCCCGTCCGGGATCCTGCGGAAAAACAGGTCGAAATACGCGATCGTTTCCGTAAACCCATTTTGAAAATATCCATTGGCCATTGTCAGCTCGTAAAAATCCGTCAGCATGGTCAAGTTCAGCTTGCCTGTGTATTCCATTGTTGATTCCCTCACTTTTTATCAAAAATTGGTTGTGTAATATGTTGTTTTATGAAAAATTTAATAAATTGTATTTTCCTGATTCATAATTTAGAGATATGATCAGACAAAAGGAACAAATTGCCGTGATGCTTTTTTATGGTGAGCGAAGCGGGGTAACAAAGCAAAGCCTGCTGTGATGACACGGATCGAAGCGATCTGCACCGCTCATGAGAGTATACAACTTGCGGCTGTATTTTATTATAACATTTTTTTTACCACATGGTTCTTTTTTCTGATATTTTTTGATGTGTTTGTTTTCCACGGCTTGAAGATCAGATGAGTAAATGCCTTTTTGCTTTTGCGTTCAAGCTTGGGCGAGGGGAAAGCTGCCGCCTGCCGGTCGCTTTACAACGAATTTTTTTCTTTCTAAATTGTGAAAGCACTTGTTTTTTTCTAATTGCTAGGTTATAATACGCGTGAAGAAAAGGACACTGTGTGGTTCTTTTTTGATCAGGCAAAAACCGTTGGCTTACCGGCCCCCCAATATCCGGTTTGTCATGCGGTAAATGGCGCAGGCATTGGCCGCACAGATTGTTTGATGTTGCCAGGCGCGTGCCATGTTATATTTTTAATGGAGAGGTGTGTGGCCATGAGAATCAGGAAACAGCCGCTCGGCGATCGCAATATCGTTGGAGCAAAAGTGGAGCAGTCCCGCAAGGCAATCGGCATGAAGCAAAAGGATCTGTTGACCCAGCTTCAGGTTCGCGGCATTGATCTGAATGCATCCGGCCTTTCGAAGCTGGAGGGTCAGCTGCGGTATGTTACGGACACGGAGCTTGTCGCCTTGAGCGATGTGCTCGGCGTATCTATCGATTGGCTGGTCGGCAAAGAGAAATAACCGCATGGCAAAACGGGAGCAGGCGTGTACGAATGGGTACATGCCTGCTTTTTTGTTTGCGGTCAGTTTTTGCTTTGCCAATTCACCAAGAGCAACCGAAAAGGACTGAATAGAATTCAATCATATATCAGAGATTTTATAGAAAATATTGCTATTTTCTGATCTTCTTGTATAATGAAATTGTTTTTTCTTTGTATCTGTTTTCGCCGCCTGCGTATAGAACCGGTGAAACCGTCAAACGATAATCTTAATTTGGAACTGGAAAGGAATGATCCGCATGAGACAGACAACAACGCTTTCAAATGGCTGGCTGTTTACCAAAACGGCGCAGGATGCACCGCCCACCCTGCTGCCGCAGGATTGGGAGGAGGTTACGCTGCCCCACACTTGGAACAATCTTGACGGACAGGATGGCGGAAGCGATTATTACCGTGGCGCCTGCTGGTATTGCCGCGCGCTTTCGATTCCTGTGCCGGCGGACGGTGGGCGCATCTATCTTGAATTTCAGGGTGCAAACAGCATCTGCGAGATATATGTCAACGGGCAAAAGGCCGCGCGCCATGAAGGCGGTTTTTCGACCTTCCGTGCGGATATTACGCCATATCTGAAGGCGGACGGGGAAAACCTTCTGGCCGTCATGACCGATAATGGATCAAACGACACGGTCTACCCGCAGATGGCGGACTTTACGTTTTTCGGCGGGCTGTATCGGAAGGTGTGCCTGATTTCTGTGCCGGAAAGCCACTTTGACCTTGATTACCATGGCGCACCGGGCCTGCGCGTGACGCCGCTTCTCAAGGACGGCGCAGCGGATATCGCATTGGAAGCGTATCTGACGAATGCGCGCGACGGGCAGACGCTGCTCTTCGAAATCTATGATAGTGGGGACGACTGCATTGCCCGTACGCAAGCGGATATCCATCAGGGTACGGCCTCCATTCGCCTGGAAAACCCGCATCTGTGGGATGGTGTGGAGGATCCATATCTCTACAAAGCCTGCGCGAAGCTGCTGGAGGGCGGCACGGAGCTCGACGCGGTTTGTGCGCGCTTCGGCGTGCGCACCTTTGAGGTGCGTCCGGACACGGGCTTTTCTCTCAACGGGAGGCCCTATCCGCTGCACGGTGTTTCCCGCCATCAGGATCGGTTGGATAAGGGATGGGCGATTGGCGAAAAGGAGCATGAGGAGGATATGAAGCTCATCCGGGAGGTGGGCGCGAATACCATCCGCCTTGCGCACTATCAGCATGACGCCTATTTCTACGATCTGTGTGACGAGGCTGGCATGGTTGTCTGGGCGGAAATTCCATTTATCTCGATGTTCCTGAATACGCCTGGGGCGCGGGAGAATACGCTCCAGCAGATGCGCGAGCTCGTTGTGCAGAATTACAACCATCCCTCCATCTGCTTCTGGGGAATCGCAAATGAGATTTCGATCGGCGGGGAGAGCGATGCGCTTTTCGAAAACCTCCATGCCCTCAATGATTTGGCACACGAGCTCGACAAAACCCGCCTGACCACAATGGCGAATCTTTCGATGGTCGAAAACGACAGCCCGCTCAACCATATTACCGATGTGATTTCCTATAACCACTATTTCGGCTGGTATCTCGGCAAGGTGGAGGACAATGCTCCCTGGCTGGATACCTTCCACGCGGAAAACCCGGAGATTTGCCTCGGCATTTCGGAATATGGCTGCGAGGGCATTCCAACGCTTCATAGCGCATCTCCCAAGGTGCGGGATTACAGCGAGGAATACCAAGCCTATTACCATGAAAAAATGCTGGAAACCTTCGCGCAGCGGCCTTATCTGTGGAGCACGCATGTTTGGAATATGTTTGATTTCGCGAGCGATATGCGCGATGAGGGCGGCGTGCAGGGGCGCAATAATAAGGGCCTCGTCATGTTTGACCGGCAAACGCGCAAGGATTCCTTCTATATCTACAAGGCGTATTGGACGAAGGCGCCGTTTGTCCACATCTGTTCACGCCGGTTCAAAGAGCGGGCGGAGGAAACGGTGCAGGTGAAGGTGTATTCCAATTGTGAGCAGGTGTCGCTCAAGGTAAACGGAAAGAAAATTGATAGCGTTGCAGGAAAGTATGTTTTCACCTTTGATCGTGTGCCGCTGACAATGGGCGAAAATATCATTCAGGCGGCCGGTTTCCTCGGGCAGCAGGAGGTTTGCTGTGAGAGCATCCCGCTCGTACGTGTGGCGGAGCCAAACGCGTCCTATGTGCTCCAGGAGGAGGCGGAGAAGGCTGGGCAGAACGCAAAGAACTGGTTTGCCACCGGCGATGAGGCGGGCGAGCCGCTCCAGTTCCCGGAGGGCTATTTCTCCATCAAGGATAAGGTCGGCGCGCTGCTGAAAAACCCGGAAGGGGAGAAGCTGGTTTCAGAGTTGGTCGATCAGATGATGCCGGGCATGAAGATCAGCAAGGGTATGCTCAACATGGCGAAGCACTTCACCATTGAGAAGGTCATCGAAATGGCAGGGGATCGTATTACGCCGGAGATGGTGCGATATTTGAACCAGAGGCTGAATCAGATTCAAAAATAATCGTTAAAATGAGAAATATCCGGCGAGATGTCTGCTTCTTGCCGGATATTTTTTGTTTGGATCGGGAGGTAACCGGTGTGGAAGAGCTGCTGTACAGCCTGCATGATAGGATGCAAAAAATAGGGGTGGAGTACGCGGTTTGCGGCGGGCACGCGATCAACTTATTCCTTGGGCGGAAAACGCGCCCGCATAAGGACCTCGATGTAGCGGTGCTATGGGAGGATCGGGACCGGATCGTGCGGGATATGCTGCAATTGGGCTGGCGTGTCTTTGAGCCATATGGGGGCGGTATCTCCATCGGATCCGCAGCGTTACGGATCAGAGAAAAATCAAGAATAACATCTGGTGTGTAGCCCCTGAAAATGGGCACTACATATTTAGCTGGCGCGGTAGGAATCTATTCGCCGTTCGCCAGGACGATGCGGAGCAGGGTCGGCTCGATTTTGTAGAGTTCCTGTTTAGCAAGATGGAGGGCGGCTGCATGCTCTATGCGAGGAATCCGGCCATCCGGATGGAAACGAACCGTGCGGTGCAAACAGCAGGGGGGATTCCCTACCTTTCCCCGGCGTTGGTGCTGCTGTATCAATCGACCGCGTTGGAGAACCCGGATTACAGGCTCGATTTTCCAAATACCATTCCCCATTTGCGATCTGAGGAATTGATGTGGCTGAAGGCGGCGCTGGATACGGAGTATCAGGACGCGCACGAATGGTCGGCGGAAATCCAAGGGCTGCTGGAACGCGTGCGAACGGGCAATTTACAGAAGAGGGCAGGAGGAACATCGGGCAGTTTTTAAAATTCGTTCTCTGAAAGATCACGCTTCGGTCTTCTGCAATCTACCGCCTGCCGCCCGATTTCCTTGACCTTTCCCACGAAAATTGTTAAAATATACTCCATATCAACAGCTGATTTTTAGCTGTTTTCAGGAGGACCTTCTTATGATGAAAATTTCCCCCTCCATCCTCTCCTGCGACTTTGCGCGCATGGGTGAGGAGTTTGCCCGCATGGAAAAATGCGGTGCGGACTGGCTGCATATCGATGTGATGGATGGGCATTTCGTCCCAAACCTCACGCTTGGCGCGCCCATTGTAAAGGCGCTGCGCCCCCATGCTTCCATTCCGTTTGACGTACATCTGATGATCAGCGATCCGCTGAAGTATGCGCCGGATTTCCTCGAAGCCGGCGCGGATATTATCACCTTTCATATCGAATCGGATTCCCCGGTGGAGGAAACGATTGATCTCATCCGCGCGGGCGGCGCGGTTCCCGCCCTGAGCCTCAAGCCCAAAACGCCCGCCGAGGCGGTGTTCCCGTATCTCGACAGGCTGGGGATGGTGCTTGTGATGACAGTGGAGCCGGGCTTCGGCGGGCAGTCCTTTATGGAGGATATGATGCCGAAGGTTGCGGCGATCCGCCGCGAAGCGGACAGGCGCGGGCTGAAGCTTGCTATCCAGGTAGACGGCGGCATCAGTGAAAAAACCATTGCCACGGCGGCGAAGGCCGGGGCGAATATCTTCGTGGCGGGCAGCGCCGTGTTCGGCGCGCCGGATGCGGCGGAGATGATCTCCTCCCTGCGCATCAAAGCGGAGCAGGCGGCGCAGTGATTAGATGGCCCCGCTGATTTGCTCCAGCGCATTGCTTTTGCATATGCTCTGCCAATGCTCGCGGGTAAAGGCGGCGGGGAGTTCTCCCCGTGCGCAGGGGGCGCCAAATTCGGAAAGCGCGATTTCCAATAGGTCGGATGGCTCCGCGGAGGAAACGATCAGGCGGTAGCAATGCTCCTGCCGGTATAATTCGCTTTCTTCCGGGAGGGCATTCAGCCGCCGGACGTTTTCGGCGGCGTCGAGCAGCCGCTGCGCGCTCGTAAACTCATAGACGACCGGCGTCCTCGATTTTTTCATCGTTAAGTGGCGCAGTGGAAGCGGCTTATGCTCCTGCTCAAGCACGGTAAACTGAAGCACACAGCCTCCCTCACGGGCGGGCAGCGCTTCAATGAGCATCCGGCCGGACGGGTCAATATCGCGGCCAAGCTCCCTGCGTGCTTCATCGAGCAACGTCCAGATGACGCGGCGTGTTTCAATATTGGCGTAGTCCATCTCCTCATATGTAATGTGCAGCTTCGTCATGTCGTCCGCTGTCAGCCGGACTACGATTTTATTCTCTTCAGGCGCCTCGATCTTCAAAGGCACATCCCTCCCCAACCAAAATCAGTTTGCTCAAATTCCTCTCTCTATCATATGCCCCAGGCGGGGTCGTGCGCAATGCATAATTTCTGGCAAAAGGCCTACAATGAATTTACAGGAAAGGCGGTGAGGCGCTTGTCCGCTTCGGGAGAACAGATCAGGACGCCTTCTGAACAGGCGTTTCGATCCTACACCATTTCAACACTCCTTATGCTGATTGCCCCGGCGGTGATGGCGTTTTATTACTACCGGTGGAGGGTTCTCCTCCTTTTGGCGGTTTCCATTTCCACCGCGGCGCTCTGCGATGCCATCGGCGCGGCGCTGATGCGCAGAAAACCAGGGCTGGATCCATTATATGCGGCGCTCACCGGTGCTATGATTGCGCTGCTGCTGCCTGCTTCTGCCCCGCTGTGGCTGCCCGCCGCAGGGAGTGCGTTTGCAATCGTTGCGGCAAAGCTGCCCTTCGGGGGCGCAGACAAAACGCCGTTTGTTCCTGCCGCGGCTGGAATCGCTTTTTTATGCGTCTGCTGGCCGGAGCTTGTTTTTACCTATCCCGCGATCGACAGCTCGCTGCCCATGGTGGTGACCGGCTCGGAAGGCTTTGTGCAAGGCACTTCGTTTGCCTCCATGCTGAAAGTGCATAATTCGATCGATGGCAATATTTTAAGCTATTTCAATGCCGTGATCGGCAAGGTGCCCGGCCCGATGGGCGCCACCTGTATGCTGGTGATGTTTGGCACGGCGATCGCGTTTTTTATTTTCCACTCTTCCCTTTGGCTCAGTTCTGCGGGCTTTGTAGCGGTGTGCTCCGTATGTTCTGTTCTCTTCCCGCGGATTTTGACGGGGCGCAAGCTATCCCTGACGATGGAAATTTCAGCGGGTATGCTGGTGTTTACCGCGCTGTTCCTTTTGCCGAACCCCGCCACGCTTCCCAAAACCCATCTGCAGCGGCTGCTTTACGGCATGGCGGCAGGGGGGATTTGCATGCTGCTGCGGTATTTCGGTGCTTATGAAGAAGGCGCCTGCTTTGCGGTGCTGCTGATGAATGCCGTCTGGCCAATGGCCGACGGGCTGATACGGGGCCGGAAGGAGAAGCGGCAGGCGGCTGCTCCGGCTACGGATGTGGAACGGAAGGAAGGGGGCGGTATGCATGCGTGAGCAGGATATGCAGGCCCTTTCGGCCAAAGAGGCCTTTCGGCGCGGCATTCTGCGGGGAAACCCGGTTTTAATGCTGTGCTTGGGCCTGTTTCCGGCGATTATGCTCGCCACCACGCTGAAGGCGGCGGCAATCGTAGCAGGGGTATCAGCCGTCCTTCTGATTATTATGGAGTTCTTGACGGCGCTTGTGTTAAAAAAGCTGCCCTTCTGGCTGCGTATTGGGATATATGCCTTGCTCAGCTTCGGCCTCCTCGCCGGCGGCCTGTTTGCGTGCGAGCGTTTTTTGCCGGATATGCTCGGCACGCTGAGCGGCTATCTGCCGCTGCTCGCGGTGAATGCGATCATTGTGTTCCGCTGTGAAACCTGCGCCGCGCATCAACCTCTTCGCGTGAGCCTGATGGATGCGCTGGGCGCCTCCCTGGGCTATGCGATTGTATTGCTGCTGCTTGGCTTCTTCCGCGAGCTGTTGGGAAGCGGCTCTGTGTTAGGGCACTCTTTCCCGGCTCTGCCCAGGATCACGGGCCTATTGATGCCCTTTGGTGGATTTTTGCTGCTGGGTTTTATGGCTGCCGCCGTAAAGTGGATTTATCATCTGCGCCATCCGGGCGAAGAGGAATTGGCAACGCCGGTTGCCCATGTGGATGATGAGGATGTATCCGTGATCGAGCCGCTGGTACGCCTGTTCCAGCGGGAACGCAGCGGTGCGCAGGAATCCTCCACGCCAAAACCAAAGAAGAAACGGCCGGAGAAACAGCCAAAGCACGAAGCAGACGCTCCACCTAAGCAGGAACCTGCCGCTCCGCCGCGAGAGAAAAAGCCTAAAAAGACGGTGGAAAAAAGCAGGCCTGCACAAACGGAGCATCAAAAGCCGGGCGACGCGCCGCCCGCACAGGAGCCCGCCTCAAAGCGGTCGCCTGCAAAGAAACGCGGGCCCGTAGAGAGAGCGGAGAAAGTGGCGAAGGCGAAAAAAGAAGCGCCCGTATCCGAGTCGAAGCGCCCTGCGCGCAGGCCTGCTGAGCGGAAGGCGCACAAGCCGGTCGCCCCTGCCGCACCGCCCGTTCCGGCGAGCAAGCCGCGGCAAGATGAGGATATGGAGAGCTTTGCAGATGTGTTGGCAGCGTTGAACCGGCGGCGGGCGGAGCAGGAGCGCAACGCGCAGGCGGCTGATAGCCAGGATGCAGCAGGGAAAGGGGAGGAGCAGCAATGAACGGATTTGTCACGCTTTTGGTAACGGCGCTCTACGCCCTGCTGCTGCAAAACCTGGTGTTTACCGGCGGATTCGGCGCAAGCGAGGCGGTCAGGATTTCCTCTAAGCCGCGTTACGTGCTGTCGTTTGCCCTGTTTATCACCGTGTTTTCCGCTGCAACCTCGATTATCTGCCGCGCATTGGAACTGCTGCCGCAGGTGGGCCTTGCGCATACGCTTGTACGGCTGCTCATATATATGGTTGTGCTGTTTGTGCTGTATGTCATCGTGGTGCTGGTGTTCCGTTATGCGCTGCACGCAAGCGACAGCATCCTGCGGAAGATCGGCATGGCGGCATTCAATACACTAGTGCTTGCGATCCCCGTGATCAACCGCAGCGCCGCCTATACGGTGGGCGAATCTCTTGGCGCGGGCCTTGGGGCAGGCGCGGCTTTTGCGCTGGCCGTGTTTCTGATCCATGCGGGGATTCACGTGCTGGATCATAACGATAAGATCCCAAAGGCCTTTCAGGGGACGCCGGTGCTCTTTCTTTATGTTTCTTTGCTGGCGCTTGCGTTCACTGGTTTTTCCGGAAGATCCCTGTTTGTATAATGGACGGTTTGTCAGAGGTCCTTTGTTTTTGCCAGTGAATGGCGCGAATTTCGCGAAAGGATGGCTGTTAAATGGGGAAAAAATATAAAGTAAAAAAAGACTATGGCTCCGGGCAGCGCTCCAGCTATTATGGCTTCCGGAAAGATTTTCCGGAGGGGGGGCGCAAAGGCCGCTTCCGCAAAAGTGCCAGCCGCTCAGAGCGCGGCAAAAAAATTGGCAAGATCGCGCTGATGGTGCTGGGTTTTGCCGCGGTAACGGTGCTTGCCTTTTTTATCACAGATTTTGCTTTGAATCTATCCAATAAACCCGCTGTGACCAATCCGCATCAGGTGGAAACAGGCAGTGGCGGGCAGGGGAAGGATACGCAGCAGGAGCCGCAGTCGGCGGAGGCACCTGTAGCGCAGCAAAAAGCGGCTGCGGCGCTCTGGCTGCCGGAAAGGACGCTTCGCAATGCATCCGCCCTTGACAGCTTCCTTGCTGCTGCAAAGCAGGCCGGTGCATCCGCTGTGATGATCGACGCAAAGGATACTGACGGCACGCTGCTTTTCCCCTCCGCATTGGAGCAGGTAAAGGCAACGGGCGCCACAGAGGGCGCTTATTCGGATTTTGCACAGGCGCTTCAAAAGATCCATGACAACGGCTTGTCTGTGATTGCACGGGTGCAGTGCTTCCGTGACCCGCTGGCCGCCAGAAAGCTGGGCGAGGGCAGTGCGGTATGCTACCAGCGGCCCGGCACGCTCTGGCTGGACAACAGCGCGGCTAAAGGCGGCAAGCCGTGGGCCAACCCCTATTCGGAAACGGTGCGGGGCTATCTGACCGGTTTGATCGGCGAATTGGCGGCCATGGAGATTGACAGCATCTTGCTCGACAGCGTCCAGTTCCCCAGCGGATACGCGCTGAGTAAGACCTATTATATAGGAGAGAGCGAAAGCGGCGTATCCCGAAATGATGTTTTAAAGAATTTTGTTGCCAGTGCAAAGCAAGCGGCTGGCAGTAAAAATGTGATTTTGATGCAATCAGGGGAAGGGGCCCTCGGCGGTGGAGAAAGCCAGTATCACGGCAGCCTGTTTGGAAGCGGTGTTGATGTTTACGCGCCGGATCTGCGCCTGTCCGGGCTCAAGGGCAGCATTGCAATCGGCGAAGAATCTTTCTCGCCCGCAAAGGATCCGGCCGGATTCCTGACGGCCGCCGGGAAGCAGCTGAAAGCCGCGGTGGGGAACTTTAGCCTGATGCCCCTTTTGGATGCGGGCTCTAACTTGAGCGTGCAGGTGGCAGCCCTGAAAGCGGCGGGGATTGAAAGCTACATTCTATACAATGAGGGCGGCAGCTATACCGCGATCAAATAATGACAGCCCGTTCATCCTTTACAAAATCAAAAAAGGCATCCCGTCTATTCAGGCGGGATGCCTTTTTATCAAATTCTATTGTTAAGCGTAATAGAGAAATTAGGGTTGCCGACAACACAAAATCAGGCCTTTGGATTGACGATATCGCGCCAATCAAGGTCGCCGCGGTCGAGGCTGTGAATCAACGCCTCCGCCGTTGCAATATTGGTTGCAACCGGGATGTTGTGCACGTCGCACAGGCGAAGCAGGTTGGCTTCGTTGGGCTCATGCGGCTTGGGGCTGAGAGGATCGCGGAAAAACAGGAGTAAATCGATTTCATTGCAGGCGATCCTTGCAGCAATCTGCTGGTCGCCGCCCTGTGAACCGCTCAGAAACCGCTGGATGGAAAGCCCGGTTGCCTCAGAGACGATTTTGCCCGTTGTGCCGGTGGCGCACAGAGTGTGGCGGCTGAGTACGCCGCAGTATGCAATACAGAATTGTGTCATAAGCTCCTTCTTCGCGTCATGGGCAATTAGTGCGATATTCATATATGCAGCTCCTTTTTGATAAGAGTGTTGATTCAAAAATAACAATTCTTTTTCCTATCATAACAGATAATTTACATTTTATCAAGATGTTTTAACGGAATTTTCTCTCCTTCGATCCTTTTTGCAATTCGAAGATACGCGCTGCCCGCAGGGCAGTCAAAGGGCACCGGCTTGCCCATCGCCGCACGGTAAGTGACATCCGGGTCATCCGGCACGATGCCAAGCAGGCGGGCGCCCGCGCTGTCGATCACCTGATCGATATTGAGCAGTTTGCGTTTTGCCACAGGCTGTGCTTTAAAGCGGTTGATAATGAGGTGGATCGGAACGATATCCATCGCATACAGCGCATCTACAGCGGCGGCGGCGCTGCGAACGCAGACCGCATCCGGCGTGGAAACGACAACCGCTTCCTGCGCCGCGCTGGCAGCCAGGCGAAAACCCCGCTCAATCCCCGCCGGTGCATCGATGAGGATGGCATCAAAAAAGGCGTCGTACTGTGCGGCCAGGGAGCGCATGGCGCCCGGCGTGAAGGCGGGAGTATCTCGCAAAGGTGCAGCAAGAAGATGGAGACCGCCCACCGATAAGGGTGCTTTTTCGGGTGCGCAACGGCCCAGAAGGACATCCGCCCAGTCGTAAACGGTGTTTTCCGCACAGCCGAGGATCAAATCCAGGCTGCGCAGGCCGATATCGCAGTCGATCAGGAGGATGTGTTTGCCCATGCCTGCAAGTGCCCCGCCGAGCCCGGCGGCCAAAGAGGATTTCCCCGCGCCGCCCTTGCCGGAGGCGATCACAATTTTTCTAGCCATGGTGTTCCACTTCTCCTTTCAAGCGTTATTGCAGAAGTGTATTGCCTTCCTGCGGCAGGTCCATTGCGCTTTCGCTGCCAGAGAAATATTGGTTGTAGATTTCTGCCGCGACCGGCGCGCAGTCAACGCCAGTGTCCCCGCTTTCAATGACAATCCCTATCGCAATTTCAGGGTCGTTTACCGGAGCGTAAGTAATCAGGACTGCGTTATAATCATTCTGCCATTGGCCGTTGATTTTGCGCTTCACCTGGGACGTTCCGGTTTTGGCGGCGGCTTTGATTCCATTTTTGATTTTGGAGAAGGAGCGCGCGCAGAATCCGGTTCCATCACCAACGCGCCGCATCCCCTCATGCACCAGATCAATCGTGGATTTGCTGATATTCAGGTTGGCGGAAACGACTGGCTCTTTCTCCAGCACCGTTTTGCTGTAATCATAGGATTTGATGGATTTGACCAGATGTGTTTCATAGCGCGTGCCACCATTTGCAATGGTGGCGGCGTAGTTTGCAATTTGAAGGGGAGTAAACAGGTTGTAGGATTGGCCGATCGCATACTGCACCGTATCGCCGGGGCGCCACGGCGTGCCGATCGATTCGGCATATTCCGGCGTGGCAAGTGTGCCGGTTTCTTCCGCAATCTCAATGCCTGTCGGCTGGCCCAGGCCAAATTTTCGGGAGTACTCATTCATTTTTTCAATGCCAATTTGATACCCGGCCTCAAAGAAGAAGTTGTTGCAGGAAATCTCGATGGCATGAACGACGCTGATATTGCGGTGTGTGCCCGTGCTGCATCCGAGCCTCAGCTCGCGGTATCTTTGGTAGCCGCCCCGGCCGCCGCAGTAATAGGTGGTGTTTGCATTGAAAACACCCTCTTCCAGGCCGGTGATGGCAATGCCGGGCTTCATGGTAGAGCCGGGCTCGTAAGCGCTCATCATGGCACGGTTCCACAGCGGCGCGTTTTCCGCCTTGGAGAGCTCGGCATAATTTTTACTGTAAGTAGAGATATCATAAGTGGGGTTGGATACGGCGGCGAGCACCTCTCCGGTGTGCACGTCGATCACCACGGCGGCCCCGCAGAAGGGGTGGTCGGGCTGCTCAGCTTTGAGCTCTGCAATCCGCTTTGCAAGGGCTTCGTTCGCAACCTTCTGGAGGTTCTTATCAATGGTGAGAACGATTGTGTTGCCCTGCTCCGGCTCCTTGACATATTCCGTTGTGATATTGCCGTCGTCATCCTTTGTGGTGCGTTTCACGCCATCCGTGCCGCGCAGGTATTCCTCCATCGCCTTTTCAATGCCGTTTTTGCCGATGGAATCGGTTTGGAGATAGCCTTTCTCTTTATATTTTTCATATTCATTTTCGCTGATTGCGCCGACCATGCCGAGGATATGGGGAGCAAGCGCGC
Source organism: uncultured Oscillospiraceae bacterium (assembly GCA_900544715.1). Lineage (GTDB taxonomy): Bacteria > Bacillota > Clostridia > Oscillospirales > Acutalibacteraceae > Fimivicinus. The sequence continues at coordinate 17,158 of UQWL01000010.1, read as the reverse complement.
CATCCACATATTCGCGGTATGGTACGACCTCAATCTCAACGCCCTGATAAAAATCGCTTTTCTCTTTGATTTCCGCCACCGTTTGGGTGGAAACATCCTCCGCGAAGGTGTATGGCGTGCGCTTACTGAACATCAGGCGGTGCATTTCATAGTAGACCGAGGCAATTTTGCGTGCCTGTTCCGGCTGATAATCCTGAAGGCTGTATTTTTCAATGAGCGCATCCAGGCAATTCTGCGCGGTTGCATAGCTGTTTACGTGCAGGATTTCATCGGATTTCAGGTAGGCCACGTCGCTGTCCCGATTTTCTGGGAAGGCGATTTTGCCGTTTTCACCATAAATCAGCGGGAGGTTATCAATCCACTTTTCCCCTTTGGATTCCAGCAGCTCGATGAGGCTGCTGACCAGCTTGTTGCGCTGTGCAATTTCATCTTTCTTATCCGATGGGAACCTTTCCGCGGTGAATACGATGGAGTTGCCTTGCCGGTTGGTGACAAGCGGATTGCCGTTGCGATCCAAAATTTCACCGCGCGCCGCCTCCACCCGCGTGCTGGCGGAGCTGATGGACTTACTTTGCTCGGCATATTCCGCGCCATGGACAAGCTGCAGCTGAACAAGACGGCCTGCAAAAAGAAGCAGGAATACGCCCAGCAGGCAGACGGAGATGATAACGCGGGAGGTACGTTTGTCCTGATTCATCGGTTCGGCCCATCCTTTCATGCTCAAAAATGTTTTCGTAAAAAATCGGAAAAGACACAGCGGTCAAAAAACTGCTGTGTCAGATACTCTGTGCATGGGAACCGCCCTTTGGCAGGGAACCACTGATGCAATTAAGCCTGGTGGAAGCAATTGCCTTATAGGATTACAGACGGCTCTTCATTTGTCGAAAGCGGGTTTTTCAATTTCCTGCCGAGCGCGCGCAGGGGGAAGAAAAACAGCGGCAGGAACAGCACCGCATACAGGCTTGCGGGCAGGTAAAAGCGCACAAGGGCGCTTACAGCGCCATCATAACCTGGGATCACCAGAAACACCAGCCAATACAGCAGGTTGTGCACCAGCGCCGCGCATGCGGACAGGAGCAGCGCCGTGACAAAATTGACCCGCATCAGGTAGTGCAGCAGCAGCCCGCAGACGCAGCCGATGATCAGCAGCACCACGGCGTGAAACCCATCGCCGCGCGTGCCCACCGCATCCCAGAGCATGCCGGCGAACATGCCAAAACATGCGCCTGCCATTTCACGCTCCAGCATTGCGATGCACACCACAAGCGGAATCAGCGGCATCGCGCTGACGCCATAGATGCGGGGCAGCAGGCCGCCCGTATTTTGCAGCAGGGATACCAGCAGGATAATCACAGCGAGAATCCCCCATCGCAGGTAGACCTGTTTTTTTTCCTTTTTTACCATTGAAGGGCCTGCCTTTCTGCAAGGATTCCCGTGCGCGCTCCCACCGTTATGGCGCGCTGCTGCCGGAAGCACTTTGTGCATTCTCCGCCGTTTTTTGCCCTTCAAAGGCGGTGATGATAAACACATCATGCACTGCGCTGATCTCAACGCCCGGTTTGACGACCGCATAAGCGGAAATATCATACGTATTGTTTTTCACATCCTCCACTGTGCCGATGAGGATGCCCTTTGGAAAAAATTCGCCCGCGCCGGAGGTTTGCACGATGCCGCCTTTGGAAACGACGGTCGAGCGCTCCAGGCCGGAGAGCTGGCACTTGCCCTCGCGGGATAATGCGATATCCGTGCCGAGGACGCCCTGCTCATTGGTATTGGACTCTTCCGCGCTGACGTTGACCGATGGGTCCAGGATTGTTTTCACCGTGCACCCGGTGCTCCATACGCGCTCTACGCGGCCAACCAGGTACTGGCCTGAAATCACAGGATCGTTCGGCTCAATCCCATCAGAGGAGCCCTTGTTGAGCGTAAAGGAATAAAACAAATCCGCGGAATCACGCGCAATGATCGAGGCGGGCGCCATCTCCCAATCCTGATGGGCTTCTTTCACGCCCAAAACGGATTCGTAGGAGGTGATCTGCCGCTTCATCTCATCATAATCAACCAGTTTTTTTTGGTAGTCGGCGATCTGCTGTTTGAGCTCGTCGATCTCCTTTGCGTAGGTGCCCGCAGAAACGAAGCTGCCGGAAAAATTCCCAATTTGCTCCGACACATAGGCGGAGAGCCGCTGCAGGGGGGAAAACACCGCCCCAAGCAAAGAGGAAGAAGGCGACGCTCCGCCGTGGGAGGCCGCCGCAATGATAATCCCAACAATCAGCGCGGCAAGGATGCCGAGCAAAACCTTAAAACGCTTGCTATGAAAGAAACGCTGCATAAAAATCCCTGCCTGCCTTCCGAGTCAGGCCCGAGGGGCCGCTAAACTCAGTTGTAATCTCTGGTGCCGGTGATGCCGAGCACATCGGATTCCAGGCACATGCCGGTGCCATCTACCACGCAGTCCAGCGGGTTTTCCGCCACGTGAACGGGCATCTTCGTCTCGACGGCGATCAGGCGGTCCAGCCCGCGCAGCAGCGCTCCGCCGCCGGTGAGCATAATGCCGTGATCGATGATATCCGCGGAGAGCTCCGGCGGCGTTTTTTCAAGCGTGGCCCGGATCGCATCCAGAATCTGGTTGACCGGGTCCGCCAGCGCTTCGCGGATTTCCTCGGAGCTCACTTCAATGTTTTTCGGCAGGCCGTCCATCAGGTTGCGGCCCTTGACATCCATTGTGCCCTCGCCCTCATAGGGGTAGGCGGAGCCGATTCTGATTTTGATCTCCTCTGCTGTGCGTTCACCAACAAGAAGATTATATTTCTTTTTGATATAAGAAATGATCGCTTCGTCAAAATTATCGCCCGCAATGCGCGCGGAGCGGGAAGTGACGATATCCCCCAGGGAGATGACGGCCACCTCGGAGGTGCCGCCGCCGATATCGACGACCATGCTGCCCGTTGCTTCGCTCACGGGAAGGCCGGCGCCGATCGCCGCGGCCATCGGTTCGTCGATCAGGCTAACGTATTTCGCGCCTGCGCTGCGGGCCGCATCGTGAACCGCGCGCTTTTCCACCTCGGTTACGCCGGAGGGGATGCAGATCATCACGCGGGCACGGTTGAAGGGGGAGCCGCTCGTTGCGCGGCGAATGAATTCTTTCAGCATGTCGGAGGTGATATCGAAATCCGCAATCACGCCGTCCTTCAGGGGGCGGACTGCAATAATGGAGCCGGGGGTACGGCCAATCATTTCCTTTGCTTCAATACCGACCGCCACAACGCGGTTCGGATTAGAACGGACGTCTACCGCAACCACGGAAGGCTCGCGGGTGACGATCCCTTTACCTTTTACGAATACGAGTGTGTTTGCAGTGCCAAGGTCAATGCCGATATCCTGTGAAAATAACATGGCGTTCAAACTCCTTTCCAAGCGGGGCGCCGGAGCCCGGCTGCACCCATAACGTATATTATTATAACCTTAATTGAAAACTTTCTCAACCGCAAATGGAAAAAACCTGTGCAGTTTTTCGCCTGTTTTCGCCTTATTTTCTGGCAAAATTCGATATCTCACATACCGGGAGAAGGAGCAAATGGGGCAGAGCTACAGAACAGCACCGTTCACCCCAAATTGGGAGAGGAGCCGCGCCGCTCGCGCAATAGGAAGCCCCATCACATTAAAATAATCGCCTCGGATGCTTTCCACCAGAAGGCAGCCGCAGCCCTGGATGCCATAGGCGCCCGCCTTATCCATGGGCTCCCCTGTGGCAATATAGCTGCGGATTTCATCGTCCGATAAGGAATAAAAGCGCACGGCAGTAGCACAGGAAAAGGCTTCTTTTTTGCCGTTTTCACCGGGCAGCGCGACGCATACGCCGGTGTATACGGTGTGTTCACGCCCGGCAAGAGAGCGGAGCATGGCGAAAGCCTGCGCTTCATCCTTCGGCTTTCCGAGGATGGCACTATCCCGCACCACGATCGTATCTGCGGCAAGAATGAGCTCATCCTCTGCGGCGTGCCGTGCGGCGCATGCAGCCTTTTGCGCGGCAAGCTCTGCTACCGCTTGGCCAGGAAGGAGAGCGGGATCTATACGCTCCTCAATCTGTGCGGGCCGCACAGAGAAGAGATAGCCCGCGTTTTTTAAAATTTCCCGCCTGCGCGGGGAAGCGGAGGCTAAAACCAGCTTCATAATCCATCTCCAATCGAGTGAAAAAGCAGAATAAAATCTATTTTATAGAATAAATCCCTATACAATCTTAAGGAAAATTAGCGCATGACTCATTTTGGGATTACCGGCCGGTGGAGCCGAAGCCGCCCTCTCCCCGCTGCGTTTGCGTAAGGGTATCCACCGCTTCTATGACGGGGCAGAGAATAGGCAGGACGGCAAGCTGTGCAATCCGCTCGCCGGGCTGAATTTCATAGGGCTCGTCGAATTGATTGATCAGCCCTACGCAGACTTCGCCGGTATAATCGCTGTCAATCACGCCCACGCCGTTGGCAAGCGCGATCCCATGCTTGATGCCAAGCCCGCTACGGGCAAATACGAAGCCGGCCGTTCCTTCCGGCAATCCGATGGCAATGCCGGTGGGCACCACCGCATGGCCCCTCGCTGGGAGCAACAGGGGCGCGTCGATGCAGGCGCAGAGATCCAGCCCAGCACTGCCCGGCGTGGCGCGCTGGGGGAGAATGGCACTTTCACGCATTTTTTTCATCTTCAAGGTTGTCATAGCGGGGATGCATCCTTTCCTACTCACTGTTTTTTACAAGGCTGCCTTCTTTGTAAGAGTATGGGGCGGTTTTACCGTGTTTCAAACAGGGAAATATGCCGCCCGTCCATTTATTCATACGGTATCTTCCGGGCTTCAAAATCGGCTGGTTATTCTACGCCGCGAAAATAGAGGCCTCGCGTATAAGCGCCGTCTGGCGCGGCTCCATTTTGATATTGGGTGAGGATCCCGGCGCATTGCTCCGGCGTTTCACGGGTGAAATACAGGAGTAGAAAATCGATCCCCCGGACTTCGGCAAGCCGGTCCGCCAGATAGATCGGACGGGAGTTCAAAAGCTCGCTGCATCCATCCGTGCAGGCAACCGGGAAACAGATGCCCTTCCGGTCGGTTAACACCCCATCCTTGCCGCAGGAGCAGCAGGGCTTGCCGTTGGCAATGGGGCAGTTGCGGGTGAGCATGAGCGGAACGCTGCCGTATGCGATCAATCCGCGCGGCAGTTCTCCGCCGAGCGCAGCCGCCTGCGCAAGCGTCAGCTCAAAGGAGAGCGTTGCCTTTTCCAGCCCCATGGAGGAGGCTTGCTCCAGTGCCTGTGTATTAAACAGGTTGAGCCCAAAGCCGCCGTGGATGAGAAGCCCGGCCTCCTGAGCCATGCGGACAGCGCCCAGCGTATGCGCGAGGGCGGCTGTAACCCCCGCCTGCTTGGCCGCGTTTAACTCCGCACGGACAGCGGCTTCCCTGCCAAACAGCCCGCGGGGGATTTCCACCGCAATGGGAGCCCCGGCCTCCACCAACGCCCTGAGCCGAGGCGCAGGCGTGTGGAGCGGGAGATAAATGCAGGCAAAAGCGCTCAAATCCGGTGGGAGCTGCGTTTCGTCTGTAAAGCGGGCGTAGAATACGGCGGGCGCCTTGGTTTTATGGGCAGGCGCCTGCGTGCTACCGGCTTGAAATTGTTTTCTAGCGGGCTTGCCCAGCAGACCGATGAGCGCTTCCAGCGCCTCGCGCCGCAATGCATTGAGGCAGGAAAGGGGGGCGGTCAGGCCCGGCGCAAGGTCACAGTGAACCGATTGCGCATAATATGGGGTACCGCCGCATTTGGAAAGCTGACGCGTCACCTCCGCTTCGGTGAGCGGGCGGGTCAGGGCAGGCTCCGGCAGTTTTTTCGATTGCACGCACACGCTTTGGCCGCGCGCCTCACCGGTCAGCGTAAGCGGGATGCCCGGCCGCATCGTGAAAGAGAAGGCGACGCCGGTCAGCGGTCGTTCTTTTTCATAAAGGCGGGAAAGCTCCTTGAGCACAGGGGCCGCCGCCGATACATCCTCTTTGCCACGGGTGCCGAACATGGCGCGGCCGCGCTGCCCGGTATAGTAGCCGTCCGTAAAGCCGGAGCGGGAAAAAACCGCCTGAAGCTGCCGGGAGAGCGCGCCCTCCGGCTCGCCGTTTCCCAGCGCTTGGCGGCAGGCGGTCACAGCGGCGGCGACATATTCCGGCCGCTTCATACGCCCTTCGATTTTAAAGGACAGCACGCCCGCCTCGTGGAGCGTGCGGATGTGCGGAATCAGGGAGAGATCCTTCAGGCTCAGGTCAGCTCCCGTGCCGCCGGGCGCGACAAAGGGGAGTCGGCAGGGCTGGGCGCAGAGGCCCCGGCTGCCGGAACGGGAGCCAAGCATAGCGCTGAGGTAACATTGGCCGGAGACGCACATGCATAATGCGCCATGGATAAACAATTCCAGCTCAACGGGCGAATGAGCGGCGAGCGCCGTGATTTCACCCAGCGTCAGCTCGCGGGGCAGCACCGCGCGGGTGAAACCGAGGCTTTTGAGCTCCTCCAGTCCCGCCAGCGTCTGCACCGACATCTGCGTGGAGGCGTGCAGCGGAATATCCGGCGCGCAGTTGCGCGCGAGCCTGGCAATGCCGAGATCCTGCGTAATCAAAGCGTCGATACCGGCTTCACAGCTCAGCGCGAGCATATGTTCCGCGTCTTTCAACTCCGCGTCCCGCACCAGGGTGTTGAGCGTTAAGTATACCTGCACGCCGCGCTCATGGCAATAGCGCACAGCCTCTTTCAAGGCTTCATCGTCAAAATTCCCCGCATTGCGGCGGGCATTGAGCAGCTTGCCGCCCAGATAAACGGCGTTCGCACCGCAGCGCACCGCGGCAATGAGGGCCTCCCTTGTGCCGGCCGGAGCGAGAATTTCAGCCTCTGCTTGTTTTTGCATGTTTATTTTTTCCCGGTTTCGGCCAGCTTTGCGCGCAGGTTTTGGATTTCGCGGTTGAGGCGGTCCACCTCCCGGCGGGAAACCTCCACCTCCATGCGTGCGCGGGCCGAATCCTCAAGATACTCCCGGATTTGGGAGCGAAGGTTATCCGCGCTGCTCTCTGATTTGCGATAGGCGTCCATTGCATCGAGAGAGGCGAGGATTGCCGCCTGCGTGAGGGAAAGCCGCTCATTTTCATGCATCAGGCCGCTGATCGTTTCATCCAGCTGAGCGCCGAGGGACTGCGTGTATTCCACATCATCCTCTGTGGTGACATAATAATCCGTGCCGCAGATTTGCAGCCTGACCCTGTTCTTTTCCATACCTAAAATGACATCCTTTCTGACAAACGTTTTAAAAATAATATCATCTTTATCTATCATAAAAAATAGGGCCGCATTTTCTGCCGATCAAAATACGCATAGATGCCCTATTGGTTATTATACTATAGATTGTTCATGCGGGAAAGAGGAAAAACGCTTTTTTCTCAGGAAGCGCAAATTGGAAGCGCCAATGGAAAGCACAAATCGATTTTTTGCAGGTATGTTCCCGCAGAATTGTGCAAAACTAAAGGGGATCAAGCAATTTGATAAGAAATTTCAATGCAGGGGGATGAAATCGCCCCTTATAGTTGAAATTATTGGAATATTCATATAAAATAGATAAAGCAAACGGATTTAAAATCTTTATTGACAACATTTTTTGGAGGAAACATATGAAATATACACTTTCTAAGGAGCAGGCAAATAAGCTGATGACCGCCAAGCTCTCCCACTTCTTCGGCGTGACACCGCAGGAGGCTTCCTATGAGCAGTTCTATAAAGCCATTGCCATGATCGTGCGGGATATGATGAGCGACGGCCGCAGGGAGTTTGAAGAAAAGGCCGATCAGGGGAGCGCAAAGCATGTTTACTACCTCTGCATGGAGTTCCTGATGGGGCGCTCTTTGAAGAATAATCTCTATAATCTTGGCCTGACCGACGTGTTCAGCAAGGTGCTGGCAGATTACGATATCAAAATGGATAGCCTGTATGAGAGCGAGCCGGATGCGGGCCTCGGCAACGGCGGCCTGGGGCGGCTTGCCGCGTGCTATCTCGACGGCCTTGCCACGCAGGGATACTTGGCCACCGGTTATTCGATCCTCTACGAATATGGCATTTTCAAGCAGAAAATTGTGGATGGCTGGCAGACGGAGCTGCCTGATTTTTGGTTGCCAGGCGGCGAAGTGTGGCTGGTGCCCAAAGAGGAGTGCGCCATCGAGGTGCGCTTTGAGGGCGAGATCGAAGATCAGTGGGATGGCTCCTATCACCACACCGAGCATAGAAACTACAAGCCGATCATGGCGATTCCGAATGACATGTATGTCTCCGGCAAGGATGGCAGAGGCATCAGCGTGCTGCGCCTATGGACGGCGAAAGCGCCCGGCCTTGATATGACGCTCTTCAATCAGGGTGATTATATGCGCGCCATGGAGCAGAACGCCATGGCAGAGGTGATCAGCAAGGTGCTCTATCCAGCGGACAATCATCCGGAGGGCAAGAGCCTGCGGTTGCGCCAGCAGTATTTTCTGGTATCCGCCTCCGTGCAGGATATTGTGCATCGCCATCTGCGGCAATACCCGTCTCTCGATAACTTTGCGGATAAGGTCGCCATCCATATCAACGATACCCACCCGACCATGGCAATCCCCGAGCTGATGCGTATTTTACTCGATGAATGCGGCTACGGCTGGGATGATGCATGGCGGATCGTGACCAATACCTTTGCCTATACCAACCATACCGTTATGAGCGAAGCGCTGGAATGCTGGCCGGAGGATCTGTTCCAGCGCATGATCCCGCGCATCTATCAGATCACCAAGGAGATCGACAACCGCTTCCGTGCCTTCGTCTGGGGCGCGACCGGGGATGCGGACCGGGTGGAGCGCATGGCGATCATCTCCAACGGCGTGGTGCGCATGGCAAACCTGTGTGTGGCCGCCTGCCACAGCGTAAACGGCGTTTCGGCCCTGCACAGCCAGATATTGAAAGATAGCGTTTTTAAGGATTTCTATGGCCTGACGCCGCTCAAATTCAAAAACGTGACCAACGGCATCGCCCATCGCCGCTGGCTGTGCCAGTCGAACCCGGCCCTGAGCGCGCTAATCACCGAGCTGATCGGGGATGGCTTTGTATACAATGCCGGGGAATTGCTCAACCTGCGCAAATATGCCGACGATCAAACGGTGCTCGATCAAATCGGCCGTGTGAAGCTTGAGAATAAGCAGCGCTTTGCGGCGCTTGTGAAAAAAACAAACGGCATTGTGCTCGACCCGACCTCAATTTTCGACGTGCAGGTCAAACGGCTGCATGAATATAAGCGGCAGCATCTCAACGCGCTGCATATCTTGGCGCAATACCTGATGCTCAAGGAAAACCCCAATATCGATTTTACGCCGCGCACCTATATCTTCGGCGCAAAGGCGGCGTCCGGCTACTTTATGGCGAAAAAGATCATCAGCTTTATCTGCGCGCTTGCGGATGTCATCAACCATGATCCCATTGTAAAAGACCGGATCAAGGTCGTGTATATGGAGGATTACAACGTGACGATGGCGGAGCACCTGATGCCCGCCGCCGATATCAGCGAGCAGATTTCCCTGGCAGGTACGGAAGCCAGCGGCACGGGCAACATGAAGCTGATGCTCAACGGTGCGCTGACACTCGGCACGCTCGACGGCGCGAATGTCGAAATCCGTGAGGCGGTTGGGGATGAAAATATGTTCCTCTTCGGTATGACCACGCCGGAGGTAAACGACCTCAAGCGTAAGGGCTATGACCCCAACAGCTATTACCTGAATAACAGCGAATTGCGCCGCGCGATTGACGCGATGAAACTCGGCATCAATGGCGTATCGTTCCCGGAGATCGCCTCCTCCCTGCAAAACAGCGACCCCTATATGGTGATGGCGGACTTCGACGACTACCGCCGCGCCCAGCAGCGGGTGGCTCAGATCTGGGCGGATCGCGACCAGTGGAACCGTATGTCCCTAATGAATACGAGCGGTGCGGGACGTTTTGCGGCGGACCGTGCGATCGAAGAGTATGCGCGGGATATCTGGCATACGGGAAAGGTCACGAAATAAGCATAGCATTTTCTGAACCCCTGAATAAAATGGACCGCGTAAAACTGCGCGGTCCATTTTTATGAGCGGGCATAGGGCCAAGTTGAAAATCTGCGGGCGGGCGATGTTACAAATATGGTTACTCATCATGAAGGTCGACATTGACAATTCCAAGGGGATGGAGTATTATACCTCTAATTGGATGTAGATACATCTTTTCTGGGAGAGGTGATAAGAATGGAGATTACACACAGACAAATTACAAAAATTGCTCGTGAGGTGAACAAATTCACAGTGCGGACGATGAAAGCTGATGGAATCGGAACAGCGGAGTTTGATTTTATTCACCTTGTTAGGCATCATCCTGGCATTACGCAGGCTGAAGTACGAAACGAGTTGAGAATTGATAAGGGAGCAGCGGCACGTCGTACAGCCAACCTTGAGGAAAAAGGGTATCTTGTTCGGAAGGAAAACCCGAATGATAAGCGCAGCCAGTTGCTGTATGCCACAGAAAAAGCAGAGCGGCTAAAAAACTCCAAAGCATATTTGGAGTCGGTCTTTTATGAATGGTTGCTTGGCGGTCTGTCTCAGGATGACAGCGAAAACTTTGCCCGCATTTTAAATACGCTGTATGAAAAATCCAAAAAACAAAGCCGTGCAGGATTTCCCGATTTACTGGCGCTGTTGGAGGGAAAGGAGCGTGTGTGAATTGGCAAACAAACATAATCAGGAGCCGGATCGTATCCGTTCTTACTTTAAAGCGGAAAAATGGACGTTGGTATTGGTTGCGGTTTCAGGCATACTTTATAACACGGGCATGGTTGCAGGGCCATGGTTTGAAGGACAGCTTGCTCAGTGCCTGTATGATATGATCGGCGGAAACAAAGTGTTTTCGGATATGCTGATTTTGACAGCAGCTTATGTTGCGACGATCCTGTTTGTTCAGACCATGCGGTATGTCAAGCGGTTTTATGTGCGCAGATTCGGCAACAATGTTAACCGCAGCATGAAACGGGTTCTGTATTCCGGTCTTGTACATAAAAGCAAAAGCGAAATGGAGTGTGAGAGTGTCGGCAGCCTGATGACAAAGGCGATTTCCGATGTCGATGCCTGCTCGGAGGGGATGCGCAAGTTTACAACAGAAATTTTTGATACGGGCGTGGTAATGATTGCATATCTTACCATGCTGTATGTTTACGATTGGCGCCTTGCTCTTTTATCCTGCATATTCCCGCCGTTTGCTTATCTAATTGCAGAAAAACTGAAGGTAATTGTGCATCGCTGTACAAACTCTTACAAAGAAAGTGCATCACGTCTAAACAGCGCAACACTCGACCGTATTTCCGGAGCGATTACATATCGTGTATTCAGCTGTGAAGAAGAACGTGATACCGCTTATGAGGGGCACCTTGCAGATTATGAGCACAATGCGATCAAGGCCAATCTTTGGGCTTCCGCAATGCAGCCGCTCTATCAAATTATTTCCATGCTGAGCGTTTTGTTTATCATTTGGTTCGGTGCAAAAAATGTTCTCGGCACAGGCTGGTCGGAATGGAATATCGCTGCATTTACAACCTTCTTATCCTGCTTTACCAAGCTTGCGGTCAAGTCATCCAGAGCAGCAAAGCTATTTAATGCCGTGCAAAAGGCGCAGGTTTCATGGAGCCGAATTAAGCCGATGATGCTGCTGTACGAGGATGAAACGGAATCTGCACCCGTTTGCCCCGCAGATTTGGAGGTGTGTGGATTGTCATTTTCCTACCCGGACGGACGGGAAATCCTGCACAATATATCATTTAGAGCAAGTCCCGGGCAGATTATCGGCGTGACCGGCGCTGTTGCCTGCGGCAAATCCACGTTGGGAAAAGTTTTTCTTTGCGAACATCCGTATCATGGCAGTATCCGTTTTGCAGGCTGTGAACTGGCCAGCTTATCGAAGGATCAGCGAAGCGGGATTTTCGCCTATATGGGACATCAGCCAGAGCTGATGAGCGACACAATCGAGCAGAATGTTCTTCTCGGAGATACGGCAGATATATCGGTTTATCTGAAAGCGGCCTGCCTTGACCGTGAGGTAAATGAAATGCCAGATCATGCACAAACGCAGGTCGGCAGTGGAGGCATGCGCCTTTCCGGAGGCCAACAGGCGCGGGTAGCATTGGCAAGAACGCTCTGCCATAAGCGTCCTGTCATGATTTTGGATGACCCATTTTCGGCCGTTGACAAGGCAACAGAAAAGGAGCTGTATCAAAATCTCCGCCAGATGGCTTCGGACAGTATTATTCTGCTGATTTCCCACAGGCTTTCCCTGTTTGCTGAGCTTGATGGGGTCATATGGATGGAGAATGGACATGCGGCGATCAGTACACATGAGGATTTGATGCGTACAAATCCGAAATATGCACACTTGTACCGGGTACAGGCGGAAGGAGGTAAAATGTGTGAAGCGTAAAAACAGTATGAAATCCATTTTGAAGAGCGTCATGATCCGTGCAAAGCTGCTGACCATCGGCATTGTTTTTGCGATTGCGGGAGCAATTGTGTTTGCGTTGCTGCCTCCGCTTGCATTGGAAAAAATAATAAATGATTTGACTGCCGGCCAGTCCATAGGGATTCAAAATGCGCTGCTTTATTTTGCGCTCATTGCCGCCGCTGGTTTATTCGATACTGCAAAGGAAATTCTAATCACAATATTTGGTCAGAAAATCACGCGGGAATTGCGGCACGAAATGTGTGGAAAGCTTTCACGTATGCCTGCCTCTTATTTTACAAAAAACGAACCGGGAGTTATCGCCTCCAGGTTCGTTAACGATGTGGATACGATGGAATCTTTGTTTACTTCCGGAATTATCAGCATGTTTGTGGATGCCTGCAAAGTGATCAGCATTATGTTCATGATTTTTGTAAAGAGCAGGGGCTTGGGTATTCTTATGGTGTTTGTTACGCCCATGCTGTTTTTTCTGACACGAATCATTCAGAAGCGAATGCTGAAAGCACAGCTTGCCAATCGTGCGGCAGTTGGAAAGGCCAACAATCACGTGCCTGAAACGATCCGAAATATCAGGATGATTCATAACTTTCATAAAGAGAAATACATGGAAAGCAAATATGACGGTTACATTCTGAAAAGCTATCGTGCAATGGAAAAATCCAATTTCTACGATGCTATTTATTCCCCTATTATACTCGTCGTCAGTGCGGTCATAGTTGCAGTAATGATGATTTTATCTGCCATGGGCGGCGAAATGCAGTCATTTTTCGGAATGTCCGTTGGAACAGCCGTGGCAGTTATCGCTTATGTCGGCAAGGTGTTTGAACCGTTGGAAAGCATCGGAATGGAAATTCAGAATATTCAGTCAGCTGTTGCTGGCGTTCACCGTATCAACGAATTTCTTGATGAGCCGGAGCGCGGGGAGGCAGACCGCTCAATCAGATGCCGGCAGCTTTTGCAAAGCAATATGCCCTGTATAGAGCTGAACCATGTTCGATTCGGATACAATAAGAGCGAACCGGTTCTGAACGGGAGAAGTTTTACAGTAAAGCAGGGAGAAAGCGTAACCCTGACAGGCAGGACTGGCGCAGGAAAGAGCACCATTTTCAAGCTTATTCTGGGATTGTACAGCCCCGACAGCGGCAGCGTTCGTGTTTTCGGTGTGCAAGCAGGCCGTATTCCCGACCGGGAAAAGCGAACCCTATTTGGATATGTTGAACAGACCTTTCGAATGGTTCCGGGAACAGTTGCAGAGCAGATCACATTGTTTGATTCATCTATTTCCCGGAAGGATGCCGAAAAAGCCGCACAGATTGTCGGCTTGCATGAAAGCATTGCAAAGCTGGAGAGCGGTTATGATACCCCCTGCACTGAGTCACTGTTCTCTCAAGGGGAATGGCAGCTGCTGTCAATCGCCCGTGCAATAGCTGCAGACCCTGCCATACTGCTGCTTGACGAAATCACTGCCAATCTTGATTCCGGTACCGAGCAGATGGTAATTTCCGCTTTAAAGAAAGCATCGGAGAACCGTACCGTGCTGTCCATTTCTCATCGCTTATATGAACAGACGGGCGGCCGCCAGATAAACATAGAGGAATAAACGGCTCCAATACGTGATTCCCACTTCACTATCATCAAAACGATATTCGCTCGTTATAAAATCTTTTCCTCATAAGGAGGCGGAGAGGCGGTCAAGCTCTTTTTCAATGAACGCGTTCTTTTTCAGCCGCGGCTGGCGGATTTTGCCCTCTTTTACCACAGCATACGGCTCGCGCATCGCTTCCAAATGCTCCAGCGGGTTGGCGCTGAGGACGAGCAGATCCGCATATTTGCCAGTTTCCACTGAACCAGTGATATCCGCAATGCCCAGAATTTCCGCGTTGGAAAGCGTAGCGGTATAGATCGCGTAATCCGTGGGGACCTTCATCATCTTCCAGAAATACCAGACCTCACGCCACATGTTGTACTGTGTGGCAAACGGGCAGGAGGCGTCGGTGCCCATGCCGAGGTGGATTCCCGCCTCCATCGCGGTGCGCACCCCATCGCGCATTCCATCCAGCACCACCTCACTGTTGTAAACACAGAGCTCATTGAGCTTCGTCACCTCAGGGGAGAGACGGGCGAGCGGCAGGGCAGGCGAGAAGGTCATGATGATGCCGCCATCCCGCTCCCGCAGGATTTTTTGCAGGCCCTCATCAAATCCCGCGCTATGCTCCACCGTATCCACGCCGCCTTCAATGGCAACGCGCATCCCGTCCGGGCTCTCCGTGTGGGATGCAACCTTCATGCCGAGCTCATGTGCCCGGTCGCAAACGGCGCGCGTCTGCTCAAGGTTCATTTTCAGCTCGCCGGGGGAGCCCTTTTTCTTCGCATCCATCACGCCGCCGGTGACGCAGATTTTGATGAAATCTGACCCCGCCGCATGATGTGCGTCAACCAGCGCCCGCAGCTCCGCCGGATAGGAGGCCGTTTCAGCGAACGTGCCGTCGCCGTGCCCGCCCGGCACCGTGATCGCCGTGCCAGAGCAATACATGCGTGGGCCGAGCTTCTCCCCTATGCGCACCGCGTCGCGGATACGCAGGTCAGAGCCGCAGAAATCGCCCACTGCGCGCAGCGTTGTAACGCCGGAGTCGAACTCCGCGAGGACGTGGGAGGCGACCATGGAATCCAGTACCTTTTGCCCGAGCGGGGTATGTACAAATTTCAGCACCGCTTTTTGCGAGCCGCCGCCCCCCAGCGCTTTGCTAGGCATTCCGGTGCCGAAAAGGTGTGCGTGCATGTTGATGAGCCCCGGCATGATGTATTTTCCGGTGCAGTCCATCACTTCTGCGCCGGTGCGGTCGATATTGCCGATGGCGGCGATTTTGCCATCCTCAATCAACAAATCCGCCTTCTGGACCTGGCAGCCCGGCTTTCCGCTGATAATGAATCCGCCTGTGAGTGCTCTTTTCAATGATAGCTCCTTCTTTCTGAATCAATAAGATGAAAAGTCCGCCTTCTGTTGCCCTGGGCTCCGGAGGAAGCCTGGATCAAGCTTGTGTATTGGATCAATAACCGCTGTGATTCTTATTACAGCATAGTTTACAGAAATTTTCAACTGCTGAGCGCGCGAAAACAAAAAATAGTGGAAAAAGCTGATCCAGCAGGTGTGAAGCTTACACCGCGCTTGCATTGTGGACCCATAAGTCCTAAGCTTTCTTAGAAATAAGCGCCGAATATACAAATGAAAAAGCCTTAAATCTCTGTCAATCCGCAGGTTTAAAGCTCTTCTGCAATGAAAAGTTAAAAAAGATTGGCGCCGCTCGTCTGGATAAAAAAACCTGCGGTGCGAGTGGCGATACAGAACTTTTCAAAGAACTCAGTAAAATCAATGGTTTGTGGGTAAACCGAACAGCATTTATCTTATGTATGAACCCCTTTTAGGACGACTGTGTTGATACAGCCGTCCTTTTTTTACGCCCAAAATAAATGTGCCGATTAGGGTTGAAAAGCCCTCACTTTTCTTCCTGTATTATCTGTTAGAAAGAGGACGCAGGTGATTTATCATCGGGGGTATCCGTCGGCACAGATAGGGCCTTTTCCCCAAAAACAAACACTTTTCCAGACCGCCGAAGGGAGGTGATAACATGGTGGTATTTCGCATTGAGAAAACCCGCGACTACACGGTGATGTCCAACCACCACCTGCGAAATGCGGGGCTGTCGCTGAAATCCAAAGGGCTACTTTCCATGATGCTGTCCTTGCCGGAGGACTGGAACTACACCACCAGAGGCCTTGCAAAAATCTGCAAGGAGGGCACGGACAGCATCGGCTCCGCCCTGAAGGAGCTGGAACGGGCCGGGTACATAGTCCGCAATCGGCTCCGGGACAGCAAGGGCAAGATCGTGGACGTGGAGTATGTCATCTACGAAACGCCCCATCCGCCGGACACGAGCCAGCCGTGTGAGGATGAACCGGATACGGCTTATCCAGATACGGAAAACCCGGATATGGATGACCCATGTCTGGAAAATCGGCCGCAATTAAATAAAGAGAAAAGAAATCCTGAAGAGCCAAATACTCATTCACCAAGTACGGAAGGATCAAATCCTGTCCAATCAAGCCCCCAAACCCCCACAGGGGATAACCGGACGGGACTGGATGCGGGAGCGAGAAAGCTATCGGAAACTCATTTTGGAAAATATCGAGTATGACTATCTTTGCAGGGATGACCGGCTGGACCGGGATATGCTGAATGAGCTGGTGGAGCTCATGGTGGATACCGTCTGTTCCCACCGTCAGACGGTCCGCATTGCCGGGGATGATTACCCGGCGGAGGTGGTCAAGTCCCGGTTCCTGAAATTGACCAGCTCCCATATCGAGTACGTCCTTGACTGGATGCGGGAGAACACCACCTACGTCCGCAATATCAAGAAATATCTGCTGGCTGCCCTGTATAACGCCCCGGCCACCATCGACAGCTACTATGCGTCCCTGGTGAACCACGACCTGTACGGCGGCGGAGAAAGATTAACTATTAAAAGTCAACTCCAAAATGAATGGTGGAGCTGATGACCCAGGACGAGATCGCGGTGATGGACGGAGGCAAGTGTATCTTG
>UQWL01000009.1 GCA_900544715.1 uncultured Oscillospiraceae bacterium | reverse complement strand
GGCTGTTCGCCTGCCCCGTTATTGCGGATGTGGGGTGTGAAAGAGAAAAGATATGGTCTTTGTTTTGCGCTGCTTTCAGCGCGGGGAAATTTGGGGGAGATTTATTCCAAAACGCTGACGCGTTATTGGCAGGAGCATCATGCACTGTCGGAGCAGGAGCGGATGACCGTTTCGCCGTTTTTGGGAATACGGACAATATATTCAATATACTCATCCGTTTCTTTCCGGGAGGAGTCGGCAGAAATTCCGGCTCGTTTCATGGTATCGACTGCATGGTTCAAGGTGTTTACAAAAAGCCGAACATCCTTGAAGAGCTTAATGGGCGCTTTTTTCTGTTTTTTTTGTAGCTCAGGCGTATCAGATTTTTGCAAGAGCTGCTCGATTAGCTTTTCGCTTTGTGAAACATTTAGATTTTCCGCTGCAATTCGATCGAGTGCCTCTTTCATTTGCTCTGTGGTCTCCAGACGGAGCAGAGCACGCGCATGGCGCTCTGTGAGCTGTTCCTGCTCCAAGGTGCTCCGGATTTCTTCCGGAAGCCGCAGGAGGCGAAGCTTATTGGAGAGGGTGGATTGCGCCATGCCGAGCTTTCGTGCGGTTTCCTCTTGGCTCAGACCATAAACATTCATCAATTTTTGCATGGCATCGGCCTCTTCAAAAAAGCTGAGATCCTGACGCTGCAAATTTTCCAGCAGGGAGAAGATCGCCGTTTTGCGATCGTCCGCATTGATGAGGATGGAAGGAATTTGTGTTAATCCAGCTAATCGGGCTGCGCGAAGCCGCCGCTCTCCGGCAATTAACTCATAGCCTCCAGGCACCGCCCGCACTGTAACCGGCTGCAAAATACCATTGGCACGAATACTTTGCGCAAGGTTTGCAAGCTCCTGGCGGTCAAAATGGCGGCGCGGCTGCGTGGGGTTCGGCATAATTTCCTGTTCTGGAATCATGAGGATCGAGCCGCCGGATTTCGGTTTTGGAGGGGACTTTTTTAACAAGGGCATATAAAAACCTCCTTCCTAATTGGGCTTGTCCGTGTTTACAAGACAAGCTTATCAGGCAGGAGGAAAAAAGTCCAGTTTTTTTGATCGTGTAAAAATAGCCTGAAAACCGTTTTTTCTCCCTTATCCCAGCGGCTTTTTGGCAATTTGAGCAGAAGGACGCGGATATTTTGGCGAAGTATGCGATATTTTTTGAATGATTGGTAGGCTGCGGCTGCCCGCTGAATCGATTTCATAACGCTCCAACCGCTCCAAGTTACCTCCCAAAAGGGCAATTGCAGGTTTTGCCTGCGTGAGCTCTCCATCGATATCCCCCGATTTAAGCGGAGTAAAAAAACCACCCAGCTTGGCAAAGGGGAGGCAATATTCACTTAGATCGCGCAGGTTGGAAACAGCTCTCGCGGTAACCAAATCAAATTGCTCCCGGTGGAGAGGATCTTGCCCCGCTTCTTCCGCGCGCTGATGCAGTGTTTCCGCCCGCAAATCCAACGAGGAGAGCACCTGCTCCAAAAAAAGCAGCTTTTTTTTCGTGCTGTCCAGGAGCGTCAGCTGCAGGTCAGGGCGAGCAATCAAGAGCGCAAGGCCTGGAAATCCGGCTCCCGTGCCCACATCGATCACTTTCGCGTCTTGGCCCGGCGAAAAAAAGGAGAGCAGGGCAAGGCTGTCGATGAAATGCTTGGCCACAATTTCATCCGGGGCCTTGATCGCCGTAAGGTTTATTTTTTGATTCCATTCGAGGAGTAGGGCGGCATAGGCGTCAAAACGGGATAATGCGGTTGCATCCAACTCTACTTCCCACTTTGCAGCGCCGCGGCGCAAATTTTCTGCATCAATCATAACGAAATCCGCCTTCCTGTTGCATCGTAGCATCGGTTTGGTTTGCATCCTTATGTTTTTGCCTGGATGTGAGATAGATCAAAAGGACGGAGATATCTGCCGGGCTCACACCGGAGATGCGCGAGGCCTGCCCAACATTTTCCGGGCGGATTTTTTGCAGCTTCTCCTGCGCTTCCTTCCGCAGGCCGGTGATGGAAAGGTAGTCGATCCCCTCTGGGAGCTTTTTTCCCTCTAAACGGCGCATTTCATCAATCTGCGCCTGCTGCCGTTTGATATAGCCTTCATATTTCAGATCAATTTCCACCTGTTCAAAAATTTCATCCGGAAGATCAGGCCGTGTTGGATCAAACGGTTCTAAGAGGCGACCGTTGAGTTGGGGGCGTTTGAGTAGCTCGCTCAAACGAACGCCCGTTTGAATTGGTGATGTTTCACGTGAAACAAGCAGAGTGTTGAGCGCGGAGGAGGGGGAGAGGATCGCTTCCTGCGCGCGTTTCCGTTCTTTTTCAATCAGGCTCCGCTTTTCCTGAAAGTGCCGCCACCGCTCTTCCCCGATCAACCCGATTTCATAGCCAAGAGGGGTCAGCCGTAGGTCAGCGTTATCCTGCCGCAGGATCAGGCGGTATTCCGAGCGAGAGGTCATCATCCGGTAAGGGTCGGAACAACCCTTGGTTACAAGATCATCGATCAGTGTGCCGATGTAGGAGGAGGCACGGTCTAAAATCACGGGCGCTTTGCCCTGGAGCCTGCGGGCGGCGTTGATGCCCGCGATTAGCCCCTGTGCGGCGGCCTCCTCATAGCCGCTGGAGCCATTAAACTGACCGGCGCCGTAGAGCCCCTCCAAATCCAAAAACTCCAGCGTTGGCCGCAAGGCAAGTGGGTCCACACAGTCATATTCAATCGCATAGGCGCTGCGCATTACCTCGCAATGGGTCAGGCCGGGGATACTGTGCAAAAATTTGAGCTGAACATCCTCGGGCAGGGAGGAGGAAAGCCCCTGCAAATAGAGCTCCTCCGTTTGTGCGCCGCAGGGCTCAATAAAAATTTGGTGGCGTTCCTTATCCGCAAAGCGAACAATTTTATCCTCGATGCTGGGGCAGTAGCGCGGCCCAACGCCTTCAATTTTGCCGCCGTAAAGAGGGGATCGGTGCAGGTTCTCCAAAATGATCTGCTTGGTATCAGAGTTGGTATAGGTGATGTAGCAGAGCGCGCTGTTTTGAACCGGCTGCGTTGTGGCAAAGGAGAAGGGCACGGTATGTTCATCGCCCGGCTGTGGCTCCAACTCTGCAAAATCGACGCTCCGCCGGTTCACCCGGGAGGGCGTGCCGGTTTTAAAGCGCCGGGTGGGAATGCCCAGCTCCTTTAAAGATTTTGCGAGTTCTGTAGCAGGGAACATTCCGTCTGGCCCGCTTTCATAGGAGCAGTCGCCCACATAAACGCGCCCGGCCAAAAAGGTCCCGGTTGCCAGGATAACGGCCTTGGCATGATAGATGGCCTCCAGCCGCGTTTTTAATTTCCAGATGGCAGGCGTTTCCGCCGTAGCAGTCGCTCTGGTCAGGGAGATAATCTCCGCCTGTTTCAAAAAGAGACGCTCCTGCCGCTCCAAGCAATGCTTCATATAGGCAGTGTAGGCGCGCCGGTCAATCTGTGCGCGCAGGCTGTGAACGGCAGGGCCCTTTCCAACATTGAGCATCCGGCTCTGTAAGGTGTTTGCATCCGCCGCGCGCCCCATTTCGCCGCCGAGCGCATCGATTTCACGCACCAAATGGCCTTTTGAAGTGCCACCGATGGAAGGGTTGCAGGCCATATTGCCCACCCAATCCAAATTCATGGTAAAAACGGCCGTTTTACAGCCGAGCCTTGCCGCCGCGAGGCCCGCTTCAATCCCAGCGTGGCCTGCACCAATCACGGCAATATCAAAGGTATCTGCAAAATATTCCAAAGAAACTCCTCCACAAAAAGGAAAATATAAATATATTTGTTATTTTCCAACACAAAAGGTTGAAAAAACTTCATCTACAATCGCTTCGTTTGCCTTTTCTCCCGTCAATTCCAGCAGGGCGGAGAGCGCGCCATCAATACACACGGTTACAGCATCGAGCGTCATGCCCATATCGATTGCCTCAAGCGCCTGCTCCAAACAGGAGAGCGCCTGAAGGCAGCAGGCCCGCTGGCGCTCCGTTGCGAGCAGGGGGGCCGCGGGGTCAAAATCCCGTGTTCCCAACACGCGGGCAGCGGCGGCAGAAAGTGCGTCATAACCTTCCCCCTGCGCGGCGGAAATAAAAACGGTTTCCGGAATCATCCGCTTTACACGCCCGGCATCCAGCCGTTGGGAAAGATCCGATTTATTGATGACTGCAATACAGGGGCGGCCATGGCACGCATCGAGCAGGCGTAGATCTTCCTCATCCAAAGGTTCCCCTGCATCGAATACGGCAAAAATCAGCTGTGCGCGCTCCAATCGCTCCCGTGCGCGCGTAACGCCGATTTGCTCCACCGGATCGTCCGTTGCCCGCAGGCCGGCCGTATCCGCCAGGTGCAACACAAGGCTGCCGAGACGCACCGTTTCCTCCACGATATCCCGCGTGGTGCCCGCATAAGAGGTGACGATAGAGCGTTCCCCTCCGGTGAGCAGGTTCATCAGCGTGGACTTTCCCACATTGGGGCGGCCGCAGATCACGGTATCAACACCCTGCATCACCGCGCGCCCGGTATCAAATCGAGCCAAAAGGGTAGAGAGCCGCTGGTGTGCCTGTGTAAAATCAAGGTTCAGGGAGGTAACGTCCAGCTCCGGCAGTTCCTCCTCCGGGTAGTCCGCCCAGGCGGCCATATGCGCGGCATTTTTTAATAAGGATTGGGAAACCGCGCGGATTTCACGGCTGAGCGCTCCATCGTGCGCGCTCAGCGCGGCACGGGCGGCCTGGCTGCCCTGTGCACCGATGAGCCCCATCACGGATTCCGCCTGTGTTAGATCCATTTTGCCGTTCAGAAAAGCCCGGCGTGTGAATTCGCCCGCAGCTGCCGGGCTTGCACCTGCCTGAAAAACCGCGCGAAGCGCCTGTTGAAGCAAAAACAACCCACCGTGGCAGGAGAGCTCCACCACATCCTCCCCCGTATAGCTGTGCGGCGCGCGGAAAACAAGGGCAATGGCCTCATCGACCGGCCCATTTTCGTTGAAAATTCGACCGAAATGCGCACGGTAGCCCTTTGATTCCGTCAGAGCCTGCCCGCTTGCAGCATCGAAGACTGCGTCTGCAATCTCAATGGCCCCTGGCCCGGAAATCCGGATCACGCCGATCCCTCCCGCGGCCTGCGGTGTAGCGATGGCGGCGATTGTATGGTTCAAAAAAATCCCTCCCGGGTTCTATATATAAGGAAAAGGCAGAAGGGGCGGCGTCGGATGGCTGGCCGCCTGATGCCTGATTCAGTATAGCACGAATTGCAAAACACGTCGAGTATTGGCAAAGGAGAAGTTTCCCCCAATCGGGCGGTTGAATTTTCATCGAATCCATGTTACCCTAATTTTAATTTGTATCAAGGAAGGGGAGAAGGAAGAGATGCTTCGCCGTTTTATCGCTTATTATAAGCCGCACCGCAAGCTCTTTTTTGCCGATTTGTTTTTTGCGTTTCTGCTTGCTGTGTGCGACCTATTTTACCCCATGATCGCAAAAAATATCATCAATGAGTATGTGCCGGATAAAAATCTGCGGCTGCTGCTGATTTGGTCGGCGGTATTATTGGGGATTTATCTGCTCAAGGCCGGGTTTAATTATTTTGTGAACTACTATGGGCATATTGTAGGGGTCAGGATGCAGGCGGATATGCGCAGGGATGTGTTCCGCAGGCTGCAAAAGCTGCCGTTTTCTTTTTATGATGAAAATAAGACGGGCAGCATTATGTCCCGCATTATCAACGACCTGATGGATATCTCAGAGCTCGCCCACCATGGGCCGGAGGATTTGTTTTTATCTCTGGTTATGCTGGTGGCCTCCTTTGTGATCCTCTGCACGATCAATGTGCCGCTGACGCTGATTATTTTTCTGACGCTTCCCTTCATCATCTATTTCTCTATGCGGCTGCGCAAAAATATGAAGGCGGCCTTTACCAAATCGCGTGAGGAGATCGCGGAGGTGAACGCAGGGCTGGAGAATTCCATCGCCGGGATTCGCGTGACCCGCGCCTATACGGGGGCGGAGCATGAAACGCAGAAATTCGACCGGCAAAACCAGCGCTTTGTGGCGGCCCGCGGCGCAGCTTATAAAATCATGGCGGTGTTTACCACCGGAAGCACCTTGTTTACGGATGTGCTCTATTTGCTGGTGCTGGTTGCGGGGGGCCTCTTTTTCTTTCAGGATCGGATCAACGCGGGGGAGTTTGCGGCCTATCTGCTGTATGTCAGTTCGTTTTTAAACCCCATTAAGCGTTTTGTCGCTTTTTTTGAGCAGTATCAGAATGGCATCACCGGTTTCCAACGCTTTGAGGAGCTGATGGCGCAGCAGGAGGAGGCGGAGGAGCCCAATGCCGTGGATGCGCGTCAGCTTGACGGGGCCATTGATTTTGACCACGTCAGCTTCCAATATGAAGGGGAAGAGGGGGAGGGAAGCGGCCGGTATATCATTCAGGATTTGTCACTGCACATCGAGCAGGGTAAAACGGTTGCGTTGGTCGGGCCTTCCGGCGGTGGGAAGACGACGCTCTGCCATCTGATCCCCCGCTTTTATGAGGTGAGCGAAGGCCGGATTTTGATCGACGGGCAGGATATCACAAAGATGACCCGCACCTCCCTGCGCCGGAATATCGGCATAGTCGCGCAGGACGTGTTCCTTTTTACAGGGACGATCCGGGAAAATATCGCATACGGCAATTTAGACGCATCGCAGGAGGAACTGATCGCGGCGGCAAAAAAGGCGAATATTCATGATTATATTATGTCGCTCCCGGAGGGATACGATACCTATATCGGGGAGCGGGGCGTGAAGCTTTCCGGCGGGCAGAAGCAGCGCATTTCCATTGCGCGGGTCTTTTTAAAAAATCCATCGATTTTAATTTTGGATGAGGCGACCTCTGCATTGGATAATGCAACGGAAATGCTGATTCAGGAATCCTTGGAGGAATTATCGCGTGGAAGAACCTCTTTGATCGTTGCGCACCGGCTTTCCACCATCAAAAATGCCGATGAGATTATTGTATTTACGGATGAGGGCGTTCAGGAACGCGGCACGCACGATTCCCTTTTGGCGCAGGATGGCATCTATGCGCAGCTATATCGCTACCAATTCCGCCCCTAGAATAGGCTTTGTTTTGGCGTATGTGGTCGCATAGTGGAAAAGAAGAAGAATTGTAAGGTTTTCGTAAGAAATTCCCCGCCTGAAATGTAACAATCGCCTGCTATCCTAAGAAAAGGAAGGCAGGTGATTGTTTGCTTTTCATGGGGGCTCTGGTATACTAAAAGGGATGCTTTTTAAAAAGAACCCTGATTAAAATACCAGAAGGAAACGGGAGGAAACAGTTGTATGTATAATATTCTGGTCTGCGATGACGATAAGGCGATTCTGGATTCTGTGGAAATCTACCTGAATCTGGAGGGCTATCATACCATTCGCGCAATGAATGGGCAGGAGGCGCTCAATGCCGTGGAAAATACGGAGATTCACTGTGCGATTCTGGATATCATGATGCCGAATATCGACGGCCTGACCGCAACGTTAAAAATGCGGGAAAAGCATAATTTTCCGATCATCCTGCTCTCCGCGAAAAGCGAGGATACGGATAAAATCACCGGCCTGAGCTTTGGCGCGGACGATTATGTGACAAAGCCCTTTAATCCGCTGGAGCTGATGGCGCGCGTGAAATCCCAAATCAGGCGCTATGTGCGGCTGGGCAGTATTGAGTCGAAGGAGGGCGTGATTGTCACCGGCGGCCTTGCGCTTGACACGGTTGCCAAGGAATTGACGCTTGATGGAGAGCCCGTCCGGCTGACGGCGCGGGAATACGGCATTGTGGAATACCTGATGCGCAATCTTGGCCATGTGCTCTCGACGCAGCAGATTTATGAGGCGGTGTGGAATGAACCTTCCTATTCTAGTGAAAAAACGGTTACGGTGCATATCCGTCGCATCCGTGAGAAAATTGAAATCAATCCAAAGGAACCAAAGTATTTAAAGGTGGTGTGGGGCATTGGGTATAAAATCGAAAAGCTTCCTTAAGGCGAAATGGCTTAAGGTTTGTGCAGTATTGCTTGCGCTGGCTACAGCGGGCGGAATGACTGTGTCGATCTATCGGGCAGTTACATTAACGGAGGCTCTGGGCGGCTCGTTGGATTCCTTGCTTTTTGAGAACCAAAGCGATTTTACTGCGAGCAATGCGTTTCAGGAACAGTTGGCCTGGGAGCTCTATTATATCAAACAGATGCTGTTCGTCTATGGCTCTGAGGCAGAGATGCGTAGCGGAGAATCGCTGAAGAAACAAGAGGCGCTTTTAAAGGAGCAATATGAAGCAACTCTTCAGGAGAAGCTGGAAGATGCCCGTAAAGGAAAAGAGCAAGAGCTCCTGGGAATGCTGCCAGGCCGTCATGAAAACGGCGAAGAGGTGGCTCCGCCCGAAACGACGGTGCTCCCAACGCAGCCGAATACACCGGACGCAACCACAGAGCCCCAAATTACACTGAGCGCGGAGGAAGAGAAGGAAATCCGTGATCAGTGCCTGCAGGAATATGAAGCACAGTTGAGATCCCTGCGAGGGAGCTTTGAGGAGGATTACCGAAAGGCAAAGGAAGAGTTGGAAGGCCTTTCCAACCTACACTATGCATTGGTGAATCGCAAGACGGGTGAGGTGTTCACAAATTTTCAAAAAATTGATCCAAAAAGTACGGACTTCCGAAAGCTTGTGGAGCAATATCAATGGAATGAAACCTACACCAACGATGCGGGCTATCACAGTGGCGAGCGCGTAGTGAATCAGACCCAGTGGATGAGCAGCTATGATTATATGACCATCCGTATCAGCGATTGGTTCAATCAATACAACGACCGGATCACGCTTTATGAAAAGGAATTCGTCAAAAATGGATGGGATGTTTATATTGCCTTGAATGACGAGCTTTTGCCCAAGGGATTGGATGAAAAACCGGATATTTATTATACGCTCAATCGAGATTTTCAGCAAGCAAAAAACAATCTGCCCGTCGCGTTAGCAATGACCGCAATCTGCCTGCTGGTTTATGTGCTATGCGCCGTCTACCTGACCGTTGCAGGCGGTCACCGCGCAGAGACAGAAGAGATCACCCTGTTGTGGACGGATCGAATCCCCAACGATCTCCATCTGCTGCTTTCAGGATCGCTGGTGATTTTAGGCCTTGCCGCGGCGGCTGGCCTTCCGGCCCAGATATTAGATGCCACACAGGGATTTCAGAAGCTCCTGATGCTGGCCGGAGTCGGCTGTGCAATGGGGGCAGGCGGCGTATTGCTCGAATGGCTGACGAGCGTCGCGCGAAATGTGAAACGCAGGCAGTTCTGGCGCAACACGCTGATCGTGAAATTCTTCCGCTTTCTGAAGAAAAGTTGGAAACGCTTTCGAACAGCGCTTCACAATATCAAAGAGGATATCAAAGCGCATGCAATCCCGAATCACCGGATGGAAAACCTGCGCACGTCGATTCTGTTTTTATTTATTGGGTATCTGTTGGGCAACGTAATCCTTATGGCTCTGACGGGCCTTACCCTGCGAGACGCTTCATATGGAGGGAGCCCCCTTGCCTTTTTGTTTTTTGGCTCCATAACAGCGGGATTTAATCTGATTGCCCTAATTTTATTCTGGAAAAGTGTAATTGCGCTGGATGAAATGATGACAGCCGTTTCCAAAACGCGGCAGGGCGATCTGAGCTACCCGCTGGACCCGGCCAAAATGCCGAAGCTTCTGCGCAAATTCGGGGAGGATATTGTCGGCATGCAGGATGGAATGCGCACTGCGGTGGATGAGGCGATCAAGGGCGAGCACATGAAAACAGAGCTCATCACCAATGTTTCACATGATTTAAAAACGCCGCTGACGGCAATCGTCAACTATGTGGATCTGCTGAAAAAGTGCGAAATCTCCGATGAGACGGCGCGGGAATACATCGGCGTGCTGGAGGAGAAGAGCGAGCGGCTCAAGCATTTGATTGAAGATTTGGTGGAGGCCTCCAAGGCCACCACAGGCAATGTGCAGCTCCATTTCGTCAAGGTAAACCTCTATGAGCTTGCCATGCAGGCGATGGGGGAGAATGCGGATGCGCTGGAGGCAGCAGGGTTGGATGTGCGGCTGAATCAGCCGGAGCAGGAGCCCATCCTCTTTGCGGACAGTCAAAAAACCTGGCGGATTATCGATAATTTAATCAGCAATGTAAAAAAATATGCGCTGGCTGGCACAAGGGTTTATATTGAGGTTGGTGAGGAAAACGGTAGAGGTGTTTTCTCAATCAAGAATGTATCCCGCGAACCGCTCGATGTTCCGGTAGAGCAGCTTACACAGCGCTTTGTGCGCGGGGATGCTGCCAGAAGCACGGAGGGCAGCGGATTGGGCCTGTCGATCGCACAGAGCTTGTGTGAATTGCAGAGCGGTACGCTGGAAATTACAATGGATGGCGATTTATTTAAGGTCACCGTACGCCTCCCCTTGGCTGACCGCTAATCGGTGAGAGTTTTCAGATAAAAAGAGAAAAGAACAACAGAAACAGCCGCAGTTCCTGAAGAACTGCGGCTGTTTCCATAGCTCATCGAAAAGATAAATCAAAAAGTTAAAATTATTAATTTTACGATTGACAAATTGAATTATACATGTTATTTTTAAACCACAGGATATCAATGAAAGGAAGGAGTTGAAAAAATTGCCGCATGAGATTATTGGGATTTGCCCCGTTTGCGGGGAAAAGCTTCGTGTCACGCAATTATCCTGCCGCCAGTGCGGAACGCAGATCAGCGGGGATTTTGCGCTATCCAAATTTAATGCGCTCAGCAGGGAGGAGCTTGCCTTTGCGGAAACCTTCCTGCGCGTGCAGGGCAGCATTCGGGAGATGGAAAAAGAGTTGGGGATTTCTTACCCGACCGTGAAAAAGAATTTAGAAACGATTATTCGCAAAATGGGCTTTGAAGTGAAAAAGAAATCGGCCCAGCAGGAGATGCTGGAAAAAATCAGAAACGGCGAGCTTACGGTGGATGAAGCGATCACGCAGATCAAAACGGAACAAGAGGGAGAAGATTGAAAGCTTTCGCTTGCAACCTGTGTTTTGTGATTTCCGAGCATCAAGGCGATTCAAAATTTTGGCTGCGTAAACTCACACAAATTTGCGGCTTAGCGCAGGAAAGGAATGGTCATGAGCATGAATACCCGTGCAGAAATTTTGCAGATGGTAGCAGATGGCGTGATTACCCAGGAGGAAGCAGATCGTTTGATCGATGCGCTTGGCGCGTCTGAGCAGAAGCAGAGCGACCTTCCGGAAGATGAGAAACCGGAGGCCCCTGAAAACTGGCAGAAAAACGGGCTTTGCACAGAAACGGAAGAGCCGTGCCAAAACATCCGCGTGGAGGTGGATGTGGGAGGGCTTCAACTGTTGCCCTCCTGGGATGGGAAGCTGCGGTCTGAAGTGAAAATGCATTCCATGGGAGACCGCTTGACAAACTACAGCTATGGGGTAGAGACCCGCGCGGGGGAAACCTACCTTTACCTGAAGCGGAAAATGTTCCGCCCCTGGGGCAGAAATGGCGGTGCCACGCTGGTGGTTTATGTGCCGCACGGCCTGCAAAAGGTGGTTTGTAAGGTGAATGTCGGCGGCTGCCAAGCGGAAAATATTACGGTGGAGGAGCTGCTGATTCACACGGATACCGGCGGAACCAAGTTGACTGGCGTGCAGACGAAGGAGACGAAGATTACCGCCGCAACCGGCGGGATTGACTATGGCCGGGGGAACCGGGCGGCCAACCGGCTGGAGCTGAAAGCGGAGGTGGGTGCTGTATCGGCGTTCCTCTCGCTGGATCAGGGCTTTCATTTATTTTACAACACGAATGTTGGCAAGCTGATCTATAAGCTGCCTTCCCATATACGGATTATGAAAACGGGAGGGCAAAACATCGTGGGGGATAGCGGCGAAATTTTGTATGGGGATGGCGCCTGCCAGATCCAAATTGAGAGCACAACCGGTGCGATTCAATTGAAGGAAGAAAAATAGCCGGAAGCTGACTGCTTGCGTGAGCCATGCGCATCCTTTCGTTCGTGCGGTTACAGCGGGATTTGTGTTATCACGAAGAATAAAAATAGGAAAAGAGGAGATTCACCTTATTTGGCGAATCTCCCCTTTATGATTCACAGGGAACCATTGCATTTTATTTTTGTGCGGGAACCGCTTTTTCATAAATCTTCAAGGCAACCAGCACGAGGGAGAAGCTGATCGCTCCGCCCATCGCCACATCGCTGAGGTAATGCGCGCCCATGACTAGGCGCGAAAAAGCCACGAGAGAGGTATAGGCGAATGGCAGCAGGAAGCAAAGCCGCTCTTTTCCCTTGAAGCGGTCCGTGCAAAGAGGCAGGAGCATCATCAGGTAGCTCATGCCCGCGCCCGCCGTATGCCCGCTGGGGAAAGATTTATTCCCGTTGATCCCATTGGGGTGGAGCCATGAGGTGAAGGCGTCGTAATTCCCCGCCGCGAGCAGATCGCGGAAGCGAACGCGCCCCCAAAGATATTTCAGGCCCTCTATGCAGAGCAGCTGGGCGGTCATAACAATCACGCCAATCCAGGCGGCGGCTCTCAGCTTTTGCATCAGCTCGTGTGGAAGGAGGCTCCCTACAAGCAGTGCGACAATTCCAAATCCAACGCCCCAGAGGAGGCTGAAAAGCATCCGATGCTCCTCCACGAAGAAATACTTGCCGAAATAGTAGCCCAGATAGGCAGACCCGCCGATGGCGAGCAAAAATCCGGCGATTTTTTCCCAACGGCTGGAAGCGGCAAAAAAGATCACTGTGCCGGCGAGCGGGCAGATCAGGCGCGAGGGGATTTCCCCCGTGTTACGCAGCCAAATGGCAAGGATATTTCCCGGGTTGTTCAGCCAGATATCGAGCGATAAGTCGCAGAATGTGGCGGCTACCATGGCGATGACAAAGAGGATATAAAAGCAGATGATCGGATTTTGATAGCGCTTTAACATTAGCTCACCTCCATATATTTTTCATAAATTTATGAAGTAAATATACCGAAAATAAATTAATCTGTCAAGAAACCGCCTTGCCGAAGGCCAATTCCGTGAAATCTCTCAGAAAAATGGTATTTTTTCTATAGTATTTTTGAGGCGGTTCCGATATGCTGAAAGTCGGTAATTCATGATTGATATCTATTATGGAGGGATCGTATGCTTCCTTTTCAAATTGCGCGGATGAGAACTCGCTATTTTGCGCGATGGGCAAAAATGAGAAATCCCTTTACGGGGGAAAAACACACGCTGGATGGCAAAAAAATTTGCTATTCCATCCAATCGGGGAAAGAATATGCCAATCATCTCGAAATGGCTGGGTTTTACGCCGCCTCTATCATCAGCTATGGAGCGGATTCGAGCGGCAGCCTGCGGGTTATGCGCCATGTTGCGTTCCCATCCCTACGGATGTACCCGAATTTAACAGGGAGCCATCTCGACCATAATTTTAAGGGGATCACCTTTTCGATCAATCAAAAACCGGTGAAGGAGAAAGCACTCCGGTTTGAATTTGATGGCATCTTGCACTTGTTTACAGATTTGGGCGGCATAAGGGCAGAACACTGCATTTTTACCGCGCCGAATCGAAAGGCCTGCGTGGAGAAAATCCGCCTGCGCAATACAACAGGGGAGGCCGCGCGGGTGCAGCTCCACAACCATGACCATCCCACTGAAACAAAGCCCTGCTACGGAATGAACCAGGCCATTTACCGCCTTTATATGCAGGAAGACCCGTGTATGCGGTTTGATTTGCAGCCGGGGGAGGAAAAAACGGTTTCCGTTGCCTATTGCGCCGCGGCAAAAGGGGAGCAATATACTGTGGATTGTGAGGCGGAATTACGCTCCAGGCAAACGTTTCTAAAAGAAACAGAAACCTTTTTTATCGTCAATACCCCGAATGAAATGCTCAACACCATGGCGGCCTATGCAAAAATCCGCGCCTGTGAGAGCATCTTCCAAACAAAGGCCGGGCTGATGCATTCCCCGGGCGGCGGCTATTTCTATGCCGCGATATGGACGAACGACCAATGTGAGTATATTAACCCCCTCTATGCATATCTCGGCTATGAAACCGGCGTGCGGCAGGCCTTGAACACCTACAAAATGTATCAACCCTATATCTCTCCTGAAAAGGCGTTGATTACAAGCATCATCGCACAGGGAGAAGGCGTTTGGCACGGCGCGAAGGATCGCGGCGACAGCGCCATGTATGCCTATGGCTGCAGCCGTTTTTTGCTGTCGCTGGGGGATCGGGAAACGGCGCTTCTCTATCTGGATTCTATCCGGGATTGCATTGCCTACACGCTTTCACAAATTGAGAAGGACGGCGTTGTGCGCAGCGATTCTGATGAGCTGGAAAACCGCTTTGAAAGTGGAAGCTATAACCTCTGCACCTCGTGCCTCGCATACGATGCGTTGAAAAGCTGCGCGTTTTTGGAAAATGAGCTTGGTGACAAAGAGCGCGCGCAGTTCCTCCTGGAACGTGCGGACAAGCTCTCCCAGGCGATTGAAACCTATTTTGGCGCTCAGGTAGAGGGGTATCATACCTATCGGTATTGCAGGGAAGAAACGAATCTCCGCTCCTGGATCGCCGCTCCGCTTACCATGGGGCTGACACAGCGGGCCGACGAAACGGTTCGCGCGCTTATAAGCGACAAGCTTTTGAAGAATGACGGCCTGGTAACGCGCAGCGGGGAAAAGGTGTTTTGGGACCGCAGCACATTGTATGCATTGCGCGGCATGTTTTATTGCGGGAAGGCGAATGAGGCGCTCCGGCTCTTAAAGCGCTACTCCTCGGCGCGGCTGCTCGGCGAGCATATCCCATACGCGGTGGAGGCCTTCCCGGAGGGAAATCAGGCTCAGCTTTCGGCGGAAAGCGGGCTGTATTTGCGCATCTATTCCGAGGGGATTCTCGGCTATCGCCCAACCGGATTGAAACGCTTTGAAATAAAGCCGAATTTGCCGGCGGAATGGGACGTGTTTTCCATAGAGCAGATGCGGCTTTGCGGGCAAACGGCGAGCGTTTCTGTCAAACGTGTGCAGAACGCTTATGAAATCACAGTTAAAACAGAGAAGGGCACGCAGCGTACCACGGGGCAAACAGCTGTGTTTTCGCTTTGACCGGAGCGCATATGAGGTGGCACAGCCGGGCGTGCAGGTGCTTGTGCCGGAAAAGGAGATGTAAAACCATCCGGGAGGATTCAAAAGAGGCCGCTGGAAGAATTTTTCCCAGCGGCCTTTCCGCTCTTGTAAAGGGCGTACGCCCTTATTTTTTTCCCTGCGGTTCCGCCGAATAGATGCGCAATGCCTCCTGCAGCGTGTCAATAGGGGATTGCCCCGCGCCCATTTTCACAGAAATATAGGGCTTTGCCCCCGCGCTGACCAGGATTCGGCCGCGCAGGAGGGCGGCCAGGCGCGACACCTTCTGCATGTCGATCGCATTGGAATAGAGCAGCAGGCAGTTGCCGCGCTGGCTGATTTCGTAGATGCCCTGCCCGGAGGCGGAGTTGCGCAGGAGGGATACGTTGACCAACCCCTGCACGCTGGGCGGCGGGTCTCCAAAACGGTCGATGAGCTCGTCATATACATCCTCCACATCATCCGGCGTGCGGATATCCGCAATCCGCCGGTAGATGGCAAGCCGCTGCGGGATGCTCTCAATGTATTCCTCGGGGATATGCGCTTCCACTTGCAGGTCAATCAGGCACTCTTCCTCCGGTTTCTGCGGTTTTTCGCCCTGCTCCTCCGCGATAGCCTCCGAAAGCATCTGGATATACATATCATAGCCGACCGCCTCCATATGCCCGTGCTGCTGCGCGCCGAGGATGTTGCCTGCACCGCGGATTTCGAGGTCACGCATCGCAATTTGAAAGCCGGAGCCAAACTCCGTATATTCCCGGATCGCGCTCAGGCGGCGGGTGGCGATTTCGCTCAATTCCTTGCCGCGGGTAAAGGTAAGGTAGGCATAGGCCCGCCGATTGGAGCGCCCCACGCGCCCGCGGATCTGATGCAACTGCGCAAGACCCAGCCTGTCTGCGTTTTCAATAATCAGGGTGTTGACGTTCGGCACATCCACGCCGGTTTCGATGATGGTGGTGCAGACGAGCACGTCAATTTCCCCATTGAGCAGATTGCTCCAAATCTCACTGAGCTCTTCTTCCTCCATCTTGCCGTGGGCAATGCCAATGCGTGCATCCGGCAGGAATTCGCGGATGCGTGCCGCCGCGCGGGTGATCGTGTCCACCCGGTTATGCAGGTAGTAGACCTGCCCGCCGCGCCGCAGCTCCTTTTGGATCGCTTCCGCCAGAATCCCCATATCGTGCTCCATCACATAGGTTTGCACCGGATGGCGGTCCTGCGGGGCCTCCTCCAGCATCGACATATCGCGGATGCCGGTCATCGCCATGTTGAGCGTGCGGGGGATGGGGGTAGCGGAGAGGGTGAGCACATCGACGGTTGGGAACAGCTCCTTGAGATGCTCCTTTTGCGCCACGCCGAAGCGTTGCTCCTCATCGATGATGACAAGGCCCAAATCTTTGAACTTGATATCCTTTGAGATCAGCCGGTGCGTGCCGACCACCATATCCATGCTGCCCTGCCGGAGCCCGCGCAGGATTTTTGCCTGCTCCTGCGGCGTGCGGAAGCGCGAGATCATATCGACCTCCACAGGAAATCCCTCGAACCGCTTGAGGATCGTTTGATAGTGCTGAAAGGCAAGGATCGTCGTAGGCACGAGCATGGCGCACTGCTTGCCCTCCGCGATGCACTTAAAGGCGGCGCGCAGGGCAACCTCCGTTTTGCCAAAGCCCACGTCGCCGCAAAGCAGGCGGTCCATCGGGTAGTTTTTCTCCATATCGCTTTTGATTTCGTCAATGCAGCGCAGCTGATCGTCCGTTTCCTCAAACTCAAAGCGCCGCTCAAAATCATTCTGCATGTCCGAATCCGGGGAGAAGGCGTAGCCCGGCGCCTTCATGCGCTCCGCATAGAGCTTCGTGAGCTGCTCTGCCATATCTTTGACAGCGGCGCGCACACGCGCGCGGGTTTTCTGCCACTCTTTGCCGCCAAGGCGGTTGATTTTCAGGCTCTTGCCATCCTCATGCGGGCCGATGTATTTGGAAACGAGGTCGAGCTGCGTGACGGGGACGTATAAAACATCCTCTTTTGCATATTTGATCTTGATGTAATCCTTGGTAACGCCGCTGACCTCCAGCTTATTGATGCCGTCAAAAATACCGATGCCGTGAACGGCGTGGACGATATAATCCCCCCGGTGTAGCTCATCGAGCGAATGGATGCCCGCGCGAGGGTTTTTATTTTTCTTCACCGTCCGGCGGGAGGAGCCCGCCGCGCGCCCATGGGTGAAAAGCATAAATTTCAGCAGCGGGTATTCGATCCCCGCGGTGAGCCCGCCGGGCAGGATGCTGACACGGCTCGAGGGGAATTCGGAAGGAGGGATGTTGAAAAAAACGCTCGGAAGGCCCTCGGCCTCCAAATCCTGCGCAAGCGTTTTGGCGGCCTTGTCCGTGCCTGCCATCACAACGCAGGTATACCCCTGCTCCCGCGCCGGGCGCAGTTCCTGTAAAAGAATATCAAGCGCGCCGCCCCAAACGGGCAGCTGCTGAGCGTTGAGCGTGGTCAGCGCCTGCACGGGCGTATCAAAGCTGCCGCGGGCAAAGGTGTCGAGGTAGATCGCGCCGTGCTCCTCATAGGCTTTGACCAGCTCCCCCCAGCCCAAGGTAAAGGTATCCAGGCCGCGGCACAGGATACCGTCCTCAAAGAGCTCCTTCAGTTCCTCATGAAAAAGGGATGCGGACGCCGCCGCGCGCTCCTTAACTTTGCCGGTGTCGCTGATGAACAGCAGCGCATCCTCCGCATAATCGAGGATGGTCGCGGGCGAATCGTAGGCGAGGTTGAGATACCGGTCTAACGAGGAGAGGTGAGCGCCCGCCCGCAGGCTGTCTACATCCGCGAGCAGGGAGGCTTTTGCCTTGGCAGCCTTTCCGCGCAGGGAGGCGCAGTGCGCTTCGATTTTATCGGCCAGCAGCTCCGGGCTGTCAAACAGGATCTCGAGCGCCGGTGTGATTTTTGCCGCCTGGAGCTGATCTGTCCGGCGCTGGGATTCAATTTCAAAATGCGCGATCGTATCAATCGAATCGCCCCAGAATTCCACGCGCAGGGGGGCGGCCCCGTCCGGCGGGAAAAAATCGACGATCCCGCCGCGCCGGGCGAATTGGCCAATGCCGTCCACCGTTTCCGCACGGGCATAGCCCGCGGCGAGCAATGATTCCACAACAGCCTCCGGCGTGCAGTCCTCGCCCGCTTTCAGCGTAACGGTGCGGGTATAGAGCTCCTCCGGCGGCAGGGTCAGCTGCATGGCGGCCTCAACGGAGCAGACCACCACGCGGTATTCGCCCTCCAGCATATGGCCGAGCACGCCGAGCCGCTGCTGCTCATAGTCGCGGGATTGGCCTTGTGATGGGCGAAGGCTCCAATCCCGTGCCGGGTAAAGCAGCGCGCCGCCCTTCATGGCGTTCAGGTTTTCCACCAGGCGGCTGCCCTCTGCCTCATCCGCCACGATGAGGAGAGCCCGGCAGCTTTCGTCCTCGCACAGCGAGTGCACAAGGTGTGCCTTGTGGATCAGGGAAACGCCCGTCACACCGGCAGGCAGCCGATGCTCCCGGATCGCGTTGGATAAGGTTTTATATTCTGCGCTCTCACGCAGCACTTTAGAAAAACAGGACATGGTTGCAGCTCCGCTTCCGCACGCGTAATCGCGCACTGTCAGGTTTCAATTTTGTCTATTTGTTGGGATTACGCCGAGAATGGGATAAAGCTCCTCCAACCGGGCTATCTTATAGGTGCACACAGCGCCGCTCGTGTTCTGCGCGCCGCGGGGATTCAGCCAGCAGGTGTCGATACCCGCGTTGTTGCCGCCCCGGATGTCGGAGGAGAGGGAATCACCGACGATCAGCATGCGCGCGCGATCTTGCTCCGGAATCCGGGAAAACACATAATCAAAAAAGCCCTTCTGCGGCTTTTGAAAGCCTGTCTCGTCCGAAACAAAAACGCCGTCAAAGGCATGGGCAAGAGGGGAGCCCTCCAGCCTGCGGTATTGCACCCGTTTCAGGCCGTTTGTTACCAGATAGAGGCCGAAGAATTCCCTGAGAGAATCAATCAGCTCCAGGGCGCCGGGCAGCAGGTATGCGCCCTGGCCGAGATAGCCGATGTAGGCTTCATTCGCTTCGGCAGGGGAGGCGCCAG
Source organism: uncultured Oscillospiraceae bacterium (assembly GCA_900544715.1). GTDB lineage: Bacteria > Bacillota > Clostridia > Oscillospirales > Acutalibacteraceae > Fimivicinus. Next base: position 87,977 of record UQWL01000009.1, on the reverse strand, counting down.
CCATCCCCGCGGCCTCAAAGAAGTGTTCGAAGCGCTGAACTTCGAGCTGGCCCTTCGTGACCTTGCCCAGCTCGTATAAATCCCAGAGGGCCTGGTTTTTCTCCTGATACAGATGAAACAGCTCCTGTGAAAAAGGGAGGGAGAGCTGCGCCAACGTCTGCCGCAGCGCCTCCCAGGAAGCCTTTTGATAGTCGAAAAGCGTGCCGTCGGCATCAAACAGCAGCGCCGTATAGCGGTATGTAGGGTCAGACATCTCTGCACGGCCTTTCTAAAAGTAAGGAATAAGGGCTTACGAGTTGTAAAGGTTCATCGCGCGGTCCGTCTCCTCCCGCACGAGCAGGGGCACTGCCTCGCAGGCCTTTTCCATCGCTTCCTTCATCAGGGGGAACTCGTCTTTTTGGAAGGTGGAGAGCACCCAATCGGCAAGGTCATAATCTGGGTGCGGCTTTGTGCCCACGCCGAGCTTCACACGGGGAAACTGATCGCTGCCCAGCAGATAAAGGATACTCTTGATGCCGTTGTGACCGCCGTCCGAACCCTTCCGGCGGATGCGCAGCTTGCCCGGCGGAAGGGAGATATCATCAAATAGTATAATGATATGCTCCGGCGGGATTTTGTAGAAATTCGCCGCGTCACGCACCGCTTCGCCGCTGTTGTTCATAAAGGTCTGCGGCTTCATAAGGATGCAGCGGCGGCCCTCGATTGCAACATCGGCCACAACGGATTTGAATTTGATGCGGTCAATCCTCACGCCGAGCTGCTGTGCGAGCAGGTCGATGCAGAGAAAGCCCGCATTGTGGCGGGTGAATTCATATTTTGGCCCGGGATTGCCGAGGCCCACGATCAAAAATTCCGGTGCGCCGGAGGGGGAAGGGGAGCGGTTCGTTTTCCACTTTTCAAACATAGACATAACGCTTTTCCAGCCTTTTTCCATTATATTTTGAAATATTCGCAAATGGCACGCACAAATGGGGCTGTGGAAGCGCCCACAGCCCTAGGCTTAGAAGATAATACATTCGGTCTTATTTCATGCCCTTATAGGGCTTTTTGCGCAGCACCCAGCCCTCTTTATTCACCTGCCGCGCACGCGCGATGCCCAGGGCGTTCGCGGGCACATCGTCGGTGATGGTGGAGCCTGCGGCCGTATATCCATAATCGCCCACCCTGACAGGGGCAACGAGGTTGGAGTTGCAGCCGATGAAAGCGTGGTCGCCGATCACGGTGCGGTGCTTTTCCTTCCCGGTGTAATTCACGGTGACGCAGCCGCAGCCGAAATTCACGCCTTTGCCCACGTCTGCATCGCCCACATAGGTCAGGTGGGATACCTTCGTGCCTTCCCCGATTTGGGCGTTTTTCACCTCTACAAAATTGCCCAGGTGCGTGTGCGGCCCAATTTTTGCATTGGGGCGCAGGTGGACGAACGGGCCGATATCGGCGCCATCCTGAATTTCCGCCTGCTCGCTGAGCACATTGTCGAGCTTCACATTGTCGCCGACCGAAGTGTCGATGAGATGGGTGTTAGGGCCGATGATGCAGTTTTTGCCGATCACGGTTTTTCCGCGCAGAATGGTGCCCGGCAGGATGCGGGTATCCGCCCCGATCGTAACGCCCGGCCCGATGAACACGCCGTCGGCGCAGGGGATATCCGCCCCCTCCAAAAGCCAGTGCGTCAGCATCCGCTGGCGGGCGCGGTTGTTCAAGTGGAGCAATTGGACGCGGTCGTCAGCTATGAGCGCGCTATCCGGATCAGCGGCGGTAAATACGCCCGCGCGCTGCCCGCCTGCGAGCAGGCGTTGCACCACGCCCGCCCAATCGGAGTTTGTACCTTCACTTCCCGTGGCGATCTGGCTCATCGCCCAAAGCAGCTGGTCGCATTGGAACCAAACGGCGCCGGAGGAGACCTCCCGGATTTGCAGCGCCATTTCACCAGCATCCTGCTGCGCGGCAAGGCCGGTAAAAGCCCCGTCCGCGTCGCGGAGGATGCGGTGATATCCGCTGGGGTTTTCCAGACGGGCGGCAAGAATGGTGGCCGCGTTCCCCGCCTGCTTGTGCTCCTCAAAGGCGGCGCGGATCGTATCAGAATCCATCAGGGGCGTGTTTCCGTTGAGGAGGAACACGTCTCCGCCGCGAAAACGCTCCAGAAAGGCGCGCGCCTGCAAGAGGGCAGAGCCTGCGCCGGAGGGTTCCAGAAGCACGGTTTCGCCGCGCCCCTCCAGGTGGCTGGCCAGGGCTCCGCAGTGGGCGGCAACGGTGCAGGTTGATTCGATACCCGCGTTCTGTACGGCGTCAAGCACCCAGTCGATCATCGGCTGGAAGAGTACCTCCGCCATGGCAGTCGGCCGGGAGGATTTCATCTGTTTGCCGTCGCTGGCGGCGAGAATAACTGCGCAACAGCTGTTTTGCATGAATGCGATCCCTTTCCTTCCTATATTATCATCATTACGCGTCAAACAAACCATTTCTTACGATTCTAATATTATGCCAAGAATGCGGCAATTTTTCAAGCTTTTCGAAAATTCGGGATCGAAATTGTAAAAAGGTATCTATAATATACAAAACAAGGAAACGCCAAAAACACGAATTTATATCAATCATGCATGGAAAAAATTGTGCGTATCTGTTATAATGCAGGTTGACGTAAACCGGCCCTAAGTTTTTTAGAGAACCCGGCCGTGGTCGTGATTATTTCGCTGATATTTAAATTGGAGGATGATTTGGAATGAGCCACAAGTATGTTTACCTGTTCTCTGAGGGCGACGAGAACATGCGCGAGCTCCTCGGCGGCAAGGGCGCGAACCTTGCGCAGATGACGAGGCTCGGCATGCCCGTTCCGCAGGGCTTCACGATTTCCACCGAGGCCTGCACCCGTTATTATGACGACGGTAAAAAGATTGCGCCTGAAATCGAGGCGGAAATCTATGAATACCTTGCCAAGATGGAAGAGATCAACGGCAAGAAGTTCGGTGACCCCAAAAACCCGCTGCTCGTATCCGTTCGCAGCGGCGCGCGCGCTTCCATGCCCGGCATGATGGACACTATTCTGAACCTCGGCCTGAACGACGAGGTTGCCGCAGGCATGATCGCAGGCAACCCGGATCCGAAATTCGAGCGGTTCGTCTATGATTCCTATCGCCGCTTCATCCAGATGTTCTCCGATGTTGTAATGGAGATTTCCAAAAAGACGTTTGAAGTGATTATTGATGAAATCAAGGATCGCAAGGGCGTCAAAAACGATATTGACCTCGATGTGAACGATATGAAGGAGCTCGTCAAGCGCTTCAAGGAGTATTACAAGGAGCAAAAGGGCACCGATTTCCCGACCGATCCCAAAACGCAGATGATGGAAGCGGTCAAGGCCGTTTTCCGTTCGTGGGACAACCCCCGCGCCAACGTATACCGCCGCATGAACGACATTCCCTACTCTTGGGGTACGGCTGTTAACGTACAGCCCATGGTGTTCGGCAACCTGAATGAAAATTCTGGCACAGGCGTTGCCTTCACGCGCGACCCGGCCACGGGTGAAAAAGCACTCTTCGGTGAATATCTGATTAACGCGCAGGGCGAAGATGTTGTTGCGGGCGTGCGCACCCCCAGCAAGATCGATCAGCTCAAGCAAGATATGCCGCAAGTGTATGAGCAGTTTGCAACGATCGCTCAGAACCTTGAAAACCACTATAAAGATATGCAGGATATGGAATTCACCATTGAAAACGGCAAGCTTTATATGCTGCAAACAAGAAACGGCAAGCGCACCGCGGCTGCCGCTCTGAAGATTGCTGTTGACCTTGTGGACGAAGGCATGATTACAGAGGAAGATGCGGTTCTCCGCGTTGACCCGAAGCAGCTTGATGCTCTGCTGCACCCGCAGTTTGATGCGAAGGCGCTTAAGGCTGCTACACCGGTGGGCGCAGGCCTTGCGGCCTCCCCTGGAGCTGCCTGCGGCAAGGTAGTATTCACGGCGGAAGATGCAAAAGAGTGGGCCGACAAGGGCGAAAAGGTCGTTTTGGTCCGTCTGGAGACTTCCCCCGAGGATATCGAGGGTATGGCTGCGGCACAGGGCATCCTCACCGTCCGCGGCGGCATGACTTCCCACGCGGCTGTTGTTGCGCGCGGTATGGGAACCTGCTGTGTTTCCGGCTGCGGCGAGATCACGATGCATGCGGAGAACAAATATTTCGAGCTTGGCGGCAAGAAGTACAACGAGGGCGACTATATTTCCCTGGACGGCTCCACCGGCAAGATTTACGGCGAAGCGGTGCCGACCGTGGAGGCGACCATCTCCGGCGATTTCGATCGCTTCATGAAGTGGGCGGACGCTGCCCGTACCCTGAAGGTCCGCACGAATGCGGACACGCCGCGCGACACTGCGCAGGCTGTGAAGTTTGGCGCGGAGGGCATCGGCCTTTGCCGTACGGAGCATATGTTCTTTGAGGGCGACCGCATCAAGGCGATGCGTGAGATGATCGTTGCGAAGGATGTGGAAACTCGCAAGAAGGCGCTCGCGAAGATCCTTCCCTATCAGCAGGGCGACTTCGAAGAGATGTACCGCGTGCTGGAAGGCCGCCCGATGACGGTTCGCTTCCTCGACCCGCCGCTGCATGAGTTCCTCCCCACTAAGGAAGAGGATATTGCGGAAATCGCAGGCGAGCTGAATATCACGGTGGATGAGCTGAAGGCTGTTATCGCTTCCCTTCACGAGTTTAACCCGATGATGGGCCACCGCGGCTGCCGTTTGGCCGTTACCTATCCGGAAATTGCTGAGATGCAGACGACCGCTGTGATCAACGCGGCGATCACCGTCAACAAGGAGCATCCGGAATACAAGATCGTTCCCGAGATCATGATCCCGCTGGTTGGCGAGATCAAGGAGCTCAAGTATGTGAAGAGCTTCGTTACCGCTACGGCTGATAAGCTCATCGCGGATGCCGGTGTTGAGATGACCTACAAAGTGGGCACGATGATCGAAATCCCGCGTGCGGCGCTGACGGCGGATGAGATTGCCACAGAGGCTGAGTTCTTCTCCTTCGGCACAAACGACTTGACGCAGATGACCTTCGGCTTCAGCCGTGACGATGCGGGCAAGTTCCTCGATGCATACTATGATGCGAAGATCTATGAGTCTGATCCATTTGCCAAGCTTGACCAGACCGGCGTTGGCAGGCTGGTGAAGATGGCTGCCGACCTTGGCCGCCAGACCCGCCCCGACATCAAGCTGGGCATCTGCGGCGAGCACGGCGGCGATCCGAGCTCCGTCGAGTTCTGCCACAATATTGGCCTTGCTTATGTTTCCTGCTCCCCGTTCCGCGTGCCGATCGCTCGCCTTGCTGCGGCGCAGGCTGCTATCAAGTCTAAGTAGGACTTCCCTGTATTACAGCTTTAATATCGACTTCGATACGGCTGAACAATACAGAAAACAAAACGGTCAGTATCTCCGCCGCTCACAGTGGCAAGACATAACCGTTAATGTTTATATCTAATAACGGCCACCCGATTGCAGAAATGCAGTTGGGTGGTTTTTCTATATAAAAACTCAAAAATATCGGCTAAAATAATAAAGCTTCATATTTTAGCCGAGATTTTTATTGACTTGCTGGACATAATAGAATATAATATAAACAGAAAACGATACTCTCATGAGGTGTATTATGAGCTATATAAATCGACATATGGAACAGCGTATAACCGAACTTTCAAAGACTTGGTCGGCAATTCTTCTTACAGGTCCCCGTCAGTCTGGTAAAACAACTATGCTTCAAAATCTTGCAAAGAAAGAAAATATCGGCCGTGAGTATATTTCTCTTGATGATTTGACCGTCAGAGAAATGGCGAAGAATGACCCGAAGATGTTTCTGCAGCTTCATAAACCGCCGATTATTATAGACGAGGTGCAGTATGCGCCCGAGCTCTTCACATATATAAAAATTCACGTTGACGAGCATCATAATCCCGGTGATTTTTGGCTGACGGGCTCGCAAATATTCCGTTTGATGCAGGGCGTTCAGGAATCACTCGCAGGCCGTGTTGCACTACTCCATATGTCGCCGTTATCACAAAGAGAGATTGTCGGATGTGAGCCAAGACCGTTTACTACCGATTTTGATGCGCTTTTAGAGGATAGCAAAAAAATCAAATCACTCACTACGCCCGAAATGTATGAACGCATTTGGAATGGTTGTATGCCCGGACTTGCAAGCGGTCTTTACAATGACAGGAATATGTACTACTCATCATATTTATCAACATATATTGAGCGAGATGTGAGAGAGCTTTCGGGTGCGATTGACGCCCTTAAATTTGCAAAGTTTATTACGGCGGTTGCCGCGCGTGCTTCACAGCTTGTGAATTATAAAGCCATAGCTGATGATGCAGACATTGACCAAGTAACAGCAAAAGCGTGGCTACAAATACTTGAAACGCTCGGTGTTATATTCCTACTGCATCCGTATTCAAATAATGTGCTGAAGCGTACTATCAAAACACCGAAACTTTATTTTTATGATACAGGGCTCGTCTGCTATCTCACAAAATGGTCATCTCCCGAGGTTGCAGAAAGCGGCGCAATGAGCGGAGCTTTGCTCGAAAACTTCACCGTTTCGGAAATTATGAAAAGCTATCAAAACGCAGGTAAAGAGCCGTATCTCAACTACTACCGTGACCGCGATGCGAGAGAGATTGATGTAATTATCGAAGGTGACGGCAAACTCTGCCCACTTGAAATTAAGAAAACAGCAACTCCCGATAAGCGAATAACAAAGACCTTCGGTCTGATAAATAAATCACCGCTTGTCCTCGGCACCTCCGCTGTGCTCTGTATGTCAGAGCAACTAAGCGTATTCGACAGCAATAACCTAATCGTTCCAATATGGATGATATGAAGTATAATTATTGTAAAATATATTGGATTATAAAAAGTACAAATACTTATGCTTCAAAAAGGACTGCATAGATTGTCATTATTACAAAGATTGGTTTGGGCGCTTGAAAAATATAGAAGATGAAATAATGTGTTAGATTGAATAATTGGAGGAAATATATATGGACGGATTTGATTCATTAAAGATTACAAACCCTACTTTTGAAGCAGTGCAAAAATTAAAAGAAAACACTGCTTATTTATCTGCAATGAAAATAGAAACATTAGGAGCGACTTCTGCACTTAAGGAATTACAGCAGACGATAAATAGTATAAAAACACCTTTAAGGGGTGTTACTGCTGCACTTGAAGAATATCGCGACTTGATTTCTCCACTTTCAGAGTCTATTCGACAATTAAATATTGCCTATGCTCCGATTTTTGAACAAACGAGAGCTTTTGACACTCATAACATTAAAGGAATTATATCGGGGTTACAGGCAAACACATCTGCTATTAGCACCATATCAGGATTAAATCTTTCTGGAATCGCAGGTATTATTGACGCACTACCCAAATATGACTTTCTATCCGATATGGTTACAGATGATTTTTCTGTTGATGATGCTCAAAAGTTATATGAGAGCGGCGAAATCACACAGAATGACATAAATGAAGAAATATCGGAAATTGTCAACAAAAAGCAATTTTCACCCAAGGCAGAATGGGATAAGTTCAAAAAGAGCAAGTGGTTTCTCGCTATTAAAATTTTGGTGATTATAGCCACATTCGTGTGCAAACCCGCTGTAGAATATGCAACCGATAAGGCTCTTGATAATCTCGGGATTACAGAGCTTTGGAAAGAATCAGGCTTGTACGATTTGCTTGATTCAATATTTGGAGATACAGAAGAAAATATTGTAACTGAATCGAAAGCAAAAGCAACCATTGATGAAAGTAAAACGGGGAACATTTCAAAGCAAAAGCGTGATGACCTGATTGCAAAAATCGGAAAAATACGCACTTATATATCGTCCGCACCGCAGGACGAAAATACGGGCAACCTGCTCTCCTATCTTTCCGAGCTTGAGAAAGATGTGAACGGTAAAAAATACGGGCTTGTTTTCGAGGAACACCGAGAGGAAATAGATGAAGTGCTTGCAACGCATACGCCTGTACTTTCCGAAGAAAAAGACCTTTTCATCGACAACGGCGGCAATATGAACTTTCTCATTGAGAGGGATAATCTCGCTTCGCTTAAGCTGTTAGAGAAAACACATAGAGGTAAAGTTGACCTTATCTATATTGACCCGCCGTATAATAGAGGAAAAAAACGATTTTATATATGATGATTGTTATGTTGATACGGAAGATGGCTTTCGTCATTCAAAATGGAGCAGTTTTATGTCTAAAAGACTTCAAATTGCTCGTTCCCTTTTAACAGAACAAGGTGTTATTTTTATGATAAAATATTAAATTGGTAGGAACCTGTTTTCAAGGAATTGGCGGTGTTAAAATGCATGACCAAAAGAAAATTGGCGTTTTTATCGCGCAGGCGCGGGAGAGGCAAGGCATTTCCCGGGAAGCGCTTGCGCGGCGGCTGAATCTATCTCCGGCGGACATCGCTGCCTGGGAGGAGGGACGCGGGTATCCGGCACTGGTGCAAGCCCCTGCCCTGGCGCGGGAACTGTCCGTCTCGGTGGATGAACTCTTTAATGCGAGATACCACTCGGTGGCGGAAGATTATCAGGTGCCGGAGTCGCTATTCCTGCCTGAACTCTCGAATCCCGCAGCAGCTGAGGAACCAAAAGCACAAAAGAAAGCGCCGCCCTTTTCGGAAGCAGAAGGGGAAGCGGTTTCGGCTGATACTGCGCCGTTACAACCCAAATTGCCCGCCTGGGCAAAAGCCCTCTTAGCAGGCTGCTTGGTCGTGGAAGCGGTTGCGGGGTGTGCTTTGAATCTGCTCCCATTGAACACAGCAGCGATTGCGCTAAGCTTCGTTGTTACTGTCGCCGCGCTCACTGCGATTGCCGTCGGCATCTTCTTATTCCGAAAGCAGCCATTGCTGCGCAGGCAGGCACTTTTATTGCCGTTGCCCGCGGTGTTGTTGTTGCTGCTGTTTTTGCTGGCGCGTATTTTTTCTTAAGGGGTTTGGGATGCCGAAACAATACGAAAGCTCCGGGCCAAGCCTACAGAAATGAGAGGACAGGGGGAAGAAAGCCATGGATATCACGTTTCGAACAGAACAAGGTTTGTTGGAGAGAGGCGACCGCTTTACTCTATATGAGGGCGCACATACCCATACCTTTGAATGGCTCCCATTTGAGCGGCTGCACCGGGAGTATTTTTATCCCTCCTTTCTCAAACAGGATATCTTCCATCTCCCCGAAATGCTGATCCTGCGTGTGGAAGAGGAATATGAGAGGCCCTTATCCCTGAAACGTCTCCATGATCTTTTTGAAAACGGGAAATGAAGTTGTTTTTTCTTGGTACAAAAAGCGAAAAAATAGCCTTTCTTGAATGGGGAAAGAATGATATAATGGGAACAGATTGTTGAAAACTGTCGTAAGGAGAGGGAAATGATGCAAAACTTACAGGAACAGAAAAGAACGCCGCTGATCGAAAATCGAACGTTTTGCCTGACGATTTTGTTGATGGCCCTGGTTTACAATGTTATTTTCGGTTGCGTGCGCAATCCGCTCGGGGAGGAGAACACGATCTCCTGGATCGGCTACGACCATCCCTTCGGCTTTTTGGTTTGGGGTGGGCTGACCGCCGCCGCATTTTTCCTGAATATTTCGTATTTATATCACCGTTACCATTACGCCGGCAAAATTGGTACGGCCGCGCTTTATGTGGCTCCGATGATGGCGATGACGGTCATTTTTATCAATGACTGGGGCTGGGAGCATGTGATCCACTGGATTGGAGCAATCGGCTTCATTGCGCTCAACGGCACAGCTCTGCTCCTGTTTTTTCTGCATCATTTCAAAAAACATATCAGCTATCAAATCACGTCGTTTGCCGTGGCTGGGATGCTTTTAGCGATGCTGGTGATTTTGCTGGCGGTTGGGAAGAGCGGATTATTGGAGCTTGTGCCGATGTGGGTTGCGATGATCCTGTTGTTCCTGGTGAATTTTACGGAGATTTACCCCGTAACGGAGCAAGCCGCCGTGCCCGCCGAACGGCCAAGGGATCGGAAGAAAGCGGCAAAATTAGCCTGGAGCCTTGGTATATTCGGCGCGCATCAGTTTTATCTGAATCACTGGCCGCAGGGGCTTGGCCATTTATGGATGACCTATGTGGGCGGCCTGTTTTGCCTGGACCGGTTCATCGGCATGGGAAACATCAACGGCATCGAAGGAGAAAGCGCCTGGATCTATCTCGCCGTAGGCTGCTCTATTTTGATCGGCTCCGCCGCTTGGGCAGTGTGTGATGCGCTGGAGCTGCGCAGAAGCAGCCGGGAAGAGGCGCGCGCGTATGCCTATGCCTCCCAATCCCGATGACGCGCGTTTCACAGAGGCTTTTTATCTGCTGAAAGAATGTGTGCCTGTCGGGAAAGAGCGGCTGGTGATTGGGGTGGTTTTACCGGGCTTCAGCCATGTTCCGAATCCTCTATGTATTCCATGAGATCGCCAGGCTGGCATTGCAGCACCCGGCAGATTCGGTCGATGGTTGCCATCGATACGGAGTGGTTGTGGCGAAGGCGGCTGAGTGTCCCATCTGCGATATTGGCTGATTTTTTGAGCCGGTAAAAGCTGATTTGACGCTCTGCCAGCAGACGCATCAGCTTGTGATAAACGATTGCCATATAAATGACCATTCCTCTCTTGCACCGGGCAGTTTGAAAGAGTTATCTCCCAAACATTTCACACCGCAGTATCTGTTTTATGCTTTGGAGATGCGGGGGAATTGAGGCCGCTTCCCCAAAGCGCCGTGAATTTTGCGCTTTTTTATTCCATTTTACCGGGAAGCTGTGGCCAGATGACCAAAAAGCCGGGTAAAAGGCCCTTTTATCAGGGAAAATCACTTGATCCACTTGACCGCTTGAGAAAAGTGTGCTATAGTGATTTTACCTCTAAGAGGGTTCTTTTTTTGTGCCCATTTTTAGAGGGAGGCTGGAACCTGAAAAATCCTGCTCAAAGGGCGGGCCGCGGGTTTCCTGCGGAGCAATGCCCTCAAGGTTGCTTGGCGGGGGAAACGGGGCTGTGCCTGTGGATTGACAGGCTCTGAAAATATCCGGAAAACTGGAGGTGCCGTCATGAGAGTAAAAGTCACTTTATCCTGCACGGAGTGCAAGCAGCGCAACTACAATACGATGAAAAACAAGAAGAACAACCCCGACAGGCTGGAGATGAATAAGTATTGCAGATTCTGCAAGAAACACACGCTCCACAGAGAAACCAAATAAGAGCGGAGGAAAGATGAATGGCTGACGAAAAGAAAAAGGACGCTGTGGAAAAGGCCGAAAAGAAAGCCAAAACCACAAAAGCGGACAAGGCCGATAAGGCAAACAAACCGAAAAAGCCAAATATCTTTGTGCGTGCCGGCAAGGCGATCGCCCGCTTCTTTAAGGATTTCAGGGGCGAGATTAAGAAGATCACTTGGCCTGATGCCAAAACCGTGTTCAAGAGCACCGGCGTTGTAATCGCCGTGATTTTGATTATCGGCATCGGCATCTGGATTGTGGACTTCGGCCTTTCCCAGGGACTGAGCCTGATTGAGGGCCTGGCGCAGGATCCCACGACAACGGCCGCCGCCGCAGAATCAACTTCGGGCGTCACCAATGCCGCAGCGGGTGCAATCCAGCTGTTTGGCGGGCTGCTCGGTTAAGGCGGGTTCGAAGCGAAAGGGTGGTCTAACATGGCTGACAGCGCAAAGTGGTATGTGATCCATACCTATTCCGGCTACGAAAACAAAGTGGCCAATAATATTGAAACGGTTGTGGAAAACCGCCAGATGCAGGATCAGATCCTAGAGGTAAAAATCCCGATGGAGACGGTCACTGAAATCAAGGATAACAAAAAGCGCGATGTAGAGCGCAAGGTGTTTCCCGGCTATGTGCTGGTGAAGCTTGCGGTCGATGTGGAGGACGGGGAGTACGTCATGTCGGACGACACCTGGTACGTCATCCGCAATACGCGCGGCGTTACGGGCTTTGTAGGCCCGGAGAGCAAGCCCATCCCGCTCAGTGACGAGGAAGTGCTCGCGCTTGGGGTGGAGAAAAGGCAGGTCGAGGTGGCCTATCAGGTCGGCGATCTTGTCAATATTATTGACGGCCCGTTCGGGGATTTCTCCGGTGTCGTCGAGGAGATCGATCCGGATAAAGACCTTGTCCGCGTGACGATTTCCATGTTTGGCCGCGAAACGCCGGTTGAGTTTGCGCTCGATCAGGTGGAGCCGGCAGTCAATTAATCACAGTTTGGTAATTAGCGGCGTTGCCGCTTATTATGCGCCCATGCGGCTTTGCCGCCCGGCGCGGGGGTTCGCCCCCTGTGGGAGGAGTAAGAATTCACACTTACTCCGCCAATTACCACGTATATTTGGAGGTGCAAAAAATGGCTCAAAAGGTTGTAGGTTTAATTAAGCTGCAGATCCCCGCCGGAAAAGCAACCCCGGCACCCCCGGTCGGTCCTGCGCTGGGTCAGCACGGTGTGAACATTATGGCGTTCACGAAGGAATTCAACGAGCGCACAAAAAATGATATCGGCCTGATTATCCCGGTCGTCATCACCGTTTATGCAGACCGTTCTTTCACGTTCATCACGAAAACGCCGCCAGCCGCTGTTCTTCTGAAAAAGGCATGCGGGCTTGATAAGGCGTCCGGCGTGCCGAACAAGAACAAGGTCGCAACGATCACCGGTGAGCAGATTAGAAAAATCGCCGAGCAGAAGATGCCCGATCTGAATGCAGCGAGCGTAGAAGCAGCAGCCAGCATGATTGCCGGCACTGCGCGCAGCATGGGCATCGTTGTCTCCGATTAATGCTCCCGGGTGGGAGGAACAATCCGATTAACCACTCTTTAGGGAGGTCAGACGAATGAAACATGGTAAAAAATATGTCGAAAGCGCTAAGCTTGTCGACAAAACAAAGCTCTATGACCCCGCGGAAGCGCTGGAGGTCGCGGTGAAAACTGCAACAGCGAAATTTGATGAAACGGTAGAAGCCCATATTCGCTTGGGCGTTGACTCCCGCCATGCGGACCAGCAGGTTCGCGGCGCAGTCGTGCTGCCCAACGGCACTGGTAAATCCGTCCGTGTTGCTGTGTTCGCCAAGGGTGACGATGCAAAGGCGGCAGAAGCGGCCGGTGCAGAGTTTGTCGGCGCGGAAGAACTGGTTGCCAAGATCCAGGGCGAAGGCTGGATGGATTTTGACGTGGCGATTGCAGCGCCCAACATGATGGGCCTGGTTGGCCGTCTTGGTAAAGTGCTTGGCCCGCGCGGCCTGATGCCGAGCCCGAAGGCCGGCACCGTAACGCCCGATGTTGCAAAGGCTGTGACTGAGGCAAAGGCCGGTAAGATCGAATATCGTCTCGATAAGACTAACATCATCCACTGCCCGATCGGCAAAGTTTCCTTTGGCGCGGAAAAGCTGAATGAGAACTTCTCCACTCTGCTGGAGGCGATCATTAAGGCGAAGCCCGCGGCGACGAAAGGCCAGTATATCCGCTCCTGCGTGGTTGCTACCACGATGGGCCCTGGCGTGCGCATCAATGCAAACCGTGTGGGCGGCGCGGAATAAGCCAAAAAGCTTGACACAGAGCAATCTGTGTGCTAGTATAATAATCACTGTTCTTACACCGAAGACAGCAGGCGCGCTTTGCGCATAATGGCTTTTTGCCACCTGCCGAGGAATGGAGAGCATACGGCGGCCGGAATTTTCCGGTATGACTTTGTATGTTGACCCTTCCTGCGGTGCGCGGGAAGGGTTTTTCCTTTCCCCGTGAAAAGGCGTTTTTTTGGAAACGCCTGAGATGCCGGTTCTCTATCCCCTGGATGGAAAGCGGTAGATTTAGAGGAGGTGAAATCCATTGCCGAGTGAAAAAGTATTGGAACTCAAGAAGCAAAAGGTCGCAGACCTTTCCGCACAGCTGAAAAATGCATGCGCAGGTGTGGTCGTCGATTACAAGGGCATCAACGTGGCGGATGATACGAGGCTTCGTAAGGAGCTGCGTGAGGCGGGCGTTCATTACGCAGTCGTCAAGAATACGCTGCTGCATCTTGCCGTGCAGGATGCGGGCCTTCAGGAGCTTGACAATGTGCTTTCCGGCACAACAGCAATCGCCCTGAGTGAGGATGATTATGTTGCTCCCGCGCGCATTCTGTGCAAGTTTGCCGATGCGAGCAAAACCTTCACTGTGAAGAGCGGTTTCCTGGATGGCGACGTGATCGGCCTTGAAAAGATCAACAGCCTTGCAAAGCTGCCGTCCCGCGAGATCTTGCTCGCCACGGTCTGCAATGCGTTCAACGCACCCATCGCTTCCTTTGCGCGCGCGATTCAGGCGATCGTCGACAAGTCCGGCGAAGCCGTTCCCGCACAGGCAGAGGCTCCGGCAGAGGCATAATTGCAGGTTTGCATTGCAATTAGCCCTGGCTACAATATGAAATAATTGGAGGTTTATTACAATGGCATCTGATAAAATTAATGCGATTATTGAAGAAATCAAAGTCCTCTCCGTGCTTGAGCTCTCTGAGCTGGTACATGCAGTTGAGGAAGAGTTCGGCGTATCCGCTGCTGCCGCGGTAGCAGTTGCTGCTCCGGCCGACGGCGGCGCTGCTGCTGCTGAGGAAGAGAAGACCGAGTTCGACGTGATCCTTGCGGAAGTCGGTGCGGAGAAGATTAAGGTCATCAAGGCAGTCCGTGAGATCACCGGCCTTGGCCTTGCCGATGCGAAGGCTGTTGTCGATGGCGCTCCGAAGGCTGTTAAGGAAGGCATCTCCAAGGAAGATGCGGAAGCGGCGAAGGAGAAGCTCGAGGCTGCCGGCGCGAAGGTTGAGCTCAAATAAACAAAGCAGTCTTTTCTATGCAAAAGGGGGCGGCTTGGCCGCCTGAACGGGATTTGGAGAGCATGGCTTTCCGAATCCCGTTTTGATTTACCGATGAAGCGTCTAAAAGGCCAATTGCTTCAACTGTGTTTTATGCCTTTGATAAGAAAGGGTCGCTATGGCTTGAACGGCTAACGGTTAAGCGCATCCATTTGCCTTAGGGACGCCTGGCTTGTCAGTGGGCGACCACTATAGGGCATTTTTTTGTAATGAGGAGGGCGTATCGTCACAGATTACTTGACCGGATTTTCAAAACCGTGTATAAAGAAAGGGAGGGACGGCAATACAAATCATAGAGAGCTTTCGTCCTATTTGAGAAAGGCGTGTGATAGATATGATCTCGGAAAATCGAAAAGTCGTTTTGATCGGAACCGGCATGGTGGGTATGAGCTATGCCTATGCGCTGCTCAACCAGAATGTTTGTGATGAGCTGGTGCTAGTGGATTTGGATCGCAAGCGGGCGGAGGGCGAGGCGATGGATTTAAACCATGGCCTGGCCTTCTCCGGCTCGAATATGAAAATTTATGCCGGCGGCTATGAGGATTGCAGCGATGCGGATATCGTCACCATCTGCGCGGGCGTCGCCCAGAAGCCGGGAGAATCCAGGCTCGATCTGCTCCAGCGGAATACGGCGGTTTTTAAATCGATCGTGGATCCTGTTACAGAATCGGGCTTCAACGGGATTTTCCTGGTGGCGACCAATCCGGTTGATATCATGACGCGAATCACAGCCGTGCTCTCGGGGTTTAATCCTCGCCGTGTGTTGGGCACAGGCACCGCGCTCGACACCGCCAGGCTGCGCTATCTGCTCGGGGCCTATTTTCATGTAGATCCCCGCAATATGCACGCCTATGTGATGGGCGAGCATGGGGATAGCGAGTTTGTCCCCTGGTCGCAGGCAATGATGGCCACAAAGCCGGTGCTCTCCATCTGCGAAGAATCCCACGGAAGATATTGCTGCGAGGAGATGGAGAAGATCACAGAAGAAGTGCGCGGCGCGGCGCAAAAGATCATTGAAGCCAAGCGCGCAACCTATTACGGCATCGGGATGGCGCTCGTGCGCATTACGCGCGCGATTTTTGGCAATGAAAACAGCGTGCTTACGGTATCCGCCATGATGCGTGGGGAATATGGGGAAACAGGGGTGTTCGTAGGCGCTCCCTGCATTGTGAACCGCAATGGCGTGCAGCGTATTTTGCAGCTGTCTCTAAACGATGAGGAAATGGAGCAGTTCAAGGCGTCCTGCGAGACGCTTCGCACCCATTTCGATGAGCTGGGGCTGCAATAAACACAGATGAGAACAAAACGGTGGGGCATGCATCGCCCCGCCGTTGGTTTTCAAAAATCAGAAAGGATGTGGAGTGGTGCAATACCGTACCGATCCGAAAAGTGGAAACCGACTCTCCGTACTCGGCTTTGGCTGCATGCGCCTGCCGAGAAAACGCGGCGCAATCGATCAGGAGGAGAGCACGGCGTTGATTCGAAAGGCGATTGCGGATGGCGTCAATTATTTTGACACGGCTTATATGTATGCGGGGAGCGAGGAGGCGCTGGGCCGGGCATTACAGGGCGGTCTGCGGGAAACCATATACATAGCGGATAAGATGCCACCCCCTCTATGCAGGAGCGCGGCGGATTTTGATAAGCTTTTGCATAAAATGCTAGACCGGTTGGGGACGGATTATATCGACTATCTTCTCATCCATATGCTCACGGATGTGGAAACCTGGAATCGCCTCTGCGGCCTGGAGATTGAGGATTGGATCCGGGCACAGAAGCAGGCGGGTCGCATCCGGTCGATCGGCTTTTCCTATCATGGCGGGCGTGAGGAATTCCCTAAGTTGTTGGAGGCATATGATTGGGATTTTTGCCAAATCCAATATAACTATATCGATGAAAACAATCAGGCAGGGCGCAGCGGGCTGCAAAAGGCGCATGAGCGCGGGCTGCCCGTGATGATTATGGAGCCGCTGCTGGGCGGCAGGCTGGCGGAGAATCTGCCGCCGGCCGTGGACGCGGCGTTTCACGCGGCAGATCCGGCGGCAACGCCCGCCGAATGGGGGCTGCGGTGGATTTGGGATCAGCCTGAGGCCACGGTTGTGCTCAGCGGAATGAGCACACGGGAGCAGCTTGCGGAGAATGTAAAGATCGCCGGAGATGCGTTGCCGAACTCTATTGGGGCGGAGAAACAGGCGGTATATGAGGCGGTAGCCAAAGCCTTTCGTTCCTCTTTCCGGATTCCCTGCACGGCCTGCGGCTATTGCATGCCCTGCCCCTATGGGGTGGATATCCCCTCTTGTTTTGCGGCATACAATGCGGCCTCCATCCGGAAAAAAACGGGGAAGAGCCAATATATGAATACAACGGCCGGCTTCCGGCCCAGCCACCATTTTGCGAGTTTGTGCAAAGAGTGCGGCGCATGTGAAAAGCGCTGCCCGCAAAAAATAGCGATCCGAACAGAACTCAAAAAGGTAGCGGGGGAATTTGAGCCGTTTTGGTTCCGCCCGGCGATGGCGGTAATTCGATTCCTGCAAAGAAAGCAGTGCACTGCGGCTCCAAAAGGATAGAATAGATGTTTGGCTTTTCGTATCATAATGGCGATACCCCCGCCTTTTTGGCAGGGGCATTGCTAATTTTTTCTCCAAATATCAAAAAGAGGGGAGTTTCCGGAGATCATTGATTGCCGGAGTCATACTGGATTCTGCTTGTTCCAAAATCTTTATCCGCGTTTTTATGGAGCTAGTTACTTGCTGCTGCCCTTTTGAAAAAAGCGTATTGCTGTTTTGAAGGATCCCGTCACACATATTAGAAAGGCCGCCATATAGCATGATTTGCGATACCGATGCCTCTGCTACCCATTTATTGTCCTTATCATAATTGGAGAATTTAACTGCATTGGCTCTTGTACGCAGAGCGGATAGTTTGGGCAAGAGGGCAGAAAAGGATACCGATTCATTCAGCGCCATCGTCACTTCATTGGAGATCGACCCGAGGTTCTCCATTTCCTCTCCCAAAGCAAGCCTCCATAACACGGCTGCATCACAATATTGCTCTAATTTCAAAGCACTCTCTAAATATTTCATGGCGGGTTCGTCAGCCGAAATCCCCAAAGTTTGCCCTAGCTTTTTTAGCTGCTGGTATTCTTGTATCTTTGCCTCAGAAAGATCGCTCACAACTTTAATCTTTGCATCCTTAAGTGCATTTGTGAAGGCAGTGGAGAGTGCTGTTTTCTGGCGGTTGCTCAGTTTTTTATCTATAACTGCCGAGGATGCTTCTTCATACTCTCCGTTTTGAATCAGTGTAATTGTTTGTTTTTCAAATTTTGTTTGCTGAACTATAAAAACAGCGAGTACTGCACCTGCTAAGATAAGCAGTGCGGCTATGATTGAGAGCGCAATTAAAAGCGTTTTTTTCGAGTGGCCAGAGTTGCTTGTTGCTGCTGTCTGTAGATTCTTTTCCATGTTTCCTTACTCCTTCTTTTCCCCACAAAGAAATTGATATAACAATCCTTTGCAAACCAGTATAGCAAAGGGAGGCGATAAAAGGAATGGGAGGGCAAGTCAATTTAGGGAAAATATCTAAAAGGACAGTTTGTTTTCAGCAAAACTTAGCATTGGATAGTGCCATAGCCCCAATTTTCAAAGCATTGATCAAAAATTTCGGCGCACTGCATCGTTGCACTGTGAGGAACAGTGTCGCTCTCGAGCTTGCCCGCCTGGATGCAACGCATGGTTTCCCGCACCTCAAAGACAAAACCATTGCCATAATTTTTGTGAAATCGTTTTACGGGGAGGCCCTTTTTATTGTAGAGTGTGCAGGAGTGTGAGCAGTGTGCCCGGGGGATCCGGATAAACCCCTCTGAGCCATAGATGCAGAGCTCCTCCCGCACGGTGGCGGCGGTCGTCGCCTGTAAATTTGCGGTGCAGCTAGGGAAACGGAGCAGGATACTATCCGTTTTATCCACGCCAGTTTCCGAGCGGGTGAGCATGGATTGCACGTCTATCACCGGTTCATCGATCAGATACGTTGTCAGTTCAATCGCGTAAACGCCGATATCATAGGCTGCGCCGCCGCCGAGCTCCGGGTTGTTGATCCGGTGCGCAGGGTCCCGGCTGGCAGAGAAGCCGATGGTGCAGGCTGCCGCTTCCAAGCTGCCGATCCGGCCCTCCTTGATCCACTGGCGGGCTTGATTGATGTGAGGTAAAAAGCGGGACCACATCGCCTCCATGACGAAAAGCCCCTTTTCTTTTGCAAGGCTAAAAATTTCCTGTGCCTGCGCCGCGGTGGGAACCATACTTTTTTCACAGAGAACGGGTTTATTGTGTTCCAGGCAGGCTATAATGTTTTCATAGTGGAAATTATGCGTGGTTGCAATGTAGACCGCATCGATATCTTCCCGTACCAGGAGCTGCTCGTAATCGCTGTAAAAATCCTCAATCCCATGCCGCTTTGCGAAACGCCAGGCGCGTTTCTGATCCTTACTGGCCACGGCCGCAACGCACGCATCGTCCACCTTGCTGACCGCGTTGCAGAATTTGTGTGCGATGCCTCCTGCACCGAGGATACCAAACCGAAATTGCTTCATGTGGAGCGCTTCCTTTCTTTTGAAAATCTCCTGATTCAGCTGTTGTTTCTATTATAATACAAAATTCGGCCCTTTACAAAGGAAACCTTGCCAAGGGAAAGGAATGCGGGTATAATGTGCTGGGGCGGTTATCCCCCTATGCCGCGATGGATAGCCGCTTTGATAGCCGGTATGGAAAAGAGGTTAATAAAAATGCTGGAATTAAAAAATATTTCCTTCCAGGTGGATGCGGAGGGTGCACAGCATGAAATTTTGGATCATGTCAACCTGACGCTGCCGGATGGGAAATTTGTGGTTATAACCGGGCCGAACGGCGGAGGAAAATCCACGCTCGCCCGGATCATTATGGGGATCGAAAAGCCGACGGCCGGCCAAATTCTTTTCAATGGGCAGGATATTACGACGCTTGGCATCACCGAGCGGGCGAAGCTCGGCATTGGTTATGCATTTCAGCAGCCGCCGCGCTTCAAGGGGCTGACAGTCCGCCGGCTGCTGAGCTTAGCGCATGGTAGCGAGCTGCCGGAGGATGCCTGCTGTGCGTATCTGACGAACGTAGGGCTGTGTTCAAAGGATTATCTCAACCGTGAAGTGGATGCCTCCCTCTCCGGCGGAGAGGTGAAGCGCATTGAGATCGCCACGCTCATGGCGCGTGATTTAAAGCTGGCGATTTATGATGAGCCGGAGGCGGGGATTGACCTTTGGAGCTTTACGATGCTGGTTGACAGCTTTCGCGCCCTGAGCGCGAAGCGGCAGGAGAGTGTGCTGATTATTTCTCATCAGGAGCGCATTATGAAGCTGGCAGATGAGATCGCTGTGATTGCGGATGGGAAAATCCGTAGCCATGGCAGCCGCGAGGAGATGCTGCCGAAGCTGCTTGGCGAATTTGACGAGGCCTGTGCGTTTCGGAAGGATACGGATGAAACACACGGCGGATGACGCTGCGTTTCTGGAAAGGATGGAACCGATATGAATCAAATTGATGAGCAATTGCTGGAGTCCATTGCCGATCTGCACGGCACGCCGGCAGGGGCATATAATATCCGGAAAAATGGGGCGGGCATTGCGCGCCAATCCAGTGCCAACATTGAAATTATCCCCAAGCAGGAGAAACCCGGCATTGACATTATCGTAAAGCCGCACACCAAAAATGAGAGTGTGCATATTCCTGTGATTGTGACAGACACGGGCATCAACGATATGGTCTACAACCATTTTGAAATTGGGGAGGGGGCCGATGTCCTGATCGTAGCGGGCTGTGGCATTCACAACGATGGCAGCGCGAAGAGCGAGCACGACGGCATCCACACCTTCCACATCGGTAAAAACGCCCGTGTCCGCTATGTGGAAAAGCACTATGGGGAGGGCGATGGCGGCGGCGAGCGTGTGTTGAACCCGACGACAGAGGTGGAACTGGAGGAGGGCGCCTACTGCGAGATGGAGATGGTGCAGATCAAAGGCGTTGATTCTACCATTCGTGAAACGACCGCTCATCTCGCGGCGGGGGCAAAGCTCGTCCTGCTTGAAAAGCTGATGACGCACGGCAGGCAGTCCGCCCGCTCCAATATGGAGATCTTTCTCGATGGGGATGGTTCGAGCGCGCAGATCATCTCACGCTCTGTTGCAAAGGATGCTTCCGAGCAGGTGTTTTACCCGCGCGCCGTGGGCAACGCGGATTGCCGGGCACACGTGCAGTGCGACTCCATCATTATGGATCAGGCGAAAATCCGCTCAATCCCGGAGATTGCGGCCAACCACGCCGATGCGCAGGTGATTCACGAGGCGGCGATCGGCCGCATCAATAATGATCAGCTGCTCAAGCTGCAAACCTTTGGCATGACGCAGGAGGAAGCGGAAGCGGTGATCATCCAAGGCTTTCTGAAATGATGCGGGAAATTCGGCCGGATGACGAAAAATCAGGCGTCCACCTGTAAAGATTTTATGAATTTCCGCCGCAACTGTTGAATAAATGGTCAAAACCGTTTATAATGAGTTACACCGATTTTTGCCGGAACCATGCTGTTTCCACGCGCGGACGGCCTAACGAATGAAGGAGCTGAAGGAATGGATCCCATTAAAGTGGATTTCACAAAAAAGAAGGATGATGGAATTATCATCAAGCCCGCCAAAGCAGGGTTGAAGATTTTCCTCAATATTCTGATTACACTGATAGGCGCGGGCATTGCCTATTACATCATGCTGCCGCCCATGAACTTTAAGTCAACCGATATGTACATTTTCTTTGTCATCGTTGCGTTGATTTACGTTGCGGCGACCGCGATTACGTCGGGCGCGCTCCGTAAGGGCGAGTACATCCCATATGTCAAGAAGCAGTCGATTGCGCCGGTGATCGTCGTCGGCGCGTTGGCGGTGGTGTTCGTCGTCGGCCTGCTGGTATCTTCAGTCATCTTCCGCGCGAACTCCTATAAGGATATTATCCAGGTGCAGGAGGGCGATTTCGCTAAGGAAGTCGATACCATCGATTTTGCAAGCGTGCCCCGCATTGACCGCGGAGCCTCCGTCTATATTGCCAACCGCAGCCTGGGCGCCTTGAGCGACCTTGTCTCTCAGTTCCGCGTCAATCAGAATTTACAGACGGCCAAGGATTCCCAGATCAACTATCAGAATACGCCGGTGCGTGTTGTCCCACTGGAATACGCCAACCTGATTAAATGGTTTACCAACCGCTCCGATGGTTTGCCGGGCTATATTGTCGTCGACTTGGTTAAGCAGTCCGCCGAGGTCAAGCGCGTGGAGGGCGGCATCAAGTATACGACGGCAGAGCACTTCAACCGTTATCTGATGCGCCACCTGCGCTTCCAATACCCGACCTTCCTGTTTGCGGAACCGAATTTTGAGATCAATGAAAAAGGCGAGCCCTACTGGATCTGCCCGGTTGAGGATAAAACCATCGGTCTTTTCGGCGGCACGGATATCAAGGGCGCGGTGCTCGTCAATGCGACAACGGGCGAAAGCAGCTATCATACAATGGACGAATTGAAGACGGATGCGGAGCTCCAGTGGATTGACCGCGTATATTCCGACGCACTGCTTGTGGAGCAGTTCGATTATTATGCGCAGTATCAGAAGGGCTTCTTCAACTCCGTACTCGGCCAGGAAGGCGTGCGTAAAACGACGGACGGCACGAACTTCCTCGCAATGCATGACGACGTTTATATGTACACGGGCGTTACTTCCGTAACGGCGGATGAGTCAATCGTCGGGTTCACGCTGATTAACCAGCGCACCAAAGAGGCAAAGTTTTATCCCGTGGAGGGCGGTGCAACGGAGGCGACTGCAATGAAATCCGCAAAGGGTGTGGTGCAGGATCTTGGATATGAAGCAACCTTCCCACTGCTCCTGAATATCAGTGGTCAGCCGACCTATTTCCTTTCACTCAAGGACAACTCGACGCTAGTCAAGAAGTATGCGATGGTGGATGTGTATAACGTCAACAATGTAGTGGTCGGTGATACGCTGAAGGAATGTATGGACAGCTACACGAAGCTGATGGAAGGGAAGGGCGTTGACCTCGATGTTGATACGAGCGGCATCAATGAGGGAGAAACCAATCAAACTCCACAGCAAAAAACGCAGACGATCACCGGTGTTATTACGGATATCCGCACGGCAGTTAAGGGCGGAGACAGCTTCTACTATGTGAATCTTGACAAAGGCGCTGCTTATTACGCTGTGAAAGCCTCCGATGCGGAAGCGGTCGTCATCCTGAATAAGGGCGATACGATCACCGTTACAATCCCTGCGGATGCCAAGGGCGATATCATTGCCGCATCTGAAATTGTAAAGGGCGCGCCGAAGAGCGGCGAAGCGGCATAACCGAATACGAAAGTTTTTAAACGGGGGCTGTTGCAAGGCTTTTTGCAACAGCCCCTTTTGTCCGTCGAAAAGGTAGTGGTTTTGCATCATCGTCGCCGAAGGGGATTTCTGCCTCTGGGGCTCTAAAATTGTTTGATATATGTGGATCAACAGACAGCGGCCGGTCGGATCAATGCTGATCCGACCAGCCGCTGCTTTACTCTTCACGAGGAATAGAAATTCTTTTTGTATAAAGATCGAACGCCTAGGGCCAATCACTTGGCCCATCTGCGGCCTTTTCCTTATTTCGCCTCTTCTTCCTCATCCAATGCCGCAACCTGATTGCTGCAGCTTTCGCAGATGGAAAGGCCGTGCATGTTCATCAGAGGGCCTTTTTCCCCACAAAAAAAGCAGGCGGAATCCAGTTTCCTGAGCACTACCGTGCCATCTTCCTGCGGTAAAAATTCCAGACGGACATTCTGCGCGATGTTAAAGGCCTTGCGAATGGAAAGGGGCAGAAAAATCCCCCCCCGTTTATCCACTTTACATATGGCGCTTTTAGAGCTTTCCATAAGTGTGCCCTCCTTCATTGATGGCGCCGGATCTGGCGCCCCTTAAACCTAGCTTTATTCCGCATGTTTTTGCCGAAGCTCTGCGCGGCATTCAGCACAAATCGGCACGGAGCGAAATGTTTTTAGCCCCTCGCCGCTGCCGCAAAAGAAACAGGCCGGGATATACCGCTGCACAATAATGCGGTTTTCCTCCGCATACATTTCCAAAGGATCCTGTTTCGCAAAACCGAGGCGTTCCCGCAAAGATAGCGGTAGGGATACGCGACCAACCCGGTCAACCTTCCTTACAATATTGGTGGTAACCATGTTTTCTCCCCCTTTTCGAAAGCCTTTTAAAATGAGAAAAGGAAATTTTCTCCTCTGTGCTCCAAATTACCATAAAAGTATAGCATTTTCGGGCATATTTGAGACAGGTTTGTGAATAATCTTCAACATCAAGAGGGAAATAAAAAAATCAGGCCATATCGAAAGTGCCGATATAGCCTGAAAAAGGATATTTTGGTTATATAATCAATTGATTCTCCCCTGCGATGGAAGGATTGTGATTTTCACAGGGGGGAGAGGCGCTGTGACAATTTGCTATTTTTGAACAAGTACACGTTCAATTGCCCCAACATACATACGGTGGTAATCCTTTGCCGGATAACAGGAAGGATCAATCGAAGGGTCAAGAAACCCTGCGGGGTCAAGATCCTGATACGCGATCTTCCGGCAGATGAACACCAATTTTGCCTCTTCTATTGCAACAGCCGAACCGGGGAAAAAGGGCGTCAGCCCGGACTCCTTCGCCTTATCAATATCGCGGCCGGATTTGGAGCCGCATAGGGAGAGCGCTTTTTTATAATCTCCCCCGAAAAAGCTCATGGTAAAATAATTTTCCCGCTCAATAAATTCATAGGTATAGCGCTGCGGGCGGATAAAAATCATTGCCACATCTTTTCCCCAGAGCTCGCCAATCCCGCCCCAGCTGACCGTCATCGTGTTCCATTTTTCCCGACTGCCTGCGGTGACGAGCGCCCATTCATCACGGATGAGCTGGATGGCATTCTCTTTGACCTCACGGATGTCAATTTCCTGAAATTGCATTTGCAATCAACCTTCTTTCTCTTTCAATGGGATGATATTTTTCCATTCTATTATACTCGCTTTTCGATGAAATGATAAGCGAATCAGTTGAATTTTCCATTTCGTGCCGGTATAATGGGGGAGAAATAACCGTTGGGAGTAGATTCTTCACCAAAAAATATTCGCAGGGCGGAATAGAGTTGGCAAAACGCACAAATCTCTAAATAAAACGAATATTTATGCAGAAATCTCTTGAAAAAATGAATATTAGGTGTATAATCTTGAATAAAGAAATCCGTTAGGAGGCAATCAAAATGGGTGATATTAAGAAAGTAGTGCTCGCATATTCCGGAGGCCTGGATACGTCGATCATCATCCCTTGGCTGAAGGAAAACTATGATAACTGTGAGGTTATCGCCGTATCCGGAGACGTGGGGCAGGGAACCGAGCTCGACGGCCTGGAGGAAAAAGCGAAAAAAACCGGCGCTTCCAAGCTCTATGTCGCAGATTTAAAGAAAGAGTTTGTTGAGGATTATATCTTCCCCACGCTCAAGGCGGGCGCTGTTTATGAGAAGGATTATTTGCTGGGCACCTCCTTCGCCCGCCCCCTGATTGCCAAAAGGCTGGTGGAAATCGCCTTGGCGGAGGGCGCGGATGCAATCTGCCACGGCTGCACGGGTAAGGGCAACGATCAGGTGCGTTTCGAGCTGGCCATTAAAAAATTTGCGCCGGGCATGAAGATTATCGCCCCCTGGCGGATTTGGGATCTCAAATCCCGCGAAGAGGAGATCGAATATGCGGAAGCGCACAATATTCCGTTGAAAATCAACCGTGAAACCAATTATTCCAAGGATAAAAACCTCTGGCATCTCTCCCACGAGGGGTTGGATCTGGAGAATCCGGCCAACGAGCCGCAGTATAACAAGCCAGGCTTTTTGGAGATGTGCGTCTCCCCGGAGCAGGCGCCCGACCAGCCCACCTACGTGACGATTCACTTTGAAAAGGGCGTGCCCACCATGCTCAACGGCGAAACGCTCGACGGCGTAAGCATGATTGAGGCGCTCAATCAGATCGGTGGCGCAAACGGTATCGGCCTTGCGGATATCGTGGAAAACAGGCTTGTGGGCATGAAATCCCGCGGCGTTTATGAGAATCCGGGCGGAGCGATCCTGTATCGTGCGCACGAGGTGCTCGAGACGATCACGCTCGACCGTGATACACAGCATTATAAAGAGCTGGTCGCGCAAAAATATGCGGAGCTTGTCTATTTTGGCCAGTGGTTCACCCCTCTGCGCGAGGCGCTCGACGCATTTGTAGACAGCACGCAGCAGACGGTCACGGGCGACGTGAAGCTCAAGCTCTACAAGGGTAATATGATTAACGCGGGCGTTACCTCCCCGTATTCCCTTTACAGCGAGGCGTTCGCCACCTTTGATGAGGACGACGTATATAATCAAAAGGATTCCGAGGGCTTTATCAACCTCTTCGGCCTTCCAATTAAAGTGAAGGCAATTCTCGACGCGGAGCGCGAGGGCAAATAACGCATTCGATAGAGATCAATGATGTAAAATCATAGGGGCGGGCAATTGCAGGAGCTTTTTCTGCGGCGCGCCCTTATGGCGATTCTGCCGGCGGGCGGGATCGGGAAAGGATGGCGCAGCATGAAACTGTGGACGGGCCGCTTCTCCAAGGAGGCCGATCAAAAAACAAACGATTTCAATTCCTCCATCTCCTTCGACAGCCGGATGTATGAGCAGGATCTGCAAGGGAGCATGGCGCACGCCACAATGCTCTGCGCCTGCGGGATCATCGGCGAGAAGGATCGGGATGAAATTCTTGGCGGGTTGCAGGGCATCCTTGCGGATCTTCAAAGCGGGAAGCTGGCGATTGATCCCGATGCGGAGGATATCCACACCTTTGTGGAGGCGGAGCTCACCGCGCGCATTGGCGATGCGGGCAAGCGCCTTCATACCG
The DNA here is from genome assembly GCA_900544715.1 of uncultured Oscillospiraceae bacterium. GTDB lineage: Bacteria > Bacillota > Clostridia > Oscillospirales > Acutalibacteraceae > Fimivicinus. The sequence continues at coordinate 61,070 of UQWL01000009.1, read as the reverse complement.
CCCGCAGCAGGAATGACCAGGTTGCGCTCGACCTCAGGCTTTATCTGCGCGATGAATGCGATGCGGTTTCCGCGCAGGTGAAGGAGCTCGTGCTCGTGCTTTGCAAAAAGGCGGAGGAGCACGCGGCCACAGTCATGCCGGGCTATACGCACCTGCAGCGTGCCCAGCCGATCACTTTTGGCCACCATTTGATGGCCTATGCGGAGATGTTCCAGCGCGATCTTGGCCGGATTGCGGATGCGAAAACGCGCATGGATGTCTGTCCGCTTGGTTCCGGCGCCCTGGCTGGCACCACTTACCCGATCAATCGGGAGCAGTCCGCTGCCCTGCTTGGGTTTTCCGCCGTTTCGCAAAATTCGCTGGACGGCGTATCCGATCGGGATTACTGCATTGAGCTCGCCTCAGCGCTGGCCATTTTGATGATGCACCTCTCCCGTTTTTCCGAGGAAATTGTGATGTGGTGCTCCTGGGAGTTCAAGTTCATTGAGCTGGACGATGCTTTTTCCACCGGCTCCAGCATCATGCCGCAGAAGAAAAACCCGGATATCGCCGAGCTGGTGCGCGGCAAATCCGGCCGTGTGTTCGGCGATGTGATGACACTGCTTGCGGTGATGAAGAGCCTGCCGCTTGCCTACAACAAGGATATGCAGGAGGATAAGGATGCGATCTTTGACGCGTTTGATACGGTAAAGCTCTGCCTGACCGCGTTTGTCCCCATGATCGATACGATGGCCGTGCTACCACAGAACATGCGTAAGGCGGCCGCCGGTGGCTTTATCAACGCGACGGACTGCGCGGACTTCCTGGTTGGCAAGGGGCTTCCCTTCCGCGATGCCTATAAGGCGACGGGCGAACTGGTCGCCCGCTGCATCCGCGAGAGGCTGACGTTGGAAACGCTGCCACTGGAAGCCTACAGAGAAGTGTGTGAGCTCTTCGACGAAGGCGTGTATGAGGCGATTTCCCTGGAAAAATGCGTGTCCGACCGCACGCCGCTGGGCGGCCCGGCACCGGACAATGTGCGTGCGCAGGCACAGCGCGTGAGGGCTTTGATTCAGAAAGGCGAATAAAAAGGAGACTATTTATGATAAAAGTAGGTATCATCGGCGCCACCGGCTATGCGGGCGTTGAGCTGATCCGGATTTTGTTAAACCACCCGCAGGCAGAGCTTGCGGCCGTCAGCTCCGTCAGTTTTGAGGGGAAGGCTGTCAGCGAAGTTTACCCCGCCCTCTATGGCCTGTGCGACTTGGCTTGCTGCTCCGCGCAGGAGGCAATTGACAAAAGCGAAGTGGTGTTTGCCTGTGTCCAGCACGGCATTTCTCAGGAGTTTGCCGCGCAGTGCGTGGAGAAAAACGTGGCCTTTATCGACCTCGGCGCGGATTTCCGGCTGATGGAAGAATCGGATTACGAGCAGTGGTACGGCGGGCACTATACACATCAAGAGCTGCATAGCCAAGCGGTTTATGCGCTGCCGGAGCTGTTCCGGGCGGAAATTCAAAAGGCCCGCATCCTTGCAAACCCCGGCTGTTACCCTACGAGCGCTGCGCTGGGGCTCGCGCCCGCGTTGCGGGAGGGTTTGATTGAGCCGCAGGGGATTGTGATCGATTCAAAATCCGGCGTGACGGGCTCCGGCCGGTCCCCCAGCGAGACGGCGCATTTCCCCAACTGCAACGAGGCGTTCTCCCCTTATAAAATTGCGGCGCACCGCCACACGCCGGAGATCGAGCAAACGCTCTCCACCGTGGCCGGCGAAAAGCTGAAGGTTGTATTTGTGCCGCACCTGCTGCCGCTCAACCGGGGGATCATCTCCACAATGTATGCGCGCCTGAAGGAGAGCGTGACGGAAGCGCAGCTGCGCGACGCTTATCAAAAGGCTTATCATACGGAGCGGTTTGTCCGCGTGCTGGAAGCGGGGAAAACCGCAAACCTGCGCAATGTGCGGTGCAGCAATTACTGTGATATCTCGCTGCATATCGACAGTAGAACGGGAACGCTCATCGTCGTTTCCGCTCTTGATAATATGGTCAAGGGCGCGGCCGGGCAGGCGGTGCAGAATATGAACCTGCTGTTTGGCTTGCCGGAGGATACGGGGCTCCATATGATCCCCACCTGCTTTTAAATGAGGCGGGCTTGCGCGCTGCCGCTTCGGAAAGGATGGAAACTGCCATGAAAAAAAGGCAATGGGCCGCAATCATTTTGCTGGTGCTCTGCATGCTGTTTTTGCTGGGTGGCTGCGTGCCGCACAGGGTGGCTTCCGCAGATGCCGCAGGCTTCTTCACGGGCATTTGGCACGGCTGGATTGCGCCGGTTTCCCTGGTGCTCTCCTTTTTCGGCGATTATCAGATTTATGAGGCGCACAACACGGGCTTTCCCTATAATTTAGGCTTTTATATGGCGATTATCAGCGGGTTTGGCGGCCTTGCGCTGTTCCGCAGGAAGCATAAAGATTAACCCGGGCAGGAAGGATGGTTCTATCAATGGTAACATGCTCATTTATCCCCGGTGGGGTTGCTGCGGCAAAAGGCTTTACCGCGGCAGGCGTTCACTGCGGAATTCGTAAAAACAAATCGAAACGCGACCTCGCGCTGATTGCGGCGGACTGCCTGTGCAATGCCGCCGCCGTTTACACGCAGAATTTGGTGTGCGGCGCGCCGGTTACTGTGACAAAGCAGAACCTGGCGGATGGCAAAGCGCGCGCCGCCGTGTGCAACAGCGGCATTGCAAACACCTGCAATGCGGATGGCCTGGAAAAGGCGCAGGGCATGTGTGAAATCACGGCCAAGGCGCTTGGAATCGCCCCGGCGGAGGTGATTGTGGCCTCCACGGGGGTCATCGGCCAGCCGCTTGACCTCGGCCCGGTGGAGCAGGGGATGCCGCAACTGGTAAAAGAACTCTCCAAGGAGGGCTCCGACCATGCGGCGCAGGCGATTATGACAACGGATACGCGCAAAAAAGAATTTGCGCTTGCGTTCACACTGGAGGGCAAGCCGTGTGTGATCGGCGCGATTTCAAAAGGCTCGGGCATGATCCACCCCAATATGGCGACCATGCTTTGCTTTATCACCACCGACGCTGCCATTTCCTCCCCCATGCTTCAAAAGGCGCTGGCGGCCGCGGTGGCGGACAGCTTCAATATGCTCAGCATTGATGGCGACACCTCCACCAATGACATGGCCTGCATCCTGGCCTCCGGTAAGGCCGGCAACCAGGAGATTGCCGAAGAGGGCGAAGCGTTTGCGCTGTTTACACAGATGCTTGCCACCCTCCTCATCCGTATTGCGCGGGAAATGGCGCGCGACGGCGAAGGCGCAACCAAACTGGTGGTGTGTGAGGTCAGCGGCGCAAAGGATCAGGACACCGCCCGCACAGTGGCGAAAAGCGTGATCTGCTCTTCGCTAGTGAAAACGGCAATGTTCGGCGCGGACGCAAACTGGGGCCGTGTGCTGTGCGCGATGGGCTATGCGGGCGCGGAGATCGATGTGACAAAGGCGGATGTATCGTTCGCCTCCCCCGCGGGGCGTGTGGAGGTATGCCAAAACGGGGCGGGCATCCCCTTCAGCGAGGAGCGGGCGAAGCAGGTTCTTCTGGAGGAGGAAATCAAGATCGATGTGCGGCTGCACGACGGCGAGGCCCATGCGGAGGCCTTTGGCTGCGACCTGACATACGATTATGTGAAGATCAACGGCGATTACCGCACCTAATAGGGCGGCAAAGGAGAAATAAGATGACGGTTTTAAAAAGAGGGTGACGGCACATATGGAGATATCCAATTTTGAGCGCTCACAGGTGTTGGTGCAGGCGCTTCCATATATCCAGAAATATTATCAGAAAACGATTGTCATCAAATATGGCGGCAATGCAATGATTAACGAGGAGCTAAAGGACGCTGTGATGACGGATATCGTCCTGCTCTCCCTTGTAGGAATCCATGTGGTGCTCGTCCACGGTGGCGGCCCGGAGATTAACGCTATGCTCGACCGGCTTGGCAAGGAGAGCCGCTTTGTCGGCGGTCTGCGCTATACGGACAAGGAGACGATGGATGTCGTGCAGATGGTGCTCGCGGGCAAAGTGAACAAGGATTTGGTGCAGCTGCTCGGCACGCACGGCGGCAAGGCGCTCGGGCTCTGCGGGCTGGATGGCGGCATGATCCGAGCTGTGAAGCACACGGGCGAGGATCTCGGCTTCGTGGGCGAGATCGAAAGCGTGGATGTCACCCCGATCAACGATGCGTTGAAAACCGGCTATATCCCCGTGATCTCCACTATTGGCGGCGGATATGGGGAGGATGTTTATAATATTAACGCCGATACGGCAGCGGCACGCATCGCGGCCTGCCTGCATGCGGAAAAACTGCTGCTGATGACGGATGTGCGCGGCCTCCTGCGGGATAAGGAGGATGAGGGAACGCTCATTCCGGTCGTCAACGTCAGCGATGTGCCGGGGCTGAAGAACCAGGGCATCATTTCCGGCGGCATGATCCCCAAAATTGAGTGCTGCGTGGAAGCCGTGCGGCGCGGCGTGCATCGCACCCATATTGTAGACGGGCGCATCCCGCATTCCCTGCTCATCGAGCTGTTTTCCGATGAAGGGGTAGGAACGATGTTTATCTAAGAAAGGCGATCCTATGCGAAAGGGGGAACGGTTTTTATGACATATGAGGAGATCAAACAAACGGCGGATCAATATCTGATGCCCACCTATGCGCATTTTAACGCCGCTTTGGTGGAGGGGAAGGGTGCGCGGCTCTTTGGCCCGGAGGGGGAAAGCTACCTGGACTTCACCGCAGGGATCGGCGTCAGCTCCCTGGGCTATGGCGATGCGGCCTGGGCGCGGGCGATTGCGGAGCAGGCCGCGAAGCTCGCGCACACGTCGAACCTATATTACAATCCGGTGGTTGCGCAGGCGGCGAAGCTGTTATGTGAAAAATCCGGGTTTGCGCGTGTGTTTTTTGCAAATTCCGGCGCGGAGGCAAATGAATGCGCGATGAAGCTCGCGCGCAAATATAGCTTTGATACCTATGGGGCGGGCCGCTCGACGATCGTCACGCTGAAAAATTCCTTCCACGGCCGCACGATGGAAACGCTCACCGCAACCGGGCAGGAGGAGCTGCATCAGTATTTCGACCCCTTCCCGCCGGGCTTCCGTTATGCGGCGGCGAATGATCTCAACGCGCTGAAGGCCGCGATGGATGAAACCGTTTGTGCCGTGATGATGGAGCCGGTGCAGGGCGAGGGAGGCGTGCAGCCGCTGGATGCGGATTTTGTGCACAAGGCTTCAGAGCTCTGCCGGGAAAAGGATATCCTCCTGATTTTCGACGAGGTGCAGACCGGCGTGGGCCGGACGGGCAAGCTCTATGCATGGGAGCATTTCGGTGTGCGGCCGGATATTCTGACGAGCGCCAAAGGCCTCGGCGGAGGATTGCCGGTAGGGGCTTGCCTGTGTGTGGAGAGGCTCGGCGCTGTGATGGGGCCAGGCACACATGGCAGCACCTTTGGCGGCAACCCAATCGTCTGCGCGGGGGTGTGCGAGGTGCTTTCCCGCATGGAGGAGCCGCTCTTTCAGCAGGTGCGCCAAAGGGGCGAGCTGCTGCGAAAAGAGCTGTCTCAATGTGACGAGGTGGCCGAAATCCGCGGGATGGGCCTGATGCTCGGCCTGGTGCTTCAAACCAAGCAGGCCAAGGCGGTCGCCGCCCGCTGCGTGGAAAGGGGCCTTCTGGTGCTTACGGCGAAAACGCTTGTGCGGCTGCTGCCTCCGCTGACAATCTCGCAGGAGGAATTGGAACAGGGCATTGCCATTTTGAAGGAAGTACTCACGGAGAAATAATAAAATTGCCCGGAAAGGAATGATTTCATGAAACATTTGCTGAAAATGCTGGATCTCTCCACAGAGGAGATTTTGGAGCTTTTAAATCTTGCCGACCAGCTTAAATATGAGCGCAGCCACCACATTGCACACCGCCATTTGGAGGGCAAAACGCTGGGCATGATCTTCCAGAAATCCTCCACCCGCACGCGCGTTTCCTTTGAGGCGGGCATGTTTCAGCTCGGCGGCAGCGCACTGTTTTTAAGCGCACGCGATCTGCAAATCGGCCGCGGTGAGCCGGTGCAGGATACGGCGCGCGTGCTCTCCCGGTATCTCGACGGCATTATGATCCGCACCTTCGCACAGGAGGAAGTGGAGGCGCTTGCCGCATATGGCTCGATCCCGATTATCAACGGCCTGACGGATTTCTGCCACCCCTGCCAGGTGCTTGCCGACCTGATGACAGTGCGCGAGCACAAAGGCCGCCTGGACGGCCTCAAAATGTGCTATATTGGCGACGGCAATAACATGGCGAATTCCCTGATCGTTGGCGGCCTGAAAACCGGGATGAAGGTGAGCGTTGCCTGCCCGAAGGGCTATGACCCGGATCAGAAGGTGCTGGATTTTGCCGCGGAAAACGGCGGCTTTGCGCTGGAGCGCGACCCCATGAAGGCCGCGGAGGGAGCGGACGCGATCTTCACCGACGTGTGGGCCTCCATGGGCCAGGAGGGCGAGGCGGAGCAGCGCCGCGCCGCGTTTGAGGGGATTTATCAGGTGAATGAGAAGCTGCTGGGAGCTGCGAACGAGGGCTGCATGGTGCAGCACTGCCTGCCCGCCCACCGCGGCGAGGAGATCACGGCGGAGGTGCTGGAAGCCCATGCAGTGGAGATCTTCGATGAGGCGGAGAACCGGCTGCACGCGCAGAAGGCTGTTATGGTTGCCCTGCTGAAAGAATAGGGGCTGTGGCTGGTGTGATCCCAGTCAACACGGAATTGAATTTTTTATGGTGAAATTGCCCTTCATCCGCCTATGGGATGGAGGGCGTTTTCTCGCCCCCGAGAAAACGTCTCCTACCACAGGGCGAATGAAGAAGGCTATTTTATCAACCTTTCTTTTATTGACGATTATTCCATCAGTTTTAAACGGGCAAATTGGATGATGCATCTGTTGGTCAGCCGAAGCATCTCTTCAAGCATTCCTTTCCATTCTGCCCTGAAAAAGACGGACAAAAATTTAAGCTTTTGATAAAATCATAAGCGGAGGTGAGAAGGTGGATATTCTCAAACAGCTCAACGATGCGGCGGCGTATATCGAAGCAAACCTGTGCGGCGAGATCAATCTAGAGGAATTGGCGCAAATTGCATGCGTCACGAAAGATAGCTTTCTGCGCTTTTTCAGCTATATGACCGGGATGACGCTGCATGGCTACATTCGCCGCAGGCGTTTAACCCTCGCGGCGTGTGAACTGCGCGATTCAGGCATCCGGGTGATCGATGCCGCGGTGAAATACGGCTACGATAATGCCGATTCCTTCACAAAAGCGTTTGTGAAGCAGCATGGGATCACCCCCACGCAGGCGCGGGATTCGCATCAGCCGTTGAAGATCTATCCGCCCGTCTCATTTCACATGATGATTCAGGGGGCAAAAGAAATGGATTTCAGAATGATCGAATTGGAGCAAACCACGGTTTACGGCATTTCCAAACCATTTGACGGGCAAGGCTGCAAAACCAGAGAAGAGCTGCGGCATATCATGTGGGCGGATGATTGCGACGATATTCCAGGGCAAATTTGCGAGGGGCGTTGGAATCAACCGTCTAACCATTCTTATGACGGCATCTGGTACGGCATTTGGCAAGATGGGAACTACAGGATCGCGCGTGCAGAAACAAATGTGAAAAAGGGCGCGCTCGAAAAGCAGATCCTCCCGGCTGGGGTTTATGCAGCCTTCCAAACGGAGTGTGGGGGGCTTGCGTGGGAGGAGTTCCCAAAGCTTGAGGAATTGATTTTTGACGCATGGCTGCCCAGCTCCGGCTACAGGCAAAGGGGGGATCTGGTCATTGAAGTGCTGCACCTCTGGACAGATCGTGAGCTGCGAAAGAAAAATAGATATTATGAAGTATGGCTGCCGGTGGAAAAGATCGCGCCTTAATGAGCTACGACTCCATTGCCCACGGAATCCAGCTTGTGAAAAGCACGTCGATATTTCTAGCGGAGCATTCTTTGAACACATTCCAAACAGATTGCCTGGTGAGGGCAACGGTTCTGAGGCTTGCGACATGTGCTTTGCCGCAGGCCCCTTTTTCTAAAAAATAGTAAGTAATCACGCAAAGCCTGCCGAAACATCACGGAATGAGGGATGCATACCACACACGAGAGCAGCCGGCTGTCAGCTATTTTTTTATTTGACAGGATTCATCCTTGACCCAAGCCGCGGAACCGCTATAATAGATACAAAAGGATTGAAAAATAAAGGGCCGTTTTGGCGTATGACGGAACATTTGCCAAGCGGCCCCGGTGAAGGGATGAATCGTTATGGGCTGTGAAAAGATGATGGGGAAAAGGGCGCGCGCCCTCTGTGCGGCGGCGTTTTTTTTGCTTACAATGGCAATTGGGCTCTCCGCTTGCGGGAATGGGGAGGAGCCTGAGGGTTCCACTGCGCCAAAGGGATCCCAGCCGGTGCAAACGGAACAGACAGTGAACCCATTGACTGGCCTGTCTGGCTTCCGGGAGGCGGCGGTAGGCCATCGCCCAGTGGCGGTGATGATCAACAATGCGCCCGCCGCCCGCCCGCAGTGGGGGCTTTGCTCGCCGGATATTGTGTTGGAGGGCCTGGCGGAGGGCGGTATTACCAGGATGATGTGGCTCTTTGCGGATGTGCAGAGCATCCCCAAAATTGGCTCGGTGCGCAGCGCACGACACGATTTTTTGGAGATAGCGGAGGGGCTTGACGCTATCTTTGTGCATTGGGGCGGCAGTGTGTATGCCTATGATGCGCTCAAGCAGCGCAATGTAGACGATATCGATGGGATGACCTATTCAAGCACCTATTTTTATCGGGATCATACCCGCAATGTGGGCATGGAACATACTGGATGCACGGATGGCGAGAGGCTTGCAAAGGCATTCGAAAAGCTCAACCTCCGGCAGGAGGCCAGTCAGGCGAACCGGGCCCCCTTTGCTTTTGCGGAAGAGGGCAAACCGAGGAGCCTTTCGGGCGGCTCATGCGAAAGCGTGGCCTTCTCCTTCTCAAATACCTATCAGCATACGTTCCGCTATGACGCGGACTCCGGGTATTATCAAAATTTCTTAAATGGCAGGCCGATGACGGAGGATGGCGGCAAACAGATGGAAGTGACCAATGTGCTTGTGCTCTATTGCCCAGTGAAAAGCATGGGGGATGCGAGCGGGTGCATTGATATGGATTTGACCGGCGGCAACGGAATTTATGCATCGAACGGCACGCAGGAGCGGATCACCTGGAAGAAGGGAAACACGCCTGCCAGCCCGCTGAAACTGTATGGTGCCGACGGGGCGGAGCTTCAACTGAATGCTGGCAAAAGCTATATCGGCCTTGTGCCATCCGATCGGGAGGGCCAAACGGTTGTTTCTGCTGCTCAGGAATCATAAAGCATTTTTTGTGCATTATGCACGAATTTCATCTTGAAAAATCGTGAAGGATGGGCAGGGAAGTTTATACTTTGGTCATTGTTTTTTACAAAACCCGCAACATATCAGCGGTATGATATGGATGTACCTTGAAGGAAGCAAGAAGGAGGTGAGTCCATGTCAAAGAAAGCTTGCGTGTTGGTGTGCGTGACCAGCCAACCCGATTGCGAGCGGCTGATCCGGGCGGGCAAAAAGATCGCGGATGGCGAAGGTGTCCCGTTGCAGGTCGTCAGCGTACAGCGAATGGAGGAATGCTTCCAGCCAAACTCTGAGACGCTTGAGCGTTTGCACCAGCAGGCAAAGGCAGTCAATGCGGAGATGACGGTTTATTTTAATGACAGCCCCGCGATTACTGCCGCAGTACACGCTGTCAAGGAAGGCGCTGTCAATATCGTAATGGGATTCCCGCGGGAAAACAGCGCACGTTTTGTAGAAGATGTTCACCTGTTGGCGCCGGAGGTGCCGATCAGCATGGTGGATGGTGATGGTAAAATTTATCAGATGATTCCGGCAACCGTACCCCAGGCGATACGGCGCTGAAAAGGGCGGGCAACGGCGTAAATTTTTCATATAATATAATAGATAATAAAACCAGGGGGAAACGCATGAAACTGCGTTTCCCCCTGGTTTTGTATCGAATGATTCAATCCCAAAGAGCATCTTCCGCCAGAATGCGATGAAAGAGATCCTGCAACACGTTGGTCAGCGTATCCTCCGCCCGTTCGTTCATTTCTCGGTATTGTTCCGTAGCGGAGTCATCCGCATCGTCGGATATTTTGCGCAGGCATAAAAACGGAATCCCACATTTATGGCAAACAGAGGCGATCGCCGCAGTTTCCATATCAAAGGCGGTGATGCCAAAACGCTCGCTATAATCCCTTTTGCGCTCAGCGTCAGTTAAAAAGAAATCTCCCGTGCCCAATTTCCCCTCACGCAGGCCGGGGTGCGCAAGCGCCAGGCGCAGAAGCGTTTCATCCGCCTGATAAACCCATTCCTGCCCAGGCTTCTGGCCAGCCGGCACACCGATGGCGCTGAGGTCAAAATCACATTCCACATAGGTCGTCCCGGCCACGAGATCGCCCCGCCGCAGCCCGGATACCGCGCCGGAGAGGCCTGCGTTACAGACCATCTGCGCGCCGTTATCTGCAATTAAAAAGGAAACGGCGCTCGCTGCGTTCACCTTCCCGATCCCGCACTGTACGGCGTGGATTTCCAGCTGGCGGTCACCTTCCTGAAGCGTCATCACAAGGCCGGTGTTTCCGCGTTTTTCCTCCGCCTGAAAGCCCTGCTGCTGCGCATAGGCCAAAAACGGGGCATATTCCATCTCATCGGCAAAAGCGAGGCCAAGGATCTTTTTTTTCACGTTAGAATCCATCCCTTCTTCTAAAAAGGCTATGCTTCATTATAGAAGAGAAAGAAAAGGAAATCAATTGCAGCGGACAAATTAACCGGGATTTCTTTTTGGCCCATGATTTTGAGAAAGAGGGGGAAAAGCCAGGCGGTTTCCGTTCCATTTTTTAAAAAGGGGACAAAACGCACCGAATGATGGGCAAGAAGAGCAGTCGCTAACACGGGGGGAAGGGCATAGACTGTAATCGGGGAGAACAATAAGCGCCGATGCGTCCTCCGGTGGCGGATGGTCCGTCCACAGGGGAGCCGGGGGCGGCCGATAGGCACACGGCGCATTTTAGATAGATGACCCCGCCTTCTCCAACGGTTCCGATTGGGAGAGGGAAAGAGAAAGAGCGCGCTGCTTTCGGCATCACCTTTGCAGCGCGCTCTGATCTGTTGAAATAGACGGGTTATTCCTCCATCTGCTTGCCAAGGAAGGAGGCGGCAACCTGCATCAGTTTGATCTCCGTTGAGGATGGGGCCGTGGCGCCATTTTCTGCCATCAGGAGCACGACAGCGCCGGACACATCGCCCGAACCAATGATCGGATAGGCAATCCCGGCCATGCGCTCCAGCCCTTCCACCGGGCGAAGCGATTCGCCCGAGCCGCTGTAAACAAAATTTGAGCGTTTCTCCATGAGTGCTTCCAGGTTGGTTGAAATTCGCCGGTCTACCGCTTCCCGCTTTGGAATACCCGCGCAGGCAATGACATGATCCCTGTCGCAGATGAGAACGGGCAGGTTTGTGCTGCGGGAAAGGACCTCCGCATACTGGCCGGTGAAGGAAGAAAGCTCCCCTATGGGGGAATACTTTTTAAAGATCACCTCGCCGTCCGCATCCGTATATATTTCAAGCGGGTCACCCTCACGAATCCGCATCGTGCGGCGAATTTCTTTTGGAATGACCACGCGTCCCAAGTCGTCGATCCTTCGTACAATTCCAGTGGCTTTCATAGTATAGATAACTCCTCCATTATAATTTTCCCTGACTGCCGCCGTGCAGCCCGGCGGATAATAGTTGGAACAGGGCGGGAAACGAAGTCCGCCGCTGTCTGAGGCAAAAATAGTATCTGCGCCGTGGAAATTTTTATACCTATATGCAATGAAAAATCCGGAATGGAATATTTTCCTTCTCATAAACAAGGCTGAAAAATACGCCACAAAAATTGTAGAGACACAATCTTTGCGGCGCGTTTTAAATCATTTCTTGGAAAGAAAAATCTGAAAAAGCTCATTATTCGGCGGGCTTGTCCGGCGGCGGGGCGGCATCATTTCCGTCATTGGGGACGGGCTCCGGCGATTTTGGCTGTGGGGCCGGTGCGTCGCCCTTTTTCCAAAGATGGATCAGGTTTTGATCGTTGAGCAGTTTGAGCATAATCAGTGTCAAGGGAACTAGGAATAGGCCAATAAAACCGAATAGCTGAAGCCCGATATACATGCCCACGATCGTCACCACCGGAGGAAGGCCGAGCTGCCCGGCGACGAGCTTCGGCTCAATGATTTGCCGGATGACGGAGATCGCCACATAGATCACAATCAGGCCGATGCCAAAGCCAACCCGGTCCGTACAGAGGGAATAAACCGCCCATGGGATTAAGACAGTGCCTGTCCCTAGCACCGGGAGAATATCAACAATCGCCGTCAGCAGGGCAATGGCAAGGATATAGCTGCTTTCATACAGGCCCGTCAGCTTTAAAATACCCAGGCCAATGGTCATTTCGGCAAAAGTGATCAGAATGATGAGCAAATAGGCCCGGAGCATTTTAAACATGGAGGAGAAGAGAAGCCGTTTGGAAGCGCTGAGCGCCTCCCTGCGCTCCTCGGGCAACTGGCGTTTCACAAAATTGACGAGGCGGTCATAATCCGCCGTCATAAAGCAGCAGGCGATGATCGAAATCAAGGTGGCAAGAAAAATAGAAGGGATTTGCTTTGCCGTATTCCATACGCCGGAAAGCGGGGAGGAGAGAATGGAGAGGTCGATATTCAATCTGCCATTTGCAGCGCCGGTTTCCAAATCCTGAAAAAGCTCGCGGATACTGTTGGCCGCCATTGTTTCAATGCTGTCCGGCAGGAAGTGGATGTTTTCTAAAATCCAGGCCTCTGTCTGCTTGAGAAAAACGGGCAGATTATCAAGCTTTGCCGTGATAAGAGAAAGAAAGCCCCGCAGCTCATCCACGATCCGTACGCCGATCAGCGCGAGCACCGCAACGATCGCCGCGAGCGCAAGCAAAACGGCCAGCCCGGAAATGAGGCCTTTTTTCAGCGGGGTTTTGCGGGTCATCCAGTTGACGGGGCGCTGTAGGGCCATCGCAATAAAAAAGGCCAAGATAAAGGGGAAGCATGTCCAGAAGGCAAACCGCATGAAAAAGTAAAAGAGGCCCAGTATAATCGCAAAATAGACGGTGTTGATGATAAAACGCCTGCGTTTTTCGATTTTTGTCATGATACCACATCCTTGATAGCCGCAGCCTGTGGGCAACGGCAGTTTTAGGGGCACAAGGGGCGCAAACCGGCAAAGCATCGCCCCCTTTTGCTGAAAAAACAGGTTATTTGTATTCTATAACAGCTGGGTTGTGAATACAATTAAAAATATGTTACAAAATTCTCTCATTTTACTCTGCTCCAGCTTACGGTTCTGACGGATGTGGTGCAGAAAAGAAAAAAGTTGAAATTCTCCCTTTATTATGCCGCTGCTTTATGATAAAATATTCTGAGATTCCCTAGTTTACTGAATTTTCCCGCGGAATGTTAAAGGAGTTGTCACACATGTATGTAGCGGTAATGGGGTATGGCGTGGTCGGCTCGGGCGTAGTGGAGCTGTTTGGCAAGAATCACGACAGCATTGTGCGCAGAAGCACCCAAACCGAGATGGAGATCAGGTACATCCTTGACCTGCGCGACTTTCCGGGCGACCCGAATGAAAAAAAATTCACCAAGGATTTTCAATTGATCCTACAGGATGAGGAAGTCAAGATCGTGGTTGAAACGATGGGCGGCCTGCATCCGGCGTATGAATATGTGCTCGCCTGCCTCAGGGCGGGAAAGAGCGTGGTCACCTCCAATAAGGAGCTTGTGGCGGCGAAAGGGTACGAGCTGCTTCAGGCAGCGGAAGAAAACAACGTCAATTTTCTCTTTGAGGCAAGCGTTGGCGGCGGTATCCCGATTATCCGGCCGATCAGCCAGTGCCTCGCGGCCAATGAGATCGACGAGATCGCCGGGATTCTCAACGGTACGACGAATTTTATCCTGACCCGTATGATTGAGGACCAGATGAGCTTTGCAGATGCCCTTCGCCTGGCGCAGGAAAATGGATATGCGGAAAAAGACCCGACGGCCGATATTGAGGGGATCGACGCCTGCCGCAAGATCTGCATTCTGGCCTCTCTGGCGTTTGGCAAGCATGTGTATCCGGATGGCGTTTATACAGAGGGCATTACCAAAATCCACCTGCGGGATGTGGAATATATCCGCGCCTGGGGCGGTGTGATTAAGCTGCTCGGCCGGGCAAAGAGGCTCAAGAACGGGCGCATTAGCGCAATGGTCAGCCCGGCGGTTGTGGAGCGCCATAGCCAGCTTGCCGGTGTGGACGATGTGTTCAATGCGATCCTCGTGCGCGGGGATGCGATTGGCGACGTGGTGTTCTACGGCCGTGGCGCGGGCAAGATGCCCACGGCGAGCGCGGTTGTGGCCGATGTGATCGACTGCGCAAAGCATCTTAACCGTAAGAAGCTCTTCGGCTGGGGCAACAGCGAGGAAGGCTATGTGGCCGATTACCGCGATATGCGCACGGCGCTTTATATCCGCGCCCAGGCAAGCGAGCCGGATCAGGCCTTAGAAGGGGCCCGGAAGGCGTTTGGTGAAATCGCGGTGCTGCATTGCGAAGGCGCGCCGGCAGATGAAATCGCGTTTATCACACCGCAGGATACGGAGCGGGAATTGCGGGCGAAGCTCGCCGGAATCACTGGGTTCACGCCGCAATCTGTGATTCGGATGACGGATTATTGATTATAGGAGGGTATTGCAATGGCACTCATTTTACAAAAATTTGGCGGCAGCTCTGTTGCGAATGCCGATAAGGTTCGCAACGTTGCGCAGATCGTCACACAGACCTACAGCGAGGGAAACGATGTAGTGGTCGTTGTATCCGCACAGGGCGATACAACAGATGACCTGATCGAAAAGGCGGCTGAAATTAATCCGAAGGGCTCCAAGCGCGAGATGGATGTGCTCCTCACTGCCGGCGAGCAGATGTCCGCCTCCCTGCTGGCAATGGCGATTGAAAAGCTTGGCTTCCCTGTCATTTCGTTGCTGGGCTGGCAGGCAGGTTTCCAAACGAGCTCTGCCTATGGCAATGCCCGTATCAAATCAATCAAAACCGACCGCCTTCGCGCAGAGATCGGGCGCAAAAACATCGTGATCGTTGCGGGCTTCCAGGGCCTCAATAAATACGATGACGTGACGACCTTTGGCCGCGGCGGCTCGGATACGACCGCCGTTGCGCTTGCCGCCTCCCTGCATGCGGAGCGCTGCCAGATTTTTACGGACGTTGAGGGCGTATATACCGCTGACCCGCGCAAGGTCGAGGGCGCGAAGAAGCTCAAGGAGATCACCTACGACGAGATGCTGGAGCTTGCCACGCTCGGCGCGCAGGTGCTCAATAACCGGTCTGTAGAAATGGCGAAAAAATATAATGTTGAGGTAGAGGTGCTCTCCAGTCTCAAGAGGGTGCCGGGCACAATTGTGAAGGAGGTTGCCAAAATGGAAAAGATGCTGGTCAGAGGGGTTACGAAGGACACAAATGTGACGCGTGTCTCCATCATCGGCGTGCCGGATGTGCCGGGCATCGCGTTTAAAATTTTCAGCAAGCTTGCGGCAAAGGGTATTAATGTGGATATTATTCTGCAGTCTGTCGGCCGCGACGGCACAAAGGATATCTCCTTTACCGTCAGCCGGGACAATGGCGCAACGGTTGCCGAAATTCTCTCCACCTCGTTTGAGGAGCTGGCAGGCAAGGAGATCGTAACGGATAACCAGGTGGCGAAGATCAGTGTTGTCGGCGCGGGTATGGAAACCCACCCCGGCACGGCGGCAAAGATGTTTGAAGCCCTGTATGAAATTGATGTCAATATCCAGATGATCGCGACGAGCGAGATCAAAATTTCCGTTCTGATCGATGAGAAGGATGCCGACCGCGCGGTAGCTGCGGTGCATAAGGCGTTTATCCCGGTGGAGTAAGCTGTTCCGTGTTTATCAAAAAGGAAAACCGTCCGCACGTTTTGTGCTGGACGGTTTTTTTCGGCTTTCTGGTCAATAATAGGGAATACAGACGGTTAGAAAAATCAAGAAAATGGAGGAATTCCGATGGCTCAAATACCAACGCCCGTATGGGAAGATCAAAAGCTCAACCAGTATTTCAAAACGCTGCCTGTTTTCGTGCAGGAGACGATTGCGCAGACAGGCATCCAAATTACGGATGAGGCGCAGCTGCGCGCCGTTGCGGAGAAAATTTTAAAAGGGCAGCAGCCATAAAACAGCCCTCTCAACATGACTTAAAAAGTAAAAACCGGTCGGAGTGTTAAATTCTGCCCCCGGCCGGTTGGCTATCAAAAGAAGGTCACATGCTTTCCGGCACCGTGATCTTGAGCATTTCCAGAATATTGCGGATCGTATCCCGCACACAGATGCAAAGGTAAATGCGCGCCTGCATGAGCGAATCATCTTCCACGCGGACACGGCAGGCGTTATAAAATTTGTGGAAAAGCGTGGCAAGCTCAATTACATAACGGGTGATCCGAGCAGGGTCATAATTTTTCGCTGCCAGAATGATTTCATCCGTCAGGGCGGCGAGGTGGCGGATCAGTGCCCGCTCCTCCGGGGTAGCTAGCAGGCAAAGCTCCTGCTCCGTGCACTCCCGCGGGGCAACGCCCTCTGACGCGAGCTTTTTCAAAATGCTGCAAATGCGCGCGTGCGCATACTGGCAGTAATACACGGGGTTTTGCGCGCTTTGCTCAACGGCCAGGTCAAGGTCAAATTCCATTTGGGAGCCGGGCTCACGCAGGTTGAAGAGAAAGCGCGCTGCATCGACCGGAATATCGTCCAGCAAATCGGTCAGCGTGATCGCCTTCCCCGTGCGCTTGGACATCCGCACTACCTCGCCGCCGCTGACAAGCCGCACAAGCTGCATTAGAATGACGTCCAGCCGGTTGGGATCGATCCCAATCGCCTCCAGCGCGCCTTTCATGCGGGCGACATGGCCGTGGTGATCCGCACCCCAGATATCGATGGCCTGATCGTAGCCGCGCTTTACCAACTTGTTGCGGTGATAGGCGACGTCGGCGGCGAAATAGGTTGGATTGCCGTTGGCTCGCACGAGCACCTCATCCTTTTCCGCGCCGCGCTCGGTCGCCTTGTACCAAAGCGCGCCGTCTTTTTCATAGGTGAGTCCAGCCTTACGGAATAGCTCAATGGTTTCTTTCAATTCCCCGTCCTGGTGGACGGTGCTCTCATAGAACCAGTTGTCATACTGGATGCGGTATTTGGAGAGCGTTTCCTGCATGCCGGCAATATTCTTTGGCAGGGCGAAATCAACCAGCGCCTGCCGGCGTTCGGACTCGTCCGCATTTACATACCGGTCTCCGAAAACCGCGGCGAATTCCTCTGCACGCACGCGGATATCATCGCCGTGGTAACTATCCTCCGGCAATTCGACCGCATCTTCTCCCAGAAAATGCTGAAGATAACGCACCTCCAGCGAGAGTGCAAATTTTTCGATCTGGTTGCCCGCGTCGTTCACATAAAATTCCCGGCACACGTCAAACCCGGCATAGTCGAGCGCTGCGGCCAGGCAGTCCCCCAACGCGCCGCCGCGGGCATTGCCCATATGCATCGGGCCGGTCGGGTTGGCGGAAACAAACTCCACCATCACGCGCTTGCCCCTGCCATAATCGGAGCGGCCATATTCCTTGCCACAGGCGCGAATGTCCTTCAGGATGGCAGCATAGTAGCTGTCCGCCAGAAAAAAGTTCAGGAACCCGGGGCCGGCCACCTCACAGCGGCTGAAAAAAGTATCCGCAAGATCCATGCGGGCGAAAATTTCCTCCGCAATTTTGCGCGGAGTCATACGGAAGGCCTTTGCGCACGCCATCGCAGCGTTGGTCGCATAGTCGCCGTTTGCCCGGTCGGCGGGAACCTCCACACTGAATGCCGGAACGGGCTCCGGCGGCAATGCCCCTTCCGCGACGGCTTTCCCCATTGCGTCGAGCACCGCCTGGCGCAGCGCCTGCTCCGTTTCCTTTACGAGTTTTGACATCCTGTATTTGCCTCCTTCACCGTGATTACAAGCTCGTTGCGCGCGGCGAGGCCGGCGTTGAAATCGAGCGTATAATGGAATTCCAGTTTTCCCCCATGCTCATCCATCAGCGAATCCACCTTTTGGGTAAACACGCCGATCATCAGCTCGCCGTAGGGCGTGGTGTAGTGGCAGTTGTGCCGCCGGCCGAGCTCCATAATCAATTCCGATTGGTAGCTTCCCGCCCGCGTCATGGTTACGCGGCGGCCGTTTTCCACGCGCAGGGTGGTAACGCAGCCCTCCAATTCGCCGTCCTGATCCGTATAGATCAGCGAATAATCCTCCGGCGTTCCGCTGAGAGAGCCCACGGTGGTCATGGACATGCTCTGAATTTCGCCATCTGTCTCATGCTGATCGGCAATTTCTATAATAACGTCTTTTTCCAAAATGGTAAACATCCTTTCGCAAAAGTAGGGATGCAATGCGTCAATCCTTTGGCTCCCATTTTTCCAGGGCAAGCTGGATCAGCTGGTCAAGCAGCTCGCTATAGGGCAGGCCGCTTTGCTCCCAGAGCTTGGGGTACATGCTGATGGGCGTAAAGCCAGGGATGGTGTTCGGCTCGTTGAGGAGCACCGCGCCATCCGCTTTGCGCACAAAAAAATCCACGCGCGCCAGCCCGGAGCAGCCCATTTCCGTGAAAACGCGGCAGGCGGCGGCGCGCACCGCTTCGAGCGTGGCCTCCGGCAGGCGAGCGGGGATGTGCAGCTCGCTGTCGGCGGCAATATATTTTGCCTCATAATCGTAAAAATCATTGCAGGGGACGACCTCGCCCACGGTGGAGGCCTTCGGCTCCTCGTTGCCGATCACGGCGCATTCCACCTCCATGCCGTCGATCCCCTCCTCCAAAACGAGCTTATCATCATGCAGGAAGGCCTTTTCGATTGCATCGGCCAGCTCCGCTTCGTTGCGAGCCTTTCCCACGCCGACGGAGGAACCCGCGTTGGCGGGCTTGACGAAGATGGGAAAGCCGATTAGGGCCGCTGCCTTTTGGCGTAGGCCGGCGTCGTCTTTTTGATAGGCATAGCGGGTCAGGGGGAGCCACTTGGCCTGTGGGATGCCCGCAATATCCGTCATGGCGTTTGTAATCGCCTTATCCATCGTGATAGCGGAGGCGGTGCAGCCACAGCCGACGAAGGGGATCTGCGCGAGCTGCAAAAGGCCTTGCATCGTGCCATCCTCCCCATTTTTGCCGTGCAGAACGGGGAACACCACATCCACACGTTCCACGCGTGCCGCGCCGTTTTCAAAAATGAGCAGGCCGTGATGAGAGGCGTCCGGCGAGAGCACAGCGGGCGTCCGCTTGCCGCATTCGAGCCAGTTATCCTCCGGTAAGGCTTCCGGATCGCCCTCATAGAGCAGCCATTCGCCCTGCTTTGTGATGCCGAGGGTGAGCACCTCATAGCGGTCCCGCGGAATATTCTGGATGACGCTGCGCGCCGAAACGAGGGATACCTCATGCTCGCTCGATACGCCGCCGAAAAGAACCAAAACCTTTTTCATCAATAAGACCATCCTTTCTCTGCCGGGCAATGGGGCCTGCCTGTGCCAAGGGAGGGGCTGCCTTCCTAAAACCTTTATATGATAGCATAATTCAGAGATATGCGCAATTGGAGAAAGTGCCGGAAAGCGCGTTGGTTTTGCTGATAAAAAGGAGAGAAATCAGTTGTTTTTCAAGCGAAAAATCTTGCTGAACGGTATAGCAGCAAGCGAAACTGTGAAAGATCAGGATATCATTTGACTTTCCGCCCATGATTCGCTATACTTAATGCAAATGATTTGCAATAAGGAGCCCTCTATGAACACAAGCAAAAAAATCCTCGCCCTTCTCTCTGCTTTGCTCTGTATTTTTTTGATCGCCTTTTCAGGCTGCACGCCGGTGGAGCAATTGCAGAGCGATTATCAGATCGTCACCTCTTTCTATCCGATGTATCTCTTCACACGCAACCTGACGGAAGGGATCAGCGGGGTAACCGTGGTCAACATGACGGCCCAGAACGCAGGCTGCCTGCATGATTATCAACTGCTCTCCAAGGATATGAAAGCGCTCGGCGCGGCGGATGCGTTTATCATCAACGGCGCGGGGATGGAGGGGTTCCTCGAGAAAGTGATCGAGCAATTGCCTTCTCTGCCAGTGATTACGGCGAGTGAAGGGATTGAAATCCTCTGCGAAAATGAGGAGCACGAGCATGAAACGGAAGAGGCCCATGGCCATGCGGGACACGAGCACGAGGAGAACGCACATGTCTGGCTTTCCGTGTCGAACGCGGTGCAAGAGGTCAACAACATTGCAAAAGGGTTGAAAAAGCTCTTGCCGGGCTACGAAGCGCAGATTGAGCAGAACCGGAGCGCTTATGTAAAACGGCTGGTTTCTCTCGACGCGGAGCTGGCGCAGACGCTCGCCCCCATCCGGGGCGCAGAGATCATCTCCTTCCACGAAGCGTATGATTACTTTGCGCAGCGGTACGGCCTCGTCATCGCCGGGGCGATTGAAACGCACGATGGCGGCGAGCCGGGCACAAAGGAACTGATCGAAACGGTAGAGCTGATCCGTTCGCATGGGATCCGGGCCATTTTTATTGAGCCGAATTATCAGGGAAGCTCGGCGGGAATTCTCAGCCGGGAGACGGGTGCAAAGCTCTGTACCCTGAACCCCGTCACACAGGGGGCGGACAACCTGACCGCCTATGAGGACATCATGCGGCAAAATGCAAAAACGATCGTGGAGGCAGTAGAACATGGCAATTGAAAACGGCTGCGGGCTGTGCAGCGTACAAATACAGAAGATCGGCGTGCAGAAGGGGCGGGACGTCCTGCTGGAGGACGTCTCTTTTGAAATGCACTGTGGGGAGTTGACCGCGCTTATCGGCGTAAACGGTGCAGGCAAAACAACCTTGCTGCGGGCTATTTTGGGTGAGATACGGCATACCGGCACGGTTCGTTACCACTCCCACGAGGGGAAGGATCTCTCGGAGATCACCGTCGGCTATGTGCCGCAGTATCTGGATTTTGACCGCAGCGCACCGGTGAGCGTGATGGATTTTCTGCTGGCCGGGCGCACACAGGCTCCCGTGTGGCTGAGCCGGCCGCGCACGCTGAAGCAGGCAATCCGGCAGAGCCTTGCGGATGCAGGCTGCGAGGGCCTGGAGAACCGGATGCTCGGGGCCCTCTCCGGCGGCGAATTGCAGCGCGTGATGCTTGCGCAGGCGCTCTACCCTACACCTGAGCTGCTGATCCTGGACGAGCCGGTATCCGGAGTGGACATGGTGGGATCGGAGCAGTTTTATGAGAAAATTTCGCAGCTCCGGCACGATTACCACATGGCGATCCTGATGGTTTCGCACGATCTGGGGCTGGTTCATCTGCATGCGGACAGGGCGGTTTTGCTCAACAAAAAAATTCTCTGTGCCGGGGAAATTGATGAGGTTTATCATTCCAAAGCTTTCCACGAAGCGTTTGGCAGGGGAGGTGCGGCGCGATGAATGTGGTTTATCAGATTCTCGATACGGTGATGCCTTTTTCGTGGCTCGATTACCATTTTATGAAGAATGCCTTTATTGCCGTATTGCTCATCACGCCGCTGCTCGGGATGCTCGGCACGATGGCGGTCAACAATAAGATGGCCTTTTTCTCCGATGCGCTGGGGCATTCCGCGCTGACCGGCGTGGCGCTCGGCGTGCTGCTGGGCATTCAAAATGATCTGATCAGCATGATCGCGTTTGGGGTGCTGCTCGCGCTGGTGATCACGCGTGTAAAATCGGCAAAAACAGCCTCAGCCGATACGGTGATCAGTGTGTTTTCGTCTACCGCCATTGCGTTGGGGCTCGTGTTCCTATCGGCAGGGGGCGGATTTTCGAAATATTCGCAATACCTGATCGGCGATATCCTGAGCATTACGCCGCGGGAAATTTTGCTTTTGGCGATCACGCTGGTGATTGTCACCCTGATCTGGGGCGTGATCTATAACCGCCTGCTGCTTTTGAGCATTAACACGGATCTTGCCGCGAGCCGGGGCGTGAAAACGGCAGTGGTGGAGAATATTTTTGTGGTGCTCGTCGCAGTGGTCGTGATGCTCTCAATCAAATGGGTGGGTGTTCTGCTGATCAATTCCCTGCTCATTCTGCCCGCCGCGGCCGCCCGCAATCTGGCGCGCAGCTCCCGGCAGTATCTGGCTTTTTCCGTGCTGATTGCAATGGTGTGCGGCGTGGGCGGGCTGATCGCCTCGTTTTATTTCAATACGTCGGCCGGCGCTACGATCGTGCTGCTGTGCGCGGCGGTGTTTTTTGCAACCTATGCGGCGCGCCGCAGGAAATAGTGTAGGCTGCTGCAAAATGCCATGCATTTTGCAGCAGCCTATTTTCCACCCCCGGCCCCTACATCATAATATAGAGCAAGGCCAGCAATAGCAGTTCGTCAGCACCCTCGCCATTTAGCAAGAGCATTAGGGCCAGCAAAAGGGACTGATCGGAGCCGCCCTCTGCCAGGCCCAGCGGCAAAGGAAGCCTCGGGCCCGGTGCGGGACCATCCGGCACAGGAGCATGGGATGCGTGTGGCGCCCCCTCCTTGATAGGTGAGGGCATTTCCTTTTTATCCTGGATATAATCCACTGGCAGAGAAATATGCTTTGGGGAATGCGGCTTGCCCGTGGGCGGCTGTGGATGTTGCGGCTTATTGTCTAAAAAGGAAAGACGATCCGCGTCATCTTCCATTTTTCCCGCTGTGGGAGGAAGGCCCATTGGCGGATGCTGCGGCTCCCGATGGGTGCTGTGCTCTGTGGCTTTTGCTTGTGCGGGCTTCTCCTGCGGTGCCGAAATGGGAGGAGACGCGCTTTGTTTGCGGTCTAATTCCTCCTGCGCGCGTTGGGCCGTCAGTTGGGCGCGGCGCTGCATTTCACGCACGCGCTGCGTGGCCTCCTCCTGCATGGCCATCAGCTCTTGGTATGTATAGTCCCTCGCCAAATCAAAGCACCCCCTGATCCCTTAAAATTGGCAGCATTTCCAGCAGGCGCATCATGCGAAGCGCCTCATCCGCCTTATGGCGGCGCTCAGGGCTCAGAAGAGGCTTGAGCGCTGCGATAAAGGCGGTTCTGGAATCGTTCCCCGCACCATTCATTGCGCCCATGATAGCGGACATTTTTTTCACCATTGCCGGGTCTATTCCGGAGAGCGCGCTGAGCGCC
Organism: uncultured Oscillospiraceae bacterium; assembly: GCA_900544715.1. Lineage (GTDB taxonomy): Bacteria > Bacillota > Clostridia > Oscillospirales > Acutalibacteraceae > Fimivicinus. The sequence goes on along the minus strand of UQWL01000009.1, from coordinate 37,687 downwards.
TCTGCCGCCCCGTTTTGGCCGGCCGCGGGCAGGGGCGTGTTCTGCTGAGGCGGATCGGCCTGCTGGCCGCCCTGGTTCTGCCCACCAAAGAGCGATTGTGCCACACTTTGCAGAGATTGGATGTCATCCGGGCTGAGGCTGTTAATCAGGTTGCTTAGGCTCTTATCGTCCATTTTTCGAAATCCCCCCGTTTCGGTTGTTACCGGTTAAAATGCTGCTTGGTATCCAGAAGCTTTTCCAGCAGGGCCTGTGCCTGCGGCGTGGCAAGCAGTTTATCCGCAGCCTGGCGGTCCTCCAAAAGCATCTTGAGCGTTTTGGCCTGCATTGGGTTCATGTTTTTTCGCACAAAGTCCTCCCAGTTTCCGCTATTGATTGCCTGCTCGATATCGGAAGCCGCTTTTCCGGAGGTTGCACTCAAATGCTCCAGAGCGGCCTTCATTTGTTCGGTGTTCAGATTTCTTCCGTCAATCATTGCATTCACCACCTGTAGTGTATATAATACTAATATGCTTGCGATGGGGGAAAGTATGAACGATCTTTTGCCCGATCTCTATGAAAGGAAGTCGGTTCGGATGAGGCTCCTGATAGCTTCTGATTCCCATGGGGATGCATACGCGCTGTATCAGGCGATCCAGCAGCAGCCTTCTGCGCAGGTAGTCATCCATCTGGGCGATGGGGAAAGTGATATGGAGCAGGCGATGGGCCTTTGCAGGGATAAACGCGTAATCTCCGTGCGGGGCAATTGCGATTGGGGCTCTATGCTGCCCGCCCTTTCACTGGAACGGATTGCGGGCAAGCTGCTGTATCTTACGCATGGCTATGCGGAAAACGTAAAATATGGCGACGGGCAGCTCCGGCAGCAGGCGCGCGCCTGTAAGGCCGACATTGCATTATATGGCCACACCCATCGAGCTGTGACAGATTTTGAAGACGGCCTGTATGTAATGAACCCTGGCGCTGTTGCAAATGGGGAATATGGGATTATTGACATCACGCAGGCGGGTATTGTGTGCGTCAATCACAAAATCAGATAAGTCACACAGCGCAAGCGAGTAACAAAGCAAATTTTGCAAACTTCGCCGCCCTCTGCTCCTAAAAGGGCTATGAACAGTGGCCTGCCATAGGAAAGCCAGCGGCTGTATTTTTATTATTTGAAAAAGGAGCGCATCAGGCATGAATGTTCTGATCGTCGGCGCGGGTAAAACCGGGCGGAGGCTCGCCCTTGCTTTATCCGGGCGTGGGTATGATGTTGCGGTGGTAGACCGCGATCAAAGCAGGCTCGACCTGCTGGGGGAGAATTTTGACGGCATCACAGTGGCGGGCGTTCCGGTGGATCGGGATGTGCTGATTTCCGCGGGCTGCGAAAACACGGATGTTGCCTGCGTGATCACGCCGGAGGATAATGTCAATGTGATGGTCACGCAGCTTTTACGGACGGATTTTGAGGTTGAAACAATCTATACCCGCATTTTAGACCCCTCCCGCGAGGCTGTTTTTCACAAATTCGGCCTGCACACGATTTGCGCCACCCGCTATGAGGCCGACCATCTGCTCGACCTGATTACCCAGGAGGATGCGCAGTTTTCCATGCTCCATTTTGGGAGCGCCTCCGTTTCCTTTGAGGAGGTGCGGACGGACCGCCATGATTGGGGGCTCAAGCCTTCCCAACTGTATCACCGAAAAAATGAAATGCCCTTTGCCGTGCGCCGCAAGGGCGGCAGGCTGTTCCTGAGCAACGCGGAGAACCTGATCCTGGAGGAAGGCGACAGCGTGATTTTTGCACAGATCAATGATTAAGGTGCCTTTCAAGCGCGTTCTCTTCAACATTTGTGGCCCTTTTTCACAGAAAAGCGGCCGGGAAAGGAAATCAATACTATCATGAGGAAAATACTGATCGTCGGCGGGGGTAATCTTGGCTACTTCCTCTCGCAGGCGCTGATGGAGGATGGCTATAGCGTCAGCCTGATTGAGAAAGAGAAGGAATACTGCCGGCGTGTTGCGAATTTGCTCGATCTTCCCGTGATCTGCGGGGATGGCACCATGGTGGAAACGCTCGCGCGCGGCAGCGCGGGGAAGTGCGATACGCTGATCGCCGTAACCGGCCAGGATGAAGATAACCTGATCGCCTGTGAGCTTGCAAAGCAGCAGTTTAATGTTCCACAGACGGTGGCGCGGGTCAACAATCCCAAGAATATGGATATCATGAAAAAACTCGGTGTGGATATCACGATGTCCCCTACCCGGATCATCGCTGGAATGATTGAGCATGAGGTGGAGGGCGCGGCGGTGCGCCTGGTGGCAGATATCAACAACAGCGACGCGACCATCAATGAATATAAGCTGCCGGAGCATTGGTCCCGTTCGGGCGCGACCGTCCAATCCCTGAATCTGCCGGAGGATTGCGTTTTGATTTATCTGATGCGGGATTCTTTGATTACGATTCCGCGCGGCAATACGGCGCTGATGGAGGGCGATGAGATTGTTGCCCTGACGGTGGGGAATACGGCGAAAACATTGAAAAAAATATTTGAATTATAAAGGGGCAACTGGCAGCGCCCTGCGTGCGCGGCAAAGAGGCCCCCGATTCATGCGGGCATGGCTTAGTGATTTGCTACACATTGTGATAAAAAACGGATGAGCTCCAAACGAGGGAGGCGCACCATGGTGCGCCTCCCTCGTTTGTTCCTATCAGCTTTTTAGGGGGGAGGGCGAACTGTGCCCGAAGGCGAACAAAGTTCACCCCTACAGTTCGCCCATATAAATTATTATCAAAATCAAATTATAGGTATAAATGTTATTGATACAGGATAGAATTTTGGAGTGACATATAGAGAATGTCAAATTAGAAAAACTCTTATCAATTTTGGGAATTGTGTTACATTTAATAGCCTAATAAAAATTTTTTTCATGTTATTACACAAACTATTTACTTTTCATAGGGAGTATGATATTATTGTGATGTAATTTATGAGAAAAGGTTCCATCCTGTCGTATTTTAGATGTATTATGGAAGGAGGAGAAAAGAAAGGATCCCTTTGGGGTAAATAAAAATTGGATGAATAGCCTTATATTCACGGAAAAAGAAATAAAATAGGGTAAAATAGAAGCTTTAGATCAAAAAAAGGGGGTTATCAAGTGACGAGATATGAACGTGATATTATGACAGATAATAATATTGCTCCAGACCTTATGGAACAAATCGGTAAATATTTAAAACAAAAACGCCGAGCCTCTACCTTGCCTAGGAAAAAGACGGAGGTGATGTCGAAAGAATTACTAGATGATATTATGTCTTTTGTTGCTGAGAATCCAAATGCGACTATGAAGGATATCGTTAGTGATTTTGGCACACCTGAAGAATATGAAAATCAACTTTATGAAAATGAATCTGACCATGAAGTAGAGAAAATAAAGCAACGTGTAAAATTTCGGAAAATCATCTTAATTGCGGCAATTCTTATGGTTACAATTATTGGAATAGTTTACGCGAGTGCATTAGTTTTACAAAATAACGATGCGCCAGGGACTTATGAAAAATCTTTGGAAAATGAGAGCGAATACAATATTAGTATTGAGTAGGGAGAGAAATGAAATGAAAAGAAAACTTTTATCTTTGCTATTAAGTGTGGTAGTTTTAATAGGCTTTAGCATAACTGTTTTTGCAGACTATGATTCTATTGACAATAAAACACAATCAGTGGAATATTATGAGGATGGCAGTAGTCTTACTATTACTTTAGAAGAACTTCCTGTATTAACTAGAGGAACAACTTTTGATAAATCGGGGAATGGTCTCCTAACATTTAGAGATAACGATGGAAACAAAATGTGGGAAGTAAGATTTTATGTTACTTTCAGAGTTAATCAAGGCGTAAGCGCCACATGTACAGATGCCTATTTTACTGCACCCACAATATATGATAGCACGTGGAGATATGTAACCAATACAGTTAGTAAAAATGGTAACAGTGCATCGGGAACAATAACTATGAAGAAGTATTTTATGGGGCTTCCAGTTAGAACAGAAACACCATCAATTACAATTACATGTGATAACTTTGGCAATCTTACTGTTAAATAAGTGTTTAAAAATATATCGTCGCATCAGCCATAGGTGTGTGGATTTATAAAAGTTATCCCTGTGGGGCGTTTTCACAACGCTTCGCAGGGATAGCGGCTTTTTGGAGACAAATCGTTAGGAACAATATGCAGAAGAACGAAAACTACTCCATCAAAGCAGAGCATAAGGTTTTAATCCTATCGCCCCTGGTTACGAGTTCGATGAGGTGGGGCCTTGCGCTTGCCGCCAGCAATTGATAGCTGGGTCTAGAGAAAGCGGTGAAAATTTGGAACAGGTCAAACGGAACTATCCCTTTGTCCACCGGAGGTACCCTGAGAATTGAATCTGATCTATTGGAAAAATTCCATTATGTCTCCCGGATGAACGGGCGCTCCGCCAATATGCAGATTTTGATTTATATCCAGAAAACAGTGGAACGCTATGAATCGGATAACGGGCCGATTCAGCCGCAGGGGATCAAATATACCCCCTCCAAAAAGCTCCCCGGTGAAAAGCGTTAGCCGGAGGCGGGGCAGATCCGGGCCCTCTTAGCGCGGTGGGGGTAACCGATCAGAGAAAGCAGAGAGAATAAAGCCTACGTAACCAGCATCTGAATGCAGCTCGAACACTAGTGGTAGGCCGAAGCAACATTTGTAGAATTTTTTTGCGTGGCTCGTGAGGAAACCTTTCTATGTGTTTGAAACGCCGGTGAGGATGCGCTTTCTACGAAAGCGCAGTGAGTTTGGGAGGGTTCGCCGAACGGGCTTGATCGTGCATCAGTGCTTTCCGCTGCCGCTGTGCCGTACTTTAACGGCCCCTTTTGCTCGCCCGTGCGGCCTGAGCGCAAGCAGTATTTCCTATAGACAGCCCCGATATATTTTGGAAAGTAATGTTTGTTTAGGGAAAGTAAAAGGTAGCAGAGGGATATCTGAGCATTTAACGTTTCACCATTTTTTAGTCCTTTTTAAGATAATAAAAATATTTTAGAAAACAGAAACAAGCGGAGGCTTTTTCGGCCTCCGCTCATCTGGGCGCACGGGCATTTAACGCCCACGGTGCTTTTCCTTTTTCTTTTCCTGCCGGAGGCGGAACAGCCGGTCCTGCTCCTCCTCCCGCTGCCGGCGGATGCAGGCCTTGCGCGCAAGCTTGCCCGCTTCCCGCTGAAGAGCCAGCGCCTGCTGCGCCTTGGTGCCAACGCTTGCTGTTTGCAGCTGCCGCTTTACCTCCCGCTGCATCCGCTTTGGGTTGCGGGGCTTTTCCGCAAGCGGGCCTGCCTGCACAGGCGGGCTGAAGCGCAGGCTGCCATAGCGGCGCAGGATGAATGCATAGAGCTCGCCCTCCTTCGGCTCCGCGCCAAAGGTAACCTTGCAGGCCTCATACCGGCCCCCGGAGCTGCGTTCAAAAACGCCGATCCAAAAGGGCTCCTCGAAAAGAACCGTCAGTTTTGATTGTGTGGTTTCCACAATCCTTCCTCCTTTGTGAGAACGGCAGAGAACGGACAACCAAGGAGGCAGGTTACTGACAAGGCCTGCTGTTTGAAAACGCGGGCCTGAAAAAAGCACGGCAATATACATCATGCGGGCTGTCGGACCCGCCCGCACCTGCTTTTTTCAGCGTATGGGGAAGGCCGGGAATGCATTTCCTGCCTTCCCCATACGCTTGCGCCCGGACTACCAACCGGGACTGTGTTTTTATCTCTGCTTTTTATGGACAACCCGGCGAAAAGGCTGCACGCCCTCCGCCGGGTTTGCCTGCTATTTGATTTTGCCTTAATCCAGGCCGAAGAACGCCTTGAAGGCGCGGAACGCCATATAAACGTCGATTTTAGAAACCACCTCAAAGGGCGCGTGCATCGACAGCACCGGCACGCCAACATCCACAACATCCACATCGAGGTTCGCCACATACATGGCGACCGTTCCGCCACCGCCGAGATCCACCTTGCCGAGCTCGCCGGTCTGCCAGCAGATCTGCTTCTCGTCAAAGAGCCTGCGCACTTCGCCCATAAATTCCGCGCTGGCATCCGACGTGCCCGATTTGCCGCGGGAGCCGGTGTATTTCGTCACAACGACGCCACGGTTGAGGAAGGCGGCGTTTTTCTTTTCGATCACATCCGGGAAGGTGGGGTCAAAGGCCGCGTTCACATCCGCCGACAGGCAGCGGGAGCGGCTGAGCACATCGCGCGCCGCAAGCCCTTCCGCGCGGGCGAGATCTGCAATGAAATATTTGAGATAGGAGGAGTTGAGGCCGGTGTTGCCGTCGCTGCCGGTTTCCTCTTTATCAGTGAGCACGGTAATCGCCGTGTATTCCGGCTTTTCGCAGGCAAAGGCCGCCATAGCCGCCGGGTAGGCGCACACACGGTCGTCATGGCCGTAGCCGCCGATCATGCTGCGGTCAAAGCCGATGTCGCACACCGGGAAGGCGGGCACAAGCTCAAGCTCCGCACTGAGGAAATCGCTCTCCACAATATTATATTTCTCGTTGAGCAGTTTTATAATGTTGAGCTTCACAAGCTCGCTGCCCTCATCGCTGCGGAAGGGGCGGCTGCCGATGAGAATATTGAGCTCCTCGCCCCGCACGCCGTCCGCCAATGTGCGCTTCATCTGCTCCTGTGCCAGATGGGGGAGCAGGTCGGTCACCACGAATTTCGGCTCATCCGGCTGGTCACCGATGGTCACATTGATCTTGCTGCCGTCGCGGCGGATGATCACGCCGTGCAGGGAGAGGGGGATTGCCGTCCACTGGTATTTTTTGATGCCGCCGTAATAATGGGTTTTGAACAGGGCCATCTCAAAATCCTCATAAAGCGGGTTGGGCTTGAGATCCAGGCGGGGGGAGTCAATGTGCGCTGCGGCAATCCGCACGCCCTCGCCCACGCTCTTTTCGCCGATGACGGCGAGGATAATGGCTTTTTCACGGTTCAGGCGGTAAACCTTATCGCCCGCCTGGTATTTCTTTTGCGGATCAAAGGGGACAAAGCCCAGCGCCTCCGCCTTGCGGCAGAAGAATCCGGCGGCTTCCCGCTCCGTTTTGGCGGAATTTAAAAAGGCCTTGTAATCCTCACAAAATTGATCGGCGCGCTCAATCTCCGCGTCGGCCAGGCCGCCGCGCATCGCGTGCTTTGATTTGAGGAATAATTCCTCCTGTAGCTGCTCAACCTGGCTCTTTTCTTTGCCTAAATTGCTCATGATGTGGTTCCTCCTATATGATAAAGATTCTGGTAGCGGTGCATGGCGTTCGTTACCTTTTTGACATAGTGGGCGGTTTCCGGGATGGGGATGCTGTCGAGCGTTTTGCCATCCTGCGATACGCCCGGATCTTTCAGCCAGCGGTTGACCTGCCCGCGCCCGGCGTGATAGGCGGCGAGAATCTCCTGCGTGGTGCCGAATTCCTCCTGGAGCAGGCGCAAAAACAGGGTGCCGTAGCGCACGTTCACTTCCTTATCAAAAAGCGCGTCGCCCTCTAAGGTTTCGCCCGTTTTGCTCTGGAGCCACTGGAAGGTGGGGAGCGTGAGCTGCATGAGCCCTTTCGCCTTTGCGGCGGAAACGGCGTCGGCCTCAAAATCGCTCTCCGTTTTTATCACGGCGTAAACAAGCGCTTCATCCAGCCCGTTTTCCTCTGCATAGCGCTCGACTAAGGCCGTTTCCTTCATCGGATAAAACGCCTTGAGCAGGGAGCGGTAGGATACCGCCGTCACCAGCGCCACCAGGGCGGCAAAGAGCAGAAACAGGAGGCCGATTTTCAAAAAGGCTTTTTGTTTGCGGGTTTCCATCGCTGGCCGCTCCTTTCCTGTCATTCATTTTGCTGCATATTTGCATATTTTTATACATCCTCTGCCAAACGGATGCGAGCCCATACGGGCTCCAACTCCTGCTGCAGGTCAAACGGGGGATAATTCCGCACCAAAAAATCCGCGTGCTCTTGATAGTATGCCTCGCTTTTCTGCGCATTCGCGCGCAGGCGGGCAGATTCTTCGCTGATTTGATCGCGCCGCATGATGCGCTTGATCCGCAGTTCCTCCGGCGCGACCACAGCGATGATGAAATCGCAGGCCCGGTTTTCGCCGCTTTCAAAAAGCTGGGGTGCATCCAGCACCACGGCCTTTGCCCCGGCCTGAAAAGCGCGCGCTGTTTCGGCGCGCATTTTTTGAATAATCGCGGGGTGCGTGATTGCGTTGAGCCGCGCCGTCCGCTCCGGGGAGGAGAAGGCGCGCTGTGCGAGCACCGGGCGGTTGAGCGACCCATCCGGCAGGATGAGATCCGCCCCGAACGCGGCCGCCAGCGCGGAGAGGACAACGCTCCCCGGCTGCATCACCTTGCGGGCGATTTCATCCGCATCGATCACCGCCAGGCCCTGCGCGCGCAGGAGGGCGGCTGCGGTGCTCTTGCCCGCCCCTGTTTGCCCGGTCAGGCCAATGACGGGGCCTTTTTTGTTCGCCATGATGTAAGCAGTCCTTCCGAATGGGGAATCGTGCGGGCATTGCAAAGCGCCAAAACCCTTTGAAAAGCAGTTAAAATGTGATGAGTGCCTCTTATTATACATCAACAATTTCAAACGCGGCGGCACGCAGCAGCCGGTTATAAACGGCAAGCCCCACGCCCTGTTTTTCCGGGCAGCGCGCATAGGCGGTGTGGACGCCCATCGCGTCGAGTGAACGCAGCGCGTCGAACAGGCGCTGCGCCTGGGAGGAAGGGTCTCCCTCCCTGCCACAGGGGAGAGCGCGCACATGCAGGGCGGGCTCCTCGCCTTCATAGCATAGGGCTGCAACGCCAGCGCCCGCGTGGGCGTTCACATATTGCGCATAGCGCTGAAACGGCCCGCGCAGGATTACCACATGGGCTTTTGGCGCATAGTGCTTATATTTCATGCCGGGGGAGGCGGCCTTTTCCCCAGCCGCCAGCTGCTCCTCCACGGCGCGGTCGATCTCCACCTCGCCGAGCACGGCGCGCAGCTGCTCCGGCGTAATGCCGCCCGGGCGCAAAAGCCGTGGGCGGGGGGCCGCAAGCGTTATCACGGTGGATTCCACGCCCACCGCGCAGGGGCCCCCATCCACCACCGCTTCGATGCGCCCGGCCATATCATCCAGCACATGCTGCGCCGTGGTGGGGCTGGGGCTGCCCGAAAGGTTGGCCGAAGGGGCGGCAAGCGGCACGCCTGCGGCACGGATGATCGCGCGGGCGAGCGGGTGGGAGGGCATACGCACCGCAACCGTTTCAAGCCCGGCGCTGACCTCCTCCGGGATCGCGGGGGATTTTGGCAGGATCATCGTCAGCGGCCCCGGCCAATAGGCGCGGGCAAGCCGGATTGCCTGCGTGGGCACTTCGCTGACCAGCGGATAGAGCTGCGAAAACGCCGCAATATGGACGATCAGCGGATTATCCTGCGGGCGGCCCTTCGCCTGGAAGATCTTTGCCACAGCCTGCCCGTCCAGCGCGTTGGCCGCAAGGCCATAGACGGTTTCCGTCGGGATTCCGGCAAGGCCGCCCGAGCGGAGAAGCGCGCCGATTTCCGCAAGCGCCGGTTGGTCATCCGGCGTGATCTGATAAAGGTTTGTCTGCATGGAAACCCCGTTCCTTTCCAAAACAAATGCGGGCGTTAAGCGTCGTTTTCCGCTTTGAGCTTTTCCGCCGTGTCCGCCGTGATGAGCGCGTCGATCACTTCATCGAGCGCGCCGTTCATAATCTGCTCGATCTTATAGAGCGTCAGGCCGATGCGGTGATCGCTGACGCGGCCCTGCGGGAAATTGTAGGTGCGGATGCGCTCGCTGCGGTCGCCCGTGCCGACCTGTGCGCGGCGTTCACCTGCGATCGCCTCATGCTGCTTTTCCCGCTCCGCCTCCAAGATGCGCGAACGCAGGATTTTCATCGCGCGGTCTTTATTCTTATATTGGCTGCGCTCGTCCTGGCATTCAACCACTGTGCCGGTGGGCAGGTGTGTAATGCGGATGGCGGATTCCGTTTTATTGACATGCTGCCCGCCCGCGCCGCCAGAGCGATAGGTGTCGATCTGCAAATCGGCGGGATTGATCTCCACATCCACCTCTTCCGCCTCCGGCAGAACCGCCACGGTTACGGTAGAAGTGTGGATGCGGCCCTGCGATTCCGTTTCCGGCACGCGCTGAACGCGGTGCACCCCGCTTTCGAATTTCAGGCGGGAGTAGGCCCCCTCGCCTTCAATCATAAAGCTCACTTCTTTGAAGCCGCCGAGCTCGGTTTCGTTTGCGCTGAGGATTTCGGCCTTCCAGCCCTTTGCCTCGGCATACATGGAATACATGCGCAATAGCGAGCCTGCAAAGAGCGCCGCCTCCTCCCCACCCGCGCCGCCGCGGATTTCCACAATCACGTTTTTATCGTCGTTCGGGTCGCGCGGGAGCAGCAAAACCTTCAGCTCCTCCTGCGTGCGCTCCATTTCGGCGCGCGCCTGCTCCAGCTCTTCAAACACCATATCGTGAAAATCCTTATCGAGCCCGCCCGCGTCGAGCAGTGCCTTCGCCTCCTGAAACGTATCGCGCGCCGCCTTAAACTGGCGGTATTTTTCAACGATTGGGGCCAGGTGCTTTGCCTCCTGCATGAGCTTTTTATACTGCGCCTGATCGGTGACGATCTGCGGATCGCACAGCCGGAGCTGAACCTCTTCATAGCGCGTTTCAACCTTTTCTAACTTTTCCAGCATACCATGAACCATCCTTTATTTATGGGGAAAGCCGCCTGGGCCTCCTGCGTCTCTGCAAAAATAGGTTAAATTAGCGCTACGTTTCCGTCTCCGGCGCGGCGGAGCCTTCCCGAAGGATTTTTTTGATATTCTTTTCGATCTTGACGCGCGGCGCCATAATCTCGCGCCCGCACTTTGTGCAGCGGATGCGAAAATCCATCCCCGCGCGGAGCACGAGGAATTCCTTGTTTTTGCAGGGGTGTTCTTTTTTCATCACCAGGATGTCACCGGGCCTCACATCCATACCAAATCGCCTCCAGCCGGATTCCAAAATGAAGAGATATGGTAAATATTATAGCACAAAGGGGCATGAAAAAAAAGCATTTCCCATATATATAGCAACGTAGCCGGGCCGTATTTGCGCCTCTTGGGCGAAACGCCAGCAGCCGCAAACGGCGGCAAGGGCAGGTAGGGTCATGCATGGCATGAGAAAAAAGAGGCCGCCTTAGGCGGTGAAATGGGTGGGAAAATGAAACATTTTAAGCCGGAAGGCTGGCTAATGGACACACCGGAAAACCGCGCCGCGTTCGCATCCTCCGCCGCGCTGCGCGATGCCTATTTTGAGGGCAGGATTTTGGAAGCGCGCGCGCTGTTGTGCGATAAGGATCACAACCTGCACGTTGATCTCGGCTGTATGGAGGGGATCATCCCGCGCGAGGAGGCAGCCGTGGGTATCGAAGAGGGCAAGGTGCGTGATATCGCCATTATTTCAAGGGTCAACAAGCCGGTTATGTTCCGCATCACAGGCTTCGATGCGGATGCACTGGGCCGCACCTCGGCCATCCTCAGCCGCCGCAGCGTACAATTGGAATGCATGGAAACCGACGTTGCCCGCCTGACGCCGGGCGAGGTGATTGATGCGCGCGTATCCCATATGGAGGGCTTCGGTGTTTTTTGCGACATTGGGGCGGGGCTGAGCGCGCTGATGCCGATTGACAGCATCTCCGTTTCCCGCATCCCGCATCCGTCGGAGCGCTTCCGCACAGGCGAGGATATCCGTGCCTTGGTCAAGGGGATTGACGAAAATGGGCGTATTACGCTCACGCACAAGGAGCTGCTCGGCACCTGGGAGCAAAATGCCGCCCAGTTCAAGGCGGGGGAGACGGTGCCCGGCGTGATCCGTTCTGTAGAGAAATACGGCGTTTTCGTGGAGCTTACGCCGAACCTCGCGGGGCTTGCGGAATATGTGCAGGGCGTTTATGCGGGCCAGCATGCGAGCGTATATATCAAAAGCCTGATTCCGGAGCGCATGAAAATCAAGCTGATCATCGTGGACGCTTTCGACGCGGAGTATCCATCCCCTCCGGTGACATATTATACAGACAGCGACTACATCGACCATTGGATCTATTCCCCGGAATGCTGCCCAAAGGTGGTTGAGAGCTTCTTTCCCCCTTTAGAGGAGCAGTAAGCGGGTTAAGAAAGCTGAGAAAGAAAAATCCGTTTCTGGCGCCCTTGCGGGATTCTGGAAACGGATTTTTGTATATTCCGGCAAGGTAAGTTCTAAAAAAATATTTTTGTGCTTTGAAAACCGTTATCCTGCACAAAAACGGAACGCTGAATTTGGAGAAGTGAACAGGATTTTTTGAAATGTGCTCCATTTAGCGGATTCTCAAAAGTTTTTATTGAACTGCATCATCAATTATGCTATAATTCACGGTGACACCGAAAAAATATTATTGGTTTTGAATAACAAAATATGCTGCGCCCCGCGGGGCGGGCGTGAAGGAGGAAATTGGTTTGAAAGCCTATCATGCAAAGGATATCCGAAATATTGCGATCGCCGGCCATGGCGGAAGGGGTAAGACGACGCTCGCCGAGGCGATGCTTTACCTGGCGGGGGCAACAGAGCGCCTCGGTCGCATTGCAGACGGGAATACCGTGCTCGACTACGACGGAGAAGAAAAAAAGCGCAAAGCCTCTGTTTCTACGGCAGTCGCGCCGCTGGAATGGAATGGGATTAAGATGAACCTTGTCGACACGCCCGGCCTGTTCGATTTTGCAGGCGGAGTAAGCGAAGGCATCCGGGCAGCGGATTGCGTGCTGATTACCACGGCCGCCGGCTGCAAATACGACGTAGGTGCGGAAAAGGCTTTCAAAGCGGCGGACGCGCGTGGGATTGCGAAGATGTTTGCAATCACCAAGGTGGATGCCGAGAATACCGATTTTTATAAAACGCTTGACTTTCTCAAGGAAGTCCATGAAACGCAGCTGTGCCCGATCGTCGTGCCCTATATGGAGGGCAGCGTGGTCAAGGCATATGTCAACCTCATGGCGCAGAAAGCGTTTACATATCAGGATGGTAAGGCAACCGAAGTGCCTATTCCGCAGGATGCGCGCATTGCGGAGATGATTAATTTTCTCAAGGAAGCGGTCGCCACGACGGATGACGAGCTGATGGAGAAATTTTTCGACGGCGCAGAGTTTACGCAGGAGGAGATCATCCGCGGCCTGCAAAACGGCATGACGGACGGCTCGATTTACCCCGTGTTTGCCTGCTCCGGCTACACAACGGAGGGCGTTGACCAACTGCTTGACTGCCTGTCGAAGATCGCGCCGCGCGCCTATGAATGCGCGGGTGAGACGGCGGAGGATGCGGATGGGAATGCGGTGGAGCTCCCCTGCGATGCGGACGGCCCGCTTGCCGCCATCTGCTTTAAAACAATTGCCGACCCATTTGTGGGCAAGATGTCCTTCTTTAAAGTTGTATCCGGTAAAATTACGGCGGACGTTCCCGCCTATAATGCGCGCACGCAGGAGAGCGAACGCATGGGCAAGATTATCTCCGTGCGTGGCGCGAAGCAGGATGATAGTTCGGAGATCGCGGCGGGTGATATCGGCGTTGTGACAAAGCTCTCGAATATGCGCACGGGCGACACGCTGTGCAGCCCGAAAAAGGTGTTGAAGCTCGCCCCTGTCTCCTTCCCGGAGCCGTGCCTGAGCATGGCGGTCAAGGTGGCGAAGAAGGGCGAGGAGGAGAAGGTGGCGGCGGGCCTTTTCCGCCTGATGGAGGAAGATCCCACCATCACTTTCAAAACCAACCATGAAACACACGAGCAGATTCTCTCCGGCCTTGGTGAGCAGCATCTCGATGTGATCGTTTCCAAGCTCAAAACGAAATTCGGCGTGGATGTGACGTTGAGCGTGCCAAAGGTAGCATACCGGGAATCCATCAAAAAGCGTGTGGAAGTGCAAGGCCGCCACAAGAAGCAATCCGGCGGCCACGGGCAGTTTGGCGATGTGTTTATCCGCTTCGAGCCCTGCGACAGCGATGAGCTTGTGTTCGCGGAGGAGGTTGTGGGCGGCTCCGTGCCGAAAAATTTCTTCCCGGCCGTGGAAAAGGGCCTGCGCGACAGCGTGACAAAGGGCGTGCTGGCCGGGTATCCGATGGTTGGCCTAAAGGCGACGCTGTATGATGGCTCTTATCATCCGGTGGATTCTTCAGAAATGGCGTTTAAAACGGCGGCGTCCATTGCTTATAAAAACGGCATCCCGAAGGCGGACCCGGTGATCCTTGAGCCGATTGGAACGTTAAAGGCCTATATGCCGGATGAAAAGATGGGCGATATCATGGGTGATATTACCAAGCGCCGCGGTCGCGTGCTGGGCATGGGCCCGGCGGAGGATAAAATGCAGGAGATTGTGGCCGAGGTGCCGATGGCGGAGATGGGCGATTTTGCAACGACGCTGCGCTCTGTAACGCATGGCAGGGGCCATTTCTCACTGGAATTTACCCGCTATGAGGAAGCGCCGGCGAACGTGGCAGAAAAAGTGATTGAGGATGCGAAGGCGCAGGCGGAGGAATAAAAAATAGCCGGTGGCCGACTGTTCTCGTGGGCAGCGCATACCTCTTTATTCCGCGTGGTTGTGGCAGGTCTCGCTTCGTAATAGAAAATGACAAAGGGGAACGGCGGCCCTCGAATCAGGGCGCGCCGTTTCTTTTTCTCCATTTTTTAACTTTTTCAAAGGCGTTGGTGGAAAACTTTGTGGAAAGTATGGAAAACTAATCAGATCAGGCGTTTTAAAGGGCTTAAAACCTTGTTATCCAGTCGATTGGGCTTTTCACCGAGCCGATTTATCGGGCAAGGAGGGCGTAGCATGGATTTTAGAAAGATTTTTGACACCATCCGGAACAGTTCGATCAATGGGGGCCCTGTTATTGTAAGGGGGCTTTTGCGAAATTGATCCGCTATGCGCAGCTCGATGCTGAGAAATCAGCGCTTGAAATTGGCCCTGGTACAGGCTAGGCGACAGGCCGGCTTTGAAAATGGGATGTAGCTACTTGGCAATCGAGCTGGGTGAGCACCTTGCGGCGTATACCAAGCGCAAATTTGCCTCTTATGAGAATTTTCACATCATCAACGCTAATTTCGAAATGTACGATTTCGGAGAGGAGAAATTTGACCTTCTATATTCCGCAGCAGCAATCCAATAGATCCCGGGGGATCAGATCGTTTTTTATGATACGATCCTGCTATCTCTGGCCAAAAAGCCGTAACAGCCGCCGGCAGCATCCTTCTGTTCAGCAGGTATAGCGAATATTGAAAAAATCGCCTGCAATGAGGCCCCGATTCCGTGGTTTTGTCGCTTGCATTCCGATTTGCCGCAATGCTATAATAAATCAATTTATTTCAATAGCTTGAGGAGGCCGGAACATGCTTCTTTTGAATCCGGAAGAGAAATTTGCCAAAGAGGGCCTTACCTTTGACGATGTGCTGCTCATCCCCGCCCATTCGGATGTGCTGCCCAATCAGGTGGATGTATCAACCAAGCTCACAAAGGATATCTCCCTGAACACCCCGCTGATGACCGCCGCGATGGATACGGTCACGGAGGCCCGCATGGCGATTGCGATTGCGCGCGAGGGCGGCATTGGCGTTATCCATAAAAATATGACGATCGAGCGCCAGGCGCAGGAGGTCGATAAGGTCAAGCGCTCTGAAAACGGCGTGATCGTAAACCCCTTTTTCCTTTCGCCCGACCATTTTGTTTATGAAGCGCTCGATTTGATGAGGCGCTATAAAATTTCAGGCGTGCCGATCTGCCGGGATGGCAAGCTGGTCGGCATCCTGACGAACCGCGACCTGCGGTTTATGACGGACTTTAACGTCCGGATCGAAGATGTAATGACAAAAGAAAACCTCGTCACCTCCCATGTCGGGACAACCCTCATGGAGGCAAAGCAGATCCTCATGCAGCACAAAATTGAGAAGCTGCCTTTGGTGGATGACGAAGGCTACCTGCGCGGCTTAATCACGATCAAGGATATCGAAAAGAGCGTGCAGTACCCCAACTCCGCACGCGACAAGGGCGGCAGGCTCCTTTGCGCGGCGGCAATCGGTGCAACGACGGATGTGCTGGAGCGCGCGGGCGCGCTGGTGGAGGCGCAGGTAGATGTATTGGTGCTGGACTCCGCGCACGGCCACAGCGCGAATATACTCAAGGCGGTCAGCAAGGTGAAGGCGGCCTTTCCGCAGGTTTCCCTGATCGCGGGCAACGTGGCAACGGCAGAGGGCACCCGTGCGCTCATCGAGGCGGGTGCAGATGCGGTGAAAGTGGGCATCGGCCCCGGCTCGATTTGCACGACGCGTGTGGTCGCGGGCATCGGCGTGCCGCAGATCACGGCGGTTTATGATTCCGCCTGTGTGGCGGCCAAATATAACATCCCGATCATTGCGGATGGCGGCATCAAATATTCCGGCGAAATCGTAAAAGCGCTTGCCGCCGGGGCGAATGTGGTAATGATGGGCTCGCTGGTGGCGGGCTGCGAGGAATCCCCCGGCGAGAGCGAGATTTATCAGGGCCGCCAGTTCAAGGTGTACCGCGGAATGGGCAGCATCGGCGCAATGAACCAGGGCAGCAAGGACCGCTATTTCCAGCAGGATAACCGTAAGCTGGTGCCGGAGGGCGTGGAGGGCCGCGTGCCCTATAAGGGGATGCTGTCTGAAACGGTGTTCCAGATGCTGGGGGGCCTGCGCGCGGGCATGGGCTATTGCGGCTGCAAAACGATTGGTGAGCTGCAAAGCAAGGCACAGTTTGTGCGCATCACGAGCGCCGGCCTGATCGAAAGCCATCCGCATGATGTGTTCATTACGAAAGAAGCACCCAATTATTCCGGAAACGCTTGAGAAGCGGCGATATGATGAATTTGCTTGTAACGATAGGGAAAAAACAGCATCATTTATCCGTGAAACCCGGCACGCCATTGCCTGAGGCTTTGGCGCTGCTGGGTTTTCCAATTGCGCTTCCCTGCGGCGGAAAAGGCTTGTGCGGAAAATGCAGGGCCAAAGCCTCAGGGCAATTAAGCCCTGTTACTCCGAAGGAGCGGCGCTGCCTCTCAGCGGAGGAATTGCGCAGTGGGCTGCGCCTGCTATGCCAAACGTCTGTGCTGGGGGATGCCCGCATAGAGCTGCCGGAGGAGGGCGCGGGAATCGTGGTGGAGGGCGTTTCCGCTATGCCGCAAAACAGGCTGCCGAAGGGTGATGCGCTTTGTGCGGCGATTGATCTCGGGACGACCACCGTTGCGGCCAGACTCTATGCGGCAGGGAGCCTGGAGGGTCGCCCGGCCGCGTCTGCCGGGCGGCGTAATCCGCAGGCAGCGTTTGGGGCGGACGTTCTCTCCCGCATGGAACGGGCGCAGGCAGGCGATGCATCCGTTTTGCGGGAGTGCATCCTTCGCTGCATCGACGAGTTGCTCACAGAACTGCTGCAAGCGGCGGAGGCTCGCCCTGCCCAGCTCCGGGAACTTGTGATTACCGGGAACACGGCGATGCTGTATCTCCTCGCCGGGCGGGATACCACCTGCCTCTCCAAAGCGCCATTTTTGCCGGAGCATCTTTTTGGGGACGAAATCACGGCCGAAGCCTTGGGGCTGCATGCAGTTAAGGCCAGCCGCGTTTATCTGCCGCACTGTGCCTCTGCTTTTATTGGGGCTGATTGCCTGTGCGCTATGCTTGCTTGTGGGATGACCGAAGCGGAGGCTCCCTGTGCATTGCTCGACCTTGGCACAAATGGGGAGCTTGCTGTTTTCAATGGCACTGAGCTCTGGTGTGCCTCCACCGCCGCAGGGCCGGCTTTTGAGGGGGCGGGGCTTACCATGGGGATGCCAGCGGTGCCGGGCGCAATCGACCATGTGGAGCGAAGGGGCTTTCGAATCGGCTGCACGGCCATCGGCGGCGTACCCGCAAAGGGAATCTGCGGCTCCGGGCTGATTGACTCGGCCGCGGTGCTGCGGCAGAGCGGTGTTCTGGATGCGGAGGGCACGATCCAGCGGGAAGGGCATCCTTTTCGGGCGATGGTGTGCGAAATCGGCGGCGCGCCCGCCGTGCGCTTCGCGGGCACAGGCGTTTTGCTCACACAGGCGGATATCCGCGCGTTGCAGGTGGCGAAAGCCGCCGTCTGCGCGGGCCTACAAATGCTGCTCGATCGTGCTGAAATCCGGCCGGAAAAGTTGGCAAGGCTTTTTTTGGCAGGCGGTTTTGGGCGATTTATCAGGCTTGAAAGTGCGGCGCAGATCGGCCTGTTTCCCCCCGCTTTATTGGGAAGGACCGCTGCCATCGGCAACGCGGCGTTAGATGGGGCGGGCCTGCTCGCCTTGCGGCCTGCCCGGAGGGAACGGCTCCTCTCCCTTGCAGGCAGGATTCACACCGTTTCCCTCGCGGAGGAGCCTGCGTTTGAACAGGCTTATTTGGAGGGGATGCGCTTTCCGAATGAAAATTATATGGGCCAGTAAAAAAAGGCATTTTATCCATACCGCCGCATATGGTAGGATAGGCGCAAAGCGTTCCATTTTTTTCGCAGCAAGTGCTTTATGGATCCCTTTTGTTTTGATATGATAGCTAAAAATAAACTGCTTTATCAAGGGGGCGGCTCAATGAACGTGTATGATTTTGACAATACGATTTACCGTGGTGAAAGTGCTGTAGATTTATTTTGGTATTATTTAAAACAGGATAAATCGCTGCTGCGCTATGTGCCGGAGGTGGCGGCGGCTTTGGTGCGGTATAAGCGCGGAAAAATCACCATTGAGGAGGCCTTATCCGTTTATGGCGCGCGCGTGGCCGATTACTTTTTGACGATCCCGGATTTTGAAGCTGATTTAAAAACTTTTTGGGATACCCATATGAAGAATATCAAGCCCTTTTATGCTCGCCTGCACCGCCCGGACGATGTGATCCTTTCCGCCTCCCCGGAGCGGGTTTTGGAGGAGGCTTGCCGCCGCCTTGGAATTGCGCATTGGATAGGGACCCAGTTCGATGAGCAAACGGGCACGATAACACGCCTGTGCTTTCGAGAAAATAAGGTGAGCAGCTTTCTGGAGCGGTTCCCGCATGCGAAGATTGAGCAGTTTTATACGGATTCCTTCAACGATCAGCCGATGATTGACCTGGCGGAGCACGCTTTTCTCGTCAAAGGCGACCGCATCAGGCAATTGAAATAAAAGAATACTCTGTGTGGTAGGCGAAAGATGCAGGGCAAAGGGATTACAGTGAAATTGTGGGATGAAAATGCAAAAAAAACGGCCGAATATCGTGATTATCAATCCGGATCAGATGCGCGCAGACAGCCTCAGCCACCTTGGCTGCGCCGCGGCGCATACAGAGCATCTCGACGCGTTGGCGCAGGAGGGGGCCTCTTTCTCCGGTGCATTTTGCCAAAACCCGGTTTGCGTCCCTTCCCGGTGCAGCTTTATGAGCGGCTGGTATCCGCATGTGGCGGGGCATCGCACGATGGCCCATATGATGCAGCCGCATGAGCCGGTGCTGCTTAAGGAGTTGAAAGACAGCGGCTACCATGTTTGGATCAACAGCCGTAACGATTTGTTGCCAGCGCAGTATCAGAATTTCAACAAGGCATACTGCACCACTTACTTTGTGCCGGATGCGATCCCGCATCTGGATATCCGCCAGACGTGGCGGGGCAGCCCGGAAGGGGATAACTATTATAGCTTTTACCAGGGGGTTACAGCGCCGGAGAAGGATCTCGACCACTATTGGGCGGAAGGGGCTGTGGATTTTATCCGCAATTACCGGGAAAACCGCCCCTTTTGCCTATATCTGCCGCTGCAATTTCCGCATCCGCCCTATCACATCTGGGAGCCGTTTTTTAGCCAGGTGGACACCGCAAAATTAAAGCCCAGAATTCGCCCGCCGGAGGATTACCGGGGCAAATGCCGCATGATGCGGGAGCTGCACCATATGATGCGTCTGGATACGTGGAGTGATGAGCGTTTCAAGGCCTTGCGGGCGGTGTATCTCGGCATGTGCCAGCGGGTGGATTTCCTCACGGGGCGCGTCATCGAGGCGCTCAAGGAGCGTGGGCTCTATGAGGATACCGCTGTTTTTTTCTTCAGCGACCATGGGGATTTTACAGGGGATTACAACATGGTGGAAAAGCAGCAGAATTCTTTTGAAGATTGCCTGACCAACGTGCCCTTTCTCGTTAAACTCCCGAAAGGGATGCAAACACGCACGGGCGTTCAACATGGCCTTGTGGAGCTAATCGACTTTTATGCAACGGCGCACGAGCTCGCTTCCCTGCCGGAAACCCATACGCAATTTGGCCACTCCCTGCTCCCCTATCTGGCGGGTGAGCGGGATCCATTGCGGGATGCCGTATTCTGCGAAGGCGGTTTCCGCCAGGGCGAGGAGCAGTGCCGTTTTTCAGAGGATAAAAAGCCGCGCGCAAGCTTCCTCTATTACCCGCGCATTTCCCTGCAAATGCGGGAGGATTTTGTATACAACGGCAAGGCGATTATGTGCCGAACAAGGGATTATAAATATGTAAAACGGCTGTATGAGCTGGATGAACTATACGATTTGAAACGCGATCCGCAGGAGGTGCATAACCTGGTGGATGACCCTGCCTACCAGCCTGTGCTGGAAGCGCTGCGTGAGCGCCTGTTGACGCATTACCTGGATACCAGCGACGTGGTGCCGTTTCAGAAGGATGCACGGATCGAGCCCAGCTTTGCCGCGCATGTGGCAGCAAATACCATCCGGCGGAAGCTACGCCTAAAAAAACGGGGCGGCAGGGCGTGAATAGGGGGAACCCCCACGAAATGGATCATATCATAAAGGGGCGCGGCAAAATGTTTTGCATTTTGCCGCGCCCTGTATTCATGGAAACTGTAGTTGGGAGAAAGGATTATTGGAAGAGGCCGCGGAACCATTCCGCGATTGTCTGGAAGAAGTGCACGATCTTTGCAAAGAATTCCACGATGGAATTCGGAGCATCCTCTTCCTCCGCTTCCGTGATCCGCCAGAGTTGCGCGCCATAGAAGGGATTTGCCGTGCCGATATAGAGGCCATCTTCATTTGCAACGAGGGTACGGCCGCCGAAGTTGAATTTATCGTTAAATCCATTCATGGTAAGCTCCGTATAATTTTCGCCGTCCTTCGTGACATACAGGTCAAAGCCGGGCTCATTTTTGAGCAGCTTGTTGGAAATGCTGAAATACATCCGCAAACCTTCCAGATCAAAGGCAGCCGCCAGGGATTTGAGCGCGTCCACAATACCGGAGAGGGAGGCGCCGCGTGCCGCGGAGGCCGGGAGGGCGGAGAATGCTTCTGCCGCGCTGGAAAGCGGAGAGACAAGCTTTTCGACGAGGGCGATCAGCTTCTGTACATTTTCCGGCGTGGCCTGTTTGTCAAGCAGGGCCGCAATTTGGGGTTGCGCTGCGGTCAGTGCCGCGGTTAGCGCGCTTGCTTCTTTGCCCGCGGAAGAGCCGGTGAGAGATTGAAGCAGCTTGACGATATAGCTGATTTGCTGCATAAATTCCGCTTTATCCATACGGAGCAAATCTCCATTGGTCAATTTCGTTACATATTTATAAAGCGAAGAGGCGTCGAAGGAGCTGACAAAAAGCTGATCGTTATAAACGCCGTAGCGCCAAAAATACTCATTTGTGGTGCCCTCGAAGTAGTTGTTGATTTGCTCAACCGCTGTGATTTTACCGTTCTGATCCATGCAATACATCTTTTGAGGCGCATTAAGCGAATCATACATAGGCTTCAGGAAATCCTTCAGAGCGGGCGCATTTTCGCCGCCCGCGATCATTTGAAGCAGCCCCTGCACGGCGACCAGCTCCGCGCGCAGCGCATAATCGAACGTGCCGAAATACAGCTTATTCTGGAAGACGACCGGCGTGGCAGCGCTGGCAATCAGGCCTGGGGTCGCACCCGCCTCGGTGTTGTAACCTTCCGCCGTGGGCGCCATGCCCATATGGTATTTGCTGTTTTTGCCGATCACTTCCTGCCAGGCCCAACCGTACTGATTGGCGGTTTCTCCAGCCACAGCCTCATGCCCCTTGAATAGGACGAAACCGTTGGAGGTGGCGAGGAATACATACATATCGCCCTGGTAGGGGATCAGATCCCAGACCGTGCCGCCCTCGCCTTGATAAAGCGTATCGTCGGCATAGTCGATAAAATCGTTAAAATCTGCAACGCGCTGCCAATCGGAATCATCCTTCGGATTCTTTTCCAGAATAGCGATCTTATTATATTTGCCCGCCGTTTCGTCCGGAATCCGGTTGTCAAGTCCACCGAAATACAGCTTGTCGTTGTAGACCGTGCCCGCCCGGAAGCTGGAATTCCCGCCGCCGCTGTATACGACCTCGGCATTGTCGTTTTCATCGATCTTGACCAGGCGCGTGCCGCTTGAACTGCTCATAGAGCCGAAATAAAGCTCGTTGTGGTATTTGACTACCATGCGGTAAGCGCTGTCTGTGCCGAGAGGAGCCTCATAGATCACCTTTGTTTCACTGGTGGCAGGGTTTACACGGATAATCATCGGCCTGCTTTACTGTGCGGAAAAGGCCGGCACTTCGCCATTGGTGATTGCATTCACAATATCCCAAACCTGATCGTAGGTAAGGCCTGCCTGCGTCATCGCCTGTGCGAACTGCGCGATCATGCCGCCAAGGATATTCCGGTTGGTGCCAATATAGATGAATCCATCGCGCTCTGTCATGGCCCAGGCATAGCAGTTGTTGCGGTCCCCGCCCTGGATGATGCCGTCTGTTTCACCCTGGCCGGTGGTGGGGTTGGTGATTTTTTCGATTTTGTAACCGTTGGAGTAGATGATATTGGCCTCTTTTGAACCCGCGGTGGCACCCATGCCCAAAGAGAGTAATAAAATCATTGCGCTCAACAAAACTGCGAGCGCCCGGTAGGCGGGAGAGTGCTGCTTTTTTTCTTTTCGCAAAGTAAATCCTCCTCTTTTCAGTTGAAGCTGGTTTCTGAATTATCGCATGGCTTTTTCAATCAGGTATCAGAACCATTCTATCGCCACCATACAACAATGTGTCGTTTCTGTCAAGGCAATATTAATAAGATGTGTCGATTAAAATTGAATAAAATTATAAACATTCTATAAAATAAAAGATAGCCGGTAAACTTCTCCTCTCGTGAGTAGCGTGTATCTCTTTAATCTTTGTGGTTGCGGCGGGCTTTGTTTTGTTACTCCGCTTCGCTTCGTAATAAAAAATCAAAGATTCGATGGCCCTTTCCTCCACTGGTTATCTGGGCACACGTCTGTTTGGAAGCGTTACGGCCACAAAAAAACAGCCCAGCGCCATCTGAAGTTGGCTGCTGGGCTGTTCAAGGTATCAGGCTGTAAATTTTGTGGGTTAAGCTTCCGCGCCGGTCGAGGTTTCCGGATGCGGCCAAGTGAAATGAAACTCTGTTTGGATTTCTAGAATGCAGCTAAAATCAATTTGACCCGCAGATGCAAGCTTGCCAACGCCGGTGACCTGTGCATCAAGATGCATCCGCTTGTGATACACCAGCTTTTGGATTTCATCGTTTGCACGGTCGATTTCACATTCAATCGAGGAGCCGGTGAACAACACGCTATAGTCCCCAAGCTGCATATAATCTTTGGCCTTTTGGAATTCCTCCTCAATGGCAGTGCGGTCTTCCATATCAAATGCTTTGCCATGTCGGCTTGTCAAAGGCGCGGGTTCCTTTTCATCCCGGAAGAAGATTGTGATTTTATAAAGGCCGTCTTCCTGCACACACATCGCGTAACGGATGTCGGAAGGGGTTAATTGGCTCGCCCACTCCTGGCCGGAAACAGGCAGGACCTCCGAGAGCTTTTGATCCTTTGAGGAGAGACTTGTTTGATTGAGCATGAGCTGTTGCAGCGTAGGGGCGAGATCGGTGAGCGTTTGGTTGGTGGTTTTCACCTCAGAAACTTTTGGCTCCTTGGTCATCGTAAATTCGGGATTGCTCTGTTTGGCACTGTTGACCAGGCGGTTAAAATAGGCGAGCACCTCTGCGTTGGCATCCGGCTTTTTGGTTTTGCTGATGATGGGAGGCTCAGTGGTGGTTTCCTCCTCTGACTGCTGGCCGCTGCACGCGGCGAGTGAGCATACGAGCGCTAGGGCGGCGAGCAACGCAATCAGTTTACGAACGGCTTGATTCATCTTTTCCCCTTTCCTCTGTGAGCGATCCGTTGATCCGGAGGCATGTATCACAGAAATAACAATATGATTGAAAATAATATATCATTTGAGAAAAATGAAGTTGCCACCGTGCGGCAGGAGGCACTTTGTGCCGACAGGCATTTTTCCAAAGCGTCAAACGGATCTTTTGACGCTATTATATCATATTTCACGGTCTTTTCACAATATCAATTTATGAAAAAAGCGTTTCTGAATTTTCGAATTTGAAAAGCCATGGGGGAGCAGAAACGGCCCGCGTCATTTCTGACGACGGGCCGTTTCCGTATATAAGGGGGTAAAAGAAGATGGCAAATAAACAAACGAATGGCGGTAGCATCCGCAGTTCGGACAAAGAGATCCCTCTGTCCGAACAGTGTACCCCGCTTTATGGCAGGATGCATCTCCCTGTTTTGTGCGGTTGCGGTAAGCTGTGTTTCGCAATCATAATTGAACAACTTATTTCTTTTCCGCCTGTTTGGAATACTTTGTTTTATAGATAAAGCGCATCAGGCGGGTTTCAATCGCATTGATGGGCTTTGCGGTATCAAACAAAGCCGCGCCCAGCATGGTTTTGCAGCCTTTATCCATAACCATTTCGGTGGCCTGCGCATCGCTCTTGGAGGGTCCGCAGCAAAGCGCGCCGTTATCCTTGAGCAGCACGGCGTCACGCCCTTTGAGCGCTTTGACAACCTTTTTGGAGGTTGTCATTGTGCTGGAAGGGTTAAACACTGCGCAGCGCACCGTTGCGCCCGCGATCTGAGCGAAATCGTCGAGCAGCGGTTTCATGGTGCGGCCCAGGCGGGAGGCAGCCATGATATCAGGCTGCTGGGAATGAATGATATAATGGATCCCGTCCCGCTTGGCATATACCGCGCGGTGCAGGTCGGCCTCCGGCACAAAGGCCGTAGCGTCGCCCGCGATCCGGCCGGTGGCGATATCCACCCGCAGGATCTCCTCGCTGCCGGGCTTGGTCAGGTTGCACATCGCGCCGTCGCGTTCGCTTTCATAAGCGGTAACGGGGGCGGCATCCCTGCCCTTTTTGCCGATGGTTTCAATCACATAATCGTGGATTTCTTCAAAGGTGTCAATCACCTTGCCTGTGGCCTCGCGGTAGCGCTCCGCAATGTGGCGGGCGCACACCTTTTCCAGCTCGGAGGCGACGGCGAAGGCTTCCTCATAATCCTTGCCCATGCACACGGCGCCATGGTGCGCCATGATGACGGCTTTGCTGTCAGAGCGCCCAATGGCGGCAATGACCCCTTTGCGCAGTTTTCCGGTGCCGGGCAGGCCGTAAGCGGCCATTGGGACATGATCGCCGATGATGGCCGCGCTTTCCGGCGCGATATTGTTGATATCAAAGCCCAAGGGGCTGACAATGCTGGCGTTTACCTGATGCGTGTGAATGACAAAGTTGACCTCCGGGCGGAGTTGGTAGGCGGAGGCATGGATGCCCTTTTCGGAAGAGGGTTTTACATCCCCGTCATAGCTTAAGTCCGCAATGTTGACCAGAACAATTTCCTCCGGCGTGAGGGTTTCATACGCCCTGCCGCTGGGGGTGATCACAAATTGCGTATCGCTCACACGGCAGCTGACGTTGCCCCAGGTGCGCGCAATGAGGCCGCTTTTCACGAGCTGTTTGCCCGCGCGGACCACAAGCTCCTTGGCTTGCATGATTTCCATATCCAACGAATAAGCCTCCTTTACTGAAAAAATCCGGCGGCGCAGCAACGCCGCCGGAAAAATTGGTTTATTTTTGAACGGTGACTGTATCGAACACTCTGTCGAAACGGGTCAGAGCATCGTCGATCATCTCCGGCGTATAGGCAGCGCTTGTATACAGGCGGCTGCCGGCTAAGGTCACAAGGCCTTCCGCCATGTAGGCAGCGCCCATGTGCTCCATGACCGCTTTGCGCTCGGAGGTCGCCTTGAGCACACCCGGAACCTTCCACAGCTTGCCCCAGTCGATGGAGAAGTGCATGGTGCCGACCGTTTCCAAATGGCAGATAGAGCCCTGATTGAAGGCGACAAACGGCAGGCCGTGCTTTTGGATGAGCTGCTGTAGGCCGGTGGTGATGCGGTCGCCCATTTCGCCGGCCTTCTGGCAGGCGTTGGTGCGCTCAATTTCTTCCAGCGTATAGTAACCGGCCACGCAACTGATGGGCGTTGCCGCCATTGTGCCGCCGATGAGTGCTTTGTGAACCTTGTCGCCCGTCTGAATGCCGGCCGCCAGATATTTCATGTATTCCTTCTTGCCGCCGAGACCGCCCGCGCCCGGGTAACCGCCCGCGATGACCTTGCCGAATACCGTGAGGTCGGGGGAAACGTCGAAGTAACCCTGCGCACCGGCCATGCCGATACGGAAGCCCGTGACGACCTCGTCGAATACGAGCAGCGCGCCGTATTTGCGGCAAAGGCGCTCTACGCCCTTGTTGAAATCCTTGTCGAGCGGACGGGTGCCGCTCTCCGGGCCGACCGGCTCAATGAAGACCGCCGCCGTGCCGCCGCGCATCTGGTTAAAGCGGAGCTTTCTTTCCAGATCGTTGAGATCGTTCGGGAAGAACTCCTGCGTGTGCTTAAAGATGTAAAGCGGAACGCCGTGCGCCTGCGTAAACTTGGAGCCGGGCACACGGATGCCGTAGGCAAGCTGATCGCTCCAGCCGTGATAGGCGCCGCCCATCTTGATGATATTCTTATTCTTCGTGGCAAGGCGCGCGACACGCACCGCAGCCATGCAGGCCTCGGAGCCGGAGTTGAGCATGCGGAACATCTCAACATTCGGCACGCTATCGCATACCTTTTTAGCAAGCTTATATTCAAACTCATGGAACAGGCCGGTGGAAGGGCCGCAGGTGTTGAGAAGCTCAATCACCTGATCGCGCACGACCTTCGGGTTGGAGCCGAGCACCGTGGGGCCGCCCGCCTGCAAAAAGTCGTAGTATTTGTTGCCGTCGATATCATAGAGATATGCGCCGTCCGCCTTGGTGAACACCAGCGGGAACGGGTGGTTGAAGGCAAGGTTATGCTGCACGCCGCCGGGGATTACCGTTTTGGCCTCCTCGATCATCTCTTTGGATTTCGCGCACTTTTTGTCGAAATAGTCCTCTTCATAGTGCTTGAGGGCCTCCGGGCTGATGGTGTAGATCGGCAGCTTGATCAGCTCGTCGAGCTGCTTGGTGACGGCCGCCGCATCCGGATAATTGCTGATGGCGTAACGATTGTCCATACGTTCAGTTTCCTCCTTCATATTGACTCTCTCGAAATTCGGGCTTTTATGGAAACCCCCTCCTGCGAGGGTGAATCTCCGCTCACCTACAGTATAGCATACTTTTCAAGCTTGTCAAATCAAAATTTATGAATTTTTTATGAAAATAGGGACGTATATCAGCCATGCGTATTTGAATGGCCGCCGTGGTATGCGGGATGTTACTGTGAGGAGCCATCTTTTGATACAGATGGCCTTTGAGGAGTGTTGGAAAGGCACGGGGAGGAAAAATGCAAAAAAACTCCGTATTTTCATTGATTTTTTCCGTCAGTATGTTAAAATAAGAAAAAGGGTGAGCGGCCACTCATTTTTTGAGCGTGTGTTTTGTGCCGGTGGGATGGCTCCGGCCGCAGGCTGGTGCGCGGGAAAGGATGGCTATGATACTATGGATACAGCCGGTGGAAACCAGCCGATCTATCATAAGAAAACGTTTGAGAATATCCCGGAGGAGAAGCGGCACAGAATCTTGGCCGCGGCAATCGGGGAATTTGCCAACAAGGGCTTCGATAACGCCAATATTAATGTGATCGCCAGCAAGGCGGGCGTTAGTGTCGGCTCGCTTTATAAGTATTTTAATACAAAGCAGGATCTGTTCCTGACTGCCGTGCACCACGGCATCTCCATATTGGAGGAGACGCTCGGGCCGCTCTCCCAGGCGGAGATAGACGTTCGCGATAAGCTGGAGCAGATTATCCGCACCGTGCAGACCACCTCCCGGCAGCTCGGGAATCTCATCAAGCTCTATAATGAAATGACTTCGGAAAATAATGCGGAGCTGGTGCGGCTGATCTCGCAGGATATGGAGGCGGTTTCCGCCGCCGTGTATACGCAGGTCATCGCGCAGGCACAGCAGGAGGGGTTAATCCGTGGGGATATCGATCCCCGGATGTTTGCCTTTTTGCTCGACAACCTCTTTATAAATCTTCAGTTTTCCTATGCCTGTGGCTATTATCAGGAGCGGTTTAAAATTTATGTGGGCGAGGATATCCTTTCCCGCGATGATTTTGTTGTGGAGCAGATGCTCAAATTTATTGAAGGCGCGTTTACAATGGGCCGTGGGCAGGAAGCACCGGCTAAGCCTGAATGAAAGCGGCGGGGAACGCCCCGTAACGATAAGCTTTGTGTGTGAACTGGAATCATATTTTTGGAGGGTTTTGCATGAAAGAACCGACCTATGTTATCACCTACGACGTGGGCACCACGGGCGTAAAAACCTGCCTGTTTGAGATCGGCGAGATCGTCCGCCTAACGGCGGCGGCCATGCGTGGGTATGAGCTCTATGTGCTGCCGGATGGCGGCGCGGAGCAGGACCCCGCCGAATGGTGGGAAGCCATGTGCGCGAGCACGCGGGAGGTGCTTGACGCCTCCGGCATGGACCCGGCTCAGATCAGTGGCGTTTCCTTCTGCTCGCAGATGCAGGGCGTCGTGCTCGTGGATAAAGACGGGGAACCGGTGCGCCGCGCGATGAGCTACATGGATCAGCGTGCGCGAGAGGAGCTGAAAAAGGGCCTGGCCCACGGCCCGCAAATCGCGGGTGCAAATGTATTCAAGCTGCTGAAAAGCTTACAAATTACCGGCGCGGTTGCGGCGAGCGTGAAAGACCCCGTGTGGAAATACAAGTGGGTGCAGGCCCATGAGCCGGAGAATTTTAAGCGCGTACATAAGTGGCTGGATGTGAAGGAATTCCTCATCTGCAAAATGACGGGTGAATTTGTCATGACGCAGGATTCCGCCTTTGCCGCCCTGATCTATGATATCCGCAAGGGCAAAGAGGGCTGGAGCCAGGAGATGTGCGATATGCTCGGCATCAATAGAGAGCATCTTGCGCCGATCAAACAATCCACTGACAAGGTTGGAGAAATCACGGAAAAAGCGGCCGCGGAGCTTGGCCTGAAAGCGGGCACCGCCGTGTTCGGCGGCGGCGGGGACGCTTCCCTCATCGGCGTGGGGGCCGGCTCCACCGCATTGGGCGATACGCATATCTATTGCGGCACAAGCGGCTGGGTCTCCACCGTGGTCGACAAAAGCATTGTGGATGCTTCCGCCATGGTTGCGGCGATCGTGGGCGCGCAGCCGGAGCGGTTCAACTATTTCGCAGAGTTGGAAACGGCGGGCAAGTGCCTTGAATGGGTGAAGGATCACCTGGCGCTCGATGAGATCGATATCTATTTGGAGAAAAAGCATGTGGCGGAATCGCAAGAGGCGGTTTATACTAGCCTTTACGACTATATGGCGAAGGTCATCAGCGAAGTGCCGGCAGGCTCAAACGGCGTGATCTTTACCCCCTGGCTGCACGGCAACCGCTGCCCGTTTGAAGACCCGAACGCGCGCGGCATGTTCTTCAACATCAGCCTGGAAACCGGCAAAACGGAGCTCATCCGCGCTGTGACGGAGGGCGTTTGCTTTCACCTGCGCTGGTTCCTGGAAACCGAGGAGAAAAAGATCAAAACCTCGGATACGATTCGTTTCGTCGGCGGCGGCGCGCTGTCTGACGTGACATGCCAGATCCTCGCGGACTGCATCGGCCGCAAGGTGGAAACGGTTGACAGCCCGCAGAACGTCGGCGCGGTTGGCGCGGCGGTTGTGGTCGCGGTCGGCCTCGGTTTGCTGCCGAGCCTTGACGAGGCGAAGCGGATGGTGCCCGCGAAAAAGACCTTCATGCCCAATCCGGCTGTCAAGCCAGTCTATGACCGTAACTACGCCGTTTTTCAGGAGCTCTACAAGGCGAACAAAAAGAATTTCGCAGCCCTCAACGGCTGATATCAAAAAGAAGAGCGCCGGGGCCTGCTGTGCGGAGAACCCCGGCGCTTTCGCTTTTCAGGAGGTGCTTTTCTTGGCACACATCAAGCTTTTTACGCTCAATGTCTGGTCCGGTTTTCGCTATCATGGCCTGATCCGGTTGGAAGAGTATGAATCAAAAGAAACGCGGGAAAAGCGGTTTCAGGGCCTGTGCGCCGTGCTGCGGGAGGAGCAGCCGGATGTTATTTTTCTCAATGAGGCGAACCCGCTTTTCTCCTATGGCAACCGGCTGGCGGAGGAGCTTTCCTATGTGCCGCTTGGCCATATGGGCGTGGCCGGCCTGCGCGCGGGAAAGCTGGGTTTTCCGCTGAACCTGCGCGAGGGAGACCTGATTCTGGCCCGGCCCTCCCTCGCCCCCAAATATGTGGGGCAGAAGCACCTGGGTGGCAAAGGGTATTGCGGCAACGTTTTCTCCTGCCATTTTGACAACCTGACGCAGGCGGTGCTCGTGCGCTGCATGCTGCCGGAGGGGCGGCCATTCTATGCGTGCGTCACGCACTGGGTGGCGGGCCCCGCGATTACGGATGAAAACCGGGCCAAGCTGCCGCTGCTTGCAAAAGAGTGGGGCTTCCCCGCCGAACAAATCGCACAGGCGGAGGCCAAAATGCGGGAGATGGACCGCTGCAAGCGTATGGAAGCGCAGCGGCTTTGCGCGTGGCTTTCGGAGATCGTGCCGCCGGATGCGCCGCTGGTGATTGCGGGCGACTTCAACGCGGAGGCTGGGTGGCCGGAGTTGAAGGTTTTGCAGGAGGGCGGCTTTACACGGCTCATCCCGCGTGAGGATGGCTATGCAACGTGGGACCCGCTCCACAACACGAATTTGCAGCGCTATTATACGGAAGAGGCGCGGCAAAAGCAAAAATCGCTCTACCACCAGCTCGATGCGCTCGATGAGATGGCTCCGCGCAATATCGATCATTTTTATGTGCGGAACCTACCTCTGAACGGGGTGACGGATTGCCGCGTGTGCGCAGTGGAGCCATATGGGGGCGTCAGTATTTCCGATCATTTTGCGCTGACGGCGAGCGTGGAGGCCTGAGCGCATTCCAGTTATCGTTCTAGCCCAAACCGACTGCAACGATAAAGCTGCGCCGAGGGGGAACAAATTACAGGCATAATACATAAAAAGCGCGGGAACAGGGTTAAAATCCTGTTCCCGCGCCATTTATAAATAATTGATCAAATTTATTTTTGTAGCTTCTGCATATCGTTCGCGCGGATTGCCGTGCGCATGATCTTGCCGCTCGTCGTCTTGGGCAGTTCCTCCACAAACTCTACCACCCGCGGGTATTTATAGGGCGCAGTCGCGTGCTTGACATGGTTTTGCAATTCTTTTACCAGCGAATCGCTCGGCTCATAGCCGCGCGCCAGCACAATCGTCGCCTTGACGACCTGCCCGCGTACCGGGTCCGGCACGGCGGTAATGGCGCATTCGAGCACGGAGGGATGCTCCATGAGGGCGCTTTCCACCTCAAACGGCCCGATGCGGTAGCCAGAGCACTTGATCACATCGTCATTGCGCCCTACAAACCAGTAATAGCCGTCCGCGTCGCGCCAGGCGGTGTCGCCTGTGTTGTAAACGCCGTTTTTCCAGGAACGGGCCATCGCGTCCGGCGCTTTCCAGTATTCACGGAACAGGCCGGTTGGATGCTTCTTGTCCGTATTTTTGATGCAGATCGAGCCGACGATACCGTCCTCGCATGCGTTTCCATCCTCATCGAGCAGGTCGATGTCATAGATCGGAGCGGGTTTCCCCATCGAGCCGGGGCGGATTTCCACCCACGGGAAATTGGCCAGCAGCACGGAGGTTTCCGACTGGCCGAAGCCCTCGTGGATGCGAAGCCCCGTCTGGCGCTCGATCTGGTTGAAAACCTCCGGATTGAGCGGCTCGCCCGCAAGGGAGGCGTGCTCGATGAAGCTGAAGTCGTACTGCGTCAAATCCTCCTTGATGAGGAAGCGGTAGATCGTCGCGGGCGCGCAGAAGGTGCAGGGGCGCAGCCGCTGGATGGCCTCCAGCATGCCGTGCGGCGTGAATTTCTCCGTATCGTATGCGCCGATGCAGGCGCCGCAGATCCACTGACCATAAATTTTACCCCAGGCGAATTTTGCCCAGCCAGAATCCGTCTGCGTGAGATGGACGCGGTTTTCCTTCACGCACTGCCAGAAGCGCGCGGTCGTGATCTGGCCGAGCGGGTGGGAGTAATCGTGCCGCACCATTTTCGGCATGCCGGTTGTACCAGAGGAGAAATAGAGCAGCATGGTGTCCGTCACTTTTGTGGCTTCCGCCCCGGTGGGGCGGGCGAACACGTCGCTTTGCTGTGCGAGCGCCTGTGCGAAATCGACTGCATTTTTAGGGATCTGCTCGCCGAGTACGGCGTAGGTTTCCACGGTCGGGCAGTCGGCTAAGGAATCCTCGCAGTGCTGAATGATTTCCGCGTCGTCCACCGTGACGAGCATCTTCACACCCGCCGCGTTCAGGCGGTAAACCAGGTCGTGTGGGGTGAGCTGAAAGGAGGCGGGGATGACCACCGCGCCGATCTTATGTAAAGCGGTGAAGCACATCCAGACCTCTGGGCGCTGCTTTAAGATCAGCATCACATAGTCGCCCTTGCGGATGCCCTTGGATTTGAAAAAGTTTGCCGCGCGGTTGCTGCCCGCCTTCATATCGGCAAAGGTGTAGCGCTTCATATCGCCTGCGTCGTTCGTCCAGAGCAGCGCCTGCTTGTCCGGCTCAAGCTCCGCCCAGGCGTCTACCACGTCGAAGCCGAAGTTGAAATCCTCCGGCACGTCAATCGTGAAGTTTTCCTTCATATCTTCATACGAATCGAATTCGATCCGCGGACAGTAGCGTTTGATGATATCGTCCATTGTTTTGGCCTCCGGTTTCGTTATTCATTAATGATTGTTAAAAAGCGCGTGGTTCCGCCGACAGCCGCCTGGCCGTGGGGAAGCTTGGGGTCAAAATAAATCGAGTCTCCCTCATTGAGGATGAAGGAATTCTTACCGACGGTCACTTTCACTTTGCCCTCAAGGACGAAGTTAAATTCCTGACCGCCGTGAATAACGAGCGGGGGGTCTTTCTCCTGGGCTTCCAGGGTGACCAGCATAGGCTCCATGCTGCGGTGCATAAAGTTAAAGGCGAGGCTTTCAAACTGATAGCCCTCATAACGGTCAACGGATACGCCTTCCCCCTTGCGCACGACCGTGTGGACATTCATGCGCGGGGTGTCCCCTGTGAGCAGGACGGTGCAGTCCGTGCCGAGGATATCGGCAATCTCATACAGGGTGCTGACGGGAATGTCCTGCTCGCCGCTCTCATAGCGCTGGTATTCATCGAGCGTGACGCCGAGCTTCTCCGCTACCTCAATGGTGGACAGGTCGAGAATTTCTCTCAACTCCCGTATTCTCTTTGGAATTTGCAATAGCTCCGGATTCATACGGACACTTCCTTTCAATCAGTCAATTTCAGCAGCGCACCTGGCGGGGCAGAGGCTCCGCGGCGTACCGGACTGTTTCTCATCATTATACTGCAAAAAATGGAGCGTTTCAACGATTTGCCGTAAAAAAGCGAACCCCGCCTTCCAAAATCAAGGGGCGGGGATGGAGCATTTTTGGAAACTCTTTAAAAAATATGCAGAAAGGCGGCACACAAGCTCTCTGGGCCGGGCGCTACTCCAATTCGTCCAGCGTCAGCGCGTAGCCGGGCAGGAATTCCGCAAGGAAGCACTCCGCCTCCGGCAGCTGCATCGCATGAATAGAGGCAAGCAGCGCACTTTTTGCGCGGGTGAATTCCCGGTTGCCTGCCTTCTCCTCTTCCATGCATTTTGCGAGCGCACTGATTTTATCTGCCGCCTTAACCAGCGGCCAGAGCGATGCGTCCGCCTGAGCCGGGAAGAAGAACGGCTCGTAATCCGGCCGGAGATCCTCCGGCAGCATAGAGGTCAGCTTCGCACAGGCGGAATCCTCCACTGCCTGGTAGGCGGCCCGAATTGCCGAATTATGATATTTGACGGGGGTGGGGAGGTCGCCTGTGAGCGTTTCAGGCAGATCGTGGTAGAGGCCCAGAAGCGCCACCCTGGCGGCATCCACATGCCCGTCAAAGCGACGGTTGCGCAGCACCGCGAGCGCGTGCGCGATGACGGCCACCTCATGGGAATGCTCCGTGAGATTCTCCTGCCGCGTGTTGCGCATAAGCGCCCAGCGGTCGATATATTTCATGCGGGAAACCATCGCAAAAAAATGATAGGCCATCCAAAAGCGCCTCCTTCCGCCGTAAACGGACTCAGTTTATGATACCCCCTGCGCCGCGCTGCTGCTGAGTACCACTCCGCGCTCCGCATCCAGCGTGACAACAGCGCCGGTGCGCAGCACATTTGTTGCATTTTTCGCGCCGATAATCACGGGGATATCGAGGCTTAGGCCGACGATTGCCGCATGGGAGTTCATACCATCCTGCTGGGTGATGATGCCGCCCGCCCGCTTCAGGAGAGGGAGCATATCGTTTGTTGTGTGGTCAATGACGAGAATATCACCGTCGCGGAATTCAGCCTGTGCCTGCCGGGCGGATTCGCATACGCACAGCCGTGCGCAGGTTTTCTTTTTCGTCACGCTGCGCCCGGTGGCGAGAATGTGGCCAACAACATGAACCTTCATCATATTTGTTGTGCCGGAAATGCCAAGCGGCACGCCTGCCGTAATGGCGACCAGCTCTCCGCTTTTGACAAGGCCTGCGTATTCCGCGGAATCGACGGCGTGATTGAACAAATCGTCCGTAGAGGCCTTTTCCTCGATGAGAAGCGGCGTGACGCCCCAGGAGAGATTGAGCTGGCGGCAGACGCGCGCCTCCGTGCTGAAGCCGATGATCGGGCAGTTCGGGCGGAATTTTGAGATCATGCGCGCTGTTTTTCCGGATTTCGTCACCGTGATGATCGCAGCCGCGCCGAGGTCGTGCGCCGTGGTGCACGTGGCGTGGGAGATGGCGGTGGTCACATCGGGGTTTGTCTCCACCTCACGGAGCTTGAAGCGTTTGATATAATCAATATCCTGCTCCGTGCGCTCCGCAATGCGGGCCATAGTGCGCACCGCCTCCACAGGATATTGGCCTGCGGCTGTTTCACCGGAGAGCATGATGGCGCTTGTGCCATCGTAAATCGCGTTGGCAACGTCCGTTGCCTCAGCGCGGGTCGGGCGCGGATTTTTGATCATGGATTCCAGCATCTGAGTGGCGGTAATGACCTGCTTGCCCGCGTTATATACCTTTTTGATAATCATTTTTTGCAGCACCGGCACATCCTCAAGCGGGATTTCCACGCCCATATCGCCGCGCGCGACCATAATGCCATCTGATACGCGCAGGATCTGATCAATATTTTCAACGCCCTCCTGGTTTTCGATCTTCGCAATGATATTCACGCCATGGCAATCGAATTCATCAAAGATCTTCCGGATCTCCAGCACATCCGCCGCTGTGCGGACAAAGGAGGCGGCGATGAAATCAAAGCCGTTTTGAATGCCGAAAATAATATCCTCCCGGTCGCGCTCACTGATAAAGGGCATGGAGAGATGGACGTTCGGCACATTGACGCCCTTGTTGTTGGAGATAAAGCCATCGTTTTGAACGCGGCAGACAATATCGCAGCCACGGATGCTGCGCACGGTGAGCTCAATGAGCCCATCGTCGAGCAAGATGGTGGAGCCCTCCTGCACATCGCCTACCAGTTCCGGAAAGCTGATGGAGGCCTGCGTTTCATCCCCTTCCACGGGCGTGGTGCGCAGGGTGAAGGCCGTGCCTTTTTTGAGCAGGACCCTCCCATTTTTGAAGGTGCCGAGGCGGATTTCCGGCCCTTTTGTATCGAGCATGGTAGCAATGGGGAGATCCAGCTCCTCCCGCAGGCGCACAACGCGCTCCAGCGTTTTTTTATGCATTTCATGGTCCCCGTGTGAAAAGTTGAAACGGGCGACTGCCATGCCGGAACGCATCAACTCCCGCAAAACTTTATCGTCTTCCGTAGCGGGCCCCATGGTACAGACAATTTTCGTCTTTCTCATTCAAGAACATCTCCTTTATGGCAGGAAGCGGCCTGTGCGGGAGGCACGCATCCCGAGCGAGAGAAGCAAGATTCAACTCTTCCCCCATGATAGTTTAGCACAGGACGGGCTTCCTTCACAAGGAGTAGAATTCCCAAAAGCAGGGCTCCAATCCCTTCCTTTTTTGTGGTCGATTGCCCGGAAATGCAGGCCCTTTATTCGCTAAGCCGCTGTTCAGACGGGGTAACCTGCATCCTGTTTTCTGAATAAAAAACGGCGCGAAGCAGCTGAATAACTGCTTTGCGCCGAAAAGGCCTTGCTTAAAAGGCAGAAAAAACGGCCGGTTAACACCAGCCGTTTTTTCCAAATTGAGGGGTTGCTTTGAGGAGGGGTAGAGCATGTGCTCAGTCGATACTCGGTGCGGCTCCTTTCTCTGTTGAGCACAGTTTTATTATAGCCGCGGT
Source organism: uncultured Oscillospiraceae bacterium (assembly GCA_900544715.1). Lineage (GTDB taxonomy): Bacteria > Bacillota > Clostridia > Oscillospirales > Acutalibacteraceae > Fimivicinus. The sequence continues at coordinate 917 of UQWL01000009.1, read as the reverse complement.
CTCTGATTTTTTTGTTACGCGGCTATGAACTTTCCTTGAACAATCCTGCACTTTCCTATGAACAAACTTCTAAAAAATCCATTTTCTCCAAATTGTGCGCTGGGTAAAATAAATCGCAAACAAATGTTTGCTTTTTAAAAAGATGTGTGCTATAATACAACCGTATTTTAAGAGAAGCAGACAGATGAAATCGTTTTTGATAGCTTGGAGGAGACTGCGATGGACCGAATTAACGATACACAGCAGCGCATTTATGAATATTTAATGGAGCGTTCGCAGGATGGCGTTCCTCCCTCTGTGCGGGAGATCGGCGCCGCCGTGGGCCTTAAATCCACCTCTTCCGTGCAGGCAAATCTCGATGCGCTCGAGGCGGCGGGCTATATCACGCGCGACCCAATGCTCAAGCGTTCGATCCGCATCAACGGGCAGGCGGAGAATGTGACGCATGTGCCCCTGCTTGGCACGGTCACGGCTGGCCAGCCGATTTTAGCGGTGGAGCAGATCGAAAGTTATCTTCCCTACACGGGGCATGTTTCGCGGGATAAGCCGCTTTTTGCCTTGCATGTGCGCGGCGAAAGCATGCTGAATGCCGGCATTCACGACGGTGATATCGTGGTGGTGGAGCAAACGCCGGAGGCGCGCAACGGTGAGATTGTGGTTGCGATGATGGAGGATGAGGCGACGGTAAAGCGCTTTTATAAGGAAAACGGCCATTTCCGTCTCCAACCGGAGAACGATGCGTTTGAGCCGATTATCGTCACAGAGGTTGCCATCCTCGGCAAGGTCGTCGCGCTTCTGCGTTATTATTAAAATTCAATCGAACAGGATGGATCAGGCAGCTCTGCGTGATATTCACGCGGAGCTGCTTTTTTGCTGCCTTTAGGCTTAACAAAACCCCTGGTTGAACCAGGGGTAGA
>UQWL01000008.1 GCA_900544715.1 uncultured Oscillospiraceae bacterium | reverse complement strand
GTACTGGCCCCTCTGGGGTCTGAGCAAACCACTAGTTTACTAGTGGTTTTGATTGCTATCTAACCTCATTTTCTCCTTGAAAAGTCGATTTTGATAATTTTACATCGTCTTTCGCATTGATTCTGATAAAGGCTTTGCCCTGCTCCAAATATAGCTCCTGTTGTTCTGTGCTCAATGACCGAAAGATACGCAAAAGCTCATTTTCTAAATGTGTTTGGGTATTTCCGATTTTGAGATTTAACAGGTAGTCGGCAGATACGTTAAAGTATTTTGCAAACAGCTTCAATGTCTCAAAATCCGGCTCACTCGTTCCCTGCACATATCCGCCAAGAGTAGAAACAGGGATTTCCAAGTCCTGCGCCAGTTGTTTTTGTGTAAGACCACGTTCATCTATTAAAGTGCGTAATGTATCGCAAAAAGGCATAAATATCAACTCCCCTTTCATTGTAAAGGAGAAACGAGTTTTCCACTCTTAAAAACTAGATAATCATTGACAAAACGAAAAACAAGGATTAAAATAAAGAAAAGTATTGCGAGGAGGAAAAATTGTGATGTTCAAAAAATTATGTGCAGTTGCACTTTCTCTTTCTTTAACGGCTGGAATTGCTGTTCCTGTTTTTGCACAGGAAACCGATTCAAATGTTACAGTCTCTTATGATATACCTGCTTCGGTCAAAATTGGAGAGTGGATTCCTGATATTCCGAACGAAAACAAAAGCGTTACTTTGGAAAATTTGACTCCCAGCACTGATGTCTTTTTATCTTTAGGAGACTGGAAAACAGGTGTTGGCAGTTTTGACCAACATGGAGGTTGGAGCGGTCCAGAGACAACCGATGAAAACGGTAAACTGGTTACGTCAGACACATTCCATACAACGGAGTCTTTTTATAAGCCCGGAACAATTCGTTTCCAAGCACAGTATTGTTATAGTAATGACGTTTTGCCGACTGATGGCGACTATACCAAAATAGGCGAGCCTTTTACTGTTACAGTTGAAGAACCTGTTATTCAGACAAATGCGCCTGCGTCCGTTCAATTTGGCGATACTTTAAATCTCACCACTGAGCTAACCAATACCGCTCTTGTGAATAAAGATACTGCTTACTATTTAGATACCAATCATTATTCTGACGGTATGCTAGTTGAAGATGAAACTCATAAAACCCATGAAACCGCTTACCAGCCTTCCGTTGAAATTTTAGAAGGCAAGGAACTTGTCAGCCAATCGAATCAAGATTATTCCAACACATTAAAATCCAGCGAAACGCTTACCTTCACTGGCTCCGGTACTGTAAAACTGAAAGTGACATACAAACAGTTCAATACTTGTAAAGACTGTATTCAAAGTGACAGTGAGCTTTACAGCCCTGAAAAAATCATTACAATTCAGGTAACGGATAAGGCAATCAATATTACAGATTCTATTTCAGGTATTATGATTTCCGGGGACAATCTCCCCAATGATGTTACATTAGCGGTTAAGTCAAATGACAAACAGGCTGTTAAAAACACAGAAACAGCCTTAGCTGATATAAGCTATAATGAGTTTGTGGCCTTTGACATTACATTGGTAAACGGTAATGGCGATACCGTTCAGCCAAACGGAAAAATGAAAGTATCCGTTCCTCTACCGGAAAAATACAAAGGACTTAATAACCTTGGCGTTTATTACATAGACAGTAATGCGAAAGCGGAGAAACTGGAATCAAAAATTGAGAATGATTGTATCATTTTTGAAACTGACCATTTCAGCACCTACGCTTTAGTAGCGGAAAAAGAAGAAGCTACAAATACACCTTCCCAACCGGAACAGCAAAAGCCAACCACAGATAATCCAAAGACTGGGGATAATAGTTCTCTCATGATGTCTGTTTTGGTATTCGTAGTTTCCGGTACAACTTTGATATTTCTTTTCATTCGTAAAAAGAAACAAGCTTAAATGATTACAAGGTAGGGCAAAATCGTTGCTCTACCTTGTTTTTTCTCTCCTGAATTGTTAAAATGAAAATATATTATTCTGCAAGATGGGAGAGAATTAAATGACAATTTGGGGAATCGGAGCATATTTAACAAGCATACCTCCAGAAGACGTAGTAAGGTTTTTTCTTGATAATGGTGTTGCAGTCGTGGGACATGAACCTTCCAAACACCCACGCCTTGATAAACTCAAAAGGAAAATTAAAAATGGCGATTTGATTTTTATAAAATCAAGACATGATTATTCTAAACCTCTGCGAATTAAGGGGAATGGAATAGTAACAGACGCTGATTGGAGCCTAAAATATGGATATGAAGATAAAGAAGGAATTAAAGTTTACTGGGTAAAAGATTTAAGTGGTAATAAATACGTTGATATTCTTGCACCCAACAAATACGGTTCCACTCATACTCTTTATCAGGAAACAGATTCAAAGGTGATTGAAAATATTCTTAATTCGTTATATAAAGAAACGACGCTCTGAAACAAAATCAGGGCGTCTTTTTCGTTTGCCCTCTATGCAGGCTATACGGCTCATAAAGGGCTTTTTCTTTTTTCCGGGCAAGCTTTCCCGCAAAACATATCCATTGTCCTATGCGCTTCTTAGCCGCTTCTGAGACAAAAAGAAGGGTTCTTAGGCTTAAAGGTTTCTAAGCTCTTCAATTATGGTCGCCAATGTATCGTCTACCACTGTAAAGCTGATACCAAGATGGTTGCTCACTTTTCCGTCCTGTACCAGCTGACGACGAATTGCAAGAATCTCACGTTTTGCCTTTTCCAAACCGCTTGTTACATCAACACTTTCTTTGACAATGCGTATCATCTTTTTCCCTCCTCTCTGCTTTGACACAGAAATTCAGGCAGATTCTACCCAGATGTATCGCGTCCCTGTATCCTCTTTATTTTATCTTTGCCGTTCTAATTTCTAAAAACTATAGATTCTTTACTTTGATATACACACTTTTTACGTTATTACTAACAAGCAAAACAAGTATAGCAGACAAGTGCATTCATGAACTTTTTATGAACGAGCAAAAAATCCTGATGTTTTCTCTCTTCCAAAACGTTATTAAATACCAGAACATACAGGAGGTAATCTGATGGAAGAGAAGAAACAAATTGAAAATGAGCATTTAACAAAAGTGTACCATACCAATCACATTGTAGAAGCCATTACGGTTGAAAAACGTTGTACTGATATTGCACGTTATCGCAAGGTGAGCAGACAGGGTTATGTTAATTTGGAAACCGGAGAGTACATTGAGAGCAAAGCTCGTGCAAGTCCGGTTGATATAGAAAAAAGATTTAAGAAGTCCTGTCATGAACTGAGAAGGATTATCAATCTGAACTTTACAGGTCATTGTTCTGAGAAGTTCTTGACGCTAACCTATTCCAATGTCATGAGGGATTATAAGCAGGTCAATCTGGATTTCAAACGATTTTGGAGCAGGTTTCGGTATTCCTATCCATCTTGCGAGTATATCCGTATCATAGAACCGCAGGGTAACGGCAGCTACCATCTTCATGTACTGATGAAACGCATGGACAAACAAGGTTTATTTGTTCCAATGGAGAAGTTCAAACAAATGTGGGAATACGGTGGTGCATGGATTGAAAATCTACCCTTTGTTGATAATTTCGGCGCTTACTTTTGCCCGAAGTTTTTGAAAGAGAGTACCACCGCTACTGATACTGTTTCGAAAGCACATGAGAAAGGAACTCGTGTTGCTTTCTATCCAGAACATTTCAGATTGTATAGCTGTTCCAGAGGGATTCAAAAGCCTGTTCCTGTTACGATGACATACGAGAAGTTAAAGGCGATCGTTGGCGAAACACCACCTTGCTATTCCCATACGACAACTATTCGAGATGAACAAGGTAGCGGAGAAGTTTTGAACTCCATTACCTACGAACAATACATTTTAAAAGGAGAGAAACGCCATGAATAATGTGACACATGAAGATTTAGTAGATATGCTGTTTCGAGAAATGCAGTCGGCAAACAATTTGATCGGCACTCTTGAATGCACAGGATTCATGTCAATGGAACGTTGGAACTTTATGTTAAAATATATCTCCGAGCTTTCCGAAATTCAAAACGAGGTTTTAGAGGATTTTGAACGTTACAAGCGTACTGCTAAAAAGTAGAATCATGTTGGACAATGCTTTACGCATATCCTATTAGAAGGGAGGGGGCTTGGTAAAGCGTGGATATAATCATGCACTACCCTAAGACGGAACAGGGCTGGCGGGAACTTCAAAAAAGAATAGCTTCTGTTCATGCTGAGGCGGTGGAGCAGTATCTCAACAAACTGCCATGCCCCAAAGAGCAGAAGCTGGCGCTACTGAAAGCCGTTCAGGAAGATTTGAAGAACGACAAGTAGGTACATAAAATGAGACGGTCAGACTGGTTAGGCTTGACCGTCTCTTTACATATTAGTAACTAATCAGCTCATTAAAAAGTTCAATTGCATATCGATCTGTCATACCTGACAAATAATCAATTATTGCACGTATATAAATTTCTTTCGTCTCAAGTTTACCGTATATTTTTTCATTCTTACTTTTCCTACTGGTTTTAGAGGCCCAACTAATATTATTAAAATCAATATCGCAATAAGGCACTAGCCACAATGAAAACCCATTCATAATTTGAGGGTAAATTTTATTTTGTTTTCTTAATTCATGTAAAGTTTCTTCTCCCGCGTACACTTCAAGATATTTATTGAATAATTCTGTAAGAACTAAATTAGAATACTTTTTAAACGGAGACAGTTTGTCATTGTGGTAAATAGCATCATAATTTAATTTTTTTAATTCGTCTAGGAAGACTTGAGCTTTTTTACTTAGTAAAATTCCTTTTTCTGGGGAACTATTTTTACAAATATCAATGATTAAATCATGCATTATAACGGTTGTATTTATAGTTGTAGCTCCATACTCTTGTGCTAAGTTTTTAAATTTATATAACTGCTCTTTATCGATGAACCTTAGTCGATAGGCGTCCTCTATATCTCTTCCTAAATACGCAATTTTATCTGCAATTTTCACAACGCAACCTTCCCAAGTTGCCGGTTGGTATTGTCCAGGAGAGATAAACTCATTTAAATCGAATAATGTATCTCGTGGGAAAATTCCGTTTTCATCGACTTCTCCGCAATGGGAAATAATACCATCTCGAACGGCGTATGTAAGATTAAGGTTTTGAAAAAACCTATTATTATCTTCTAAAAGTTCTACCTTATCGACAAAATATAAGCCGTTTCTTTCATGCCAAAAAGTTGTGCCTAAATATTTTTCTGTAAGTTCTTTAATAACTGTTTCTCCCTGGTGCCCGAAAGGCGCATGACCTAAATCATGGGCCGTTGCAATGGCGCGTATTAATTCCGTATTTAACCCTAAAAACTTTCCAATAGTTGAGCTTACTGATTCGACATGTGACACATGCTCCATACGAGTACAAATATGATCGTTATCTACATTGAAAAACACCTGTGTTTTATGTTTTAATCGACGATAAGCAAGAGAATGAAGAACTCTAGTATAATCACGTTCAAATTCACTGCGAATATCATTGTTACGGGAATACAATTCGTTTTCTCTATGTATTAGTCGATTCCAATTTTTGTTTTCTTCGATAGCAGCAACTTCTTTGAATTTTCCAGCCTCCATAATATTGATATCCTTTCAGAAATAAGTTTTACCTAATTATACCACTTATTTTCTGAAAATTCAATTCAAGGACTCTCTCCCACGTCCCCTTTGTCACCCTTACTTTTCCGCTTTCCCACTGTTTCACTGCTCCGGCGCTCACGCCATACAGCTTTCCAAATTGGTACTGCGTCAAGCCCATGCTTTTGCGAATCTTCCGTATCTGCCAGCCTTGTCCGTCATAGAGGAATCGGTTGTACTCGTCCAGCAGGTCGGTGACGTTCACTTCCAGCAATTCCGCAATGCGACCGAGCTTGTCTATCGGGTAGTAGTCATGCTCCGGATTCTCATAATGGATATAGGTGCTCTCGTTAATCCCTGCATAGTCAGCGACTTCCCGCTGGAGCAGGGATTTTTTGTATCGGTAGTACCGCAGCTTGTCTGCTGTTGTCGTGAGCATTGCCGGATTGGGATACTGGATATTGAACTTTTCGGCGTCGGTGAGCTTCTTCGGACGAAGAAACAAGAAACTGTGGATTGCAAGGGGACTGTAAATCGTCTGTCCGTTTCGCTGTTTACTGAACACATAGAGATTATCGCTGATTTTTAAGAACAACCGCCATTTTGGAGCGCTCCGGGAAAAAGGAGCTTCTTTTTCCTGTTCGGAACCCCAAAAAGCCGTTATGAGGGGATTGGTTTTTCGATGCATCTCGCCGCATAAGTCGCCAGCCGGGTTCCCTTATCCGCATCAAACGTCCGGATGCCTTTGATCAGCCCGATTGTGCCGATGGAAATCAAATCCTCCTGCTCAGAAAAGCTCGAGTAATATTTTTTGATAATGTGCGCCACCAGGCGAAGGTTATGTTCGATCAAAACATCCGCGGCGTCTTCATCGCCCTGCTTCATCCGTTCCAGATACTCCTGCTCTTTTGCCGCGCTCAAAGGCGGGGGAAAGGAGCTGGAAGAGCTCAAATGCAGTGCAAAATAGAGTAGGTTTGACAGAAGCTGCCCCCAAAGCGTAGCAAACATAAGTTCTCCTCCAGATCATTAAGGATAATGCAGTATATGTGAAAATATAAAATTTTGTGCCAGTCCTTCTCCAAAAAGCGGGAGGCCGGCATAGCTCGCCGTACCTCCCGCTGTTTGGGTTTGGCTTATTTGTAGGACATAATTTTGTAGAAATTCGGATACTTATTCAAAAACTGCTGCAAGTTGGTCACCGTGTTTGAGCCAGGGTCATTGACTAGAAACTGCGAGGCGGAAAGCGTATTGCCACCTTGATAGCCGGTGACTACCACCCAATGCTGCCCACCAGAAGCCGTTTTTGCACCGATGAATGCGGGCTTGCCTTGTTTCAGAAGCGCATACAGCTTTCCGAGATAACCGTTTGCGTTGGTATCCGCCATATAGTTTGAGGGCCAATACAGTGCACCACCTGCGCTATAGCTCAGCTTTTTTGCCATCGCGTCCGGATAGATTGTCGTGCCGGTGCGGAAGGATTCCATCATGGCAAGCCCTGTCGTCGTACAGCCAATCTGGGCGATCGTCTGCCCGGAGCTGCCGAGCTTCACATTTGCCCAGCGCGGGTCGGTCTGCTTAAAACTCACAACGGAAAGCTTCACGGCCGGATACGCGGACGCGCCTGAGAAAGCCTTCAGATACTGGCTGCTGACGAAGCCGGTGCGCGTGCCATGATACAAAATCTTTGACCATCCGCCGGACTGAGAGAGTACGACCACCGTCTTTCCCTTGGGCAGTGAGGTCTGGATGGCGTAATTGGTTCCCGCGCCTTGGCGGACATTCAGGTTGCCGGAGCTCGTATTGACCTGCGCGGCAAAGCTGCCGGAGATGCTTTTGATATAATCGCCATGTACATAGCCGTATTTACCGTCCGCATACTCTACCTGCCACCAAGAGCCGCTTTTGGAGAGCAAAGTGACGCTGCCGCCGCGTGGGAGGCTGGAAACGATTTTACCGCTTGTGGAGGCGGAGGAGCGGACGTTCAAGCTGCCGGAAGCCGTTGCTACCGTGCCTGCGGTGGAAGCACTGTTTGCCGCCTGTACCGGTTGGCTGAGCCCCGATGAGAGAAGAATGGCGAAAACCGCAGCCATCCAGATTGAAAACATTTTTTTCATGACAGTCCTTCATCCTTTCGCAAATCCCGTGTGAAAATACCGTTTTTCACGTGAATGCTTCGATTTCGTTTTGCGGTTTCACCCCGCGCTGAGGATTATAACATAAAACGAGCGCTATGCAAGCGGTAAGTTGTGGAACGAACCCAATTATAGATATTTTTATAAAAAGAAAAATCAATACAGTGCATCTGTAGGGTATACGTGCGATTTAGGCAAGTGTCCATGGATGTAAAACTGCTGTTTTCAAACCGTGCTCCCTGCTTCTTTCCATCTCAACTCTCAAGAAAAAAGCGAACCGGATAAAGCGATCAGGCTCTTCAACCTGCCGCCGTATCCGGTTCGCTATTTCCAGCATGTAGCCCGTCATATGGACGGGCGGGAAAGAGAACGCTCCTGTGCCATTCCTGATCAGGCGGAAGATTACGGCGCGAGCATCCATACCGCCTCGTTCTTCAGCTCTTTGCCCTCCGCCTTAGCAACCGCTACAATTTCATTCTTTCCCTTTTGCAGCCTGCATCCCTTCCAGCGGAAGATGCCCGGCTGCTTGTTTTTTGCCTGCTCCTTTGTGCTGATTTGTTTGCCGTTGATAAAAAGCGTAACCGCACCGGTGTTGGAATAAACCTTAATCTCGGTTTTCGCCCCTTTCCGCTGTGTGCAGCGGCTCTGCGCAATTTGAAGCATGGGTGTTTTGCTCCAACGGCTTTGATAGACGTAATAGGCGTCCTTTTTCACCTTCCGGTCAAAGGAGACGAGGCCCTTATCATTCATGCCAGGGCGGTTGCCCTCGTTGCGTCCATCCGAGCCGAAGTCAAACAGGTTCCACACAAAAGTGGCCCAGAGGTAATCCCGGCGGTCGATTTGCCGCAGGAATGCTTCATGGCAGAGCGCCTGATATTCTTCCGGATGAAAATCTCCATCGTGCACAGGCTTTTTCGGCTTTTCTGCATGCTGCAAATGATTTCCGCCCGCTCCATATTCTGAAATGCCCACGGGCCGGTCGCAGCGCATTTTATCCATAAAGGAGCCGAGCTGCTTTCGGCTCATGCCATACCAGCCGGGGTAAACATTCCATGCGATCAGGTCGCTTTTCCAATGGTAGGCCGTTTTCTGGTTGGTGGCCTGCGTGGTGTAGCGGGTGGGGTCGAGCCGCTTCGCAAGTGCGTGCAGCTCGTTTGTGAAGGGGATCATCACGTCGTCGAATTGCGCTTTCACCTCGTTTTGAAGGCCCCAGCAGAAGATGGCGGGATGGTTGCGATTCTGCTCGATCAATTCAGTGAGCTGCCGCTTCGTAAGTTCAAAAAAAGCCTCCCGGTCGGCATTGGGGCTTTCATAGCTTCCGCTGCCGCCCACAAGGTCGACAAAGGGAATTTCAGCCCACGCCAGGATGCCGTGCCGATCGCACAGCCGGTAAAAGTATTCCGCCTGCGGATAGTGCGCAAGCCGGACGGCGGTAGCGCCGATGTCGTAGAGAATCTGAAAATCCTCATCATGCTGTGCTTCGGTCAGCGCGTTACCGAGAGCCTCTCGATCCTGATGGCGGCTCACGCCGCGCAGGGGATAGGGCCTGCCGTTGAGAAAAAAACCCTTTTCCCGGTCGATGTGGAAATACCGCAGTCCGGTTTCGTCCCAAAGCGTGTCGATGGTTTCTCCGTTTACGGACAGCTCCATAGAGGCGGAATAGAGATATGGATCCTCACGCCCGTTCCAAAGATGCGGGTTGTCAATCTGGAAGTCAAACCCGACCGCCAGATTCTGCTCTGCTGCGATTTGTATAGTTTTCGTCTGCGTGCTGTCGCCGAAGCGGGCGCGCACATGGATCGTTTTATCCTCCGCCTCGCGGTTTTCGAGCATCGCCTCCACCCGACAGGAGGCGGACGCATCGCTCACCTCAGAGGGGATCAGCCGCAGCCCGCGTGAAGCAAGCTGCGTTCGGGAAAAGCTGAGCTTTTCCGTTTTGATCAGCTCCACCTCCCGGTAAAGGCCTCCGTAGAAAGTGAAATCCGCCGTCAGTGGGGCGATCCGCTGGGAAAAGGCGTTATTTACCTTAACCGCGAGCAGATTGTCACCCTCCCGGAGAACATCCGTGATCTCCAGGCAGAAGGCAGTGTATCCCCCTTCATGCGAACCAATGAGTTGTTCATTGACGAATACGTCGCAGCGCATATTCGCGCCCTGGAAGCGCAGAAAATGCCGCTTATGAAACGATTCCGCGGAGAAGGTGAGCGTTGTGCGGTACCAGCCGTCTCCGCGGTAATAGTCGGTTTCATTGATATCCTTGCCGCCGGGGCAGCCGTCCTGCCCATCTGCCGCATTCCAGGTGTGCGGGATTTGAATCGGCTCAAAGCGGCTGAAGGTTGTATCCCATTTGTGTCCATCCTCCAGCACGCCTCTGTGAAAATACCAATCTGTCAGCTTCATGGATCGGATCGTCCTTTCTCTGCGATCAAATAAAAGGAGGTTTCTACTTGATTACGTTTTCCGGAATAAAGCAAACCCACAGCGCGATGACAAACAGCCCCTCCGTGGGGATCGCAAGCTTGGTATAGGGGCTTTTCCCGCCCTTGTCAATAAAGAGAAAAATCGTCCACGTTACAAAAACCGTAGTGGCGAAAAACAGGCCACCCGCGAGCGCGACCATCGGATTTTGCAGGCCGAACGTCAGATAGGTTAGAAAACCCGCCAGCGCGCCGGAGATGCCGCCATAATAAACGTGGATTTCTGTAACGCCGGCGTTATCCACCGGGCGAATGAAGAATTTTTTTGGCGTTTTTGACGGGGCTGAATACGAATACAAAAAACATGCCGGTAAAATAACCGATCAGCCCAATGGCCGCAATGCTCGCGGGCAGATGGGCGAGGATTATTTCTTTCCTGTGTCAGGTTTCTTTCTTCTCAACTTTTTCCCATTATAAAGGATTTAGGGCGGCCATGCAATGACCGGCAGGAGATTGGCGCGGCTTTTTTGAAAACAGGGCGAAAAAGCGCCCGCCGGGGATTGCCCCCGGCAGGCGCTTGTGTGTATAGAAAAATCTGATTTATATTCCGTTGACATAGGCCCCCGCCTGATAGCCCGCCACCGCTCCATCAGCCGCGGCGGTGATGATCTGGCGAAGCAGCTTCGAGCGGCAGTCCCCGGCGACGAACACGCCCTCGAGCGGGGTTTTGCAATCCTCTCCGGCGACGAAATAGCCGTTTTCATCGAGTGGGAGCTGGCGGGAGAAGATCTCGTTTTTCGGAATCAGGCCGATGGCGACGAAGACGGCGCTGACAGGCAGCTCCTGCCGCGCGCCTGTTTGGGCGTTTTCCAGCAGCACGGAGGAAACAGCGCTTTCCCCGCGGATTTCCGACACGGCGCTGTCATATTGGATTTTGATGTTTTCCTTCTGCATGACGCGATCGGCCAGCGCCTTTTCGCCCCGAAAGGCATCGCGCCGGTGCACCAGATAGACGGTGCGGCAGACGTTGGCAAGATACAGCGCATCCTCCAGCGCCGTGTTGCCGCCGCCGACGATGGCGACGTCCTTTCCCCGGAAAAACGCGCCGTCGCAGGTGGCGCAGTAGCTTACGCCGCGGCCGGTGAAGGCATCTTCGCCCGGGCAGCCGAGTTTGCGGCGCTTCACGCCGTTGGCAATGATAACGGCCTTTGCCTCATAGCGCTCCGCATGGGTCGTTACCACCTTGGGGTTGGAGGAAAGCTCCGCCTGCGTGACGGTTTCAAAGCGGATCTGCGCGCCGAGCGATTCTGCCTGCCCGTAAATCTGCTGGGCGAGTTCTGGCCCTGTGATGCTGGGGATGGCGGGATAATTTTCAATTTCGTTGGAAATGGCGATCTGGCCGCCGTAGAAATTCTCCTCCAGCAGGACTGTGCTCAAACCCGCCCGCTGCGCATAAATAGCCGCGGTCAGCCCGGCGCAGCCCGCGCCGATGATGATAACATCCGTCATATGTGATGCCTCCGTTTCTAAAATCTGATCTATCAAAATATATTCTGTCCGTTTGAAATTAGTATAGCATAAATCAGTCAGCTTTCAGGAACTTTGTCACATTTAGCTGCCCGTCTGGTTGGAGAAAGCCTTTTGATTTTTCGGTTGGGATAGCCGACCAGCCGTTCTTATGCAGCTGTTTGATCGTTCTTGTGCGCTTTTTTCAGCTTCCGGTGCGTACGCAGAAGGAAGGCGACTCCCAGCAGCGCGATCAACAGCTCCGTAGCAGGGATCGTCAGCCATACCCCATCCAGCCTGAAAAAATGCGACAGCAGCAGAAGCACCGGCAGAATCACGAGAAATCCCCGCAGAATCGATAGTGCGAACGCCTCCCGAAGCTGCGCCATGGCGGAAAGGGAGGTAATCGTGATGATGTTGAAGCCCATCAGGGCAAAGGCGAGAAAATACAGGCGGATTGCCCGCACGGCAAGCGCCGTTAGTTCCGGCGAATTTTCCTGATTGAACAGGCTGGCAATCTGCGTGGGGAAAAGGAGCCCCGCGCCATAAAAGAGAAGCCCGATCACAGCAGCGCAGGAAGCTGCCAGAAGAAATGCGCGCCAAACGCGCCGGTGTTTCAGCGCGCCGAAATTTGTGCTGATAAGGGGCTGTACACCCTGGCCGATGCCGTTAAAAAACGCGGTGCAGACGATGGCGATATTCGCCACGATTCCGTATGCCGCCACACCCGTGTTGCCTGCGAGGCGCAGGATTACACTGTTAAAGGCGAGAATGACAATACCGGCGGAAAACTCCGTGACGAAATTGGAGATGCCGCAGCGGAAGATTTGCAGGATTTCCCGAAGCTCCGGTTTCATGCGGATTAAGCGCAGCGTGCTGTTTTTACGCAGAAAATGCGTCAGATGAATTAGGAGGCCCAATACTGTGCCGAGACCTGTGGCAAGCGCAGCCCCGAACATGCCCAGCTGGAGAGGGAAGATAAACACATAGTCCAATACAATGTTGGTTAATGTGGAAACCGTCATGGCGGTCATAGCGAGATGCGGATTGCCGTCGTTCCGTACAAAAGCGGTCATAATATTGTTGAGAATAAACGCGGGGGAGAACAGGAGCACTACGCGCAGATATTCCACTGTATAAGCGATCGTTTCCTCCGTCGCGCCGAGCATGGAGGCAATCGGATCGGAGGCAAACGAACCCAGTATGGTAAACAACAGCGCGAAAATAAGGCCGAGTACGGCCGAAATCGTAAATGGCCGCCCCGCGCGTTCCGGCTCACCCCGGCCATGCAGGATCGAAAAAACTGTGCCGCCGCCGATGCCCAGCAGCGCGCCCACGCCAAAAATCAGGTTGTATACCGGCAGGCCGATATTCAGCGCCGCAAGGCCGAGCTCGCCAACGCCGTTGGCGATAAAGTAGGTATCCGCCAGAATGTAAAGGGAGAGGCCGACCATGCCGATCACGCCAGGTGTCACATATCGAAAGAAAACGCCGGTGATATTCTCTTTTAAAATTGCTTCGCGCTGCACAATGCATCCTCCTTCAGTATCCTCCTATTTATTTTACCCTATTTTTACAGCTTTCATGGGGACGGGACGAAAAAAGAGACCTCAAAGCATCCAAAGGCCTGATGATGCTTTGCAGTCTCCGTTTATTCCGTTACAGCCCCGGCGGGCAGACCGGAGGGATAATTGTATTTTTGTTACATGGAATATTTTAATGTATGCCGCCCTTGACGGGCGCAACGAATGGAATGCTGCTATTCTATCAGATCAGGCAAGGTGCGTCAATATGATACGCGGTAAAGGCTATGCATCAAATGATCCGCACGGCATTTGCGGTTTGCTCCATCCCGCACGGCTGCTTTTGCGGCATGGCCAGGGCAAAAAGATCTGTCGTATCCGCGTTCAGCTGGTAAATATATTGTGCGCAGGGGGGGAGGGTTCGCAGGCCGGAAGCACGCATCAGCACCGGCAGCTTCGCCGTATCCCGCATGCGCCGCAGAATCTCCTGCCCTCGGTCGTTAAATCCGAGCACATGCAGGTAGGGAGGGGAGAGGACGGTATCTTCCCGTGTGACGCCCAAAAAAGCATGCAGCGTAAGCCTTCGAATGCGCGCATGCGTATAGCGCTTGGTTTTCGCGGCGCTGAACAGATCACTGAGCGAGCAGGCGGAGCGTATGGCCTCATACAGCCGGTATTCCAGCCCTTCGCTGATATCTGGCAGGAGCGCCAGATCAGTGGGGGAAAGGCGTCGCAGGTGCGATAAAACGGCGGTTTCCATCGCCTGGTAGGAAACGGGCGCGCGCCCTGCGGCAATTTCCCGGCGGAGAATTTCGGCAGAGGACGCAGGCAGAGCGCAGCTCCATTCCGGGTCGTTTCTCAACAGGAGGCTTCGTATCTGGGAGGCGCTCACAAAGCTGTTCATGCAGTTTGTTTCATCGTGCCGCGCGCCCCTGCGCTTTATTGCGAGCGGGCGGATCGGAGCATGCAGGCGTTCCAACGCCCGCAGATATTCGAGAGCAAGTGCGTCATTTGCGCCTTGCAGGATGCCGGCGGCCTCGTCCCCCAGGCATTGCGCAGCCGCCTTTTCCCGCGCGGCGGGCAGGCTCATCCCGTCATTCAGAAACCCGCGCAGGCAGTCGCGCATCTCTGGAGATTCCAGCGCCTGCGCCGTGTCGCACAGGCGGTCAGTGCTTCCGCATTCCGAGCCGAAGCTCAGCAGCTCCACACAGCCCATCGCGTGCAGCAGGGAAACGCCCGCCCGTGCGAAATCCTGCGCCCGGGCACAGTTCCACGGTGCCGGCAGCTCCAGCACAAGGTCCACGCCGCCGCGCAGTGCCATTTCCGCCCGCGCGTGTTTTTCGAGGCAGGCGGGCTCGCCCCGCTGCACGTAATTCCCGCTCATCACGGCCACGATATGAGAAGCGCCCACTTTGCGGGTCTGTTCGATTTGGTAGGCGTGGCCGCTGTGGAAGGGGTTGTATTCCGCGATGATTCCTGCAATTTTCATGTTGGCTGTCTCCTTTTTGGGGGTATCCGGGACATGTTTTTAAGAATTCTCCGATTTTGTGTGATGATTTTTCCTTTTTTGCGCTATTTCAGGCGCAAAAAGCCGGAAAGCCCTTGAAAAATCAAGCTATCCCGTCTATAATATATCAGCTACCGTTCCAAACGGCAACAGAGAATCTGCAAATTATTTTTGATTAAGCGGGGGAATTTTTGAATGAAAATCCTGGTCATCAATGCGGGCAGCTCATCCCTGAAGTATCAGCTGATTGATATGGATGGGGAAAATGTGCTGGCGAAGGGAATTTGCGAGCGCATCGGCGCAGGCGGCCATATGCACGGCAACACGGCGGACGGGCGCAAATTCGATTTTGATGTTGAAATGCCGAACCATACCGTGGCGTTCCAGCAGGTGAAGGCCGTCCTGACCGAGGGCGACTGCGCTGTGATTGCGAGCCTTGACGAAATCCGGGCGGTCGGCCACCGGGTCGTCCAGGGCGGCGCCACCTTCAATAAGAGCATGCTGGTTGACGATACGGTGATTGCGGGAATCAAGCGGTTGTGCGACCTTGCGCCTTTACATAATGCGGCGCACCTTCAGGGGATTCATGCCTGCCAGGAGGTTTTCGGCCAGAATGTGCCGCAGGTTGTCGTATTCGACAATGCCTTCCACAGCACGATGCCGCCGGAAGCGTATCTGTATGCCATCCCCTATGAATATTACGAGAAATATAAAATTCGCCGTTACGGCTTCCACGGTACCTCGCACCGCTATGTCAGCGCCCGCTGCGCGGAGCTGATGGGCAAGGATCTCAAAGAGATCAAGATGATCACCTGCCATTTGGGCAACGGCTCCTCGATCACCGCGATCAAGGATGGCAAGGTGATTGACACCAGCATGGGGCTCACCCCTCTCGACGGCTTCATGATGGGCACACGCAGCGGCGGGCTTGATCCGTCCGTCGTGACCTACCTGCAGGAAAAAGAGGGCTGGACGCCCAAGCAGACTGATGAGGTGCTCAATAAAAAATCCGGCATGCTCGGTATCTCCGGAATTTCGAGCGATGACCGCGATCTGGCCAAAGCGGCGGCCGAGGGCAATGAGCGCGCCATCCTGACGCGCAAAATGCTTTGGTATCAGATCCGCAAATATATTGGCTCCTATGTTGCTGCGCTCGACGGTGTGGACGCAATCGTCTTTACGGGCGGCATCGGTGAAAACGGCCAGTTTATCCGCGCGGACATCTGCGGCAATCTTTCTTATCTCGGCGTTGAGATTGACAATGAGATCAATGCGAAGGCGCTGCACGGCGTAGAGGCTGAAATTTCCACGCCCGCATCCAAGGTGCGCATCTTTGTTATCCCCACGGAGGAAGAATTGATGATCGCGCGCGACACGAAGGCGATCGTCGAGGCGATGTAATTTTACAGGTTGAAAAAGAGGATGTTGCAAATTGTTTTGCAACATCCTCTTTTTTTATTGGTATCGGTATGTATGCAGATAGAGAGCAGGATTTCTCAGGAATTCAGTTCCATTTTGATGTTCGCGCTGAAAAAAGCTGATACAATGGATAGGGATGCGTCACACATCCAAAACCAGGCAGGATGAACGGCCTGGATGGAAGCAACCTAACGCATAAAGAAGGTGATTTACTGTGATTCCTGCTGACTATTGCAACCTGAACTTTCCCAACACGATTGAAAAGTGGAACGGGGCGGTTCCTCTGGGAAACGGCGATCTGGGGTGTTTGATCTGGGGCGGCCCATCGGCACTTCGGCTCAGCATTGATAAGGGTGATTTGTGGGATTGCACCGGCGGGCCTGTGGCTGGCGGGGAGTATACCTATCGGAATTTAATCCGCCTGGTCAAAAAGAAAAGGCAAAGGGAGATTGTGCGCATTTTTGATTTGCCCTATGCTAAACGACCCAATAGGGATGGGTAGAAGTTTGAAAAAGAGATTTTTGGATATCTGGAACAGGAAAACGAAAAGGGCCGGAGTGGAAGGATAGGGTCTGGTGAAGCGCGTCTCATCAATGGCTTGTGATCAGTGGATCTGCCTTGCTGGCTGCTGGCAGGAGTATTTCCCCTTGTACATCGGGGGCATATTCACACACATATTTTGTTTTCACATCATAAGATGGTAAGGAAACAGACGTAATTTGTTTCTTAAGTAAAATAATACGGAAAGGAAGTTGTTCTATGGACTATTTGGAGTCAAGCAGCCGTGGGTGTCAGCCGAGTTGCCCCACGAAGCAAACCCATGTTCATGAGATGGTTGGCAGTGTTCAAATTGCCGAAGCGCAGACAGACCCACACAATCATAGATTTGCGGTAGTGACCGGCGAGGCCATTCCTGCGGGGAAGGGCGACCATGTTCATGATGTAAAGTTTCGGACAGATTTTTACGAAGACCATTTCCATGAATTCTGCGGCAGAACCCAGGGCGCTATCCCTGTTGGCGATGGCCGGCATGTTCATTTTCTGGATTCCGTCACTGAGCAGAGTGAGGGACACAGGCATAAATTCAGAGTCGCCACTTTGATCGATGATCCCATCGGGGAGTAGGCATAATTTTTAGAAAGACAAAGGCCGCTGACAAAAGTCAACGGCCTTTTCAATGGTTGCGGAGGAAGGATTTGAACCAACGACCTTCGGGTTATGAGCCCGACGAGCTACCAGACTGCTCCACTCCGCGATATTAAATTGGCTCTCGTTTGAGTGCTTATTTATTATAAGCGACTTTGCGTAAAAAAGCAAGTCTTTTCTCGACTAAACAGTTACAACAATACAGAGGATTAAAACGGAAAAATTATTTATTATGCCCATCACTAATCAGCGCAGCGTGCAGAAACCGCAAAGCAAAGTGCTCTCCCTACTGAGCGGCATTTCCTTTTCAAAAGCTTTGCTATTTCTTTGCTTGCTTTTCCTTTATGGAATTTTTACAATAGAGAAGAAGATATCCCCTATTTGAATAACAGGGGATGGCGATCTCTTTGGTGGATCGAATTAAGCCGAATTGATTGCCATGATGATTGGGAGGGAACGTATTCATGAAAAACAGAACCCGTGCCTTTTCTCTGGCATCCCTCCTGTTTTTGCTGACGCTCGCGGGAGGCTGTCAATTAGCTAATCCGGATGCTGCACTGCTTGCATCGGAAAGCGTCACCTCCGTTTTTAGCCCCACTGAGCCGGAAGAGAGCTTGGAAGAGGCTTCCTTCACTGCCACTGACATAGGCTCTGCGCACGAAAGCACTGCTGCTTCTGCATCAAAGCCGGAGCACACAAATGCCACCACTTTGACTGCCGGAGAAAAGGAGGTGCAAAAAAAGATACAAGCGGCGCTTTCCAGAGAAGAACATGCTTGGAAAGAGGAGGAAGTGGTGCTGACCTTTGTGGGAGATTGTACGATTGGCTCCTTCCCGGAATGCAGGGTTTCCAAGCGGTTTGAAACCTATTTTGACGCATCGGGCAGCCCTACCTATCCCTTTGATTTGGTCAAGGATTGGTTCCGGGCAGACGATCGGACTGTGATCAATTTTGAGGGTACGTTGACGACGGCGACCAAAATGGCCGAAAAATCCTGGCGATTTAAGGGCCGGCCGAAATTCGCAAAAATCCTTTCTCAAAGCAATGTGGAGATTGCAACGCTTGCCAATAATCACAGCAAGGATTATCTGGAGGCAGGCTATCAGGATACGCTCCGCTATTTGACGGCGGAGCAAATCATGGCGGGAGATCGGGGCCGCCCTGTCCGCTTTTCCACCAAGGGGATGGACTTTGTCATTCTGTCGTATAATCTCTGGCCGGTAGAGGACGAGGCAGAAACCAATGCGGATGTAGCAAAAATCTGCCGGGAAATCGCACGGGAAGCAGAAGGGGAGGTGGTAGTCATCGTATGCCTGCATTGGGGTGAGGAATATGAGCCGGTCACCGCGTATCAGAAGCGGTATTCACGGCAGATCATCGATGCCGGGGCGGAACTGATTATTGGGCATCATCCGCATATGCTGCAAGGCATTGAGCAGTATAAAGGGAAATATATTTGCTACTCTCTGGGCAACTTCGCCTTTGCGGGCAATGTCGCCACCCGAAGAGAATCGCTGGAAACCATGCTCGTCCGGCCCCGTTTTTCAAAGGGGGAGCGTCATCCCATGTGCACAGGCCTCACCATCGTGCCCTGCTTCAGCACCTCCCATGCCAATTTGAGCGTCAATAACTACCGTCCAAGGCCGGTATTTGGCGCGGAAGCGCAGCAGGTGATGGAGAAACTGCAAAAGCTTTCTTCCCAGCTTCCCAATGGGGTGCGCAAATTGGATACCTATTCGATCGGGTAAGGCAAGCCTGGCGGCCAATTCAGAGGTCCTTGCGGCCCTACATTATTGCCCTCACATATGTTCGCCGCAGCGCCTCGGGAGAGATAGAGAGATGCCATTCTACCCCGCGGCGCTGTGTGTGGATTCTTTTTCCGGTTTAAAAAATGCCAAGGCTCTGCACATAGGCATGCATTTCATTACGGGATTGAATTGTATGCGTATGCGCCACAATTTCCGCTTGTTTTTCCTTTGTCTGCTTTGTAAAATATTCCATTGCACGTGGATTTTGTGCGAGTGCCATTCCAAATCCCAGCGGCAGTTCCTCCATGGGGATCCCTCCTTATCACTTTTTTTGTTTTAATTGATTGATACAATTGTGAAAATCCTGCGGTGTCCGAATGCTTTCCTGCAGGAGTTTCTGCTGTGTTTCCTCTGGGAGGGAGTCAAATAGCTCACGCTCTTGGATATTTTCATGAAAAATAGTCGCCAAGGCGAGCGGCAACCCGGAATAGTTGGCATATTCCATACACAACCTCCTTTTCAGTTCAATGGAAGTGATCTGATACAATCTATAGTATACAATTTTTTTGTGTATTTATCCGTGTCAGCTTTGTTTTATCGGGTGGGAAATTTCACCGGGGCTAGAAGGAGGCCATAGGAAACAGTTCAGAAGGCTGAAAGAAAATTTTTCAAAAAAAATGTATTGACTTTCTTAGCGGAATCGGATATTATAAATAAGCGCTTGACGCGCTGAAAGCGGCCAAGCATTGTATGAATGATCCATTAGCTCAGCTGGCAGAGCACTTGACTTTTAATCAAGGTGTCCGGAGTTCGAATCTCCGATGGATCACCAGAAAAAACCCCTGAAACGACGCTGATACGTTGTTTCAGGGGTTTTTCGCTTTTGCGAATCATTTTAGTTTGTTCGCAACGTGTTAGCAACCGTGAAAAATGCTTGATTTTTTTGCGGTTGCTAACACATTTCTGACCCATCGCTGAAGGATGAGTCGCCTCGTTTCAAGCTTTTTAGGGCACTTCCCGATCATTACTCCAAGCGCGCGAAATTACCGTGCCGTTTTGGGGAGCGCCTCGATCATCTGCATCATATTGAGATAAAACTGCAGCGTTTTCTCCCGGTCACCATTGAGGCCGATCACTGTCCCGTGATCACCCGGCAGGGTAGGCATCACATTCCAGCTTCCCTGTACAATATGGGATGCATCATAATCCACACCCGGATCATCATAAGGCTTTTGCGCTGAGACGACGCTAACCAGGCCGTCGTTTGGAAGCCAGCTTGCATCGATCGGATAGTCCGTGTCAGTATTGACTGCGTATCTGCCAATCAGGTTTGCAAACGGGATTAAAACCAGAAGGGTATTAGCGTTTGCAACCTGATAGCCGCTGAGCGCGGATTCATGCGTGGTCAGATAGGAGTAGGAGAAATAATAGATATTCCGCTCCATTCCGATGCGTTCGTTGAGCAGGGCCGCTCCGTCGGGGGATAGGTCTGTGACCACACTGTCGCCCGTCTGTTCAGAGATCAGCTTGAGCGCCTGTGTCAGCCTCGTTTCGATTGTTTCACCAGGAATAGCGGTCAGACCGAATTGCTCCAGGTGAAAATCGACAAAGCCGTTGAGATCCGACCGGCCCATAATGCCCGCATAGACATAACAGATTGTTTTGACTAAATCAGTCAGCTTCAGGTCGTCGGCAATATAGCGCAGCGTTGAGCCGTTATGGGGCGTGCAGAGCGTGGTGACGGAATGCACCCAATTGGCTTTGCCTCCCGCAAAGAGCGGGGAAAGCTCTTTGGCGGGCGTGGCTTCCCGCTCTGCCGGGTCTCCGTTGGCAAGCAGTTCTGTTAGAAGACGAACCGTGTTGCCGCCAAAGCTGTGGCCGACGAGATTGACCTTTTTTAAAATACCTTTTTTATCCTTCGTTCCCCAGCCCTCAAATAAGGGCGCGTCATAGGTGCGCCCGTAGCGGGCGTGGCTGTGCGCTTGAGAATGCGCCTCGCCATAATCTACCGTACCGCCTGTCATTTGAGCATAGAGCTCGCATGCACGGTCCCAGCAGCTTGAAATTGGTCCTACAGAGGCGTCATAGCATTCGTAGCCGTTGTCACGCAGGCGCGGCATCAGCGCTCCCGTGGTCGCACCCCAGTAGGGGACAATATCGTTGATTCCCTCGCCGGAGCCCCAACCGCCCATACCGTGGACGAAGACGTAGGGGTAATGGACATCCGCCATTTTGTCGATTGCTGCACTGGACGCGGGCAGCACCGCCATCACCGCCAGAATAGCTGCCAGCAGGAGGCTAGCAGTACGTTTTCCGATTTTTTGCTTCATTTCATCAACACCTCCGGACAGGGAGCCGCCTATTAAAGCGGCAAACGATACCATGTTTTTCGTATTTCCTTTAAATTGTAACAAGAAAACAGATAACTTACAACCGCATGCGATAATATTTCTGGGGAAAACGGCGCATTCTAAGGATGGAACACATCTGCGGGGAAGGCTTTCTTTCCCGCCAGACGAATTGGCGAAAGGAGACGTATCGGATATGAACGATTCTGAAAAGAAGCGAGTCCGTCCCGTGAAAACGGCGGGGGACAATCAGTGGACGACATCCCATCGGAAAAGCAGCCCGGATAAGCGCCCGCGGCGCGACGGGCCGGGCGGGGAGCCGGGACAGAAAACAGATAGAAAGTAAAAGGCTGTTGCAGAATAAACATTTCGAAAAAAGTGTACAAAAAAGGCGCTTTCTGAGGCTTTTATGGCCGCTGGGAAGCGCCTTTTTCTGCTTAGAAGCTTTCCTTTGTGTAGGTTGCCCTTGCAAATTCATTTTACAACAGCTCATGAATCCTTCCATTGTAAAATGATTCAAAGATATAAATTTACATTTTATATTGTAATTTTACAAAAAGTAGATTACCATAAAAATGAAGATAAGATGTTGACACTATGCTGGATTCTCCCTTTCAGCACGTTTGCCGCCGAAAGCGAAATATCGTTTTCTGTAGGAGAGTCCGTCGAAGAGTTTGAATATTATGATTACTTCGATGAGAACAAAGGGATGATCTGCGGGTCGGCGAAGGCCGGGCCACTTATCAAGCGTGTTACTAAAAATTATTTGGATCAGCGGGATTTCGATCCCGCTGATCGTTTCAAGGCTGGTGAGCTTGATTGAGATGTATTAAATATCTGGTTGCCTTTTTCGCTCTGTTTGCAATTGCTTTGTGCACGGGAGAATTTTATCAGGTTTATCTCCTCGAAATTCCCAACCGGGATGCTGTTACCTTTTCCCTGCCGGAAGAAGCTTCCGTGGAGCGATTTTATGCCAGCCTGCAGGAAGAGGCGGCTGCCTGCGGCGTTTCTGCCTATCGCGTTGATGAAGCCTCCGACGAGAATTTGATCCGGACTGATGTGACGGTTTATTGCTCGGATGAAAAGGCGAAGCAGTATCTCCGGGAGGCTTGTCTGGTTGAGCCCGGCGTTTATAAGAGCGTTTTTTTATCAGAGGCAAATGTCCGTTTTGCGCAGCTGAAGGATTGCCGGGTCGCCGGCAAGACAGTATTCATTTCGCTGCTTGGAGATGTGTGCGGTGAGCAGGCGCTCATTGATCAGATGAGCGTGCAATATTCGGTAGAAACGCAGTCCATCGGCAACAGGGGCGGGGGATTTTATTCTTCAGAGGCGTTTCTGATCCAACTGGCCCTGTGGGGGCTGGCGTGCACAATCATAGCGGTGATGGGGCTGTATGAAGTGATGCTTGCCCGCAAGGAGGCAGCGGTACGGTATTCCCTCGGCGAACGGCCCGTGCGGCTTTATCTGAAAAAAATCCTGCTGGATTCCGCCGTTTTCCTCCTGCTTTTTGCCGCCGTGTTTTGGGGGCTGTCCCAATTCACGCACTCCCTGTTTTCATTCCCGGTTTCCATGGGGATGCTCGGGGTGCTACTTGTGGTCAACGCCCTTGCCCTTGCGCCGTTGCTGCGGGTGGACCTGCGCAGGGCGTTCAGCGGCGTGGACGGCTCGCATGCCCTGCTATCCGCCAGCTATGCGATGAAGCTGCTCACCTGTGTGCTGACCGTGGTGGTTGCGGCCGCCGGTATCGGGGTTGCTGCTGAAATGCTGGAGTTCAAAAAGCAGGGTGATTTTTTTGAAAAATATAAGGATTATAGTTATCTTTCCATGCGGCCCGCCGTGAAGGATCTGATGGTTCGGGATGAGAGCGCCGTGCTGCTGTATCATCTCCAAAGGGAATGCTTTCGCGAGGGGAATGTTGTGCTGCAGAGTACATATACGACCTTCCAAAACATGGGTGACGGAAAATCCCGGGAGGGCATTGTTTGCAACCGCAACGCAAAGGACAACCTGCTGGAAAGCATCCCCGGCCTGAAAGAGGAAATGCTGGGGGAAGAGAAGATGTATATCATCCTGCCGTCGTACCCGGGGCAGGAGAAGGATCTGAAAAAAATCATGGATTTTGCACAGCCGGCTCTCGACGGCGATGCGGGTTATTTTTTCTGCCACAAATATGAGATTGAACTGATTTCCTATGACGGGCCTGCAAATTTGGTCGCTCTGGATGACAGCAACAGCGGCACGGGGAAGATCTGCAGCGATCCGATTATCTACTTCAGCAATTTGGACGAAAGCAAACTCACCATCCCGGATGAAAAGGGGAAGCTTTTGCGCAGCGATGGTTTCGCTTCAGAGTGGGAAGGCGGTTTGGGGTACGGGCCCTATTGTCCATATCTGATGTTTCGCCTCACGGATGCGGAGATCAGCGATTTTGCCCGCCGCAACGGCTTCAGCCTTACAGAGGACTATTATTCGAAGACGAATGTGTACGAAAGTTTTGTCCAGACCGATATCCGGGCGGAAAAGGTTCTGATCCTGCTCGGGATTCTGTTCTTTTTCCTGTTTCTGCTGGAGGTTGTGTTAATCAGCACGGTTATCCGGATGGAATACAGTGTCAACGCTAAGGAGCTTGCAGTCAAGCGAGTACTCGGCTATGGTGTGCTGCAAAAAAATTGGAGGATTTTTGCCGCCACCTTCTCTGTGATTTTTCTGGGGCTTGCCGCCGCCCTTACGATGAACCTTCTGCTGGAACTGGCAAGCCCGCTGGCCGTGATCGCTGGCTGTGTGCTGCCGGCGGCAGCGGAGTCTGCCGTTATTCTCTGGAATATTATCAAAACAGAAAAAGCGCAGCTTGTCAAAATCCTGAAAGGAGGCAGTTTATGATCCAGATCAATCATCTCTCCAAATCGTTTGGCAGCCGGAAGCTGTTTGAAGATTTCTCCCTTGCAATCAACGATGGAGATTTTGTGATTTTCACCGGCGTCAGCGGTTGCGGAAAAACAACGCTGCTGAATATGATCGGCTCCCTGGAGACTGTGGATGGGGGAGAGATTTTCGTCGATGGCAGGGATATTACAAAGAGGAAAAACCAACGGGAATACCTGCGGACCCAAGTGGGTTTCCTCTTTCAGAATTTCGCCCTGGTGGATCACAAAACCGTGGAGGAGAACCTGAAGCTTGTTAAGAATGACTGCCGCTCCGGCGTCTCGATTGAGGAGGCACTGGAGGCGGTCGGCCTGGCCGGCCAGAAGGATCAGAAGATTTACAGCCTCTCGGGTGGGGAGCAACAAAGGGCGGCACTCGCGCGGCTGATGATCAAAAAGTGCGGCTATATTCTGGCGGATGAACCGACGGGCTCGCTTGACCGGAAAAATGCCGAAATTGTTTTTTCAATTCTTGAAAAAATAAACGAGAGCGGAAAAACAATGATCATGGTGACACACGACGAAGCCTTTCAACAAACGGGGAAACAGGTGATTCCGCTGTGAGCAATGTGCAGGAACGAAAAAGTTGTTCCAAACGGGTAATGCTGCTCCTGTTTGCAGTATTGATGGCAGCATTTATCCTATGGAATGCAGCATGGATCGCCTACCGGGAGCTTCGTTATGGATCGACTCTGGGAATGGACTTACCGCCTCTCTAGGGAAAGGCGGTATTTTTTTGTACGTTCTGCTCGATTCGATGACAGGGTTAGCAGGCGGAAGCAATTATGCTGAAAATTTCGCTCCATTCGAGCCTCTCCTGCATAAAATAGTTGTAGCTGATCCCATGTTGTTCTTTTGATCTCGTTCAGAGGTAGGGCCTCCTTTGCGATTCGCCTCGAATCGCCTGCAAACTTGACAAAACGACCGAAATTGCTATAATAATCTGGTTATCAGAAGGAGGCGTCTGTATGGCACAATCCTATACCGGCCCCATTTTCGGCGGCAAGCCCGATTGGGCGCGCGTTCCGGTTGCCCGGTTGGAGAGCTTCCATTGGGAAGGGGAATCTCCTTACCGCCCCGCCTCGTTTGCGCAGCTCTGTGCTGTGCGGGGGGAGGGGATCTTTGTGCGTATGTGGTCGTTTGAGTCGCCTGTCCGAGCCGTTGCCGCAAAGCGGGATGATCCGGTCTATCAGGATAGCTGCCTGGAATGTTTCCTGAATCCATTCCCCGCTCAGCAGGATTGTTACATGAATTTTGAGATGAACCCCAAAGGCGTTTTTTTAACGGAGTTCGGCCCGGGAAGAGAAGGGCGTGAGCGCCTGACAGGGCTGACGGAGCAGTCGCCCACCGTTACGCCGTTTACGCTGCCGTCGCCGCAGGGAGATGCCTGGGGCGTGCTGCTGTTCGTGCCCTGCGAGTTGGTGGAATCGCTTTATCACAGGCCCTTTTCCATTGCACCAGGTGCGATGGCAGGCAATTTTTATAAATGCGGCGATGAAACGGCGCATCCTCATTTCGGTGCGTATTTCCCGGTGGGGAGCGCGGCGCTCGGCTTTCACAATCCCCAGTGCTTCGGGCGAATCGAGCTGGCGGAAGAAACTGATTAAACCTTTGAGAAAATAGAGAATATTATTTGTAGAGAAAGGCTGTGTGTTACACATGAGCGAGCTTCCCTTCCAGATTGAGGAGATCAAGCGTCAGTTCGAGCTGGGCGGCGACTACACCGGTTATGATCGGATCAACAACGGTCATATCAACAACACATATGTCCTCCATTTTCAGGAAAACGGCCGCTGCAATGATTTTTTGCTGCAGCAGATCAACACCCATGTTTTCCGCAATCCGGATGAACTGATGGAGAATATTGTGGGCGTCACCTCTTATCTGCGCCGGCAAATCGAGCAGGCCGGCGGCGATCCGGCGCGAGAGACGCTCACCGTTTACCACACGGCGGATGGAAAGCCCTATTACAAGGATGCGCAGGGCCACTGCTGGCGCGTTTATAACTTCATTTCCGGCGCCTACACTTGCCAAAGCATCACAGACCCGGTTGTTTTTTATAACGCAGCAAAAGCCTTTGGCAATTTCCAGCGGATGCTGGCGGATTATCCGAGCGAGAGCCTTCATGAAACGATCCCGAATTTTCACAATACGGTTTCCCGTTTTCAAGATTTACGCACGGCGATCGAAGCCGATGAAGCGGGCCGCGCAAAGCTCGTGCAGGAGGAGATCGCGTTTGCCAAGGCCCGCGAGGCGGATTGCCGCGTGCTGCTGGATTTGGTCGCTGCGGGTGCATTGCCGCTGCGCGTGACGCACAACGATACGAAGCTCAACAACGTGATGTTCGATAATGATACGAAGCAGGGCATTTGTGTGATCGATCTCGATACGGTAATGCCGGGCCTCTCCCTCTATGATTTTGGCGACAGCATTCGCTTTGGCGCCAATACGGCGGCGGAGGATGAGAAGGATTTAACCCTTGTTTCGCTGGATTTGAATCTTTTTGAGCAGTATGTCAAGGGGTATCTTTCAGCGGCGGGCGAAAGCCTGACCAAAGCGGAGAAAGACAACCTGGCCTTTTCCGCTAAGCTGATGACCTTTGAGTGCGGTATCCGTTTCCTGACGGATTACTTAAACGGCGATACGTATTTTAAAACCGCCTATCCGGAGCACAATCTCGACCGTTGCCACACGCAGTTTGCACTGGTGGCGGATATAGAGCGCAAAATGGAGCAGATGCAGGAGATCGTCTCCAAAGCATAATTTTTGAGACCTGTTGGGAATCGAACAGAATCCGGAAGGGATGATGTCGGATGAAATACAGAGTGATTACGGCGACCGCAGTGTTGACTGCGGCCGCCGTTTGTCTCGGCGCGCTGACCTTCGTGGTTTATGGGCATGCGCAGGTGGAAAAATGGATGGAAAAGCCGCTTTCCCTGCCGGATGGCTTTTTGATCACCGCCCACACCGGCTGCCTGGGAACGAAGTTGAATTCGCTCGATTCCCTGCGCGCTGCGTTGGAGAGCGGCGCAAACGCCGTGGAATTTGATATCCGCTTCCAATCGGATGGCACGCCGGTGCTCTCACATGACGCCGTGCAGAATTCTGACAAAAGCCCGCGGCTGGCCGACGCTTTTGCGCTCATTGCGCAGAAGAAAGGGGTTCAGGTAAATCTGGATCTCAAGCAGACGGATCATCTTCCTGAAATCGTGCGGTTAGGTAAGGCGGCAGGCATTTTGGACCGGCTGTTCTTTACCGGCGTTGGGGTGGATGCCAGCCAAACGGTAGCGCGGGAATGCCCGGAGATTCCCTATTATCTCAATTTATCGCCGGATAGAAAGCAGAAAGACAGCGAAGCTTATTGGCGGCAGGCGGCGGATCAGATTCGGCTCTGCGGTGCAATCGGCATCAACTGCCATTATGATGCGGCGAGCGAAACGCTGGTACGCGTGATGCATGAGCAGGGGCTGCTCGTCTCCTGCTGGACGGTGGACCGAAAGGCTGACATGGCGCGCATTGCCGCGCTCGGGCCGGATAATATCACCACCAAAGAGCCGGTCAAGCTGTGTGAGCTTATTGATCATTGGGGAAACGGGTGATAACGGTCCGGAACTATACTGTATTGAAAACAAACGAATCATCCTGCTGCAACCTGTTTTGCAGCAGGATTTTTTTGTAAAAAAGTTGGGAGAAAATCTCTAAAAGGATTTCTGTTTCCCTGATGTATATTATAAGCTCCTCCATGCAAAATAAAGTTGAAATTATCATTAGGAGGTTTGCAATTCATGACGACGAAAGAATTATTGTACCTGGAAGATGCGCTGGGGCATGAGAAGTATTTTCAAACAAAATGCAATGAAACGGCCAACCAGATTCAGGATGCGGATCTGAAAGCCTGCGTGCAGCAGATGGCGCAGAAGCATCAGCAGATTTTCCAGAGCTTTTACGGTTTGCTTTGATAAGGGAATTCGTGCTTTTTAGGCATAAAGTGTAGTGCGAAAACACATTTCACCCATTGAAATTTTGGATGCGCTAAAGCCGTACAAATTCGCGGTTTGCGCAAGAAAGGAATGCTCATAAATATGGATGATAAGAACTTGATGGAAGATATCCTCCTTTTGGAGAAAGGCGTTTGCGACCTGTATATGCACGGGACGATCGAATCCCCCACGTCAAACGTGCACCAGGCATTCAACACCGCTTTGAACGACTCCCTGTGCATGCAGGATACCCTGTATGACAAGATGGCGGCGAAGGGCTGGTATCCCACCGAGCAGGCGGAGCAGAATAAAGTAAATTCTGTGAAGCAAAAGTTCAACGCGCAGTAAAAAGGGACTGTTGCAAAATGCTTTGCATTTTGCAACAGTCCCTTCAAAAAAGCCATTTTAGCCTCACAGAGGCAAATTTCGGGCTGAGCCCCGCCCGAAACCATGTCTTTTTCGGTTTGTTTGTACGGGAGGCATTTTGCAACACCTCCTTCTTCTTTTTCAACCTATTTGTCTTTCCACTTTTTTTCCACTTTCTTCATAATGCCCACAACGAGCATGCCGGCCAGCGGGAACAGCGCCGCTGTCAGCATCGCGGTTTTAAAACCGAGCTGTTCAGGCGATAAAGCGGGGTTGATGGCGGCAAAGCTTTGGCTGTTTGCAACAGCGTCTGTAATGCTCCCCACAAGCTGCGGCGCAATGGAGCCGCCAAGATCTCCGCCCGCCGCGAGCAAGGCGTAAACTGCCACGCTGGTATGGGGGATTACCTCCGCTGTGTAAATCAAAGTGCCCGGCCAGAGCATGGATACGCAAAATCCCGTAAACGCGCAGGCTATCAGGCCCACAATGGCATTTGGGAAAAGCGCGGCGATGACATAGCAGAGAAAGGCGCCCATAAATCCGAGCAGCATAAAGCGGGAGATCTGCTTGCCAAATTTCGCATAGAGGGTTCTGCCAAGCCCCAGCATCACCGCAAACACGGCAACGCCGAACACATCGCCCCATATTTTTGAAATCCCCAGCGCGGCTTCCAGGTAGCCGGAGCACCACTGCGTCATGGTGTTTTCGGAAGCGCCGCCCAAAAAGATGCAGGTCACGCATAAAAGCAGCAGCGGATTTTTGAGCGGGCTTCTGTTTGACGCACCGCTTTTTGGCGTTTCAAGAGGCGGTATTTCAGAACATAAAAAAAGTACAAAAGCAGCAAGCGGCAGAATGGCCCAAAGCAGCGTGAGAATATACCAGGTTTCCCGCCCAAACACCTGAAGATACAGCGTGCTCAGCAGCACCACAGCAGCCACGCCCCAGGCATAAACGGAGTGCGCCCGGCTCATATCACGCTCCGGGTTGTCCGACGGCAGTGCAGCGATCACGGGGCTGATCAGCACTTCCCCAAGCCCCGCAGAGGCCGAAAAAATAATTGTGCCGGCCACTAGGAATAAGTAGGCGCGCGCAGGCATCAAAGCCGGAAAAATGGCATACACCATCAGGCCGGTTACGGTGAGCAGCGGCATGGCGCGCACGGTTTTTTGAATATTGAATTTGTGGGCATAAAACGAAAAGATCAAATCCACGCACAGCTGTGTGCAGAAGTTTACCAACACCAACAGGCCGAGCAGGGTATAGGAGATCCCGTAGAGTTGATGGAATGTGATAAACAGCAGCGGCGATATTGTCGCCACCGCTGACATGGAGGCGTTGGACATATAGCAGGCATATTTGGCGATTGAATGCTTCTTTGTCATACGGTTCTGCAGTTCCTTTTTGAATGATTTTTGGATGCGGTCCGTTCCGCACGCTGTGGCGATAGAGGTGGAAAAGCACTTAATTCCGCCTGTTTTACAGGGCTGTCCCTTTTGGCGGAATAAAAAATTTTGAGGTGTCTACGCCCTCTGCTTGCAGCAGTTTCAACTTTGTTGGGATGCCGGCGGCGAATCCGGTCAGGCTGCCGTGAGCGCCTACCACCCGATGGCAGGGAATGATGATAGAGATAGGATTATGGCCGACTGCTCCCCCTACCGCCTGGCTGGACATCCGTTCCCTTCCCAGCCTTGCAGCCATCTTTTTTGCGATATCGCCATAGGTGAGCACCTCGCCATAGGGGATTTCCCGCAAAATGCCCCACACGCTTTGGCGGAAAGCACTGCCGATGGGCGCCAGCGGCAACTCCGAAACAGAGGGCTTTTCCCCGGAAAAATATTGCTCCAGCCACTTTTTTGCAGCGGTGAACACCGGGAGATCGTCTTTTGGTGCCATTGCTTCGGGCATGGCGCCCCCATAATATTTTTGCCCCTCGATCCACAGGCCAACCAGGCTCTCTCCGTCGCAGGCGAGTGTCAGGGTGCCTACAGGGGATGGGCAGATCGTTTGATAATACGTGCCGAACGCCTTCTTCCCTTCTTCTTTTTTCAATTTGTAGCCGTAACGCACGGTGGCCGTTCAGATTCTTCTATCTCCATGGAGCATTTGCCTATTTGGATGCATTATATCATTTTTCCGCTTTTTCTTCCAGATGTTTTTCGGTATGGATTTTCGGAGAAAGGATGCCTTCTCTAAAGATTAAACGCTCCGAAAACTTAAATATATCCGGATTTCAGAGCTGAAAAATGGTTGAAGTTTGAAACCCTTCAAACTTCAACCGGGGATGAAAGAAGAAACGGCAGGAAATCATTTCAACCGGGCAGTGCAAACAAAACACCCATTGGTTCTCACGCATAGGAGCCGATTTTCATCAATGCTTTATTGCGGCAAGGTCTGGAAAAAGACCCTCTACAGCGCGGGCTGCCCGTTTGGTCAAAAAAAACCTGCGGTGCGCGAATCGCTCACCGCAGGTTTGTCTAATGCGTATAAAAAAGATATTTTCGGCAAATCGGTGAGTAGTTTTGAACTCGCGCGGTGGGGGATGCTCATTTTGTGTGCTTGGTTGCAACCATTATCCATGCAAAGTCTGTTTCTATTTGTTTTACAAATTGAAGGTCAGCATCAGCCAAACAAGATTTCATCTTTTCCGGATTATCCGGATATAGCGGCACTTTGCGGTTTTCAAAGTCAAGTTCTTTTGATTGGTCTTTGCTGATAGATACTACAAATCGTCCGTTGTCCGTTAAAAAACCGGCAATTTTCCGTATTGCTTTGAGCTTTTCTTTTATGTGTAAAAAAGTAAGTGAAGAGTAAATAACATCGAACCGGTTTTTAAAAGCACACTCAAAAAAGTCACTGCAAATCAGTGTTTTGTTTTCCAATAACGATAGGTTTTCTTTTGCACGCTCTATCGTTTTTTCAGAAATATCTATGCCGGTAAAATGCTTACATCTTGATATTATTTTTATTGCTATTCTACCTGTACCGACGCCGATTTCAAGTACAGTTTTAGTGTTGTTAAGTTCTAATTCATCAATGAAAACTTGTCCGTCCCATTGATTCATATACTCTTTTAATGGTTCTGCATCATGAACGGGGTCATTATTTTCATCAATTAAACAATCATAGTGATTTTTAACGGCATTCATGAGAATGATGCCCTCCCTATTGTGTTCATGAAGACGCTCTGCGCGCTAATGAAGTATCGGCTTTGCCGAAATAAAGCGAAGCGCGCGTCCTATCGTGCGAAGCACACTTCATAACTGAAGGGCTGCTTCATTCGCTTTAGCGACTTCATGTGTCGAAAGGCGCGCTTCATGGAAAAGGATGGTTTTGTGTTTTTAGCGGAAGGAGTCGAACCTATTCTGTTTTTACGTACACCTCGGTAATTTCCGGCATGTATCTATTATAGCAGAAAGATTTTTTAATATTTTCAAAAGAAGTTTCACCATTAAATTTATTGTTTTATATTTCTAATTGTATTGCATCATCTATTGTTGCTACAGGCACCAAAACATTTATCACCTGTTGCAGCAATAATCCTCACTTATTCTCTTTTGCCGTGTTGATTGAAGCGATGAGTATACGCTTTAATTCAATACAGTCATTCAAAAGAGATTTTGCCATGTCTTCGTTCAAGTAATCCGACATTAAAAGAAGTCTTAACCAATACTCTGTTTCAGCAGTTTCCTTAGTTTCCTTTAATGCAATATGAATTTTAGAAATAAAGTCCGCTTTGCTTTGCCCATAGCTCGCTTCGTTTATATTAGCCCCAATAGATGTACCACTACGAATAATTTGTTTTGATATTATGTATTCTTTTTTGTCTTTTGTTAGATATTGATTAAGCTAAATTATTTTTGAGGCAAATGCTATAGATTTTTCTATTAGCACATTTTCTTTCATCGTTTAAATCCTTTTTATTTTATTGTAGCAAAGCTATAATTCAAAGCAATTATTCACTATTCATCAGCAAAGCGGCTTCAATATTCATTTAAAAAAGTCGTAAGAAACGAATGAATAGTGAATACGGAAGAATGAATAACACCAAAAAGAAAAAGTCACACAATAGTGCGACTTTTTCTTTTTGGTGCGGGTAACAGGGGTCGAACCTGCACATCTCGCGATACAAGATCCTAAATCTTGCGCGTCTGCCAATTCCGCCATACCCGCATATCTATTAATTACGGAACAACGGTAGCTAGTATAACAGATTTTGAATCCTTCTGCAATCTCTTTTTTCGAATTTTCATCTCATTTTTGCCGGAATGCATAGACAAATACGGTAGATCCGATTAAAATTAGGAACAGAGCCAAATTGCCATGCCTGCAAACGGCATTGCGCATGATGAATATGATGGAGGGGACACCATGGAACGAATCAAAACACGCTTTGCGGCAAACGTGGACGCGGCCCGCGCCCTGCCCGAATACCCACGCCCCCAGCTGGTGCGCGAAGGCTGGATGAATTTGAACGGCCTGTATGACTATGCGGTTACGCCGCGCGGCGCGCAGCAGCCGGAACGCTTCGAGGGACAAATTCTCGTGCCATTCTGCATAGAAAGCGCGCTTTCCGGCGTGGAGCGGGCGCTAAAGCCGGATGAGCTGCTTTGGTATCGCCGTACGTTTGAGCTCAGTGAGGCCTTTTACGGCAAAAAGGTCATTTTGCACTTTGGCGCGGTAGATTGGCAGTGCAAGGTGTGGGTCAATGGCAAGCTCGTCGGCACCCATACCGGCGGCTATTGCCCTTTTAGTTTTGAAATTACGGGCTATATCAATGCACATAACAATGAGCTTATCGTCTGCGTATATGACCCGACGGATGAAGGCTGGCAACAGCGCGGTAAGCAGGTGCTCAAAACCCACGGCTTCTGGTATACCGCCACCTCCGGCATCTGGCAGACGGTCTGGCTCGAAGCGGTGGATAAATGCTATATCCGCGAAGCAAAGGCCGTGCCGGATATTGACCGCGGGCTGTTTACGCTCAATACCAAGCTCTACTGCGACGAGGGCTATCAGCTAAAGCTCCGCGTTTTTGATGAGGGGAAGGAGATCATTGCCCGGGAAATCTCCACCAGCGAGGAAATTGAGCTGCCGGATGCAAAGCTTTGGAGCCCGGAATCCCCGTTTTTATATGATCTCCAATTGGAGCTTTCCACCGGGGGCAGGCTGCACGACACCGTGCGCACCTATGTGGGCATGCGCAAATGCAGCATCGGCCGCGATGAAAAGGGCCTGCCGCGCCTGATGCTCAACAACCGGCCCTACTTCCAGCGCGGCCTGCTCGATCAGGGCTATTGGTGCGAGAGCCTGCTCACCCCGCCTACGGACGAGGCGATGGTTTATGATATTGAGGTTGCAAAGCGGCTCGGCTTCAATATGCTGCGCAAGCACATCAAAGTGGAGCCTGCGCGCTGGTATTATCACTGCGACCGGCTCGGTATGCTCGTCTGGCAGGATATGGTCAGCGGTGGCGCCTATATCGGCGATTGGACGGCGGGCGTGCTGCCGAATCTCGGGATCAAAGTGAAGGATGATGATTATAAACGCTTCAGCCGCGGCGAGCAGCAGGCGCGGGAGGATTACCGCCGCGAGCTGTTTGAGATGATCGACGCGCTGGAGGGCTTCCCATCAATTTACTGCTGGGTGCCCTTCAACGAGGGCTGGGGCCAGTTTGACGCGAAAGAGATCGGCGAAGCGGTGAAGCAGCGCGATCCAAGCCGTATCGTCGATCACGCGAGCGGCTGGTATGACCAGGGCGGGGGAGAGCTCAATAGCATGCATAAATATATTCTGCCCGTCCGGCTGCCGAAGCTGGATGACCGCCCCTTTGCGCTGACGGAGTTCGGCGGCTACAGCCGGATTATCGACGGCCATGTGTGGGATCGCCAAAAATGCTTTGGCTACCGCATGTTTGCGGATGAGAAGAAGCTGACGAATGCTTACCGCCGCCTGCTGGAAAAGCAGATTCTCCCCTTGATCCCCAAGGGGTTAAGCGCCACGATCTATACGCAGGTCAGCGATGTGGAGAATGAGGTGAACGGCATGATGACCTATGATCGGGCGATCGTGAAGCTCGATGAGGATACCGTGCGCGCGCTCAATGAAAAAATGGCCTATTGAGGGGCTGGTGAAGGAGCCGCTCTTCTGGCCTTTTCCCCTTTTGGCATCATGGAGAGGGCGGGCGCTTTCGGCCCGCCGCGATCAGACATCAGGAATTGGAGTGAACCCACTTGGCAGGCAGTGCAAATGCAAAGCTGAAACCGCTGTATCTTCTTCAGATTTTTCAGGAACAAACGGATGAGGAGCACCCGCTCTCCGCGCAGGAGCTCTGTGGAGAGCTCGAAAAACGCGGCGTGGCCGCACAGCGCAAATCGATTTATGGAGATATCGAGCTGCTCAAAAGCTTCGGCCTCGATATCCTGCATACCCGCGCACCCAAATCCGGCTATTTTCTCGCCTCGCGCACCTTTGAAACGGCAGAGGTGCGGCTGCTGCTGGATGCTGTGCAGTCTGCCGCCTTTATCACACCCAAAAAAACGGCGCAGCTCGTCCAGAAGCTGGAGGGCCTCGTGAGCCGCGGGCAGGCCGCCCGGTTGGAGGGGCAGGTCTATATCGACCACCGCGTCAAGTGCTCCAATGAGGAAATTTATTATACGATTGAAATTTTGGATCAGGCTATTCAGGCCGGGCGGCAGGTCCGGTTCCAATATGCGCGGCGCGCGCTCTCTGGCCAGATGAAGGTAGAGCTGCAGGAGAAGGATTTCTGCGTGAACCCCTATGCGCTGATCTGGTCCGGCGGGCATTATTATCTTGTGTGTAACAATCCAAAATACGATAATCTGATGCATGCGCGCCTTGACCGCATCCACCGGGCGGAAGCGCTGGATGCGCCCGCGCGGGATTTTCGCGAGGTGTCGGATTACACGGATTTTTTTGACGCCGCGGATTATGTCAACCAGCTCTTTCATATGTTTTCCGGCGAAACGGAAACGGTGGAGCTTTGCTGCGGGCGGGAGTTAATTGAAGAAATTCTGGATCGCTTTGGCGATACGGCTCTGTTGCGTACCGCGGGCGAGGGGAAATTCCTTGTAAAATTTGAGGCGAAGGTGAGCGAGGGGCTGATCTCCTGGCTGATGCAGTATGGCGACCGTGCGGTGGTGCGCTCGCCGCAGAAGCTTAAGGAGATGATTTTAGAGAAAGCCAAAGATATCTATCAAAATTATGCTTTGTGAAACAGTCGTTTATAATGTCCTCTTTGCGCGGTTTCATTGGCGGAAACGTCTATCATCCGCCTCTTCCTTTGCAGAATAGAACATGGAAGCGCCTATCGGAAGAATCGCCGTTCTTCCGATAGGCGTTTGTATTACCTGCAATTATTCAGCGCCTTAACTGACACCGCCCATATAATTCACAAAGCCTACCTTTTTGGTGCTTCCCGCCGTATAGAGTACGACCGGTTTGCCTCCAACCACTTTAACACAGGTGCAAGTTTCCCACGGATCAAGAGATCCAATGGAGTTTGTCTTATTTTGGGCATCTGCCAGAGACCGGTAAACAGGCTCTTTTGTTGAGCCGTTTGAATATGTTTGAGGATTCCAATAGGGGTTGGTGTTTCCTCCTGAATATTTCACAAATCCGGCCTTTTTGGTGGATCCTGCATTATAAACAACAATATATAAGCCGTTGTAGGAGCCGTAGACATTTGCAGTTTCATAGGGATCAATATACCCGATGTAATCACTGCCCTGTGCATTGCAGGAGCTCCATGTGCTGTAGACATATTCTTTGGTGGAGCCGTTTTGATAGACATCGCTTCCGCCGGTAGAGGAGCCGCCGTAATTATCCAGATCAATATATTGGCGGGGATCCTGTAGATTTTTGTTGTATGCCCATGTGCTTGAACTTTCTATTTCCAGATGAAGATGCTTTCCTGTAACATTGCCTGTACTTCCCATTGTGCCGACCCGCTGACCGGCCGTGACCGTTTGCCCTTCTTTTACGAGCGGGGTGGAGGCCATATGGGCCATTAAAATGACCCATCCATCGTTGGTTGCAATCACGATGTAGTTGCCATAGCTATTATCCCACCTGCTGCGCTGAATTGTACCTGATGCAGGGGCGACCAGTGTATCGTTGCTGCAATTGTAGTCTTGCCCTGTGTGATATCCAGCGCTCCATGAGCCAGACTGTTTATAATAAGCGCCTGATGTGTATCCTTTGGCGATAAATGGCGAACGGTATTTTTTCGTACTTGCGGCCTGTGCTTGCATCATTTCTTCCTGAGGCTGTGTTTGTCCAAGTGCGAAGGCTCCTATCGGAAGCAATTGGAGGCATACTAGGATCATGGCGATCAAGAAGGATAGCTGTTTGGTGACGATGTGTTTCTGTTTCATTTGTTTTTTCTCCTTTCGATTTGATTGAGATATTTGGCGAATTAGTTCATTGGAATCTCCCCCCCTTGCTATATTATACTTTAATCATAACACAATTATGTAAATATTTAAATATCATACATAAACAATAAATATAGTTTTATTTTGGCTATTACCACATATATTGAAAGAAAATACAATATCCATGATTGGTTCCATTCGAGCCATAAGGCTCTCGCTTTGCAGGTGCATGACAAACCGCCCCCTCTCCGCTATAATAGAGTCAAACAGAAAAGGGGCGGTTACAAGTGAAAGATCACATGATGCAGGCGGTCGTCTACCGGGAGAACGGCCTGTTTACATTGGAGCATCGGCCAGTGCCTGAAATTCAGGAGGCGGGGGACGCCATCGTCCGCGTGACGCTCTCCTCCATCTGTTCGAGCGACCTGCACATCAAACACGGCAGCGTGCCGCGCGCAAAGCCCGGCGTGATCGTGGGCCACGAGCTGGTGGGCGTGGTGGAACAGATGGGGGAGGCCGTGCGCGGCTTCCGCCCAGGCGACCGCGTGGCGGTCAATGTGGAAACCTTCTGTGGGGAGTGCTTTTTCTGCAAGCGCGGCTTTGTCAATAACTGTACACATGTGCACGGGGGCTGGGCGCTCGGCTGCCGGATAGACGGCGGCCAGGCGGAGTATGTCCGCGTTCCATTTGCGGAACATGGGCTCAACCATATCCCGGCGGGTGTCACGGATGAACAGGCGCTTTTTACCGGCGATATTTTGGCAACCGGGTATTGGGGCGCGCAGATCGGGGAAATTCAGCAGGGGGATACCGTGCTGGTGCTCGGCGCCGGGCCGACCGGCCTTTGCACCATGGCCTGTGCCCGGCTGTACCGCCCGGCCCGTATCATTGCCGCGGATCTCTCCGAAGAGCGGCTTGCCCTGGCGCGGCGCATGGGGATTGCGGATCAAACGGTCAACCCGATGCAGGAGGATATTGCGGCATTCACCCGCGGCCTGACGCAGGGGCGCGGGGCGGATGTGGTGATGGAAGCGGCAGGCGGGGAGGGCACTTTTCAAACCGCGTGGCAGGCGGCCCGGCCGAATGGGACGGTTTGTGTGATCGCGCTCTATGAGCGGCCGCAGAGCCTCCCGCTTCCGGAGATGTATGGCAAGAACCTGACCTTCAAAACGGGCGGCGTGGATGCAAATGACTGCGGGCGGATTTTGGAGCTCATCCAGTCGGGCGCGCTTGACCTCACACCGTTGATTACGCATCGCTTCCCCTTGGAGCGCGCCATGGAGGCCTATGCGCTCTTTGAGGCGAAGGCGGAGGGCGTGGTGAAAATCGCGTTGGAACTACCGCGAAGCCGGTAACGGCGGATGGGGCGGCCAGAATCCCCCATAGACGCAAAAATGCGGGCCGCATATCGCGGCCCGCTCAGCTTGTCGAAAAAGCCAAATGGAAGAAAAAAGTGCACAAAAACCTTGTTGCGAATCACCTGCGTAACCAGTATCTAATAAATGCAGCGCAGAACGCTGGTGGAAGGCCAAGGCAGCATTTGCAGCATCTGACGGCGTGGCTCGTGAGGGGCTTTGACCGCGTAGCGGTCAAACGAGCGCCAAAATTGTTTGAGCGCCGTGAGGCGGCGAGTTTTTTGGCGTCTCGCCGAACGGGTTCAATCGTGTATCATCACTTCCTGCTGCCGAAGTGCCGTGCTTCAAAAAGTTCTTTTGCACCCTTTTCCAACGGGAAAA
This sequence comes from uncultured Oscillospiraceae bacterium, assembly GCA_900544715.1. Classification (GTDB taxonomy): domain Bacteria; phylum Bacillota; class Clostridia; order Oscillospirales; family Acutalibacteraceae; genus Fimivicinus. Next base: position 111,155 of record UQWL01000008.1, on the reverse strand, counting down.
GGCGTGGGCCCGCGCGGCCTGAGCGCATGCTCCGCTTTTTGTCGTGATCAAAGTAATTCATAATCACAAATATTACATAGAGTTTTTCTCAGTAAACTTTTTCTGAATCATCTTTGGTCATTTTAACAAATCGATATACCTTTTTCGACAAGCTGTGCGGGCCGCATATCGCGGCCCGCCAATTCTTTTTCGATCCAGCACAGAGGCTGACATATCATACAGCCATAGGTTTGGTTAGGCTGGCTCTTCCACCGGAACTTCCTCTGCCTGCTCATGAGCAGGCTGCTCTTGCGGCGCTTCTTCCAGGCCCGGCAGCGGCGTCAGATCAAGCGTCACCTGGGAAAAACCGAGCGCTGTCAGCCCGTTTACACAATCCTGCGCGGCTGCCAGCACGCTGGCAGCCTGCTCCCGCCGCGCGGCAATGCGCGCAAGCCCACCGTGCAGGTAGAGGTAGCAGCCATCCAGCCGCAGGCCGCGCAGCAGCCGTTCCCCATCTTCAATGAGCTTGAGCTCCGCCTTTTCCAGCGGCGTGTCAAAGGGGAGGCGTTTGGCAAGGCAGGGGGAAAGCACAGCCCCCGGCGCAACGCCGAGCTCCCGCAGCAATGCGCGCGCCTGGGCGCGTGTAACGCCGCACTCTTTTAGTGGGCTGCGCACGCCAAGCTCCCGCAGGGCGCGGAGCTTATCTTCCTGCTCTTCGCCCTCGGCATCCGCACAGGTGCCGTCGCAGATGCAGAAGATGCCCCGGTTGACCGCGAAGGCGGAGAGCGCCTCATATTGTGTCCGCCTGCAATAAAAGCAGCGGCTGGGAGAGTTCGACGCAATGCGCGGGTCCCGTAATAAATCCACTGGCAGGAGGTGGCATTCCGCGCCAAATGCCCTTGCACGCTCCTGCGCGGCCTCCGCCTCCTCCGCCGGGGCGAGGGGGGAGCGGAAGGTGACGGCCAGAATGCGCGCCTTCGTATCCGCCGCGAGCTTGAGCAGCAGGGTGCCGCCGTCGTCGCCGGAATAAGCAATGCACATCCCCCCGCAGGAGAGCTCCTTCACCTTTGCCTCCAGGGCCTGTAACAGCTTGCTTTTCTCCTCTTTCACCATAACCAATCCTTTCCAGTACCAAGCATATAGCCAGTCCTTTCCGTGCGGGAGCCTGCCCCGCTTCCCATTTTTCCTAATCCATATGATAACGGAATATCACAAAATCCTTGTTTTTACGATATCGCTTTTCTCTCCTTATTATATCAAAGCACAGGTATATGACAAGTCATTTTAGGCATGATGGAGAAAAGTGCTCTGTTTTTTTTAAAATCGCTTGACCCTGACGCCGCGTGATGGGCTATGCTTATGACAGCGGGCAACAAAACCCGCCAAATCAGGGGCTGGGCGCGTAGCAGCGGCCCAGCCCCTCGGAAGGGAATGACCACGGATGAAACCGCTCACCGTTGGGGAAACCGCCCGTCTGACGGGCGTCAGTGTGCGCACACTGCATTATTATGATGAGATCGGCCTGCTGCGCCCAAGCGGCACAAGCGAAGGGGGCTACCGCCTCTATGATGAAGCCTGCCTTGCGCGGCTGCAGCAGATCCTCTTTTTCCGGGAGCTTGAATTTCCCCTCGATGAGATCCGGCGGATTCTGGAAAGCCCTTCCTTTAACAGCCGCAGGGCGATGGAGCGCCATCGGGAGCTGCTCGCAATGAAGCGGGAGCGTCTCGAGCGCTTGATCGGGCTTGTGGATCATATTTTGAAAGGGGATATTACCATGGATTTTAAGCCTTTTGACGCCTCTGAAATTCGCAGGGCGCAGGAGCAGTATGCCGAAGAGGCGAAGGCGCGCTGGGGCGATTCGCCCGCCTATGCGCAGAGCGCCAAAAAAACGGGCGCATACACCACTGCGGATTGGGAAAGGATCCATGCGGAGATGCAGGCGGTATATGGCGGCCTTGCCTCCTGCATGGAGGAGGGGCCCGCTTCGCCCCGCGCGCAGGCGCTGGTGGGGCAGTGGCAAGCGCTGATCACTCGCTATTTTTACGATTGCACGGATGAAATCCTCGCCGGCCTTGGCGAGATGTATGTGGCGGATGAGCGCTTCACCCGCCAGATTGACCGCTATGCAAAGGGGCTGGCTGTGTTCCTGCGGGATGCCATTCGGCTCCACTGCGGCGGGGCGAAAGGCTGAACAGAGCGCCCTTCGGCAAAGCAGCGCCTCAATATGGAGTATTAGAATCATACGGCCGGTGCAATATGCTAGAATATACAAAACAATCAGTCTTTATCGGCTGTATTTGCTAGATTCAACACATGTATTGAAAGGCGGGAACGACGAATGCCGCAAAAGGTAATTTTAAGCGCGGATAGCACCTGCGATTTGAGCGCGGCGCTTATTGAGCGCTATCAGGTTCACATGTATCCGCTCCATATTCTGTTGGAGGGCCGGCAGTATGCGGATGGGGAGATTTCCCCGGATGCACTGTATGAGGCCTGGTGGCAGCGCAAGCAGCTGCCCAAAACGAGCGCGATCACACCGGGGGAGTATGTAGAATACTTTCGCCAGTGGGTGGAGGATGGCTACCAGGTGGTGCATATCAACCTGGGCTCCAACCTTTCCTCCGCCTATCAGAATTGCTGCATCGCTGCCGAAGAGCTGGGCAATGTTTACCCGGTTGACAGCTGCAACCTCTCCACCGGCATGGGCCTGCTCGTGATTGAGGCTGCCGAGCGCATCGCACAGGGGATGGATGGGCGGCAGGTTCAGCAGGAGGTAAACGCCCTGCGCCCCTATGCCCATGCGAGCTTTGTGCTGGATACGCTGGAATTCCTGCATGCGGGCGGCCGGTGCTCCGCCGTGGCGATGCTCGGCGCAAACCTGTTAAAGCTCAAGCCCTGCATTATGGTGGACCCGGCGCACAACGGCGCGATGGGCGTGGGCAAAAAATACCGCGGCACGCTCGATAAGGCCCTCGTGCAATATACCACCGATCAGCTTGCAGGCAGAAAAGATTTAAAGCTCGACCGCGTTTTCATCACGCATTCGGGCATGTCGCCCGAGCGCATCGAGATGGTGAAGAAAACCGTGGAGAAGCTTGCAGGTTTTCAGGAGATTTTTATCACCCGCGCGGGCTGCACCATCTCCGCCCACTGTGGGCCGAATACGCTCGGCGTTTTGTTTATGACCAATCCGGAAGGATAAGCCGTGCTTCGCCCTGGGGGAAAGCGCTGTTTGAAGCGGAAGTTTGGATGTATCATGCCGGAACAGGGCGCTGCAAAGCGGGCAGAACAAGTTTGGTCGGCGTGAAAAACAAAATCCCATTTTTATGCAGGCCGGAAGAAATTTTACCGTTTCTTCCGGCTGATTGTTTTTTTATCTGAATTGAGATAAATTTACAACATTTAATTATTTTTGACGTATAAAAACGCTATATTATTCTGATTAAGATATAACAATAAACATTTTATTAAATATTGATGGTGAAGTGCAACATTTTGGATTTTTTTACGTTATATAGAGTGTAAGGGTTTATGGGACAGGCCATCAAGATCATAGAAACTGGCTGCTGTTGCTTTTGCCCATGGAGAGGAGGCGTTCTCTGTGACGAATCAACATAGGGAAGAAAATGACCGGGTTCTCTGCTCCGCCCTGCAGCGCTATGCGCAGGAGGAGAGCAGCAACCTGCCCAATGCGGAGGAGCTCGCTGGCGTTACCTTTACCAAAGCGTATGAAAAGCGCAAACGGCAAATCCTTCGTGCCAAGGGCCGCCCAGCCGGGGTGAAGGTGCTGCATGGCAAACCTGGCAAGCGTGTGCTACGCGTTGGCATTGTGGCGGCGCTGCTCGCAGTGGTGGCCATGACCAGCGTGTTCTCCAACCTGAATTCGAAGCAGGATTTTGCCGGGATTGAGATTGATATGGATAACTACCTTGGGGTGATCGAAACGCCCACCACGCCGGATGGATTTCTGGTGGAAAATACAAACCCTTATCTTGAGCAGCCGGATGGCACCTACCTGCTCCCGGAGCGATACGCGCCCACCTATATCCCGTCGGATTACGCGGTGGAAACCCATCAGAGCGATGGTGAGGAATATTACTGCTATCGCAAGGATGATTACTTCCTGTTTTGGGGAGGCAGCTATATCACCTTCAGCCAACGCTATCCGCGTGGTACCCAGATTTTTTACTTGGAAGATGAGACGCTGGAGGAGATTGAAGTGGAGGGCCTCGGCAAATGCCTTTACATCAAGATAAAGAACCAGGAGAATCGCGCGGGTTTGATGTGGATGAAGGGCCCTTATATATTCCGCGTTTTTGTGGACAATTTGCCCAAAGAAGAGCTCATAAAAATAGCACAATCGACGAAATTGCAGCAAAACTAAAATTTTTTGTCAATCAAGTGCAACATTTTCGATTTTTTTTCGTTATATAGAGTGAGGGGGTTTTTAAAAAGCACCCCTCTATCACAAAAAACGGAGGAAGTTTGAAGATGAAAACATATGCAAAATCCGTAAAACGGTGGCTCTCCATCCTGCTGTGCTGCATGCTGCTGCTTCTGCCCCTGGGCATGACGGCCGGCGCAGTGCAGGAGGAAGGGCCGGAATATCAGGAAGACCTGAGCCGTTCTATGTATATCACAACGCCGACTTATGGCCTTGACCGGACCGGCACGAAGCAGCTGAAGCTGTATTTTAGGACGGATCGCGCCAGTACTGCCGTGACCAACATCAAGGTTTGGGTGGAGCTTCGCCGCTGCCCGATTGGGGGCGGGGCCAACGATTGGTATGTGTATGCCAATGAGGATACCAACAGCAACCTGCAAGGCTCTGGCTATCCGTTGAACTATAGCTACACAACCCCATCTTTGCCGGATGGCTACTATGAGGCCACCTACACGGTGCGCGCTTATAAGCTGCTGGTGTATCAAACCTATACCTATACCACCCCGATGGTTGCCATCTCCTAAGCGTTTCGGTTTTCCCCTATTTTTTTGTTATACCTCCGATCCTCTGAAGGCGGCTGGGTTTTCACACTCCTCTCCCAGTTTGCTGTGCCGGCGGGAGCGTAACGGCGAAAAAGCGTTCTCTGCGTTTTTTCGGCTCCCGCTGGCTACAAAGAGGATCGGATGTATATAAATTCTCACTCCTGGATAGCCCATATCTACACCTCTTTTCGTTGGCGGGGTGGTTGAGTAACGGCTGCCGCCCCCGCCGTCCCCTTTTTTTCTTGTGAGCATGCGGTATTTTTTACCGCATGCTCATTGTTTTTTTGGGAGGATTGTGCTAAGATACAGGCAAGCTGCCAATCTTTTTTGTTTGGATTGGCGATTACAATGGAAGGGGAAGCGAAAATGGCATTCATCAGCAAAGTGTTATCCCTAATTATAGCGGCGGTCACGGCCCTGTGCGGCTTTTTGTTCCCGCCGAATGTGGAGGTGCCTCAAGTGGCGGAAGGCCAGGTGCGCATTTTATCCTTTAACGTCCGCTATGGCGGGGATGGCCTGCGTTCTGAGAAGCGCCGCGCCCCGCTGGTCATCCAAACCCTGCGGGATGCAAAGCCCGATTCCTTCGGCCTGCAGGAGGCGCTGAAGGATTGGATGGAGGATCTCACCGAAGGCCTGCCGGAATACGGCTGGGTTGGCGTGGGCCGCGATGATGGGCAGGAGGCAGGCGAGTTTAACCCTGTTTTTTACCGCAAGGATAAATATGACCTGGTCGATTCCGGCACCTTCTGGCTCTCTGAAACGCCGGATATCCCCTCCCTTGGCTGGAATGGCGGCTGCAACCGCCTGTGCACCTGGGTTGTTCTGCGGGAAAAAGCCACAGGCTTCACCTATGCGCATGTGAACACGCATCTTGATAATGCCAGCGAGGAAGCGCGCGTAAACGGCGCGAAGCTGGTGCGCGAAAAGATTCTCTCCTTTGGTGTGCCGGTGGTCTGCACAGGCGATTTCAATGTGAATGAGGGCAGCACGGTTTATAACCTGATGAATGACGGCCCGATTGGAGATAGCAAATATCTCGCGCCGGATACGATGGCGAGCGGCACGTATCACGATTATTTCCCCATCTTTATGAGCAAAAAAAGCCCGATTGATTATATTTTTGTCACCAAAGCCACGGTCGCCCCGCAGGTTTACCGTGTGTTGAATCATCGCGTCAATTGTCGCTTTGCATCAGATCACTATGCGATCTATGCGGATGTGGTGATGAAATAAAGCCTAATCACACAACCGAGGGGAAGAAAGGATGGTAAACAGTCATGCAGGCATTGCTGAAGCTCATGATGAATAAGGTTGTCGCTCTGGTTCTGTCTCTTGGCACGCTGCTCTCAATTATGACGGGAGGGCTTGTCAAAATCCCGGATGGCGTCCTCCCAGAGATCCCGGATGATCCGCCTGCGGCGCAGGTGGAGATTTACCCCGGTGCGGTGCGCGCCGCCAGCTTTAATGTGCAAACGGCGGGGGAGGGCGAAAATTTCTTCCTTTTCCGCATCCGCGCGGTTGCTGAAACGATCAAAAAATATGCGCCCGATTCCATTGGCTTGCAGGAGGCGCACCCCGGCTGGCTGGTCGCCCTTCAAACAGCGCTGCCCGCCTATGCCTATGTGGGCATTGGCAGAGATGGTTATGTGTTTGATGAATTTACGCCGATTTTCTACCTGAAGGAGAAATATGATCTTGTTGATTCCGGCAGCTTCTGGCTCTCCGAAACGCCGCAAAAGCCCTCTAAGGGCTGGGATGCACAGTTGAATCGCATATGCACCTGGGCGGTGCTCCGCAATAAGGAGACAGGGGAGAGCTATGCGCATTTCAACACGCACCTCGATCACGTCGGCGCACAGGCGCGTTTCAACAGCGTGCAGCTCATTTTGGATAAGATCGCGGAGCTGAACCTGCCCACGGTTTGCACAGGGGATTTCAATGTGTCGGAGGGCTCCGAGGTCTACCGTGGGATGACCGCCGTGCTGGGCGACAGCAAATATCTCGCGCCGGATACCATGAGCATGGGCACCTTCAACGGTTTTGATATGGAAGGGCTGGCGGGCAAAAGCCCGATTGACTACCTCTTCGTCACTAAGGATACCGTCACGCCCAAGGTCTACCGCGTGGTGACTGATCTGGTGGACGGCCGTATTCCTTCTGACCATTGCATGATCTATACGGATCTGCTGATCCATTAAACAGGCACCGAATGAAAAAATACGCCGCAGGATGCATTTCGTATCCTGCGGCGTATTTTTTAAACGACGGCCGCAATGGAGTTGAGGAGATCCGGGCCTTCTCTTTTCAGAATTTTAACGGAAGAACAATTTGATTTTTGATAAGATTGACAAATTGTAACAATTGATCTATAATAAGAATCAGTGAAAGAACATTTGTTCTATTTCTTGCCGAAACAATAATTCGTCGGAATGGGAAAAATAGAGAAGGGTTTGATTTTATGAAGCAACATGGTAGGCGGTCGGCTGCCTGTTCACAAAAGGGGTGGGATCATCTCGCTTATCAAAGCTGGGCCGGGCAGGCGTTTCTCTCCGCAGAGGAAGAGCGCCACAGGCAAACAGTTTGCAGGCTGGCGCGGGCGTTGGAGCAGATCATTCAGGAGGAGCTGAGCCCCTCGCAGCGGCAGCTGCTGGAACGCTGCTGGCTGGAAGGGGAAAAGCCCGCTCAAATCGCGCGGGAAACGGGGCGGAGCCGCTCCACGGTTTCCCGCACGCTGCGCCGCGCGCAGGAGGTGATTGACAGCCGCCTGAAATATGCCGTTCTGGCCCTGGAGCGGGAAAAGGAGGAATCTGATTATTTGCAGATGGTTTCGCAGGCCTCTCAGGTGCTTGCCGCTTCCAGCCATGAGGGCCACACGATCGGCGGGCGGGTTCAGAGGCTGCGGATGCAGCATGCGCTCACAAAAAAACAGCTTGCCGCCGCCCTGTCTTGCGATGAGGCGGCGGTAAGCCGGTGGGAGCGCGATGTGGAATTGCCCGATACAGCCGCTTTGATGCGTATGGTGCAGCTGTTTTCCATCCGGGCGGATGATCTGCTGTTTGGGGAGGAGAAAGGAGAGCAACGGGAGAGAGAGAACGCTATTTCTCCGGGCCGCCCTTGTAAATATGCTCCACCAGCACGGAATGATCCGCATCCTTCAGCGTGATCCGCGTGCCGCCGTAGGCAACCGCGTCGTTCCATGGCTTCGGGCTGGGGCCGGTTTTCACCCCGTAGGTCATGCGGATGCCTTCATATACAACGGAGGCGTCGTTTGCGTGGTCGTGGCCGAAAAATATATTCTTGGTGCTGCCAAGCTCCTTCATCGCGTCAAATAAGCCGGAGTTGAGCGGCGGGCAGGCAATGCCCTCGCGAATCGCGCCAAAGCCAAGCTGTGCGGGCACCTCGCCCAGGCCGTTTTCATCGAGGTAGGGCGCGAGCGCCTCCTTCATCTCCGGCAGTGCAATGTGGAAGAAGGCCATGGATTCTACCACCTTGCCGCTGGCAGGGTCAAAGCTGCCGTATTGCTGCGCGCTCACGTTGCGGATGGCCCATTTGTACCATTCAATCTGATCGTAGTGGATATAGGCATAGGCGGAGGTCTCTTCCCCGGAGCCGTCGCCGTAGGTATCGTGATTGCCGGAATCCATCAGGATCAGGGATTGGACGACCTTGCCGTTTTCCGTCACGTTGATGATGTAGTTTCCCTCGCCTGTGAGGTTGCTCGGCCCGGGCTGATAGAGGCAGTGCTCCGCCTCCATGAACTGCTCGCCCTGCCATTTGAGGTCGGCTTTGCCCTCGCCGTCGTGGTTGCCGTAAACAGGCGCCCACGGCACGCCGAGGCTTTCCATGCAGTCGATCACATCATCGAGCAGCCAGTCGGTAAACAGGGCGGATACGTTATCGCCCGTGAGCACCACAAGGTCTGGCTTTTCCTGTGTGACAAGCTCTTTCGTCAATTCCAGCGCTTTTTTGTTGTCACCCGGCAGCATGTAGAGCTGCGTATCGGTGATCTGCAAAATTTTAAAATCCTTGCCCGGCTGCTTTTCGATTGTGCGAATCCATTTTTGCCCGCCGTATGTATCATAGGGCGACCAGGTGTCCGCCACCGTTTTCCCGTGGCGCGGCATCAGGATGATCCCCGCAGCCACTGCCAGCACAACGACGATGGCTACAATGATAATCACAGCTTTTTTTTCTTTCGACATTGCATAAAACCTTCTTTCCCCGTTTATCATGCTAAAATAAGTTCTCTTTATCTTAACGCATTTGGTGCAATTTGACAAGGAAAAAGCGCTTTTTGATCCGCTTTTCGCATTCGTCTCACAGGGCGCTTGCAAGCGGGAATGGTGCAGTGTATACTATATTTAGCTTACCCTTTGCCCACCAGGGGTATCAAATGGAGGAACAATTATGGCGCCCTCTCTCTCATGCAAGCGGATTTTTCTCATTGTGCTCGACAGCTTCGGCATCGGTGAACTACCGGATGCTGCGGCCTATGGCGATGCGGGCAGCAACACGCTTCGAAGCATTTCACGCTCTCCCGCATTCCGGGCGGATACGCTGCAAAGGCTGGGGCTTTTCAACACCGAAGGCGTTTCTTGCCGAAATGGCGTAAAAGCGCCGCTTGCCGCCTATGGCCGCTGCGCAGAGCGCTCCAAGGGCAAGGATACAACAACTGGGCATTGGGAGATCGCGGGCCTGATTTCCGATCAGCCTTTGCCAACCTATCCGGAGGGTTTTCCCGAGGAGGTGCTCGATGCTTTCACACAGGCAACCGGGCGCGGCGTGCTCTGCAACCGCCCCTATTCCGGCACACAGGTCATCCTGGACTATGGCCGGGCGCACTTGGAAACGGGCAAGCTGATCGTCTACACCTCGGCGGACAGCGTCTTTCAAATCGCGGCGCATGAATCGCTCGTTCCGCCGGAAGAGCTCTATGAAATCTGCCGTAAGGCGCGCGCGATCCTCACGGGCAAACATGCGGTGGGCCGCGTGATCGCCCGCCCCTTTACCGGCGTGTATCCGCACTTCACGCGCACCGCGAACCGGCACGATTTTTCTCTGGAGCCGCCGGGCGTTACGATGCTCGATCTGCTGCGGGAGCAGGGCCGGGGGACGGTCGCCGTGGGGAAAATCAGCGATATTTTTGCCGGGCGCGGCATCTCCCGCGCGATCCCAACCAAGGGCAACGCGGATGGCATGGCGCAAACAAGGCGGCTGGTAAACGAGGATTTTCGAGGCCTTTGCTTTGTCAATCTCGTTGATTTTGATATGCTGTATGGCCACCGCAACGATGTGGAGGGCTATGCCGCGGCCATTGCTGCCTTTGACGGCTGGCTGGCCGGTTTGCTGCCGCATTTGGGGGCGGATGATGTGCTCATGATTACCGCCGACCACGGCTGTGACCCGGCAACGCCGAGCACCGATCATTCGCGGGAATATACCCCGCTGCTCGTCTATGGGGAAAAAATCGCCCCTGTGCCGCTGGGCACGCGGGAGAGCTTTGCGGATATCGGCAAAACGGCGATGGAGCTCTTGGGCGCGAACGGCCCGATTGCGGGCGAGAGCTTTGCGGGGCTGCTCCCCAAAGCGTGAGGAAATTTCAGAAACGTCCAACCGGATGGAAGGGAAGGATCATTCTATGACGGATACAGAGCTTATCTCCCTTGCGCGGCAGGCGATGGCGCGCGCCTATGCGCCCTATTCCGGCTTTCAGGTCGGCGCTGCGTTGCTGGCGGCGAGCGGGCGCGTCTATCTCGGCTGCAATCTCGAAAACGCCTCCTATTCGCCCACCATTTGCGCGGAGCGCACCGCCTTCGCGAAGGCGGTCAGCGAGGGCGAGCGGGCGTTTACAGCCATCGCGGTCGTTGGCGGGGAGAAGGGGCTCGATTCCGGCTTTTGCCCGCCCTGCGGTGTTTGCCGCCAGGTCATGCGAGAATTCTGCGCGGATGATTTTCGCATCCTGCTCGGCAGGGCGGATGGAGAACGACGGGAATTTACGCTTTCGCAGCTTCTGCCGGAGAGTTTTTCGCTCTAGCCGTTTCAGTTTGTTTTGGAAAGGAAAAAAACAATGCGTATTATTCATGCAAAAATTTATACCATCTCCGGCCCGATCATCGAGGATGGGTTTGTGGATACCCTAAAGGATCAAATTGTCGCCGTAGGCCCGATGGAGGAGCTCCCAAAGCTTTCGGCAGGCGAGGTGATCGACGCGCGAGGCGCCCGGCTTTTGCCCGGATTTATCGATTCGCACACGCACATTGGCATCTGCGAGGATTCTCTCGGCTTTGAGGGCGATGATATTAACGAGCAAACTGACCCCTGCACCCCGCAGCTGCGCGCGCTCGACGCGGTTAATCCCCTCGATTATTGCTTTGAAGAGGCTGCGCGCGCGGGTGTGACGAGTGTTGTCACCGGCCCGGGGAGCGCCAACCCCATTGGCGGGCAGCTTATCGCGATGAAAACCTATGGCCGCTTCATCGACGATATGGTCATCAAAGCGCCTGTCGCTATGAAATTTGCGCTCGGTGAAAACCCGAAATCCGTCTATCATGAAAAGAATGAAGCGCCCACCACGCGCATGGCCACCGCTGCCATCATCCGTGAGCAGCTCGCCAAAACGCGGGAATATATCGAAAAAAAGAAGCGCGCCCAAACGGAGGGCGAGCTCTGGGAATTCGATGCAAAGCTCGAAGCATTGGAGCCGCTGTTTACAAAGGGACTTCCCGTCCATATCCACGCGCACCGCGCGGACGATATCTGTACCGCAATGCGCATTGCAGAGGAATTCGGCCTGAATTACGCAGTCGTCCACTGCACGCAGGGGCACAAAATTGCGGAGGCGCTCGCCAAGCGCCATGTGGCCGCCATGAGCGGGCCGCTGATCTCCGAGCGCTGCAAGCCGGAGCTGCACGAGCTCACCCCGGCCACGCCCGGCATTCTGCAAAAGGCGGGCGTGCGCATTTCGATCATCACGGATCACCCAGTGATCCCAATTCAGTATCTGCCCATCTGCGCGGGGCTTGCCGTGCGGGAGGGGCTGCCCTATGAGGCGGCGCTGCGCGCCATCACGCTCACTCCAGCCGAGATCTGCGGCATCTCCGGCCGCGTGGGCTCCATCGAGCCGGGCAAGGATGCGGATTTCTCCCTGTTCCCCTGCGATCCCCTGACCATTGCCGCGAAACCGGCTTTGGTCGTGGGCGGAGGAGAAATTTTACATCAGGCAATGTAAGCCGGAAAATCCCTGGCCATCAGAAAGGAATGATTGTTTTATGCGGGAAATGGATGTTTCTGAAGTAACACAGGCGGTGCGTGAACTGTGCATCAAGGCGAATAAGCGGCTGCCAGAAGATTTGACGCAGTGCATCTCCTCCTGCGCGGGCTGTGAGGAACAAGCGCTGCCGAAGGGCATCATGCAGGATTTGCTCGATAATCTTGATGCCGCGCGGGAGCTGGATATCCCCGTCTGTCAGGATACCGGCATGGCGGTTGTATTCGCGGAGATCGGCCAGGAGGTGCACTTCACCGGCGGGGCGTTTGAGGAGGCGGTCAACGAAGGCGTGCGCCGGGGCTATACAGAAGGGCTGCTGCGCTGTTCAGTCGTGGCCGACCCGTTAGAGCGTATCAACACTGGCGACAACACGCCTGCTGTGCTGCACACGCGTATCGTGCCAGGCGACCGGGTAAGCCTGACCGTTGCGCCCAAGGGCTTTGGCAGTGAAAATATGAGCTGTCTGCAAATGCTGACCCCGGCTGCCGGCAGGGCGGGTGTGGTCGAATTTGTCGTAGACACGGTGCGCAAGGCGGGCGGTAACCCTTGCCCGCCGATGGTAGTGGGCGTCGGGATCGGCGGCGATTTTGAATCGTGCGCCCTGCTCGCCAAAAAGGCGCTGTGCCGCCCGGTTTCTCAGCGGAATCCGGAGCCCTATTACGCCCAGCTTGAGCAAGAGCTGATGGAGCGCGTAAACGGCCTCGGCATCGGCCCGCAGGGTTTCGGCGGTAAAACGACCGCGCTCGCGGTCAACGTGGAGGCGTACGCAACCCACATTGCGGGCTTACCGGTTGCGGTTAATATTGGTTGCCATGTTACAAGACATCTCAAAAAAATTCTATAAACCCTTTGCTATTCTGTACATATGTGCTATAATGAGAATCAGAGGAGGGCATTCTTATTCGTAGGTCCCTTTGGAGTGGCGGTAGCACCGCTTTGCTTCAGGGATTCAATATAGAAGAAGGGGATGTCGTTATGAAAATAACCATTACCGGACGCAAATGCACGCCAAGAGAATCCTTCAAAACACGTGCGGAAAAGAAGCTTGCGAAGATCGAGCGCTTTTTCGGCGAGGAGGCGGAGGCCAAAATCACCGCCACTGTGGAGAAATCCGCCAAGATTGTGGAGATCACCGTCGCGCATGGCGGCATGATTTTCCGTGCGGAAGAGCGGGCGGAGGATATGGAGGATGCGCTGGACGGTTGCGTTGATTCTCTGGTACGACAGATCCGCAAAAACAAAACCCGGGTGGAAAAGAGGCTGCGTTCCGGCGCGTTTGATGCGTATACGGATATGGAGCCGGTTTCAGAGGAGCTGGATTTCGATGTGGTGCGCACAAAAAAGATTCCTCTGAACAAGCCGCAGGATGTGGATGAGGCCATTTTGCAGATGAATCTGCTGGGCCATCAGTTCTACGTGTTCCTCAATGCGGTGACCAATCAGATCAACGTCGTTTACCGCCGCAAGGATGGCGGCTATGGGTTGATTGAGCCGGATACCCTATAAAGGCTGGGCAGTTGGCAGGAGTTTCCCGAAAGTTTTGATTGCGTATTGGGCGCGATCCGTATAAAATAAGCAGAAGAGGCGGCAGGGCTTGCCCTGACGCCTCTTTTTGATTACAATCGAATGCCCGCTATCCGGATATGGCGGGGGAATCATAACTGACAAAAAGGATGGTTATCATTTTATGCAAAGCAACGAGCTGATAATCCGCTGTGTAGTGCCGTGCCTGTTGGGGTTGGAAAGCCTCATTGCGCAGGAGTTGCGTGATATGGACGCAATCGATGTGGCGGCAGAGAACGGGCGCGTGCTCTTTTCCGGCGACGCGAATCTTCTCGCGCGCGCCAATATCAACTGCCGGTTTGCCGAGCGCATCCAAATTTTGGTCGGCTCCTTTTCCGCCCAAACCTTTGATGAGCTGTTTGAGGGGACGAAAGCACTGCCGTGGGAAGCGTGGATTGGGAAAGAGGATGCCTTCCCTGTGAAAGGGTATTCCATCAATTCCGCGCTTTTCAGCGTGAGTGATTGCCAGGCGATTATCAAAAAGGCAGTGGTGGAGCGGCTCAAAAGTGTTTATCATATCCCGTGGTTTGAAGAGACGGGGCCTGTCCACCAAATCCAGTTTTCTATCATGAAGGATACGGTCAGCCTCCTGCTGGATACCTCCGGCGCGGGGCTTCATAAGCGCGGATACCGCCTGCAGGCAAATTATGCGCCTTTGAAGGAAACGCTCTCCGCTTCTCTTTGTAGCCTTGCACGCCTGCGGGATTATCACACGCTTTATGATCCCATGTGCGGCTCCGGCACGATTCTAATTGAGGGGGCAATGATGGCCCAAAATATCGCGCCCGGGATCAACCGAAATTTTAGCGCCGAGCGGTGGGATGCCCTGCCCCAAACCGCGTGGGCACAGGAGCGCGAGCGTGCGCGCGACCTGGTCAAGCGGGAGGTGCATTTTCAGGCCTACGGCTCTGATATTGATGCGGACGCCCTTGAGCTTGCCAAGGCCAATGCCCTTCGCGCAGGCGTTCAGGCGAATATTGCATGGAAGCAGGCCGATTTGCGGGATTTCACCCCTGTAACGGAAAAGGGCACGCTCATCTGCAACCCGCCCTATGGCGAGAGAATGCTCGATATACAGCAGGCCAATGAATTATATAGAATCATGGGGAAAAAGTTTGACAAAAAACGTGGATGGAGTTATTATATTATTAGCCCATCTGAACAATTTGAATCTCTGTTCGGCAGAAGAGCCGATAAAAGGCGGAAGTTATATAATGGCATGATCAAGTGCCAGCTTTATATGTATTTTAAGTAAATGATCCACTGCACCCTGATGTGCGGACGTCCGGCCCAATTTTCTATAGGGGAAAGGCACAGTAAGAAGGGAATTTTTTGTTTCAGCGGTTTCATAGGGGAGAAAACAAAAATTTTTAGTGGGAGAGGCAATGCGCTTTATTTCTCAGAGAGCACCCGCTGCGCAGGGGTAGTTTCGTTTACTTGCCAGTCATTATATTTTCATCAGGAGGGTATCATTGCATGAAGCATGTGTTCATTATCAACCCGCGCGCAGGGAAAGGGAAGGCTTTGGGTGTTATCCGGCCTCAGATCGAATCGTACATACAAGAGCACGGCCTGGATGCGGAAATCCATGTGCCGGATTCCCCGCATGCCGCACAGGAGTTTATCCGGGCGGAAGCGTCGAAGGGCGAGCCGGTCCGTTTTTATGCCTGCGGCGGCGACGGAACGCTGTTTGAGGCGGTCAACGGTGCATTCGGTCACCCCAATGCGGAAGTGGCAGTGCTGCCCCTCGGATCGGGGAATGATTTTATCCGGCTCTTCGGCACACCGGAGCAATTTTTGAATGTTGACGCACAGGTCAACGGCACTCCTATTGAACTGGACTGTATCAAATGCGGCGATAAGATCGCCATCAACCAGTGCTCCATGGGCGTTGATGCGGAGGTTTGCGCGAAGCAGGCGGCCTTCAAGAAGCTCCCGTTTATGAAGGGCGATATGGCCTATACGGCCGCGGCTATTTACTGCGTTTTCCGTAAGCTCAATAATGAGTTTACGGTTTCCATCGATGACGGAGAGCCGAAAAAAATGACGCTTCTGTTCTGTGTGGGTGCAAACTCCCGCTGGTATGGCGGCGGCTTTAAGGCGGCTCCGCTGGCCGTACCGGATGACGGCGTGCTTGATTTTATTGTGGTGGAGAAGAAAAACGGCAGGCTGAAGCTATTGACGCTTCTGCCCAAATACAAAAAAGGCATGCATCTCGGCTGGGATATCACGCACTTCAGCCGCGGCAGAAAGATGACGATTCACAGCGATACGCCTGCGGCCGTGAATATCGACGGCGAGTGTGAGTATGTGACAGACCGGACCTTTGAGATCGTCGAGAAAGGGATGCGTTTCGTCATTCCGACCACGTCTTCCTATATCAAAGACCGCGAAAGCGGCAAGATCAGCCAGAAGCAGTGAGTAAAACGGCAAAGTCCGTTTGCAGCTTTGCCGTATGAATATTCCACATAATAAAAGCTTCCAACTTGGAAACATCCCGGTTGGAAGCTTTCATTTTGTGCCAGCTTATTCTAGCGCCTGCGCCAAATCCGCTAGCAAGTCGTCAATATGCTCTGTGCCGATGGAAAGGCGCACCGTGCCGGGCGTGATCCCACAGGCCGCCAGCTCTTCCGCGCTGAGCTGAGCATGCGTTGTGCTCGCGGGATGAATCACCAGGGATTTTAAATCCGCCACATTGGCCAGCAGCGAAAAGATTTGCAGCCGGTCGATGCAAGCTTTTGCCTGCGCTTCACCACCTGCAAGCTCAAAGGTGAAGATGGAGCCGCCTCCGTGCGGAAAATAGCGCGCATAGAGGGCGTGCGTCGGGCTGCCGGGCAGAGAGGGGTGATTGACGCGCTTTACCTTCGGATGCGTTGAGAGGTATTCCACCACTTTGAGTGCGTTTTCTACATGGCGCTCTACGCGCAGGGAGAGCGTTTCGAGCCCCTGCAAAAAGAGGAACGCATGCCAGGGGCTGAGCGTTGCGCCTGTGTCGCGCAGCAGTACGGCGCGGATGCGCGTCACATAGGCCGCGGCCCCGGCCGCCTGTGTAAAAACAGCGCCGTGGTAGCTGGGGTCCGGCTTGGTCAGGCAGGGGAATTTCCCGGAGGCAGCCCAGTCGAAATTGCCGCCGTCCACAATCACGCCGCCGACCGCCGCGCCGTGCCCGCCGATGAATTTTGTCGCCGAATGCACCACAATATCCGCGCCGTATTCGATGGGCCGCAAAAGATAGGGGGTGGCAAAAGTATTGTCTATGATCAGGGGGATCCCGTTTGCATGGGCAATCTGCGCGATGCGCTCGATATCTATCACGTTGGAATTTGGGTTGCCGAGCGATTCCGCAAAAAATGCCTTGGTATTGGGGCGGATGGCGGCTGCAAAATCCGCCGGGTGGTCGCCATCCACAAAGGTGGTTTCAATTCCGCGCTCTGCAAGCGTATGAGCAAAGAGGTTGTAGGTGCCGCCATAAACTGATTTGGAAGAGACGATATGGTCGCCAGCATGCGCAATATTCTGCACCGCATAGGTGATCGCCGCCGCGCCGGAGGCGGTGGCAAGCGCCGCAACGCCGCCCTCCAGCGCCGCCATGCGCCGCTCAAAGGTATCGAGCGTCGGGTTGGTCAGCCGGCTGTAGATGTTGCCGGGCTCCGCCAGCGCAAACCGCGCCTCTGCCTGCGCGGTGTTTTCAAACACATAGGCGGCGGTTTGATAAACCGGCACGCAGCGCGCGCCGGTGGCGGGGTCGGGCGTTTCCTGCCCCGCGTGGAGCTGTAAGGTTTCAAAACGGAAATTTTTTTGTTCAGGCATAAAATCAATTCCTTTCCAGTGCTCTGTTTTTCGATGTTTGGCGGCTGGCTTCAACAGCGGCACATTCGCTCCCGAAAAACAGGGCGGTATGGATCAGTGATCGAGCGTTGGCGCATGGCAGTCACTCCCGGAATTAATTTATTCATGCAATTCCTATATCATTACTATGAATATGACGGTATTATACTGCGAGGAAAAGCGTTTGTCAATAGGAATGTAGGAATCTTCTTGCCAAACAGCAGCGGAAAGAACGCCGCCGTGCATCTGGATGCATGGCGGCGGGCGATCGAGAGAATCCAATTTCTAAAATTTTATTTCCTTGTGGATTGATGGCTGGAGGATGGCGTGGCCTTTGCACCGCTTTCCGATGCTTCCCACTCCGCCTGAAGGGTGATTGTGGCGCCAAAGTCGGAACGCCGAATTTTGAGAGGGATAGATTGCGGCTCCGGCACTCCGTCCGGGGTATCCGCGTTCCAAATCAGGAGGCTTTGCTCACCAGTGGGGGGATCTTTCCAAACCACATAACCCTGTTTATCCGTCCTGCCGAGGGAGGCAAATGTTTCAGGCCGGCTGATTCCATAACTGACTGGGATATCTGGCAGGGGAGTCCCGTTGGGATCGACCACTTGAAGGGTTATCTGCTTTGGCGTTGATTGGCAGGCGCATAGAAAACAAAGGAGAGGCAGGGCAACCGCCAGCACACGGAGAATTCTACGAAAGAAAGCCATGGTTACCGCACCTTTCTCAATAGGATTTCATCCAGTTGAACATATCTTCATGAATCCGTTTCCCGCCGTTCCAAGTGACAAGTCCATCTGTGTGGACGCCTACAGCTATATAGGTTGGTAGATAAATCGGGGCACCACTCTGACCAGGTGTTGTATCGATGGTATACCACAGCCGATATTGGCTTTGGGCAAAGATGTTGCCACTCATATACCACTGCGTTTGATTTTTCTCTCCAGGGTAACCGGTAATTCGAACTTTTGTGCCAACGGAGGTTTGCTCATATCCATATCCAAACCATCCAGTCTGGCTGCCAATTGTTCTATTTAGTTTTACCAACGCATAGTCCATTGTTGAATCTTCATTTTGAATTCATGGTGTTGTGGAACTTATTTCTATAGAATAGGCGGAACCATAGGGCGTTGAACTCCCATTCCTGCCGGGATAAAATGTAACGCGGGTTGCCCATCCCCCAAGGTCTTTATCGTATACACAATGTCCTGCCGTAACGATAGCGTCACTTTTAAATAGCCAGGCAGTTCCAATTGTGGAATTACCTTTTGGCCACGTGCTCACAATATAGCCAATCGCACGAAATGGGAAAACAGTTGTATCGGAAACTTTTGTCCGGTTATCTCCTCCAATAATATCTTTTGGTATAATTGTGGGCGCGGATTCTGGTCCCTCGTAAGCCGGTACGACCGTAGAATTGCTTCGCGTGGACGGTTAATCACTTGCTTTGAGATAGGTGACTTCACCGGTTGTGAGATTCTTTGTAGCAAAGTCCGCATCGCTTAACGGGGAAAACGAAAAAGCGGGAGAAGCGCAACAGAAGATGAGAAGCAGCGTAAGAATAGCTGCAAAAAATTTTTTTGTTCCATATCTAATAAGCCGATTCATTTTGATTCTTCCTTTCCGTTATAATTTTGGTTGCGTAAAATTCCTATTTACAGCAGTAGACACAGAACGCAGTCTATTTGTATACAGGCGAGCAGTTGTCGCAAATTCTTTTTTTACTTGATGTTCAATTAAAACATCGGAATCATCCCTTTCATATGGAAATCGGAAAGATTTCTTTCAAGTTCATTATATCAATAATGCCAATAATTTTCAAGTTTTTTACAATTATTGTATCGATTGATTCAGAAACAAAAATCTTATTTTGCCTTTACCTACCGAAGGTAATTTTAAACAATCTGTTTCCCAACTGTTCCCGCCGTGTAAACTTTTTTTCAACGCCCGTTTTACCATTGACGCGCCACTGCTTTTTCCATAGAATGAAACCAAAGCCTGTCGCATTTTGGCACAGGCGTTTTCAATCAAGAAAGGGAGGCGGCTGGAATGGGCTGTCTGGGTAATATTCTTTGGTTTCTGTTCGGCGGGCTGTGGATGGGCCTTGGCTGGGTGGCCGCCGGTGTGCTCTGGTGCATCACGATCGTCGGCATCCCCATTGGGAAGCAGTGCTTCAAATTTGCAAAGCTCGCGTTCTTTCCATTTGGCAAGGAGGTTGATTATGGCGGCGGTGCTGTTTCCGTCATCTGCAACATCTTTTGGCTGATTTTCAGCGGCGTCCCCATGGCGTTGGAATCTGCGGTGATCGGCGTGCTGTTTTGCATCACGATCATCGGCATCCCGTTCGGCAAGCAGTGCTTTAAGCTTGCGAAGCTGGCGCTGATGCCGTTCGGCGCGACGGTGCGGTAACGCAAAAAGAAAGAATATATTAGGCTGTTATATCTTACTTTACGGGACATAACAGCCCAATTTTATTCACTATATTTACAAATATCCACATTTTAAAAGTTGAATCTGTGCATATTTACAAATAAAACAAAATCTGATAAAATGAAAAACAAGTGTAGGGGAGGAGTTTATGGATGTTTTGCCGGTATTGCGGGAAAGAAATAGAGGAGGAAGATCGATTTTGCTCACAATGTGGGAGACAGCAAATTGGTATTGTGGAAAAAGAGCCGGATGATATTGCTTCATACAAGGTTCAGCCGGTGCAGGCTGAATTAGAAGATGCGGTGGTTGATCCCCAATATAAGCGGACGTTCGGGATTCTTGCGATTATCCTGTCAATTTGTTGGATGGCGGATTTACTAACCTATTTCATTTGGCCCACGAATTTATTCCTGGTTACAATTGAATTCTTTTTGATGTTTGTGTTTGTCATTTTATCTGTTTTGCTTTTAAGCGGTCAGGCAAGGGGCAAGGTAACCGGTGTGATTGCCATACCGGTCTTACTTTTATCGTTATTCCTCGTTATTTCGAGCGTTTATAGTTTTACCCAAACTCAAACTGATTTTGAGCGCTATTTGGACTATCCGCATATTTTGCTGATTATCCTGTTTGATTTTTTATTCCGTGCTTTTACTTTGGCGTTTTCGGTTGGATTGGCCCTTTTTTCTTTTCGTAGTAAAGATAAAGATGAATGCGTTTCAACCGAAGAAAGCGGAGAGGATTTTGATGTTCCTCCGCAGCTCCACAACCGCTGGGTCGCCTTCTTTCTCTGTCTTTTCCTTGGCGGCCTCGGCATCCACCGCTTTTATGTGGGCAAGACAGGCACTGGAGTGCTCTATCTGCTGACCGCCGGTTGCCTCGGCGTTGGGGCGCTGGTTGATCTCATTATGATTGCCGCCGGTTCCTTCACGGATGTGCAAGGAAATGCCCTGATGGGGTAAAATGTGTTTGCTAAAAAACCGGCAGAAGCTCCTATGAGAAGCTTCTGCCGGTTCATGCTTTTTATTCCACCGTCAGCGACGCAATAATATTCGAATAGAGCCTGACCGGATCATCCAAAAAATTCTTCCGCACCGTTTCCACCTGCATGCTATCCGCCACAAAGATCGTCAGCTTCAAAAGCTCATCTGTGGAATCATAGATCGTGAAGGTAACATGATAGCCGTTTTCGAGCTTTTCAATGTCAATCCGGTTCTCCTGCTCGCGTTTTGCCCGGGTAAGCAGCCGGATCGCGGCGTTGACCGCCTTTTCCCGCACGGAGCGGGGGAGGTTTACCTCCAGCGTTTGCGCGGCGGAGCGGCCCTGATCTGTCACGCGGTAAACCGTATCGCTTTCCTGCGCCGTTTCCTCCAAGCTGCCGGCCTTCACAAGGTCGCTCACCGCCTGGTTGATTTCAAAATAATTGGCAAGGCCGTTTTCCTGCAAAATTTCGTTGATGAGCTGCTTTGAAATCGGCTGTTCAATGCTCTTGAGCAGGTAACAGATGAGCACTTTAATCTCGTTGCGGCTGCGCAGCCCGCCCGGTTCGATGCCTTCATCGAACGCGTCATATTCCAAATCCAATGGAAACACCTCTCCATCTTACTATTTATAACATTTTAGCATGCGTGTCCCAAAAAGGAAAGCGAATAGCGGAAAAAATCTAGTTTATGAGAACTTTTTTCTTGACACCGGCGCGCGAAGCCTGTAAATTATATAAGAATAAGCTTGTACCCTGCTGTTTTGCGGCGGAAGGGGCCAGGCTGTAAAATGATGAAGAGGAGAGGTTCACTTAATGGAAGAGAAAAAGCTCTTGATTGATATTCGAGAGAGGCCATCTATGGGCAAATGGTTTATTCTCAGCTTCCAGCACGTTTTCGCCATGTTCGGCTCCACCGTGCTCGTCCCCATGCTCACGGGGCTGCCCATCAACACCGCGCTGCTCTGCTCCGGTATCGGCACTTTTATTTACATCCTTTGTACCAAGGCGCGTTGCCCGATCTATCTCGGCAGTTCCTTCGCTTACATTTCCGTAATCATTGCGGCATTGGGAGCCAGCGTCAGTGATCCTGATTTTGCGCAGAAAGCCAATTTTGCGGCGGTTGCGACAGGGCTTATGACAGCTGGCTTGGTTTATGTCGTTTTTTCCATCCTCATCCGCCTGATCGGCACCAATTGGATCAATAAGATCTTGCCGCCGATCGTCGTTGGCCCCATGATCGCAGTCATCGGCCTGGGCCTTGCGGGTTCTGCCTGCTCTAACGCGGGCTTCGTCGTGCCGGAGGGCGGCACGATGAACTGGCAGTATGTGATCGTTGCCATCATTACGATTCTCGCCACAGCGCTCGTCGCGGTGTATGCAAAGGGATTTTTCAAGATCGTGCCGATCGTGTCCGGCATCCTCGTCGGCATCGTGTCCGCGATTGCTGTCGACCTGATCTTCAACCTCGGCGCGGGCGCAGAGAATCAGCTCATCCTCTCCAAGCTTGCCGTGGTTTGGACGGATCTCAAAACCTTCGACCTGTTCGAAGTCCCGAAAATTATGCTCCCAATCGGCAATGATACGCTCAAGAGCACGACCTTTGTTTCCTACACGCCTGATTTCAGTTATGCGCTTGCCATTATCCCGGTGGCCTTCGTCACCATGGCGGAGCACATCGGCGATCACACGGTGCTTGGCCAGATCTGCGGCAAAAACTTCATCAAAGACCCTGGCCTTGACCGCACCCTGCTCGGCGACGGTATCGCCACTTTCGTCGCCGGTATGATCGGCGGCCCGGCAAACACCTCCTATGGCGAAAATACGGGCGTCGTCGGCATGACGCGCGTCGGCTCCGTTTATGTGACAGGCGGCGCGGCGTTCTTCGCCATCCTGATCGCATTCATTAAGCCCTTTAAGGATTTGATTGCCTCCATCCCGAATCCAGTCATGGGCGGCATCTGCGTGATCCTCTTCGGCTTCATTGCGGCGAACGGCCTGCGCGTGCTTGTGGATGCCAAGGTCGATTTCGGCCAGACGCGCAACACAATCATCGCTTCCGTCATGCTGGTGCTCGGCCTCGGCGGCGCGGCGATCCAGCTGACGAAGCTGCAATCCCTCTCCGGCATGGCGCTTGCGGCGCTCGCCGGCATTCTCCTGAACCTGATCCTGCCGGAAAAAAAGGCCAACAAGGCTGATCCAGCGCTCACCCTCGTCCCCGAAGGCGGCGAGTTCGAAGAGGCGGAGAAGATGACGGAGCTCATCGAGAAGGACGAAAAAAAGAAAAAGTGATCCTCTTCCTTAAAAGGCTAGGGCTGATGCATCATGCTGTGCATTTTGCATCAGCCCCTTGTTATGGCTTTCGCAGATGGAGGCTAACCGCTGGTAAAGCGAAAATAACAGTGAAATTGCCGGAAAGGGATGACCTGCAAAATGAAGGTACCGCATTGGGAAACAACCTACGAAGATGATACTGTTTTTCTGTTTGGTTCGGAACCCAATGACACGATTGTCGCGTTTGAAGCGCTGTTTGACAAATCTATGAGCGTTCTTGATGCCGGCTGCGGTGATGGCAGAAATTCCTTATACCTTGCAAAGCAGGGATTTTCCAAAATTGACGCTTTTGATTTGTCGGAACATGCAATCGGCAAACTAAAAAGGCTGTCTCAAAAAAATGGCGTGCTTATCAATGCCTGGGCGGAGGATTTATACAAGTTTTCAAGGTACAAAGTCATATGATCTGATCCTATCCTTCGGAACGCTCCATTTTGTTTGGGAAAAGTTGGCATACGTTTCTGTCCCAGGCAAAAAAGAATACGGAAATCGGCGGAATCCACCTCATACAGGTATTCACGGATCAGGTTCCGCCCTCGGTTGATATTGCTCCCTTTGCCGGCGGTTTGGCTTCTGACGGGGAATTGGAAGCGTTGTACAGCGATTGGAAAATTCTTCAATTTAAATCCTATACCTTTGAGGAGGAACACCCCAGCATTCCGAAACATGTGCATTCTTCCAACAAAATCGTTGTTTAGCGAATTTGATCATCCTGTATCATGGGCCTTTTTCCACTCCTTGGGATTTCTTCAGGACTGCGCTCTACAGCGCGGTCCTGTTTTTATCAGCAGGCCGTATTGAAAATGAGTAATTGAACCGCACGCGCTTTTGTGGTAAAATAATCTAACGTATCATCCAACTTTTTGCAAAGGGGTTTCGCATGGTCATTTTAGGGATCGATCCCGGCTACGCAATCGTGGGCTGGGGCGTGATCGATTATGAAAACAATCATTTTAAAGTTTTGGATTACGGCGCGATTACCACGCCCGCGGGCATGCCCTTCGGCCAGCGGCTGGAGCTGATTTACGATGAGGCGGAGCTTCTTATGAAGCGCTATTCCCCACAGGCGATGTCGATTGAAAAGCTTTTTTTCAACAGCAATGCAAAAACGGTAATCGACGTTGGCCAGGCGCGCGGCGTTTTGATGCTCGCGGCGCAGAAGTGCGGCCTGGAGGTTTGTGAATACACGCCCCTGCAAGTCAAGCAGAGCGTGGTAGGCTACGGCCGGGCAGAAAAAAAACAGGTGCAGGAGATGACGCGGCTCATCCTCCACCTCACGGAGATCCCCAAGCCTGACGATACCGCCGATGCGCTCGCCATGGCCATCTGCCATGCGCACGCGAGCGGTTCGCTCATGGGGAAATTAAGGGAAAAGGGGCTGAAGGTTCGATGATTTACAGCGTGACCGGTACGCTCATCCATACGGACGCGACCACAGCGGTCGTCGAATGCAGCGGTGTGGGCTTCAAGTGCCTGACAACGCTCAACACCTTAAAGCAATTGGGCCCTGTGGGCGGCAAGGTAACGCTTTACACCTACCTCAACGTCCGTGAGGATGCGCTCGACCTGTTCGGCTTTTTCGGGGAAACGGAGCTCGAGTGCTTTAAAATGCTGATTTCCGTTTCCGGCGTGGGGCCAAAGGCCGCGCTTTCGATCCTTTCAGAGCTCTCGCCGGAAAAGCTCGCTTTGTGCATTGCCACGGGGGATAGCAAATCCATCACCCGTGCGCAGGGCGTGGGGCCGAAGCTCGCGCAGCGCGTGGTGCTGGAGCTCAAGGATAAGCTTGCCAAAGGGATTCCCGATCAGCTCTCCTCGCCTGAGCTGGAGGCGGCAGGGGCTGCCAACGCGGCGGGGCCGGCGGCGGAGGCTGTCAGCGCCCTCGTGATGCTCGGCTACGCGCAGTCGGAGGCGAGCGTTGCAGTCGGCAAGCTGGATGGCTCCCTCCCGGTGGAGGAGCTGATTAAACGGGCGCTCAAGGTGTTGGCGCGCCCTTTATAAGTTCGTTTTTATGGATTGACTGCGCTTGTTCCGCGCCTCATGGGCACGGCGGCGAATAGGAGGAACTCTGTGGAATACCGGCATGTGTTGGACCCGGATCGCAAAGAGAAAATCTGCCTGTGCATTTTACATGCGCTGCCCGCGTGGTTTGGCGACTGGAAAGCGGCCAGGCAGTATGCAAAGAATGCCCGCGCACAATTCTTCCTCTGTGCGTTGGATAGGGAGGAGCCCGTTGGCTTTCTCGCCGCAGAGGAGCATACCGACGCGGCATGTGAAATTGCCGTAATGGGCGTTCTGCCAGACTATCACCGCCAGGGCATTGGCCGCGCCTTATTGGGGCTGTGCGCACATAGCTATTTTGCGCGCGGCTACCGCTATCTCACGGTCAAAACGCTTGCCGACACGGTTGGCAGCGCCTCTTATGTGAAAACGCGCGCGTTTTACCTTGCCTGCGGCTTTGAGCCGCTGGAAATTTTTGAAACGCTCTGGAATAAAGAAAACCCCTGCCTGTATCTCGTAAAGCCTCTTTTTGACGGGCAGGGCACTGAACTTATGGAATCTTGAAAAGGCGGTCATACTATTATGGATACGGATTTTGAAAACCGCATCGTCGCCCCAGACTATGTGCCGGAGGATGCGGATCTGGAAACCTCGCTCCGCCCGCGGGTGCTCACAGATTATATCGGGCAGGAAAAAGTTAAGGAGAACCTGCGTATTTATATAGAGGCGGCGCGCGGGCGCGGGGAGGCGCTCGACCATGTGCTGCTCTACGGCCCGCCCGGCCTCGGCAAAACAACGCTTGCGGGTATCATTGCCAATGAGATGGGGGTAAACCTGCGTGTGACCTCCGGCCCGGCCATTGAAAAGCCCGGCGATCTTGCCGCGCTGCTGACGAATCTCAGTGAAGGCGACGTGCTCTTCATCGATGAAATCCACCGCCTCTCCCGCAGCGTGGAAGAGGTGCTCTATCCGGCGATGGAGGATAACGCACTCGATATCATCATCGGCAAGGGGCCATCCGCCCGATCGATCCGGCTTGATCTGCCGCGCTTCACGCTCGTGGGCGCGACCACTCGCGCAGGGCAGCTCACCGCCCCTCTGCGCGACCGCTTTGGCGTGATTCTGCGCCTGGAGCTCTACACGCCGGAGGAACTGGGCAAGATCGTCAACCGAAGCGCTGGCATTCTGGGCATTGAGGTGGATACGCAGGGCGCGCGGGAAATTGCCTCCCGCTCGCGGGGCACGCCCCGTATCGCCAACCGGCTTTTAAAGCGGGCGCGGGATTTCGCGCAGGTGATCGGCAACGGTATGATCGATGCGGAAAACGCCCAGGCGGCGCTCGACCGCATGGAAATCGATCCCCTGGGGCTCGATTCCATCGACCGGCTGCTGCTCACCGCCATGATCCGCAACTATAACGGCGGCCCGGTTGGGCTTGAAACGATCGCCGCCGCGATTGGGGAGGAAGCGGTCACGATTGAGGATGTTTACGAACCGTATCTGATGCAAATCGGCTTTCTCAGCCGGACGCCGCGCGGCAGGATTGTCACGCCCGCGGGATACCGGCATCTCGGCATTGATATGCCGGGGCAGCAAAAGCTGGAGCTGTAAACAGACAACAGACAACAGACGTCAGATACGTGCGCCTCATGGAATGCGCAGTGTTTTTGCGCCCACGTCTGAAATCTAATGTCTGAAATCTAAAATTTAACTTTGGAGGTGCTATTCTCAATGGGAAGACTTTTCGGTACAGATGGCGCGCGCGGCGTTGCCAACAGCGAATTGACCTGTGAGCTCGCGATGCAAATCGGCCGTGCGGCCGCTATGGTGCTCACGGACGACACCCATTCCCGCCCCCGTGTCCTCATCGGCATGGATACGCGCATTTCCTCGGAAATGCTGGAGGCTGCCCTCACGGCTGGTTTTTGCTCCGTGGGCGCCGACGTGCTGCTTTTGGGCGTTGTCCCCACGCCGGCGGTCGCCTATCTCGTCACAAAATACGGCTACGATGCGGGCGTGATGATCTCTGCCAGCCACAACCCCTGCGAATATAACGGCATCAAAATTTTCAAATCGGATGGCTATAAGTTGCCGGATGCGCTCGAGGAGGAGATTGAGGCGATCATCCTCGATGAAGCGCGCGTTCCCCCCGTCAAGGTGGGCGGGGAGGTCGGCAAGGTCACCCGCGCGCAGTATGCGCTCTCCGACTATATCGGCCATATCATCTCCACAACAAATCTGCGTTTTGATGGGCTGAAGGTAGCGCTCGACTGTGCAAACGGCTCGGCCTCCGTCACGGCTAAGGAACTGTTTACCACCCTCGGCGCGGAATGCCACATCGTCAGCGCGGAGCCGGATGGCGTAAATATCAACGACCGCTGCGGCTCGACGCATTTGGAGCAGCTTCAAGCCTACACCGTGGAGCAGGGCTGCGATATCGGACTTGCCTTTGACGGCGACGCAGACCGCCTGCTGGTGATCGATGAAAAAGGCGGCCTTATTGACGGCGATAAGATCATTGCTATCTGTGCGCTCGATATGAAGCGGCGCGGTCAGCTCGCCAAGGATGCCGCCGTGGTCACGGTGATGAGCAATATGGGCTTCTTCCAGTTCTGCGAACACAACGGCATCCAGTGCAAAACCACAAAGGTGGGCGATCGCTATGTGCTCGAGCACATGCTCAAACACCGCTATTCGATTGGTGGCGAGCAGTCCGGCCACGTGATCTTTCTCGATTTTGCAACCACCGGTGACGGCCAGCTCACTGCCGTCCAGTTGCTCGGCGTGATGAAACGCAGCGGGAAGAAGGTATCAGAGCTTGCCACCTGCATGGAGGTGTTCCCACAGGTGCTCATCAATGTGCGCGTGTCCAATTTCGGCAAGGTGCGTTTCGACAGCGATGAGGAGATTAAAATTGCCATCGCCGCCGCCGAAGAGGAGTTGGGCGATAACGGCCGCGTATTGGTGCGCGTCTCCGGCACAGAGCCGCTCGTGCGGGTAATGCTCGAGGGGCGCGATGAGAAACAAATTCAGCGCCTTGGCGAATCGATCGCCGAGGTGGTGCGGGAAAGGTTAATTTGATCGATGCGGATTTCAGAGAGCTGGAAGGATTATGAACTGATTGACTGCTCGTGCGGCGAGCGTCTGGAGCGGTGGGGGAACATCACCCTCATCCGCCCGGACCCGCAGGTGATTTGGCAAACAGAGCGGGCGCACCCCCTGTGGGGGAAGGCAAACGCCCGCTACCTGCGCTCGTCATCGGGCGGCGGGCGGTGGGAGGTGTATGGCGGGCTGCCTGATGTGTGGCAGATCGGCTACCGCGCCCTGCGGTTCAACATTAAAACGATGGGGTTTAAACATACGGGGCTTTTCCCGGAGCAGGCGGTCAACTGGGATTTGGTGCGCCATGTGATCCGCTCGGCCGGTCGGCCGGTGAAGGTGCTCAACCTCTTTGCCTATACGGGCGGCGCAACGCTTGCCTGCCTGGAGGCGGGCGCCGAGGTGGTGCATGTGGATGCCTCCAGGGGCATGGTTGCCTGGGCGAAGGAGAATGCGGCAGCCTCCGGGCTGGCGGGCAGGCCCGTGCGCTGGATGGTTGACGACTGCGTCAAGTTCGTCGAGCGGGAGATCCGCCGCGGCCACCGCTATGATATCATCATCATGGATCCGCCCTCCTATGGGCGCGGGCCGTCGGGGGAGATCTGGAAGCTGGAGGATAAAATCTACTCCTTTGTGGAGCTGTGCACGGGCGTCCTCTCCGAGGATGCGCTGATGGTGCTCGTCAATTCCTATACCACCGGCCTTTCCCCGGCCGTGATGCAGTATATCCTGGGCGCGGTGGTAAAATCGCGCTTTGGCGGGGCCGTTTCGTCCGATGAAATCGGCCTTCCGGCCTCCGCCTCTCAAATGGCGCTGCCCTGCGGGGCAACGGCGGTCTGGCGCGGGCCCGCGTGCCTGGAATGATTAAATCAAAGGATTATAACGCATGAACAATATCATTGAATTTCAAAACGTCAGCTTCCGGTACGACAGCGATACGGAAACACCGCTTCCGCGCATCATCGAGCATTTGGATTTTTCCGTGCAAAGAGGGGAATTCGTGGCGGTGCTCGGGCATAACGGCTCCGGCAAATCAACCCTTGCCAAGCTTTGCAACGCGATCCTTCTCCCCGAAGAGGGCCATGTGCTTGTGGATGGGATGGATACGGCGGATGAGGCGATGAAATATGAGATCCGCCAAACGGTGGGCATGGTGTTTCAAAACCCGGATAATCAGATCGTCGCTACCATTGTGGAAGAGGATGTGGCCTTTGGGCCGGAAAATCTGGGCGTGGATCCGCGGGAAATCCGCCAGCGCGTGGATGATGCATTGCGCTCTGTGGAAATGTATGATTTCCGCGAGAAGGAGCCGCACCGCCTTTCCGGCGGGCAGAAGCAGCGCGTTGCAATCGCCGGGATTATCGCCATGCAGCCGGATTGCATCGTGCTCGACGAGCCGACCGCCATGCTCGACCCGCGTGGCCGCGCGGAAGTGATGAAAACCATCCGCCGCCTCAACCGCGAGCAGGGCATTACCATTGTGCTCATCACGCATTTCATGGATGAGGCGGCGCGGGCGGGCCGCGTCGTTGTGATGGATGACGGCAAAATCCTGATGGACGGCGCGCCGCATAAAGTTTTCTCCCAGGTGGAGGAATTGAAGCGCGTGGGGCTCGATGTACCGCAGGCTGCGGAGCTTGCCGATGAGCTCCGGCGGGAGGGCTGGGTACTCCCGCCGGATATTCTGACCGTGGAAGAGTGCGTGGACGCGCTTGCATCTCAGATATCGGATACCTAGGCTGTCGAAAAAGCCAGATGAAAGAAAAAAGTGCACAAAAAACCTCGTTGCGAATCAGCCTACGAAACGAACATCTAAATGCAGCGCAGAACGCTGGCGGAAGGCCGAGGCAGCATTTGCAGAGTCTGACGGCGTGGCTCGTGAGGGGATTTGACCGCAAAGCGGACAAACGAGCGCCCAAATTGTTTGAGCGCCGGTGAGGATGCGGTTGCTTCGCAAGCACAGCGAGTTTTTGGGCGTCTCGCCGAACAGGTTTCAACGTGCATCAACGCTTCCCGCTGCCGAAGTGCCGTGCTTTTAACGGCCCCCTTTTGCTTCCTTTTCCGGCCGAACGGAAAAGGAAGGGCCCGCGCGGCCTGAGCGCATGCTTAACTTTTTGTTTTTATCAGAGTAATTTACAACTGATAACCTTAAAAATATTTTTTAAAAAACTTTTGCGAAATCATCTTTATGAATTTTGAAAAATCGATATACCTTTTTCGACAAGCTGACCAGATGACAGGCTTCGGTCATTCGTATGACAAGCATACAATACGTGGTCGTTCTGTTATCTGTGGCCTGACATCTGAAGTCTGTTTTGGGGGAATCATAATTGTCCGTTGTGTTAGAGGCAAAAAACGTAACATACCGCTATGGGGAGGGCACCCCGTTTGAGGTCGCGGCTGTGGAGGATGTTTCCTTTGCCATCGAGCGGGGGGAGCTTGTGGGCGTGATCGGCCATACCGGATCTGGCAAATCAACGCTGATCCAGCATTTTAACGGCCTTTTGCAGCCCACCTCCGGGCAGATCCTGCTCGATGGGGAGGATATTTGGGCGGATAAGGCGAAGCTCCGGAGCGTGCGATTTCGCGTGGGGCTCTGCTTCCAATACCCGGAATATCAGCTTTTTGAATCGACGGTTTATGCGGATATTGCCTTCGGCCCCAAAAACATGGGCCTGAGCGAGGAGGAAATCGATCAGCGTGTGCGCCGCGCCGCACAGTTCGTCGGGCTCAAGGAGGCATATTTTGAAAAATCCCCCTTCGACCTCTCCGGCGGGGAAAAGCGCCGCGCCGCGATTGCGGGCGTGATGGCGATGGAGCCGGAGGTGCTGATTCTGGACGAGCCCACCGCCGGCCTCGACCCGCGCGGGCGCGATACGATCCTGGAGCTTGTGAAGGCTTACCAGCGGGAGACGGGCAGCACCGTCCTGCTCGTTTCGCACAGCATGGAGGATGTGGCGAAGCTCGCCACTAAAGTGCTTGTGATGAACCGGGCGCATCTTGCGATGTATGGCCCGGTGCCGGAGGTTTATTCGCGGGGGGAGGAGCTTGTTCAAATGGGGCTCAACGTCCCGCAGGTGACCCGCATTTTCATGGAGCTGAAACAGCGCGGTTTCCCTGTGAGCGACAGTGTTTATACCGTTGGGCAGGGGAAAGGGGAGCTCCTGCGCCTGAAGGGTGGAAAGGGGGCGGCAGGATGCTGAGCAATATTACAATCGGGCAGTATTACCCGGCAAAATCCCCGCTGCACCGGATGGACCCGCGCATGAAGGTGATCCTCACGGCGGTGTTCATCGTGCTGATCTTTCTGGCAAATAACGTTGCATCCATGGCGCTGGTGCTCGCCTTCCTGGGCGTTACGGTGGCGCTGTCCCGCGTGCCACTGAAAATGATCCTGCGGGGGCTCAAGGCGATTGTGATCATCGTCGTGTTTACCGCGGTGCTCAATTTGTTCTATGTTCAGGGCGGAAAAACTTTGGTCGATTTCTGGATCATCCACATCACGGAAAAGGGTGTCTATACTGCGCTCTTTATGGCAATCCGCATCATGGCGCTCATCATCAGCAGCTCGCTGCTCACTTATACGACCACGCCTACCAACCTAACCGACGGGCTGGAGCGGTTGCTCTCGCCGTTGCGCTATCTCCGTGTGCCTGTGCACGATATTGCTATGATGATGACGATTGCGCTGCGCTTTATCCCCACGCTCATCGACGAGGTCGGCCGGATTATGAATGCGCAGAAGGCCCGCGGTGCGGACCTGGAAACGGGCAGCCTTTTTCAGCGGGCGAAAGCGCTGGTGCCGATTTTTATCCCGCTGTTTATTTCCGCCTTTCGCCGGGCGTACGATCTCGCCTTTGCAATGGATTGCCGCTGCTACCGTGGTGGGGAAGGCCGCACCCGAATGAAACAGATGAAGCTGGCCTTTCGGGATTTTGGGGCGCTCCTTGTGATGGTCGCGGTGCTTGCCGGCGTGATCGTTATTAACCATTTCATTCCATCCCTGCTGTGACGGGGTAGGCGTTTACAGATGTTTTCCAAAGGAGGCCGCTTATGCGCAATCTGCTCATCACCCTGTGCTTTAACGGGCAGGGCTATCACGGCTGGCAGGTTCAGCCTAATGGCGTGACCGTGCAGCAGCGCGTGCAGGATGCCGTGGAGGCGGTGACGGGCGTGCGCTCCGCGGTCACCGGATGCAGCCGCACGGATGCGGGCGTGCATGCGATGACGTATTGCTGTAACTTCCGTACGGAGCATGGGATCTCCTCCGATCGCCTCATTCCGGCGCTCAATGCCCACCTGCCACGCGATATCGCGGTATTCGGCTGCAAAGAGGTTCCGGCGGCGTTCCATGCGCGTTATGACTGCAAGGGGAAGGAATATGTCTACCGGATTTGTAACAGCCGTGCACGCAACCCCTTCTGGGAGGGGCGCGCGCTTCATTATCCTTATGTGATCGACGTGGCCTATTTAAACCAGCAGGCGCAGGATTTTGTGGGGCGGCACGATTTTTCCGCTTTCTGTGCCGCGGGCGGAAGCGTTGAGGATAAGGTGCGCACTGTCCGTGCGGCGCGTGTGGAAAGAAAGGGCGAGATCGTCTCCTTCTTTGTGGAGGCGGATGGCTTTCTTTACCACATGGTGCGCATCATGATGGGCACGCTTTTAAGCCTGGAGCAGGGGAAGCTGCACTCCGGAGCGATTCCGGTGCTCCTGGAAGGCTGCGATCGAAGCGGCGCGGGTATCACCGCCCCCGCACAGGGGCTTTATCTCAACCGTGTGTTTTATTAACAGGCAGAGCGGCCGGTAAGGAAGCAAAAGCCTTTCGCAACCGGCTCACATCAGGATGGAGGGATGCGCCATGAAAAAAGATCAGGCCGTGCAATCGCCTGCGGGGCGGCTGCGGGCCAGGCGCAAAAAAGGGATTATGATCGCTGTGGCCGCCGCTGTGGTTCTCCTGGCCGCGGTGATGGTCGTGGTGTGCGTCAAGGTACTGCCCGGGCGTTCACAGGGGCAGGCCGGGCAGGTGCAGCAAAGCGAAGGTTTTCCGTATTCGATCAATTCCAATCTTGTGCGCGATATGCGGATGCTTGGGCCGGATGTGCTGCTCCTGACGGATGAGGCGGTCACCGTGCTTGATTCCTCAGGCAGGGAGGTCAGCCGCATGCCGCATGCCTATAAGCGGCCCGCGATGGATCTGCGCGCGGGGAGGCTGATCGTATATGATCGCGGGGGAAGAAAGCTGCGGCTGCAAAATCGCACCAAAATTCTGCTCGATAAGGAGCTGGAATCGGATATCATCACCTGCGCCATCGGGCGCAGTGGGAATTTTGCCGTCGCCACCCGCGAGGATAATGCCGCAAGCTTTTTGACGGTCTATGATAAAAATGTTAATGAAGTATTCAAATGGCGTTCATCGAACGACTATATCATGGACATAGCTTTATCGGATGATGGAAAATACGCCGCCGTGGCGGTAGCAGGCTCCTCCTCCGGCAAGCTTTATTCTAAAACGTATGTTTTTGCCTTCTCCAAAGACAAGCCCTTGGCCAATTTGGAATATTCGGGCACCTCGCTGTTTGACGTTTCCTTTTCCGGCAAATCCACCATTTTGGTCACAGGCGACTCGCTGCGGGGTGTGATTCAAAACAGAACGAAGAAGGCGGAGCCGTTTTCCTTTGGGTCGAATGAGCTGCGCTGCTTCTCTGCCTCCGAGGAGGGGGAAAGCGCTCTGGTGCTCGCGGAATACGGCAGCATGAATGCGAACGACCTGATTGTTTATGATGAGGATGGGCAGGAAAAATTCCGCCAATCCTTCGGCCAGGAGGTACGTTGGGTATCCTGCGATGGCAGCAATACCGCCGTCCTGCTCGCTGGCAGTGTGCAGGCCTTTGACGCAAAAGGCAGGAAAATCGGCCATTTCGCCGTCCGGAGCGACGCGCTGCGCGTGCTGGTATCCGGCAGGAGCGCTTATGTGCTCTCCATGGGCGAGCTGGACCGTTTTGATACGCGGGATAAATCGCTGGATTCATAGTGGCTCCCGGCTGGGATGGGGCGATGTTATCTATTGTGATTATGGATGGCTTATGCTATACTAGAACTCTAGGAATGGGCCTTCGTCAGAGCGGCAATCGGTCTTTATCGAAGGGCAGCTCCATTCTCGTTTCTTTTTGTTTTCAGAAAAGAGGTGGTCTGTTTGGGCCTTGTGCTGGATTTTGCCTTTTTCGCCGTGCTGCTCGTGTGCATTATCGTGGCGGCAAAGCGCGGCTTTGTGCTTTCGCTTTTGGAACTGGTCGGATTTTTCCTTGCGGGTGCCTGCGCGCTTTCTCTCAGCGGGCTAATCGCACCTGCGATTTACGATCGCTTTTTTGCGCAGCAGGTCACCCAGGCGATTGCCGCCCGGCTGCCGGATCTGTCAGGTGCGGCAACGGCGGCCCAGCAGGCGCATGCCGCTCTCCAGAGCCTGCCCGATGTGATTACGCAGTTTGCAGCATCCTTAGGGATTGATACGGCGGCGCTTGCGCAGAAGATCCTTTCGGCGGATCTTAGCGGCGCGGCGCTTGCGCAGACACTGGCCGATAGCATCGCAAGGCCGCTTGTCACCCTGCTGTGCAGGCTTGTCCTCTTTGTGGGCCTAATTCTCATATTTGGGATTTTGTTTCGTATTCTGGCGGCAGTGATTGACCGCTTCTTTCATCTTCCTGTCCTGCGCACGGCAAATGCCGCGCTTGGCGGTGTGATGGGCGCGCTCAAGGGGCTGCTGGTGGTGTTGGTTGCGGGTGTCGCCTTACAGCTGGCGGCAAACCTGTTCGCTTCGCCGGGCGCCGCTTTTCAGCAAACGGTGGAATCCTCCTTTGTGATGGGAATGGTTCGCGAGCTTCTTCCGGTTTCCGGCATCTTTTCCTAAACCGGGCGGAGAGCGATCACATAAGCGTATTGGCAAATCAACAAAATGTGTGGAAAAGGGTGTGTCATGTTTGAAGGGTCTTTTTAAGGGATGCCTGACGGTTCCCAACCTGCTGAGCCTGATCCGGATCATCTTGGTGCCGGTGTTTGCAGTGCTCTTTTATCAGGGCCATGTGCTGTGGGCGGTGTTCGTGCTGTTCCTGTCCGGTTTGAGCGATTTTTTTGACGGTAAGATTGCCCGCCGCTTTCATCAGGTGAGCGCTTTGGGGAAGGTGCTTGACCCGGTGGCGGATAAAATCACACAGATCACGATTGCCGTGATGCTGTTTCTGGAGTTTCACAAATCAGCCAGCAGCGCCATGCGGGCGTTTAGCTGGGTGTTCCTGTTCTTCCTGTGCAAGGAGGGCGTGATGATCCTCGGCGGCGCGGTGATGCTCGCAGTCGGGCTGCGCCCCGGCGCGGCAGAAATTTACGGCAAGGTTGCAACCTTTGCCTTCTATGGCGTGATGCTTGCTATTATCGCCTTTGGGCCGGGCTTCGGCGCGTTTGTGCAGCTTGGTGCCTCGCCCATGCCGGATTGGATGATTATGATTTTAGTTGTCGTTTCCGCCATTCTTACCCTTGTTGCCCTCATCAGCTATCTGCCTGAGACCTTCCGCCAATTCCGCGACCGGAAGAAGCCGCAGCAGGAGCTCCCCCAAAAATAAACGGTGTGTTTGTGCGGAATGGGCGCTTCCATTCCGCACAATAGTATTCCGCCGCTGCGGCCGGCAGAAGCGTACAAGCTGATTGCACGTTTCTGCCGGCTTCAGAGGAATATGGTTTTCAAACCACGGAAAATCTGTTTTGCCTCTCAAGTGAAAGGATGGTTATCAATCTATGAAACAACCAATTTGCAGCAGATGTAAAAAACGCCCTGCCGTGATCTTCATCTCCCGTGTAGACGGAGAGAAGAGCACGCCGGAAGGGCTTTGCCTAAAGTGCGCAATGGAGATGAATATCGGCCCCATCAAGCAGATGATGGAGAGCATGGGCATCTCTGAAGAGGATCTCGATGCAATGAGCGAACAGCTTGGCGGGATGTTCGGCGGTGAAAACGGCGAGGATTTCGAGCCCGGTGGCGCGGGAACCTTCCCCTTTATGCAGGGGCTGATGAATTTGAATTTTCAGCCCGGTGAAATGAGCGAAACGCAGGGCGACGGCACGCCCGAGCAGGAAGAAACGCTCCCCGCCGAAGCGCCTGATGCGGCGCAGCAAACCAAAACCAGGCGCAGCAGAAGTAAGGAAAAGAAAAAGATCAAGCGCAAGTATCTTGACGCTTACTGCACCAATCTGACCCAGCGTGCGAAAGATGGTCAGATTGACCGTATCATCGGCCGCGATCGTGAGATTTACCGCGTGGTGCAGATTCTCTGCCGCCGCACGAAAAATAATCCCTGCCTCATCGGTGAGCCGGGCGTCGGTAAAACCGCCATCGCGGAGGGGCTCGCGTTGCGCATGGCAAGCGGCGAGGTGCCCGCGCGGCTGGCGGATAAGGAGCTGCACCTGCTCGACCTGACTGCGCTCGTTGCGGGCACGCAGTTCCGCGGCCAGTTTGAAAGCCGCATCAAAGGCCTGATTGAAGAGGTCAAGCAAAATGGCAATATCATCCTCTTTATCGACGAGGTGCACAACCTCGTGGGCACCGGCGATGCGGAGGGCTCCATGAACGCGGCGAATATCCTCAAGCCCGCCCTGTCCCGCGGCGAAATCCAGGTGATCGGCGCGACCACCTTCAACGAATATCGCAAAAATATCGAGAAGGATGCGGCGCTGGAAAGGCGTTTCCAGCCTGTAAAGGTGGAGGAGCCGTCGATTGAGGATACCTACCAGATGCTCAGGGGCATTAAAAGCTATTACGAGAATTATCATCACGTCAGGATCAGCGATCAGCTGGTGCGGCGCGCCGTTGTGCTCTCCGAGCGCTATATCAACGACCGGTTCCTGCCGGATAAGGCCATCGACCTGTTGGATGAAGCCTGTACCTGCGCGAATCTGCGCAATAAGGCCATCAGCGATTATCAGAAGAAGAGCAATGAACTCCAGGAGCTCAAGGAGACGGAAGAGGACCTCATGAACGATACCGAGGAGATGGATCTGGAGGAAATCTCCCGTGTCCGCGCGGAGATTGTCGCCTGTGAGAGCGAAACCAACAAATTAAAGCCCGCGGCGGATGACAACGGTGTAACGGAGGATGACCTCGCCAACGTCATCCAGCTCTGGACGGGCATCCCCGCGAGCAAGGTGATTGAAAGCGACCTGCGCCGCCTGGCGGGGCTTGAAAACACACTGAAAAGCAAAGTGATCGGCCAGGATGAGGCGGTTGCACTCGTATCCGCCGCGATCCGCCGCAGCCGTGTGCAGATCAGCCCGCGCCGCCGCCCGGCCTCCTTTATCTTCGTCGGCCCCACGGGCGTGGGCAAGACAGAGCTGGTCAAGCAGCTTGCCAACGAGCTGTTTGACACGCCGGAAACGCTTATCCGCCTGGATATGTCCGAGTTTATGGAGAAGCACAGCGTCTCCCGCATCATCGGCTCTCCGCCCGGCTATGTCGGCTATGACGAGGCGGGCCAGCTCACGGAAAAGGTGCGCCGCAAGCCCTATTCCGTCATCCTATTCGACGAGATCGAGAAGGCGCATCCCGATGTGCTCAACATCCTGCTCCAAATTCTCGACGAGGGCCGGATTACAGATGCACAGGGCCGCACGGTCAATTTTGAAAACACCGTCATCATCATGACCTCTAACGCGGGCAGCGAACGCAAGGAGGGCGCGATGGGGTTCGCCAAAGATGCTCAAACGGCTACGCGGGAAAAGGTGATGAAAGCGCTCAGCGACTTCCTCCGCCCGGAATTCATCGGGCGTGTGGATGAAGTTGTAGTGTTTCGTGCCCTGACGGAGGCGGATTATGAAAAGATCGCCGTGCTGATGCTGAATGAGCTGGTGGACCCGTTGCGCGAAAAGGGCATCCGTTTCACTTGGGAGGAGGGCGTGCCCGTGATCCTTGCGAAAAAAGCCTTTGGCGGGCAGCGGGGCGCGCGTGACCTGCGCAACCTGATTCGCCGCAGGGTGGAGGATCAAATCGCTTCCCTCATGGTGGAGCACTGCGACGAGCCGCTTGCCTCCATTTGTGTCGGCGCGAACGAAGACCTATCATTGACCTGCGTTTAAATAGAAGAAAAGCCGGAAGCACGGCCCTGGTTCAAGCGGGGCCGTGCTTTTTTGCCTTTTTGATGGAATCCGATCACTATAACCTGAAAATGCTTGACGCAAGCAGAATTTTTTTGTATAATTGATCCAAAATCAAAGTGCGAGAATTACTAAAAGCGCATAGCCTGCGGATCGATATCATATCCTTTTCATAATGGAAAGGATCGTACAGAGGAGGCCTAAAGGAACCTCCCGGCATTTTACTGTGCATGGCCGGGAAAATCGGTAATAGGAAGAAAGGCGGTATTTTTCCGTCTGGCGGCTCGCATCGCACAGCCCGGTTGTGCCAAAGGGTCTGCCGTATCGAAATTTTGAAGGAATGCCCTGCATTCCAATTCTGGAGGGAGCTTGAAAATGATTTGTCCAAAATGTGGAAAAACCAATGATGATGGAGTTACATCCTGCGTCTTCTGCGGCGCAAAGTTTACGGCGATGTCCGCAGAAGTCAAGAAAGAATCCGGTGGATTCTATAAAAAACATAAAACGCTGGTGATCGTGGCAATTGTCCTGGTCGTCCTGATTGCAGGCGGTTCGGTTGCCGGCTATTTTATAAATGCCTCTAAAAAATCGGTGAAGCAGGGGGCGGATGCATTTAACATTGATGCAAGCGGTGTGCTCACCAGCTATGCGGGCTCCGGCGGGGAAGTGGTGATCCCGGATGAGGTCAAGGAGATCGGCCCCGGCGCTTTCCAGAATAATGATACCATTACATCTGTTATCATCCCGAAGCATGTCACTGCTATCGGCGCTAGCGCGTTTGAGGATTGCGGAAAGCTGACGAAGGTTGTCATGCCGGAGCGGCTCGAAAAGCTTGCTGAACGCACGTTCGAGGGCTGCCGGTATCTGACCGATGTGACCATCCCGGAGGGCGTTACGATCATTGAAGAGCGCGCCTTTGGCGACTGCACAGAGCTGCCTGCCATTACCATCCCCGGCACGGTAAAGCGGATTGATATCTATGCCTTCTGGGCCTGCAATAAGCTGGCAAAGCTCACAATGGAAGAGGGCGTGGAAGTGATCGGAGATTCCGCTTTCGGCGTATGTATGCATCTGCCCGAGGTGAAGCTTCCCTCCACGGTTACTACCATCGAGGATTCGGCCTTCTGGAAATGCGAGAAGCTCGAAAAGGTAACCCTTCCGAAGAGCATCACGAGCATCGGCTCTGAGGTTTTCCCGGTTTCAGACGATCATAAGATGACGATTTATGGCGAAAAGGATTCCTTTGCTTATAACTTCGTGAAGGATAATAAGAATTTTACGTTTGTAGAAACCAACGGTTAAGCGTCATTCGATTATCAAAATCAGCAGCCCAGCAGGGAACACACTGCTGGGCTGCTTTTCGTCTATCGCTTTATGGTGTTGCTCCGCCGAAGAGGCTTCGCTTGACGTAAGGATAAGGATGAAGCATAATAGAAAAAGATCAATTTGTCAGGAAGGGAGAGCCATATGAAATCCGAATATCCATACCGGGAGATTGCGCCCAAGGTTTATATGATCAACGAGTTCAATGTGGCGGATTGCCATCTGCTCGTCGGCACTGAACGCGCGCTGCTGATTGATATGGGCGTGGGGCTCGGGAACCTGCGCGCCTTTGTGCAGCGCCTCACCGGCGGGCTGCCGCTCGATGTGGTTGCAACACATGGGCATGTGGATCACATTGGCGGGCGTGGGCAGTTTCCGCGCGTTTCAGTGCAGAAAGAGGATGTGGGCATCATTGGCCGGGTAACTGTACCCTATCGGAAAGCCTTTTTTGCCCTGCAACGTCAGGCTGCCCCTTATGGGGTGAAGGCTAAGGATATTCGGCCTGGTGAATATCACTCGGAGCCTCTGCCCATGCACGAAGGGCAGGTGTTTCGCCTCGGCGGGAAGACGGTCTCTGTAACACACGTGCCCGGGCATACACGCGGTTCCGTCTGCCTGCTCGCTGAGGAGGACCGGCTGCTTTTCACCGGGGATAATGGGAACCCGGTTTTGTTCCTCTTCCTGCCAAATTGCGCCACGCTGGAAACCTGGCTGCGCAGTGCAAAGCGCATGCTGGCGCTTGCACGGGAAACCGGTGCGGCGATGTACAGCGGGCACGGCTTTTCTGAATTGGCAGAAGAAACGGTGCAGGCGCAAATCCGGCATATGGAGGCAATCCTGACTGCTGCGCCACGGAAAAACGCACACATGCCGCGGTATCAGGTGAGTAGGCAGAAGGAAAATGGTCTGCTCGCAATTTATCGCGGAGATCTCCTGTGGGATGAGCGGTGAGGGAAAACCCGCATGCTTTTTTCAATTTCGCTCTTGCCAATCGTTTGAGATTGTGCTATATTAAAACAAATTTATAACGCTGTGATGAAGAGAGTAAGCGGTTTTCAATCGTTTCCGCGGCCAGAGAGGGCGAGCCCAGGCTGAAAGCGCGCCCGCGCGGAGAAGCTGCTGAAGTTCACTTCGGAGCGGTGCGGTTGAAGCGAGAGTGGTAGGCCGCAACGGTTCGCCTCCGTTATGCGGCGCAGGAGTGTTTGCTTCTTTGCAAAAATCAGGGTGGTACCGCGGAGGAATTACGCCTTCGTCCCTATTCACAGGGGCGAAGGCTTTTTGTTGTCCCATTGGATGCACCCATCAGAATCAAAGAGCAGAGCAGTTGAGCAAGTCTGATTTTAGTTTGGAAGGAAGGATTCAGAATGAAAGAGCAGCTCGAATCAATCCGGGAAGCGGCCCGGCAGGAGCTCGCAAAGATCGAATCGCGTGCGGGGCTGGATGCCGCCCGCGTGCGTTTTCTGGGCAAAAAGGGCGAGCTGACCGCCGTATTGAAGCAGATGGGGAAACTCACGGCGGAGGAGCGCCCGGTCATTGGTCAACTGGCCAATGAAGTGCGCGCCTATATTGAGCAGATTGTGGAAACACGCGAAAAGGAGCTCAAAGCGGAGGAAACTGCCAGGCAACTGGAAAACGAGCGCATTGATGTAACGATGCCCGGCAAATGCCGCCCGCTCGGCCATAAGCACCCACTCTCCATCGTGCTTGATGAGGTGAAGGAAATCTTCCTCGGCATGGGCTTTGAGGTAGCCACCGGCCCGGAGGTCGAGTGGGATTACTATAACTTTGAGGCGCTGAATATTCCGCCGGATCACCCTGCGCGCGATACGCAGGATACCTTCTATATCACCGAAAAGATGCTCCTGCGCACGCAAACTTCGCCCGTGCAGATCCGTGTGATGGAGCAGCAGAAGCCGCCCATCCGCATCATCGCGCCCGGCAGGGTGTACCGCTCCGACGCGGTGGATGCAACGCATTCGCCCCTGTTCCACCAGATCGAGGGGCTTGTCGTCGACCGGGATATCACCATGGGCGATTTAAAGGGCACGCTGGAAGCCTTTGCTAAGCGGCTCTATGGCGACGATACGCGCATCCGCCTGCGTCCGCACCATTTTCCATTCACGGAGCCGTCCTGTGAGATCGACGTATCCTGCTTCCGCTGCGGCGGCAAGGGTTGCCCGATGTGCAAGGGCGAGGGCTGGATCGAAATTCTCGGCGGCGGCATGGTGCATCCGAAGGTGCTGCAAAACGGCGGCATCGACCCGGAGCAGTACAGCGGCTTTGCCTTCGGCGTTGGCCTTGAACGGCTTGTGATGTTCCGCTTCAATATCGACGATATGCGATTGTTATATGAAAACGATATGCGTTTTCTCAGCCAGTTTTAACCGAAGGAGGGTTATCAAATGGATTTATCAAAGAAATGGCTGCTCGATTATATTGACTTAAATGTTGACGATAAAACCTTCAGCGATGAAATGACCCTCTCCGGCTCCAAGGTGGAGGGGTATGAAAAAGAAGGGGCGGATCTGACCAATATCGTGGTCGGCAAACTGCTGTCGCTCGAAAAGCACCCGGATTCCGACCACCTCTGGATCTGCCAGGTCAACGCGGGGCAGGGGGAACCCCTCCAGATCGTTACCGGCGCGCAGAATTTGAAGGAGGGCGATTTTGTCCCCGTCGCGCTGGATCATTCCACAGTGCACGGCGGCAAGCAGATCAAAAAGGGCAAGCTGCGTGGCGTGCCGAGCAACGGCATGCTCTGCTCGCTGGGCGAGCTGGGGCTGACCACGCACGATTTTCCCTATGCAATTGAGGACGGCATTTTTGTGCTGGGCGACGACTGCGATTTAACGCCCGGAGCGGATATTCATGACGCAATTGGCCTGAACGATACCGTCACGGAGTTTGAAATCACCTCCAACCGGCCGGATTGCCTCTCCGTGCTGGGCCTTGCGCGAGAGGCGGCGGCCACCTTCCAGGTGCCCTTCCAGATGCCCGTGCCGCAGGTGAAGCCCACGCAGGGCGATGTGAACGACCATCTCAGTGTCACAATCCTCGACGATGAAAAGTGCTATCGCTATGTGGGCGCAGTCGTCGAAAACGTGCGTATCAAGCCCTCCCCGCGCTGGATGCGCGAGCGGTTGCGTGCGAGCGGCGTGCGCCCGATCAACAATATCGTCGATATCACAAACTATGTCATGCTCGAATACGGCCAGCCAATGCATGCCTTCGACCTGCGCTATCTCGAGGGCAACAGCGTGATCGTCCGCCGCGCGGAGAACGGCGAGCAGATCACCACGCTCGACGGGGTAGAGCGCACGCTCACCGATGAGATGCTCGTCATTGCGGACGCGAAAAAGCCCGTGGCTGTAGCGGGCGTGATGGGCGGCGAATACAGCGGCATCATGGAGGATACAACCACCATTGTTTTTGAATCTGCCTGCTTCAACGGCGCGTCTGTGCGCCGCACGGCGAAAAAGCTCGGCATGCGCACGGAGGCCTCCTCCCGCTATGAGAAGGAGCTGAACCCCGAGAGCTGCCCGGTCTGCCTCGCGCGTGCGCTGGAGCTTGTGCAGCAGCTCGATGCGGGCGATGTGGTAAACGGCGTGGTGGATTGCGACCGCTCCAAAAAGGAGCAGCGCACCCTGCCGTTCGATTGGGAGTGGGTCAACCACTTCATCGGCATTGAGGTCGGCCCGGAGGAGCAGAAGGCGATCCTTGAGCGCATTGGCTTCCGGGTGGAAAACGGCACAATCTATGTGCCTCCCTTCCGCAATGATATCGAGCATAAAGCCGATATTTCCGAGGAAATTGCCCGCTTCTACGGCTATGGAAACATCCCGAACCGGATGCTCACAGGCGTTGCGAACGCAAAGCTTACCCCCATGCAGCAGCTTGAGCGCTTGATCCACAGCACGCTGCTCGGCTGCGGGCTGAGCGAGGTGTCTACCTATTCCTTCATCAGCCCGAAGGCCTATGACCGCATCTGCCTCCCGGCGGAGAGCGAAAAGCGCAAGTCTGTTGTGATCACCAACCCGCTGGGCGAGGATACGAGCGTCATGCGCACAACGGCTCTGCCGTCCATCTTAGACGTGCTCTCCCGTAACTATAATAACCGCAACCCGCAGGCAGCGATCTATGAGCTTGCGGTGGAATACACCCCGCGCGGCACACAGGAGCTTCCCCTGGAGCTGCCGAAGGCCGCGATCGGCATGTATGGTGAAGGCTGCGATTTCTATGCGCTCAAGGGCGTGGTGGAGGAGCTGCTGAAGGCCTGCGGCGTGGCGGATTACGATGTGGAGGCCGTGACGGACGACCCGACCTTCCACCCCGGCCGCACAGCGCGGATCAGCAAAGAGGGCCGCGAGGTGGCCTTCCTTGGTGAAATCCATCCCAAGGTGCAGGAGAATTACGGCCTTGGCATGAAGGCATATGCCGCCGAGGTGGATGTGGCCGCGCTGATGGAGCTTGGCAACCGCCAGAAGGTTTATCATCCGCTGCCGAAGTTCCCGGCCTCCACGCGTGATATTGCCGTGGTCTGTGCGCGTGAAACGCCGGTGCTGACGCTGGAGCGCGCGATCGGTGAAGCAGTCGGCGCAATCCTCGAAGAGATCAACCTCTTCGATGTTTACGAGGGCAAGCAGATCGAAGCCGGCAAGAAGAGCGCGGCGTTCAGCCTGCGGCTGCGCGCGGCCGACCGCACGCTGACCGATGAGGAGGCCGACGCGGCTATGAAGCGCGCGGTCAAGGCGCTGGCGAAGATCGGCGCAACCCTCCGGGCGTAAGACCTTCAAATGTAGTTATATATACACAGCGCCCCAGATGCCGTGATTGGCATCTGGGGCGCTATGTATTTTGGAGATTTTTTATGGGTACCCGTGTGTAAAACGGTGCATGGATTAATTTGGTGAAGGGCCGGAACAGGCGATGCACAGCGTTGTTTTCATCCCGCTTGCTTTTTTGCGCTTCTGTGGTATAATAATTATCGACATATGACGGAAACGGTGCG
Source organism: uncultured Oscillospiraceae bacterium (assembly GCA_900544715.1). Taxonomy (GTDB): domain Bacteria; phylum Bacillota; class Clostridia; order Oscillospirales; family Acutalibacteraceae; genus Fimivicinus. The sequence continues at coordinate 66,233 of UQWL01000008.1, read as the reverse complement.
GAGGTGGTTTCATGGCAAGGCCAAGCAGATGCAGAAGGATTTGCACGGAGCCGGCCTATGACGGCTTTATTCCGGTAGGCATCCCGTGCGGGGAAACGATCACCCTGACGGTGGATGAATATGAAGTGATCCGCCTCATTGATTTGGAGAAGCTGACCCACGAGCAGTGCGCAAAGCAAATGGATATCTCCCGAACTACCGTAACCGAAATATATGAATCCGCAAGGGGGAAGATCGCCGAAAGCATCGTTTGCGGAAGGCCGCTTCGGATCGCGGGCGGCCATTACCGGCTTTGTGACGGCGGCGTTCCCTGCTGCCAGAAAACTTGCGAAAAAACGGGCCGCACAGCCCCAAAGCAACCTGTGCAACGGAAAGGAGCCAATCAAATGAGAATCGCAGTTACCTATGAAAACGGCAATGTATTTCAGCACTTCGGCCACACCTCCCAGTTTAAGCTGTATGATATTGAAAACGGGCAGGTCGTCAAGCAGCAGGTTGTGGATACCAACGGGCAGGGCCACGGCGCGCTGGCAGGCTTTCTCGCCGGTGCAAAGGTGGATGTTCTCATCTGCGGCGGCATTGGGGGAGGAGCGCAGGCTGCCCTGCGGGAGGCTGGCATCCGGCTGTTCGGCGGGGTATCCGGCAGCGCGGACGGCGCAGTGAACGCCTATCTTGCAAATGCGCTCCAATTCGACGCCAATGTGCATTGCAATCATCATGAGCACGAGCATTCCTGCGGCGAACATGCCTGTAAAGAAGAGAAGCATGGCTGTTCCGGCAGCAACGGCGGCTGTCATTAAGGGGAGCTTGTTCTCCATACATGAAAAACCGAGGTCGGTGCGAATGCAGCGCATTTGCACCGGCCTCGGTTGCCTCATTGTAGCCGACGGTTGTTTTCAGCCTGTAAACAGGCCTTTTGATTTGGAACAGGCTCTGATACGGCGCAATTTAGCGCGGATATCGATCCTGATCCGCCTCTGTGATTTCCCGCAGCACCTTGCAGGGCACGCCCACTGCCACCACGTTGGAGGGGATATCCTTTTTGACAAGGCTTCCCGCGCCGATCACGGTATTATCCCCAATCGTTACGCCTGCCAATATGGTTGCCCCCGCGCCGATCCAAACATTGTTGCCAATCTTGATGGGATTTGCCACCTCCAAGCCCCGGTTGCGCTGCTCCGCATCAATTGCATGCTCCGCGGTGGTAAAGCAGCAGTTCGGCGCAATAAACACATGGTCGCCAAAGGTCACTGTGGCGCCGTCCGTAATCACAAGGTTGTGGTTGGAGTAAAAATCATCCCCAATGAAAATATTGTAGCCATGATCGCACCAAAACGGCGCGGTGATCACCACGTTTTTTCCCATGCGGCCGATGATCTGCTCCAAGATCCGTTGCTTTGCAGAAAGGTCACTTGGCATACATTGGTTGTATGCATGGCATAAATCGATGCATCTGGCGATATCCTTGGCGTTTTGCGGATCGGCGCTTGGGTCAAACAGATAACCTGCTGCGGCCTTTTCTTTTTCCGTCATAGTTCAAACCGTCCTTCTCTTTGATGTAACAATCGATTTCAGAACCTCTATATTCCGAGGCTCATATCCGTTTCGGCGGTAGAATTCCACCGCGTTTTGGTTGGGCGCGAACACGTCGATCGCAATGGCTTCGCAGCCCATGTGTTTGAGATACGCTTCCATCTCCCGCAGCAGCGCCTTGCCCGTGCCTGTGCCCCGCGCCGCCCGCTCCACAATCAGCTCTGTGATCCGGCCCCGTTTGGGGCAGCGGTTTGTCAACCGGTCAACCGCATCCTTCGCTTCGATGATACCGGCGATGAGCCCAACCGGCTTTCCGTTTTCTATTGCGAGCAGCAGCCTTCCTTCCTGCTCGGCAAGGGATGCCATCGTCAGGCGGAAATATTCCTCCCGATAGCTGCCGGGCAAAGCCTGGATTTGTTTCGGGTCGATTTCCACCAAATATTCCTGGAGCGAAACGAGCAGATCTTTCACCGCCTCGGCAAAGCGCTCCTCATAGGGCACGATTGGAATCATGTTGGCATGCCTCCATTTGGCTTTTGAAAACAAATAAAATTTATGCGCCGCTTTTTCCCCACGCCTGCGGAATGTTTTCCCGCAGAAACCGCGCATAGGAGCAATCCGGATTTTGCGGCAGGTGAAGGCTCCGGGCTTCCGCTCCAATCTGCTCATACCATCGGCTCAATTCCTCCTGCGTTTTTTCGTCAAACCGGCCGACGCAAAGCAGCTTCTCCGCCTCTGCACGCAAAAGCCATTCGTATACATCCGGGAGCTCTTCACAGCCTGCAACCGGAAAGGGGACGGCAGCGGTATAGGCGCCCGGAATCTCCTGCAGCGGAGCGATCTGTTCTTCAGCCGCTTCCACCCGGTAAAGATAACCGCGTTTCCCGGCGTAAACAGCATGGAGCGCATCGGGGTACAGCTCATGATAAACCGGGATTCCCTCTGCGTCAAACCCATAGGGCGCCCAGTAATAAGGCGGCTCGACGGCCTTCACCATATAAAAGGATGCGACCACAGCGTTTGCCGTCAGGTAAAGATTACCCTCGGTGGACAAAGGGCAATACGCCTGCCAGCGGTCAAAAAGGGCGCTGGCGGCGTTCTCAGGTTTGGTGGGCGTCAGCCCACCTTCACCCTGCGGCCTTGCCAGCCCCCCATTTTTCTTCGCTGGCAGGTCCTTCGGAGTTTTTCGGGAGCAAACGGGGCTCCAGCGTTGGAAGGCCGCCGGTTCCAGAGCCGTGGTAGAGCTTGATCTGGATTCCATCCATGCTTCTAGCCGTCCTTTCCTGTGGGTCGTTTCAAAAATTGATCGTTCAAATTTTTACGCCTCCATTCTATCATGTCCCGACCGAAAAGACCATGCCGGCAGACTGTTTTCCAGACGCTTTCCGCCGCTTTTTCCAATGCCTAAAAACAGGCGTTGAGGCATCGGTCTGGCAACGCGGAATCCCGTTACATTTTGCCTATAAATTTTATGTTAAAAAATTGTTAAATAATTGACAATCGAATTTTAGCGGCCTATAATTGGCTTAAAGGGACAGAAAATTCTGTTTCTTGACTATGCTTTATGCGTCAGGAGGATGATCTCAATGAAGTATCCAAAATTATTTGCGCCAGGCAAAATTGGTAACCTGACCATCAAAAACCGCATCGTGATGTGCGCGCTCGCCATGGGCGTTTCCGATGAAAAGCAGTGCATCGGGGAGGATTTCATGGCCTACCTCATGGAGCGGGCCAAGGGCGGCGTCGGCATGATCGTGCTGGAAAATACCCGCGTGGACGATGAGCACGGCGTGGCGGCTCCGAAGCAGGCGAGCCTTGCGCGGGATGAGCAGATCGCGCCGATGGCAAAAGCTGTGGAAGCGCTGCACGCGCAGGATGTGAAGGTATTTGCCCAGCTGCATCATCCCGGCAGAGAGACGTTTATGGATATCAACGGCAACGAGCCGCTGTGGTCTTCCGGCTCCAAGCCCTGCGGCGTATGCCAGCAGGAAACGCACGAGATGACCACCGCAGAAGTGGAGACGGTCATCGCCAAGTTCATTGCCGCTGCTGTCCGCGCACAGAAGGCGGGGCTCGACGGCGTGGAGCTGCACGGCGCGCACGGCTACCTGATCTCCCAGTTCCTGAGCCCCTACACCAACCAGCGCACGGATCGCTTCGGCGGCTCGTTTGAAGGGCGGCTGGAATTTGTCAAAGAGATTATCGAGGGCATTCAGACGGAATGCGGCAAAGAATTTCCCATCGGCATCCGGCTGACGGTGGATGAACTGCTCGCTCCCAACGGTGTGACGGAATACCTGAAGCTCCCGGATGGCGTGCGCATCTGCCAGGAGCTTGAGAAGCTCGGGCTCGTCTATATCAACGTATCCAACGGCATTTACGAATCCTTCAATTCCCTTTCAGAGCCGACTACTTATGAGCAGGGCTGCCGCACACCCCTGATCCGCACGGTGAAGGATGCCGTGAAGATCCCCGTAATCGCGGTCAACATGGTCAAGGAGCCGTGGTTTGCCGAGAAGATGCTGGAGGACGGCCTGGTTGACTTCGTCGGCCTCGGCAGGGCTGTCGTGGCAGACCCGGAGTGGGTGAAAAAGGCATATGAGGGCAGGGAGGAGGAGATCAACCGCTGCATCTCCTGCACCTTCTGCTTTGAAACGCTCGTCAGCGATGCGATCCCCGATAAAAACCCCGTCAAGTGCGCGGTCAACCCAAGGGCAGGCCGCGAATGCAAATATCCCTGCTACCAGAAGGACGGCGCTGGAAGGACTGCTGTCGTCGTAGGCGCCGGCGTCGGTGGCCTGGAGGCGGCGCGGGTGCTCGGCGAGCGCGGTTTCCATGTGGTCGTTTTGGAGAAGACCGGCGCGGTCGGTGGGCAGATCAATATTGGCGATAAGCCGCCGCGCAAGGAGAAGATGGATTGGATCGTTGAATACGAGCTTTCCCAGCTGAAAAAGCTGGATGTCACGATCCTGGTCAACCGGGAAGCGACGCCAGAATGCATCGCTTCTTACAAGCCCTACGCGGTTATTCTGGCTACGGGCGCTGTTCCCGTGAAGCCGCGGTCGATCCCGGGCGTAGAGCTGGAAAACGCAGTCACCTTTGAGGATGTGCTCTGCGACCGCAAGCCCCTATACGGTAAGAATGTGACGGTGATCGGCTCGGGCGCGACCGGCCTGGAAACGGCGGAATTCCTCTGCGAACGCGGAAATCAAGTAACGATTGTGGAAATGCTCGGCAAGATCGGCGAGGGCGTGTATGTGCAGACGTATCTTGACTGTATGGACCGCCTCTCCAAGTACGACATTACGTATAAGCCCGCGACAAAGCTGCAGGAGATCAAAAAGGGCTGTGCCGTTTTGCAGGATGAAAAGAGCGGCAATACGGAGGAGTACCCCGCGGACTATGTTGTTCTCGCTATGGGCGTGCACCCGGAAAATCCGCTGGAGGAAGCCTGCAAAAACCTCTGCGGACATGTGTCGGTCATCGGCGATGCGAAACAGGTCGGCAGGATCGAAACGGCTGTCCGCGCCGGGTTTGAAGCGGCATATGAGTTGAAATAACAGGATCGAAAAGGCGCTCAGTGCCTTTATCATCCTAATGATCATATGTAGGGGCGTGCCGCACTGTGTGGCGCGCCTCTTTTCTGTGCCCCCGTATGAAAAAATGCTCGACTTTTCACGTTATATGGAGGATGGGGCCGCTTACGGAACGGCACCGCGCGGGATGTGTCGGCACGAAGCACATCAGATTCCGGTTAAAATCGTAAAACTTTCCTGATAAAACGTGATTTCCATCTTGCATTTTTCTCCCACCCGTGCTATACTACTACAGCAAATTGTAATACTGCGTTTTTCTGCGGTGTTGCAGGCTTGCAAAACACACGCACAGCGTTCGTTCGGCGGGTGCGTCCTTTTCCAAAGGGCGTCGCCGTCCCAAGAGCCGTGCGGAGGTAAAACAAAAGGAGGAATTATCCCTATGGCAGTCGTATCCATGAAGCAGTTACTGGAAGCGGGCGTCCACTTCGGCCATCAAACCCGTCGGTGGAACCCCAAAATGGCGAAGTATATCTTCACCGAGCGCAACGGCATCTATATCATTGATTTGCAGAAAACCGTGCGCAAGCTGGAAGAGGCCTATATGTTCGTGCGCGAGCTCGCGGCGGACGGGCAGGAGATCCTTTTCGTCGGCACGAAGAAGCAGGCGCAGGATTCCATCCGTGAGGAGGCTTCCCGCTGCGGTATGCCCTATGTCAACGCCCGTTGGCTCGGCGGCATGCTGACAAATTTCAAAACCATCAAGCAGCGCATTAAGCGCCTTGAGCAGTTGAAGGCTATGGAAGAGGACGGCACATTTGATCTGCTTCCCAAAAAGGAAGTCACAAAGCTGAAGCTCGAGATCGAGAAGCTTGAAAAATTTATGGGCGGTATCACGCAGATGAAGCGTCAGCCCGCGGCCATGTTCATCGTCGATCCCCGCAAGGAGCGCATCGCGGTGGCTGAGGCGAAGAAGCTGCACATCCCGATCGTTGCGATTGTTGATACCAACTGCGATCCCGATGAGATCGACTATGTCATCCCCGGCAACGACGACGCGATCCGCGCTGTCCGCCTGATTTCCGCCGCAATGGCGGACGCCGTGATGGAAGGTAAGCAGATGAATATCGACGCCGCGGCAGAGGCCGAGGCGGGCGAGGAAGCGGAAGCTGCTGCTGAGCAGCCCGGCGCATAAATTTCAGAATCCTTTCTCATTCGTGAGGATGCCCGTGCCATGGGCCATTGCTCAAATCCGGTGCGGATTTCCAGCAGGTGTTACCCACGGCACGGGTATTTTTCTGAGCGATGGAGAAAATACGGAAAACATCAAGTAACAGGAGGAATTGAACATGGCAGCATTTACTGCAAAAGACGTACAGGCCCTTCGCGAAAAGACCGGCGTGGGCATGATGGACTGTAAAAAGGCGCTCGTCGAATCCGACGGCGATATGGAAAAGGCAATCGACTTCCTGCGTGAAAAAGGCCTTGCGGCAGCTACTAAAAAGGCCGCACGCATCGCGGCAGAGGGCGTTGTGCTTGCATATAACGATGAAGAGAAGAAGATCGGCGTTGTCGTCGAAGTGAATTCTGAGACGGACTTCGTGGCAAAGAACCAGGAGTTCCAAGCCTTCGTTCTGGATATCGCCAAAACGATTGCAGCCAGCAATCCGGCGGATGTCGACGCGCTTCTCAATGAAAAGCTTGCCGGCAGTGACCGCACCGTGCAGGAGAACCTGCAGGATAAGATCCTTGCCATCGGCGAGAATATGAAGATCCGCCGCTTCGAGCGTGTGGAGGGCGTGGTTTCCACCTATGTCCACGGCGGCGGTACAGTCGGCGTTATGGTGCACTTTGAGGCGGATGACGCGGCAGCGGCAAACGAGAAGTTTAAGGCGATGGGCAAGGATGTTGCGATGCAGATCGCGGCGATGAACCCGGCTTACCTTGACGAAGCCAGCGTACCGGCGGACGTGATCGCCCATGAGAAGGAGATTCTCACCGCGCAGCTTGCCGAGGATGAGAAGAATAAGAATAAGCCCGCGCAGGTGATCGAGAAGATCGTGCACGGCCGTATCGGCAAGTATTTCAAAGAGAATTGCCTGATGGACCAGCAGTTCGTCAAGGATGGCGACCTGAGCGTTGGCAAGTATGTCGAATCCGTTGCCAAGGAGATCGGCGCTTCTGTGAAGGTGCTTGGCTTTACCCGCTTTGCAAAGGGCGAAGGCCTTCAGAAGCGGGAAGATAACTTCGCGGATGAAGTTGCGGGCATGATGAAATAAGCTGGTTTTGATATGAAAAATCCCACCCGGAATATTCTGGGTGGGATTTTTTGCTGTGGTCGGGGCAGCAAAGCCAGCCGCTGCTTGGGAAAAGAGCAGCAAAGTTCTCTGGATGTGGGCTGTTTTTATCTAAGCCAACGGTTCCGCTCACAGTTCCTTTTCATTGGCCGCAGGCGCGCTGTTTGCCACGCGGATCTGCTCGTAAATTTTCGGGGAAAACTTCGGTTCCCGCTGATAGGTATAGAGCCCGTTCTGCTCCTGTTCAACATCATAGAGCTGTGTATAGCAGAGCGCGCAGATATGGGGGTTATCCATCAGCGCGCGGGTAAGGCCCGTATACCGCCGCCCGAATTCCGCCTCGTTCTCCGGCGCTTTTCCGTAGCCCCAGCCCTTTTTCTGGCCGGGCGCCCACCATGCGCCGCCGTATTCGCTGATGAAATAGGGTTGGCCTTCATACTGCTGGCGGCCCGGGTGCGGCTCATAAACGGAATCACGCGTCACCGCGCCGTAGCGCGCTGCAAATTGAACCACATCCTGCTCATAATCGTGCACGTCGTAAATATCTGTCCTGGCGTGATAGTTGCCACTGGTGTCGATCACGGGGCGCGTGGGGTCGGCGGCCTTGGTGGCGAGATAAACGGCCTCCAATACACGCTTATCCGCGCGGCGGCGGCCTTGATCCCACGTTTCGTTGAAAGGGCACCAGCCGATGATGGAGGGGTGGTTCCTATCGCGCGCAACAACCTCCAGCCATTCCGGCAAAAAGTTGATGAGCCCTTCGCTCGTTGTGATATCGAGCCCCCAGCTTGCCTGTTCTCCCCAAACGAGATAGCCGAGCCGATCCGCCCAATAGAGAAAGCGTTCTTCAAATACCTTCTGGTGAAGCCGCGCGCCGTTGAAGCCGAGCGCAATGGAAAGCTCAATGTCCCGCTTGAGATCCGCGTCTGTGGGGGCGGTGTAAACACCGTCCGGATAATAACCCTGGTCGAGCACCAGCCGCTGAAAAACGGGGCGGCCGTTGAGCCAGATGGCATGCTCCCGGAGTTCAAACGTGCGAAAGCCGAAATAGCTTTGCACCGTGTCGATTACCGCATCGCCATCGAGCAGCTCATAGGTCACATCGTAGAGGTTTGGCTGTAAAACATCCCAGCACTTTACATCCGTCACCTGCATGGTGTAGATGGTTCCACCGGCGGAGAGCGGCGCTTTAAAGCTTGCGCACGGATTTCCGTCAAAGGCAATGGAGGTGCGCAGGGTAAGCGGTTTCGGCAGCTCGTTAACAGCCGCGCGGAAGGTAACGCTCCCGGTGCGGTAGTCTGTGGTGAGCTGTACGTTTTCCAGATACACACGCGGCACAAATTCGAGCCACACCGTTTGCCAGATGCCAGTGGTGCGCGTGTAGTTGCAGCCAGAGGAATGGTATTTGTCGCACTGCTTGCCATGCGGCTGCTTGCCGTCCCGCTGATGATCCACGGCGTGGACGGTCAGCGTGTTTTCACCCGCATGCACATATTCTGTGATATCAAATTGGAAGGAGCTGTAGCCGCCCCGGTGCGTTCCGCACGCCTGGCCGTTGAGGAAGGCGGTGCATGCATAATCCACCGCGCCAAAATGCAGGAGGATGCGCCCCGCGAGCTGCTCCTGTGTCAATGTAACCGTGCGCCTGTACCAGACGGATTCCATAAAACCCCGGTTTTCAATGCCGGATAGCTTTGATTCCGGGCAGAAGGGGACGAGGATCGTTTTGTCAAAGCGGTCGTCCGGGCGGCCATGCCTAGCGTGATCGATCCGAAATTCCCATGCCCCGTTGAGGTTTTGCCAAGCGCTCCGAACAAACTGCGGGCGTGGATACTCCGCACGCGGGAGGTTCCTCAAATGAATCAACTCCTTTTCCTGTCCTTGGATGCAGGTCTATTATAAAAGAAAATAGAGCAAATAGCAATTGCTTTCTCTCCGTATTGCTCTGGTTGCGCTAGCCCGTTTGTTGCTAGTGGTAACAAAATGAAAGTGCTATTCATAGGATGTGATTGCAAAGGGGGGAAAGATTATGATATATGACGATGGCCATAACAATCCTTATGAAGCGGGCAAAGTCATTGCTGCCATACATAAAACTGCCGCATCGGAGGATGCGGTCAACTCCGCTTTAGAGGAACTGGATTATGAAAAAGCAGCGTATCTCTTCCGCTCGAACAGGGCGGAGGAGGAAAGCGATGCGCTGGATATCATTCTGATTCATTTAAACGACAAGGATCAAACCGCGGTGATTGAGGCCATTGAACAGTTGTCGGCCAATCCATATGTCGCGTATGCAGAGCCTGATTATTTGGAGGAGCTGTATGTGCTGCCCAACGATCCGCTTTATGGAGAGCTTTGGGGCATGCAAAGCATCAGAGCGCCTTTGGCATGGAACTATACGATGGGGAGCGATCAAATTGCCGTTGGCATTATAGACAGCGGCATAGACCACACCCATCCGGATATCAGAGAAAATATGTGGGTTTCCCCGGACGGGAGATTGAGCAACGGATGGAATTTTGCTGACAATGATCCATTTTCTATGGACATAAACGGGCACGGCACCCATGTTGCGGGGACAGTAGGCGCTGTGGGGAATAATCATATCGGAGTGGCAGGGGTATGTTGGCGGGTAAAAATAGTTTCTTTAAAATTCGGCCTTGATATCGCTTCTGCCATTGCCTCGATTTACTTTGCAAACCAATTCAATATCCCGATTCTCAACGCCAGCTGGGGCGGCCCTTCCTATTCGCGGGCTTTAAAATATGCGATCGACCACTATAACGGATTATTCATCGCGTCGTCGGGAAACAACGGCACAAATAATGACGATTTTCCGATTTACCCCGCTTCTTATCATAGTAACAACATCATATCTGTTGCGGCCATCAATCCACATCATACCTTGGCCAGCTTTTCGAATTTTGGGTTTGAAAGCGTGGATATAGCCGCGCCCGGAACCAATATTTTAAGCCTCGATTTAAACGGCGGATATAGCCCCCAAAACGGAACTTCGATGGCAGCGCCGCATGTAGCTGGCGCTGCGGCCCTATTGAAAGCATATATGCCCAATTTATCCGCCTTAAATTTGAAAAACATCATTTTATCCAGCGCGGCCAGAATCCCGAGCCTTACCGGAAAGGTTTTGACCGGCGGTATGCTGCATGTGAACGATATGTTTGAATTAGCCAATTGCTGGAGGCGGAACGGATTACAGGCTTGACAGCCTGCCTCCTGCGGCCATTCAAAACCTGGACAAAAACGGGCAAACGATTTTTTTGCAAAAAACGGAGCAAAACGCATCTTGCTCTGCTTTGAGAAACGTCGATAAAAAGACACCCAATTTATACGCAGGTACAAAACAACACGCACTCCACAATGTGAAGTACGCGTTTTGGGTGCAGCCCTATCCACCAAGGGTACATTGACAAAATAGATACCCGGTATTAACGCGGGCGGCCCGCCTGAGTAAAAGAAAAACCCACGGTGCGCGAATTGCTCACCGCAGGTGTGGTGCCGCTGACCGGACTTGAACCGGTACGGTGTTGCCACCGAGGGATTTTAAGTCCCTTGCGTCTGCCGATTTCGCCACAGCGGCATACTGTAACAGATGCTATTATAATGCTATTCCGGGGTTTTTGTCAACTGGAGAAACCGATTGCCGCCTATTTTTTTGCATGCCGGAGGTATCTTTCCCGATTCATGTTAGAAAAACCGTAGGAACGCACTACGAACCGGGTTCGTCCGCGGACGGTCGAAGACCACCCCTACCAACAGGATGATTATCTCAGCGCCCCATCACGGCTATTTTTTATTGCGAAGCGGAGCGAAGTCACAAAATAAAGCCTGCTGTACCCTCACGGATCAAAGAGATACACACTACACACGACAGCAGGTAGCTAGCGGCTGTTTTTTTATTATGAAGCCGGGGGAGGGGCGCACTGTGTGCGCAGGCGAACTTTGTTCGCCCGTAAATTATAATCTCGTGGAGAAATACACACCGCTTGCAGAAGCAGGCTGCTATCGGCTATTTTTTATCCTCCGGGCACATATCTTTCGATTGACTTTTCAAGTGATTGCGGTAAAATAAGAATCAGGGTTTTAGCGGTATTAATTGGATATTCCCATTTTCCGCCCGTTTGGTGTGGACGGATTTTTTTTGGCAATCATAGCTTTATACGTGAATCTTTTCCGCTGTACCTGAGGTGCGGGAAACTGTGGCCGGAGTGTTGCATCCGGCTAAAATTTTTTTCATTTTTCTGCAACTATTTTACTCTGCCGTTCATCCTTAGAATGAGTGAAAAGCAGAAAGAGAGGATTTGGATCATGAGCAGACCTTATGGGAACGGCAGCTTTGCGCAGCAGGGAAGGCAACGCAGGAAAAACAGGATCATTTTATTGGTGGCTTTGCTCGCAGTGCTGTGCCTAATAGGTGTGATTGCTGCTGCGGTTGCCTCTCAGGGGGAGCGTGCCCCAGTGGAAAGCGAAGCGCTTTCCTCCAGCTCCACGCAGCCGCCAACTGGTTTGGCCGTCGCCCCGCCGGAAGGGGAGCTGACGGTGCCGCTGCCGGAGGAGCACACGATCACGACACCCGCCACGCAGGAGACGCAGGCAGAAAAGGGCACGGCTGAAGGAAGCACTGCCGCTAAAACCGACAACAGCTTTTTTCAGGATGCGGTTTTCATTGGCGATTCCCGCACAGAGGGGCTCGGCAATTCCGGATTGATGGGGCCGGCCACGTTCTATGCCTATAAAGGCCTGATGGTGGATACCGCCTTTACCAAGCAGGTGGTGAATGACGGCGGGCAGAAGCTGACCGTTGTTGACGCTTTGCGCAAGCATAAGTTTGGAAAGGTCTATATCATGCTGGGCGTCAATGAGCTCGGCTGGCCGAGCGAGGATACCTTTATCAAGCGCTATGGGAAGCTTGTTGATGAAGTGAAAAAAATCGAGCCAAGTTCTAAAATTTATATCCAGTCGATCCTGCCGGTTTCGAAAGCAAAGTCGGATAAAGGGATCTATACCAACGACCGTATCAGGCTCTACAACCGCCTGATTAAAAAGATGTGTGCCGAGAAGGGCGTTAAATATCTGGATGTGTATCAGGCCGTGGTAAACAGCTCCGGCGCTCTGCCTGACGACGCGGCGGTGGACGGCGTGCATTTGAAGATGGCATACTGCAAAAAATGGGCCAATTATTTGCGGGCGCATACCGCATAAGGATTTTATATTTGGAGAGGACGATATCAGATGAAACAGTTGAAAGTAGTTTTTTCCCTTCTGCTGGTCGCATTGCTGCTGGCTGGCTGCGGCACGAAGGATACGAAGAATGTGGACGCAGCCAAAGCAGCCGATGAGCTCAAAAGCGCGCTGACCTTTCGGGACGAGCTTTCTGAGGCAACCCAGGAGCTGCGCGACAGGACGTATGGCATCTCGGCGGATGATGTGGCAGCCGGCAAGCTGTATTTGAGCAGCGGCGCAACGGCGGAAGAAATTGCCGTGTTTGAGGCAAAGGATGATGCGGCGGCTGAGCGGCTGCTTGCCGCTGCCAAGGAGCGCGTGGAGGCGCAGAAAACAGCGTTTGAAGATTATGCACCTGCTGAGATGACCAAGCTCAATAACGCTGTGGTGGAACGCAGCGGTAAAATCGTTGCGCTTTGCATTGCGGATGATTCCTCGGTCGCGCAGAAAAAGGTAAAAGAACTCATCGGCTGACGGAAGAGTGGGGGACGGTCGCCTTGGGCAAACAGCAAACGCTGATTACGGATTTTATTTATGAAAACCAGGCGGCCTTGTACCGCCTGGCGTTTTCCTATACCCGTAATCGTGACGCCGCGCTGGATATCGTGCAGGATACGGTGGTGCAGGCGATCAGCCATGCGGACGCCCTGCGCGACCGCGAGGCCGTCAAGCCCTGGGTTTATCGGATTTTGGTCAATGAAAGCCTTGCTTACCTGCGGCGGAATAAAAAGCTGGTTTTTCTCGATGAAGTTCCAGATTGCCCAAGCCCGCAGGAGGATCTCAGCGAAAAGGTGGATATCTACCGTGCCGTGGATCATTTGGAGCCGAAGCTGAAAACCGTCGTAATCCTGCGCTATTTTGAAGATTTGAAGCTGGAGGAGATCGCGCAGGCAACCGGCGCCAATCTCAACACCGTAAAAGCCCGCCTGTACCGCGCGCTGAAAAAAATGAGGGAGGAGCTTGGCTATGAAATGCCGGCTACATAACGGCGGTGAAATGCCTTTTGCACGTTTCGGGCAGAAAGGCTGCCCAAAATTTTGGCTGCGCCACAACCGCACACATCCGCGGCCCGGCGCAAGAAAGGAATGGCCGTGCGTATGAAATCCATTCGGGATGCAAAAGCTGTTTACGATGCCATTGAGCTGCCGCCGGAATTGGGGGAAACCATCCGAGTAGCGGCGCGTTCCGCTGGCCGGAAACCGCGGCATGCCCAGGCCTTTGCGCGCTATGCCGCCTGTGCTGCGGCCGTCTGCCTGGTGCTTTTGGTGACCGCGCTCAACACCCTCCCTGCGGTGGCTTCCGGGCTTTCAGAAATCCCGGTGATCGGTCGGCTTGCGCAGGTGCTGACGTTTGCGCAATACGAGCGGCAGGGGGAGAATGAGCTTCTGATCGTCCGCCAGCCGGAGCTTGCCAACACGGGGAATACAGAGCTGGAACGGCGCATTAATCATGAAATTCAGGCAAGAATCAGCGCGCTGATTCAAACGTTTCAAAATGAGGCCAAAGAGGCCCGAAAGCTCTATCTGGAAACGGGCGGAACAGAAGAGGATTATATCACGCCGGAGATCAATATTGACTATCGCCTCCATTGCAATAACGGTTCGGTTGTTTCATTTGTGCTGATCAAATCCGAAACACATGCCAGCTATTATGAGGAGCAATTTTACTACAACATTGATCTCGAAACGGGGAAGGAGCTCACTCTGCTTGATCTGCTTGGGCCGGATTTTAAAGCCATCGTCAACGAAAGTGTGAAAGATCAGATGAAGCAGCGCATGCAGGATGATCCGGATGCTTCCTATTTTGAAGATGAGCTGGCGTTTACGACGATTCCGGACGATCAGGGCTTTTATGTCAATGAGGCGGGGCATGTGGTAGTCGTATTCCCGAAATATGAGGTCGCGCCCGGCTATATGGGAATTCAAGAGTTCGAAATTACGCAATAAAGGGGAACCGCTATGGTATTCAGCAGCCTTCTGTTTTTGTTTTATTTTTTGCCAGCAGTGTTGGCGGTCTACTTCATCGTTCCCCGCAAGGCGAAAAATGTTGTTTTGCTACTTTTCAGCTTGTTTTTCTATGCGTGGGGCGAGCCTGTTTATATTCTCCTGATGCTTTTTTCCATCTGCATGGATTACCTGCTGGGCCTCTGGATGGAGCGGGTCAAGCAGGCGCCGGGCCGGGCGAAAAAGGTGCTCGCGCTGGCGGTCGTGCTCAATGTGGCGTTGCTCGGCTTTTTCAAATACGCCGATTTTTTCGTGGAGAATCTCAATGCGCTGACGGGCCTTGCCATCCCCGCGCTCCAGATTCCACTGCCGATCGGCATTTCCTTTTATACGTTTCAGGCCATGTCCTACCTGATCGACCTATACCGCGGCGACGTGCCGGTGCAGCGCAATATCATCTCCTTCGGCACCTATGTATCGCTGTTCCCGCAGTTGATCGCCGGGCCGATTGTCCGGATGCGCACGGTGGTAGGCGAGCTTGCGGACCGGCGGGAGAATTTTGACGATTTTTCCAGCGGTGTGAAGCGCTTCGTGACGGGTCTTGGCAAAAAGGTGCTTATCGCCAATACGGTCGGCGCGGTTTGGAGCCAGATTTCCGCGATGGAGATTCGGGAGCTTCCGGTTTTAACCGCATGGATCGGTTTGTTCGCCTTTACGTTCCAGATTTATTTTGATTTTTCCGGTTATTCGGATATGGCAATCGGCCTGGGGCGGATGTTTGGCTTTCACTTTCTGGAAAACTTTGACTATCCCTATATCTCAAAGAGTATCACGGAGTTTTGGCGGCGCTGGCATATCTCGCTGAGCAGCTGGTTCAAGGAGTATGTGTATATTCCCCTGGGCGGAAACCGCAAGGGCTTTCCCAAGCAGATCCGCAATATCCTGATCGTATGGCTGCTCACAGGCTTTTGGCATGGGGCAAGCTGGAATTTTGTGGCTTGGGGCCTGTATTTCGGCGTACTGCTGATTGCGGAGAAGCTTTTTCTGCTCCGCTTCCTTGAAAAATTGCCCGCCTTCTTCCAGCATGTCTATACGATGCTGCTCGTCATGCTGGGCTGGGCGATCTTCTCCTTTGATTCACTGGGGAGCGGGCTTTCCTATATCCGCGCCCTGTTTGGCGGCTACGGCCAGCCGGTGTGGGATGGGGGAGGCCTCTATTTGCTCTATACGAATATCGCGCTGCTGCTGATTGCGGCGGTAGGGAGCACGCCGTTGCCGCAAAAGCTTTGGCACCGTGTGGAGGGGCGGCTTTCCGCTCACCCGATCCCGCTGGGCGCAATGGAAACCTGTTTGGTGGCGGTAGGGATGGTGCTGTCCATCGCCTTTTTGGTGGACGCTTCCTATAACCCGTTTCTGTATTTTCGTTTTTAATGAGAAAGGATGGTCGCAACCATGAAGATCAGCCGGGCAAAATGGCTATCCCTCTTTTTTGTCATCGGGATGAGCGCGTTGGTCGTGTGGAATCTCTTCACACCCTCCCGCGCCTATTCTGAGAGTGAGAACCGCTATCTGCAATCTTTCCCGTCGCTTTCTGTTGACCGGCTTGTTTCCGGCGAATTTGCCAAATCGTTTGACCTCTATTCGAGCGATCAGTTCCCCTTGCGGGAAAAATGGGTCGCCTTAAAAACAAGCGTCCAGATGGCACTGCTGCGGCCGGATAACGGTCGGGTTTATTTTGGAAAAAACGATCGCCTGTTTGAAGTGCCCTCTGCGGAAAACACGGTGCGCGAGGAGAAAAATTGCCGAGCGGTCGCTGCGTTTTTGAAAGCTGCGCAGGCAAAGTGGCCGGAGCTGAAGCCCTCCGTGCTCCTTTCTCCAACTGCTTCGACCGTGCTTCCAAAGGATTTGCCAAGCCATGCGCCGGTAGCGGATCAGGCGGCGCTGTTGCGGCGCATGCAAAAGGCGCTCGGCACAGATATCCCGTTCTGCGACCCGACGCAGGCCTATTTTGAGCAGGCGGACAGAGAGCGGCTTTTCTTCCGCACCGACCATCATTGGACGGTATACGGCGCCTTTGCCGCTTATCAGGCATGGGCGCGGAGCACGGGCCTCACGCCGCTGCAAATGGAGGATTACACGGTCAGAACCGTATCCGCCGATTTCCTGGGCACGCTCTACTCCAAGGCGAATCTGCCCTGGATCCAGCCGGAAAAGCTGGAGATCTTTGAGCCAAAGCAGAAAAATCCCTGCAAAGTCACGGCGGAGAATGAAAAGATCAAGCTTGATTCGCTCTATGATCCTTCCTTTTTGAAGGGCAGGGATAAGTATTCCTATTTCCTTGGCGGCAACCATCCGGTCACAGAGGTGACAACCAGCGTGAAGAACGGCAGGCGCCTCCTGATCTTGAAGGATTCCTATGCCCATTCCTTTGTGCCTTTCCTCACCGCGCATTTTGAAACGATCACGTTGGTGGACCCGCGCTATTTCAAAGAGGATTTGTTCGCCTGGATGGAGGGGAAAGATTTCACGGATATCCTGGTGCTCTATAACGCCGCTACGTTCGCCGAAGATGCGATCCTGGCCAACGTGCTGGCGGTAGGCTGAGTCAAACGGCATATTTTTTCAAAAACAGGGAAGCTTAGGGCTTGATTTTTGAGCCGCATTACGCTATAATAGAAAAGCTTTCCACGCCGGTGTGATGGAATTGGCAGACGTGCTGGACTCAAAATCCAGTGGTAGCGATACCGTACCGGTTCGACCCCGGTCACCGGCACCATCATAAAAGACCGTCGACTTTTGTCGGCGGTCTTTTGCTATGTTCCCCTTTCCCTTTTTTGCATGCCCTTTTTTAAAAAATAGATGACAAGATCTTTCCTTTTTGTTATAATTATACCAAATAATACGTATTTCATTGCTTGGCTGTGATTGAAAAGGAGGTTTGTCATGGATATCGAAAAAGGCATGAAAGTAAAGCTCACTGTTGATTTAACCCAGTATGCAAAAGGGTTGGTTGCCGGAACCGAGGGAATCACTGCCGGCCAGCAAGGAATGTGGAGCAGAGGAAGCGACCGCTTTATCACGGTTCGTTTTCCCGGGATTACCACACTGGATGTACTGTGGGATTCGTTGGAAATTATTGATGAAGAGGTATTAAAAGAAATAGACCATCAAAAGAAATTATTTGCTGAGAATCTGAAGAGCGCGAAAGACGTAACCCTGTATGTAGGCCCAAGGGGCGGCTTTAAATATCTCTCCTATTGCTATACTGACAAGGAGTCCGGGGCGAACGTTCATGCTACGGAGGGATTTAGAGATCAGGCATACAGAATTCTGGATATATTGAAGGAATACAATGTACCGATTGCAAAAGAGACAATAAAATAGGGCCTGCCCAATTGGCATAATCCACGCCGCCTCCTCATATGATGTATCAGAATGAAGATTGGAGGAGGAAAAATGGACAAGAGCGATCAAATGGCTGTTTGTTATTTGCCAATCAGTAAAATTCCACCTTCTATAAGCGAATATGTGAAGAACCAAAAATTGAACCAGATGCGGACGTTTTTAGACTCTATTGGAATTACTGTAACAGATATATATGTAGACGAGGGCTTTGAACCGGCGTCGGTGGACAAGCCCGGGCTAAAAAAGATCATTGTCCGGCTTTCCAAAAAAGAATTCGGCGTATTCGTGGCAAACAGTATCTATGATTTGGGTGATAATTTTTTAGAGTGTATCGAGACACTTCGGTATTTGGTTGAACATCATATCAGGGTTATATGTGTAGATAATCATATAGATTCCGCCATAGACGCTTTATTTATTTAGCAAGTCACCGAAATTTGAGGATATCCTTTTATTTGGTTGATCTCCTGTGTTTATGCTGGATGACCACAAATAGCGTCGTGGCCTGATCGTCGGATCAGGCCGCTATTTCTATACGATTGGAGTTTTCCTGGCAGAGGTCGATTTCCAATGCGCAGCATCGATTCACGGATGGATCGTCCCGCTCTCCGCAGCATTGGATACGGAGTTAAAATTTAACACATAGTCGCCGATGTTGAGGATGAAAGTAGGGCTTTGGCTGTTGTCCAGATAGGTTGTTATCCCCGTTACCGCATATCCCACAGCCTCGCCCAGTTTGATTTCGTAAATGGTGCCCTCCGGGCTTCCCTTCTCAAAACGGTATTGGCCTTGGTAGCTTTTATGGTTTGTCGCGTCCGTAAGGGTGAAACTTCCGTTTTGAGCTTCACAGGTCCAATCAATCTCTGCTGCACCTTCGTTTGAAGAGATCCATTCGGAAGCGCAGGCAATCACGGCTCCCTTTTGCTTCTCCTGGACCGTTGTTATTTGCCAGGAATACGCGTCAATTGGAACGTTTTCGCGGTTGCCGCACCCTGCAAGGCAGAGCAAACACAACACAAGGGCGAGCACCATTCCTTTTTTCACCTACAGCACCTCTGTCGGTTTATTTGGTCCTTTAAAAGGATTTCGCAAGCCCTTGGCGCAGCGCGCGGAATGCATCCTCGCGCCCAATTTCGTAGCTTTCCTGCATGCGGCTGGGGTCCTTGCTCATCCAACTGGTGGGCAGGGGACGGCTTGGCGCAATGACAAAGGCGCGCAGATTATGCTCCAGCTGTTCCAGCTGTGCGAGGCAGGCGTTATAAACGGTATGGCGGCGGTCCAGCGTCTGCACCAGCCGGGGATAGCGCCGGAGGATCCGGTGATATGCAGGGCGCATGCGCATCGGGCTCTGCCGGTAGCCGCGCGGCTGCGTCAGCACGGCGACGATCTGTTCGCACCCGTCATCCAGCGCCTTCTGCACCGGGATTGGGTCCGCCACACCGCCATCCACACAGGGGATGCCGTCGATTTCGACCGGTTGGGAAATGATAGGGATCGAGGCGGATGCACAGAGCAGGTCACAGTTGTTGGCCAAATACTCCTTGCCAAAATACAGGGCCTGCCCATCCTCGCAGGAGGTGACTCCAGCATAGAATTCAATCGGGGAGCGCTGGATGGCCTCATAATCGAGCGTGTCCAATGCATTTGGGATTTCATCAAAAATCAGATCCATGCCGAAGAGGGAATGCTTATGGATCAGGTTGGAAAGGCTCATATACCGTTTATCTCCCAAATACTGCGTATTCACACGGTAGCCGCGTCCCTTCTGGCCCGCCAGGTAGGAAACCGCATTCGCCGCCCCGGCGGATACCCCCACCGCATAATCCGGGAACAACCCCTCCTCCATCAATACGTCGAGAACGCCGACGGTGTAGATCCCACGCAGGCCGCCGCCCTCTAATACCAAACCTGTTTTCATTCTGATGACCATTCCTTTCTAACTCCCAGCCTTGGAATTGCGCAGCTGGACATAGCCAGAATTTCAATCTGCAAAACTTGTTTTCGCACCGCGTTTCATGCTCGAAAAGCAAACGCAGTGCGAAAGAGGAAGCTTTTCAATTTTTATCATCTTACAAAAGGATATCGTTTAACGCGCGCTTGGGCACGTAATGTCGGTCGTTTTCATCCCGGTAGTAATCGGTGGAACCATCTGGCCCCACCTCGGTGAGCAACACTGCTTCATCCGGCTTGCCGATGGCAAGCACGAGCATCGGCTCGATCTGCGCAGGCAATTGGAGTAATTCTTTTAACGCGCCCTTTTCAAAGCTGCCGATCATACAGCCGCCCAGCCCCTTTTCCGTGGCGGCGAGCAGGATCGTCTGCGCCGCAATGCCGATATCGCGCTGAAACATCGTGGGGGAATCGCTGATGGAAAAATCCTGGCAGACGGTGATAAACGCCGTGGGCCTGCGCCCCTCGTGCGGCAAATGGAGCTCCTTGAGCTTGCCAGCCCAATGGGTGAGCGGCTGGATGCGCGATACGGTTTCCGGCTCGCTGGCCACAAAATATTTCAGCGGTTGCATGTTGACGCTCGACGCGGTATAGCGCGTGCAATCAATCAATGCCTCCAGCGTGGCGCGGCTGATGCGGTAGGTTTCGTCATAGCCGCGATAACTGCGGTTTTTTTGCAGTAAGTCGATGAGCATACCATATCTTCCTTTCCGACCTTCCGGATTGCAAATCGGATACGTTTGTGTGGAACTCTTTCCGAAGCACTTGGAATCTTTTATTCCTTAGAGATTCGTGAGGTTATTTAGCAGAGAACCGAAAGCGCAAGCGCGGTTCGATGGCCAATGTTCTCCGAAGCACTTGGAATCTTTGATTCCTTAGAGATTCGTGAGGTTATTTAGCAGAGAACCGAAAGCGCAAGCGCGGTTCGATGGCCAATGTTCTCCGAAGCACTTGGAATCTTTGATTCCTTAGAGATTCGTGAGGTTATTATAGCACAATTTTCCTCTGCCGTCTATTGTGGTAGCGAGCGAGACGCCTTCCTAGCGGCAAGCTTTCTGCTGAGAGTTGAAGTTGCCGTTTCGGCCGTTTGCCCCTTTGATATTGGAATTTTTTGCTTGACGCAGGTGACAAAGAGGAATACAATATTTCCAATTGAGGCATGTGGGACAAGCCGCCTTCCCCACACCGGGGGGCAGGCGCTTGTATGCCTGAAAGGTTCCGTCGGCATGAGAAAGGAAAGAACCCATTAGGTGGGTTCTTTTATTATATATTCCATGGAATGTTTCAGAGGGATTGCTTGGTCGTAGGAAGGAAGAGAAAGTATGCATATTTTGCTGGTCATTCTGTTGTTTGCGGTTGGAATTATTTTAATCGTCAAGGGCGGGGATTATTTTGTGGATGCGGCATCCTGGATGGCGGAGGTGTCCGGTATCCCGAAGCTGATCGTCGGTGCAACAGTAGTGAGCTTTGCAACAACGTTGCCGGAGCTGCTGGTTTCCGCTTTCGCCGCCGCGCAGGGCAAGGTTGATATGTCGATCGGCAATGCGGTGGGCAGCGTAACGGCAAACCTTGGCCTGATCATGGCGATTGCGCTGATTTGTATGCCTACCGTGATCAAGCGTAGGGATTATATGCTCAAATCCTGCCTGATGCTGGGTGCGGCCCTGTTCCTGGTGATTTTTGGCGCGGGCGGCGAGCTTGCGCTGATCCCCAGTATTTTGCTCCTGGTGATCTTTATCGTTGCCATGGCGGAGAATATCCACGAAGCGAGGCTCGGCATGCGCGAAGAGGAGCGCGAGGAGGAAGCAGGGCTCAAGCAAAAACCCGCCCCGAAAGAGATTGCCCTCAATATTATCAAATTTATCGCCGGTACGGTCGGCATCGTTTTGGGTGCACAGCTTCTTATTGATAACGGCAGCGAGCTTGCCCGCTTTATCGGTGTGCCCGAGCGGATTATCGGCGTTACGATCATTGCAATCGGCACATCGCTCCCGGAGCTGGTAACGACCATTACCGCAATTGCAAAGAAGCAGGCCTCCCTCTCCGTGGGCAATATCATCGGTGCAAATATTATCGACCTGACGCTGATCCTTCCGATTTCCGCCATGATTTATGGCGGTGGGCTTCCGGTTTCCCGTCAGGTTGCCATGATGGATCTTCCAGCCTGCCTGCTGGTGGGCTGCATTGCTGTGATTCCGGCTTTGATCTCCCAAAAATTCCGCCGCTCGCAGGGCATTGTGCTACTGTTTACCTATGCCGCTTATGTTGTGATTACCTGTTCTGGCCTGATTTGAGGCCACAGCAGGTTTTGCTCCACTGTGCGGCGCGTGGAGAAAACAGACCCATCAAATATCAAAAACGGTCGGCCATTTCAAACAAAATGGCCGGCCGCTTTTTCTCTTTAGTCTTTGATGCCCACGATCTCCTCACGCGATTTAAAAATATAGCCGTTGTCCGCCAAAACGTTCATATCCTTCAATGCGGCACCGGTGCCCTTCACCACGCAGTGGAGCGGGTCGTCCGCCACGCGGGCGCGGATTCCCGTGCGCTTCTGCATCATGGTATCCATCCCGTAGAGCAGCGCGCCTCCGCCGGTCAGGATGATGCCCTGCGTGGCAATATCGCTCACAAGCTCTGGCGGCGTGACCTCCAAAATGCTGCGCACCGCCTCAAATAAGTTATCCAGCAGATCGCAGATCGCTTCATATACCTCTGTGGAGGAGATTTCAAAGCTCTCCGGCATGCCGGTGATATAGTTTTTGCCCTTGGCGATCATCGCCACCTCTTCCTCCCGGATATAGGCGCAGCCGATCTGCTTTTTGATCTCCTCCGCCGTCCGCTCGCCAATGGTCACGTTTTTATAGGTTTTTACATAGTGCATGATCGCTTCATCAAATTCATTTCCCGCGATTCGGACAGAGCCGGAAATTGCGATGCTCCCCATTGTGATCACCGCGATATCGGTGGTGCCGCCGCCCATATCGACGATCATCGTGCCATAAGGGTGGTGGATATCAACACCGGCCCCGATGGCCGCTGCGAGCGGCTCTTCAATCAAACAGGCCATGCCTGCGCCGGAGGCCGTAGCCACATCAAGGATCGTCCTTTTTTCCAGATTGGTCACGGAGCTCGGCATACAAACGATCACATGCGGCTTAAAAATCCGGTTTCCACAAATTTTTTGAATGTAGTGCTGCAGCATCTTTTCCGTCATGGGAAAATCGGATACAACGCCGTCCTTCAGAGGCCGGATGACGGAAATGGATTCTGGATTGCGGCCGATCATCCGGTAGGCGGGTTCGCCTACGGCGATCATTTCGCCGCCCCGGGTGTTGCAGGCAATGACGGAGGGCTCCGTCAGGACGATGCCGCGGCCCTCCACATAGATCATAACAGAGCTGGTTCCCAAATCGATCCCCACGCCTAATCCGAACATGTCCTCACCTCCGCGAACTCCTGTTTTGCAAGGGTATCTTTATTAGATTATACGAATGATCGGTATTTGTCAAATGAGATCTGTCGAAGGGGTTTCAAAACCCAAAAATCAAAAGCCCTTCAATCATCCTGTGACTGAAGGGCATGCCAGCTATAGAATCCCCGCCATGCCGGGAACGGCGATTAATAACCTGCCTCAAAAAGCAGGTGAGTGCCTGCCCTCCGGTTTCTCGCTCCCTTCTTCCGGCCAAAGGCCGGGAGGTCTGCAATCTGCCGGCGGAGCAAAGCTCTCTATTAGAATGTGTTGGGTTATAATAGCCGTAGTGATCGAACAGGGCAGGGAAGCTTCCTTTAAAAAGCAATATGCCATAGCGCCGGATCGTTACTCTTCCTCGTCTAAATCGATTTCAAACAGATCCTGTAAACGCTCTTCAAAAACGCGCGCGATTTCCGCAAATTCGGCATCGTCCTCAATCGGGTAGAGAAAGGTTTCGCCGCCTTCCTCACGGACCTTCACGATAATCAGCTCGCCGTCATCCTCCAGCAGCTCCTCAGAATCGTCATAGGAGGGCATGAGGGCAATATAACGGTCTGTATCGGTTTCAATCCGATCGAGTTCTTCAAAAACATGCTCCGTGCCGTCGTCGTCGGTCACGGTCAAAATGTTGGGGCTGTATGAATCATCCATTCGAATGGCCCACGCCTTTCTCTTATTTTGTATTACCATTGTAGCGTTTTGTATGCAGTTCGTCAACAGGTTTTTCGCATCCTGTCCGCAGGAAATCTTTTGCGGCAGTATGGAGAATGTGGGAAAAGGGTGACATAGGACGCATTAAAAATCAATGTAATAAAACAATAAAAAAAATATGAGATTGATAAAAAAAGTGTTGACAATTCCAGATGGTATGCTATAATAAAGACACAGAAAGGAAATCAGAGAAATAAAAAAAGATCGATGCATTTTCGATCTGCGGGCGTCAGGCAGAAATTGCGGGCGCTAATTTAAGAGGGGAGGCGGTTCCAATGTACAGTGAAGATCAACCGGGCTCGTTCGTTGCCCGCCGCCAGGTTCTCGCAGCATCCATCTAAACCAGGGAAATAAGAGCAGGCCTTTTCCGCGTATGTTTTTTCAGGCAAAGCGGGAATCACTTCCACAGGAAAAATCGTAGCTGATCCGGCAAGGCGATCATTCCGGCCGGGATCAAGAAGGTGGAAGGCGGATTTCCGATTTTCAAAAGAAGAAAGGTATTGAGCGTTCAGCAATTGGCCTGTACCATGCCAAAACACATCGTTTTACGGTAATATATCGATAGAAAAGCGACGGCGGCGGGTAATGTTCCACTCGGTGAAGAACAACAGAGGTTTCGCAATATTTCACTTTGGTGTTTTTCAACCCAAACAAAAAGTAAATAAAGAAGAAACGGTGCGGTGCAAAAGAGCAAGTTCTTTTTGCACCGCATTTTTATCGCACGCCAAAATAGAGGCGGCGGATGTGGCCGGGGTGGATGCTGGGACTCGTTTTAGAGGCGCGTCGTGTGCTGTGGGCATAAAATCCTCCTTTTTTGGTAGATTTTTATCCGCTTTGTAAAAAGAACTTGCTTTTTTCGATATCGTGTGCTAAACTAATTCGGTAAATTAGTAATGAACGGAGGATTTTTTCCATGTCCGCACTTCAGATTGTTTTAGGCGTTTTGTTGATTATCTCTTCTATTTTGATTATCGTGGTGGTTCTGCTACAGGAAAGCCGTTCTTCCGGCCTCTCTGGTGCAATTGCAGGTGGTGCGGAAACGTTCTTCGGCAAGAATAAGGGCCGCACGATTGAAGCAAAGCTCGCAAAGTGGACAAAGTATATTTCCATTGCTTTTTTCATCATTGCCCTTGCAGGCACGCTGCTGCTGTTTTTTATTAAGTAAAAAAGAACATTACAGTGAAAAAAATCAAAACCGCCTCGCTGTTTTTACGGCAAGGCGGTTTTTTATTGTAGTAGATTGTTGATCCGCACGTGATTTGATAGAGTAATCGATCGTAGCGCCTTGTGCTTGGTTTTATAGAAATGCGGTACCAATTCTTCCTTTTTCCTGCTCGAAGGTGATAGAAACCCAGCAGAACAGCGCGGCGCAGAACACATCTGGCATCAGCGTTGCGATCAGCCAGATGCGCAGCCGCTGCTGCTCGCTGATTTGGCCCTCGAGCAGGATTTGCATGGCATAAACGGTCAAAAGCCGCTTATCCCACCCTGTGATGGCTGTTTTGAGTAGTTCCAGGCTGAGGCCGCGGTCAAGCACCCGGCCAAAATTGCGGATTTCATCCGCATGCTCCTCCATCAGGCTGGCGTGAACGAGGTTAATCACCTGCTTCGTCATCCCCGCAAAGGTGTAAATTTCGCGCGGATCAAGCCCGAAGATCTCCGCCGCGCATTCCGCGCAGGAGAGCACATCAGCCCGATAGAGAAAAGGGCCTTCCTCTGTTTTTTCCAGATGTGAGATCACGTTTTGCCGCCCTGAGCGCTCAAAACGGGCGGCAGAGGGCAGGTTGGAAAACAGCTGGGAAAATTTGCGGTGGCAAAGGATCTCCTGCGCTCTGGTCTGATATTTTTCATTTTTTTGGAAGGAGTAGTAGAAGCCATCCAGCAGGCCGAAGCATTTGCAGGTATCCAGATAGCCCTGCCGCATATTCTGCCGGGAGATTTCCTGGTCAAACAGGAGCATCGCGCCGGGCTGGCCGTTGTTGAAGGGGCGTTTGTTGTGGATATAGTGGATCAGTGCGCGGTCATCCCGCAGCGTTGGCTGGTGAGAAAGCCCGCCGCTGATATCCACCACGGCAACCTCTGTTGCACCTGCGTTAACTGCCATTTGGACGGGCATATTATCGGAATAACCGCCGTCTACAAATTTGACATTGCCGATCTGGTAGGATTTCATAAAGGGGAAGCAGGCTGCGCTCGCCAGCACATAATCCGCCGCCTCCCCCTCGGGGATTTCTTCAATGAAGAGCTCAACCGCTTTGATCGGGGAAAAACGCGTGGTCACAAGGCCAAAGCGGATGGGGGAGCGCCGCAGTGCATCTTCATCCATTAGGGATTTCACAAGCTCCTGCAAGGGCGTGATATCAGCCCCGCCATTGCGTAATACCTCCCGGGCCAGGCGTTTGAAGAGCGTTTCCGGCGGCAGGTTTTGCGCCTGTGTGTCCTCCACAAACTGTGAAAAAACCCTGTTCATGCTCATGTTTTCCCAAATGGAACGTGCATCCTCATATTTGCCGAGCGCCATGAGCGCGCCGTTGAGCGCGCCGACGGAGGTGCCGGTTACAATATCGGGCGCAAAGCCGATTTCACGCAGGGCCTTCCATGCACCGATTTGATATCCGCCTTTCGCGCCGCCGCCGCTGAAAACGACCGCCCGTTTCACTGCTGTCAAGCTGACCATCTCCATTTGTTTTGTTATGGGATCGAGCGAAAAGACGCACCCTTGGCACGCAAAGGATATGTACAAAGCCTTCTTCAATGCACCAAAAATGCATCAAAAATGCATCAAACGTTTCGTTTGATGCTATTGTATCACATTTTTGCAGTTGTGAGGAGTTTTTTCCGGGTAGGGAGGAAGGACAAACTGCTATTTTCAGCAGACGGGGCGCATATTCTCGCAAAGGATGCGGCACGTTTTGGTTTTGGAGGAGAATTCAGCAACGGATTGGACGCCGAAAAAAAGCAGATGCAAGCAGGTTGACCTTAGCGGTGATATGCTATAAAATAGACTTCGCAGAATGGATCGGCCCTGCCGCGCGCCCGCCCACGGCCATCCCTTGAAAATGATTGCAGCTAAGGAGGAGCGATTGCTTGAAAACCAAAGAGTTTACCCGGCGTAAACTGCTGAATCTGTGCGCATATCTGCTCCTGATCGCAGCGGCTGTGCTGGTGATCCTCACGCTGCTGATGCAAATCCGCTCCGTCCAGAAATGGTATGAGCAGTTTCAGTTCACTCTGGTGGAGTTTGAGCGGGCGGTCGCCTCCATCCCTTACCGGTGGCTGATCCCCTTTGTCATTGAGCTGCTCTTTTTGGTGAAGGCATGGATTCCGGTGATCCCCGTGTCCGCGGTCGGCGTGATCTCCGGTATGGTGTTTTCCGTTCCCGTGGCCTTTGTGCTCAATCTCGGCGGCGTCGTCATCCTGATGTCCGCAAGGTATTTGGTAGGGATGCACATCGGCCCTTCCAATATTCAAAAGGTGCTCCGGCGTTACCCTTCCGTGCGTGAGATTTTGGAGGCCAAGGGGGCGCTCAGCCCGGTGCTTTTGTTTGTTTTCAGGCTTGTGCCAAGCTTCCCAATCAATACGATCAGCCAGCTCTATGGCTCGATGGAATATCCATATTGGAAATATATTTTGATTTCCCTCGCGGGCTTTGCGCCGAAGCTGCTCTCCTATTCCTTTATTGGGCGCAATGTGTATGATCCGCTTTCCTGGAGATTTATTTTGCCGATCGTGGTTCTATTGGTGTTATCCGGCCTTTCCATCCTGCTGCTGAATTGGTCGCTGGAGCTGATTGAGCAAAGGCGCAAGCGCGGTGGGAAGGGCGGCACAAAGATATAGCCTTTCGTCTATAATTTTTACAAAAGGGAGTAGATTCGCAAATGGCCGATATGAAAACGTTAAAAGAAACCCTGCTCAGCGGCGGGTACGACAGCGCCCTGAAGGAGGTATATTTATATGATGACCGCCTTGTTCAGCATCGTAAGCGCTATGCGGACGTGATCGACAGCTTCATCAACCTCTTTGGGGCCGATCGGATCGGCGGGCTATACAGCGCCCCTGGCCGCACGGAGATCGGCGGCAACCATACCGACCATAACCACGGCCGTGTGCTGGCGGCAGGCATTGATCTGGATGCGATTGCGGTTGCCTCTAAAAATACGGATCACATCGTGCGGGTGAAGTCGGAAGGCTACCGCATGGATGTGGTGGATTTATCTGATTTGAGCGTTCAGGAGAAAGAAACAGGGCATTCCGCCGCCCTAGTGCGCGGCGTGTGCGCGCGTTTCCAGCAGCTCGGTTACCGCATCGGTGGCTTTGATGCAACAACGGCCTCCCGCGTGCTCAGCGGCTCCGGCCTGTCATCTTCGGCGGCGTTTGAGGTGCTGCTGGGGACGATCCTCAATTACTTATTCAATGATGGGAAGATTGACCCCGTGGAGATTGCGCAGATTGCGCAGTATGCGGAAAACGTTTATTTTGGCAAGCCCTGTGGGCTGCTCGACCAGATGGCAAGCTCTGTGAGCGGCTTTGTTATGATTGATTTTAAAGATCCATCCGCACCGGTGATCGAGAAGGTCGATTTTGACTTTGCCTCCTGCGGGCACTCCCTGTGCATTGTCGATACCGGCGGAAACCACTCTGATTTAACCGAGGAATATGCGGCCGTCCGCAGTGAGATGGAGGCCGTAGCGGCAGAGTTCCAAAAGCCGGTTTTGCGCGAGGTCAAGGAGGAAACCTTCCGGCAGGGCATCCCCACGCTTCGTAACCGCGTGGGCGACCGCGCTATTCTGCGCGCGCTGCACTTCTATTGTGAGAATAAGCGCGTGACGGAGGAAGTAGAGGCTCTGCGCTCCGGCGATTTTGAAACGTTTAAGCAGAAGGTGATTGAGAGCGGGCAGTCCTCCTTCATGTATAACCAGAATGTGTATACCCCCAAGCTGCCAAAGGAGCAGCCGGTCGCCCTCGCGTTGCAGCTCACAGAGCAGATGCTGCGCGGCAGAGGGGCGTGGCGTGTGCATGGCGGCGGCTTTGCGGGGACGATCCAGGCCTTTGTGCCCAACGACTGTCTGGCGGAATACCAGGCGGAAATGGAGCGCGTTTTCGGCGTGAACACCTGCTATGTGCTGTCTGTCCGTCCGGTCGGCGGCGTGCAGATTGCAGAGGAATAAAGCGGTTTATTGAGAGCATAAAAAGCGTGACCGTATTATGCGGCCGCGCTTTCTTTATCTTTACGGTATTTTTCGAATTACGCCTTGCGATTTTTGTGAAATCTGTTAAAATTAATTATCATGGGGTGATTTTTGTGGTAGCATTGCTTTATGGCATTGTGGTGTGTATCGCTACCTTGTTGGGGGCGTTTGTCGGCCTTGGCGGCGGCGTGGTGATTAAGCCGGTTTTGGATGTCATCGGCGCCCACCCGTTGGAGCAAATCAGTTTTATCTCCTCCTGTGCGGTGTTTGCCATGTCCGTCACGTCGATGGCAAAGCATATTCGGAATAAAACGCCGATTAAGCCGTCTATCGTCCTCCTGGTGGCGGCGGGCTCCGTGGTGGGGGGGATTTGCGGCAACACGCTGTTTACCCAGGCGATGCAGGTTTCCGGCAGGCCGGAGCTTGTAAAGGGCGTCCAGTCCGCTATTCTGGCGGCCTTTTTGGCCTGCGTGATCCTTTCCGTGGTGGTAAAGCACCGCACCTTCCATGTGACCAATCCGCTCGCGATCTTGTTTGCAGGCTTTTTGTTGGGCACGGCAGCTTCTTTTTTAGGCATTGGCGGCGGGCCGATCAACGTGGCGTTTTTAACGCTCTTTTTTTCCTTCTCCATGAAGGATGCGGCGGTCTATTCCGTTGCGGTGATCTTTTTTTCACAGTGCTCCAATTTGATTACCACCGGAGTGACAACAGGCTTTGCAGGCTACGATTTGAAAATTTTGCTGATTGTGATTCCCTGTGCCGTTGTGGGCGGATTCATCGGCTCGGTGCTCAATCGGAGATGCAGGGAGTCCTCCATCCAAAAAGTTTTTGTGGTTGCTGTTTCAGCGGTCACCTGTTTGGCGCTTTATAATGCGGTCACCGCTTTGATCGGGCCCGTTTAAAAAGCATTTTTGTAAAAACCAGCGTCCCCTTTTTACACCCAGGGCAGTATGGTAAAATACGTGAAAGATTCCAAGTAAGTGCGAAAGGATGAGTCATTTACATGAGGCCGAACATTATTTTTTATTTCAGCGATCAGCAGCGTTGGGATACCGTCAATGAGGAGGCCACTCCCAATTTGATGCAACTTGCGCGGGAGGGGATCCAGTTTGAAAACTCCTATACCTGCCAGCCTGTATGCGGCCCGGCGCGCGCCTGCCTGCAAACGGGCGTGTATGCAACGCAGTGCGGCTGCTATTGGAATGGGGTGCCCTTGCCTCAAACCATCCGGCCGATGGCGGAATATTTCAATGAAGCAGGGTATGAAACGGCGTACGTCGGCAAATGGCACCTTGCCTCCGACCGGCTGCCAAACGTCGGCTTCCACTGTGAAAAAACAGCGATTCCCAAGGATCGCCAGGGCGGCTACAAGGATTGGTGGCGCGCGGCGGACGTGCTGGAATTTACGTCCCACGGCTATGATGGGTACATATTTGACGCCGAGGGCAATCAGATCGATTTCAAGGGCTACCGCGCGGATTGCATCAATGATTTCGCGCTGGAGTATCTCGATCAAAAACAATCGGACGACCCGTTTTTCCTCTTCATCTCCCAGCTGGAGCCGCATCATCAGAACGATCACCACTGTTATGAGGGGCCGAAGGAAACGGTGGAAAAGTTCAGAGATTATCCGATCCCGCCGGATCTTTCCTTTTTAGAGGGCGATTATGAGCAGATGTACCCGGACTATATGGCGGCGATCAACCGGCTGGATGAAAACGTGGGCAGGCTGGTGGCGAAGCTCAAGGAGAAAGGCCTGTATGAAAACACCATCCTCATCTACACCAGCGACCATGGCTCCCACTTTAAGACGAGGAATTTGGAGTATAAACGCAGCTGCCATGATTCCGCCACCCACACGCCGCTGATTATCCGCGGCGGTCCATTCCAAGGAGGCAAGAAGGAGGATCGGCTCGTCAGCCTGATCGATTTGCCTCCTACCATGTTGGATCTTGCCGGGATTCCAATTCCGAAGAGCTATATGGGCCATTCACTAGTCCGTGAGCTGACAGGGGAGGAGCCGGAGCGCGACTGTGTGTTTATCCAAATCAGCGAAAGCCAGTGCGGCCGGGCGATCCGTACAAAGCAATATAAATACTCCGTTCGTGCGCTTTCTCCTACAGGCTATACGATCCATCGTTCCCCGGTGTATTTTGAGGATTACCTCTATGATTTGACCAAGGATCCGATCGAAAAAAATAATCTTATCAAGGATCGCTCCTATGCTTTTGTACGGCAAAAGATGAAGAAGCTGCTTTTGCGTGAAATGGAGCGTGCGGGGGAGAAAAAACCCGTGATTCTCCCCGCTTACCGGAGCAGGAATAAGTAGAATATACCATTGGAGAGAAGAAAGGGTTGGTTGAAAGTGGAAACAAAATATCTCACGCGGAAGGAAAAGATGTCCTTCACCGTGGCGGCGTTCGGCCGCAGCGGAATTTACACCATTATGACGATGTTTTATATGGTGTTTCTCGTGGACGTTGTGTTCCAGGGCATGAAAAATGCGGGGGTGACCGCGAGCGCAATCATTTTGGCAGGCCGTATTTTTGACGCTGCCAACGACCCGATCATGGGCATGATCGTTGACCGGACGCGCACCAAATGGGGCAAGATGCGCCCCTACCTGCTTTTTTCGCCAATTCCGATTGCGATCACAACAATCTTGCTGTTTTGGGCGCCGGGATTTGCCTCCAGCGGGGCAAAGATCGCCTATGCGGCGGTTACATACATCCTTTGGGGCGTTATGTTCACCATTCAGGATGTTCCCTTCTGGGGCCTGAGCGCGGTGATCACGCCCAACGAGCAGGAGCGCACTTCATTTCTCTCCACGGCGCGCCTGGGCAGCACGTTTGGCGGCATTCTGCCGTCGCTCCTGATCCCGGTGCTGCGCAACAGTACTTTGGGGCTGAAAAATGGTTATCTGGTGGGCGCTGTGATCTTCGCCCTGCTTGGCGCGGCGCTTTCCAGCCTTGCGTTTTTTAACACCAAGGAGCGTGTGGAGCAGAGCGAAAAAACGCCGTCTCTGAAAGAATCTGTTCAGATGGTGGCAAAAAATAAGCTGCTGCTGATCGTGATTATGGCCGCCGTTCTCGGCTCCACGATGGTGATTGCCAATATCTCCGCCGACTATATCAGCAACTATCTGATCCTGCAAAACGGCAACAATGGATTTGTCCCCAAGGGGACGGTGTTGACGACCCTGACCGTCGCAATCGGCGTGGGCATGGTGCCGGCCATGGCAGTGTTTCCGCTGCTGCGTAAAAAGTTTTCCCTTAAGCAGATTTATATCGGCTCCTCGCTTTTTGGTGTGATTGCACATTTGGCCTGCTATTTGATTTTCGTAGGCAATGTGGAGCATGTGAACCTCTATCTCCTGTGGGTTTGCCTGTTCTTCATGGGCTTCCCGCTCGGCATCTATAATGTGATTACCTATGCGCTGATTGCAGATAGCGTGGATTATATCGAATGGAAAACCGGCAAACGCTCTGAAGGCGTCTGCTTTGCGTTTCAAACCTTCCTGAGCAAGGTGACGGCGGGCATCGCGGGTGTGGCGACCGGCCTTGTATTGGATAAGGGCGGGTATATTGAGCCGGACCCAACTCAGCTTGATGCAATGGGCAAGCAGATTTTGGCAACGCAGTCGCCCGATACGCTCAAATGGCTACTCTTTATGGTAACGGTTTTACCAGCCATCGGCTTTGCGCTCACGATGATTCCGATGTTCTTTAACGACTATACGGGCAAGCGGAAGGAAAAAATCCAGCAGGAGCTGAACGAGCGGCACGAGCAGCATGAAAGGGAAAAGGCGGATGCCAACCAATGAGTAAATGATCCCTGCGCGGAGGCTACTGCGAAACAGCGTTTGTTGCAGATACTATCAGATCGTACCACTTTAACGTTCATGTTGTTCATCCTTTCTATGTGATAATCCAAATTTTACGCTGTTACGGAACGTCAGAGTGAAGTCTCTTTTATAATGTTTCATGGGGGAGTGCGCTTTCCGCCATAAGGCCCTGCCGCACCAAAAGAAACAACCGGCCAAATGACTTTGACCGGTTGTTTAAAATAAAAAATTCGCATCAATAGATACATTGCCCGCCGTCAACAAGGATATCGCTGCCGGTCGTGAAACCGGCCATATCGCTTGCAAGTACGGCCACCCATCCTGCGATCTCATCCAGGGTCCCAAACCGTTTCATAGGGATCTTTCCCAGCATACGTTCCATACCTTCCACAGGGACGTTATCATGGATTCCGGAGAGGACAACGCCCGGGCTGATGCTGTTCACACGGATCCCATACGGAACATACTGTGCCGCCATCGCTTTGGTCATGTGTATGACGGCGGCTTTGGTTGCCGCATAGGAGAAGCCGTTGCCGCTGATAATGTGTGCGGACTTGGAGGCGGTGTTGATGATGGCACCGCCATGCTGATGTTCGATCATTACGTTGGCAACGGTCCGGCAGACCAGCATCATGCCGGTCAGATTGACTCCGAGCACTTTGTTCCACCCGTCGATAGGGGCGTTCGGATTATCCTCGGGCAGGACGATTCCGGCATTGCTGTGGAGAATATGGATGGTGCCGAATGCCTTCACCGTCTGTGCAACAAATTCCTTCACGCTGGCCTCATCGGCTACATCCCCTGTGACGGCAACCGCATTCACAGGGTACTTATCCTTGATTTCGTCACAAATCCGCTGCAAGTCCGCCAGCTTCGACGGGATGTCCATCAATGCAACATCAGCCCCCAGTTCGGCAAAGGCCTTGGCTGTGGAACGGCCGATGCCGCCGGCCCCGCCGGTAACCAGGGCTTTTTTGCCCTTTAGAGAGAGGAGTTTATAGATGGATGTGAATTCTTTGCAGCGATATGCCTCACATTCTTTTGCCAACATGAACAACGATCTCCTTATTCAGACGTAATTTTGATCACATACTTCTGAGCATTTTTGGTCCCATTGTCCAGCCCCAGGAAGGTATCCTGTGCATCGTCCATGGTGATGATTTCGGCATACTGACGGATGTCGATCCGTCCATCGGCCATCATTGCAATGACCCGTTCGAAATCCTCCGGGGTGAAAAACACCCCGCCCTGGATGCGTTTCTCGTCGTTGATAAACGAGAAGGAATCCACCTGCGGTCCGGAACCATACGCAAGCATCGTCAGGGTGGCACCCGGCTTGATAGATTCCAGCGCCATGGTGGCCGCCCTTTGGTTGCCGCTGCACTCAATGGCACAGTCGAACAGGCCGCCAGCAAGCTCATGCAGAGTGTCTGTTAAGCCTTCTGCCGTGCCGCTCAAGGCGTGGTCAATGAAGGCGGCCTCCCGGGCCTGTCCGAGCCGGATCGGATTGACCTCCGTCAGAACCACCAGCGAGGCGCCCAGAGCCTTTGCGCTGGCAGCGGCGAACAAACCGATGGCACCGCCGCCGGTAATCAGCACCTTGCTGCCTTCCCTGACGCCGGCCAGGCTGGCGCCGTGCATACTCACCGCGCAGGGCTCGATCATAGCCGCCTGGACATCGTCGATGCTGTCGGGGAGTTTATAGATCATGTCCTCCCGGGCGATGAGATACTCGGCAAATGCACCGTCATTCATCAGGCCGATGCCGGCGCTGAACCGCTCCGGGCAGAGGTGTTTTTTCCCGCTGTAGCAGTATTCACATTCGCCGCAGGGGGTGTACTCGATCGCCGTGACCCGATCTCCCGCCTTGAAATGAGTGTCACTGGGATCCACGATCACACCGCTGAACTCATGGCCGGCCACAGCGTTCTGCCCGGCTCGAACACCATTGCCCCAGACCATATGCCAATCGCTTCCGCAGATGCCCGCATAGGACACCTTGATCAGCGCGTGCCCCGATTCAGCCTTCGGCACGGGTTTTTCAGAGACCGCAATTTTTTTCTTATCCACCATTGTCAAAATACGCATAGAAATCCCTCCTTTAGGATTTTTTTTCCTGTTTCTCACGGCGCTCCTGCAGTGCCTGGCGAATCTTCTCGTGCTTGGCCTCATCCAACTTATAGAGGAAGAAAATCAGGGCGGCGGAGACCAGAGCTGTGATCCCGGGGATCAGGGAGATATTGGCCTTCATCATCGTGATGACTGCGGGGGTTTGCACCGCGTTGGGCACATAGTGGCAGGCATTGATCAGGTACAATCCTAGGGCCGGGCCGATGGCGCTGCCGGTCTTGAGGGCCAGGGAAGTGAAAGAGGAGAGGAACCCGTCACAGCGCAGGCCCACCTTCCACTCGCCGTAGTCCACCGCGTCTCCGAGCATACTGTACTGTGCGGAACTGAACGTGCCCATAAAGGCGGCCGCGCAGAACATCAGAACCCAGAATGCCAGACTGCCGGGGGTAACCACGTATACCAGAAGGCAGGAAATCCCGCAGAACAGATGGCCCGCAGCGGCGGTGCGGCCCTTGCTGCGAAGAACGCGGTACAGAGCCGGCATGATCAAGATGTTTCCCGCTAGGGAGCCCGCCATGGAGACCAAGCCGAACACCGACATTACCTTGGGATTGCCCAGCACGTAGGTGAAGTAATACATCATCATACTGCTGCGGCCGAATCCAATGAAACCGAAGGTCATCATCACCACACTGATGATGATGATGGGCGGGTTCTTCAGCAGGGTCTGCATTTGACCCCGGACCGGGATTTTCTTCTGGTCGGGAGGCGGCTGAACCCGTTCGCGGCTCTTAAAAGCGGGCCAGATGGCCAGCGGCAGCGTGGCCAGGCAGATCAGCGCCACAGCCGTCAGATAGCCACCCTCTGTGCGGGCTCCGCCGGCATGGCTGAAGTACAAAATCAACTGGATGCCCAGAATGCCGGTAATCTGCGTGCCGATCTGGCTGCAGGCCAGCCGGACAGAGGATATCCGGACACGCTCACGGGAACTGGGGGAGAGAGCGCCGTGCAAGGCGCTGTACGGCATATCGTAGCAGGTGGACATCACGGTTACCACAACATACCAGATACACATCCA
This sequence comes from uncultured Oscillospiraceae bacterium, assembly GCA_900544715.1. GTDB lineage: Bacteria > Bacillota > Clostridia > Oscillospirales > Acutalibacteraceae > Fimivicinus. The sequence goes on along the minus strand of UQWL01000008.1, from coordinate 29,967 downwards.
TAAGACTTTGGCGGTCGAACTCCAGGAGGAATGCGCACTGAACAGCGCGATCATACTCAGCGGCAGACCGATCCCGCCGAACAGCAGCCAGGGGCGGTAACGCCCCCAGCGGGTTCTGGTTCGGTCGGCCATAGAGCCGATGATGGGGTCGTTGACGGCGTCGAACAGCCGTACCCCCAGCACCAGGGCGGAGAGAGCGCCCGCGCTGACGCCGATGGTATCCGTGTAATAGATCTGGAGGAAGGTGCTGACCCAGTGAAAACTGGCGTTATAGCCGATCGTACCGATCCCGTAATGGAGTTTCTCTACAAAACTCAGGGAGCCGTCTTCCTTCTTTCGTCTCACATTCCGCTCCATATCCCACGCTTACCCCCTCAAGCAGTTTTCTTCTCGCTGGGGAAGTACAGGGCACCGGCTATGGCGAACACACCGCCCAGGCAGAGAGCCATAGCGGCGTTCTGCATTCCAATGCGCACCTGAAGTGTCTGGAACAGGATGGGCATCAGCATGGCCAGCGCGTTTCCAAACAGAGTCCAGATGGCGTTGGATGCCGCGAAGATGCCGGGCGTAACACCCTTCGTGGTGATGACAGCGGTGTTTATGGTGGGAACATAGCAGCCCCAGGCAATGCCCAGAACGATCACGCACAGCCGTAGCAGCAGGCCCGGCTTGAGGAGCATAGAACAGACGCCGCTCAGAGGCAGCAGGATCATAAACAGGAGGATGATGGGCTTATAATTCTTGATTCTGCCGACGATGGGGGCATAGAGCAGGCAGGAGAACAGGCCAGCCAGGCTAATGAGCCCGGTGATGGAGCTGGCCTCCTGGGCCGACAGGCCGTGGACGCTCTTGAGGATCGTAGGCAGGTAGGTATTGAAGATCATAAACAGCCAGGTGGCGCCGGTGAAAGAGATAACGGCACTCTGAACCGAACGGATCTTGACTGCCTGCGCCAGGCTGGATCCTTTCGCCTTGGGGGCGGCCTTCGCCTGTTGGGCAGGGGCCTGGCCAGCATTCTCCTGGGCCAGCTGGGCGTTGTTGTACTCCTTGAAGAAAGCGTTGGGCTTGCGGTCGAACACCAGGAACACGATGCCCAGGGCCAGGCAGCTGGTACCCCACATCATGATCTGATAGTGCCAGTTTTGACCCAGGGCCATGAAGATGGGCACCGTCAGGGAGAAAGCTAGAGTCTGCGTCAGCGAGTTTGTCGCTTGGATGATGCTGTTGGCCATGCCAAGGTGTTTTTTGTCGCGGAACCGCTCAGCGACGATGGTTACTACGGCAGGGAAGCTGAAGGCATTGCCCAGGCCGGCGAACACACGGGCAAACATCATGGTGGTGAAGGTCGTCGCCGTCAGGCCCAGCAGGCCACTGATGAACATGAACACGGTTGAGAGCGCCAGGGTTTTGCCCCCACCGATTTTATCGATTACGATACTGGCGAAGATCATGCCAACTCCCATGCACAGGGTGGAGGTAGTCTGCAGCAGGCCACCCTGCCCCAGGTTCACCCCCAGGTCCTCCACGATGAAGGTCAACAGGGGCGGTACCATGGAGTTCAACTCCCCACGCAGGAAGGACAGGACCAGATGGAACACCAAGAAGAGGATCGCCAGGATTAGCGCTTTTTTGGTAAGATTAGATTTCTGTTCTTGCATCGTAGTTCTCCTTTTCTTTTTTCGGCTTCTAAAACAGATGACCGAAATAGGGGAAAGCACTTACCGCAGAATCTCTCGGATGGCTTTTTTAATCCCCTCTGGGTCATAGCCTAAGTGAGCATACAGCTCATAACAGTCACCCAGGGGCGGAAACGCGTCGTTCGGGATACCCAGGCGCTTAAACTTGGGCGTCAGGCCCTCATCTGCCATCAAGTCGGCCACCGCACTGCCCAGACCGTTGACCACAAAGTGATCCTCTGCGGTGATGATACGGCCGGTCTCCCGGATGGCCGTGCGAATTGCCTCCTGATCCAGCGGACGGATGGTGTGCATATCCAGCACCCGGACGCCGATCCCCTCCTTCTCCAACGCATTGGCGGCGGAGACTGCGAACGCGACGGTACAGCCCGCGGCGACAACGGTCACATCGTTGCCCTCATGGGCGACGATAGCTTTACCGATCTCATACTCATACTCCTCCGTGTAGACCAGAGGCTCGGCGCCCCGGGCAATCCGGATACACATGGGGCCGGGATGATCCACGCTCTTCTGGATCAATTTGACGCATTGGTTGGCGTCGCTGGGAATGACGAAGGTCATATTGGGGAGGGTACGCATGATCGCGATATCCATGATGTTATAGTGGGTCGGACCACTGGCCGAGGTCAGGCCCGAGTGGGTATTGACGATACGCACCGGCAAATTCGGATAGCAGAGATTGGTATGCACCTGATCCAGAGTGCGCAGGGCCAGAAACGGGCCAAAGCCTGAGATATACGGAATTTTACCGCACAGTGCCAGACCGGCAGCCACGCCCACCTGATCCTGCTCAGCGATGCCGACCGGGAGCATCCGGTCGGGATATTTCTCACGGAACTTATTCTCCGCACCGCCGTACCCTGAGTCGGCGCCGACGAAAACAATGCGCTCGTCCTTCTCTGCGAGGCGATGTAATTCTTCCACATACAATTCACGGGCGGATGCGGCAGCCAACATGCTCAGATGCCCCAGTTGCAGTTCGCCTTCAAAGGTAATTCTCTTTGCCACGTTGCTCAACTCCTTTCAATTTCTTGCTCAATCTCATCCAAATGAGCCATGGTTTTCTCCAACAAATCATCGGGCATAGGCCGCAGGTGGCAGGCGGTAGTGTTCTCCAGACCGGGCAGCGTCTCGCCCTTGTTGGTATTGGCAATGATGGCGATAGGCTTGCGGCGGGTCTGGGAGTCCGATGCAGGCAGACTGTGCAGTGTTTCCAGAATCTGCTTCATGTCGTGGCCGTCAATGGTGACGGTCTCCCAGCCGAATGCCTGGAGTTTGGCGTCCAGCGGATTGATATCCATGATATCCTTGGTCCAGCCCACGGCCTGAACGCGGTTCTTGTCAACAATAGTCACCAGATTGCCCAGCCCATAGTGCCCGGCACACATGAATGCCTCCCAGTTGGAACCTTCCTGCAGTTCGCCATCGCCGGTGAGGCAGACAACGCGGTAGTTCTTTTTGTCCAATCTGCCGGCCAGCGCCATGCCAACCGCCAGCGCCATACCCTGACCCAGAGAACCGGTGGATGCGTCGATCCCTGGGATGTAGAGGTAGTTCGGATGCATACCGAAACGGCCGCCGATCTGGTTGTACTCGTTCCACAGTTCCTCTTTGGTGTACATCCCCTTGTCAACGAAGATATTGTACAGAACATGAGCACAGTGGCCCTTGGAAAGTACAAATCGGTCACGGTCCGGATCACGTGGATTCTGCGGATCAAAGTTCAGAAAATCATAGTAAAGCGCCGTGACAAGGTCGGTCATGGACATACCGCCGCCAAGGTGGCTGTAACCGATTTTGCTGGTTGTGACACAGATGTCTCTCCGGATTTGATTTGCCTTGCGTCTCAATTCTTTTACGCGCTCTGGACTAACATTCATATCAAAAACCTCCTTTTTGATGTAAGTTTGATGAGTGCGTCCGATTGGAAAATGCTGATTGCCAATTTATATAAAATTATGAGATGGCAAGGAGCCTCTTCCGTCTATATTATACAACGCCCAACAGGCGATCAAAAGGGGAAAAATTCGTTTCTCGCCCGTAAAAGGTGGATTATTTCACATCTTGTCGGAAATTATACGAGATGTGGAGAATCTTGATGCAAAAAGCCCCCACCATCCTGGAATGAGCAGGACAGTGGGGGCTTTCGGCCAAACGGCGGCCTACAGATGGATTAAAATGCGCTGATAGCGGTGGGTCGCATATGCTTTGAAGGCCTCATTTACCTCATCCAGCGGGAATTCGGCGCCGATCAGATGCTCCAGATCCAGCTGGATCATAAAGTCCGCATTGGCCGTGTAGGGCGCGTAGGTCGGGTTATAGCAGCTGGTAACGGTATACTCCTTCCAATAGATATCCGCTAGATCCAGGGAGACGGTGTTGCCGGGCCGGTAGTTGGAGTACAACATCAGTCGCCCGCCCCGGCACAGCAGATTGGCAGTATTCGACATGACCTCCACCGCACCGGAGGCGTCGACAATGTGGTCGAATCCAAATCCGTTCGTCAACTGAAGGGTCTGCTCCTTCAGTTGATCCTGATAGGGGTCCAGGACCACATCCGCCCCCATCTGCCGCGCAAGTTCCCTTTTGTCCGGTAGCGGATCGCTGACCACCACCAGCCGCGGCAGCCGCTTGCGGATCAACTGCAGCAGCATCAGCCCATTGCTGCCGGCTCCATGGATCAGTACTGTCTGCCCAGTCTGCACTTGCATCCGTTCCACGCAACGCATACAGCAGGCCGCAAGCCAAAACAGCGCCCCCTGGCGCAGAGGGAGTTGTTGTGGTAGCCGCACGACCTTACGGTTGTTGATCACGATAAACTCATTTAAGCAGGCATTTCCATTCAATTCGACACAGAGGTCCTGCCGGTTGCTGCGGCACATAGGGCACATGCCGCAGGGGGAAAACATGGTCCCGCTGACCGGGTCACCCACGGCAAAGCCTGCGGATTCGCTGGCACTTCCCACCTGGGTGATTACGCCGCTGAATTCGTTGAGCAATCCGTAATCAGCGTATCGGGATTTTAGTTTTCCTGTATACATGGAGTAATCGTCCGAGTTGATCGCGCAGTAATGTACCCGGATCTTCACCTCATCCTCACTGGTAATCCGAGGCTCCAAAAAATTGCCCACTGTTGCATATTCCGGTTTGTACATCCTGACTCCTCTCATATGAGCGATTCTCCCTCCCTTTTTTCTCCAGCCAGCTTACGATACTGCGCGGGGGACTCCCCCATGATTTTGCGGAATACACGGCTGAAATACTTGACATCCCAGAATCCCGTCTTCTCCGCCACCTGGCTTACCGGCCGCGTGCTCTGCAACAGCATCAGCGCCGCCATATACACGCGCAGATGGGTGCGGTACGCAACGATCCCGCAGCCCACCTGCTGCTTGAACTGCTTGCTCAGGCTGGATTCTGATGTGTTGAGTTCGTCGGCCAGTTTCTTCAGGCCAATGTTGGAGGCATAGTTGGCGTGCAGGTACTCCAGCGTTTTCTCAACAGACGGCAACAGCGGCACCGGTTTCCTTTTTTTTAAAAATGCCTCCCAGGAAGCGATGGCAAACTGCATCTCATCCTCAATGGAATGAAACTGCTCAGTGGGCTGTTCTGCTGGTTCCGCATTTGATCCGCTCAGTATCTGATAGATCCAATGCAGCATATGCCGCCCCAATTGCAGAATGGCAAAACTCATCGAGGGCTTGATTTGTCTCAGGTACAGTTCCCGGATCTGCTGGGTTGCAGTCTTTTCCTCATCACGCAGAGAGGCCAGCAGCAATCGGACAAGTATGGAGAATAGATCAGGATAGACCATCTTGGGATGTGCAATATCCGAGTTCTCATGAAGAAACCGCACATCTGCTGTAAAATAATGAAGGCCATCCAGACGCTGCAGACGCACAACCGCGTTCTCCATCTCCTCAGCGCGCAGAGGCCCTGCAAACAAAAGCTGCGTATTGCCGAAATTGCCGTCCATCAGCCACTTCGTTATAACCTCCGCTTGCTCTTCTCCCTCTTCCAACGACACCAGGATCAGGAGGATATCTTGCCGCCATCTGAGCCATCGCAGCCGGCCCTCCTGGGCGTGATCGCTTAAAACGCTCTCAATTTGCCTGCGCATCAAAATTGGAACGGCGTCCAGGTGCAGCCACAGAAGGTTACACGCCGCATCCGGAAGAGACTGCTGCAGCTGCACGAGCGATGATTTCTCGTTCTCCGGCAGGCTGCCGGATATCACGCTGCTGGGGGTGGCGCTGAGCTGCGTCGTACGGATATCCTCCAGCACCTTCAGCAGCGTGCCGTCAGTTAATTTCGGCACGAAATAGAGTTGGGCCGTACCGCTGTTGGCGGTCTCTGTCACTAGCTCGTCCACCTGCTGCTGCTTATTGGGCAGAATGATAATATAAAGTCGGAGATTTTTCTTTTGTGAGTACTCCAAAAACAGATCTAAGTCCGCTGCGCCCAGCGATCCGAACAGCATCAGCACCTGGGGGTGGAGGTCGCTCACCTTCTGTAGCCCGGAAATCGAGTTGAGCTCAATCAGCAGTTGGAATCCCAGCTGTTCCCACGGCAGCAGGTTTTTCATATAAATAGCATCGGCATAACTGCGGGTTACCAACAAGATACGTATCTGCATTCCACATTTCCCTTCCATCGTATGTGCCTTTGGGTGCCGCTCCAATTGGAGAAGGCTGGATGTTTTCTGTTTTCTGCCCACATATACGGTTACTCTTTAGTCAGTATATTGCAAACAAAAGGAATTGTCTATAAGTAGATTGTGTGTTTTTCATGATAGATATTCAATGTTAGCAACTGAAGCAAGAAGGGCCTCTTGTTCAGAAACAAACGGCAAAAATGATACAAACAGCGAATTGATAAAGGGGAAAGGCCCGTCTGTGGAAATTGCGGCTGTTGGGATTATATGGCAATTTAGAATATTTATGAAGGAAAACAAATCGTCTGGTGTACATAACCGCTTGGGATTTGGAAAACAGTTCTATCCAAATAGGGGATTCGCATTCGATCCATGGACGGGTATGAAGCCTCACAATCCATCCAATAAAGAAAGCGATGTTTTTTCACTTATATTAACATCTCCTATATTGTAACAGTGAAACAAAACAGAATTATGAAATAAACAATTTCACTTTTTTTAGATAGAATGTTTTTAGGAGGTGCTGAGCTTATGCAAATTCATGTTGTACAATCAGGTCAGACGCTATATGGCATTGCCCTCCCACGTGCTTTTTCGATTATGGAATATGGAAAACCGGCAAACGCTCTGAAAGAGTCTGCTTTGCGTTTCAAACATTCCTGAGCAAGGTAACGGCGGGCATCGCAGGTGTGGCGACCGGCCTCGTATTGGATAGGGGCGGATATATTGAGCCGGATCCCACTCAGTTCGATGCGATGGTCAAGCAGGTTTTGGCAACGCAGTCTCCTGACACGCTCAAGTGGCTGCTCTTTATGGTAACGGTACTGCCGGCCATCGGCTTTGCACTCACGATGATTCCGATGCTCTTCAATGACTATACGGGCAAGCGGAAAAAATCCAGCAGGAGCCCAAAGAGCGGCACGAGCAGCATGAAAGGGAAAAGGCGGAGGCCGGCAAATGATAAAGATGAGCCCTGTGTGGGGATTGGCGCGAAGCAGCGTTCGCCGAAGCGGTAAAATTACCTTTAAGAAGTAAAAAAGATTTTTTGGAAAAATTAGAAAAAGCGATTGCGAGGTGCTTTGCATTTTGCAATCGCTATTTTGATCAAGAACAAACTTTGCCGCATAGAATACCGCAAGGGGCCGTCTGTGCTCTCTCCCACTGAAATCCGGCCCTAAACGGAGGAATGGTATGGGGAAAAAATGTTACAGAGCGCTCTGTGCCCTGATGAGCGTTGTTTTGCTGGTTTCCTTTTTGAGTATGGCGGCTTTCGCGCTTGTGCCATCCAGCCCGGAGATTTATCGGGGGATTGATGTGAGCGAATGGCAGGGATCGATTGATTTTGCCCGCGTGAAGCAAAGCGGCATTCAGGTGGTCTATATCCGTTCGAGCCTGGGCAGCGATTATACAGACCCTTCTTTCCATAGAAATTATGAGGGCGCAAAGGCGCAGGGCCTGAAAGTTGGCTTTTATCATTATGTAACGGCCCGCACTGTGGCACAGGCAAAGCAGGAGGCGCATTTTTTTGCCTCCACAATTGCGGGCACACAACCGGATTGCAGGCTGGCGATGGATTTTGAATATCTGGATGGCCTTTCGATTGCGCAGATCAATGAGATCTCCTTGGCTTTCCTGCAGGAGCTTGGCCGCCTGACTGGAAAGGAACTTGTGCTCTACAGCGACGCTTACAACGCGCGCGCTGTTTTCGACCGGCGGCTGGCGGAGGATTATCCGCTCTGGGTGGCGCAATATGGCATTGAAACACCCGAGGACAATGGAAAGTGGAGCAGTTGGATTGGCTTTCAATATTCCTCGACCGGCCGCGTCGCTGGGATTCGCGGGAATGTGGATTTAAACCGGTTTACCAGGGATATTTTTTTGCAGAAAGCCTCCGCCCTACCCAGGCCGCCGCGGCCTGCGCCGGAAAAGCATACCAAAATTCTTCTCGTTACCGTTCGCCCAGGAGATACGCTCTGGGGGATCGCGCAGCGTTATCACACGACCGTTGCCAACCTTTTGAGACTCAACCGGCTGCAAAACCTGAACCTGATCTATGCCGGCGAAACAATCCGCGTGCGCGTGCCGCTCCGGGAGGAGCCGGGGGTCACCATAACCACCTATACCGTCCGGCGAGGTGATACGCTGACCTTCATCGCCCGGCGGTTCGGCACAACGGTCGAAAATATTGTAGCGATGAATGACCTAAAAAATCCAAACCTGATTTATGCGGGGGAGAAGCTGCGTCTACGCGTGATAAGGCCCACCGCGGATCAAACGTATACTGTCCGCAGGGGCGATACGCTCTGGGCGATTGCCCGGCGGTTTGGCACAACGGTGCCTGTGCTTGTGAGGCTCAACCGGTTGAAAAATCCCGACCGCATCTATGTGGGCGATATGCTTCGCATCCCCTGATCGCAGGGCATATAAAAGCCGCCGCGAAACGGAGTGTTTTGCGGCGGCTCTTCATATTTTTATTTTGATTCCCTATTTTTTCAGTTCTTCCAAAAACGCGCCGATCCTGCGCAGCGCTTCCTCCAAATGCTCGGTCGAGTAGCAGTAGGATACGCGGATGAAGCCTTCGCCGCAATCGCCGAACGCATTGCCGGGCACAACGGCTACCTTCTGGCTGTCGAGCAGCTTCTGGGCAAAATCGTCGGAGTTCAGGCCGCTTGTGCGGATGCAGGGGAAGCAGTAGAACGCACCTTCCGGCTCAAAGCAGGTAAGCCCCAGCTTGTTGAAGCCATCCACAATGAGGCGGCGGCGCATATCATAAACCGCGCGCATTTCCACCACATCCTGGTCGCCGTTTTCCATCGCCTCAATCGCCGCATACTGCGCGGTGGTTGGCGCGCTCATAATGCCGTATTGATGCATTTTTGTGATGGCCGCGATGATATCCGCCGGGCCGAGCGCATAGCCCAGCCGCCAGCCGGTCATGGAGAAGGCTTTGGAAAAGCCGCTGACGATAATCGTGCGTTCCTGCATCCCGTCGATTTCCGCAATGGAAACATGCTGTTCGTCGCCATATGTAAGCTCGCCGTAAATTTCATCGGAGATGACGAGGATATCCGTCCCGCGCAATACTGCTGCAATGGCTTCCAAATCCTCACGCCGCATGATCGCGCCCGTCGGGTTGTTGGGGTAGGGCAGAACGAGCAGCTTTGTCTTCGGCGTAATGGCGGCTTTGAGCGCCTCCGGCGTCAAGCGGAATTGATCCTTCGCCTTGGTGACAATCGGCACGGGCACGCCGTCGCTGATCGTCGTCAGCGGCGCGTAGCAGACGAAGGAGGGCTCCGGCACCAGCACCTCGTCGCCGGGCTCAATCAGCACGCGGAAGCATAAATCGAGCGCTTCGGACCCGCCTACGGTGATGATCGCCTGTTTTGCCCCGTCATAGGCTACATGGAAACGGCGCGCATAATAAGCCGCCACCGCCTTGCGCAGCTCCATAAGGCCTGCGTTGGAGGTGTATTTCGTGTGCCCGTCCATCAGGGATTGGATGCCCACATCGCGGATATGGGCCGGTGTGGGGAAATCCGGCTCGCCAACGCCGAGGGAGATCACATCGTCCATCTCCGCCACGATATCGAAAAAGCGGCGGATGCCGGAGGGCTTGATCTCCTTAATTTTGGAATTGAGCAGGTTTTGGTAATTCATGTTCGTTTTCCTCCCTTATCTATGTCAATGCTAAGAATAAACAGGGAAAGGGGACAATCCGCAAGGATGAAAAGGCAGCGCACACGGCTTTATTCAATTGGGATCGGCAGCGGCGTACGGCTCTGGAAGAGGGTGACGTGCGAAAACCCTGCCTCCTGCGCAACCTTCATACCTTCGTTTACCCCTTTGCCGAGGTCTTCCGCATAGTGTGCGTCTGACCCCACGGTTACATATTCGCCCCCAAATTCACGGAAGCGGCGGACATATGGCAGCGTGGGCAGCGTTTCTCCCAGCGGCTGGCGCAGGCCGGAGGTGTTGATCTCCAACGCCTTGCCTGAGCGGGCCGCCTGGCGCAGAATCTCATCGATCAGGTCGCTGTGGCGGTTGAGGCTTACATTACGGTGATTTTCACCGACCATGTAGCGCAGGGGGTAGGTCAGGTGCGCCAAAATATCAAAGCCGCCCCATTGCACCATGGTGAGCAGCTCCTTCAGGTATTCTTCCACCATCGCATCCAGGTCGCTATCTGTGAAGCTGTCGTATTCCATGAAGTAAAAATCCTTGCGGCCCCGCAGGTTGTGTACGGAGCCGATGACAACGTCGTAATCGAATTTTGAGAGAATCTGCTCCGCAAGGGCCGGGTCATAGGCTGGCTGGCCAAGCTCAATTCCGGCGGCGACAATCAGCCGACCGCGGAATACGGAGCGCGCTTTGACCACCTCAAAATAGGCTTGGAATGTCGCCCGGTCGTAGTGGTCTTTATAATAGGCGTCCACCTCGCAGTGGTCTGTAAAGGCGATGGCCCGCAGGCCGGTTTGCTCCGCGCATTCGCAAAGGTACATTGTGGAGTGGTTGCCATCCGGCGAATTGTCCGTGTGCGTATGCATATCCATGCGCTTTTTATATTCTGTCAAGATAAAAGCCCCCTTTGCCCAGAGTTTGGGCTTTTCCGCATCTTCTTATGCCGTGGCAGCTAGCCGGAGATGGAACGACTTACAAAGTTTGCAGAAATCAGTGCAGTATTTTCATTCAATATACCACATTTCGACGGCATGTAACAGTAGTTGGCTAAAAATTTTTTCCAGGGGATGGCTCTGCCCCTGTTCAATTTTCCGCATCTATGGTAGAATATCAATCAATATGCGGGGTTCGCCTGCTTCATGCGGGCCGTATCCTCATGCAAATTCTGAAGCTTTACGGAGGTTTACCCATGCGAGCTGTGATTACCGTTGTCGGCAAAGATATGGTCGGCATCCTTTCGAGCGTATCTGATCAATGCGCCAAAAATCAGGTGAATATTATAGAGGTTGCCCAATCCATCCTGCAGGAGATGTTCTGCATGATGATGCTGGTGGATGTGAGCCATTGCGCCGTGCCCTTCACCGCCTTTGCGGAATCGTTGGAAACGATGGGCAATGAGATGAACCTCTCCATCCACGTGATGCACGAGGATATTTTTAACTCCATGCACCGCATTTGAACACAGGAAGGAATGGCTGTTACATATGATTAATACTAGGGATATCCTGGAGACGATCACCATGATCCAGGAGGAAAACCTCGATATCCGCACCATCACCATGGGCATCTCTCTGCTCGATTGCTGCGACTCTGATCTTCAAAAGGCCTGCGGCCGGATTTATGAGAAGATCACGCGCAAAGCGGAGCGATTGGTGCGCACCGGTGAGGAGATCGAGCGGGAGTTTGGCATCCCGATCATCAACAAGCGCATTTCCGTCACCCCGATTGCGATGATCTGCGGTGCGAGCGGGGGAGATCCGGTTGAATATGCACTCACGCTGGAGCGCGCGGCGCAAACGGTGGGCGTCAACTTCATCGGCGGCTATTCTGCGCTGGTGCAGAAGGGCTTTGCGGCGGGAGATGAAGCGCTCATCCGCAGCATCCCGGAGGCGCTCTCCCGCACGGAGCACGTGTGCTCCTCCGTCAACATCGGCTCCACCAAGGCGGGCATCAATATGGACGCTGTGGGGTTAATGGGTAAAATCGTGCGCGAGGCGGCCGAAATCACGGCGGACCGTGACTGCATCGGCTGCGCAAAGCTTGTCGTTTTCTGCAACGCGCCGGATGACAACCCCTTTATGGCGGGCGCATTCCACGGCGCGGGCGAGCCGGATTGCGTGATCAACGTAGGCGTTTCCGGCCCCGGCGTGGTGCGCGCGGCGCTCGCCAAGGCGCCGGACTGCGATTTGACCGGCGTGGCGGATCTGATTAAGCGCACGGCGTTTAAAATCACCCGCATGGGCCAGCTCGTCGCCCACGAGGCCTCCAAGCGGCTCGATGTGCCGTTCGGCATTGTGGATCTCTCCCTGGCGCCAACCCCGGCTGTGGGTGATTCCGTCGCCCATATTCTTGAGGAGATGGGGCTGGAAAAATGCGGCGGCCACGGCACCACCGCGGCGCTTGCGCTCTTAAACGACGCGGTGAAAAAGGGCGGCACGATGGCCTCCTCCCATGTAGGCGGGCTGTCCGGCGCGTTTATTCCGGTTACAGAGGATGCGGGCATGATCGACGCGGCGCGCTGCGGCGCGCTGAGCATCGAAAAGCTTGAGGCGATGACGGCCGTCTGCTCCGTCGGCCTCGATATGATTGCGATTCCCGGCGATACGCCGGCAGAAGTGATCTCCGCCATCATTGCGGATGAGGCCGCCATCGGCATGGTCAACTCCAAAACAACGGCGGTGCGCGTGATCCCGGCCATCGGCAAGCAGGTGGGGGAGGAGCTTTCCTTCGGCGGCCTGCTGGGCGGCGGCCCGGTCATGGCGCTGAAAACCACCTCGCCCGCAAAATTTATTGCGCGCGGCGGGCGAATCCCCGCGCCGCTGCAAAGCCTGAAAAATTAACACAGAGCGGAAAGCGCCATGCTCTAACCGGCGCTTTTCGCTTGACTTTTTTACAGAGGAGAGGGATAGTTCATGGCAACCTGGCAAATTGTTTTATACACGATCCTTGGGCTGTTGGCCGCCTTTCTTGTGCTCACCCTGATCCGGGCCGCTCTTTTTACCCCGAAAAAGCAGGCCTATGATCCGCTGCCCGAGGAGGCGGTCGATCAGGGCCGCCTGACGCGGCATTTATCAGAGGCCATTCGGATTCCTACCGTATCCTACCCGGATCAGAAGGATGTGGATTGGGCACAGTTTGAGCGGTTTCATGCTTTTTTACGGGAATCTTACCCGCTGATCCATCAAAAGCTCACCTGCGAAGTGGTGCCGCCCGCCAACCTACTTTATTGCTGGAAGGGGAAACACGCATCGCTTGACCCAATCGCGATGCTGGCGCATCAGGATGTTGTTCCCGTTGAAGAGGGGACGGAAAGCGACTGGACGCACCCGCCTTATGAGGGCTATCACGATGGGGAGTTTATCTGGGGCCGCGGCGCGCTGGATATGAAAAATCACCTGATCTCTGTGATGGAAGCGGTGGAAACATTGCTGGAGGAGGGCTTTGAGCCGGAACGGGATGTTTACCTGCTCTTTGGCGATGATGAAGAGGTGGTCGCCTCCCAAAATTCCGGCGCAAGGGCGTTGATGCAGCTGCTTCAGGAGCGCGGCGTCCATCTCGATTGTGTGCTCGATGAGGGTGGCGCCATTCTGCCCGCCAAGGTGAAGGGCATCCTCGATCAATATCTCGCCGGGATCGGCGTGGCGGAAAAGGGCTATGCGGATTTTGAAATTTCTGTTTCCTCCAGGGGCGGGCATTCCTCCCAGCCGCCGCAGCACACGGCGCTGGGCGAGCTGGCGGAGGTGATCCGGGATCTCGAAAACCACCAGTGCAAATCCAAAATGACGGATATGGTCTATAGCCTGTTTCAGAAGATCGGGCGCAATGTCTCCTACCCCGCACGCATCGTCACCTGCAACCTCTGGCTTTTAAAGCCCCTTGTGCTCGCCGTGATGAAGAAAATCCCGCCTGCCGCTTCGCTGATCCGCACCACAACCGGCGCGACTATGGCGCAGGGCAGCCCGGCGGCAAATGTGCTGCCGCAGCGGGCGAGCGTTACGGTCAATTTCCGCATGATGCCCGGCGATTCCATCGCCGGCGTTGAGCGCCATATCCACAAGGTGGTGCGCAACAAAAACATTGAGGTAAAGCTGCTCAAAGGCAAGGAACCCTCCAAAATTTCGCCCACGGATTCCCGCTGCTTTGCCATTTTGGAAGAGCTCTGCATGCGCACCAACCCGAATTATATTGTAGCGCCCTATCTGGTGATGGGCGGCACGGATTCCTATCATTATGAGCCAATTTGTGAAAATATTTATCGCTTCGCCCCCTTTGTGGTGGATACCTCCTTGCTGCTGTGCACGCATTCCACCAATGAACGCGTTCCGGTGAAGGCCTTGACGGAAGGCGTTGCCTTCTTTAAGCAGTATATCCGGCGCGCCTCGGGCCAATAAAACGTTCAGCCATACGCCCCGCACGCTGCGTGCGGCAGAGCGTATGGCTGATTTATTTTCCATCAGGCGGCGGAAGGGGAGGCTGTGCCGTTTTCCCTCGGTTCTTCCGTGGTAGGTTCCTCCGCCTTTGTAGAATCGGCCGCCCCGGTCTCCTTCTGTGCGGCGGTGTCCGGTGCGCGGGTTTGATCCTTTTTGACTGTTTCAACGGTCATGCAGTAGCCCAGGGAGATTTTTTCCCTGCTGATCCGGAAGCCGTTCCATTCCAGTGGCTCCGGCGGGGCTGCTTCATCCTGTGCTGCGCCGAGAACTCCCGCCTTTTTCAAGGCGCCGTCGCAGGCCTGTGCGCTTTGCCCGGTAAAGGCCTGCAACGTGCGGGAGGCGAGCGCGGCGAAGAACGTGTCGCTTTCCTCATCGCCCATGCAGGCATAGAGCAGGGAGCAGGCTTTCAGCTCGGCGCTCTCTTTATCGATCTGCAAACAGAGCAGGTAGGTTTCATCCCCTTTGGGCGATAGAAAATAGGAGCGTCCGATAAAGGTATCCTCCTCTTTTGCCAGCGCGTCTCCGGCGTTGAGCTGCTGCGTTTCATCGAGCGCGTTGAAACGGGCCAAAAATGTTTCCTCCGTCAAAAATTTCGCGTCCGTGCAGGCGCAGAGCAGGAGGCTGAGCAGGATCAAAAGGCAGGGAAACACTTTGAAAAATCGTTTCATAAAAACAATTTGCTCCTTTCTGTCGATTCAGGTTGTCATTATATACAAAATCAGCAAATGCGCTATCTGGTTTCCTCAATATATATGTAGAAAAACTTTTTTACAGTCGGATTGCCTTGCATTTTTTTTGCGGTTGCCATAGAATAAATATACAAATCACTCGAAATGGAGAGGTCGGTATGAACGGGACAGGCCTGCCGCTGATTGGATGTGTTTCAGTCATCTGCACCGGGGCAAGGTGCGCCCGCATGCCGTCTGGCAAGAGCAAATAAGCAAGATCGAAAGCTGTGGCGCTTTGCGCGGCAGCTATTTTATTTTTGGGGATTAAAGAAGGAGTGCTGAAAAAGTGATGAAAAAGGTAGCAGTGATTATGGGGAGCGACAGTGATCTGCCCATTGTCAGCGGGGCAATCAAAAAGCTGCGTTATTTTGGCGTAGAGGTAGAAACGCATGTGATGAGCGCGCACCGCACCCCCGCCGCAGCGGCTGATTTTGCCTCTAAGGCGAAGGAGAACGGCTTCGGCGTGATCATCGCGGCGGCCGGGAAGGCGGCCCACCTCGGCGGCGTGCTGGCAGCGCATACAACGCTGCCGGTCATTGGCATCCCGGTGAAATCCTCCACACTTGACGGGCTGGATGCCCTGCTTGCCACCGTGCAGATGCCCTCCGGCATTCCGGTGGCCACCGTTGCAATCGACGGGGCGGAGAATGCGGCGATCCTCGCCGTGCAGATGCTGGCGCTTTCCGACGAAGGGCTTGCCCAGAAGCTCTCCCAGATGAAGGAGGATATGGCCCAGAAGGTGTTGGAAAAGGATGCCGCGCTGCAGCTGAAGGCCGCCGCGCTTTGATTCGAAATAAGAATTTTTAACCCATTCAGGAGGAATTGCGATGTTTGACAAGCCCCATGAGGAATGCGGCGTATTCGGAATTTATAATAAAAATCAGTTCAATGCCGTCCATCTGACGTATCTTGCACTCTATGCCCTGCAGCACAGGGGCCAGATCAGCTGTGGGATTGCGATCAATCGAGGCGGCGTGGTCGATTACCATCGCGATCTCGGCATTGTGCCCGATGTGTTCGATGCGGACGCGCTCCAGAAGCTCTCTCAGGATGGCGGCGGAGATATCTGCATCGGCCATGTGCGCTATTCGCCCGGCGGCATGTCGGAGCGCGAAAACTCCCAGCCCCTTGTGATGCGCTATGCAAAGGGCACGATCGCCATCGCCAACAACGGCAGCCTTGTCAACACGCATGCCCTGCGCGAGCCGCTGGAGAAGCAGGGCGCAATTTTTCAGACGGACAGCGACGCTGAGCTGATCGCTCTGCTAATCGCGCGCGCGCGCCTGGAGGCGGGCAGCGTCGAGCAGGCCATCAACCGGGCGATGAATCAAATTGAAGGGGCCTATTCGTTTGTGCTGATGTCCCCCCGCAAAATGATCGCTGTGCGCGATCCGCAGGGTTTTCGCCCCCTTTGCATCGGCAAAATGGAGGATAGCTATATTTTTGCCTCGGAAACCTGCGCGCTCGACAGCCTCGGCGCAGAGTTCGTCCGCGATATTGAGCCGGGCGAGATCGTTGTGGCGGATGAAAACGGCATCCGCAGCATCCGCGACCACTGTGGTCATAAGAGCTCGCTCTGCATTTTTGAGCACGTTTATTTCGCCCGTCCCGATTCCGTGATCGACAATGCAAGCGTGCATCTCGCGCGCCAGCGTGCGGGCAAGTATCTCGCCCGTGAGTATCCGGTGGAAGCGGATCTCGTGGCGGGCGTGCCGGATTCCGGGTTGGATGCGGCGATCGGCTATGCCAATGAATCCGGCATCCCTTATGGCATGTGTTTTATCAAAAACCGCTATGTCGGGCGCACTTTCATTCAAGATTCCCAGGAACAGCGCGAGCGCAGCGTTCGCATCAAGCTAAACCCTTTGCGTTCGGCAGTGGAGGGCAAGCGCGTGGTGCTCGTGGATGATTCGATCGTGCGCGGTACCACCAGCGCGCATATCATCGAGCTGCTGCGCAAGGCAGGCGCAAAGGAGGTCCACATGCGGATTTCCTCCCCGCCCTTTATGCACCCCTGCTATTTCGGCACGGATATCAGCTCGCGCGAATATCTGATCGCCTGCCGGATGAGCATTGAGGAGATCTGCGAGCAGATCGGCGCGGATTCCCTGGGCTATTTGAGCCTTGAGAGCCTGCATAAGATCGCCAGCAGCTCCACATCCAGCTTTTGCGACGCCTGCTTTACCGGCAATTATCCGATCGACGTGCCGCAGGAGCAGCCGGAGGATAAATTCAGCAAAAAACTCGATTCTCTCGTCAAGCAGCCGAAGTGAACGGGTACTTTTGGCATAACGGGGTTTGTTGAGAAAGAAAGGATGGGTTCATTCGATGGATAACAGTTATTCCGACAGCTACCGCGAGGCGGGTGTAGATGTAACCGCCGGTTACAAAGCGGTGGAATTGATGAAAAAGCATGTGGCGCGCACGCAGACGCCGGGCGTTGTATCCGGCATCGGCGGCTTCGGCGGCCTGTTTCAGCCTGACCTGACCGACATGAAGGAGCCGGTGCTCGTCTCCGGGACGGATGGCGTGGGCACCAAGCTGAAGCTCGCCTTTATGATGGATAAGCACGATACCGTGGGCATCGACTGTGTGGCCATGTGCGCAAACGATGTGGCCTGCGCGGGTGCAAAGCCGCTGTTTTTTCTGGACTATATTGCGGTGGGCAAAAATGTGCCCGAGCGCGTGGAGCAGATCGTGGCGGGCGTGGCCGAGGGCTGTGTGCAGGCGGGGTGCGCGCTGATCGGCGGCGAAACGGCGGAGATGCCCGGCTTTTATCCCAAAGAGGAATATGACCTTGCGGGCTTCTGCGTCGGCATGGCGGATAAAGCAAAGCTCATTGACGGCGCGCAGATGAAGGTCGGAGACGCGCTCATCGGCGTTTCCTCCTCCGGCGTGCATTCCAACGGGTTTTCCCTTGTGCGCAAGGTGTTCAACATCACGCCGGAGCGGCTGGAGCTCTATCTGCAGGAATGTGGCAAAACGCTGGGCGAGGAGTTGCTCACGCCCACGCGCATCTATGTAAAGAGCCTGCTTGCCCTGATGGAGAAAGTGGCTGTCCATGGTGTTTCCCACATCACAGGCGGCGGCTTCTATGAAAATATTCCGCGGATGCTGCCGGATCACCTGCGCGCGGCGGTTGAAAAGGCCAAGGTTCCGGTGCGCCCGATCTTCAAGGTGATTCAGAGCGAGGGCGTCTCGGAGCACGATATGTACAACACCTTTAACATGGGCATCGGCCTGTGCGTTGCGGTTGCGGCGGAGCAGGCGGATGAAGCCGTCCGTATCCTCAGGGAGAACGGCGAGGAGGCCTGTATCCTGGGCGAAGTGCGCGAGGGCGAGAAGGGGATCGACCTATGCTGAAAATTGCGGTGCTCGTCTCCGGCGGCGGCACGAATTTGCAAGCGCTGCTCGATGCGAAAGCGCGCGGGGAGATTCCGCACGGCGAATTTGTGCATGTCATCGCCAGCCGGCCGGATGCCTATGCGCTCACCCGGGCGGCAAACGCAGGCATCAGCGGCGAGGTGATCTCCCGCAAAAGCTTTGCCACACTGGAGGAATACGACGCGGCGATTTTGCAGGCGCTGCGGGCGTGCGGCGCGCAGATTGTTGTGCTGGCGGGCTTTTTATCGATTCTCGGCCCCACGGTGATCGAAGCGTACCGCGACCGCATCATCAATATCCACCCCGCGCTGATCCCGTCCTTTTGTGGCAAAGGCTATTACGGCCTGCATGTGCATGAGGCGGCTTTGGCGCGTGGCGTCAAGGTGACCGGGGCGACCGTGCATCTCGTCAACGAAATCCCGGATGGCGGGCCGATTTTGAGCCAGAAGGCGGTCTTGGTCGAGGAGGGCGACACGCCCGAAACTCTGCAGCGCCGCGTAATGGAGCAGGCGGAATGGCTCCTTTTGCCGCGCGCGGTGGAGGAGCAGTGCGCCCTGTGGGATGGAAAATGCTGAACATGCCAGTATGAAATGATTTTGACTCATAAAAGGAGCGGGAGAAGAATGCAGATTCAGGATCTCGGCGCGGTTCTGCGCGCCAACACCTATCCGGGCCGTGGAATCGTGCTCGGAAAAAGCGCGGATGGGCAAAAGGCAGTCATCGCCTATTTCATTATGGGCCGCAGCGAAAACAGCCGCAACCGGATTTTCGTGGAAGAGGATGGCGGCCTGCGCACAGAGGCCTTTGACCCGGCAAAGCTGAAAGACCCGAGCCTTGTGATCTACTGGCCTGTGCGCAAATTCGGCACGGCCACCATCGTCACAAACGGCGATCAGACCGATACGGTTTATGAATTCCTCGCGGCGGAAAAAACCTTTGAGGAGGCGCTGCGGATGCGCACCTTCGAGCCGGATCCGCCCATCCTGACCCCGCGCATTTCCGGCCTGGTGCATAAGGATGGCAGCTACCGCCTTTCCATCCTCAAAAGCGCAAACGGCAATGCGGATTCCACCCAGCGCTTTTTCTATGAGTATCCCCAGCCGGTGGCAGGCGAGGGCCATTTTATCCACACCTATCTCGGCGATGGAGACCCGGTGCCCTCCTTTGAAGGGGAGCCGGAAAACGTTTCCATTGTAGGCGATATTGATTCCTTCACGCGCCTTGTGTGGGAAAACCTCAACGAGGCGAATAAAGTGTCTCTCTTCGTGCGGTTTATCGATCTTGTCAGCGGCTCGGAGGAAACCCGCGTCGTCAATAAGAACCAGTGAAAATGGGAAAGGGTGGTTATCATCATGGCAAATGAGCTGATGCTCAAATACGGCTGCAACCCCAATCAGAAGCCGTCCCGCATTTTTATGAAGGAAGGCGGCGAATTGCCGATTACCGTTTTAAACGGCAAGCCCGGCTTCATCAATTTTCTCGATGCGTTCAACAGCTGGCAGTTGGTGTGTGAGCTGAAAATGGCGACGGGCCTGCCCAGCGCGGCCTCCTTCAAGCATGTCAGCCCGGCGGGCGCGGCGGTCGGCCTGCCGCTGAGCGATACGCTGAAAAAAATCTATTTTGTAGATGATCTGGAGCTTTCACCGCTCGCCAACGCCTATGCGCGTGCACGCGGAGCGGACCGGATGTCCTCCTACGGCGACTGGATTGCCCTCTCCGAGCCCTGCGACGTGCCCACGGCAAAGCTCATCGCCCGCGAGGTGTCCGATGGTGTGATCGCCCCCGGTTATGAGCCGGAAGCGCTCGAGGTGCTCAAGGGCAAGCGAAAGGGCAATTACAACATTGTGCAGATCGACCCGGCCTACCGCCCCGCGCCTGTGGAGCACAAGGATGTGTTTGGCATCACCTTCGAGCAGGGGCGCAACGAGCTCAAAATCGACGAATCGCTTCTGGAAAACGTTGTCACGGAGAATCAAACGCTTCCTGCAGAGGCGAAGCGCGATCTGATCATCTCCCTGATTACGCTGAAATATACGCAGTCGAATTCCGTCTGCTATGTAAAGGATGGACAGGCCATCGGCGTGGGCGCGGGCCAGCAGTCCCGCGTGCACTGCACGAGGCTTGCCGGCAATAAGGCGGATAACTGGTATCTGCGCCAGCATCCGAAGGTGCTCGCGCTGCCCTTTGTGGAAAATATCCGCCGTCCGGACCGCGACAATACAATTGACGTTTATATTTCCGACGATTATATGGACGTTTTGGCGGACGGCGTGTGGGAGCAGTTCTTCACCGTGAAGCCTGAGCCTCTCACCCGTGAGGAGCGCCAGGCGTGGCTGAAAACATTGAGCGGCGTTTCCCTTGGATCGGACGCTTTCTTCCCCTTTGGCGACAATATCGAGCGCGCGCACCGCAGCGGCGTTGCGTATATTGCCCAGCCGGGCGGTTCCATCCGGGATGACAACGTGATCGACACCTGCAACCGATTCGGCATGGCGATGGCGTTTACCGGTATCCGCCTGTTCCACCATTAATCGAAAATTGATATAGACTCCAGAGCCCGGGCCTTGATCCGGGCTCTGGAGTTCGTTGACTGTCAGTTGGAAACGTTTGCATCGTATCCGGTGCAAACTGCTGGCAGAGAAAGGATGGTTCTGTCAATGAAACTTCTGATGATCGGCGGCGGCGGGCGCGAGCATGCGCTTATCCGCAAGCTGAAAGAAAGCCCGCGCGTGGATGAAATCTACTGCGCGCCCGGCAACGGCGGTATTGCCTGCGATGCGCAGTGCGTCGCGATTTCCGCAATGGATATCGAAGGCGTCGTCGCCTTCAGCAAAGAACACAAAATAGATCTCGTCTTTGTCGCGCCGGATGATCCGCTGGCGGCGGGCATGGTGGATGCGCTGGAGGCGGCGGGCATCCGCGCCTTCGGCCCCTCCAGGCTGGCGGCGGAGATTGAAAGCAGCAAGGTCTTCTCCAAAAACCTGATGAAAAAATACGGCATCCCCACCGCGCGCTACGAGGTGTTTGACGCGCCGGAAAAGGCGCTTGCTTATCTTTTGGAACAGAACACCTGGCCCGCCGTCATCAAGGCGGATGGCCTTGCGCTGGGCAAGGGCGTCGTCATCGCGCAGGATGAGGCGGAGGCAAAGGATGCCCTGCACTCCATGATGGAGGATAAAATTTTTGGCGATTCCGGCAGCCGCGTGGTCATTGAGGAATTTTTGACCGGCCCGGAGGTGTCTGTGCTGGCGTTTACGGATGGCGAAACGGTGAAGCCCATGGTATCCTCCATGGATCATAAACGTGCTTACGATGGCGACGAGGGCCCGAATACAGGCGGTATGGGCACCATCAGCCCGAACCCCTATTACACGCCGGAACTTGCCGCGCGCTGCATGGAAGAAATTTTCCTGCCGACCATCCGGGCGATGCAGCAGGAGGGAAGGCCCTTCAAGGGCTGCCTGTATTTCGGCCTGATGCTTACGCCGACCGGGCCGAAGGTTATTGAATACAACTCCCGGTTTGGCGATCCGGAAACGCAGGTCGTCCTGCCCCGGCTGAAAACGCCGCTGGTGGATATCGTAGAAGCAGTGGTAAACGGCAGCCTCGCCGGGCAGGAGATCGAGTGGGAAGAGAATGCCTGCGCCTGTGTTGTGATGGCCTCCGGCGGCTACCCGAAGGCTTATCCGAAGGGGATTGTGATCGAGGGATTGGATGAAAACGGCCAAATTCCAGGCGCGACCGTTTATCATGCAGGAACGGTACAAAAAGATGGTAAATTCTTCACGGCGGGCGGTCGTGTGCTCGGCGTTACGGCCTGCGGAGAAACGCTCCAAGAAGCGCTCCAAAAGGCCTACGACGGCGTGCATCGCATTCATTTTGAGGGCGCGCATTTCCGCACGGATATCGGACACAAATAGTTCATAAATTGTTTACAGAATGCAACAGCATTTTTATTGTTTTTTCGGTAAGCTGAGAAGTAGTATTCTGCGGAGATATACGACATCGTGTATGAAAACGAAATGAAAGATTCCGCGGCTGCCTCCAGTATTTGAAAGCGGTGAGAGAGTTGGAAAAATTCAAGGCACTTTCTAAGGGAAAGAAGACGGCTGTGATCGTCGGCGCAATTGCGATTGTGCTGGTGGTTGCGCTGATCATTTATTTCTTGGTCCGGCCTGAGCCGGGCACGCCCGTGACGCTTGTCAGCGTCCAGAAGGGCGATATCCAGCAGGAGCTGATCGCCACCGGGACGGTCGAATCCGACAATCAGACGAATTTCAACCTGCTCGAGGGAACAAAGGTTCTCTCTGTCAATGTAAAGGTCGGCGACCACGTCAAAAAAGGAGACGTGCTGGCGACCTTCGATGCGTCCTCCCTGTCTGGCAAGCTCAGCGAGCGGCGCACAGCATATAACGAGGCGCTCAAGACCTACAACAATTCCATGACGGCGGCGAGTGAGGCGAAAACCAAGCTGCCGCAGGTCAATAAGGAGATCAAGGAGCTCGAAGCGAAGATCGAGAAGCTCACAAAGGAGGCAAATGCGAATAAGGCGACGCAGACCACCACCTCTGCGCAGAAGGAAACGACCGAGGCCACAACCACACCGAACACGCTACAGGGCCAGATTCAGGCCATTGTCGACAAGCTGCTCGGGGCTAACGGCTCGGCTTCCCAAATCCAGAAGCTGATAAATCAGCTCACACAGATGGCGAACAGCGGGTTCGACCTGTCCGCGATGGCTGGCTCTTCCTCCACGGAGCTGATTCAGGCGCAGATGGATCTTGCGCAGCTCAAGCTTCAGAAAACGACGCTGGAGGCACAGCAGAGCAACACGCTTGCCAGCACCTATAGGCTGGTAGTCGACGCGAGCAAAAAATCGCTTGATGAGATGGAGTCTATGGTTGCTTCGTTGAAGAGCGGCTGGATCGCACAGGATGACGGCGTGGTCACAGCGGTCAACATCAAAGCAGGAGAAACCTATCAGGGTGGGGGCGCATCCTCTGCCTCCAATTCCTTTGATATCTCTTCCATCCTACAGGCGGTATCCGGCGGCACAGATATCAACAGCCTGATGAATACGCTCACTTCTCTCGGCTCCGGCGGCAACGTCGGCATGACAGTGGAGAATTATGGGCAGTTTTATGTATCTTTCTCCCTTGACAAATATGATGTGCTTAAGATCAAAACAGGCATGCCCGCCGTGATTACCACGGCCAGCGGCGAATTGGAGGGCGAGGTTTCCTTCATCAGCCCGGTTGCATCCTCCGGCGGCGGGCTCGACCTGAGCTCACTTGCCGGCTCTTTAACCGGCGCGGGCACCTCCAGCAGCATCCCGGCAAAGGTGAAGATTCATAACCCGGATGCCAGCGTCATCATCGGTGTGGATGTGGATGTTTCCATCCAGACGGATGAGGCCAAGGGGGCAACGCTGATTCCGCTGGAATCCCTTCTGGTTGAGGAAGGAAAAAAATATGTATTCGTCTATCATGAAGCGGAGAAAACGGTAACGAAAAAAGAGGTCGAAACCGGCCTCGTTTCCGATACGATGTATCAGATTACATCCGGCGTTTCCGCTGGGGAGCAAATTGTCAAGAGCCCGTCTAAGACCTTGGTAGACGGTGCGCGCGTGACGATTCAAAAAGAGGGTGAGAACGTCTCCTCCTCCCAGAAAAATTGATGCGGAGGCGGTAGGGTTTGAATATTCGGGAAAATATCCGCATAGCCGTTTTCAGCATCCGTACCAACCTGCTGCGCTCCTTGCTCACGATGCTCGGCATTATCATCGGCGTTGCGTCCGTGATTGCAATCATCACAGTCGGCAATGGCGGGCGGGATTATATCGTGGGCATGATCCAGGATATGGGCCAGAGTGCGATTACGATCCAGGTCAATCAAAAAAACACTTCGTCCAGCGATTATATCACGGATGATGACCTCAAAGCCATGAAAGGGCAGGACAGCATCGACTATGTTTCTCCTTTCCTGCTTGGCATGGGCACGTTTAAAGCCAACAGCGAGAGTGGCATGTGCTTCCCTGTGGGGTGCTCGCCGGATATGGAGCAGATCTCGAAGCTCTCCGCGAGCTATGGGCGCATGTTCACCGAGGAGGAGTACACGGCAGCGCGCAACGTATGTATCATCGACGGCATGAATGCAAAGAGCCTGTTCGGCTATGAAAATGTTGTTGGTGAATATATCGAAGTTACCGTCGGCGACAAAACGGCCCGGCTTCGCATCATCGGCGTCATGGATGTTTCTGCCATGATGGGCGGCATGAATAACGAGGCGATGATGGAGCAGATGTCGCAGATGACCAACACCATGGGCAATATGTGCTATGTTGTTGCGCCGGCGCCGGTGGTTTCCAATCTGATGGGCTCCAGCGGGCGTTATAACATGGTTTATCTTTCCGCAAAGGATGAAAATCAACTGGATGCTGCGGGCAACGCGGCCAAAAATATCCTCCAAGCGCGGCATAATAACTTTGACCGGGAGGCCTATACGGTCACCAATATGGCCACCTATATTGAACTGCTGGATAAGGTGATCAATGTATTTACCACGTTTATCGCGGCGGTGAGTGCGATCTCCCTAGTGGTTGGCGGCATCGGCGTAATGAACATTATGTACGTTTCCGTCAGTGAACGAACGCGGGAGATCGGCATCCGCAAGGCGCTTGGCGCGCGGACGCGGACGATCCTGTTCCAGTTCCTGACTGAATCGGTGATTCTGTGCTTGATCGGCGGAATCATTGGAATGATTCTCGGCATATCGGGGGCTGGGGTTGTCTCCTATATCATGGATATCCCGATGAGCGTAAAATTCAGCACAATTTTGATTTCGGTCGGATTCTCCAGTGCAATCGGTATTTTCTTCGGCATTTATCCCGCCCGGAAGGCGGCGAAGATGCCGCCGATTGAAGCGCTGCGCAGGGATTGAGCCGAAAGGCGTTTCCCATTGATTGAGCGGAATAAAAGAGTAGGGGGCTGGTGCAAAAATATTGCACCAGCCTCTTCAAGCACCCGGCAAAAAACACCGCCGCTCTCCTGCCTATGGAGAGCGGCGGTGTTTTTGTTTTCACGTTTTTGCAAAGATTATTTTTTTGCTTTTTTGTCAGCCGCTGTTTTAGGCAACGCTTTGGCTGGTGTTTTGGTTGCGGCAGGCTTCGCCACCGGAGCGCTGGCTTCCGCCTTAGTGCTTTTTGCGGCTGCGGGCTTGGCAGCCTTCGGCTTCGCGGGGGATGCCGCTTTTTCTGTTGCCACAGTTGCTGCTTTCTCCGCGACCGCCTTTGTTTTGGCTGTCGTTTCCTTTTTGGGTGCACGCGGTTTTCTCGCGGGCTTCGGCGCCGCGAGAGCGTTCAGCATCCATTTTTGGTTCTCGCCGTCGAGATCCTCCCAAATTTGAAGGCGCGCGTCATCTTGCATGGAGATATCCACAATATCCATGCATTTGCCGGATACAGCAGATTTGATCTTGTAGCTGCCATCCTGTGCCTGCTCCAGTACCCAGCACTGCGTGGGGGCGGCGATATCCGCTTCCCATTGATGCAGCTGCGCGCCGTCATTTTCGCCTGCCAGCATGATATCCAGCGCTTTGCCGGTCGTTTTGGAGATCAGCCGGTATGCACCGTCATCTGCCGCAACCAGTTTCCACTGTTGGCACTCCTCCTCTGTTGGCGCAAACATACGCACCTCTGTCTCTCCACATGCCGTAACAGCTTTGCCGCTGAGCTTGGAGGTGATTGTATAAAAGGCGGCACAGTCGAACGGACTCTTTTTTGTCGTTTTACCTGCCATGTAAAACACTCCTTTTCATCGTTTTGAGGCGGCCATCTTTCCATTTTAAATACGGAAAAAGCCATTCAACACAAGGCTGAACAGCTTTTATTATAACAGATTTTATTCAAATGTCAAATAATACCACTATCATACAGTTATTTGTGGTAAGAAATAAAAAATACATGGAAACCGTACAAAAACGACCGTGCCGAACCGCACAGAGCGGATTCCTCAGGAATTCACCACATGAATCGGCGCACCTGCGCAAAAGGCCTTGAGATTGTCTTCACAGATTTGCAGCAGGCGACCGCGTGTTTCGTACCCTGCCCAGGCAATGTGCGGGGTAATCAGGCAATTCTTTGCAGTGAGCAGCGGATTATCTGCTCTGGGTGGCTCTGTGGAAAGCACGTCCACCCCCGCGCCCGCCAGCGTGCCTTCTTCGAGCGCCTGTGCCAGGGCTGCTTCGTCGATCACAGGGCCGCGCGAGGTGTTGATGAGATAGGAAGAGGGTTTCATTTTTGGCAGGAATTCCCGATTCACCATGTGCTCTGTCTGAGGGGTCAGCGGGCAGTGAAGCGTAACAAAGTCAGATTCTGTGAGCAACTGATCCATCGCGACCCAAGAAAAACTGCCGCTCATCTGCATGTTCTTCGGGTGCGGCGTGCAGGCGAGCACGCGCATGCCGAAAGCCGCCGCAAGTTTCGCCACCCTTTGGCCGATCCTGCCGAATCCGACGATGCCGAGCGTTTTCCCCGCAAGCTCTGTCAAATTGGTTTTCCAGAAGCAAAAGTCTGGGCAGTTCGACCATTCCCCCGCATGGACGGCCTGATTATGGGCAGCTACACGGTTGCTGAACGCAAGGATAAACGCAAACACGAGCTGTGCCACCGCATCAGTGCTATAGGCCGGAATATTGGATACCGGAATGCCGCGTTCCTTCGCATAGCCGCAGTCGATCACATTGTAGCCGGTTGAGAGCAGCTCAATAAACCGGCAGTTTGGAAGCTGCGATAAAATCTCCCGGTCGAGCACAACCTTATTGGTCACGACGATCTCCGCATCCTTTGCCCGCTCTACCGTCAGAGCGTGGGGCGTGCGGTCATAAACGGTATATTCTCCAAATTGTTTTAAAAAGCTCCAATCCAAATCTCCGGGATTGGTCGTATAGCCATCCAATACAACAATGTTCAAAAAGAACGCCTCCTGATTTGTTTGTAAGGCGGATTGCCCGCGCTTTTTGTTGCTTTTTTGCTTCTTCTCAGCCGAAGGGATGAATATACTCCCTATGGGGAGGTGATGCGCCGTATGAATTGTAGAATTACGGATTTACGGGCGAAAGAGGTAATATGCGTCAAAGACGGCAGCCGTTTGGGCAATGTCTGCGATGTGGAGATCGATACCTGCACAGGGCAGCTGTGTGCAATTATTGTGTTTGGCCGCCCACGGTGGTGCGGCATTGGCGGGCGGGATAATGATATCTGTATCCCATGGAAGGATATCCAGGTGATCGGGGAAGAAACAATCCTCGTCTGTTTCGAACGCCCTGTATCAGAGCCACGAAGACGGAAAAAAGGCTGTTTTGACGGCCTTTTTGACTAGAGCAATCCAGAAAAATAATGACACAAGTTCGGGGGCGGAAATCGTACGTAGCTTCGTTAGCGTCCTTGGAGAGAGATAGCCCGCCTGTATCCTCTGCCTTGCCACGCACGGTTTCCGTTCCCCTCCTTTTGTGCTATTATTTCTTTGAATTACTCTGGAAGCAGCTCTATTTCCAAAAAGCTGGTTGCATGCGCCGGATCAGGCGTTTTCAACCGGCCTTTTTTCATCTTCTCCCATCTGATAGCGCGCGCATACTTCCTGCATGTTTCCGCAGCTTAGGCGGCCTTCCGGGCATTTCCCGGTTACAAAGCAGCTCGGGCCAAAAAAGCGGAAGAGCTCCGGCTCTTTTTCCCGCAGCAGGCGGAGCATTTCATCCGCATAAATGTGGATTTCCCACTGGGCGCGGCTGCAGGTGCGCAGGCGCAAAAACAGGAGCAGCTCGCGTGCATTCATGGTGGTCACCACGTCGAGCGTGTTGCCGCTGAGCAGAAAATAAACGAGCGTTTCTTTCGATACGCCTTCTCCGTGCAGCTTTTGATATAAAGCCGCGTTCCGGTGGAAGGCGGCTTCATAGCGCGCAAGGCAATCCGATTGTTTACGGATGGAAGGGGGGATGATTTTGTGGGTGCGGTCTGTCTCTGTCAGGGGCGGTATCATCACGGACTGCATCCGGTGGCGCACGATGTGCGTAATGCAGGGCAGCGATACGCCGTTGAGCCGGAAGGTGAAGCTGATGTTTTCCAGCGCGCGCGGGCGTGAGCTGGCGATCACCCTGCGGAGAATCTCTGCGCGGATTTTCGCATCGGAAAGCACCTTGTTGATCTCATCACCGGGGAGCTGTGTGCCCTCGATCAGCGCCGTGCGGGCAACGCATTTTGCAGCGTCGGGCGTGGCGGCAAGCAGTTCGGCAAATTGGTAGCCATGCGGCAGGACATGTGCCCCCTCCGGCAGGCCGGGGAGAGCCGAGAGATCCAGCGAGTCGGCCACCGACGCCTGCCCCTCCTCAAATGCCGCAAATACCCCAGGCGCCATGGCACGGGCCTGCTCAAGCAACTGGCGGCCGATCAGCACAATCTCCGGGAAGCGGCTCCCGCGCCCGCAAAGCATGGCATGCAAAACGTGCAGCAGCTCGCGGCCGTTGAGCGTGCAATAAAAATTGCTGCAAAAGCAGTAGGGGAGCACAAACCGCGCATCCTCTTTGGGCACGTCGTGCTCTATCAGGTATTGATAATCGGCAAACAGGGCTTCCATGTGTGTTGTATAGGTTTGGGTGAGCGCGTCGTCCAGCCCCTCCGGCATATAATATCCGGCCGAGCTGAAATCGACATAACGCCGGGATTTCACCGTGAAGGATGCGAGCCGGAATTCAATCATGAACTGCTCTACCATAACAGAAACATTTTGGAATGCGAGGTGGAAGCAGACGTGCTCCACCACGGAGTTGTGGCCGGAGCGGGTCACTTTTTGAATCAGGCGGCTGTTCTTTTCCTCATCCTGTGAGTGGTTCCATATTTCGATCGCATCGCCGGGCTGGGTCGAGATGCGCCCGCCGGCTGCGCATAGTTTTTCCCCATCCCTCGTCATGCTGAGGATTACGGCTTGCGGCTGTTTGTTCTCCATAAAAAGGCATCCTCCTGTGAAATGTAAATCTGATTTATTTTATCATACATACAAAGCCTCTCCCTGCGAAAAATGGCGTTGCCGCTCTGCGGAAGGCATTTTTCCAAGGCTTCCAAGTTTCAAAGCTTGAAACTTTGCGACCCGTTTGGAGCTATTTTATCATACTTTGATGATACGCGCAATTGAAGAAATGCGCTGCGGATATTGTCAAACCGGGCACAAATGGTATAATAGCATCAACGCTTGCAGCTTTGATGCATTGGAAAAATGGTTGTCGGCGCGAAACGCCTTTTTTCGGAGAGGATCGCTTCAAATAATCACCTGAAGCATTGTATACGGGGTATAATAACCTCACGAATCTCTAAGGAATCAAAGATTCCAAGAGCTTCGGAGAACATT
>UQWL01000007.1 GCA_900544715.1 uncultured Oscillospiraceae bacterium | reverse complement strand
TCTGTCGGCTCCACAGTCGGATCAGTGGGATCTGTTGGCTCCACAGTCGGATCAGTGGGATCTGTCGGCTCTACAGTCGGATCAGTGGGATCTGTCGGCCGGTCAGGATCCCACCACTCGGGCGAACAGTTCTCCTTGAGCCAATTCCAATAGTAGGTGGCTAGTTTCTTCTGCATTGTTCCAAGCAGAGGACCATCCTGCCCTCTATGGATGGAGGCGTCACACCAGTTGACAAACATCTTGATGCAATCCACCGTCTGGGTGATCGGGCCGGGATTATCCGCATAGACCCAGTAAATCTGATCGAGCATCACCTTAACTTCTTCATCCGTCATCTGACTGATATCGCCAATGATAATGCCGTTTTCAAACGCATTCACAATCACTTCGGCGAGATGATCGCTCTTCGTGCCCGTTACAATACGCCCAACGGTATCGGCCACAAAATTGGCAAACACCTGCGTACTGCCGAAATACTTCTCCACCAGCCCTTTGAGATCCTGTGCATTCGGTACGGATAGCGCAACCGGCTGATCCCCTACCGGTTCCGAGGATTCGGTATCGGCAGCAAAAGCAGCAACGCCAATGACAGACAATACCATGCATAGAGCCAAAATAAGGCTCAACAGCTTTTTACCCGATTTCATCTGTTTTTCATCCTCTCTCTTTGTAAATAAACCCAAAAATTTCTATGGATTTATTTTATCCTAGCACCATCATATTTTTCTGTCAACAGAATAATAATTCTGTTCCTATGGAAGCTATTGATGAAAAATCATACAGTCCGGCAGAGCAGCCTGCAAGCGGTCTATCTCCTCCTGCGTGAATCCAGCGCTCAGGGTGAGGGAAACCAAGCTCTTCATCTGCATGAGCGTTTTCAAATTTTCCTCCCCTTTGATCTCATTGCCTGCCAGAGAGAGGTGCGTTACGTTTTGCAGCCCGGCCAGTGGCGTAATATCCGTAATCTGATTATAGGACAGCCGCAGGCTGGCAAGGCCCGTCAGCCCGGCCAGCGGCGTAAGGTCGCTGATCTTGCTGTGGGAGAGCTCCGCAACCGTCAGCTTCTTCATGCTGGATAAAGCCCCGATCTCTTCAATCGGATTATTGGAGAGATTGATGCTTTCTATCGCCGCGAGCTTTTCCAGGGGTTTCAAATCCGATATCTGATTGCCCGCGAGATTTAAAATTTTGAGCTGCGGGAGGGTTTCCAGCACAGAGATATCTTCTATTTTATTTTGGGACACATCCAAATTTACAATCCGCTCCATCCCCTTCAGGGCGGAAAGATCGGTCAGGCTGTTATTGCACAGGCTCACCTTCGTCGCTTTCTGAAACCCACGGATCGGGGATAAATCCTGAATTTCGCTCAGACACAGCGCCAGATTCTCCGAATCGCGCGGCAGTGTTTTATTGCCAATTTGAATATCGCTCTGCCCGCCGCATCCGGCAATACCAAGCAGTAATAGCGCCGCCAGCAAAAAAGCACCGCCTCGTTTGATCAATTTTAGGTTCATTTGCCTTTCCTCCATCCACATAACATCTAGGCCGGCGTGCGCCGCCTGTTATCTATCTTATCAGATTCCCGTGAAAATACAATCACTTCGCCCTTCCGGATCGTGAAAAAGGCCGTTCAGTCTCTAAAAATTGACGTTGCGTACCAGAAATGATATACTATCTCCATCACTGCTCTTACCGGCGGCAACTGCAGTCCGCCGGTAAATTTTTAGGAGGATGAGCTATGAGTCATGATTCCGGCAATGCACGCCGCATACCGCTTGACGGCGTTTTTAACTGCCGCGATTTAGGGGGTTACCCATGTGCAGGCGGTAAAACAACACAGTTTGGCCGCTTTATCCGCTGTGGGATTCCGTTTGGCCCAATGGGGCCGGATCGCGCGCGGTTGGCCGAAATTCCGGTGAAAACAGTGATCGACCTGCGCGGGAACGGAGAGTCAAAGGTTGCACCCTCCGCTTATGCGAAAGAGCCTGATATTGTTTATCACCATTATACCCTGCTGGAAATCAACCCTGCCTATGTCGAAAAGGTTGAGAGCCAGCCCTTATGGGAAAGCTATGTGTGCAGCCTGACGGAGCATAAGGAGAATATGGCGCAGGTATTCCATGCGATCGCCGCCGCGCCGGAAGGCGCCATCCTGTTCCACTGCGCACTCGGGAAAGACCGCACTGGGATCGTTGCGGCAATGCTCCTCTCCCTAGCGGGGGTAGACCACTTGGATATCATTGCGGATTACCAAATCTCCAACACCTATCTCCAGCCCATGTTCCGGACGATGGTCGAGGATGGCAACGATATTTTTGATGAGGAAAAGAATCCGCATCTTAAATCGGATCCGGACACCATGGAAAAATTCTGCACCTATTTGGACGAGACGTACGGCGGCACACGTGCTTATCTGGAATCCATCGGTGTCACCGGCGAGGAGATTGACGCAATTGTAAGAAAGCTTACGGACTAACCGTTACACACTTGCACAGCCCGCATTCCCGGCAAACAACTCATTTGCCGGGAATGCAGAACCGGCTGAACGGATTTTGCCTGCCATTCGGAAGAATTTTTTAAATGATTTTGCAAAAAAGGCTTGCAAAAGCAAAAGGTTCTGATTATAATATAAAAGCTGTCATTTACTGATGGTAAACAGTGAAAAATATTTGCTACTGTGGCTCAGTTGGTAGAGCAGCTGATTCGTAATCAGCAGGTCGGCGGTTCGAGTCCGCCCAGTAGCTCCAAAGAAAACCGCGTAGCTGCGTGCTTCGCGGTTCTTTTTATATTGGGCGGGTGTGCGGTAATTTGATTTTTGGGGTTTATTTGGGGTTTACGGCCTTCAAAACCGCTGTTTTGAGGTGTCAAATAGAATACGAGCGGGCTTCCCGATGACGGGCGGCCCGCTCGTCCGCCGAAGCGATCACATGCGCATAGATGTTCGCCGTGGTGCTCACCTGCGCGTGACCCAAGCGGCGGGATACTACGACGAGCGGCGTTCCGCCTGCGATCATCAGGCTGGCATAGGTATGGCGCAGGCTATGAATGGATACCTTCGGCAACCCTGAACGCCTAACGAATCCAGCGAACCATTTTGTTAAAGCGTCCGGGTGAACCGGCGCGCCGTCGTCTCCGGTGAATACCCGCCCGTCTTTGTCTTTCCAGAAATCCCCGCAGGCGGCCCGCTGCGCGTCCTGCCAATCTTTATATTCCTGAAGCATCAGGAAAGCCGAGCGGGACAGCTTCAACGGGCGAACAGAGGTTTTATTCTTCGGAGTGTCCGTATAGATTCCCTTTCCCGAAACATAAGAAGACGTTTGCTCAATTGTGATCGTTTGATTCTGAAAATCCACGTCGCACCACCGAAGGCCGAGCAGCTCGCCGCGGCGCAGGCCGGAAAGCAAGTCAAAGGTTATCATTGCCCGGTATTTGATCGGCTCATTGTGGAGTAGTTCTAAAAGCCGCCGTGCGTCGGCTTCTTCCAAATGCGGGGCCTCTCTCGGCTCTTGCTTTGGAAGCTCGGCATTCATGGCGGGATTGAAAGGAATGTAGCCCCACTTCACAGCCTTAGATAAAATAGAAGAGATCACGCGGTGATAAGCCCGCACACTGTTTGCGGAGAGCCGCCCGCCAGTGTGGAGATTCATCCCCTCTTCCTCCAAGTTTGCATAAAAGCTATTTAAATGCCCCGTTTTCAAATCCTTCAGCCTGATATGCCCGATTGCCTGATTGGCGCGGATAAGAAGTTTACGATATCCATTTACCGTTTTAATTTTCAACTGCTTTTCCGCGTAGCCTGTCAGCCACTGATCCGCAAAATCCCGAAATCTGATATTTGAATCCTGCGCGGCGCCGACGCTTACCCGCTCGTCAAAAAGCACCTTCTGGCGCTCCAGCTCCTTTGCAATCTGCTTCGCCGTCATGCCCGGAGCCGGCTTCCATGTCATGGAGGGGCGTATTTGCTCCCCGTTTACGTCATAACCGGCCGATGCTCGTATGCGGTAGGTATTTCCGCGCTTTTCAACGGTCGCCATTTAGAACACCTTCTTCATTCGCCATCCTCTTTAGTATCTTTTGAATACTCGCTTAGCATAGCCAGTTCTCTGATTCGCTTTACAGCCTCTTTTTGCCCTTCGATATTCAGTTCCAAGTAATACTGAGTTAAGGGCCTCAAGCTCATAGCCATATTCTGTAGCGCATCTTTTAAATTTTCTAGTTCTTTAGGAAATCTTTTGAGATACGCTTCTAGCTCTTCCGGCGACATGTCTTCGGGATTCTTGATTCCTGACGTATCAATTCTTATAGAAGCAAGCTTTGATTCCCTTTTCCCTAACAAATATTCGACATCGACGTTAAAAAAAGCAGCAATTGAATTTAGAGTTTCAAAATTCGGCTCTCTAACGCCCCGTTCATACATGCTGATTGCACTGGTGGACAATCCAAGAAGTTTTGCTAAATCGGTCTGGGTCATATTTTTTTCACTTCGTAAGGTCTTTAATCTTTCTGCGAAAGTTGCCATATTACCACCACCTTCAGCTTCATTATAACACGGTTCGTGATAAAATCAAGCATAATTTTACAAAATGTGTTGACAAGTGGCGTTATGTTTAGTACAATTAAATTGCACGATACGTGTAATAATTGGAGGTGAGTAAAATATGCTAAATCGCACTGAGATTTCTAAAAAGCTTATTTCGTTGCGCGGAAAACGATCCCGCCAAGAAGTTGCACGTGCTTGTGGAATAAGCACGTCAGCCGTTACGATGTATGAAACAGGTCATCGTATCCCACGCGATGAAATAAAGGTCGTACTTGCAAATTACTTCGACACGTCCGTTGAATCTATTTTTTTTAATCAATAATTGCACGATCTGTGAAACGAGGTGAAGAAATGAACATCCCACGAATGCGGACACTTCCGGAGTGTGTGGCAATGCTGCGGGAGCTTGACCCGGAAACCGCCGTTACGCTGACCGCCCTGCGCCGCAAGGCGAAGCGCGGGGAACTGCCGGTCACGATGGTGGGCAGCAAGCGGCTGGTGAACTTTGATCTGCTCCTGGAGCTGCTGGAGAATCCAGAACGGGCCAGGGTAGAAGAAAAGGCCGGCACAGTGCGTCGGGTAGGATAGGCGGGTAACAACATAGGCAAGAAGGTGAAAATTTGAATCCTGAAGTAAGCAATCCCACAGTGCCGCCAATTGAGAACATCCCGGACGCACTGAAGGCGCTGCCGCAATGGGTGGTCAGAAAAGGAAAAATCCCGATTGATCCTCGTACCGGCGAAGGCGCAAAAGCCGGCGTTCCCTCTACCTGGTCAGACTTTCAAACCGCCCTTCAGGCGCTGCGCTCCAATCCGGGCCGCTATTCCGGGCTGGGGTTTGAGCTAAATAATAATGGGATCGTGGGAATAGACCTCGATCATGTCATTGATCCTGAGAGCGGGGAGGTTTCCCCAGCGGCGTTGAAGATCGTTGAAGCAATGAACAGCTATACAGAGATCAGCCCCAGCGGAACCGGGCTACATATCTTCGTATACGGCAACCTCCCCGGCGACCGCTGCAAGCATACCGCGAGCGGAACAGAAATGTATCAAGCGAAACGATATTTGACCGTCACCGGCCGCTCCTTCGGCCCTCTCCGGTCGATTAGGAAGCGCGGCCGGGAAGTAGGCGAGCTGTACCGTGAACTCTTTCAAAATAAGCCTCCAGAGGCTCCGCAGCGTGAAGCAAAGGCCGTTCCCCTGCTTGTTGGCGACTACCTGAAGCGCGGGTTGGAGAAAGATAAACGGTTCCTTTCCCTTTGGAACGGCGAGCGCCCGCACGGAGATGAAAGCGCGGACGACCAAGCGCTTTTAAATAAGCTCGCCTATTGGTGCAACTGCAATGCGGAACAGATGATTGAGGCATTTCTCTCTTCTCCATATGCCCAGCAGAAGGATGAAAGGCATTGGAAGAAGTCGGCGGAGCGCAAGGATTATTTGCAGCGAACGGCAGCAAAGGCCATGCAGGATTGCCGGAGAACCGCAGCGCAGGATGATGAAGCATATCAGGAGCGTCGCCGCCGCAAAGCGGTTGAGGATTTCGCCCCGGTCGCAGGAGGCCCCGCCGCAGTCATCCAATCCCCGGAGCAGTTGAAGAAATACTCCACAGACGATTTAGGGGCCGCGCGCCTGTTTGCCGACGTATACCGCGAGCGGGCACTCTATGTTCGGGGACATAAAGCGTATTCCGTATATGACGGGCGAGTGTGGAAACCTGGAACAAAAGATGATCTTCCCGCTCGCCGCCTTGCAAAGAAGCTCGCGGAATTCGTGTGCGACATGATCCCGCCACCACCAAAATCTGAGGACGGAAGCGCCGTTGTGGATGAATGGGCCGCTTATCGAAAGCACTATTTCAAATACAGAAGCTTGAAGTACCGGGAAACGCAGTTGAAGGATGCGCATGACCTTATCTATACTTCGGCTTCGCAATTTGACCGGCAGCCATATTTATTCAACTGCCAGAACGGAACGTTGGATCTTCGCACGGTTACGCTTTGCCCTCATCAGGCGGGGGATCTCCTTTCAAAAATTGCAAACGTCAGATTCGAACCGGGTGTTCGATGCGAGCGTTGGGAACAGTTTATTGACGAAGTAACTGAAGGCAACAAAGATCGCGCCCGAATGTTGCAAAAAGCCCTTGGATACGCTTTGCAGGGCGAAGCAAATGAGGAATGTTATTTTACCGTCATTGGAGAAAAGACGCGCAACGGAAAGGGAACTACGTTTGACACCGTGCTCAACATATTGGGCGGGTATGGAACACAAATTGACTTCAACACGATTGCGCGCAGCGGAGCGCGGGACGGCAGCCGACCCACGCCGGATATTGCCCGCCTGGTTGGTGTTCGTATGGCCTTGGCCAATGAACCGCCGCAGGGAGTATGCCTCAATGAAGCGCTTCTAAAGCAGCTCACGGGCAATGATGACATTGTAGGGCGGCCAATGTATGGCGATATTATTCAATTCAAACCAGTGTTCAAGCTCTTTGTTACGGCAAATTCCAAGCCGGCGGTAGCGGACGACAGCCTGTTTGCCAGTGGACGCGTGAAGCTATTGCCGTTCACTTGCTTTTTCAGAGAAGAAGAGCGGGATACCAAATTAAAAGCTCTGTTCCGTACAGAGGAAGCAAAGAGCGGAATTCTGAATTGGCTGCTGGAGGGGTACCGCATGTATTTGGCGGAAGGGCTGCGCGATACGGATGAAATGAAGCAGCTCACAGAAGAGTACAGAAAAGATAACGATTATATTCAGCAGTATTTAGAAGAAAATGTCAATTTACAGGCGAAAGGAACGATCACTCTGAAGCATTTGCGCATGGATTACGCCCGATGGTGTGATGACATGGGGGCAAAGCCCCTCGGCGTAAAGCTGTTCAAGGAAGAACTGAAGAAGCACGGGGTTACCGTTCGAGGTATCATAAACCACTCTTTAGGCATTGACGGAGCGTTTCGATACTCCACAGGACTACCGAATGGAGAAAATGAGGGGGTTTTTTAGCTGTGAGGGGGAAATTGAGGCCTTGTTTTACAACTTCTATATATGTATATATTTCTTTTAACACAGTATCGCCCGCGATATAGAAAGTAGTAAAATTGACCTCTAAAAACCCCCTTTCCCCCTAAAAACCCCCTCAACCCCAAAAAGGAGGAATTTTCATGTTAAAAAAGGATTATGGCCCTGGGAACGCGCCGGAGCATTACGCCACCCTGACCGAAGAGGAACGCGCAGCGTTGGCTGTGTGGATTCGTGAAAGACTGGAGCCTACTCCCCGGAAGCCTCGCCCGGCAAACCGTTTGAACAGCTACGGGCTGAAGCATTACATGGAACGGGAAACCGGCGTGTATGTCACGAACGGGCAGTTCAAGGGCGGAATGCAGGCCGCAGGCTATGAGGCCTTCGACACGGATGATATCAATTGGACGTATGAAGTCAGAATAAAGAAGCCGGAAGGGAGGAAGCAGGCCGATGAAAGGCGATGCCACCGTATTTGAAAAATCCTGCCCGCTCTTAGGCGAGCCGGGCCATCCCTGCGCCTGCAAGAAGGAGCTGTGCGCATGGTGGGAGAGCCAACGCGGGCAATGCTGCGTTGTGACGCTTGCACAGGGCGCGAATGACGCGGCGGACACCGTGAGTTCTTTTTATCTGGACAGGCCCGTGACCTGAGAAGTAGGAAACGCACATGTTCAATTTCATTGCGGATTACCGCGATCCGGCGGGCCGGGAATACCACCAGGCGTTTCAGGTGTCCGCGGACGACAAGAGGGCCGCTTCCTGGCGGATTTTATGGGAGCTTCGGATGCAGGGATACATAATATCCGCTCTGCTCATCATTTCTGGAAGCTACACTCTGGATCAGCTCACGCGCATGGCGGACGATGGCCCGGCAAACGATCAATATGAAATTGCCTGTCTGGAGCCTGCATTTCTGGAGGCGTTGAAGAAGGACGGGCCAAAGCCTGCATGCCGAGATTTCCGAGGCCCTAAAAAAGAGATTGAACAGAGGGCGAACAGAGAAAAACGCGCCTCAAAAGCACGGTGAAAGGGCGCCCCCGCGGCTCCGCCGGATGCACTGCGGAACAAAAGACGAACAAAGGGATTTCTTCCTTCGTTCCCCCGCCAAGATCGGAGAAATCGGAGGCCATAAAAAAGACCGGCCTTTAGAACCCGAGATGAGCGCAAAAACCTGATAAAACTTGACATTCGCGCGCGTATAAGGACTAATGAAATGTAAACCTTTGTTAACCTTTCTCGCGCGCGTGCGCGAGGACGCCCGCATTGCGAGCTTTGAGAGGCCTTAAAAAAGAGCTTTTCATGGGATATGAAAAAAGCGACGGGTACCCGTCCGTTGAGATCCAAAGGAAATCAGCCGGGGGGGGGGTTGAGTCCATGCGAACCGCGAGCGAACAGTGAGAAAACCACCGTAAGCCCAACAAAAAAACGCCCCGGCAGGCCCACAACCCGCCGGAGCGCCCGCTCGGAAGCGATCATCCATTCTATGATAAATCGGAGAGCGGGAAAAGTCAATGCAGGAACACACCAATGAAGAGCTTGCCGCACTGATCCGGCAGGGCCGGACGGAATGCATGGCTGAGCTTTGGGAACAGGTTCGCCGCCTGATTATGAAGATGATCTTTCAACTGCTCAAAAAGCGCCCTCTGCCGGCGTGGGCCGACACGGAGGATGCGGTGCAATGCGGATTCTTTGCACTGGTAAAAGCTGTGGAAGCGTATCGGCCGGAGGATGGATTCCTCCTGACTTCCTACCTTTCGTATTGCGTGCGCAATGCGCTGAATTCCGAGCTATGGGGCCGGAAAAAGGAAGTCGCGGCCACGTCATACAACCAACCGGCAGGCGGCGAGGAAAGCGAAACGGAGCTGCTGGAGCTGATCGAGGACGACAGCGCCCCGCTCGCGTTTGAGGAAGTCGAGTTGACGGACGTTCAACAGGCCGTTATAGAGGCTATAGCGGTCCTTCCAGACGATATGAGGGAAATAATCCGTCTGAAGTATTACGACTGTCTGACGGGCGTTCAGGCGGCTAAAAGGATGGGCCTGAAGGATTCACAGGCCCGCGCCCTGGAAGCCAAGGCCGTACGCGAGCTGCGCAAGGACAAGAAGCTCCAGGCCTTGGCAGAGGAATTCAGAATCCACTATGATGCGCCGCGCAGCCTGTTCTACCTTTCCCCGGAACGTTACGCCATCAGGGATGACGAGCGATTCCGGGCGGCTGATGGGAGGCCTATCAGCTATGGATACCGGATTGCCGCCCTGGAAGCCGCCGCAAGGGCTTATGAGGAAGAGCGGGAACGATGCCTATCAGGGCTTGCAGAGCCTTAGGGGGCTATTTGTGGACACGGTACGCGCGCGGAGACGTTGCACACAAGTTCGGAATGAAATTCGTTGCGTAGTTATCCGGTTCAAATTCGTAGTACCTACGGAGGGAACATAGAATGTTTGTCGTTGTTCAGGAGATCATGCTCAAAAAGCCGAACCCGCCGGGATACTGGAAGAAATATGAGGTGACATCCTCCACATTCTCTTCCCTAAGCGGCGACACTCAGACATATTACAGTTATTATCCAGATTATACCGCCGGGCAGTTTGAGCGCCCGCACCAAGAGGCCTACAAGATCAGCATTCACCAGAGCTACCGGGAGGGCGGCAAGGTGAAGAAGCGGCAATGCGCCATTGGCACGATCCGCTATTATGATGCCGTCCCCAGCATCGGGATCGGCCTGTATGATTGCGTTGATTCCGGCATATCCCGCGCGGTCAAGATGTTCGGCGTTGATTATGACACCCTTTACAAGATGGTGGAGGACAAAATGAACCCCATCATGGAACGCATCCGCCGGGAATACCGCAAAACGGAGGAATACAAAGCTCGGCGCGCCTACGAAAAGCTCCAAAAGGCGTATGAGAAAGCAAAGAAGGCGTTCGCAAAACGCTATTCTGTGAGCGAGCGGGAATATGACGCTTGCTTTGATATTTTTGGAACGCTAAGAAACAGCGATTACCTTGCGCAGATCAGGCGTGAAGCGGAAGCGCAGCGTAGTTATTCGAATTCATATAGCAGTAACTACAGTTCTACCGATCACTTTGACTGGAGCCAACTATTCGGCAGCACAGCCACCAGCTACAGCGAGGAGGAACGCAAGCTTTTGAAGAAATTCTTTCGGGCGCTGTCGATGAAGTACCACCCCGACCTAAACCCGGATACCGACACCACAAAGGAAATGCAGCTTCTCAATAAGCTCAAAGAGGAATGGGGCGTATAGCGTAGGTATCGAGGCGGAAAATGCGGTAACTACAGCGTTGTGCCCCCAACCGGCAATAAAAACGAGCGGGCCGTAGGTATTTTATAAAGCAAACGAATAAAGAACGGCGGGGGATTCACAATAATAGCGAAAAAGCAATTGCATTTCTATAGCGAATATGCTATAATATGATCAAAGGAGATGAACGGATGCCTACAATATGTATGTTCAGAGGGATAAAGATTTGTATCTATTGGCGTGACCATATGCCGCCACACTTTCACGCTTTCTACGGCGGTGCTGAAGTCCTCGTTTCCATTGAAGAATTAGAAGTATTGGAGGGGACAATACCATCGAAACAATTAAAAATGCTCTTGGGTTGGGCGGCTTTCCATCAGGAGGAATTGCGGGAAAATTGGGAGCTCGCAAAAGAAAAACAAGAATTGTTTGCAATCGAGCCGCTGAAATAAGCGGCTTCTTGGGGTGATACTATGACTAAAACAGTTGAATATTACCGCGCTATGGGGCTTGACGAAAAGACAGCAGAATACTTCGCAAGCGGTAGAAAAAAGATTATCGGAGTTGTTCCGAATGATGATTTTACTTTGTCTATCAGCTTTGACAACGGAGAAAAGCGGCTTTATGATGTCCGGCCGCTTCTAAAAAAAGGTACTGTATTTGAGCATTTTACAAATATAGAAGCGTTTCGCCGTGTCTATGTTGATGAACAGCATTGTATAGCGTGGGATATTGACCCATCTATAGACAGCAACAAAGTATGGAACAATAAAGTTGATTTATGCCCGGATAGTTGTTATATAGACAGCGTGCCTATTGGGGGTGCATTCAATGCCTGAACAGTGCGCCCGGCTCATCGATGAACTGATTGAGCTGCGAAAGGCCAAAGGCTGGACACAGCAGGAGCTGGCGAGGGCCTGTGGCCTGACGCAATCCGTCATCGGGCGGATTGAGAGCAAGAAGAGCGTTCCCACACTGGTGACGCTGCAAAAGATCGTTGCGGCGCTGGATGCGATACTGTCCGTCAATCAGGCTGGATAAAAAAACAGCGAGCGGGCCGCTTTCAGAACGCCCGCTCGTATAAAAATTTGATTGCTTATTTACGCGCCGCTGCAGGTTCCGCGTGCTTCCCGTCTCCGTTCAGCCATACGGCCCAAACCCAGCGATAAGCTCTTTCAAGCTGCGCCTCGGTCATGCCGGCACAAAGGTCGGAAATACAGCGGCGGTATTGTTCTGCGTTTGTCATGCGGCGGCCTCTCCCTTCTGCCCGTCATCGTCCTTGATCTTCTTCAGCTCTTCCACGGTTTGATACATGGTGAATACAATGTCGTCCATGATATCGGCAAATACACCCGCTCTCCCATATTCCCAAAGAATCGATGTGGGGCCGTCCTTTTCTTTCATGTGGAACTTGCGAAAATATTCGTCGGTGATCTCCTGCATAATGGTGCGCCCCTTTTTAAGAGCTTCATCCAGGGCGAAAATTTCATCCTCGAGGACGCGGGCGGCTTCGGATTTGGTTATTGTGGTTGACATAATAAAAAATAGCTACTTTTGTGCCACTTTCAACACAGATTTTTTAGAAGTCAGAAGTCGGGGGTTTTGTCCCCCTTGCCAAACTTGGTGATGGTGTCGCGGGCGGCGTTGGTTTCAATGTACCGATATTTCCGGGCATGGCCCAGGGCCACGCTCAACACCCGCTTGGCCCCCGCCGCAGTACTCGGTTTCAGCCCTTTGTCAAGGATGTCCTGAAACATTTTATCCACTGCGGAGGGCGCGAGCTGGTTCAGCGGCACATGGCCGATATAGGGGACAATGTAGTTTTTGATCGTTCGCTTGTACCCGTCATAGGTGGAGGGCCGCAGGTTCACCCGCGCATAGCTCTCCACCCATTCCTCCAGATAGTCCTTGACCGTCTGCTTGCGCTGGGCCTTGACCGTGGCGGCAAAGGTGGGGGCCTGGAGCTTGCTTTTTATGGTGGCCTCGTGCTGTAATGCCTCCTTGCGTGTAAGAAAGCCTTTTTTCGCATAGGTGGATCTTGTACCGTCCGGCATGGTGTACTTGACATTCACATCATACACGGTTCCGGCCCGGCCCGTCAGGTTGCCGCTGGCATCCCGTTTATTTTTGACTTGTCGTGCGCTGACCGCCATAGGCTACGCCTCCGCACAGGCGGCCACCCTATTCCGGGCGTACCAATCCCAAATAGCGGCCTCACAGAGCAAGCGGCGGTTTCCATTTTGGATGTATTCGATCTGGCCGCTGTCCATAAGCTCGCGGAGCTTATGCTCACCCAAACCGCTGATCTTGCTCATTTGTTCCACCGTTTCCAATAACGGGAGCGCCTGATGGACAGGCGGGGAGCTGGCTTTTTTCAAAATAGTGACCTCCTCTCGCAGATGGTGAAAATATGGTGTTAAGCGTTTCCCGCCGTCCCGTGGGGAAACGTCAAAGGGCGGCGAATGGCCGCCGCCCTCTGACCTTCCCCCACCTCTGGCCACGCTGGCCAGAAGTGAGGGCGGTGCTATTCCATTTCGATCTGTAAACACAGGGAGCCGCCCCGCCGGGCTAATTTGAGTTGTCGCAAGACAGAAAGGCCCCGGAGCAGGCGCCCCCCCTGGTTTGGCTTGAATGTGCGCCGTATTTGCCACGCATCCCCGGCGCGGGGAGTATTCCAGACCGCCGATGGCTTCGGCTGTCATAGCCCCGCCGCACCGCTACCCATGATGGGCTGGCGCATACGGCAGGGACTCCCCCCAAGTCCGTGGGAGGGCGTGAGCAAGTT
Organism: uncultured Oscillospiraceae bacterium; assembly: GCA_900544715.1. Lineage (GTDB taxonomy): Bacteria > Bacillota > Clostridia > Oscillospirales > Acutalibacteraceae > Fimivicinus. The sequence goes on along the minus strand of UQWL01000007.1, from coordinate 138,304 downwards.
TCATGATCCCCCGCGCTGTCATCGCGCCCGGCTTGCCGGGGCCGGGTCAAAGGCTGCGTAGATCGCTCGGCCAGCTTGTCCATCACCTCCTAAGCTGGCTGTCCTGGCGGTGCACCTTACGTCGCTCATCACGCGGGTTTTGTGCCTGAAATACTGTCTATTCAGTTGTCATGGTTCAGAAGAAAGGGCTTGTACCTCTTTCTAATAGCCATGACATTTTCAGGGGCAAACCGCAGGCGATCACAGACTGTTTTTCAAAATTTCCCGAAGCTGTTTCAGGCCCCGGCAAATGCTGTCCCGGACGGCGCCAGCTCCGCCTTGCTTACGCCGAGTATGTAATGGGCGAACACCCGGCGGCCCTGCTTTTCCGGGAGGGCGGCCAGGGCGGCGTACAGAGCCTCGATCTCTTCTTTCTCCTCATAGAGTTCAGCGGGAGAGGGGGCAAAGTGCAGGGAGCTATGCTCGATGCCGTCCCGCGATTCAGGGAATACTGCGCCTTGTAGCGATACATCTGGCGGCGGGAGTTGGACTCCTGGCGAGTGGCGGCAGTCATAGCCTCCGCAATATCCTCGGAAACTTCCACCAGCAGATCGGAATGATAAAACGGGTACACGTCCCGCAGATTGATCATAGTCATTGAGAGATCCTCCATTTCGATGTTCAACGGTTGATGGGTTGAATGGATCGAAATGGAGAGGGCGGCCCCCGACACCGGGGAGCTTCTGGCCACGATGGCCAGAAGTAAGGCCGGGGAAAAAGAAAAGTGCCCGAACAGCATAAAGCCGCACGAGCGCATGAAAAATAATTACATACTATGTACTGCCATATTACATATTGCTTGCCGAACTGATCCCAGGGAGGGGGTTGGCTTTTTTTTACAAGTTAGGGGGCGGAACATAGATAAAGGACATGGCGGTACCTCCTTGATACCGCCATGTCCTTAAAAAAGGGTGATTTTAATACACCCCCTGTAAATCCATTTTTGAAAAAGGAAAACGGCGGCTTTGATCGTTATTTCAAAGCCGCCGCAAGGCTTTCTGTATTTTGTTGGGCGCATGAAAGGTCTGCCGCCAAACAACGGTTTTTTTTATTTACCGTTGGGCGGCAACCTGCTTTGATTATGTTCAATTCGTTCCGTTGTTATAATGATGTAGCAACTACTCGACAAACTGGGATTTTCAGAGTTAATGCCTGCAAACTACAAGGCATCTTTAGGGCAATTCTTTACACATTCAAAACAGAGAATACACTCCGTTCCATTTTTCCTGTTTCTTGAATTATCTGTTATATCTACATCCATTGGACATACACGTTTACATCTACCACAAGAAATACATTTATTTGTGTCGCACTTTATCCTTAACAATGCAAAGTAGCTCATCGGCTTTAAGAATACGGTGATTGGACATATGTATTTACAAAAAGCCCGATTATCCTTAAATAAAAATGCCAACCCGATACCCACGATATAATATAGAGCATTCCCTACAATGAACGCCCAAAACATAATCCTTTCAATATTGCCTACATTCGCTAAAAAAAGAGCAACCACAAAAATCAATGATACTGTAAATGTAATGTATCTAATCCATCCTATCTTCTTTCGTGGACGAACTGGCTCTTTGTAAGGCAAAAAGTCAAGTATCATCGCTGTCCAACAAGCATAACCACACCAACCCCGCCCAAAAATAAGCGGTCCGAATATCTTTGCTACTGCATAGTGAATTGTCGCAGCTTCAAACACACCAGTAAATAGATAGTACCAAAACCCCTCTATCTGCATATTCTCATTACATATTAGTCCTAAGTAAATCAACATATATAGTCCAACTAAAAGTTGTGTCACTCGCCTTGCGTGTTTATACTTCCTGATAAATAAAAAAATACCCAAAGCAATGGAAATACCGATATAGCTAAAATTGAAAAGATAAAACGGATTATCTAGCGTTATCCAAAGAGTAATTGCTATCGTTTCAAATACCGCCAACATAATAATTGGCAACAAATATTTCTTCATTACTATTTCTCCATTCCATAATTCCCGATTTGTCAGCCAAACAAACTGGAAGTTATCGGCGGTTAAACGGGGCAAAAAATCGGAAGTTCTATCAAATCAACAAAGTTAGAAATACTCGCCATTCAGATAATCTTCATAAGCAGTAAATGCTTCTTCAGCGACATCGTCTAATAAATACATAAAACAGGTTTCAATAATATCTGCCCATGTAAGCAGATGTTTTGTTTGTTCTTCTGTCAGTAAATGATTGCTCCCTAACATACCATAAGGAGATACCCACACTCGCGTTAAATGTATAATTGCTACAATATCTGACACAATTCCTTGCTCAATCGTTGGTGCAATAAACTCGTCTTTTAATGCTCTTAAACATTCCATAACTTCAAAAAAGTTTTCTTCGTTCAATTCACCACGAAAAGGGCGTAAACTGCCTAAAAATCCATTTTCGGATTTTGAATGATAAATGTCACTATTTCTTGTCGAATGAAGTGATAATAATTCTTTGGCTTGATTTTTATCCATGCTTTCCACCTGTTATATTCGTAAAGGTCAAATCATGCGCTTACCTATAAATTAACGCCGCTAACAGATTTCAGCGGCGTGGTTTTCTGCATTCAGCTGGCAGCTCTTTTGCCCATGGCAACAAGGGAGTCAGCTTTGCAGAATCCATATTTCCTTTTTCGTCACAAAGTTTGGGAAGCTCTGTGAGTAAATGTTTAAAATAATAATAAGGTCTCAGGTTGTTGAGCTTTGCAGTTTCCGAAATACTGTAGATGATAGCGCTTGCCTGCGCTCCCTGAATGGAATCATGGAACATCCAGTTCTTTTTGCCAATACAGAAGGTGCGGATAGAACGCTCACTTGCCGAATTGTCAACGGGCACGTTTCCATCTGTCAGAAATACCTTCAGATATTTCTCCTGATTCAGGCTGTATTTCAGCCCTTCGGCTGTTTTTCCTTTGGGCTGTACCGCTGCATTTTCGAGCTGGGATCTTACCCACGCAAAATACTCCTCAACCAATGGTCTGATTGAGGTTTGGCGTTCTTTTGAAACGTTCCCGGGCTGTCAGCTCCTTTAAGGCCCCTTCCAGTTTATATATCTGGGATATCCGGCTTAATGCCTGATAGGCAATCGACCGCCGTACCGCATCCGGATTCGATTTGTCCGCTATCTTTATGGCATCGGCATAATCCCTTCTTGCATGTGCCCAGCAGTTGGCATTGATCAGCCCCTGCAGCTTCTTTTCAATCAGATGATACTGGGAAAGACCATCGGTAACCAGAATACCCTCGTAATCCTGATAGAACTGAAGCGGGAACTCATGGTTCCTGCCTTTCTGGTATTCATAGATGACAATCGGGCACTCCGTATGGAATTCACCGGAGCGGTGCACCCACATATAGCTTTTGCTTCCGGGGGCTCTGTCATCGTTGATCACCTGAGTGGGAGTCTCGTCCGCCTGTGTAACAGGAAGCTTTAACAGTTCCTGCTTCATGCACTCTACAAGCGGCGCGAAGTACCTGCGGGAACTGTTTATGATCCAGTTTGACATGGTCTGCTTTGAAATGTGGACCCCGTTACGGGAGAATTCCTGTTCAATCCGATGTAGCGGGGCAGAATTCACATACTTTACATTCAGGATGGAGGCCAAAAGGGAAGGGGTCGCTATACTGCCGCGGAACAGATCCTTTGGACGGTCACCGCGCAGGAACTCATCCTGATGGTAACCATCCGTTCCCACAAAGACATCTACGGTGTGGACTTCTACCGTCCAGCTTTCCGGTTCATGTCTTAACCGTTTGTAGGTTTCACTTGGCATCTGTTTCCAGTTGCCTTCGCCATAGAAAGCATCCAGTTCCTCTTTCGATACCGTGTGGGTTGGTATGACATCTTCCGGAAAATCCTTCAAATCCTCTTCCCGCTGCCCCCTGGATTTTTTCTTCTTTGTTTTTTTCGGGAGAATCTCTTCCGGATCAGGCTCCTGCACAAGCGGATTGTACAGAGCATCTGCTTCATCAAAAAAAGATAACTGTCCCTCAATGGAGTCCATTGTTTCCGTATGACGGCCAAAGCGCTGCTGGTTTGCAAGACGTACCTGCTCAATAAGCTTCTCGATGTTTTCATTCAATGCATCAAGCTGTCCCTGCATACCGAGAATAATGGTAATCAACTCTCCACGGTTTAAGTTATTCAATTCATCCAGTGTATGCTTGCTGCCCATTGATCCGCTCCTTGTCCTTTACTGTCTCTGATTATACTACAGAATCCGTGAAATGGCGAATTGTAAGCATCCTGCCTTTCGGCAAAACGCCTATGCTTAAAACAACGTTGCCTGCCCATATACAATGAGGAAATATAGGGTTGTCAAGGTTCAAATATTACTTACATCATACTGATACAGGCGGCAGACGTGCTTTCGCACCATTTCAAAAAGTGCTGTCATAAGCAGATGTCATGTGATAAAACAGCAGAAATTTTTCTCTGTTTTGCACAATACTTTTCAGAAAACCTTTGTCGGATGGACGTCCTTGATCTTCAGGTCGAGAGGATTAAGGCCCAGCATCAGGAGGCGGAACTGCTCTTCTGTGATATCTGCCGCTTCCTGTGTTGTCCTTGGCCATGCCAGAGAACCATCCTCAAACCTTTTGTATAAGAGCAGGAATCCGTTCCCCATCCAGAGAAGTCCCTTCATACGATCGGAACGCCTTCCACAGAATAAAAAAAGAGTTCCTTTTTCAAACGGATTCAGGTTGTACCGGGAACCGATGATCTGAGCCAGTCCATCGATTCCTTTGCGTAGGTCAACAAAACCACATGCGAGTATCACGCGCCGGATGCCGCCGGCATCCTCAAGCATGGGACACCTCCTGCAGGAGCCTAGTAAGCAGCCAGTCGGAAACTTCGTTAGACACCGCCACAGTTGCACGGGAAGTTTTCATCACGACTGCTGGCTGGAAAGAAAAAGGAATTTCCGGATTCTGTTGCGGCATCATGGGAATTTCAGAAAAGGTGACTGTTCCTTTTTCCTGCGTGGCTGGAAGAGAAGTATTTCCAGCATTCAACTGGCTGTAGGCTTTTTTACGGACTTTCCTAAGCCAGTAATAATACGATTTTTCCTGAATCCCGTTTTCAGCCAGCCACTGCCTGGCTGTCTGCCCCTCAGGACGGTTTTGACATTGCTCGATGATCATTTTCCATTGATTGAGGCGAACCTCGTGAGTACAAGTATCCAACTTTACATCCTCCTTGAAAAAACTAGTAGTTTTTTGAGTTTTTTCAAGTTTGCCATAGAATCTGAAAAATATCTAGGCGAGAGGTTTGACGCATACTTTTCACATAACAAATGGGTTTATTAGTCTAATGATACCCCCATTTTACCACCAATAGCCTTTATGCTCGGGCCCTTTATCTTTCTGATTTTTCTCATGTTCCCGCTTTCCCAAGAACTCATCCTCTTTTGCGATTGTAGGATCGTACCAATCTGCTTTTGCACGCGCCCAGGACGCCCATTCTGAGAGGTCCTGCTCTGGGTGCGCTTTTTCCATAGCGGAGACATAACTTCGGATTCTGCATGCGGTTTCATAGTCCTCTGCGCAATTGACAAGGGCCAAGGTCCGGTCTACCTCCGCATTATATAGCTTTCGATGCTCCTCACGCTTTCGCTCCTGCTCCCGGCGCTGACGCTCTGCCTCTTCTCGATCCAGACGGGCCTGCTTGACCCGCTCCGCCTCTTCATAAATGGCAAGCATCATATCCCCCAAACGCTCTTCCAAAACGTAGGAGCGGCAATCCCGGAATGTTCTTGCTCCATTGATGGATACGCCCAAACGTCCATTGTAAACAGCATCGTACTTTCGAATTTGTGGTTTGCTGGCCCAGGAGTGTTTTTTCCTTTCCTCTTCGTATTGCAACAGCTTTAGGTTTTCTTCTTTTGTTGGGGTATGCAAAACTTTGTCGGTTGACTCAGAGAACATGAGCGTGACGGAGTCCTGACCTATTGCAAACTTCAGGTCAGCCGTCAATTCCCACCCAAGCGGGGTCATGGCCTTTGCCAGCGCATCAATCAACCGGAACACACGGGACTGCTGCTCTTCTGAAACCCCTTCCGCAAAGAGAGGCGCAGGTTCTTGATTTCTTCCCCGATTCCAGCCTGCGCCAAATTCCCGCTCCTGCTGGCGTTTCCGCTTGCTCCACTCGGCGATCTTTTTCCGATGGGCTACAATTTCAGGCAGCATTCTGTCATTTTCTTGGGGCAGCAAGATCTGCGCAGCTACATTCAATACCACTTGTCGTTCTTCTTCTGGCAAAAACTCCAGGGGAATTTCCGTTTCGTTACTGCGATTTGAATTCCCTGCTCCGGTCTGCACCCCCATCTTTTTTGACTCTCCACCAGGTGGAAGAGGCGGTTTCTTTACTGGCTTTCCAGCACGTAATTTCGCCCAATATCCCGGGGGCGGGGTTGGGATATTCAGCGACTTGCAGACTTTATGAATGGCAACATCGGAGACTTTGTATCGCTTTGCAACTTCTGTCACAGGCATGTTCCAAACTTCCCTATAAAGCGTTTCCCGATTATACACATTATAGGTCTGCCCGAATCTTTGAACTGTCTCCGGTGGCGCTTGATTGGTTATCTCCTCAGCAGCCGATTGAGCAATTGGATCCATAGGAGTGGACGCATTGGGCGACACTGATTCCGTCCTCTCTTGCAGAGAGGCGATTTGGACCACTTGCTCACTCTTAGCTGTATTGGGCTCCTGAAAATTATCTTTTTGCAGCGTAACGATTGCATCTCCATCGCCCGGAAGGGGCGTCTGCTCCACTTGTTTTCCAAAATTGATTTTAGTCCAGTAGCCGGAGGGAGGAATGGGAATCTGAGCTGCCTTAATCTGCGTCAAGCATTTGGCATATGGAATGCCATACTTTCTTGCAACCCCTGCTACCGAAAGTTTCCATATTTCTTCATAGAGTTCCTTGCGTGTTAATTCAACTGTAATGGGAGGCATCGTCTCTTCATCCTCCTTCCTGCCTAAATCAGTTTCCTTTTTCTCTTCAGGCTGAGCCTGTTGCGCTTTTTCCGCATCAGCGTTTGACGCAATAATTGCCAAGAACTGTTTTATCCCTCCAATTCCTCGTTTTCTTTTAACAGAAAAACCAAGTCGTGTTTCATTTCTTCGAACTGTTCGATTATGGTGTTTAAACTCTTTTCAATATTCTGGACTTGAACCTCATTAATCCTTCCGTGATTATAAGCAATTAATCGCTCTGGAATGATGTTATAGCTCCAACTCTCGCTGTATCGGTCTTCTTTTTTAATAGCGAAACCAATTGGAAGCACATTATTTCTCATACCCAAGGTTACCATCATGGGAGATATTCCAAGATAATCTGCGGCAATCTTGGCAGTGATTTTTGGCATGGACCGAATCTCGTCGTCCGTATACTTTCCCATACACTTCACCTCCTCTCTCTGAGAAAGATATACAACGTCTTTTGTTCATTGTTATTATACCATGGAGGAAACCCTGGTGCTGAAAAAATATCTTTTCTGCTGACAACTTAATAGAGCTTTATAAAAATTGCTTATCCAGAAGCCTCCGAATAGTTTTTAGAACTCGCAGTTCCCCATATGACCATGGCTGAACTTGGTCGCAATTTGTGTTCCGGGTTCAGTTTTTTATTTCACCTTGTCGCTCTCATTTTCAGCGGGTATCTTTTTTATCAACGCTTCCCACGCCGTCGCGAACGATAAAAAGTTCCCGACGGTTTTTCTTTTTAGAAAAATCATCGGCTCACTCACGCCTTCGCGGCGTTACCAACCTTTTTCGGGTCTGGCTTTGCACGAGTTGGTCTGTGGGTATCTTTTTTGTCAATGCTTTCCCCCAAACAACCGCGCAGCAAGTGCTGCGCGGTTGTTTTTGTTTTATTGATATTATTTTGTGCAGTCCAAAATATAATACCCTTTCTTTTTATAAAGCGTATCGCAATGGGGGAAAATCTCCGTTAGCTTTTTCACCGTGCTTTCGGCCCCGTGTTTTTTTTGGATCACCACATAAAATTTTCCGCCTGTGTTGAGGTGTGCATAAGCTCCCTCATACATGGCATACATCACCGCCTTCCCCGCATGGATGGGCGGGTTCAGCGCGATGGTATCAAAACACTGGCTGACATTTTGAAAACAATCGGATTGGACGATCTGCGCCTCCACCCCATTGGCCTCGCAATTCTGCCGAGCACAGCGAAGCGCCCGCCCGTTGGAATCCGCCATCGTCACCTCCAGGCCATAAACCCTGCCCATCACAATCCCAATCACACCATAGCCGCACCCCAAATCCAAAAAGCGCCCGGTCCGCTCCGGCATCGTGTGCAGCAAGAGGGAGGAGGCCTCATCCACATGGCCTGGCGAAAACATCCCTGCGTCGCTGGTAAACATAAATTTTTCCGCGCCAAAATAATAAGGAAACGTTTGAATATCCGGCGGCAACGAATCATCCTCTATAAAATAATGGCTCAATTGATTCCCCATATATAAATGAACCCCTTCCATAAATGCAACAAAGCAATGCTCTCTCAGCCGATCGGCAAACAAAAAGCCCGGCTACTGCTATTATAGGCCGGATTCATACGCCAATCAAGCCCAAAGCGGATTCCCGCCGGGCGTTGTATTCCAGCCGCCGTCCGATTATAATATTTTCATCCACCCGGCATCAAATCCAATTTTGCAAAACAAAGAAATCAGAAACATAGGTGAACAAAATGATGAAAGAAATCCTGACCGCCCCTTTTGTGGCTGAGATGCGGGAAACCGCTGCCAACATGTACCGCCTCGGCTGGGATGAACGCAACGGCGGCAACATCAGCTATCTCCTTGAGGAATCAGAGGTTGCGCAATACCTGGATCTTGCGCGAGTAATCCGCACCATCCCCCTGGGCTTTGACGCATCGCCGCTGGCAGGGCGCATGTTGATCGTAACCGGAACGGGGAAGTATTTTAAAAACGTCGAAGCCGACCCGGAGCAAAACCTTGGCATTTTGCGCATTTCGCCGGACGGCATGGCGGCTGAACTTTTGTGGGGCTATCGGGGCGGCGGCTCCTTCACCTCTGAACTGCCCGCACACCTGATGAGCCATATGGCGAGGTTGCGTGTGGAGCCGCAAAACCGCGTGGTAATGCATTCGCACCCCACCCATACGCTCGCCATGAATTATGTGCATGAACTGGACGAGCGCAAGCTGACGCATACCCTTTGGGAGATGTGCACGGAATGCATCGTCGTCTTCCCGGATGGGGTAGGCGTGCTCCCCTGGATGCTCTGCGGCACCAACGAAATCGGCAGGGCCACGGCGGAAAAGATGCAAGAATTCCGCCTGGTGATTTGGGGCATGCACGGCATCTATGCCGCAGGCAATACAATGGATGAAACCTTCGGCCTGATTGAAACGGTGGAAAAAGCGGCGCAGATTTATATGCTCACTGCGCATTTGCCGCGGATCAACACCATTCAGGATGCGGAGCTGACACGGTTGGCGGAAGCCTTCGGCGTAGACTACCGCAGGGATTTTCTAACTCTTTAGAAAGAATAGGCTGGGCAGCAACACCGCGTGATCCGCCCCGCATTCTAACTGGGAGGAAATCGTCTGCGTGTTCAAGTTTTAAACCACCAGGAGACCGCTTAGGCAGGTTTGCACACAAAAAGCGCAAACAGGCGATATGCGCCCAACGAAGGCTGCATACCGCCTGTTTTATGATTCAGGAGCCCAAAAGGAGGAAACTTCTCCATCCGATTTACTCTTCAATCGCTTTGGGGCAAATATATCGTGGCAGCCCTTTACTGTGATTTCCATACTCAATCGCCTCGCTGGGGCAGCGGCAGATGCATGCCATACAATGGGTGCAATTCTCTCCCCATACGGGTTTCTGATGCGCAAGACGAATGTTGTGCAACGGGCAAACCTGGACGCACTTTCCGCAGGAAACACAGGCGCTGGTCGCATAAAACTTTTTCGCGTGAACAAACATGGGGTAAAAGAGCTGATTCACAATGCCGCTGTTTATCTGATCCTGAAGTTTCCTGGCAGGCAGTGAAAACGTCTCATTCTTTTGAATCGCCAGGGCGGCTTGATCGATCACACGCTCTGCCTGACGGATCGTCTCCAGCGCTTCTGCCCGTGCCGGTGTGGAAAACATCGCAATATAATTTTCCGGCATGGGGACCGCGAGGCAGCCCAAATAATGGAGTTTCTTTGCGGCACATAGCGTTTCAAGATATTTTCCCGCATTTCCAATGCTCCCGCCGCAGGTCATGATAAAATAAATATCCCTGTTCCCAACAAGATCTGTATTCTTCAGCCACTCCTCCACGATACGCGGAATTCTCCACGCATAGGTAGGGGTAACGACGACCCATGGGTTCTTTGCATGTAGTTCAGAAAAATCGTGTCTGCGGATTTTCTCAAACAAATTAATCACTTCGTCATGGAGCTCTTTTCCAATTCTCCCTGCAACATATTCGCTGTTTCCGGTTCCGGAAAAATACAAGATCATGGCAATTGCCTCCTGTTATTTTTTATTGCGAATTGTGGAATTACGGCTATCTTTCATTACGCAGCGAAGCAAGTAACAAAACAAAGCCTTCCTTAACCACAAAGATCAAAGGGATATGCATTGCTTACCGAAACGACTAACTACCGGCTATTTTTTATTACGAGCAGCGCGAGTAACAAAGCAAACCCCGCTGATTTTTCATCTATAGAAGAGCTGCTGGCATTTGCGTATCACGGGCAGGTCGCAGTTATTTTTTATAATTGTGAGCTGCTGATATGCCGGATGCTTTCATAAATCAGCTGAACCAAGCCGGCAATCTCCTTCCATTGTGTTTCGTCCGCGCTCAAATAGTAGTAGTTTTTGGTTCCCTCTTTCCGCATAGCGACAATGCCGGCCTCTTTTAAGATTTGCAGGTGATGGGAAACGGAAGGCCTCGTCAGATGCGCTCTTTCTGCAATTTTCCCAACGCGAATTCCCGATAAATCGCTCTCTAAAAGCACAAGCAAAATCAACTGCCTCGTTTCATCGCCAATGGCGGTGAACGCATTTCGGCATTTCTGAAACCCCTCTACAATTTGTTGCAGCCTCTCTTCACATTCTTTTGCCATGTTCAACCCCTCTACAGATATCTCACATCTAATTTTTTACGCTGCACAGAACGGAGAAATTTCACATCCGGGAACCCGATCACCAACGTCATCGCTACTTTTTTCCCCCTTGGGACCTGAATTGCTTTTTTGATTTTATGCGAAGCATTGGCAGCCATTGTAAAAAATCCGCTGAATAATACGCCGAGATGATTCGCTTCCGCGACCAACTCCATGTTCTGCGCGGCGAGAATCCCGTTTGTTTTGTTCTTTGCCAAAATAACAATCACAATGGGCGCGTTAAAAAAGAAAAATTGGTCGTCAATCGTATTGTTTCTAGCCATTGGGCTGAATAAATCTGCGAATGGCTTTATTTTTTGAAAAAGACGAACTGCCATTTGCTCAACGCGATTCTTCTCCTGATCAAGCACAACAAAGGAGACGTCCTGCATATTCTTTGCCGTATGGGTCAGCCTGCCTGCTTCCAAAATCTGGCGAATCACATCCTTTGGAATTTCTTCCTGTCTAAACCGCCGAATGGTCCGCCGAAATCGGATCACATCTAAAACATCCTCTGGATTTAGGAAAATATCTTCCCCTTTCTCAACCTGCTCCATATCATAACCAGTGATCGAAATGGCCTTCTGCGGGCAGACCGCGGTGCATTGCCCGCACATAATGCAGTGCTCAAATTGAATTTTTGCTTTTTTATCCTCAAGTTTCATGTTATGTGCAGCACACACGTTTACACATAGCCCACAGCCAACGCACTTGCTGGCGTCTATCTTTACCTGATGATTTTCCATCGTAAAAAGCCCTTTCGTTAAAGTTTATAAACCATTATACGGAACGGTATCCAAAAGCACAACATCGGTAAAGAAAGTCATTACCATTCGCCGCCTTCGTCTTGAACGCAATCCGCATAGAAACGGCCCTGGAACAATTCAGGTCTTGTTTTGTTACTTCTCGGTGCTGCGTAATAAAAAATCTGACGGGTGATATTCTACCCGTCAGATGATTGCCATGTGTTATTTAAAGGATTCGCAGCCGCCTCGCAGAATAGATCGCCCCTGCAGGGCAAGAATCAATAGCTCTCTTTCAAGCCCTCTTTATCAAAGAGGTAAGTGGTTTCCAAAGCCAGGTTGAGGCCTGCTTCGATCATTTTGGGGTCCAGATTATCCGCCGTATCCAGCCGGGTGTGATAATAGCGCGCGGGGGTTGGATCCATTGCTGCAAAGGTCGCGCCGGGGATACCGGCCTGGGAAATAGCCGCCGCATCGGAGGAGCCGAAGAAAACGCTCTTAAAGGGCAGGTCAAGCCCAGCGTGTTCGCCCGCCTTCTTCATGAGGTTGCAAACGCGGATATCATTTTTGACCGTGCCTGTCATATCACGGCTGTAGATCGCCATATCGTCATAGTCGCGCATGGTGTCATAGCCGATGAAAATCGTTTCGGTTTCGAGGCATTCGTCGTGATGCTTCTTCGCATATGCCTTCGCCCCCCGCAGGCCCGCTTCCTCAGAGCCGGTCAACACTGCACGAACCTCTGTGTTTTCAAAACGGATGCCGTTATCCGAAAGATATTTCATAACGGCCATCGCATTGACACAGCCGGTGAGGTTATCGTTTGCACCAGGCACAACAAGTTTCCAATGGGTAAAGAAGAGAATGGAAATATAGGACGGGATCCAGATGAGCTGAACATAGCCCATAATTTTCCAAAATCCTCCGTCAAACGCTGTCATGGCGTGCCCGGTGGCAAGTGCGGCGATTTCACACACGAGCGTAACAACAAGGCCCACAATCGCAATCGCAATCACAGCCACCAGCAGATGGCCGCCGCCAAGGTAAGTATAGCGCCACTCATAGGCAGAATCGCAATGCCCATTGAAGATGATGCGGCGCTTGACCTCGCCCTCCGGCTTGCGTATCGCAATCACGTTTGCCGACGTCCTCTTGGGAAAAAACGGATCGAGAAACTCCTTATACATCAGGAATTCTGCGATCATGCAAACAGCGCCCACCAGCGTCAGGATCAGGGAAACCAGCGCAAACCCGAGGTTGTAGAGGATCACGCTGGCAATCATGCAGATCCCGACGATGATGACCCAGCCCATAAACGCTTTGGGATGCAAATCGAATTCCTCGAACTCCACGCTGTCCGTATACTTGCGCAGCTCGTCGGCCATATGCTCCTGCGCCTTGCGCTCCGCAGGGCTGCCGGATTCACGGCCGCCGACCTCCTTGCAGACATACTTAATTTCCTTCACGCAGTAGTTGACGCATTCCTTGACCTTCGCCTTGTAATTCTGAATGCCTTCTGATGCTTTCATGCTTTGGATTCAACTCCCTCTCTTTACAAAAATATGGTTATAGTTTATCACATATCGCCAAAAAAGTCGAGCGTTTTGCATCCAAAAATCATTTTACTTGCATCCATTCTGAAATTGCAGAATAAAAAGTCTATAAATCCGGTCTAAAATGATATAATCTTGCATTCTGTTATCAAAAAAATTCATTTTAGACGTTCGGTTATATTTTGGACAGAACCCTATTCAAATCGTATAATCCGCGCTGGCGCGCCCCTCGCGGCATTTTGCCACAAAGGAGGAAATCTCCTGATGCGCCGGATGGGCAGTATAGGCCGCAAGATCTGCCAGCGAATCAAATTCGCTGATGAGAACGGCGTCATAATTCTTGGGGCTGGGATTCTCATTCAAGTGCACCTCCATGCGGCGGATGAAAGGGATGGTATCCGGCAGGGCTTCCAGCAGGCTTTTCACCTTGCGCAGGTTTTCCGCCTTTGTAGCGCCCTCCGCCATTTCTTTAAATTTCCACATGACGATGTGACGAATCATGTATCATTCCTCCTATGATTCAAGTTTTGGATAGCCAAAAATCAGATCAGCTGCAAAGCGCGCAGCACTGTAACCCATAAAAAAATAGTAACGCTTGAAAAAAGCGTGGTCGTCAGCACAAGCTGCCCGGCGAGCTCATCATCGCTGCCCATATTCTGCGCCATGACATAGCTTGAAATCGCAGTAGGCGCGCAAAAGACGATCAGGATCGCCCCCAGCTCCTCCCCGCGGAAGCCCAGCCACACTCCCAAAGAAACAAAAACAGCGGGCACCAGCACTAAGCGCAGCACTGTTGCCAGGCTCGCCAGGCGCAGGTTCCCCCTCAGGCGCTTCCAATCAAACTGGCCGCCTAATAGCAGGAGCGCAAACGGCGTTGCGATCTTGCCGAGATCCTCCACTGCGCGGCCCAGAAACAGTGGCAGCGGGATTTGAAAGATGGAAAACAGCATGCCAATAAAAGATGCGATAATCAGCGGATTTTTTACCACATCCAGCAAAACGCGGCCGACGCGCAGCTTCTGCCGCTTGCCCTGCTCCGGCTCTCGGAACAGGGTAAGAATGACGACTGCCAGGAAGTTGAACTCCATAATGACAAAGGGCAGCAGCATGGAAATCGACGCCACATGATCCGCGCCGAATAAATTGATGGCCAGTGGCAGGCCGAGCAGCAAAAAATTACTGCGGAAAACGCCTTGAATCCACGCACCGCAGGTAGGCCGATTTTTCAGAAAACGCGGCGCAATCAGGCAAAGCAGAATCGCCGTTGCCAAAACGCCGAGCAGGGTAAACAAGACGAGCTGGGGCCGAAACTCCGCGTCAAAATCCGCGGCATAGATGTTATGGAAAAGCTGGAGTGGAAACGCCACCTGAAAGCAAACCTTGTTTGCCTTGCTGATAAACGCGTCATCCACCATGCGCAGTTTTTTCAGGAGAAAGCCGACGGCCACTACCAAGATCAGCGGCGCAACCGTATTGAAACTATAAAGAAAAAGCGCCATGCGGGCCTTCCTTTCTCTTGCAAATCCATCTAGGCGGCATCCAAGGGATTACGGCTGTATTCCTGGGATCACGCCGTCTTTTATTATCATATAACGAAACCGCTCAATTGTAAATGCTCTTTCTGCGGCGGTATGCTATAATAGACGTAGAGAACACTTCTGGAGGAATTCATGTGGAGATTAAAACAGCAGCCATGATCGGCATGGGCGCGGTCGGCGCCGTCTATGCCAAGCGGCTACATCATCAATATGACGCACACTTTTTTGCAATTGCGGACCATGAGCGGGCAAAGCGGCTACGCCGCAACGGCGTCACGCTCGATGGGGAGGCCTTTTTCCCACGGATTTGCGAGCCGGAGCAGGCTGATAGCGCGGCGGATCTCATCCTCATCTGCGTAAAAAATGATCAATTGGAAACTGCCATTGCATCTATCCGCCCCTTTGTGGAGCGGCATACGATTCTGCTGCCCCTTCTCAACGGGGTGACGGCCACGCAGAGGCTGCGCGCCGCCTTTCCGGAAAACACAGTGCTCTGCGGGCTTGCGATGGCGCTTGACGCCGTCCGCACGGAAAGCGGCGTTGTGCATTCCTCGGATGGGGAAATCCATTTTGGTATGGAAGATACGGTGTGCTATCTCCCACAGGTAACGGCGGTGGATCAATTTTTATGCAATGCAGGGATACAGACGCATGTTTTTCCCCATATGCAGAGCGCTATGTGGAAAAAGTGGATGCTCAACGTTGGCCTGAATCAAATTTCCGCCTTAACCGGGGCAACGTATGGTGATTTCACCCGTTTGCCTGAGGTAATGGAGCTTGCAAAATCCGCAATGCGGGAGGTCGTCCATATAGCGCAGGCCGCCAGCGTTGCATTATCCTATGAGGATATGGAAGCGATCCCGCCCATTGTCGCCACGCTGCTGCCAGAGGGAAAAACCTCCATGCTGCAAGATATCGAGGCGGGGCGGCGCACAGAACTCGAATCCTTTGCGGGCGCCGTGCTGGAGCTGGGCCGCCAGTATGGGGTGGATACGCCCTTTAACCAGATGCTTTACCGGCTGATCCGGGCGAAAGAACAGGTCGCCCAAGGGAAGCCTTTGCAGCAAGAAAAATAAATTTACCTATGAGCAAGCCACAAACAAAATGGATGAAAAGGCCGCCCGCCAAGGGCTTTTCATCGAGTTCACGAAATATTTTTGGAATCGACAAGACGGGCCGGAGAGCTACTTTCCATTCCCCGGCTCGTCTACGGTTCCCATCTGCTGAACCTCATTGCGCCGCATACGCTTGATTTTCTCGCACATGGTTTCGGTGCTGGTGGTGCTGAAATGTACGCTCACCTTGTAGGTAGATTTGTCGATTTCCTTGGCAAGCAAGGGCGCACCCTCCCGCGTGACAGGCGCGATGGCGGCGCCCTTGCTGTAGTTAAGACCGTTAAACCAGGCAGGGATACAGCGTTCCAAAACGCTGCCATACATTTAAGCGTGTGCTAAAGCCTTGGGGGGCTTGTAGATCGGCAGCAGTAGGTTGGTGATGATGATTAAAAACCGACTGCCTACGACGTTATAAATCTGTTCCAGCGCATATCTGAACGACGCTCTATGTCCAACAGAACCGGGTGCTGGCCGTCATCCGGCAGGGTAGCATTTTTTACTTTGATATGGTAAGGGGATCCACCCAAATCTCCACGTGTTTAATATCTTGTGAAGCTATATCGTATTTTTCTGCTGAAAACGGTTGGGTTATTAGTTCATGTCTCGGAAGCCATGTGCCAAAAAGATATTTTCCCGCTTGGTCTAGGGCCACAGTTACAAGTTCTTCAAAACTTTCCGCCTCTACGGAACAAACAATGTATTCCCCTGCGGGTAACTCATGTTGCACAAAGCCGCCGCTTAAATTCTCCGGAACCGTTTTGGCAAGTCCACCCGCAAAATAAGAAAATGTTCCTTTTTCCATATTGGCAGAATAGGACATGCCTAATTCAATGTTAGGCTGGACATATTTTTCAATCGCCGCTTTTTCTTGGTGGTAACGTTTCCACAACTGCCCCGGTATGTCTACGCCGGTGCTCTCTCCAACGGGTGTTTGCTCTAATATGGAAACGTCCGTCGACAGGCCGAGATAGCGTTCCGGTGCGTGAATGCGTTCTCTACGTATTTCTAAGACGATGTTTTCAACAATGAGGGGAACATTCTCGTCCACCATAACATAGGCCATAGAAACTTCTGGTTTTACAAAAGTGTTGAGAAAAGGACGATTCTTTTTGTATGCTTCCGGTGTAATTCCAAAGGCGCCTTTAAACGCTCTGGTAAAATTCGCATGGCTGGCAAAACCATAATCTAACGCCACATCTAAAATCCTTTGATTTTCCGTGTTTAACGCTTCAACGGCCTTTGCCAAACGCCTCAGTTTGACATACTCTTGCAGCGGTTTATTTACCAATCGCTTAAACAGTCTTTGAAAATAAAATGGTGACAGTCCTATTATTTCGGCTAAAGCCTCGGCTCGTATATTTTCCTGTAAATGTTCCTCAATATAATCTACAGATTTTTGAACCGCTTCCCACGCGTGCATATTGTTTGCCTCCTTGTTTGGATTGTGCATTTATTATACCGAAGTAATTTGCTTTGGGCTTTCCCCGCAGTGCCCTTTTATCAAAAAATTGAAGATAAAATTTGCTACTGCCGGCTTTGGCTCATCATTCAAACTGCGGTGGCGCGAGGCGGTTGGCGGCTTTCTGCGGCTTCTGCTGCGGCATGTTGCCTGCAATATCAAACACGCCCTTCGCCAGATCCCCGGCGCAGAAAGCCGCTTTCTTGGCTTCGATTTTCCGATGCTTCTCACTTTTTATTCATGCATAATATTCCCGCTGTCAATTGCTTGCCTTACGCCGCAAACGGGCTTGGTGCAGTCTGCCCTTGCGGCTATGCTCCTGCACCAAGAATTTTCTCGACAAACTTGTTTCCTTTTTGCTTCTCACATTTTAGCCCTTCTATATGAAAAATGCTCTAAGCAACACATGAATCATAAGCAAAGCCTTGATTAAAAAGTCGCTTAGAGCATATCACTCTATCCGCCTGGCAATCTCTTTTTTGCGCATTCAGGCTTGCCGGCCAGCGCCGTTCTACCGCTGAGCCCACCTCTATTAAATAAGCGCGCCCCCCGAAACAATTCAGAGGGCGCGCTCCTACCGTGGTGAAACATAAAATAAGAAGATGTCAACTGATTAAATGCGGGCTACGCCGCTTTTGCGCGCCGCCTCGGCAACCGCCTTGGCAACCGCGGGGCCCACGCGCTCGTCGAACGCCTTGGGCAGGATATATTCGGGGCAAAGCTCCTCAGGGGAAACCAGGTCCGCCAGCGCATGCGCGGCGGCGATCTTCATCTCCTCGTTGATATCGCTCGCGCGCACATCCAGCGCGCCGCGGAAAATGCCCGGGAAAGCGAGCACATTGTTGATCTGGTTCGGGAAATCGCTGCGGCCCGTGCCTACCACCTTCGCACCGGCCTCCAACGCGAGATCGGGCATGATCTCCGGCACCGGGTTGGACATTGGCAGAACGATCGGATCTTTCGCCATGGAACGGATCATATCCTGCGACACAATGCCGGGAGCAGAAACGCCGATGAAGATATCCGCGCCCTTGAGCGCATCCGCCAGCGTGCCGTGCTCATGCGCCGCATTGGTAAAGGCGGCGATCTCCTGCTTTGCAGGGGTGAGGTTCGGGTCGTCCGCACTGATGATACCCTTGCGGTCGCACATGACCACCTTTTTCAGGCCCTGGCTGATTAAGAGCTTCGCAATGGCAACACCCGCCGCGCCGGAGCCGCTGAATACCACCTTGCAGTCTTCGAGTTTTTTGCCCACGATCTTCAGCGCGTTGATGATCGCGGCGGAGCAGATAACCGCCGTGCCGTGCTGGTCGTCGTGAAAAATCGGGATATCGCAGCGCTCCTTGAGCTTGCGCTCGATTTCAAAGCAACGCGGGGCCGCAATATCCTCCAGATTCACGCCGCCAAAGCTGCCCGCAAGCAGGGCGACGGTGTTGACGATCTCGTCAACATCCTTGCTCCTGACGCACAGCGGGATGGCATCCACATCGCCGAACGCCTTAAAGAGGACGCATTTGCCCTCCATCACCGGCATGCCGGCCTCCGGGCCGATATCGCCCAGGCCCAATACCGCCGTGCCGTCGGTAACGACGGCGACCGTATTCCAGCGGCGCGTCAGATCATAAGATTTATTGATATCCTTC
This sequence comes from uncultured Oscillospiraceae bacterium, assembly GCA_900544715.1. Classification (GTDB taxonomy): domain Bacteria; phylum Bacillota; class Clostridia; order Oscillospirales; family Acutalibacteraceae; genus Fimivicinus. The sequence goes on along the minus strand of UQWL01000007.1, from coordinate 119,043 downwards.
TGGATCTCCAGGCAGGGCTGCGCAACGCCCGGCGTATAGGCGAGGGAGAGTTCCTCCTTCGTCTTCACGCTCGCGCGGGGCGTAACTTCCAGCTTGCCCTTCCATTCATAGTGAAGCCTCAGTGATTCCTTTGCGTAATCCATGTGTGACAATTCCTCCATTATTGATTATGTAAAACAAACCGCCTTCTCCACCAACTTGGGGGGAAGGGCGGGATACGGGTAAGGATATCCCGCCCTTAAGGGGGTTAAGAAGATGTCTGATGCTCTGTTATTTTTCCCAGGGGAAGGTGTACTGCGTCAGGCCCAACTGATCGCGCACTGTGCAAAGCTCCTTCTGCACCGCGTCGTTGATCGGCACGCCGCTGTCTTTGCGCTCGCACCAGACGTTCCACTCCTTCTCGCCGGCGGTGAAGATATGGTCTTCGCCTGGCGCCCTGGTAGAAGCACGCAGCGCACGCAAAATATCGCCCGCTGTTTTTTTGAAGGATTCCGCGCCCACAAAGGCCTCTGTGTCGATTGCGATAAAGAAATGGCCCAGATGGTAAGGCACTTTCTTACCGCCCTCGCCGATGCCGGTGAGCATCTTCAGGTAGTTGCCCTGCTGCAGAGCAGCGCTCAAAAGCTCGACCACCGTGGCATAGCCGTAGCCCTTGTAACCGGCCATCTCCTCGCCGATGCCGCCGAGGGGCGCCAGCGCCGCTTCGCCGGTGTTGAGTTCCTTGAGGATCGCATCCGTATCGGTTTTCGCCGTGCCGTCGCGGCCGATGACCATGCCCGCCGGGGTGGATTTCCCGATGCGGGAATAATACTCCAGCTTGCCGCGCTGAGTGATGGAGGTGGCGCAGTCGAGCACAAACGGGAACTCCTCATCCGTAGGCATGCCGACGGTCAGCGGGTTTGTGCCGAGCATATTCTCCACGCCAAAGGTCGGCGCAATGGAGGGGCGGGCGTTTGTGCCTGTGATGCCGATCATGTTCTCCTTGGTCGCCATCGTCGCATAGTAGCCAGCGATGCCATAGTGGCAGGAATTGCGGACAGCAACCATGCCCATGCCATATTTCTTCGCCTTTTCGATCGCCATTTTCATCGATTTATAGCCGATCACCTGGCCCATGCCGTCGTGGCCGTCAATGACCGCCGTAGTGGGCGTTTCCTTCACGATCTCAAAATTGGTGACGGGGTTTTGGATGCCGATATTAATGCGATCGATATAAATGGGCTTAAAACGGTTAACGCCGTGGGACTCGATGCCCCTGCGGTCGGACTCCAGCAGCACGTCCGTGCAGATCTCCGCATCCTCGCGCGGCACGCCAACGCCTACGAATGCGTCCGTTACAAACGAGCTGATGGTTTTCCAGTCAACGATGGTTTTTGCCATGATGAATCACTCCATTTTCATAATAATTCAGAATGGAAAATATATGGTGAAAGGGAACGCTATCTCCCCGCTTCGCCCCGCTTAATGCTCCGCCCAATCACGGGAGCGGCCAACCGCACGCTTCCACCCCTCATAATACCTGTCACGGGTAGGTTTATCCATCTCAGGGGTAAATATGCGGTCTACCTCGCGGTTCTGCTCGATGTCGTCGCGGTCTTTCCAAACGCCAACGGCCAGCCCAGCCAGATACGCGGCGCCCAAAGCAGTGGTTTCAATAGTTTTCGGGCGGTTAACGGAAGCCTGGATCATATCAGCCTGAATCTGCATCATGATATTGCTCACGCTCGCTCCGCCATCCACGCGGAGATCCTTCATTTCAATGCCGGAATCGCTGATCATTGCCTCGAGTAAATCCGTCATCTGGTAGGTGATGCTCTCGAGCACCGCGCGGGCAAAGTGCGCCCGGTTGACGCCGCGGGTGAGCCCCACGATGCAGCCGCGGGCATACATATCCCAATACGGTGCGCCAAGGCCCGTGAAGGCGGGCACGAGATACATGCCGTTTGCATCCGGCACGCTCTCCGCCAGCTCGTCGCAGCGGCGCGCCGTGTCGATCATATGCAGCTCGTCGCGCAGCCATTTGATCACAGAGCCCGCGTTAAACGCACTGCCTTCCAGCGAATATTCCACCTTGCCATCCAGCCCCCAGGCCACGCCGGAGAGCAGGTTATACTGGGAGCGGATTCTTCGCTCACCCGTATTCATCAAAAGGAAGCAACCCGTACCATATGTATTTTTCGCCTGGCCAGGCTTAAAGCAGGCCTGGCCGAACAGGGCGGCCGGCTGGTCGCCGATCGCGCCGCTGATGGGCACGCCCTCGATCTGCTCAAGGCCGAGGATACCCGGCGCCACCGTTCCATACACTTGGCTGGAGGGAACTGGCTGGGGCAGAATCGACATCGGGATATCGAATTTCTTGCAGAGCACCTCATCCCAGCAGAGATTGTCTACATCAAACAGCATGGTGCGCGATGCATTGGAATAATCCGTCACGTGCACTTTGCCGCCCGTCAGGTTCCAAATCAGCCAAGTTTCTACCGTGCCAAAAAGCAACTTTCCCTCCGCGGCGAGCTCCTTTACACCGGGCACGTTGTCAAAAATCCACTTAATCTTCGTTGCGGAGAAGTAGGCGTCGATAATCAGGCCCGTTTTCTCCCGCACATAGGGCTCCAGGCCCTCATTTTTCAGCTGTGTGCAATAATCCGACGTGCGGCGGCACTGCCAGACGATCGCGTTATAAACTGGCTTGCCGGTTGTTTTATCCCAGAGGATCGTCGTCTCGCGCTGGTTGGTAATACCGACTGCCGCGATCTCCTTCGCGTCAACCTCCCCGGAGGCGAGCACCGTCGCCACTGACTGAAGCTGACTGTAGAGAATCTCCATCGGATCATGCTCCACCCACCCGGCATTGGGGTAGACCTGCTCAAATTCCCGCTGCGCCTTCGCAAGGATGTGCCCACCCTTATCGAATACAATCGCCCGCGAGCTTGTGGTGCCCTGATCCAGCGCCATTACATACTTACCCAAACTGATGGCCTCCCTTGTATCATAAATTGCAAGCTGCGCTCCCCCCGCAGCGCATGCGCAGCCCCGCAGCATATGTGCAACTCCGTAGCATATGTGCAACTTTGTAGCACAGAAAAAAAAGAACAGAAAACACACCCCGCTAAACGGGAGTAGTTTCTATTCTCATATCTCCTAGAAATACACTCGTATTTTCTTCCTTCAATTGTTGTATTTATTCTACCGCAAAGCGGCCGTAATGTCAACAAGTTTTACAATTCTATCACAAGAAAAAAAGAAAATTTGGGAAGAAAAAATCGGCCGCAGGATACAGAGCCTCTTGCAGCCGATCTTTCTAAAAATCTCTTTTGCTCTCGCGTTCTCCGATGCGGCGGGCCCTGATCCCATCCGCTAACATTTTGTTGCCAACTGGGCCGGTCAGCCGTTTCTCCCACCCAGATATTCCCTCGTCAGTGCCCACAGGTTTTGGCGCAGTGCCTCCATATCCTCCGGAAGGGCCGCGCGCGTTTTTTCATCCGCTACGGCCTCGCCTTTTTGCGTATAATCCACTTTCACCTGCGCGAGCAGGTGGTCTGCCCTCTCCCGGAGCGCAGGCGACTGCTCCGCGAGAAGCAGCATCTTATTGACGTCGCGCATCCCCTGCGCGAGTTTTTCCAGCCGGTAGCTCGATTTCGTCTCCGGATGATTGGCGTCCGGCTCATCCGGATAGACGAGGAAACAATCCCCGGATTCAAAGCTGACGTGCGTTGTGTCGCGCAGCGGGTCTTTCACCCACGCGTCATACGCCCAGCGAAGAAAACCGTTTGCCCCCTGCGCAGCGGAGAAAAACACGCTCCAGTAGCTCTCCCCCGGCATACTGTAGGTAAAGCTGTTCGGGAAATGGCCGACGCAGGTATAAACCGTGGTCTGCAACCCGCCCTTGTCCCTGCGGCGCTGTGCAAGCGTGTGGTAATCCGTGAGTGCCTTTTTCAGAGGATCGGAGCCGACGCTGACACTCGCCATGCGGTCGATCAGCGGGAAATATTTCGCACTGAAATGATCCATTGCTGCCGTTTTTTTCAGCGGCTCGCCATACGCACCCGTAACGGCGTCGATCAGGTCATAGGCCTTTCCCATACGCTTACGCTCATCAATGCCGATATAGATCCGGTCATACCACCCTTTCTCTTTGGCATGCGTGCAGAGGGCCTGTAAAAAGGGCGTCCACAGCTTTTTATAGCCCCGTGTGCCGGGGCGAGGTGCGGCAGATCGGACTGTTTGCTTTTTTTCATCATAATAGGTCACCTTATTGCCCCAGGGAATCAGGCTGTAGCAGACGATCTTATCCCCCAGGCCAAGCTCCTGGCAGAGCGTCACCCATTTGTCAAAATCCGTAAAGTCAAAGGCGAAGCTTTTATCCGCCCGGCGCGTCCATTTCACCATGGAGGGATAGGAGCCATAGGTCTGCCCATTCCAGGGCTCCTCCACAATGCTTGCCGTGATGGCGTGCCCCCCCAGCGCCCGATACCGCTGCAAATGCGGGCGCAGCGCATCCAGATGCGCCTGGGAAAACGGCTCAAGCCCATAATACTGCGCCACGCGGTAAGGATATTGCCAGAGCTCGATATCAAAGCGGTATGCCTCTGGAGCAGGCTGCACCATGTCGAGCACTTCCAGCGTAAGCTGCTTTTCCAACGGCGTATCCAACCCTTCCGCCGTCACGCTGACTGCGCCGCGGTATACGCCCGGCGCGGCGTCCGCAGGGATCGCTATGGATACAAAAATCCCCTGCACCCTGCCTGGCTCCATGCTGACAGGCCCCGGGCCATATAGCACGTCCGGGAAGCTTTCCCGCGAGCCGTTATCCTTTTTGCCATTGCCGACAAACGCCTTCGTCTCCGAGAGAAAGGTGCAGGAAACCGTCTCAGGCGGAATTCGATTCTCCCCGTTTTCAAACGGCTGCGCACAAGCGGCGGCGCCCTCCACCCTCTCATTGCCGCTGAGCAGCACGAGCAGGGCAATTGCCGTATCGCCGCGCCAGGCGGTCAGCGCGCCGCCCATATCGGGCGCGTTAAGCAGCTCTTCATAGCGGCCCTGCACCGGCAGCAGATCAGAATTTGCAATGCGTAATGTAAGCTTTGGTTCCATAAAATGATACCCTTCCTGAATCAAAAAATATTCCCTATGCATCATATCAATTTCGGGGGGAAAGAGCAACCCCGGAAGCGGAAAAAGCGGAGCGCTTTTCCTATAAAAGATACGCAATGGAATAATTAAATTTACGTTAAAATATTTTTATAAAATATTGACAATAAATTTTAATTGATGTATGGTTTATATACCATAAATTTACAAGTATATATTTGTATTATTTGGAAAATAGCAGGAGGTACTCGCATTGAAGAAAAAAATTGTTGTGATCACCATGGCGTTGAGCCTGTTGGCCGCCATCATGGCGTCCATGGCCTCTGTGGCATCGCTGAACGCCACAAAAAAGGATACCAACCTTCAGTTTCATCAGGACGGCAAATTCAAAATCATGATGATCTCCGACACGCAGGATACCGATAAAGCGGATCAGCGGATGCTCAATTTCATCAACGCTTCCCTGGATCAGGAGAAGCCGGATCTCGTTGTATTCACCGGTGACAATATCGCGGGCAAATGGGTTGGCTCCACGGTTGAAAAAGTCCGCACCGCAATTGACAAGATCATTCAGCCGCTGGTGGAGCGGGGCATCCCGTTCGCCGTGGTCTTCGGCAATCACGACGGCGAATCCAAGGTAACCACGAAGGAAGACCAGATGGCCATGTTTATGGCATATGAGAACTGCCTGGCGATCGATGAAGGCGAATCGATCGACGGCGTGGGCACCTACAACCTGCCGATCCTGTCAAGCGACGGCAGCCGTGTGGCCTTCAACGTTTATATGATGGATTCCAATGATTATGATGAAAACGGCAACTATGACGGCGTGCATCAGAATCAGATCGAATGGTATGAGCAGACCGGTAACGCCCTGAAGGCGGAAAACGGCGGCCAGCCCGTTCCCTCGCTGCTGTTCCAGCACATCCCCGTGCCGCAGATCTATCACCTGCTCAAGGAGGTTCCCTTCGGCGTGATGGGTTCTGTGAGGGGGTACGGAGCAAGATCTCTGAAATGGTATGTCGTTGACGAAACGAAGGCAGAGGGCAACGTGAAAGAAGGCCCTTGCTGCTGCTATGAAGATCATGGGCAGTATGCAAGCTGGCTCAAACAGGGCGATATTGCGGGCGCATTTTTTGGCCATGACCACACCAACAATATGATCGGCAAAACGGATGATGGCATCACCCTCGGCTACAATGCCGGCTGCGGCTTCCATCTCTATGGCGATGGGCTCAACCGCAGCATGCGCATGTTCGTCATCGATGAGGACGACGCCTGGAATTACAACACCTATCTCGTCAAATACGGCGACATCATGCCGGATGACGGCGGCTGCCTGCTGGTGGACCTGATCGCGGTGCGCACGATTGATAACGCGCTGCTTTACGGCTATCAGCTTGCGAAAAAGATCCTGGGTGAGCTTATCCAGCGCTGCCCGATCTTTTAAAGGCCGGATTGAATTCCCAACGCAATTGCATCAATGAAACAGCGGGCCGGAGTGATCTCCGGCCCGCTTGTTTGTTGATACGGGCATTTACAACGTGTGCCGCTTTGCCCCGCAATCAATATTAGGAAACAGCAGGCAGAAAGTGCGCCTATCAGGAAGGCGTAGCAGATTAGCCTGACAAACTGGCATTTGTCTATCAATTTGCGTGAGTTTTTCTATTGGTGCTTAAAGTGAAATGTTCTATCATCAACTCTTTACACTTCCACTCCTCGCCCAGAATATGGTATGTTTCAACAGCATCAAGAACTATATCATGAAACCCAACTGCTTTATAACAGTAATAAGCAGTAAGATTATTTTCAAAAACCCCCAGAGATGCCTTATTAGCGCCATATATTTCAAATGCAAACTTTAACCCCAATCGAAGCATCGCTTTTCCGTAACCTTTTCCACGCTTGTCTGGATTTACAATCACAAATCCAAAACGCAACTCATCCGGTGATTCATTGGGACTTCTTAATGTAAAAAAGCCAACTATTCCTGTTTCATCAAATGCAGTAAATGGCATTAGAGATTCAACAAAGCCAAATTCATTTTGGGTAATAGGATAATTGCCAAGTATTCCCGCTGTCCACTGATAAAATGCTTTTTCATCTTGACACCACGATAATATAACGTTTGCATCTGTAACTTTATACGGTCTTAAGCTAATCATATGCTTCTCTCCAAAATCTCAATTTATTACGTGCGCCTTATTCGCCTAATGCGAACAAACACATAACAAGCTTCTTGCATTCTAATATTAGCATACAGCAATGTCAAACAGCTTATTTCGTTTTATTCCTTCCTGCTACCGTTCATAATCGCATGAGCGCCATTTTACCTTTTGCCGAATTGTATTGCACACAGTAGAAGTGCTGGTTTCGTAGGCTTTCCGGTTGAAAAAAGATTTTACCGCCGCTGAATCGTTACTATTTACGCAGCGAAGCAAGTAACAAAGCACGGCTTCCCGCAACCACAAAAATTACAGAGATACACACAGCTCACGAGAATGCATGGCCAGCGGCTATTCTGTTTTTATAATATCGCCTAAATATAAATTGAAATTAAAACAGATTTATAGTAATATGATCTATAGGTTGTAAACCATAAAATTATTGAGGGGAGCGGTATCATTGAAAGATCACGAAATGGAAGGCAGGCCGAAGCGTAGCTTAAACCCGTTGCGTTTTTTCTTCAGCAAGGAGGCGGACGAGGGCTATGTGCCAAACCGTGAGCTGCTGTCTTACTCGGCGGCACTGGCTGGACAAAATGCAACCTATGGGATCGTCAACCAGTGGATCTTTTATTTCTGCACGAACGTGCTGCATATGAACCCCGATCACGTTGGCAAAGTAACGAGTATCTCCAGAATTTGGGATGCACTTAATGATCCGCTCGTCGGCGTTTTGATTGACCGGCGTAAGTATAAGCCGGGGCAGAAGCTGCATCCCTTCCTTGGCAAGCTTCCTATCGTAATCGGGGTGCTGACCGCATTGCTCTTCATCAATTTCGGCTTTCATGAAACTGGGGCGATCGTCGCCTTCCTGCTGATCTACTTCTTCTGGGATTTGACCTACTCCTTCCAGGATACGGCCCTGTGGGGTACGATGTCCCTGATTTCACCGCATTCCTCGGAGCGTGGGCGTGTATCCCAATGGCTGAATATCGGCGCAGGCGCGGGCATGGGGATCGTGGGCATCATCCCAATGCTAATGGGCATTGGGGAAAAGCTGAATATCAGCTTGAGCCAGCAATTCCTCTGCTACGGCATTGTGTTCGGATTTGGGGGCGAGCTTCTATCGGCTCTGGCTGCCAAAACGAAAGAACGTGTTGAATATATCAAAGAGGAAAAGCAATCCTTTTTCCAGGATCTTGCCGATTTACGGCACAACAAAATCCTGATCCTCTTGTTGCTCGCGCAGCTGGTCAGCTTTTTTGATGGGGCGATCCCGTGGATCTATTTCTTTGAGTACTGCACCTCTTACCAGGTGGGCTCCATGGAAATCAACGGGCAGACAGCGCAGTTCCTCTACGGAATCTTAATCAACATATTCGGCTCTCTGAGCATGTTTTTTGCCACCACAGTGGCCAAAAAGCTGGGTGGTATGCGCAATGTGATTATCCTGGCAAAGGTCACCAATATCGTCACGCGCTGCATCGCCTTTTTCATCGGCTACCAAACGCTTGGCCAGATTTCCGCCGTGATGGTGCTCATGAGCATCGGCGCCATCCCGAACAATATGGTCGGCATCGCGCAGCGCAGCCTTCTGTGTGACTCCGTCGATTATGTGGAATGGAAAACCGGCAAGCGCACGGAGGGCGTCAGCTTCTCCATGCAGAATTTGACGAACAAGCTGCTCGATTCCATCAAGCTCTTTTTCTGCGGGAAGGTGCTAAGCTACCTGCACTTTGATGGCAAGCTCTCTGTGGCCCAGCTGAAAGCCGTGTCGCCGCAGTATTTCACCGCCCAGTGGCCGCTGTTTATGCTGCTGCCGGCGCTCGGCTCCCTACTGTATCTCATCCCCTTCCTCTGCATCCGTTATTCCAAACGGCAAAAAGAGCAGGTGGAGCAGGAGCTCATGGAGCGCCACGAGCGGGAAGCGGCCATGGCCGCAACCAATCCCCTCCAAACTTGAATTCCATAACAAACTGTATGGGGCGCTTTCGCTGCTCCGCCATATCCCAAACAGAATGGGCTGTTGCAAAATGCTCGGCATTCTGCAACAGCCCTTTGTCATTTCAATGAATCGCTGAAGGGAGGCCGGATCAGCCCTCAAACTCCACGCCTTCCAGCGCTTCCGCAGCTTCAATCTCCGCCTGAAGCTTCTTTTCCTTCTCCTCGCGGAAGGAGGCGATTTCTTTTTCAAATTTCTTCTCATCAAACTTGTAGAAGAACATCGGAATGGCCTGCAGAATGAGGCCGATTGCGCCGAGGCCCGTGAGCATGAAGAAGATCGCGGTGAGCACCGTCTCATAATGCGTGCCGGTCAGCGGAACGGTATAGTTCTGGCTCATGGAGGTCATGCCGAGCATCAGGCCGCCGGAGGTAATCTTATCGCCTACCATATAACCGAAGCCGTTGACGATCGCAAGCACGATCACATTGAACAACGCGATGGAAATCTTGTTGATCAGGCTGCGGAAGGAGAACACCGTGCCCTCCAGCCGCTCGCCGCTCTTCATCTCCAGATTGTCGACCAGGTCCGAGAACATGGCAATCAGAAGCACCACCGTCATCCCAACCGGGAAATTGGTGAAGAAGCGCAGCACAATATAGGTGACAAGGCCCGCCGGTGTATTGTACGGGATGATGTACATGCCGATGATGAAGGTCAGGATATCGGCTACCGCGCCGAGCAGGGACATCCAGATCCACAGCGTTTTTTTGCTCATCTTCTTGAGCAGCGGCGGGATGATCGCCATAGACAGCATATAGGAAATGCCGCTGCCGATCTGAAGCAGCGGAGTGAGCAGGCCCTCGTTGGTGAGGTTGATATTAACCTCCACATGGATGAGCTTATAGATCAGGTTATTCAGGAAGTCCATGATCTGATCCATCGGCAGCACGCCGATGCAGTTCCATTTTGCGAAATAAGGCAGGAAAATAGCGCCAAGATTCGCGATTGCGGAGAAGAAGGCCACCACAACGAGGATTACCATCTTCTTATCGCTGAACACAATCTTGAGGCCTTTAATATAATTGGTTTTTTCCGGCTTAACATAGACCTTTTCCTTGATGCCGAAATAGGAGGAGGCGATAAAAATACCCGCCATCACGGAGAAGATCAGAGCCGCCATAAAGTAGCCTGTTTTTTCCTGCTCAACGGTCTGATTGCCCCACAGGCCCGCAATGGTAAAGAAGAGAACGGACGGCAGGATCGTGCCGATCGAGCCGACGATATTGCTCACGGAGATTGCCTTAACACGCTTTTTACTCTCTGGGAACACCAGCGGCGTCAGGCCCTGATAGGGGATATCCAAAGCCGTATAGGCCGTGTAATAAAGCAGGTAGGCGATGATCGCATAGGCAAAATTGCCCTTTTGCCCAAAGTTTACGGGGAAGAACAGCATGGAGGTCGTCAGCACGACCGGGATTACTGTCCAGAGGATATAGGGGCGGCATTTGCCGCGCTTGGTGCGGGTACGATCGACGATCAGGCCCATCATCGGATCGTTGACCGCATCCCATACCTTTGTGGCGGAAAGCACCACGCCGGTCATGGCAAGCGTTAAGCCCAACACGTCGGTCAGATACATATTCAGGGCCGTGTTAATCAGTGTCTGGATGGTCAACAGGCCAAACGGCAGCAGAGAAAATGCGATGATTTCCCGGGTGGTATGGTCCCGGAGATTTTTCTTCGGCATATTTTCAAAAATCCTTTCTTTCACTTATGATAAAATGCGGCGTGCTCAGTCAAGTTCCTGACCCAGCCCGATTCGTACGCTGCTGACCTTGGAAAGGTCGAGATTTTTGACCAGCTGGCTGTCTGGCGTAAAGGTAAACGTATGCCGGACAGAGGAATTCTTCTTGAGGATAAACGGATTCTCCGAGAAGGTGGCGGACACAGCTTTGACCTCCTCGCCCTTCTCCTCTTCATCCGTCACATCCTTCTTAATGGTGACGTACACGTCAAAACGGATGTTTTCAAAATACTTAATGCCATCGTTTGGGTTACCGTCTTCATCGACGGTATCAATCCCACTCGCCACGGTTGCATCTACAATGAGATTGCCGTTTTCATAGCGCAGATCCTTCGGCTCCGCAGCGGCCGTAAAACGGTCCCGTGTCCATACCTGTGAGGTAGGCGGAGCGGTTTCGCCCGTCGTGCTCTCCTGCTCTGTGCTGTCTCCCCCGGAGCAACCGGCAAATACAGCAAGCATGAGAACGAAAACGAGCATCAGGCAAACGAGCTTCCAGCTTTTCATTCATTTCATCTTCCTTCTCTAAAATAAATTGACGGGAGAACGGTGAGCAGCCGCTCTCCCAGTTCACACACAATAGTTTTTATTTTACCATAAAAGCTAACTAAAATCTGCCACAAATTGAAGGCATCTTAAAAATTCCACACTTAATACAAATCAAGATCAAATTATTAGATAATTCGACGAAAAATAATGCTTTAATAAGAATTTTATGTTTCTTTAACGAAGATGCTTTCGACAATGTGTGAAGAATGTCGCCTTGTCCTCCGATTTCTAACCTTACTTGTCCTCCCTTCCTCACGCACTCTGTAAAATTGTGCTATAATAGCTCCAAACGGATCGTAAAGTTTCAATCCTTGAAACTTGAATCATTGGAAAAATGCCTGTCGGCGCGAAACGCCTCCTGCCGCGATGCGGCAACGTCATTTTTGTAGAGGGCAGTTTTGTACATAGTTCTCGCTTCAAATATTCCATTTGAAGCATTGGAAACCACACTGACGGAAAGGATCGTTATGAAAATGGATTGGACGGAAATTGTCATCGAAACGGATGCGGATGATATCGACCGTGCGGGCGATATTGCACAGATGGTCGTCCCTTATGGTATTTATATGGAGGACTATCGTGATTTAGAAAGGGAAGCTTGGGAAATTGCGCATATTGACCTGATTGATGAGGACCTGCTCAAAAAAGACCGCTCAAAAGGCCTGATTCACGTTTATCTTCCCCCGGAAGAAAATCCGGCGGAAGCGCTCGCCTTTTTAAGCGAGCGGTACCATGCCGCGGGCATCCGCCACCAGATTGCAACGGGGGTTTGCCGGGCGCAGGATTGGGAAAATAACTGGAAACAATATTTTAAGCCCCTGCCCATTGGCGAAAAGCTGCTGATCCGCCCGCTGTGGGAGCAGGAATATGACGCGGGAGGCCGCAAGGTTCTCCACCTGGAGCCGGGGCTTGCCTTTGGCACAGGCGGGCATAACACCACGCGCCTGTGCCTCGAAACACTGGAATCCTATGTCACGCCGGAAACCGAGCTGCTCGATATCGGCTGCGGCAGCGGCATCCTCTCCCTGTGCGCCCTTCTGCTGGGCGCCAAAAGCGCAACCGGTGTGGATATCGATGCGCTCGCGGTCAAAACTGCGGTGGAGAATGGGCGGGTAAACGGCTTTTCCGCCCCCCGCTTTACAGTTTTGCAGGGAGATTTGACAGAGCAGGTAAAGGGCCAGTTTGATATCGTCGTGGCCAACATCGTGGCGGATGTCATCATCCGCTTCTGCAAGGATGTCCGGCAATTTATGAAGCCAGGCGCCGTATTTATCACCTCCGGTATCATTGACACCCGCGAGGAGGAGGTCCTTGCCGCCTTCGCACAATACGGCTTTTCCGTTCAGGAGCGCCGCGAGGATGGCGGCTGGGTCTGCTTCGTCTGCACGGCATGAGCTGCCGGCGTTGCAAGCAATGCCTATTGCTTACAACGCCTGCAAATTTCAGCCTATATTTTCCCCACCTTTATTCTCCCCGCGCTCTTGTGTGAACGCCATGAATATGATACACTGAGCACAATGCATGGAATGGAAGTTCTATGCCGAAAGCTGCTTTGCTTCTGGCATAGGCGGATTGAATCGCACAGAACCATCCATTTACAATCCAGCTTCCACGGAAAGGATGATCTAAACCAATGTTTTGTAGAAACTGCGGCGCCATGCTCCAAGAGGGCGCAAATGTCTGCACTCAGTGCGGCGCACCGGTAGGCGCAGGCAATCAATATTGCTTTAATTGCGGGCAGTGCTCCGATGGAGCTCCCTTCTGCGCAAACTGCGGCGCACCGCAAAATGCCGCCGCGCAGCCGGGTGCCACCCCATATGGCCCGCAAAAATCAAAGCTGGCCGCCGTGATCCTTGCCTTCCTGCTCGGCACGCTGGGCATCCACAATTTTTATCTCGGCTACACCAACAAGGGCATTGCCCAGCTTTTGCTGACGCTGCTCGGCGGTTGGCTGTGCGGTGCGGGCGCCATTGCGGCTGGTATCTGGGCACTGGTGGAGGCGATTCAGCTTTTGACCGGCTCAATCAATCAGGATGCCAACGGTGTGCCGCTGAAAAACGAGTTTTAAAAGGTGCGTTTTTACAACGCGTTCATTAAAAAATCTGCAAAAAACGCTTCCGTCTTTTTTAAGATGGAAGCGTTTTTTCGCGATACATGGATTTGTTGCTCCGTTCACCTTGGCCTGCATCACTCCGGCTTTACCGCCTCCACCGCCTTCTCATAGGCCGCCAGCCGCTCCGGCAGTTTTTTCAGAGCTTCACGGTCATCCGCCGCCCGCATCATCAAATAGCTGTAGGCCGTTTCACCGTTATTATCCTGTAATGCTTTGTCCGCGCCTCCCTTGAGCAGCAGCAGAATACCTTCCGGATCCGGCAGGTGGCCCGCCGGCGGGCTGCAGGCAAACATCAGCGCACTGCGGCCGGCATGATCCTGTGCGTTCACATCCGCCCCCGCTTTGACCAGCAGCTCCATCACATCCGTCCCCTGGCGGAAGGCGGCGGCCATCAGCGGCGTGTAGCCGCTCTCTGTTCCGTCATCCGGGTTGATGCCGCCATCAAGCAACTCCCGCACCGTATCCACATCGGATGGGTCTTTTTCAATCGCCGTTACCAGCGCGCCGCGCGATTGCTCCCGCTCGCCCTTTGCATGGGAGACGGCTGCAAAATACCCGCCCGGGAGCCCCGCGCAAAGCAGCCCCACGATCAACAGCAGAATGGGCAGCACAAGCCGCCCTTTGCTTTCTTTCGCCTTGTGGGACTTTCGCTGCACCACCAGCCAGATGATACCGGCAGCCGCCAGGCCCACGCCCAGCACACAGAGCAGAACCATGCCAAACACAAAACCCGTCACAGCCATGAAAACGCCTCCTGTATCATCAAATCCATCGCCTGCATTATTTTTTCAGCGGGATATTCTCATGCCCCGCAATCCAATCTACCATATCGTCAAAGGATTCGCGCGCGCTCATCGGGTGATAATCGAGCTCGCGCTCTGCCTTCTCGATGCTGAAATTGCAGTTGGAATTGAGCTTGCGCAGGGAGTAACGCGTAAACAGCGGCGTTTTATGCGCCGCCTTGTAATAGACCTCCATCAGCGGCGCAGCAGCCCGCGCGAGCCACAGCGGCAGCTTGAACCTGGAGGCAGGAATTCCCGTTTTATCTGCGAGGATATGCAGCAGCTGATCGACCGTGATTGCCTCTGAGGTGAGAATATAGCACTCGCCGGGCCGGCCCTTCTCTGCCGCGCTGTGCATCCCCTTTGCCACATCGCGCACATCGACAAAATTATACATCCCGAAGGAGAGTGACACCGGGAACTTGCCGCGCATATACATGCGCACCATCTCCCCCACGCTCGACACCTTGAAATCATACGGCCCGCAGCACGCACCGGGATGCGTGACCACCACGTCAAGCGCATCGCTCTGGCTATCGAGCACATACTGGGTGGCCGTCGCCTTCGTCTTGGCGTATGTGCCATCGAGGATTTCCGGCTCAAAGTGGCTGAGCTCCCGCATCAGCTGGTTACCCGGCAGCGGCGGGATCGCATCGACAGAGGAGGCGTAAACGAGCCGCTTCACCCCGCACTTTTTGCAGGCCTCCACCACATTCTTCGTCCCCTGGACGTTCACATTCCAGATCAAGTTTTCATCCCCCGCGTTGATATCAATCACGCCCGCAAGGTGATAGACGACATCTGCCCCTTCAAACGCCGTTTCGAGCGATTTGGGGTCGGTCACGTCGCCAAAGACCTTTTCACAGTCCAGCCCGTCAAACAGCGGGATATCCTTACGGATCAGGATGCGCACCCGCTCGCCGCTGTCGAGCAGCTCCTTCAAAAGGGCGTAGCCAATATGGCCGGTCGCACCGGTCAGAACGCTTAGCTTGCTCATAGATGAATTCTCCTCTCTGTCTCTACAATCAACTCTCTATTCCTGCGCCGAAACGCTAATTGATTTTTCAAAACCGCTAATGAGGCGGGCGCCTGTGGTCCTGATTCCTCTACACCGCTCGTTTGGTTCAAACACAAGCGGTGCGTCAAATCCCGCCCCGGCAAGCGCCGCATGGATCCCGCTGAAATCCACAATGCCCTGCCCGGGCAGCCAGTGGCATTCATCGATACCGTCATAATCGGAAAGATGCACTGTGACGATTTGCTTCGCAAACCTTTGTGCGTAGGAAACACCATCTTCCGCCGCCGGATTCCACTTGGCCCGCAGGGAGGGAAAAAGCCTTTGCAGCGGGCGGAAGCGCACATCCGGGTGCAGCGGGGTGAAATGGTTGGTATCCAAACACAACTGACGTTACCAAATAGGGAAAGCGGTCGCAGGCGCTAAATGCTCTGCCGCGCTTTTCTGCAACCCGCTTTCTTACTCAAAAAGTGTAGCATAAACACAGGATGAAATCAAACAGTTTTATCGCGAGTTTTTTGGGCGTTGGAAAATGTTTCCACCCGCATGTAAGCTTATCAAATCAGGGGCTTTCATCTTCATAAGAATTCTGAATACGCCGATTGCTTTTAACCTTTCAAAAACCAATCAAAAAGTTTCGATTTTCCGCCAATATTCCAGCAAGTCCTTTTCAAAAATTGTAGAAAGCATTAGGATAAGGTTGTCCATAGAATCCATGTGGATGGCCGTCTGTTTTGTACAATAGGACGGTAATTTTTTAAAGAGGTGAAAGATATGAAAAAGGCAAAGAAGCTGCTCTCCGTTTTCCTTGCCGCCCTGATGGTAATGACCACCCTCGGCGGCGTGATGATGGCGAGCGCGGCAACCAACGACGCGGCAACTGCTGCGGCAGAAGCCTTCAATGCGAAGGCGGCTGCAACCGACCACTCTGCGGTGTATGAAAACATGAGCAAAAAGTCTGCGCAGCAAACAAAGGATTCCCTCAACGGGCTGCTTGCACCGATCCTGAAGGCCGTGAAGGTACAGGAAAAACTTTACACGGATGCAACTGTTACGACTCTCATGAAGACGTTTGCAGATCTGTTGAAAACAAATACTGCAACAGTTGCCAGCAACATTTCCGACGAGTATGCACAGGCAAAGGCTTATATCGGCTCCCTCAAAAATTGGGATGAGCTTGATACCAGTAAGGTGATCTGGGGCGTAACGCCCGGCGACCGTGAGGCCTTCGTCAAGGCGGTCAATGCCAGCAACGGAAATATCAACGCCACGTTAGGCGTTGTTCTTGCGCTGATTGCTCCCAACCTTTATGAGCCGCTTGCCTCTTTCCTGGAGGCTTTCCATGTCGGCACGATGCCCGCCAGCGCGTTAGAGCTCTACCAGGCTGGTTCTCTTAACTATATTGCCGATATCCTGACCAAGGCGATTGACGCGTTGGTTGCCGATCCGTTCGGCTATCTCGGCGATGTTCTCCCCGATCTTGCTTATACATATGGCGAAGTTGGATCGGAGTTAACAGCCCTCCTTGACATGCTTGCAGGTATGGGCATGGATTTGGGTGTTGAACTTCCCGCTGACTTCAGTGGCGTTGTTACGATGGTCGGCGGCCTGATCGGCTTTGACTTCCCGGCGTTCGACGTGGACTATTTTGCTACGATGGGCGCCGCCAAAGTTGTCGAAAGCGGCACGGCCGGCGGCTACCGAATGGCGATCAACGGCGATCAGACTATGGTTTTTGCGGCGCTTATGCAGTATATCGGCAAAACGCTGAAAATGCCTGCTAATCAGGTAGCGCTTTCCAAACTCATCGGCGATCAGATCGGCTCCGGCTATGGCGATGAGATCGGCGCGATCGTTGAGGCTTCTCTCAAGGGCGACGCGCTCGCAATTGCGGACGCTTCCGTTTCCCTCTGCGAGTCCATTGCCGAAAATCTTGGCATTAAGGATGACAGCACCGGCATCGCTGGCTTCTTTGCAAAGGTAATGAAGTTCTTCAACCGCATTGCCCGCGCGATTGTCGATCTCTTCAAGACCTTCGGTGGCAACGTTGCCGCGTAACTTCTGCATTATGTAACCAATTGGTCGGGGTGGATTCCCACCCGGGAGTCCACTCCGGCGCCTTCCTTTCACACACTCATCAAAAAACAAGCGCATCAGCCCAAGAGGCCGATGCGCTTTTCGCTTTTTATCATTCTAAAATGCTCACTGCTCACTATTCTGTTTCCTTGCTGCCATCCGGCGGCTTCACCTGCCCCTGCTCTGCCAGCCGATCCTCCTCCAGGTTTTCCAGCGCGACGCGAACCGCCTCAATCACAAATTGGGAAAAGTTACAATCAGCGCCCTGTAACGCTTCTTCCACCTGATCGACAACAGACTGTGGGAACCGGATGGTTTTATTCACCGTGGAAGGCATCTTTGGAATTTTAAACCGGCGGCTCATGGCGCTTCCATCCCTCTCCCTGCATATGAATCGCAACACTTCAGGAAAACTTCGTAATGCATTTTGTAATATATAGTGTAATGCAAAACTCTAGAAATTTATGCATTGCATTTTGTCGTGCCAGGTGATATAATAAAAACAACATAAAAAAAGGCGACCTTTTTCTTGTGTTTTTTTGAATGTTATCTAATTTATAAGGAAATCTTGGAATAATATCCCTATCATTATTTTCGATGCGTGAAGCATCATCACATTACCCATTCCCCGATCGGAAATGGTGCCTTCTGAAAATTTCTCCGTTTTCAAAAGTATTGCCTGCCGGGTGCTGTCAGGCAGCCGTTTCCGCGTGGTGAATCTCCGTCCTCCCGCAGTGCCTAGCCAGCGCTGCGGGAGAATGTTTTTTCTTGACAATCATCCGCAACCGTGCTAGGATATCCAAAAAGCGAAAAGCTGAGATGGGGACTAGTATCCATCATCCGCACGCGCAGAGAGCCGCCGGTTGCTGTAAGGCGGCGGTGCCGGACGTGGTGAACTCGCCCTGGAGCTGCGAACTGAAAGCGCAAAGCGTGCTAGGGGAGACGGTGGCCTACCGTTACATGGGCAGGGATTCGGCCGGCAGGCCTGATGCCGTAAGCGGCCCGAAAGGGCAATTGAAGTGGTACCGCGGAAGCTTTACACGCCTTCGTCTTCTGAGAAAGCAGGAGAGGGAGGCGCTTTTTCTTTTCCTTCTGCAATGGCTGTTTGGGAATCAATATAACGAAGGTGACCGTGCATGAAAAAAACAGGCGCTCAGATCATTATGGAAGTCTTGCTGGAGCAGGGGGTGGACACGATTTTCGGCTACCCCGGCGCGACCGTCCTCGCGGTCTATGATGCGCTCTATGCTTACAGCGGAAAAATCCGCCATATCCTCACCGCCCATGAGCAGGGCGCTGCGCACGCGGCTGAAGGCTATGCGCGTGCAAGCGGGAAAACGGGCGTCTGCCTCGCCACCTCCGGCCCCGGCTCCACCAATCTCGTCACGGGCATCGCCTCCGCGTTTATGGATTCCATCCCCGTTGTCTTTATCACGGGCAACGTGGACGCCTCCCTCCTCGGGCGCGACAGTTTCCAGGAGGTGGATACCACCGGCATCACGATGCCGGTCACCAAGCACAGCTTCATCGTGAAAAAAATAGAGGATCTCACCCCCTGCCTGCGTGAAGCGTTCCGCATTGCGGGCTCCGGGCGAAAAGGGCCCGTTTTGGTCGATATCCCGAAAAATATTACGCTTGCCAGCACGGAGTATACGCCGCAGCCTGCCGTTTTGATGACGCCTGCAAAGCCGCCGCGCGAAGAATGCCTTGCGCGCACCGCTCAGGCGATCCGACAGTCACAAAAGCCGCTGCTCTATATCGGCGGCGGCGTCATCTCCTCGGGCGCGTCGCCGGAGCTGCTGCAACTGGCGGAGCGCATGGATATCCCTGTTGCCTCCTCCATGATGGGGCTGGGCGGCTTCCCGGCCGACCACCCGCTCTACCTGGGCATGATCGGGATGCACGGCGCTTATGCGGCCAACCGCGCGGCGCAGGAATGCGACCTGCTCATTGCCGCGGGCGCACGTTTTTCCGACCGTGTGGCCTGCAACCGCGCACAGTTCGCCCCCCGGGCCAAAATCGTCCACATCGATATTGACCCGGCGGAGATGGATAAAAACCTGTTTGCCGAATTCCATCTGCGCGGCGATCTCAAAGAGGTGTTCCAGCGGCTGAGCAAAGCGCTCCCGCCCATGGCGCATGCCGCGTGGCGTGCGCAGACCGCCGCCTTCCGCCAAATGCCGCCCTCCGCCCCTGTGGACGGCTTTCCCACGCCGCAGCAGGTGATCGAAACGCTGGACCGCCTCACGCCGGACAACACGCAGATCGTCACGGATGTGGGCCAGCATCAAATGTGGACGGCGCAATACTATACCTTTGAGCAGCCCCGTACCTTCATCACCTCAGGTGGGCTTGGGGCGATGGGCTTCGGCCTTGGGGCCGCGGCAGGCGCCTGCCTTGCACACCCGGATCGAAAAACCATTCTTGTCAGTGGAGACGGCAGCTTCCATATGAATTTAAATGAGCTTGCGACGCTTGTCTCCTACCGGCTGCCCATTGTTGACCTTGTCATGAACAACACAGTGCTCGGCATGGTGCGGCAGTGGCAAACGGTTTTTTATGACCGCCGCTATGCGCAGACCGCGCCTCACCGGCAGACGGATCTGGTCCGGCTCGCCGAGGCATTCGGCGCGCAGGGCTTCCGCATAGAACGCCCGGAGCAAATCGAGCCCGTTTTGCAAACGGCGCTCTCCTGCGGTGGACCATGCGTGGTGGACTGCCGGATCTCGCCCGATGCCATGGTGCTGCCGATGATCCCTCCCGGCGGCGCCGTGCAGGATACCATCAACGTTTTTATGGAATAACCTAGTCTATACCCAGCACCTGTGAAAGGATTGATTGGATGGAAAAGCTGTCGCTCTCCGCGCTGGTGAACAACCACGCGGGCGTTCTGCTGCGTGTGGTCGGCCTGTTCTCCCGCCGCGGCTACAATATTCAGAGCCTCACGGTATCTGAAACGGAGGACCCGCGCTTCTCCCGCATGACGATCGTTTCCGAGGCGGCGCCCGTTACCTTCCGCCAGATGGAAAAGCAGCTGCTCAAGCTGGAGGACGTTGTCAAGGTGATCCGCCTGGAAGAGGATCACCTGATCGCAAGCGAGCTCGCCCTTGTAAAGGTGCGCGCGCTCAATCAAGACCGCCCCGCCGTGCTGCGCACGATTTCCAAACACGGCGCGCGCGTCAAGGATATCGGCCACCGCACCATCACCGCAGAGCTGACCGGCGCGACCGACCGCATCGACAGCTTCATTGAGGATATGGGGCTGCACGGAATCGTGGAAATGTCCCGCTCCGGTATGACGGCATTGGAAAGCGGCGATGAAGGCATCCGCGACCACGAAGCCGCCATATCTTCCCGCAGCGGCACTTAAAGATGGACAAAAAGATTGGCTCTGTGATACACTGGTGAAAAGGATCGCTTTCATTCTGATTTTTGTTTCACCATCGTTTGGAAGGAGGCGGCGCTTTTGCAACGCCATATCACCATTCTGGACTCTACGCTGCGCGACGGCGCGCAGGGAGAGGGCATCTCCTTCTCCGTAGAGGATAAAATCGGAATTGTGCGCGCGCTCGATGAATTAGGGCTTGCTTACCTGGAGGCGGGGAACCCTGCTTCCAACCCAAAGGAGTTGGAGTTCTTTGACCGGGCCGCGGCTCTTCCTCTAAAAAACGCAACGCTGGTCGCCTTCGGGAGCACCCGCCGCAAGGGCTGCGCCCCGGAAGAGGACCCAAACTGCCTGGCGCTCCTGCGGGCAAATACGCCGGTGGTTTCAATCTTCGGTAAGTGCTGGGAGCTCCATGTGCGGGAAATTCTGAAAACAACGCCAGAGGAAAACCTGCGTATGATCGAGGAGACCTGCAGCTTCTTCAGTGGGCACGGAAAAACGGTTATTTTTGACGCAGAGCATTTTTTCGACGGCTACCAAGCCAGCCCGGATTTCGCACTGGAGGCGTTGCGCGCGGCGAAGCGCGGCGGCGCGCGCATTCTCACGCTGTGCGATACCAACGGCGGTATGATCCCCTATGATATTTTTGCCATCACCACGCAGGTATGCGCCTCTTTTCCGGATACGGAGATCGGCATGCATGCACATGACGACTGCGGCATGGCCGTTGCAAATTCCGTCTGCGCCGTACAGGGCGGCGCCTCCCATGTGCAGGGCACGTTCCTCGGCTTTGGAGAGCGCACAGGCAACGCAAACCTTTCCGCTGTCATCCCAACGCTGCAGCTCAAATGCGGGCTTCCCTGCATCCCGGCGGAACGGATGCATACGCTGACTGCGACGGCTATGCGGATTGCGGAAACCGCCAACATCACCCTGCATAAAAATATGCCCTTCGTGGGCCGCAGTGCCTTTGCCCATAAAGCGGGCATGCATGCGGACGGCGTGCTGAAAAACGAGCGCTCCTTTGAACATATCGACCCGGCGCTTGTGGGCAATCACAGGCGCTTCCTGATGTCCGAGATGACGGGCAAATCCGCCGTTTTGCGGCGCGTGCAGAAAATTTATCCGGAGATCACCAGGGACTCCCCCGTGCTGGCTGATATTGTGGGTGAGCTCAAGGAAAAGGAGTATGAGGGCTATCAGTATGAGGGCGCGGATTCGAGCTTTGAGCTGATTATCCGCAAACGCGTGGAGGGCGTGGAACCCTTCTTCGACCTGATTAGCTACAAGGTACTCGACGAACTGCCCTATGACAATAACCATAGCGCCACCGCCACCATCAAAATCCGTGTGGGCGGCAAGGTGAAAATTGCCGCTTCCGACGGCGACGGCCCGGTGAACGCGCTCGATAAGGCGCTGCGCGAGGCACTGGCTGAATTTTACCCCTGCCTCAATGAGGTGCGCCTGATTGACTACAAGGTGCGCGTGATGGAGCCGAAGGACGCTACCGCCGCACGCGTGCGCGTATTGATCTCCTCTGCCGACGGCAGCGATATCTGGACGACGGTCGGCGTTTCTCAGGATATCATTGAGGCCAGCTGGCTTGCGCTGGTGGATTCCATTGAGCACAAGCTCTGCGCCTCTC
Source organism: uncultured Oscillospiraceae bacterium (assembly GCA_900544715.1). Taxonomy (GTDB): domain Bacteria; phylum Bacillota; class Clostridia; order Oscillospirales; family Acutalibacteraceae; genus Fimivicinus. The sequence continues at coordinate 96,479 of UQWL01000007.1, read as the reverse complement.
CTCCCGGCAGCCGCTCTTCAAAGCCTAATATCGAATATCCAATATCTAATATCTAACAGGAGGTCTTTTTATGGGAATGACAATGACGCAGAAAATCCTGGCCGCGCACGCTGGCCTCAGCGAGGTGAAAGCGGGCCAGCTCATCGAGGCAACGCTCGATATGGTGCTCGGCAATGACATCACCTCCCCCGTGGCCATCAACGAGTTTGAGCGCTGCGGCGCGGATTCCGTGTTTGACAAAAGCAAAATCTCCCTGGTGATGGATCACTTCGTCCCCAATAAAGATATCAAATCAGCAGAGCACACCAAGCAGGTGCGCACCTTTGCCGCGAAATACGGCATCGAGCATTTCTACGATGTCGGCGAAATGGGCGTGGAACATGCCCTGCTGCCGGAAAAAGGCATCGTCGTGCCCGGCGACGCAGTGATCGGCGCGGATTCCCACACCTGCACCTATGGCGCGCTCGGCGCCTTCTCAACCGGCGTGGGCTCCACGGATATGGCCGCTGGCATGATTACGGGAAAAACCTGGTTTAAGGTGCCCTCCGCCATCCGTGTCACTCTGACGGGCACACTCCCGCAGTATGTCAGCGGCAAAGATGTGATTCTGCATCTGATCGGTCAGATCGGCGTGGACGGCGCGCTGTACCGCTCCCTGGAGTTCACGGGCGAGGGCGTCAGGGCGCTCTCGATGGACGACCGCCTCTGCATCGCCAACATGGCCATTGAATGCGGGGCGAAAAACGGCATTTTCCCGGTGGACGAAACCACGCTCCGCTATGTGGAGGGCCGCGCGCAGCGCCCATGGAAGGTTTATGAGGCGGATGCGGACGCACAGTATGAGCAGGAAATTACGATCGACCTCTCCGCCCTTCGCCCCACCGTCGCATTCCCTCACCTGCCGGAGAACACCAAAACGGTGGATGAAGCGGGCGATGTGTCGATCGATCAGGTGGTGATCGGCTCCTGCACGAATGGCCGCATGGAGGATATGCGCGCCGCGGCGGAGATCCTCAAGGGCCGCAAGGTGCACCAGGGCGTGCGCACCATTGTGATCCCCGCCACACAGGAGGTCTATCTGCAATGCATCCGGGAGGGGCTGGCGGAAATCTTCATTGAGGCCGGCGCCATCGTCAGCACGCCTACCTGCGGGCCGTGCCTGGGCGGCTATATGGGCATTCTGGCCGCAGGAGAACGCGCCGTTTCCACAACCAACCGCAACTTTGTCGGCCGCATGGGCCATGTGGACAGCGAGGTTTACCTCGCCTCCCCCGCCGTTGCAGCGGCAAGTGCGATCGCGGGCCGGATTGCAGACCCAGCCAAAATATAACAGCAAAGAAAGGAGCCTGACCAATGAAAGCACAGGGTTTGGTACATAAATATGGCAGCAACGTCGATACGGACGTGATCATCCCGGCGCGTTATCTCAACACTGCCGACCATAAGGAGCTGGCGGCACACTGCATGGAGGATATCGACCAGGAATTCATCCACAAGGTGAAGCAGGGCGACCTGATCGTAGCAGATCATAATTTCGGCTGCGGTTCCTCCCGGGAGCATGCGCCGATCGCTATCAAGGCTGCCGGGGTCTCCTGCGTCATCGCAAAGAGCTTTGCCCGCATTTTCTACCGCAACGCAATCAACATCGGCCTACCGATTCTCGAATGCCCTGAGGCGAGCGACGGCATCCGCAACGGCGACGAGGTATGTGTGGATTTTGATACGGGTGTTATCACCAACGTGACAACCGGCGAAACCTATCAGGCGGAATCCTTCCCTCCCTTTATCCAGAATATCATCGCCAAGGGCGGCCTGCTCAACTCCATTGCCCAAAAATAAAAGCCTGCTGCGGCCTGAAAACGGCTTTCTGAGAGGCAAAAATGGTTTAGAAGGTGCTGCTGTAAAGCGCTTTGCAGCAGCACCTCTTTTGATTCATCCGGCTGCAGCCGGGGCCGGGAATCTTTTCCCCCGCCTTGACTTTGCCTCCCCGACCGATTAAAATGAATAACGTATCGATGGGAGCTATTGTCGCAAACAGGCGCCAGACGCCCGTAAAGGAGTGTTCCAATGAAAACGAAACGAGTGCTCAGCCTTCTGCTTGCTGCGGTTCTGCTTGCCGCAGGATGGGTAGCCTATGCTGCAAAGGTGGAGCAGCAGTTTGAATCGACACCGGAGAGCAGCGCCTGGCTTCAAAATCTAATGGTCACTTATGATAAAGGGAACTATGCATTTGAAACCGCCACGATGGTGCCGCAGACGGATTACCGGCACGATAAGAGCCTGAGCGAATTTGAAACCGATGTTTCCTACTGGGTGAAGGCTTATACGATGGATGAAGACATGCGCTATGAGCAATATATCCTTGCCATGCGCTTTACCACCGATATTATGAAGTTCATGGGTGTCACGGAGGATGCCTCACAGGAGGAAATGCGCGCATGGCTGGTGGAACACGGAGTCGTCATGCCGCCGGAGGACGATGAAAACACCGAAACATATGTCATCCTCCTCTACGCCATGATGAAACAAAACGCCTATAAGCTGTTTTACCCCAACATGACGCCGCCCACCATCGCACCTGGCACCCCGCTGGAGGCCGCGCTCGTGCAATACCTTGCCAAGCTCATTGAGGAAGAGGAGAACATTGAACTGAGCGGGCCGCTGCCCGAAACCGTCCGCGGGCTGGTGCTCGACGTTGCAAAAGCCACCTTGAAGCAGGAAAAATACGGCAGCATCACTGTCCCTGCCGATATGCCGGATGAAAAAGTGCTCAAGCTGATGACGATCCGCACGCTGATCGTCGATCTAAAATACCCGCTCTATAAAGACGGCGTAGTAACAGATATCAAAAATCCGGATGATATTTCGGATGAAGAGCTGGGGCTCGCCTATCTCTCCGCCATGCTCAGCCAGCGCTACACGTTAGAGAAGGCGAAAGTTCCCTATATCCCCGCGATGGACGCTGTCTGGAACATGCAGTCATCACTTCCAAACAACGATGTGCCGCGCCTGATTCTGCGCCAGATGGCGAAGGAAAAGGGCAGCGATAAAATTACAAAGGATTTCACCAAACAGCAGGCCTGGGAAGAGGTGCTCCGCCTCGGCTACTTCCCGCTGGAGGATCAGTTCTATTGCGACATCTCAAATTATGTTGTCAATCTGCCCTATAAAATCAGCGATGTGCGCGTGCGCCCCACCGCCCTGAAAAACGGCGCAAAGATCACCGTCAACGGCAAGGAGATCAAAAGTGGCAGCGCGACGGAGATCCATTTCTCCATGATCGGCCAATCCACCACGCTGAACTACCATGTGACCAACACGGTGGACGGCAAAACGGAAACCATGGATTATTCCGTTAAAATCATCAACGGCAACAAGGATATGCCCGACGAAACCTATAAGACGCTCCCAACCATTAAGCGCCCCTCCTACGATATTCCCACCGGTAAAATCGAATCGATGGTAATGCCGGATGGAAGCCTTGTTTATACGGATGAACAGGGCGGGCAATATACGCTTCCTGCAGGCGCCGAATATGTGACGGACGAAAGCGGCAACGTGATCGGCATCAACGACGGGCTTGTGGTGCTCGACGACGACAGCACAGAGGGCACGACCGCCGATGCGCCGGCAATGGCCGGCGTGCGAGACGGCAAGGTTTGGAAAAAGATTGTGAGCATCGTTCTCCCTATCTGCGCGGTGCTGATCGCTCTGGCACTCGTTATCATCTATAAGAAAAAGCCGGAGCTTCTCCACCCAGGCAAGCATTCCAAGGTCAAAAAGCCCAAAAAGCCGAAAAACCGTTTTTAAACGGCGGCCGTATGCACAATAAACAGCATTCCAAAACGCAGGGCGGTTGATAACCGGCCTGCGTTTTATTGTTTCAAACAACCGTTTTAAGGGCTGGCGCTGTTCAGATCTGTTAAAAATTTAAAAAATATTCATCAAAGCCTTTCTTTTCGCGCTATAATTATGTTAAAGTTCTGAATAGAAGTTTGATCCATCCGCACCCAGCAGGGCGGCGGAGAAGGAGGATTTGCAATGAGCCTGGAAAAAATTATGGTCGTGGATGACGACCCCAATATCTGCGAACTGCTGCGACTTTATTTAGAAAAAGAGGGTTACACGGTGGAAATCGTCAATGACGGTGTAGCCGCGGTGGAGGCTTTTCAATCGGCACAGCCGGATCTCGTGTTGCTCGATATCATGCTGCCAAGGCTGGATGGCTGGCAGGTCTGCCGCGAAATCCGCCGTTTTTCGGACAAGCCGATTATTATGCTGACTGCAAAGGGCGAAACCTTTGACAAGGTGCTGGGCCTGGAGCTAGGGGCAGATGACTATGTTGTAAAGCCTTTTGAAGCCAAGGAGGTGGTTGCGCGCGTCAAGGCGGTGCTCCGCCGTACGTCCAACAGCAGCACCGAGCAGGTCAAGGAAGTCCGCTATGATAAGCTGATTATCAACCTAACGAACTATGAGCTGCGCGTAGACGGCAAGCAGATTGACACGCCGCCCAAGGAGCTTGAACTGATCTATCACCTCGCCAGCAATCCAAACCGTGTTTTCACCCGTGATCAGTTGCTCGACGAGGTGTGGGGCTTTGATTATTACGGTGATTCGCGCACCGTCGATGTCCACGTTAAGCGGTTGCGGGAAAAGCTGGAAGGCGTCAGTGATAAATGGGCGCTCAAAACAGTGTGGGGCGTTGGCTATAAATTTGAAACCAAGGAATAATGCGCGCCTTTCCCGTTTGTACATCGATCCATATTTTTGCACCAATCAGTTTGAAAGACCACTCTTTCAAACTTTTCCTTATGCCTTGGCGCATACGGCGGGGCATGGAAAGCGAGGCTGACTCAATTTGAAAGAACGATTCAAAGAGCGGTTTAAAAAAAAGCATCTGAATCTGTTTGCGAAATATTTCCTGGTCATCACCATGGTGATCTTTATCTGCTTTGCCGTGCTTGGCTGCTCCCTGCTGCTGTTCGTTTCCAACTACTGGCGCAGTGAAAAAACCAGCCTGCTCAAGGAGAATGCGCTGCAGGTGGCCTCCACAACGGCCGATCTCCTCGGCGCGGGGCAGCTCGACAGGGATGGAAAGGGCACTGTTGCAATCCTGTGCAATACACTCACGCTCGTCTCCTCCGCCATTGAGGCGGATGTGTTCATTTGCAACCTCGATGGCTCCGTGATCCTGTGCAAGGATCTCTTTACGCCCGAGATGCAGGAAGTGAACGCAAGCTCCTGCCCCATCCACGATGGGATGCATTTTCCCAAAGAGGTTGTGCAAAAAACGATCCAAAAGGAATATATCCGTGCGGGCACCCTGGAGGGCGTATACAGTGATTCCCATTTCATCATCGGCGAGCCGGTCATCGTAAACGGCGAGCCGGTTGCCTTGGTGTTTGCCACCAAGCCCACCTCCTCAGGGCTCGGGCCATATCTATGGAATATCTTTAAAATGTTCCTCTTTTCAGCGCTGATGGCGCTGCTGCTCGCATTTGTGGCAGTTTATGTGCTCACCTATAACCTCATCCGCCCTCTGCGCGAGATGAGCGCAGCCACAAAGCGCTATGCGCGTGGGGATTTCTCCTACCGGGTTGACTCGCATGGGAGCGGCGAGGAGCTCTCAGAGCTTGCCAGCGCCCTGAACTCCATGGCCAAAGCGCTCGCGGTGCTCGAATCCTCCCGCCGGAGCTTCGTTGCGAACGTATCGCATGAATTGAAAACGCCGATGACCACCATTGGCGGCTTTATCGACGGCATGCTCGACGGCACCATCCCGCCCGATCAGCAAAAGCACTATTTAGAGATTGTTTCCGCCGAGGTAAAAAGGCTTTCGCGCCTGGTTATGACAATGCTCAATATGTCCAAAATCGAGGCGGGCGAGCTAAAGCTCCAGCCGAGCAAATTCGACATCTCCGCACAGCTGTTTCAGGTGTTCCTGCTCTTTGAGCAGAGCATTGAGCGCAAAAAGATCGAAATTGCCGGCCTGGAGGAGATGAAAAGCGTCACCGTTGAGGCTGATCCCGATATGATCCATCAGGTATTGTATAATTTGATCGACAACGCGGTAAAATTTACACAAGAGGGCGGGCAGATTACAGCCTCCGTCCTCTCTGATTCGGAGAAGGTCATCGTCCGCATCCGCAATACCGGGCTGGGTGTTTCCTCGGAGGAAATCAACCGGATCTTCGAGCGGTTTTATAAGGTGGATAAATCCCGCAGCTTCGATGTCAAGGGTGCGGGGCTCGGCCTCTATATTGTAAAAAGCATCATTGAAATGCACGGCGGGCAAATCACCGCAAAAAGTGAAGAAGGCAAGTATACCGAGTTTGTCTTTTGGCTGCCGCTGCAATACGGGAAATTATTTTAGAGAACTTTAATCAGTCAAAATTATTTTCAATAATGTTTAAAAACTGTTCATACAGCCGTGACACAATAGCGAAAGGAACCTTTTATTCTGGAAGCAGCACTCAAACAAGGAGGCATTCACAATGGATGAATGGGATAACAAGAATAACGGCACCGGGCCGGATGCAAAGCAGACGGATAGCGCACATGATATGCACATAGAAAACAACGAGGATCAAACGCCGCCCTATACGCAGCAGCCCCCTTATCAGAGTTCCTTCGGGGCGGGCGGTTACTATCAGCAGGGCGGCTCTTCTCAGAACCAGCAGGGGCAGCAGCCCTATCAATCGCCCTACCAATACAACCAGGCGCCTGCGGGCGGTGGGGGACAGGATGGCAACGGTCCGAAAAAGAAGAAGAAAACCGGGCTGATTGTGCTGATTGTGATCCTCTGCATCGCGCTTGTTGCCGCCGGCATCGGCATCGCTATCGGGTTGACGCGGGACGATGACGGCGACTCCGGCAACAAGGCCACCAATCCGAACGGCCCAACCCTTGCCATCGAGGAAACGCCCGACAGCAAATCCTCTACCAACGAAAAAGGCGAATTGACTGCTGAGGAGGTCGCCAAAAAGGTAAAGCCCTCGATCGTAGGGGTCATCGTATCAGAAACCACCCAGAATAACATGATGGGCCAAGGCCAAAATGAATCCGGGGAAGGCACGGGCATCATCATGGGGGAAGATAAAACCGGCAAATACACCTATATTATCACCTGCGCGCATGTGATCAGCGGCAACAATGTCAAAGCCACTGTGCAGCTGGAAGACGGCACCTCTTATGATGCCGACGTGGTCGGATACGATGAGCGCTCTGATGTGGGCGTGCTGCGCATCAAGGCCTCCGGCCTTCAGGCCGCCACCTTCGGGGATTCCTCCAAGCTTGCCGCGGGCCAGCAGGTCTTCGCCATCGGCAACCCGCTTGGCACAGAGTTTTTTGGCACACTCACCGGCGGCTTTGTCTCCGCGATCGACCGCCCTATCAGCAGTGAGATCGGGTATCCGATGAAATGCATCCAGCACGACGCGGCAATCAACCCTGGCAACTCCGGCGGCGCGCTCGTCAATATGTACGGCCAGGTCATCGGCATCAATTCCTCCAAAATCGCGGAGGGCTATGAGGGCATTGGCTTCGCCATCCCGATCAATTCCGCGAAGGAGATCGTCGATAAGCTCATCGCAAACGGCTACGTGCCCGGCAGGCCGAAGCTCGGCGTCACCTATTACGCGGCCAGCCAGCAATCCAGCTACCGCATGATCGTCCAGCTTACGGATCTTCCGGCCGGCACGCTGGTCATCAAGAGCATCGGCTCCGACAGCGATCTTGCCAACACAAACGCCAAAGCGGGCGATATGATTATCGCTGTCAATGGCAAAAACCTTGATAACTCCAACACGCTCCTGGAGCTGATTGAAGAGAGCAAGGTTGGCGATACGCTCACCCTGACACTGTGCCGGATTGACAATAACTACAAAACCTCCAAATTCGATGTAAAGGTAAAACTCGTGGAGGATAAGGGCTCTTCCTCCTCCAGCGAAGCAACGGAAACTCCCACAACCAACACCTATTTCAATCCCTTTGGATTTTAATAGAGCAAAAATAAACCAAATCAGAACCGCCCTGCGGGGAGCGTCCAGACAGACGCTTCCCCGCAGGGCGGTTTTTTGATAAAAGATACGCAGAGAGGTTGCAGGCCGCTCCACTTAAATCCTATCAGCCACACTTTTTCACGCGCTCTTTCCAGCGGCGCTTCATCTTTTTGCGCGCCGCCCTGTTCGGCCTTCCGAGCTCTGCGATCATGCGCACGTGCAAAGGCCGCCGCGTCAGAAACTCCGCACCCGGCGCAAGCGTTGTGCGCGGATGCGCAATCAGGTCTTTTGCCGCATCAACCGGTTCGTCTATGATATACAGAAATCCTCTTTTGCGGCCATTATGCAAAATCGTGCCGTCCTCCTCACAGGAGAGCAACGGCGGCTTGTGCGAAAATGCTTCCGCCAGCGCTCGATCCAGCGTGACCGTGCTCCCTACCCGCAGGAGGGAAAAACGCATATTGGGGCCATGATACCAGATGCTTTTGGGATTGATTTTATAAAGATCCATCCTCTTCCATTCTCCTTCCTAAGCCAGACAGCCCTAATCCAGTAGGCCTTAACCATTCACGGGAGAATATATTGCTTCACCTGCTCCAACAGTGCAAGGTCCGCCGTCGCCTCCAAATAAAGCCCGTTTTCCCGGTACTCTTCCCTATGGATGACCCCCTCCCTGCGCAGCCGCGCGGCGAAAGCGCCCATATCAAAGGGCAGCAGGAGCTCCACCCTGCGGCGGGAGGCTGGCAGGGCGGCTACAACCGCATCGAGCAGCTGCTCCATCCCCCTGCCATACAGGGCCGAAACCATCACCGTATGCCCGATGGAGGGCAGATTGTAAACGTCGCCCGCCAAATCACATTTATTCATTACGGAAACCACCGGCTTCCCGGCGCATCCCAGCTCGTCGAGCAGCTTCGCCGTCACTTCCAGATGCTCGGCACACTCCGGGCTGGAAGCGTCGCACACATTGAGGATCACATCAGCACTCGCGGCCTCCTCCAATGTGGATTTGAAGGCCTCTACCAGCTGGTGGGGCAGCCTGCGCACCAGGCCGACCGTATCAATGAGCATAACAGTGCGCCCATCCGGCAGGGTCAGGGCGCGGGCGGTGGGGTCGAGCGTTGCAAAGAGCTTATCCTCCGCCAGCACGCCCGCATGGGTGAGCGTATTCATCAGGGTGGATTTCCCGGCGTTGGTGTAGCCGACGATTGCCACCGTTTCCACCCCGTTTTTATTGCGCCGCTCCCGCAGACGGGCGCGCCTGCGCTCCATAATTTCGAGCTGATTTTCCAGCGCGCCGATCCGCCGCCGGATATGCCTGCGATCGCTTTCCAGCTTGCTTTCACCCGGGCCGCGCGTGCCGATGCCGCCGCCCAGGCGGGAGAGCTCCGTGCCCTTGCCGCCCAAGCGCGGCAGAGCATATTTGAGCTGTGCAAGCTCTACTTGCAGCTTGCCCTCGCTCGACCGGGCGCGCGCGGCAAAAATATCCAGGATCAGCATCGTCCGGTCAATCACGCGCACATCCGTGAGCTTCTCAATATTGCGCTGCTGGGAGGGCGTCAGTTCACTGTCAAAAATCAGCAGATCCACTTCGTTATCGCAACAAAAAGTTTTAATCTCCGCGATCCGGCCGGAGCCGATAAAAGTAGCTGCATCCGGCGTGTCGCGCTTTTGCACCATTTTTGCGAGCACCTCCGCGCCCGCCGTGTGCGCGAGCTCCTCCAGCTCGTCGATGGATGCCTGCGCGTCAAACGCACCCGTATCCACGCTGACAAGCAATGCGCGCTCCGGGCGCTCTATATTTTCAAAATAAGCCATAAAAATGACCGCATCCTTTCCCACTCGCCGTGGTATTTGCAGCGCCGTATTTTCCGGCGCAAAAGAGAAAACCGCCTGTGCCCCTTTTCCCTGATCTTTCCGGCCGGTTAGGCCGGTCATTTGTATCATATCCCACTTTGTTTTTTTATGCAATAACGTTTGAAAAATATTGTACGCGGGAGAAAATGGTGGTACAATAAAATGAAACGATATCGGATGGGAAACCGCCTGCGGCGCTCGCGGCTTCCTTGTAAAATGGGGGGACTTCTTTGAAGCAGGAAGAACTGATGCGTCTTTTGGCGCGCGAGAAAGAAAAAAGCGGCACACTGATTCTCGCGCACACCTATCAGGCGCCGGAAATTCTCGCGGCTGCCGATGTGTGCGGCGACAGCTACGCCCTCGCCAAGGCTGCCACCGCCTACCAGGATGAGCGCGTGGTTCTATGCGGTGTGCGCTTTATGGCGGAAACCGTTAAAATTTTATCCCCGGAAAAAACAGTGGTTTTGCCGAAAAAACGCGCAACCTGCCCGATGGCGGAGCAGATCACGCCTGCGCGCGTGCGCGCCTTCCGTGAGGAGAACCCGGAGGTTACGGTCGTCGCTTATATCAACACGACCGCCGCGCTCAAAGCGGAATGCGATGTGTGCGTTACCTCGTCGAGCGCAGTGAAGATCGTCCATGCGCTGCCCGGGCGCAAAATCCTTTTTATTCCGGATCAAAACCTGGGCGCGTGGGTGCGCAAACAATGCCCGGAGAAAGAAATTATTCTCTGGGACGGCTGCTGCCCGGTACATAACAGCATTACGCAGCAGGATGTGCTGCGTGCCAAGGCCCAGCACCCGAGCGCCAAGCTCGCCATGCACCCCGAATGCCCGCCGGAGGCCCTCCAGCATGCGGATATGGTCGGCGCCACCAGTGCCATCATCGACTATGCCCTGCAAAACGGGCAGGAGGATATCATCTTCGGCACGGAATGCGGTGTATACAATGATTTGATTCAAAAATACCCCAAGCGGCATTTCTATCAGCTGCGTGGAGATAAGCTCATCTGCCCGGATATGAAAATGACCTCCCTACAGGATGTTTATCTGGCGGTCACCGGCGCAGGCGGGGAGGAAATCGTGCTGGAAGAACCTTTACGCAAGGCCGCGAAACGCAGCCTCGACAATATGCTCAAATACGGCGGCTGACCGCCGCGTGGGAAAAGAGATGCCAAAAGAATGGTGAAAAAACAAAAATATGATGTCATCATCGCTGGCTGCGGTGTCGCCGGGCTTTACGCCGCGCTTCAGTTTGATGAAAGCAAGCAGATTTTGATGCTTTCCAAGCGGGAGGACACGCTCTCAAACAGTTCCCTCGCCCAGGGGGGCGTAGCGGCTGTGCTCGATTTTGAGAACGACAGCTTTGACCTGCACTATGAGGATACAATGATTGCAGGCGGCCATAAAAACACGCCTGCGAGTGTGGACGTGCTCGTCCATGAAGGGCCGGACGACGTGCGCCGGATTATGGAGCTCGGCGTGGATTTCGACAAGGCGCCGGATGGCCGCCCGCAAAAAACGCTGGAGGGCGGCCATTCCCGCCGCCGGATCGTGCACCATAAGGATCAGACCGGCTATGAAATCGTGATTAAGCTCTTGGCCCAGGTGCGGCAGCGCCCAAACATCGAGCTTGTGGAAAACACCACTGTGTGCGAGATGGCGCAGGTGCGCGGCGGCTTCCGGCTGGATCTGCTGTGCGGCGAGGAGCCGGGCAGCGTTTTTTGCAGCTACTGCATTCTGGCAACAGGCGGCATCGGCCGTGTTTACCGCTACACCACCAATTCCGCCATTGCAACGGGCGACGGCATCCGCCTCGCATATGAGCTCGGCGCCCAGATCAAAAATTTAAGCTACGTCCAGTTCCACCCCACAGCCTTCCATTCGGAAAAGGAGCGCGAGCAGTTCCTTATCAGTGAGGCGGTTCGTGGGGAGGGCGCTTATCTGCTCAACTGCGAGCGAAAGCGTTTTATGTCCCACTATGACGACCGGCTGGAGCTCGCCCCGCGCGATGTTGTTTCCCGCGCGATCATCCTGGAATCACGCCGCACAGGCAGCAACCAGTTTTTCCTCGACATCACCTATAAGGACCGCGACTTTTTATATAACCGTTTCCCCGCCATCTCCAAGCGCTGCCTGGAGGAGGGAGTAGACATTGCGCAGGATCCAATCCCCGTATTTCCCTGCCAGCATTACCTTATGGGCGGCATCGCGGTAGATCTTACCGGGCGCACGGCTGTGCCGCGCCTGTATGCCGCCGGAGAATGCTCCAACACCGGCGTACATGGGGCCAACCGCTTGGCCAGCAATTCCCTGCTGGAGGCGCTCGTGTTCGGCCGCCACGCGGCGGAGGATATTTTGCGCTGTATGGAGAAGGGCTATCTGCAGGTGGAGGCACCCGCACAGATTGACCCGCCGCAATTCGATGGCGCCCCCCTGCCGCACGGGCTTCGCACGGAAATCCGTGATATCATGCAGCGCGCCTATTTCGTCATTCCCAACCCAACGGCTGTCCACACCGGGCTCAGGCGGGTGGAAGAAATCCGCCGTCGCCTGAAAAGCGGCCATTTCGCCGTCACCCGCGATTACTGCGAGGCGCTGAGCCTCGCCACGGTGGCCTCCATCATCCTGCGTGAAGTGGATGAAGGTTAAAAAACGGGAATTAGTTCAGACCGATTGTTTTGTGTGACAGAAAGGATGGGTTCCTCATGATGCTCCCTCAGTTTTATATCGACGACCTGATCCGCCAGGCGATCCGTGAAGATATTAATTATATTGACACCTCGGCGGACTATCTGATTCCGCCGGATCAGGCGGGCAAGGCCCGCTTCCTTGCCAAGGCGGACGGTGTTCTCTGCGGCCTGCCGGTCGCATTGCGCGTGTTTGAGCTGCTCGATCCATCCTTCCGCACCCAGTGCTTCCATGCGGATGGCGACGCACTCCAAAAGGGCGATATCATCGCAGAGCTCAGCGGCAGCACTGCCATGCTGCTCAAGGGCGAGCGCACCGCGCTCAACCTCATCCAGCACATGTCCGGCATCGCCACCGCCACAGCGCAGGCCGTGAGGCTTGTAGAGGGCACGCGCGCATCGATTACCGACACCCGCAAAACACTGCCTGGTCTTCGCTCCCTGCAAAAATATGCAGTCGTCTGCGGCGGCGGCAAAAACCACCGCTACAACCTCTCTGACGGCGCGATGCTCAAGGATAACCACATTGATGCGGCCGGCGGCATCACGAACGCGATCACCCTGTTGCGTGGGAAGCTCGGCCATATGGTAAAAATCGAAGTGGAAACCCGCAATCTCGATGAGGTGGCCGAAGCCCTGCGCGCGGGTGCGGAGATCATTATGCTGGACAATATGCCGCTTGAACGGATGCGCGAGGCCGTGCAGATGGCGGATGGAAAAGCCTTGCTCGAGGCCTCCGGCGGCATCACGCTCGAAACGCTGCGTCCCGTTGCAGAAACCGGCGTGGATATCATTTCCATCGGCGCGTTGACGCACTCCGTCAAGGCCTTCGATATCTCCATGAAGCTCGTCCAGGAGCGCAACAAGTTGGATTGATCGCCAAGTAAATAACTGATAAAAGGGGAGCGCCGCATTCTACCAGCGGCGCTCCCCCTTCTTTCATGCCAAGTAAGAAGCGTTATCCTACGGTTTTTTCATATCATGGCCAGCCGCTACATCAGCGGCGTAAACAGCATAAAAATCCGCTCTGAGAGCTTCGTCCAGGCGCTGCGCTTTGCAAAATCCTCCGGTAAGTACTCCTTTGCATGCGTCAAATCCTCTTCAAAGATCGCATTGTATTCCCGCACCAGCCCATTTTCATAAAAGATTCCACAGATCTCATCATCCACCAAAAGGCTTCGCATATCCATATTGACGGAGCCGACACAGCAAATTTCATCGTCTATCACCATGGTTTTGGCATGGATGTACCCGTTGTATTTATAAACGTGCGCCCCATATTCCATCATTTCCGCAGCAAAATAATTGGTGATGGGATCCAGGAAAAAGTTGGCTTTGACGGATGGAATCATCATTTCAACCTTAATACCGGAGGCCGCTGCGGTTTTCAATGCATCGAGAATGGAGCAGTCTGGGATAAAATACGGCGTTTGAATCCGAATTTGCCGCTGTGCGGAGCGAATCATACTCATATAGCACATCTTGACACTCTCTTTATCATTATCTACGCCGCCGGTCACAAACTGGCAAAGTTTTTTTTCATTCCCGGGCAGGTTCACCTCCCTCAGGCGAAGGTTGGAATATTTTCGCTGAAATTCGCGCCCATTCAGGGCGGTTGACAAATCCAGAAGAAACTCATTTTCCAGCGCGTGCACACAATCCCCTGTGAGGCGAACCTGCGTATCCCGCCAAGGATTTTTGACCTTCGCACCGTTCGCATATTGGCTCCCGATATTCATACCGCCGATATAGCCAATTTTACGATCAATCGTCACAATCTTCCGATGGCTCCTAAAATGGCTGAGATAGGGCTTCAGCCGTTTGACCGTTCCGCCCACCTGCCTCAGCGGCCGGAACAGGGATGCCGGCGTGGAAAGGTTGGCAATAAAGTCGCACAGGACGATCACCTCCACACCCTGCTCCTGCTTTTGCGTTAGAAGGGAGAGCAGTGCCTGCCCAACCCCGTCGTTTTGGATTGTATAAAATTCCAGATAAACGCTTTCTCGTGCACTTCTGATATCGGCAAACAGCTGTTCATAATGACTTTTCCCACTTGTATAAAAAGCAGCCTGATCATAGACGCACAGCGGCGCGTCGTTATAATGGTAATTAAAGCGCGCCACATCGGCATCAATTCCGCCCATGGTATCAATATGCCGCTCAGCGCAGCTCTCCAAGGGCGGCAGGTTCGCCTGCAGCCTCTTGCTGCGAAAATAGCGGGTTGTCTTGATGGCGGACGTGCTCCCGAACGCCAAGTAAAATAGGAGCCCTACATACGGCACACAGCTGACGATCAGCACCCACATCAATGCCTCGTTCGGCTGTTTCCTTTCAAAAAAAATGACGCTTAGGATCGTTAGCACATATAGAAGGATAAAGAAAAACTTAAGCATACGATCAACTCCCCGCAGCTGGCTGGGCGGCGCACAGCCCAGCTCGCAGTACGATAATCGGCCCTCTTCCTACGGTTGGAAGAGGACCGCTGTTATACATAGACATCCGCTATAACCATTTTACACGGCAGTTGTAGCCGCCGCTGTGGAAGAATCCGCTTCAGCGCTGGTAGGAGCCTCGCTGACCGTTTCTCCCTCCGTTTCAGACGGTTGCGCCTTGGTGGCTGCCGTTTCCGGCGGATCGGTTGCCTGAATTGCGCTGATATAATAGGATTCGCCTTTTTCACGCAGTGTGATCTTCATATATTTATCCGGCTCAGGGGCCACAATATCTCCATTTGCATCCTGTACCCACTGCCCACCGGCGATATAGCCGACAGTCAGGTAGGTCGTTGCGCCCTTCTTCTCAATCTCATAAATCTGCGCCGTATAGAGCTGGTCAACACCTGCAACCGGGATATGATAGGTTTTCGTTGCCGCGTCATAGGGGAATTCATAGCCATAGCCGGTAATTGTCGCATGCTGCGGCTTCACCTCAGTGCCAAACAGGTATTCAAACTGTTTTTCCACATCCGCCTGCGGGATGACCATATAGCCGCCCTCTTCATACGGATATCGATCCGGGTCGGGATCGCTGCGCAGCAGGGACCATATGGCAGCCTCCATCAGCTGGCCGATATCCGCCTGGCTCAGATCGTCGAAGGGCGAAGGGTCATTCATAATGACGGGGGCAATGAACTTCTGATACTCCTCTTTCATCGCATTCTCGCGCTTCTCCACAACACCTTTGACGCCGCTTACGCCTGCGCCGACGATTGCCACCACGCCGGCAACCACCAGCACGATAACGAGCAACCCGAGCGGGAACGCCCAGGACCTTCTCTTTTTACGGGACGGCCTTGCTTTTGTATCCATATGGGCAAATCCTCCTGTTTTGATCGCAGCGCAGTTCCGGCTAGCGAACCTGCCCTGCACCGTAAATCTTATATTTCACACTGGTCAGCTCGCTGAGCCCAAGCGGGCCGCGCGCATGCAGCTTTTGGGTAGAGATGCCGATCTCCGCTCCAAAGCCGAACTCTCCGCCATCCGTATACCGGGTGGATGCATTCACATAAACCGCAGCCGCATCCACCTCGTTGAGGAATTGCTCCGCAGCGCTGTAATTTTGTGTCACAATGCATTCACTGTGCCCGGTTCCATAGCGGCCGATGTGTGCAATCGCTTCTTCGATGCTGCCGACAACCTTTACCGCCAGAATATAATCCAAATATTCCGTGCTCCAGTCCGCCTCCTGTGCGGCTTCAATGCCGGGCAGGATCGCACGGGCCGCTTCATCTCCGCGCAGAATCACCTGCTTCTCATCGAGCCTGCGCTTGATCAGCGGCAGCGCCTGCTGTGCAATCCCGCGGTGCACCAAAAGGCTCTCGCATGCGTTGCACACCGAGGGACGAGAGGTTTTCGCATTGAAAACGATCTCCGCCGCCATTTCAAGATCTGCCGCCTGATCGACATAGATGTGGCAGTTGCCCACGCCCGTTTCAATCACCGGCACCGTCGCATGCTCCACCACCGCGCGGATCAGCCCGCCGCCGCCCCTGGGGATCAATACATCCACATACGCATTGAGCCGCATCAGCTCATTGGCGGAATCGCGCGACGTATCCGCCACGAGCTGGATGCAATCTTGCGGAAGGCCCGCCTGCTCCAGCGCGGCGCGCATCACAGCAGCAATCGCCTGGTTGGAATGGATCGCCTCCTTGCCGCCGCGCAGGATCACCGCATTGCCGGATTTCAAGCACAGCGCCGCGGCGTCGGCTGTTACATTGGGGCGCGCCTCAAAAATCACTGCCACAACGCCGAGGGGCACCGCCACCTTTACAATCTGCAAGCCGTTCGGCCTGTTCCCGCCGGAGAGCACCTTGCCCACCGGGTCCGGCAGGGCAACAATCTCCCGCACCCCCTGCGCCATCCCCGCAATACGGGCCTCATCCAGGCGGAGACGGTCAAGCAAAGCCGGGCTCATGCCCGCCTGCTCCCCGTTGGCAAGATCCTTCGCATTTGCCTCCAAAATCGCAGCAGTATGTTCCAGCAAAGCATCCGCGATTTGGGCAAGGCCATGATCTTTACTAGCAGTGGAAGCCGTGCGCAAAAAACGCTCCGCCTGCTTTGCCCGCTGCCCTAATTGTTCCAATGCGGTCATTCCCGATTCCTCCTCGCTTTAAAAAAGGTGCCGATCTGGCGGCCCTCCAATATCTTATATAAATCCTGCGGCGCGTCGCCGTTCATCACAATCGTATCAATCCCTGCCTCTGTGGCAAGCTCTGCGGCATGCAGTTTTGTCACCATGCCTCCGGTGCCGCGCTGCGTTCCGCTGCCGCCGGCCAATGCCCGGATCCTGTCATCAATCTCATCCACCACCGGAATCAGACGGGCATCCGCATCCTTGTGCGGATCGCTGTCGTACAGGCCGTCGATATCGCTGAGAATCATCAGAGCGTCCGCCTGCACAAGCCGCGCAACGATCGCCGAAAGGCTGTCGTTGTCACCGAATACAATCTCCTCCACGGCTACGCTGTCGTTTTCATTAACGATTGGGATCGCACCGTAGGCGAAGAGCTTTTCAAAGGTATTCACCAGATTGGTCTTCCGGCATTCATTTTCAATATCCCCCCGTGTGATGAGCAGTTGGCCCACAGTGTGCCCATACTCGCCGAAAAGCTTATCATACATAAACATCAGCTCGCATTGCCCCACGGTTGCCGCCGCCTGGCGGCCCGGCGTATCCTCCGGCCGCTCGCGCAGGCCGAGCTTCCCAACGCCAACACCGATTGCGCCACTTGTCACCAGCACAACCTCCATCCCGGAGTTAAGCAGATCAGACAGCACACTTACGAGCTTTGCCATCCGGCGGATATTTGTTTTTCCCGTCTCATAGGTCAGCGTGGAGGTGCCCACCTTGACGACGATGCGTTTTGCTTGCTTTAATACAGGCATATTCCGTCCCCTATTCCCTAATGCCGGTTCAAACCGGCAATTGATGAATATAATATATCTGAGTTATCTTTACAATGCTTTTCAAAATAGCGTTGCCGCTCAGCGGCAGGAGGCGTTTCACGCCGACAGGCATTTTTCCAATGCGTCAAACGACTCGTTTGACGCTATTATATCACAGCTTCCTGCAATCCACAAGCAAAACGGAGGGCACGGGGACCGGCCCGATTTCTGATATTCTCCTTCTCAAAAAGTGATTCAACAAAAAATCATTCAAAAAAATCCGCCTTCCTGCTTGACTTTCTCCTTCGATTGGGATATATTAAAACCATCATATGAATAGTTGTTCATATGATGTATTGTGCAATGGTTTATTTGATAGGAGGAGGCTAGCCGTATGGAACCCAAACAAGCCGCTTTGCTCACACCGTCTGAAATGCCGGAATACTGCTGTGCTGAGCCGGAAACACATGAGGATATCATCGCCTGCACGCGTGCACAAATGCCGAATGAAGAAGTCCTCTACGATGTGGCCGAGCTTTTTAAGGTATTTGGCGACAGCACGCGCATCCGCATCCTCAGCGCCCTGCTCGACCATGAGCTGTGCGTATGCGACCTGGCGGAGCTATTGGGCATGGGGCAAAGCGCTATTTCTCACCAGCTACGCATCCTGCGCACCGCCGGCCTGGTCCGCCCCAGGCGAGATGGCAAAACAATGTATTACGCGCTGGATGACGAGCACGTCCATTCCATCTTTGCCGCAGGGCTACAACATATTTTACACAAGAGAGGGGCGATCTCCTTATGACAAACCGCAGGCAGTATAAACTGAACAACCTGGATTGTGCAAGCTGTGCATCCAAAATCGAAGAACGGCTCTCCGCGATTGACGCTTTTTCCGAGGTGAGCGTAAGCTTCCCCACCGCTACCCTGACCCTGAAAGCAGAGGGCGAGCCCCGCGCATTGGCAGACCGGATCAACCTGGAAATCAGCCGTGTGGAGCCGGGCTGCGTGGCCGTTGAAGTTTCCAGCGATCAGGCCGGAGCCCATACGGAACAGGGCCACAGCCATACACATGGCGAAGCGGAAGGCAAATGGCAGATTGGCACCGTGATCGCCGCGGCCATATGCTTCGTGGCAGCCTATCTCTGCCGGGAAATTTCTGCGGTTCCGGCCATCCTTTCTCCTATCCTATTCGTATCGAGCATTCTGCTCGCCGGCTGGCCAGTTTTTGCAGCCGCCGTCAAGAGCCTGCGCCACATCAGCCTGGATGAGCATCTGCTCGTCACCATCGCCGTGGTTGCGGCCTCTTTTATGGGTGATTTTGCGGAGGCGGCCGCCGTTACCCTCTTTTTTGGTGTAGGGGAATTATTTGAGCACTATGCAGTCGGCCGCTCCCGCAAATCGATCGCCGCGCTGTCTGAAATCCGGCCGGATACCGCCAATCTCCTGCTGCCGGACGGCGCCACGCAGCAGGTTGCCGCACAGGCGGTGGAAGTGGGCGCAACGCTGCAAATCTTGCCCTTTGAGCGCGTCCCGCTCGACGGCGTGGTGCTTTCCGGTGAAAGCACGGTGGATGCCTCCGCCATTACTGGCGAAAGTGCCCCGCAAAACGCCGGGCCAGAATCTGAATTGCTCAGCGGCATGATTAATGGCTCCGGCACCTTAACGATGCGGGTCGTCAACTCCTATGCACAGTCCGCCGCCTCCCGGATTATCGATATGGTGGAAAATGCCGCCCAGCGCAAAGCGCCCGCGGAACGGCTTGTCACCAAATTTGCAAAGATTTACACGCCCGTCGTCGTGGTATTGGCGGCCTTGCTCGCCATCGTTCCCCCGCTGCTCGGCGGCGATTGGAAGGAATGGGCGCATAACGCGCTCGTGTTCCTCGTGGCCTCCTGCCCGTGCGCGTTTGTGTTAAGCGTTCCGCTGGGCTTCTTCGCAGGGGTTGGCGCCGCCTCCAAACGCGGGATTCTCGTCAAAGGCGGCTGCTATATCGAAACCCTGGAAAAGCCGGGAGCCGTCGTATTTGATAAAACTGGCACTCTCACCACCGATCAATTCACCGTCACCCATATCGCCACGGTAAACGGTGTTTCCGAACAAGCGGTTTTAGAGGCGGCCGCGCTCGCCGAATACCGCTCCAACCATCCGATCGCCCGATCAATCGTTGAGGCTTTTGGAGCGATTGACGAAACCCGGATCAGTGATTTTTCTGAAACGCCTGGCGGCGGCACCTGCGTGATTGTGGATGGGGAAGAAATCCTCTGCGGTGCAGAGCGGCTCATGCAGGCACATGGAGTGAACACCTCCATGCTGCCGGATGAGATGGTATATGTTGCACGCAGCGGGCAGCTTTTAGGGGCCGTTTCTGTTTCTGGCAAGCTGCGTGAAGATTCCGCCCTTGCGGTCAAGCAGCTGCGTGCGCTGGGTGTCAACCGGATCGTCATGCTCACAGGCGACCATGAGGAAGCGGCCAGGGATGCGGCCGCTGCGTGTGGGATTACCGAATACCACGCCGGCCTTCTGCCGGAGGAAAAGCTGGAAATCCTGGAACAGATCAAACGGGAGAGCGGCGTGACCGCCTTTGTCGGCGACGGCATTAATGACGCCCCTGTGCTTGCCGCCGCGGATGTGGGCGTTGCGATGGGGCTCGGCACGGATGCTGCCATTGAGGCGGGCGACGTCGTTTTAACGAATAACCAGCCCTCTAAGCTGCCGCAGGCAATCGTTCTCTTCCGCCGCTGCATGCGGATCATCCGCTTTAACATCACGTTTGCGCTCCTTGTAAAAGGCGTCGTGCTCGTGCTTGGCGCGCTGAGCCTTGCAGGCATGTGGGCGGCCGTATTTGCCGATGTGGGCGTTACGATTCTCGCTGTGCTGAACTCTGCCCGGATTCTCAGCAAAAAAGCTTAATATATTGTGCCACAAAACGGGCGCGCTGCAAAACAGGTATGTCCACCATTTGCAGCGCGCCCTTGTTCTGTCCCCAAAACTGGTCGAATTGGATTTATTCCGCTCGAAACTTGCCTTCTCCCGGGAAGCATGCTAAAATAATCCATGCCAAAACGATTGCGAAGCGGCCTGTCAGACACCACGATTTTACACAGATAACAAGTGAGGTGGCAGCGTGCTTTCCCTTTACCTTTCCATGATCGACACACAGGAGGAGCGTGAAAAATTTGAACGCCTCTTCCACCAATATGAACGCTGCCTGAAATACACGGCGCAGAATATTCTGTTTGACGAGCACCTGGCTGAGGACGCTGTGCAGGAAACGTTCATCCGTATCATCAGCTGCCTGGATAAAATTGATGAGTCAGACGAGCACAAAACGATCGCATTTTTGATAACGGTCATCAAAAATATTTCCTACGATATGAAGCGCAAGCGCGGCAAGGCCCAAGAGGAATCTTCTTTAGAGGAAATGATAGAGCTGGATTCCGACCCGGAGGATCGGGAAAACCGGCCGGACGCGTTGCTGTTGCGTCGGGAGCAGGAGGAAACGATTTTGCAGGTGATCCGCTGCCTGCCTCCCGATTACCGCTACGCGCTCACTTTAAAATATGCGTATGGCTGCAACACCGCCCAGCTGGCGACCCTGCTCAATTGCTCGGAGAAGCTCGCGCGCGTCAAGCTTTCCCGCGCACGCAAAAGCCTGATGAGCCGGCTGGAACAGGTTTTGACAAAGCCTGATCAGTAACGGCTCACAGTTCCTTGATCTCCGCCCCTTTATAATAATGCTGAATGATCTCCTCCCAGGAACTGCCCTGCCGGGCCATATAATCCGCGCCGTACTGGCTCATCCCCACGCAGTGGCCATAGCCACTGACGTGGAAGGTGAACCGGTCGTTTTTATATTCCAGGGTAAAACATGCGCTGCGCAGGCCAAAGGCCTCGCGCGCCTGCTGCCCGGTCACCTTTTGCCCGCCAATGGTGATGGAAGTGACCGTCCCCGCCTTGGAGGTTTCCGGGTTGGCAAACCACTTGGATGCGTCGCCCTCCAGGGAAACCTGGCCCAGCTTTTTGGCCATTGTGCTGAATTGATCCTTTGTGAGGGAAAGCGTGGAAGCATAGTCCGGCGAAAGCCGGTCCCCTGTGCTCTGCACAGATTGGAGATACGGCAAATCCTTCCCCCAAACCACCTGCGCGCTCTCCGTCTGCCCGCTGCATATGGCATGGAAAGCCGCGACGATCGGCTCCCCATTGTATACGATCGCTTTGCCGACGACCGCCTCACAGGCCTCGCTGATTTTTTTATAATAGGTGTCGAACTTGCCGCCCCATTTCTCCCGACTCTCCTCCTTGCTGATAAAGCCCTGGTGCTGTGAGCTGTCGTCGTTGAGATAAGCGCCGGAAAGCGCGTCATCGGGCTTTTTCAGCTGCTCGTTACGGCTACGTAGCGCAAAGGTGTAGCAGGCCGCCGCCTGCGCCTTGAGCGCTTCCGTGTGGTAGGTCGGCGGCATTTCCGCACTGACCGCTCCGATCACATATTCCAGATCGCTCATCGTCTCCACCCGGTTGCTGGAAGCGCGCAGCACCTTCATTGTGCCCGCTTCCCCCGCCTGACCCTTCTGCACTTCTCCGGCGGAATTTCCGCCAGATAGGCTGTCCGGAATTTGGGCGGCGCCCTCTCCCATCGCCAGTAGCGGCGTAACCACCATAATCAGCAGTAGTGTCATGCATAAAACTCCATATCTGCGCATTTTCCTCATCCTTTCCCAATCGCAGGGGCGGCGCGCGGAGGAGTCTCCCCGCAATTCCGCCTATGCAGGTTCCCATTGAAAACCTTGACTTTACCCTGTCAGCGATATACAATATTATGAACGATTATATTTTGTAGAGCGGTGATGCCAATGGCAAACTATATCTCCCCCCTTTCCAACGATTCTCTTTCCAATTTATGCAAGGAGCTTGGCAAAAATAACTCCATCAACCCCGCCGACTTCGAGCGTTATTCTGTCAAGCGCGGCCTGCGCAACCAAGATGGCACGGGCGTTATGGCGGGGCTTACCCGCATTTGCAACGTGCAGGGCTATTATGTCAGCGACGGAGAGCGCGTGCCGGTGCCCGGCCGCCTGATTTACCGCGGGATAGATCTGCTTGATCTGGTGCATGGCTGCGAGGCGGAAAACCGCTTCGGCTATGAAGAGGTTGCCTGGCTGCTCCTGTTTGGCACGCTGCCCACGCAGGCACAGCTCACGGCCTTTACACAGACCTTGGCCCAGTGCCGCGAGCTCCCGGAGGACTTTATTGAGGATATGATTATGAAGGCGCCGTCGCCGGATATCATGAATAAGCTGGCGCGCTGTGTGCTGGCCCTCTATTCTTACGATGAACAGCCGGATGATACCTCCATTGAAAACGTGCTGCGGCAATCCATCCAGCTCGTTGCCCAGCTGCCCACCATTATGAGCTATGCCTATCAGGTCAAACGCCGGCATTATTATCATAAGAGCATGTACATCCATCCGATCCGTAAGGAACATACCACCGCTCAGTTTATCCTCAACTCCATCCGCTCTGACCGGAAATTCACCGATGAAGAGGCAAAGCTGCTGGATCTGTGCCTGATGCTGCATGCGGAGCACGGAGGCGGTAACAACTCCACCTTTTCCACACGGGTGCTCACCTCCAGCGGAACAGATACTTATTCCGCCATCGCCGCGGGCATTGGCTCCCTCAAAGGCCCCCGCCATGGTGGCGCCAACATCAAGGTAACCCAAATGCTGGACTGCTTGGAGCAGGAGGTATCCGATCTTACGGATGAAGGCCAGGTGGCCGATTTTCTCAAGCGCATCATCCATAAGCAGGCGGGGGATCACAGCGGCCTGATTTACGGCATGGGGCACGCTGTTTACACGCTCTCTGATCCGCGCGCCGTTCTGCTCAAGGAGCGGGCCCGCAAATTCGCATCCGGCACAGAGTTTGAAGAAAAATTCCGTTCCATCGAGCTGGTAGAGCGGCTGACACCCGAAATTTTCGCCCGTGAGAAAGGGAATAAAAAGCGGGTGTGCGCTAATGTAGACCTGTATTCCGGCCTGGTATACCGGATGCTCGGCATCCCAGTGGATCTCTTCACCCCCCTATTTGCCGTTGCGCGCATGGCTGGCTGGGCCGCGCATCGAATGGAAGAGCTCATCAGCGGCGGCCGGATCATTCGCCCGGCCTACAAAAGCGTTTCTCTGCCCGGCGTCTATACCCCGATCGCACAGCGTACCGAGGCGCAGCCGCGCTCTTCGATTTACGTTCCCACAGAGGAGCGGATCTGACGGCCTGAGCCGGGCGGCCGGCTTGTATAGCCCGGATAGATCGAGCAAACAACCTGAACACGAACCATACAGCGCATATCCTATTTACGCGGAACCATTCGGCAATGTTTTGTTCCGCATCAAAAAGCAGGAGTGATTGATTTATGAAGCTCAAGCTCAAAGGGCGTTTCGAATCCATCCCGATGATGGCTGTTCTTTGTATTTTCGCCGCGGGGCTGGTGGCTATTCTGCCGCTGCGCACCTATCAGCTGATGCGGCTGGTCGAGCCGGAAACCGGCTTTTATTCCGGCCACAGCGCCACAATTCCCGCGCTGTATATTCTGCTCGCCGTGTTCACGGTTGTGCTGGTGGCAATCTCCTATTTGAGCGGAGATGTGCCTGTGCGGCTGTGGAAACGGAAAAATATCGGCCTTGGCATCGTATCGCTTCTTTTCGCTGTTTCGCTGGTGGTGGATGCCATTTCTCAAACGGAAAACTTCCTGAATATTCTCTCGGAGCGCAACGCGCTTGTGATGCAGCAGAATACAAGCCTGTTTCTTTACCTCATCAAAACCGGCGGCTTTGCCCTGATCTTTGAAGTGCTGTTCGCAGTGCTCAGCTGCGTGTTCTTCCTCTTTTTTGGTTATCACTATGCCACAGGTAAGCTGGATTATTCTCAATTTAAGCTGCTTGCGGTTGCACCGCTGTGCTGGATCATGGCCCGCATGATCTTCCGCTTCTCCCGCACGATCAATTTTAAAAACATCTCCGATCTCCTGCTGGAATTGTTCATGCTCGCCGCGATGCTGCTGTTCTTCCTGAATTTTGCACGGATCTGCGCCCATGTGGACGACCGCGGTGTTATGTGGAGCCTGTATGGCTATGGATTACCGGCCGCCCTGTTTGGCTTCGCCTGCTCTGTGCCGCGCTTAGTGATGGTTATCATCGGCCGCTCTTCTCAGCTTGCCGCGCAATCCCCCTTTGAGCTGTGCGACCTGATGGCATCGCTGCTGATCCTATTTGTCCT
Source organism: uncultured Oscillospiraceae bacterium (assembly GCA_900544715.1). Taxonomy (GTDB): domain Bacteria; phylum Bacillota; class Clostridia; order Oscillospirales; family Acutalibacteraceae; genus Fimivicinus. Next base: position 71,271 of record UQWL01000007.1, on the reverse strand, counting down.
GATCCAAGGAGCCTTTGCAATGCGAAAAATTGACGTTGGAGATGTCGCCTAACAAACATAACCTCTGGGGCGGGCAAAAGCCCGCCTTTCTTTTATTTTGAATCCTTCTTGCAAAGCGGGGAATTGTTTTGTTTTTAGAAAATATGGCGACTGCCGCGCAGCAGGTGCTTATTTTATATATCATGATCGCCGTCGGTTTTTTTGCAGATAAAACCGGACTTTATCAGGAAAAGGCCGCTCGGATGACGAACGACCTCCTTTTTTACATTGTTACACCCGCAATCATCACACAATCCTTCCTCTCCATGGAGCTGACGGCGGAAAACGCCACCGCGCTGCTGATCTCCGCTGTTTGCGGATTTGCCATGCATGGCGCTGCAATCTTGATCTCCCTCCCCTTTTTTCGCAGGGGAAACCGTGAGGAAAACGCTATTTACCGCTATGCGAGTGTTTATGGGAACGTCGGCTATATGGCGCTGCCCATGGCGCAGGCGCTGCTCGGCGCGCCCGGCGTATTTTATTGCTCCGCCTGCCTGATTCCCTTCAATGTTGTCTGCTTTACGCACGGCGTGGCCGTGATGTCCGGTGGGAAGCAATTCAATTGGAAAAAGCTTTTGTTCAACCCGGGCACGATCTCCGTTGCCATTGGCCTACCGCTTTACCTGCTGGAGGTAAAGCTGCCTGTTGTGCTGGCGGACCCCATCTCCTTTATTGCCGGGCTGAACACACCGATGGCAATGATTATGTTCGGCACCTATCTTGCCAACACGGATTTAAAAACGATGTTTCGGGAGAAAAAAATCTATTTGGCGGCCATGCTCAAGCTGCTTGTGCTGCCTGCCCTCATGCTGCTGATTTTCCGCCTGTGCGGTATCACGGGGGCGCTGCTGACCTCCTGCATCATTTCCGCAAGCGCGCCCACAGCGAACAACACCGTCATGTTCGCCGCCAAATACGGCCGCGATACCGGGCTTGCTTCCAAAGCGGTTGCCGTGATCACCTTCCTCTCCATTCTAACGATGCCCTTGATGATCGCTTTATCCCAAACCGTATAACAAGTATACAAACATATGAAGAAAGGGAACCGTACGATGGAACAGTTGCAAAAAATCGAAACCATTTTATCCGGCGCCGGCATTCCGGTTTTTGGCTGCTGCCCGTTTGAACCGCTGCGCCCCCAGCTTCTCGAATGCCAGGCAAAGGAGCGGCTGCCTGAGCAAGCGAAATCCATATTGGTGGCGCTCTTCCCCTATGCGATGGAGGAGGCCGCCTATCGGGGCGGGAACCTATCCCGCTATGCCGCGGTGGGGGATTATCACGAGATCGTACCGCAATACCTCAAACGCGCTGTATCCGCCCTGGAGCAGGCGTTTCCCGCAGAAGCATTCGTGCCCTTTACCGATAATTCCCCAATTCCGGAGGTGCGCGCCGCCGCACTGGCCGGGCTTGGGTGCATCGGCCAAAACGGCCTTTTGATTCATGCGCGTTATGGCTCCTGGGTATTCATTGGGGAGATCGTCACAACGCTGCCGATTGACGCCCCGCCGCATGAAATTCGCCCCTGCATTGGCTGTGGGAGGTGTGTCACCGCCTGCCCCACTGGGGCATTGACCGCCGGTGGGCTGGATCAATCCAAGTGCATGTCCGCTCTGACGCAGCGAAAAGGCAACCTCAGCGAACAAGAATCCTCCCTCATCCGCCGCTCAGGCTGTGCGTGGGGCTGCGACATCTGCCAGACTACCTGCCCGATGAACGCGCGGGCGGCTATTCAGCCCCTGCCGGAATTCATTCATACCTTTCAGGCCTCGGCTGCCGAAAACGGCCCGCTCGAGGGCAGGGCCTACGCCTGGCGCGGCAGGAAGGTGATCGAGCGGAATCTGAAACTGCTCTCCGCTCCCCTGGATGGAAGATCTCAATCTGAATCCTTAGCAGAAAGTAGGGATCCCAGATGAGCGCTTGCGCCCCGCTTTATGAGGCATTGATGCGGCACCGGCAAACAGAACAGGTCAGCCTCCATATGCCTGGGCACAAGGGCCGAGCGGACTGCCTTGCCCCATTGGGGGAAATGCCCTGCTTCGATGTGACAGAGCTTCCCTCCACCGGTAGCCTTTTTGACGCAGAAGGCCCCACCCTGTTGGCGGAACAGGCGGCGGCAAAAGCCTTTGGCACGGCGGGCACGTTTTTCTCCGCAGGCGGGTGCACGCTGTGCATCCAGGCCATGCTGCGCCTTGCCGCGCCGCTGGGCGGGGAGGTCATCCTGGGCCGCACCGTTCACCGCAGCGCGGTGAATGCGATGGCGCTGCTGGGCATTACGCCCGTATGGGTTTGGCCCAGGCAAAACGCCGGGCCCGGCCTTGCCGGGAGAATCCAGGTGGATGATGTAGCAAAAGCGCTGCAAACGCACCCGGATGCAAAGGCCATTTACCTCACCACGCCGGATTATTACGGCGTGATGAGCGATTTAAATGCAATTTGCACCGTGGCACGGAACTATCATGTGCCCGTGATTGTGGATAACGCGCACGGCGCGCACCTTTTCTTCCTTGACCGCAGGCTCCACCCGCTTTCCCAAGGGGCCGCAATGTGTGCCGACTCTGCGCACAAAACACTACCCGTGCTCACGGGCGGCGCTTATTTGCAGGTTGGCAGCAGCCGCTATCTGCCCCAGGTGCGAGATGCAATGGCGCTGTTCGGCTCCACAAGCCCTTCCTTCCCCATCCTGCTTTCGCTCGACCTGTGCCGCGCGTGGCTGGAGGGGGAGGGGCAAGCCGCCTATGCCAAAACGGCTGCCCAGGCAAACGAACTCAACGCTTATGCCCAGGCGCTCGGTTTCCTCCCGCCGGAAGGGCTGTGCGACCCGCTCCATCTCGTTTGGAACACCGCGCACGCGGGCGTCAGCGGGAAGCGGGCCGCCCTTCACCTGCGCAGTGCGGGGATCGAAGCGGAATATGCGGATGAGGCCTTCCTGATCCTGCTGCTCTCCCCCTTCAACAGTGAGGCTGACTTTGCCCGCCTGCGTGCGGCGCTGGCAACGATGCCTGTGGGCGAGCCCTTTTCGCCCTCCTCTTTGCTGCCCGCCCCGCCGCCCGTTGCGGCGTCGCCCCGTGAAGCGCTCCTTGCTCCAAGGGTGCGGATCCCGCTGTGCAAAGCGCAGGGCCGCATTGCCGCAGAAACCGCATGCCCCTGCCCGCCCGCAATCCCCGCCATCATGCCGGGGGAACGCATCACCCCGGAATGCGCCGGCCTGCTGGCGCAATCTGGTATTTTAGAGATTGAAGTTGTAAAATAGCGCGCGGTGCATTATAATGGAGTGGGGCTAGATGGCCCATTCGTTTCCCCCAATGATTCACATCCCAGCGATTTCGTGAAAGGATGGTTTTATTATGAAATTGGTCGTTGCAATTGTCAATAATGATGACAGCCACGCCGTGCTCTCTGAGATTACCCGCGCGGAGTTCAGCGCCACCAAGCTCTCCACCTCCGGCGGCTTCCTGCGGGCGGGAAACGTCACGCTCCTCATCGGCGTGGAGGATGAGCGTGTTTCCGAGCTGATCGACCTGATCGGCCGCTTCAGCCGCAAGCGCACGCAGCTCGTCCAGCCCGCATCTACCTACATCAATGAGCCGCTCATGTCCGCCCCCGTCGAGATCACGGTCGGCGGTGCAACGGTATTTGTGCTGGATGTGGCGCAGTTTTATAAGCTGTAAGGCAAGGGAGCGCTATGAAGTTTGCTTCTTTTCGCGCAAGCCCGCAGGCTTGCAAGCAGATCGCACAGCTTTTGGATGCGGGCCGGTTCCCGCATGCTGTCCTCATCGAGGGCGGCTCAGCGCAGGAGCGCAAAGCCCTGGCCCGCCTGATCGCGCAGGCGTTGGTATGTACTTCGCCCGGTGAGCATCCGTGTGGCAAATGCGCCGCCTGCCAGAAAGCCGCAGCTCAGGCGCACCCGGATATTTTGGAGGCGGAGGGCGGCGAAGCAGCCCGCTCCTTCCATATTGAAACCGTGCGTGAGGTGCGGGAGGATGTGTTTATCCTGCCGAACGAGGCTCCCTATAAAGCCTATCTGCTGCTCAACGCGCAGTCGATGTCCCCCCAGGCGCAGAACGCCCTACTCAAGGTGTTGGAGGAACCGCCCGCCTATGCGGTGTTTCTGCTTACCTGCGATTCCAAAACCAAAATGCTGCCTACCATCCTCTCCCGTGTGACCACGTTTACACTGGATGCGCCCGCGCAGGAGCTCACGGCCGCCGCGGGCAAAAAGGAGCAGAAGGCAAACGACCTCGCTGACCAGATGGCGCGCGCGGTGGCAGCCGCGTCGGAATTCCCGCTGCTCTCTCTGACCGGAAAGCTCGAAAAGGATAAAGATCTGACCGCCCTGTGCCTTGTGCGCATGACGCTGATCTTCCGGGAGGCGGCGCGTATCAGCTGCGGGATGAAGCCGGCGGATGAAACGGCAGCCTACCTTGCAGGGGCGCTCACGCAAGAGCGGCTTCTGGCCGTAATCGACGCAATCAGCAGCTTAAACCGCAGCCTGCTGCGAAACGCCAATCAAAATTTGCTCATCACGCGGCTGTGCAGTACGCTCAGGCGCGCCGCTGGGAAAGAACGATAGATCGATATGTAACGGAGGAATTATAAATATATGGCCGAAATTGTAGGCGTCCGTTTTAAGGGCGCTGGAAAAGTATATTACTTCGACCCGGATGACAAGCCCTTTTCCAAGGGCGATCCTGTCATTGTGGAAACAGCGCGCGGCATTGAATGCGGCGAGGTGGCAATGGAAAACCGAGAGGTGCCGGATGATCAGATCGTAAAGCCTCTGAAAATGATCATTCGCACCGCCACGTCCGAGGATTTAAAAATCGTGGCGGAAAACCACGCCAAGGAAAAAGATGCATTTCAGATCTGCCTGCAAAAAATTGCGGCGCATAAGCTGGAGATGAAGCTCGTCGAAGTGGAATACACCTTTGACCGGAGCAAAATCATGTTTTACTTTACAGCGGATGGGCGCGTTGATTTCCGCGAGCTGGTCAAGGATCTCGCAAGCGTGTTCCGCACGCGCATTGAGCTCCGTCAGATTGGCGTGCGCGATGAATCAAAACTGCTGGGGGGATTGGGCATCTGCGGCCGCCCATTTTGCTGCAGCACCTTTTTGGGTGATTTTCAATCCGTCTCCATCAAAATGGCGAAGGAGCAGGGGATTTCCCTCAACCCCGTCAAGATCAGCGGCACCTGCGGCAGGCTGATGTGCTGCCTGAAATATGAGCAAAATGCCTATGAGCACCTCCTGCGCGTTACGCCCAAAAATGGTGCGATCGTGGATACCAAGGAGGGCCGCGGCGTTGTGATCGATACCAACCTTTTGACCGGGATGCTCAAGATCCGCCTCCATAAGCGGCCGGACGCCGCCCCGGTTTCCATCCATCGCAAGGAGGTACGGATCGTGAAGGATTCGCAGATCCGCGTGGCAAAGGAAGAAGAGCAGGCCTTGAAAGAGCTGGAGTAAGTTTCTCAATTAAATTGTGAAATAATAGAGCCGCTGCAAAATGTGTTCCATTTTGCAGCGGCTCCTTTTCTTCCAACCATTCCTACAAAGGGCCGGCGCAGCGCTATTCCGCCCCATCCATTTTGTCAAGCGCGGGTTGCTCATTCCCGCCCTGTGGATGCAGTTGAGCAATCCGCCGCAAAAGCCGCAGCAACTCGCGGGAATCCTCCTCCCCAAGCATCTGCACAATCTCATGTACCGCCGCAAAAAAGGTGCGCTTTGCCTGGCAGAGAACCGCCTGCCCCTCCTGCGTCAGCATCAGGTAAACAAAGCGCCTATCCTGCTTTGCGGTAAGCTTGACGACATAACCCTGCTCCTCCAGATCATTGATTAACCGGGTGACCGCTGGGCGGGAGTTGTGAAGCCGGTCGCTGAGCATGGATACCGTCACGCCCGGTACGGCCCGCTCCTGCTGCGGCTCTCGATTCATCTGATCGATTAAAAACAGCGCCGCGAACGTGCCGCGGGGGACATTGGCAAAATGGATTACCTGATGCAGGCTGTGCTTCGCTTCAAACACCACTTCAATCAGCTCATATTCTATTCCATCCATGCAGAACGCCCCCCAGCGTCAAAATTAATTGCCTTGGTTAATTAATTTTAGTCTATCCTTTTGTCTCCAGCTTGTCAAGCATAAAAATAAAAGGCCCTAATATTGAAAGAATGTCTCTATTGTGAACGGTTTGTAAAAGAATTTGTGATTGCTTCCTTTGATCTTGACAGTTCCATTTTAGCTACTATAATATCAATTAATCATGTTAACTATTATCCGGAGGAAACCCGGAGGCAGCGTGCAGGGGCGCGCTGTTAAGGAAAGGGTGATCGAATGAAAAAGCTTTTGCATTATGCAAAGCCCTATGTGCTTCCCATCCTGATCTGCGTTGTTTTGCTTTTTGTACAGGCGGCGTGCGATCTAAACCTGCCAAACCTGATGTCCGATATCGTCAATGTCGGCATTCAGCAGGGCGGTATCTCTGAACAGGCGCCAAAGGCCCTCAGCCGCAAAGGGCTCGATTTCTTTGAATCGCTGATGACCGCAGAGGACAAAGCGCAGATGGAATCGAGCTACAAAACCATACAGCCCGGCGCGCAGGAGGCGCAGCAGTATACAGAAGAATATCCTCTGCTGAAAACAGAGGCGGTTGCCATCCTCTCCACAGAAGAGGATTCCGCCGCGGCCGCAGCCTATGGCCGCGGCATGTCCACCCTGATGAGCCTGATGCAGGCGCAGGCCAAGGCGAGCGGCCAGACGATTTCCGCCGATCAGGCTGATCTGTCGGATACCGACCTGTCAAAGCTCTATGCGATGGGGGCGCTCATCAAGGCCATGCCGCCGCAGGTGCTCGAGCAGGCGCAGCAGGCCGCCGCAAAGACGGACCCTTCCATTGGCTCGCAGATGGGCGTTGTAATGACAAAGCAGCTCTATAAAGAGCTCGGCGTCAACACAGATCATATTGAACGCAATTATATCCTCATCACGGGGCTTAAAATGCTGCTTATGACGCTCGGCATGGTGCTTTGCGTCATCGGCGTCACCTTCTGCTCTGCGCGCTTCGCCGCCGGCATCTGCCGCGATATGCGCCACGATGTGTTCCAGAAGGTCGCCTCGTTCTCCAATGGGGAGTTCGATCAGTTCTCAACCGCCTCTCTCATCACGCGGACGACAAATGATATCACGCAGATCCAGTTCCTTTTCGTCATGGTGCCCCGCACGCTTTTGTATGCGCCGATTATCGGCGTGGGCGGCGTGGTGATGGCGCTGTCGAAGAGCACCTCCATGAGCTGGATAATCGCGGTGTGCGTGCTGATCCTGATCGGCTTTATCGCCGTGATCTATTCGATCGTCATGCCAAAATTCAAGCTCGTCCAGAAGCTGGTTGACCGCTTGAATCTCGTTGTGCGTGAGCACCTAAGCGGCATGATGGTCATCCGCGCCTTCGGCACGCAGGCTTATGAGGAGGATCGGTTTGAGGTCGCCAACCGCAACCTGACCCGCAACTACCGCTTCGTCAACCGTGTTACCGCCTTTATGATGCCCGCAATGATGTTTTTGATGAATGTGATGAGTCTCGTGATCGTGTGGGTCGGCGGGCATCAAATTGAGCAAGCCACCATGCAGGTGGGCGATATGATGGCCTTCATGCAGTATGCGATGCAAATTATCATGGCGTTTTTGATGATCTGCATGACCTTCATCCTCATGCCGCGCGCAGCGGTATCCGTCAACCGTGTTAACGAAGTGCTTGCCACCGAGCCCTCTGTGCGCGATGCAGAGCAGCCGGTTTCTCTCGGGGCCCATCCGCGCGGGGAGATCGAATTCCGCAACGTTTGCTTCCGCTATGAAAACGCGGATGAAGATGTGATCAGCGATATCTCCTTCACGGCGAAGCCGGGTGAAACCACCGCATTCATCGGCTCTACCGGCTCCGGCAAATCAACGCTGATTAACCTGATCCCCCGCTTTTATGACGTTACGCAGGGCGAAATCCTGTTCGACGGCGTGGATGTACGCAACATTTCGCAGCACGAGTTGCGGTCCAAAATCGGCTATGTGCCGCAGAAGGGCGTCCTCTTCTCCGGCGATATCGATTCTAACCTCCGCTACGGCGCGCCGGACGCAAACGAAGACGACCTCGCGCTGGCAGCCTCTATCGCCCAAGCGCAGGAATTCATACAGGAAAAGCCGGAGGGGATGAAAACACCCATCGCACAGGGGGGCGGCAACGTCTCCGGTGGGCAGAAGCAACGCCTCTCCATTGCACGGGCGCTCGCCAAAAAAGCGCCGGTCTATATCTTTGACGACAGCTTCTCCGCCCTCGACTTCAAAACGGACGCCGCTCTGCGCCGCGCATTGCAGGAGCACACCGGCGACTCCACCGTGCTGATCGTCGCGCAGCGCGTGAGCACCATTATGAACGCGCAGCAGATCATCGTACTCGATGAAGGGCGCATTGTCGGCAAGGGGACGCACAGGGAGCTTCTTGAAATCTGCCCGACCTATCGCGAGATCGCACAATCCCAGCTGTCAAAGGAGGAATTGGAATGAGACACGGCCCAGCCGCCATGGCACATGGCAAACCGAAAGTGAAAGATTTCAAGGGCACCATGAAGCAGCTGCTTCACTATCTCAGCCGCTATAAATTCCGCCTGATCCTCGTGATGTTCTTCGCTGTTGCCTCCACTGTCTTTACCATCGTCGGGCCAAAGGTGCTCGGCAATGCGACCACAGAGCTCTTCAACGGCATCATGGGCAAGATCACCGGCGCGGGTGCCGGCATCGATTTCGGCGCGATCGCAAACATTCTGCTGACGCTGCTGATCCTGTATCTGACGAGCCTGCTTTTCTCCTATGCGCAGGGCTGGATCATGACCGGCATCACGATGGAAGTTACCTATAACCTGCGCAACGATATTGTGCAGAAGATCAACCGCATGCCCCTGAGCTATTTTGACCGCGTTACCCACGGCGAGGTGCTCTCCCGCGTGACCAACGATATCGACACCCTGAGTCAATCGCTCAACCAGAGCGTTACGCAGATCATCACCTCCGCCGCCACCTTCATCGGCATCCTCATCATGATGCTCTCCATCAGCTGGCAGCTCACGCTTGTGGCGCTCTGCATCCTTCCGCTCTCCTTCCTCTTCATCCTGAAGATCGTCAAGCGCTCCCAAAAATACTTTGCGCAGCAGCAGGCCTATTTGGGGCATGTGAACGGGCATGTGGAGGAGATGTACGGCGGCCACACGGTGATGAAAGCCTTCAACGGTGAGGAGGCCGCCGTGAAAACCTTTGATGAATATAACGGCACCCTCTATTCCTCCGCCTGGAAGTCGCAGTTTTTATCCGGCATCATGATGCCTGTGATGAATTTCATCGGTAATCTCGGCTGGGTCGCCGTCTGCATCCTCGGCGCATGGCGCGCGGCGCACGGCGCAATGACCGTGGGCGATATTCAGGCATTTATGCAGTATGTCCGCCAGTTCACAATGCCGATCAACCAGCTTGCCAACTCCAGCAACGTTTTGCAGCAAACCGCGGCTGCGGCTGAACGGGTCTTCGAATTTCTTGCAGAGCCGGAGGAAAGTGAAGAGCAGGCGGTGGTGCACATTAACCCGGATGATGATGTGCCGGATACCGACAGCCTCGTTCACATCCAGGGCAGCGTCCAGTTTGCCCATGTCAAATTCGGCTATTCGCCGGATAAGATCATCATCCATGATTTCAGCGCCAATATTCAGCCCGGCCAGAAGGTGGCTATTGTCGGCCCGACGGGCGCCGGTAAAACAACGATGGTGAAGCTGCTCATGCGTTTCTACGACGTCAATGAAGGCGCAATCCTCATCGACGGATACGATATCCGCAATTTCACCCGCAATGAGCTGCGCTCCGTATTCGGCATGGTGCTGCAGGATACCTGGCTCTATAACGGCACGATTAAAGATAACATCCGCTATGGCAACCTCAACGCAACCGATGAAGAAGTCATCGCCGCTGCGAAGGCGGCTCAGGTCCATCATTTCGTTAAAACGCTACCCGGCGGCTATGATATGGTGCTCAATGAGGAGGCAAGCAACGTCTCCCAAGGCCAGAAGCAGTTGTTGACCATTGCGCGCGCGATCCTCTCCGATCCAAAGGTGCTGATTCTCGATGAAGCCACCAGTTCCGTCGACACCCGCACGGAGCTGCTCATCCAGAAGGCGATGGACCACCTGATGGAAGGGCGCACAAGCTTCATCATTGCGCACCGGCTCTCTACCATTCGCGATGCGGATCTCATCCTCTGCATGCAGGATGGCGACATTGTGGAGCAGGGCACACACGATGGCCTGATGGCAAAGGGCGGCTTCTATGCGAAGCTTTATAACAGCCAGTTTGACCGCCCATCCGAGCAGGGCGCGTAAAATGGAAATCGGGCCAGGTGATTCCTCACCCGGCCCGATTGAATCATCATTGCCACCAAAATTGGCAAGACAAAAAAATCCGCCGGTATTCCTACCGGCGGCAACGAAATCTTTTATGCAACTTTTACTGCATTATCTGCTTTTTCATCAATGCCCAGCTTTTTCTTCATCCTGCGCCATGCCCTTGCTGCAAACCAAACCGCCACGATTAAAATGCTCTGCGCGATAAACACCGTCAGCAATTCAATTCCATACAGGCGCGTCAGGTTGGCCGCCGCCATCACCGGCATCAAAGGCGTGCTGCCCAGAAGAAACACAAAATAAAACGGCACTGCCGCCCCGGACAAGCTCACACCCGCCTGCACCGCCATCGTGGAGCCGATTGTCCCGACGATTGGATACAGCGACACCAGCAGCAGTGCGATCAGCCCGCCGCGGTTATTATGGTAACCACACACGCTGGATACAACAAACACCAGGCCTATGTACATTGCGGAGAAAAAAATCTTCGCCGGCGTTACTGCGGACAGATCAATCCCGTGTGAGGTAATCAGCGCGCCGAACGCCAATGTAAAAATAAACATCAAAATGTTGTTTCCAATGAAAGAAAAAATTCCTACGTGCTTATTTGTGCTTTTCAGCATAAAAAACCTCCCTTCCTGTTTCTGCTTGGTAACGGCTAATAGTGTATCAGATTTGTATGAAAAAAGCAAAGCAAAATTGCGTTTCAATTGAAAACAAATTGATAACAATTACGTGAGAAGGCGGTATTGATTGGAAAATTTCGTCAATTCGTCTGTTCTGTGACTATCTATTAGCTTGATTTTTGTTGGAAATTATGTATAATAGAGGATGGCCGCTAGTTTGACTGCTCTCGTGAGCAGTGTGAAGCTCTTTCTTCCGTGTGGTTACGGCAGGCTTTGTTTTGTTGCTCGCTTTACTTCGTAATAGAAGGCAACCTGTTCCCAATTCATAACGAAAGGGAAACTGGCCTGATCGGCATATTCCATGAGAGACGCAAACTGCTCAGCTGAGCAGTTTGCAGTTTGAAAAGAGTTGTCTTTCAAACTTAGAGAGCCAAAATCCAACTGCAAACCTGTGCATAACGGAAGTTTTCAGAATCTGCTCTGCAACTCTGCACCTGGCCGGGTCTGCTTTGATATTGGGCGATCCAGAAAGGTACGGTAGATCGATATGGAAAAAATCACTTTGCCAAACGGCTTTCGCATCATCCTAGAGCCTATAGATTGGGCGCGAAGCGCCACCATGGGCATCTGGGTCGGGAGCGGTTCTCGCTATGAAACGCCGCAGACCGCGGGCGTTTCCCATTTTATTGAGCATATGCTTTTTAAGGGCACAGCCCGCCGCTCCGCTTTGGCTATTGCCGAGCAGATGGATGAAATCGGCGGCGCGCTCAACGCCTACACCACGAAGGAATACACCTGCTTTTATGCGCGGGCACTCGACCGGCACGTCGGCACCGCCTTCGATATCCTCTGCGATATGCTCACACAGCCCGCCCTTTTGGAGAAAGATCTGCAAACGGAGCGCGGTGTGATCCTCGAAGAGCTACACATGTATGAAGACAGCCCGGAGGATCTCTGCGCGGATAATCTCTATGCCAGCGTTTGGCAGGGGGATATGCTTGGCGCCAACATCTTGGGCGAGCGAAAAACTGTCGCTTCCCTAACGGCGGAGGATCTGCGTGCGCATATGCGCCGCTATTATACGCCGGAGCGCATGGTGGCCGCCGTGTGCGGCCGTTTTGACCGGGAAGAGATCGTGCGGCTGTGTGAAAAATTCTTCGGCCCTATGCCCAATGGCGGCAATCCAGTGCAGGCCGGCCCCGCGCAATACCGCAAGTGCCTGACGCTTCGTAAAAAGGATTTTGAACAAACGCAGCTCGCGCTTGCGATGCCCGGAATCAGCGCGCAGGATGACCGCCGTTTCGCCATGCGCCTGCTCATGTCGGTGCTCGGCACCTCTTCCTCCTCCCGGCTATATCAGCGCATTCGGGAAGAGCTGGGGCTTGTCTATGAAATCGAATCCTTCTCCGCCTCCTACCTCGAGGCGGGAATTCTCGGTGTCGATATGGCGCTTTCGCCGCGCAATGAAAAAAAGGCGCTGCGGGAGGTTTTCCATATTATCAACAGTTTTGCTTCTTCGCTCACGCAGCGGGAGCTTGCCCGCGCCAAGGAGCAATATCTCTCCGGGCTGATTATGAATATGGAATCCACGCAGTCCCGCGCCGCTCAGATGGGCCGCGGCGAGCTGCTTTATAACGAGGTAAAAAGCGCGGATGAAATTACGGAGCGTGTGCGTGCGGTCACGCTTGAGGAAGTGCGCGCGCTGGCAGGAGAATTTTTGCGCTTTGACCATCTCTCCCTTTCTGCCGCCGGCCGTGTAAAAAAAGAAAAATTTTATGAGGAATTGCTTCTGACGGCGCGCAGCTGAGCCTGCCTGAAAAAACCCTCTGAGGAGAGAGTTTTCGCTATGCTTGACTGCCACATTCATCTCGAAACCGGGCCCTACACCCTCCCCTGGGTGGAAAAGTATGTAGGCTACGCCTTGCAAAGGGGCCTTTCTGAAATTCACCTGCTGGAGCACAGCTATCTCTTCCCAGAATTTTTGCCCATGTACGAGCCGCTCCGCACGCAAAGCGATTTTATCGACGCATGGTTGGGCCGCAAGGGTGGAAAGCGCGATCTGGATGAATTTCTGCACCTCGCCAATGAAGTGCGCCTGGCCCAGTGGCCGCTTTCCATCCAATTTGGGCTGGAAGTTTGTTATTTCCCCGGCTATGAAGCTTTTGTGGAAAACTGCACAAAGGATTTGGGGCTGGATTTTCTGATTGGCAGCATCCATTTTATTGATGCGTTTGCCTTCGATCACAAGCCGGAGCTATGGGAGAGCATAGAGATCGACGAGGCGTACCGCCGCTTTTTTGAGTTGAGCATTCAGTTGGCCTCCTGCGGCGTGTTCGACGGCCTCGCGCATCCCGACAGTCTCAAGCTTTTTGGCCATCTCCCCTCCTTTTCGCTGGAGCCTTATTATAAGCGGCTGGCGGCGATATTGGCGCAGAACAGGATGTATGCCGAGCAAAACAGCGGAATTTTTCGCAGGCACGGTGGGCGGCTGGGGATGGAACCGCCCCTGCTGCAGGAGATGCTCCGCAGCGGCGTACGCATCCAAACCGCATCAGATGCCCACTGCCCCAGTGATGTTGGGCTGGGCATTCAGGAGGCGGAAGAATTCTTGCAGGCTTCAAAGACGTGATTGAAATCAAAAATTGGCTGTGAAAAAGGCATATTTGAGTCCGCAAGCGGTTTTCCGCATGGAAAGCATGGGAAACAGGCGTGGGTCCGCACGGCCTGAGCGCAAGCTTAGCTTTTAGTTGTGATCAAAGCAATTCATGGCTGCAAACATTGCAAGAAATACCTCTAAAAATTTTATTGGGCCATCTTTGTGTATGTTGACGAAAGAGGCACCTTTTTTGACAAGTTGAGATCTCCTGCCAAATGCAAAACGCTTCGCAGGAGATTTTTTATACCGCCCTGTTCATCCGCCCGCCATACAGAAAGCCCAAAGCGATGACCAACAGGCAGCCGCCCGCGTAAAACAGGTGCGCCCCGCTTTGCAGGCCGCCCCAGAGTACGATCCCTGCACCTGCCAGGGCAAGCGCGGGGATTACCACACCGCGCCAGAAGCCATTGATTTCGCCGTGTTTCCAAAGGCGGATCACCTGGACGTATAACACCGCGTAGAGCAGGTAGCCTATCACAATCGGGATTTCCGAAACATCCGCGTTGGGCAGCCATGCATACCGTTCGCTGAGATAATTGAGTGCCGTCCAAACGCAGCTTGCCGCGTAGGCGGGCAGCGCACGCGGAAATGCCCGCGGCCCGGCGAATATGCGGGATAGAGGCAGAAGCCCGCGCTCTGCGAGCGCATAGGGCAGCCGGAGGTAGCCCAGGATTACGCCGTTGAGCGTGCCTGCCACCGCGATCAGGATAAAGAGCAGCATCACCTTGGCCCCAAACGGCCCCAGCAGGCGGCCTGCCAGAAAGGCGACGTGCCGGTCGCCCATGGCGCGCACGGTTTCCGGGCCCAACAGGCTTGAAACGCCGAGAAAATAGAGGATATACACGCATGTGACGAACAGCGGCGCAATCAGCAGCGCGCGGGGCATGTTTCGCCGTGCGTCCTTTACTTCATGCGAGATCGCAGTGGCGATCACCCACCCATCGTAGGCAAAGGCAATCGGCCCGATGGCGGAAATCCATCCCGTTGCGGCGGGGGACCCGGCGGAGAGTTCGATGGTTTCCCCTGGTTTCCCTAAAAACAAGCCGCAAACGGCAATGAGCAGGAGCGGCAGGAGCTTGAGGGCGGTGGCCGCGTTTTGCAGGATTCCGCCCAGCTTTGCGGAGCAGATATTCCAAAAAAAGCAGAGCGTGAAAAAAAGGAACCCCGCCAAGCACTGCGCTTCCAATGTGTCCGAAATAGAAAACAGGCTGCAAAAATAGTGCCCAACCGCGCGGGATACGGCGGCGACAAGGGTGGGAAAGTATAAAAAAACCTGGAACCACCCAACGCCGCCTGTGAAACTCGGCCCGACAAATTCCGCCGCGTAGGCGACAAGCCCGCCCGGCTGTGCGGTGCGCGCCGCGAGCTGCCCAATGCTCAGCCCACCAAAGATGATGCCGACCGCCCCCAGCAAAAAAACAAGGATGCCGAGCGGCACACTGCCCCCGGTTGCCTCCAAAATATTATCGCTTTTAAAGAAAATTCCTGAGCCAATGCAAATGCCGACGATCATGGCGATTGCGGTGGGCAGGCGATAGGCTTTGTTGGGCTCGGTCATAGGTTCCCTCTTTTCCAAACGGCAGGCGCTTTCTGTTCCTATTTAGGCTGTCCAGAAAATTGCGTAAAATGAGAGCTGTTTGAAAACAGGCTCTCATTTTTGAGTTTTCGGAAGCAAAAAGGGAGCGCGCTTCAAAAGGAAAATATCTTCCTTTCGAAGCGCGCTCCCTGGTCAGATTTTGAAGATAAAAAAGAGGCTGGAACCGTTAGAAATCGAGGCGGCCCATCTCCTCACCGCTGGAGAGGGAAAAGGCACAGATACGGCTGTTGGAAAGCGTATAAAGCGTATCCCCAATATAGGTGCCGCGCCGGATGGAGTAGTCTAATTCGCTGCCGTCCGCCGCGAGCCGCTCTTGCTGTGTATAGTTGCGCAGCGTGTGCAAAAGGCTGATTTGCCTGCCTTGCAGGGAGAACACACAGTAGGTTTCATCAAAATAGGAGCGGAAACTCTTGCCGATCTCCTCCCGGGCGACCGGGAAGGCAACCGCATTCTCCTCCGGCAGGAAAAGGATGCTTTTATATTCCGAAGGAGCGTCGGTATAAGTGCCGTTTGGCAAAACAAGGCTGTCAACCTCCTGCGGCTTCTCGGGGTGACTCACATCGAAGAGGGAAAGCTTTACGCCGCGGGTCACGCCGTTTTCATCCGCATCCTGCCCGATACCGAGGAGGAGATTTTCGCCCACCGGATGCAGATAGCTTGAAAAACCGGGGATTTTCAGTTCACCGAGGATTTTTGGCGCACTGGGATCGGAGAGATCGATCACAAAGAGCGGATCGGTCTGCCGGAAGGTGACAACATAGCCCTTCGTGCCGAGGAAACGCACGGCATAGATCTCCTCCCCAGGGGCGATATTGGTGAGCGTAGAGAGCGTTTTCAGGGAGGCATCCAGAATGGTAACCCGGCTGCTGGTGCCGCTGTTTCCCGTTTCCGTGGTGGCAATGCGCAGCGCGCCGTCGTAGCTGTCGATCGCAAACTGGTTGAGCACATGGCCGCGCACCCGGCCGGAAACACTTTTTCCAAGGCCGTCTTGTGAGAAGGGGAAGCCGAAGATCGTGGTGTATTCCACATCGCCGTCATACGCTGTAGCGGCGGTGTAGAGCGCCTCTGTGCTGCAATACACCTTGTCCCCGCTGCCGAGTACGGCCTTGCGGGAAACTTCTTTTTTTGCATCTGCGGTATCCAGAGCGCTGACGACCAGGTAGTTGGGCGTTTTGGCCTCCGGAAGGATTTGAATATCCGCCGCGTTGAGCTTTTGAGCGCCGTGCTCCCCGTCGGAGGTGGTGGGGATATAGTCGGTAAATGCGCCGTTTTCATCTTGCGCTACGGTATACTGCGTGATCACATAGAGCGTTCTGCCGATCATGCGGGTGGAAAGAACGCCGCCATCCTGCGTGTAGGCGCGTTCAAGTTTTGGTGCGGAGCGGTCGCCGATGTTATAGATCAGGATGCGGGTATCCCCTTGGTAGACGGGCATCATGAGCCCGCACACGGCGTTGTATTCTCGATCCCGAGGATTCCTCAAGTTGCACACAGCAATCAGGCGGTCGCCCTGCACATAGAGCTCAGAAACGGTCACCTCCCTGCTGGATTCCTGAGGGATGGTAATTTGAGAGAGCACCTTCATGGAACCGGCTGGGCGGGGGGCGATGATTTGGATCGTTTTGCCGAGCGCCGGCACAAAATAAAGGGTGGAACCGTCGTTCTTCAGGATATCCGCTTCCTCCACGCCAGCGGTCTGCGTATTGGTTTTCCCATAGCCGGATTCTGCCTCGTTTTTCGGTGTACTGTGGTTTGCCGACTGCCCGGCGAGAGCGCCGTTCTTTGGAACGTCGCCCATGGTGGGCGATTCCACGGGGGCCTCCATGGCATCCTCTGGTTTTACGAAGATTTCATCAGCCGGATTGGCGGAGAGATCCTTAAAATAGGCTTCAATTTTAGAATAATCCTGTAATACCTCTGTCAGGGGCGCGGAATCCCCCGTTTGGCGGTTGACTACTTCGAGATAGGGCAGGCCCTTCCACAGGGCGATTGCACCAATTACGATTGCAAGCACCGCCGCCGCTGCGGCGACATGGCGGAGCGTCAGATAGCGCCGCTTTGCCGGCTGCGGCGTTTGCAGCCGGAGCCGGCTGCTCATTTGGGCGGGAGAAAGGGCGGGGGGGAGTGAGTTGATTTGATCCAAAGGCCTGAGCGCTTCCAAAAGCGGTTCGGTTTGGCCATTTCGCTTTTTTTTCATCATGAGGACTCCTTTTCTGCGGTCAGGCGAAGCTTCGCAAGGGAACGGGATAACTTTGAGCGGACGGTGCCGGGCGGGCAGGAGAGCGCTCTGGCAATTTCATGGCTTTTATAACCGCCGATGATAGAGAGCAAAACAATGCTGCGCTCTTCATCGCTGAGCGCATAGATTGCCTCCCGCAGCTCCATGGCGAGCGCGAGCTCCTCGGAGCATTCGCTTTCCCCCAGACGGCGCGCCTCCTCGAGCGGGGGGGTGAGCCGCCGCTCTTTGACCGCCGCAATGTGGTGCTTGCAGGTGTTGGCGAGGATGGAAAAAAGCCATGCCTTGAAGGATGCGGCGCTACGCAGGGCGCCAACCCCCTGGAAGGCGGCGCAAACAGCATCCTGCACGGCGTCCTCCGCCTCCTCGCGGGAGCCGAGATAGTAGTAGGCAAAGCGGTAAAGGTCCTGCGCATATTGGGCATACAGCTGCCCGAAGGCATCCGCACTCCCGGCCTTTGCCTGCTCCACCAAGCGGTTTTCCGGTTTTGCCATGAAACGTTTCCCCCTTTACCGTCCCTCGGTAGAATAGTGTCTGTCAGCAGCAAAATTGTTGCATGGTCTGCAAAAAAAATAGCAAATCATTGTGAATGGAGAGCAAAGGGCGACGAAGCCGGTTCGCCGCCCGATTGAATCAAACAAAAAGAGGAGCCCGAAGGCTCCTCTTCCCGCCGTTTGAAATACCTTGCAATTTATGCCTCGTGAGGCGCTCCTACCGGGCAGGTGCCGGCGCAGGCGCCGCAATCGATGCAGGTATCCGCGTCGATGACATACTTGCCGTCGCCTTCAGAGATTGCGGAAACAGGGCAATCTGCTTCGCAGGCGCCGCAGGAAATGCATTCGTCAGAAATTACATATGCCATGGATGATGTACCTCCTTTTTTGTTCAGAACCGGGGCGAAAAGGCGGCGGTAAAGAAGGCCGCAACGCTCCCGCCAAGATGGTTCCTTGTCTTTCCCATTGTAACATAAAGGACGAAAAAAGCAAGAGCTTGCCACATTTTTTCAGGGCGCCGCCGCTGAAAAAGGGGCTGGGAAAGGCCCCCCGCAAGCGCGCCTGCCGGAGCAAGTTTAACTCGATTGGAAAACTCGGATATATTTATGAAAAGGCATTTCTTTTGCACCCAAAATTGTTTATAATGGCAACAAGAGCTTTGCAAGCAATTTGAGAGGAGCGATCAAACGTGAGAAACCATGAAGTGACCCAAAGGCATCAGCTTCTAGATGCGAACGGCCGGCTGATTGAACCGGGCTGGTCCAAGGATTTGGTGCAGGTGTATGACAGGAGGGCGATCAAAGCGCCGAAATTCCGCATAAAGGAGTGGGATTATTATCTGGTGCTCAGCGATCAGTTTGCCTGCGCATTTACCCTGTCGGACGATGGATATATCGGCCTGCAGTCCGTTTCCCTGCTTGATTTTACCAAACCGTGGGAGCACACGGAAACCATCCTGAACGCCTTCCCCATGGGGAAGATGAAAATGCCCTCCACCTCGGCGAGGGGAAATGTCGTATACCGTGATAAGCGGCTGGCGATGGAATTTATCAAAACGGACGGGCAGCGCCGCATCCGCTGTGATTTCAAAAACTTCTGTGACGGCAAGCCTTTCTCCTGCGATATCACACTGGAGCAGCCGCCGATGGATACGATGGTGATCGCTACGCCGTGGCAGGAAAAGGAGACGGCTTTCTATTACAATCAGAAGATCAATTGCATGCGGGCAAGCGGCAAGGCGGTGTTTGACGGCAAGGAGTACGTTTTCCATCCGGAAACGGATTTCGGCACGCTCGACTGGGGGCGCGGCGTATGGACGTATGACAACCGCTGGTATTGGGGCTCCGGCAATGGCGTTGTAAACGGCAAACCCTTCGGCTTCAATATCGGCTATGGCTTTGGCGATACGAGCGCGGCGAGCGAAAACATGCTCTTCTACGACGGCGTTTGCCATAAGCTTGACGACATTACCTTCCATATCGATAAAAGTGACTATATGAAACCATGGACATTTACCTCCTCAGACGGGCGGTTTGAAATGGATTTTGTGCCGGTGCTCGACCGTGCTGCAAAAATCGACGTGAAATTGATCGTTACCGATCAGCATCAGGTGTTTGGGCGGATGTCCGGCAAGGCGGTGCTCGATGACGGCACGGTTTTGGAGATCAAGGATTTGATGTGCTTCGCAGAGGATGTACATAATAAGTATTAAAGGAAAGCCGTCCGGCAGGATTGCCGCTTAGCCGATCATTCTGTGATAGCCGCCCGTGCCTGAGGAATGGGCCGGGCGGTTTTTACGGCATGCGCAAAGCGTGCAGCGCGTTTTTACCGGAGTTTTCTCTGTGTGGTTTGCAGGTAACCAGTGGCGAGGATCAGAAGCAGCGCAACGAGGATCATAGTGTCGGCCATATCGATTCATCCTTTCAACCAGCCACGGCCTGATGCAGAAAGCATATGTTGACGGCCGCGGCTGTTAGGCGGCGCAGCGACATCACCGGACGGCTCATCATATGATACATAAATATTACATAAATGTCAATAATTATCAAATGAAAAAGAAGCTGATCATTTAGCGGAGAAAAAAGCGGCATCCAAAAGGGAACGGCGCTTCAAAGCCTTAAAGGTTCCCAGGTTTACGCAGGCAATGGGGCAGGGCAATGTGTTTTTAGAAGGCCTGTTCTGCTTGCTGCAACTCCACGACGGTGAAGAGCAATGCCCTCCTTTCCCCCTGCTTTTGACAAAAACCCCCCCTGCTGTAGAAACATACGACTACATCAGAGGGGGATTTGTCGATTCTTTTTCTGGTCGCAAAGAACGGCCTGATCAATCCAACAGCTTATAGGTTTGATAGCCATCCTCGCTGAAATAGACGAACAGATGCTTTTCCACTTGTTTACCGCCCCGGAATTGTGCGTGGACGGTGATGGTAGCCGAGCCAAAATCCGCATAGGAGAATGGTTCATTCCCATAAAACTTGCGGTAATCTTCCGTGGAGGGCTCCCAATTGATCCCCGCGCTTTCCTGCGGGCGCATGACAGTAATTGATTGGCCGGCGTATTGCGGCAGCGGGTCTTGCTCCCATCCCGTGCGCAGAGCGCTGAGGATGACCCCGCCGGAGTCTGTTTGCAAAATGGATAAGCTGGCGCCATCCAGGCTGACTTCCGCGCCGTCAAAATAGCGGTCCCGCAGCGATTGATAGCTCTCGGCTTTCAAAATCTGCTCAAAGTAGGCGGCGTCGCTTTTCAGCGCATGTGTGGAAGCTTCCTGAAGGGAGACCCCCGCTGGCAGGAAAATATAGGACATATAGCGGGATTCAGAGGGGCTCCCCTCTCCATTGACCGCTTTTTGCAGCAACTCGGAGTGAACTTCCGGGCAGTAGACGAGGCGGCCGTTATCACAGGAGATGGTATAGGACTGGAGGCCTTCCCCCCGGATGCCGAGCGCGCTGCGCTGCTCTATCGGTGTGAGTGAGCCTGCGGATGCGCCGCCTGAATTTTCATCGAGCCAGCTTCCCCACATAGGCATCTGAAACTCAATATTGGGCTCTAATTCGGTGGCGCTCTCCGGCACAGCAGTGTTGCCAGCGGCAAAGAGGCGGAGTTCCGCGCTTTCTACAATTTCGGGCTGGCGCTCATGGGGCTGGCCGAAAAAATAATAGAGCGTTCCGCTGGCAGCCAATAGCACTGCCGCCAGCACTGCGGCAAAGGCTCGCTTTCCGCCGGTATGGCGGGGTGCTGATGTGGGCGCCTCAGCAAGAATGGTATTCAGTATATTTTTTTGGTCAGGTAGATGCTGATTCATCGCCTGCCGGAATAAATCTCTTCGTTTCATGCAGCGCCTCATCCTCCTGCCATTGGAATGTTTCTTTTAATTTCTTGAGCGTGCGGTACAGACGGCTTTTGACAGTGTTTTCATTGACATGGAGGGCCTGTGCGATTTCACATAAGCCCAGGTCCTGCGAGAAATAAAGGATAAAAATGCGGAAGGTCAGCGGATCGCCACGGGAGAGGAACTCCCAAATTTCATCGCAGAGGACTTGGTCATCTGGATCCGCCTCCACATCCAGCAGCTCGCGTTCGACGGCTTCAAAGGATTCCTCCTCATCGTGCGGGGAAAAAACGGGCAGGCAGTTTCGCAGCATGCTGGCGGCGCCATAATGATGATAAAGCTCATTGCGGGCGATGCGCATGACATAATGCTGCGGATCACGCACGGGCTCTCCTGATCGGCGCAGGCGCTGATAAAGGGCCAGGTAGGTGTTTTGCACCAGGTCGCCAATGTCTGACGGGGCTGCACAGCGGCAGATGATATAGCGCAGCACGGTATCATAAGTTTCTTCATACAGCTTTGTAAATGCGGCATCCAGCGATTCTTGTTTCAACTTCCTCACCCTTTTCCTCCTGCGGACGGGCCGCTTTACAATGGCTCTCTACCTTAGTAGAGCCGTGCAGGGGGCAAAAAGTTGCCGCCTGGTTTCGTTTTTATTTCTGCGCCGGGATACTGGCGGGCAAACCTTGTGTTTTTGGGGATCGAACTTTCAACGGCCTGCGGCGTCTTTCCATTACAATCGCTACAGTACTTATACGGCTTTGTATGCCTGGTTATGCGAAAAAACAATGCGTCAATAGAGAAAGGGGGTGACTCTGTTGCAAAATGCTTTGCACTTTGCAACAGCCCCATTCCCCGGATAAAGCACAGAAAAGGGTGCAAAGAAACTGGAAGTGAACGCTACGCGTTCGCTTTGGCACTGGCACATCGACAGCGAGAAGCGCTGATGCACAATAGAACCCGTTTGGCGGGACGCCAAAAAACTCGCTGTGCTTGCGAAGCAAGCGCATAGTCACCGGCGCTCAAACAATTTGACCGCTCGTTTGACCGCTCGCATGCTACGCATTGCGTAGCAGTCAAATCCCCTCGCGAGCCACGCCATCAGATTCTGCAAATAGACGCTGGTTACGTAGGCAATTCGCAACGAGGCTTTTTGTGCACTTTTTTCAATTTGGCTTCTTCGATAGTCTAGGATCTCCTTCGCATAATCCGTTTTGACTGCTTAGAAACAAGCTTTTGGGCGCGGATACAGCTTGCGTATCTGCGCCCAAAATCGCACTTTTTACAATTTTTTCGCTTTATTTCTATGGAGCGGGCTTTGCAGCTTTGCTACAGCAGCTGTTTCACTTTTTTCAGCGCATTCACCGCGCCGGAGATCAGGATGCCGAACGCCTTTGCAGGCTTCTGATCGTTAAAAAGCATCACGATCGCTTCTTCCATCTCCTCGGTTACCGCGCCCTGCGACATCGTTGCAAGGTTATGGATGGGCATTTCCGCAATCATCGCCACTGCCATCTCGTCCGTTGAAATGCCGTCCATTTTCGCAAATCTGCGGATCAGCTTCATGATTTTGCGGCCCCAGCGCGTGTTCTTTGCATCGTCAATCGTGTTGTCGCGGGTAAAGGGCTCAGACGGATCGCGCCAGGAACGGGGGATCGGATGGCCAAGCAGGGCCTCAAATTCCGCATCCGGAACGCGGTCGAAACGCCCGTCATAATAGGTTGGCAGCAGCTTCTTTGCCTCCGGCTCCCCCTTAGGGGCAGGGGTGCCGAGCACCTGCGCGCTGCCCGTCAGGCGGATATCCCGGCTGGAGGAGCCTACGAGGATCTGATACTTTCCGCTTTCCACCCGCCAGGCCTTCGCCTGCGTATCGTAATATGCAAAGGCCCGCTCATCCAGGTGGATTTCCACCGTTTTTTCCTCGCCTGCCTTAAGAAATACCTTTTCAAAGCCCTTGAGCTCCTTCGGCGCTTTGAAAACGGAGCTCTCCACATCCGCCACATAAACCTGCGCAACCTCCGCGCCATCCCACTCGCCGGTATTGCGCACGCGGAAGGTGAGCGTCAGGCCATTTTCCGCCTTGAAGCGGGTTTTATCGAGCTTTAAGCCGCTGTAGGCAAACTGCGTGTAGGAAAGGCCGTGCCCAAAGGGGAACAGCACCTGTTTTTCCGCCTTATCATAATAGCGGTAACCTACATAAATACTCTCCCTGTATTCCACTGTCAGAGGGCCGCCGGGGAAATAGTTTGCGCACGGCGTATCGGCAAGCGAAAGCGGGAAGGTTTCCGCCAGCTTCGCGCAGGGGTTGGCCTCCCCAAAGAGCAGGTCGATCTGCGCCTGCCCGACCGCTTCGCCGCCGAGATAAGATTCCAGCACGGCGTTTACGCTGCCGAGCCAGGGCATCAGCACCGGGGAGCCGTTGTGCAGCACGACCACTGTATTCGGCTGTGCCTTGCTGACCGCTTCGATCACACGGTTCTGGCAGCGCGGGAGGTTCAGGTGCTTGCGGTCAAACCCTTCCGATTCAAAGGAGTCCGGCAGGCCGGCAAAAATCACGGCCACCTGAGCCGTTTTTGCGGCGGCAACCGCTTCGCGCAGCAGCGTTTCATCCAGGCTGTCTCCCTCTGTGTCGAAGCCCTTGGCGTAGATAACATCCGCCTTGCCCTGCACCGCCTCCAAGGCGCTGTCCACACGGTAGGCGTTGATGTGCGAACTGCCGCCGCCCTGATAGCGCGGGCGCTCCGCAAAGCCACCAATAAAGGCAATTTTTTGATCCTTCCGGAGCGGCAGGGCGCCCTCGTTTTTGAGCAATACCATCGTTTCCAGCGCCGCCTGGTGCGCCTTTTCATGGTCCGCCGCCCGATCAAAGACGGCCGCTTCATCCCGGTTTTCCGCATAGCGGAACACAATCTCCAGGATGCGCTGCACCGCGCGGTCAAGCGTTTCCTCCCTGATGCGCCCCTCCTGAACACCCTTGCGGATGCGCGCGCTGTTAACTCCACCGCTCGACGGCATTTCCAGCTCCAGCCCGGCCTTGACGCCCTCAACATGGTCATTCGCCGCGCCCCAGTCCGTCATGACAAAGCCCTGGAAGCCCCAATCCTTACGCAGCACCTGGTCGAGCAGCCACTCGTTCTCTGAGGAGTAAACACCATTGATGCGGTTATAGGAGCACATCACTGTCCATGGCTGCGCCTGCTTTACCGCCGCCTCAAAGGCGGGGAAATAGATTTCGCGCAGCGCGCGCTCATCTGTCACAGCGGAAACCGTCATGCGCCTGCGCTCCTGGTTATTCACGGCGAAATGCTTGATGCTCGTGCCGACGTGTTTACTCTGCACACCGCTGATGTAGCTTGACGCCATCTCACCCGCCAGATACGGGTCTTCTGAAAAATACTCAAAATTGCGCCCGCAAAGCGGCGAGCGCTTAATATTCACGGCCGGGCCCAGTAGGATCGCCACATGCTCCGCCTGGCATTCCTCGCCGAGCGTTTCGCCAAGGCTGCGCAGGAGCGCCCGGTTAAAAGAGCTCGCCGTGCCGGCCGCCGTTGGGAAACAGACTGCCTGAATCGAGTCGTTGATGCCAAGGTTATCAGCCTTATCCGACTGCTTGCGCAGGCCGTGCGGGCCGTCGCTGACCATGATGGATGGAATTCCCAGACGCTCAATGCCCTTGAGATGCCAAAAATCCACGCCGGAGCACATCTCGATTTTTTCCTCCAGCGTCATCTTTTCCACCAATTCTTTCACGTTCATCGGTTTCATCCTTCTCCTCTCAAATTGAATCAATTTTTCCACAGAGCATTTCGCCTCCCTGCGCTATTTGGATTGATTATACATGATTTGAGAGGTTTTGGATAGATATTTTCATCAATTCTCTGAAGAACACACCGCCCACCGCGTTATTCGTGAATATGCTCGTCTATTCTACCTTCTGTGCGTTCGCATAGATTTTGTCCATGCGTTCATCCGGGTAATGACGATCCAAAAACTGATCATATTTATTTGCAGGTAAAATCCCGTCCGCGCGGGCGTTCTTCCGGGTCGCAGCGCTCGCGGAAAGGATCACATCCGCGATGAAAAAAACGATGAACACCCAAGTCAGCACAATACCCAATGTCCGAGGCACTTTTTCGATCCATCGATCCATTACGGGCATCACGTATTTCACCCAAACAAGCCCCAGAGCACCCCAAAAAACAGAATAAAGCAGGCAGACGCGCCCGTTAATATTGAAGGGAACGTTACTGTAATCCCATGATACATGCCCGAAAAACAGCTCTTCCCCCCAGGAAAAAATATATTCCGCCGCTGTCCCGATCACAAAAGTCACCAAGAAAATCTTCCATTTAGAGGAATGCCGAAATCGGTTGAGTGTTACGCTCAGGATGATGCCGCCCAGGCCATAGGCTACGCTCAGTGGGCCGTATATCAATGACTTTCTGCTTTCGATATAGCCGAAGCGGAGATAGCACCAGGCCGTCTCCACCGCGAACCCAAGCACACAGCAAATAACAAAAATCCAAGTCAGCTTATAAAAACCCATTCCCTGTGCAAACGCCTTTCCCGCCGCGCCTTTTTTACCTGTTTTCATACCGCCACACCTCTTGCCGTTCTATTTCCGACGCGCGTTCGCCCCCCCTTGGGGCTCATTTATTCGACCGCTTACGCCGTATGCCCCTATTTTATACCTTTTAAAATAAGAGGCCAGCGAAATAATCAACAAAACGCATGTTCAAGTATTAAATATTCCTATCCGTATTCTTAAAAACAAAGCAAGCGAGCGTTATCCTAAATCGTCTTCCATAAAATAGAGATGGAAAACCTGTTTCCAGCCAGAGAGGCCCGGATCTCACAGCCCATCTGCTCTGCAAGCCGCTTCACGATTGCAAGGCCAAGCCCCGTATTGCGCCCGCTGCGCGTTTGATCTCCGGTGTAAAACCGGTCAAAAACATGCGGTACATCCTCCTGGGAGATCAAGCTGGTGTCATTGGTAAACACGGTCGTCACGGCGGCGCCCCCGCGCGCCGTAACCCACACCTCGCTCTCTGCATACCGCAGCACATTTTGAAGGAGGTTTACAAAAATACGCTGTGCGGCATCCTCATCCGCCAGCACGAGCGGCAGGCGCTGAGGCACCTCCACGTGCATCACAAGGTTTTTACGGGTAAAATCATCGTAAAAGGAGGCGAGCTGCGCACAGAGAGGCCGGCCCAAATCCACCTGCTGCAAGCTGAGGCTGTATTCATTTGCATCCAGCCGGGAGAGATCGTAGAAACCGCTGATGAGCATTTGCAGAGAGCGTGTGCGTGCGCCGATCACCTCCAGCGCATGTGCGCGTTCCTCCGTGGGCGTTCCCTCAGCCTGCGCAAGCTGTAGGTAGCCGATGATCGAGGTGAGCGGCGTGCGCAGATCGTGGGAGATATTGGCGATCTGACGGCGCAATTCTTTCTCTGCAAGCATATGCTGGATCTCCTCGCTCTGCCGCCGGTCGAGCGCCCGGTTGATCTCCTCAAAAAGAGCTTCCAGCTCCCCATCCGGAGAGGAGAGGTGCAGGCGGCGGTTGCCGCCCTCCTGATTGATCTGCCCGAGCGCCCTGCGCGCCCGGCGGAGATTGGCCCGCTGCAAAAAGAACAGGGCGGCAAACAATGCCGCCAGCGCCCCGAATAAAATGGTAAACAGCATCATCATGACCGCCCTCTTCTTTTCAACTTTATTTAATCTCCCTGCGCCGGAAGAGCAGGCATCCGGCAATGGAGGACAGCACAAACCATGCAAGCCCCACCAGGATACACCAGGGGATGATCTCCGGCTCCACGGGGCGTGCCGCCGGCCCGGGGCCGCCCAGCAGAAAGCCCGCGCCGCCGGTGAGCTGCTCAAACTGCCTGGCGAGCGTCAGCTTATAAAGCGTGCCGAGCTCGGGCACCACGCCCCTCATCAGGCCAAGCACTGGCCCGGGGAAGGAGAACACAATCATCGCGCTGAAGCCGAAAAGCGTATTGCTGCGGAATGAGAACACCAAAAGGTTCAGAATACCGAGCATACCGAGCCACAGCGGCAGGGAAAGCGCGGTTTTTTCCAAAAAGAGGCGCACCGCCTGCCATTCGATCGCCCCGTGTGCGCCGATCTGCGAGAAAAGCAGCCCGCTCGCCGTATAAACCACCAGCACCAGCGCAATGGTAGAAAGCATCAGGATGATCTCCACAATCAGCTTGCCAAAATAAATCTCTGCACGGCTGATGCCGAACGAAATGGTGTTTTTGAGCGTACCATATTTATATTCATCGGAAAACACCGCATCCACAACGATCGTTAAAAGCGCAAAGCACATTGGCATAAGCATAATGCCAAGATAGAACGGGTAAGCGGAATCCAGCGTGCCCGCCATCGAAAAAACCATGCGCACCAATGCGTTGCCGGCAATACAAAGCAGCGCAATGACTGCCAGCGCAATTTTCGTATATTTCCGACGGAAGGTTTTATACAGCTCACTGCCAATATAATTAAGCATCTCGCCCGCCCTCCTCTCCAATCAGCGTGAGGAAATATTCCTCCAGGTTCGAGCCCTGATTGGTGACGCCGGAGATTTCCACCCCGTTGGAGGCAAGCGTGTGCGTCACCTTTGCGGGCGCATCGAGATAGTCATAGAGCCGCATTTTGCCACCCGGCAGAATCTCATAATTTGTGCAGCCAAGCTCCCGTTCGATGGAAACGGCCGCCTTTTCCGTGCTGTCCACGAGAATCTCCAGGCACTCCCGGCAGCGCTCGCGCAGCAGCTTTTCGGAAATCTGCTCAATGAGCTTGCCGCGGTGGATAAAGCCATAGCAGGTTGCAAAGCTTTCCAGCTCGCTTAAAATGTGGCTGGAGATGAGCACCGTCACCCCGTTTTCCTCACACAGCTTTTGGATCAGGTGGCGAAAGTGTGCGATGCCCATCGGGTCAAGGCCGTTGATCGGCTCATCAAGCAGCAGCAGCGCCGGGCGGTTCATCAGCGCGAGCGCAAGCCCCAGCCGCTGTTTCATACCGAGCGAGAAATCCTTAAATTTTTTGCTGCCCGTATCACCCAGCTCCACCTGCCGGAGCGCATCGTCAATGCAGCCCCTGCCCACGATGCCGCGCTGGCGGCGGTAGTATTCTAAATTCTCATGCGCCGTAAAGAATGGAAAAAAGCTTGGCGTTTCCACCACTGCTCCCAAGTTTGCGCGCATGCGGTCAATGCCCTGGGGCGAGGTTTCACCGAACAGCTCCAATTCCCCGGAAGAGGGGAGTGTCTGGCCGGTCATCATCCGCATCAAGGTCGTTTTACCCGCGCCGTTTTGGCCGACCAGGCCATAAATCTGCCCCTCTTGCAGCGTGAGGCTCACCCCATCCACCGCCACCGAGGAGCCATAGCGCTTTGTGATCTGGCGGGTCGCCAATAAAGTTTGCGCCATATTCCTTCATCACCTTTCCTGATTGTAAGCGCCCCGTCTCTTTGGGGCTGAACAAAGCATACCGCCCCCAAAACAAGAAAGGCATAAAAAAGCTTAAAGAAAGTTTAAAGATCAGGGCAGTACCTCTTCTGCCCCATTGAGGGCACGCCGCGTCAATCCTCCTGCGCCATTTTAAAGCCGATGCCCCAAACGGTTTTGATATACTCCCCTTCCGGATCCGCCTTATGGAGCTTGGCCCGGAGGTTGGAAATGTGCACGTTCACCGTGTTATCCTCCCCATAATACGGCTCGCCCCAGATCTGCTCATACAGGTTCTCCCGCGTGAAAACGCGGCGCGGATAGCGCATCATCAGCTCCAGAATGGCAAATTCCCGCGCGGTCAGCGCGAGCTTTTGCCCGTTTGCCTGCGCCTCCATCGTCTCGCAGTCCAGCGTTAGCCGCCCGATATGCAGCTGGGGAGACTGCTGTGCAGAAGAAAACAGCCTACACCGCCTGAGCTGCGCCTCCACCCGGGCGAGCACCTCTTCGTTTTCAAATGGCTTCTGGATAAAATCATCCGCGCCAAGCCGCAGCGCGTTCACGCGCGCATCCAGCCCGGCCTTTGCGGACAGCACGATCACCGGCATCATCTTTTCCGCACGCAGCCAGGCGATCAGCTCCTCCCCCGCAAGGCCGGGAAGCATCAAATCCAGCAGCAGGAGGTCATATTCCCCCATTTGCAGGCGCAGCTGCGCCTCCGTGCCGGAAAACGCGCTCTCCACCCGGTAACCCGCGCCGGATAAAATCCGGCAGAGCAGCGCGTTAATATCGGCGTCATCCTCCACAACCAAAATGCGGCAGGCATCCATCATCCGTCACCCTTTCTCACATATCTGCTACCGAGTATACACAAAAGAGCGTAAAAATGCAAAAACTCCGCCGCCGGAGGCCTCTTTCTGCTCCGGCGGCGGGCAAATAAATGATTGCTTCGTTCGGTCTCTTTACTGCCCGGAGGCTTCCTTCTGCGCACGCTTTTCCAGCTTCTTTGCCCTGCGCGCCTCCTCCTTTTGGGCGATCATCGGCTCCACTTTCATAATCAGAGCCACAAGGAGGGTAATCAGCAGGATGACAGCCAGAATACCGCCCATCCCTTTGCCCATAAAGCCGAGCGAGGTCATAAAATTATGCATCCGATCCGCCCACGGGATCGATAAAAGCATCAGTTCAGCCATTGTCATTCTCCTTTCCTGCCCTTATTTGAAGAAACCGAGGATTACGCCGCCCGCCACGACGGATGCGATCTGGCCGGATACGTTCGCGCCGACCGCCTCCATGAGCAGGTGGTTTTCCTTATCCTCTGCGAGGCCCATCTTCTGCACCACGCGCGCCGCCATCGGGAAGGCGGAGATGCCCGCCGCGCCGATCATGGGGTTGACCTTGTTCTTCGTGAAGAGGTTGAGGATTTTTGCAAACATAACGCCGCCGAAGGTATCGAACACAAAGGCAAGCAGGCCAAGAATGATAATCATCAGCGTATTAAGCGTGACGAACTGCTCCGCGCGCATGCTGAAGGAGATCGTGATACCAAGCAGCAGGGTGATGATATTGGCAAACTCATTCTGCGCTGTTTCAGACAGGCGCTTGAGCACACCGCACTCGCGCAGGAGGTTGCCAAACATCAAAAAGCCGACCAGGGAGACGGACATGGGGGCAACCAGGCCCGCGATGAGGGTCACCATGATGGGGAAGAGGATGCGCGTGCGCTTGGAGATCGTTTTCGCCTTGACGTGCGGCATCCGGATGAGGCGTTCCTTCTTTGTGGTGATCGCCTTGATGACAACAGGCTGGATAATGGGCACCAGCGCCATGTAGGAATACGCTGCCACAGCGATCGCACCGACATATTGGGAGCCAAGCACCTGCGAAACCAGGATGGAGGTCGGGCCGTCCGCCGCACCGATGATGCCGATGGAGGCAGCGTCCTTTAAGTCAAAGCCCAACAGCGTGGCCGCCGCAATGGCAAAGAAAATGCCGAACTGCGCTGCCGCGCCGAAGAGGAACATTTTCGGGTTGGAAAGCAGCGGGCCGAAATCAATCATCGCACCGATGCCGATGAACAGCAGGATTGGCAACGCCTCCGACGTTTCAATTCCCACATTGAACAGCCACTGGATAATCCCATGCGTTTCTCCCACGCCCTGCATCGTCTGATCGAGCACGCCGCTGAACGGCAGGTTGACCAGAATCGCGCCAAAGCCCATGGGCATCAGCAGCGCAGGCTCAAAATCCTTGCAGATAGCAAGATAGATCAGCACGCCTCCCACAATGTACATCACGATCTGCTGCCAGGTAATCGCAAGCAGCCCTTCCCAAAGGAAGCTCATTTGTTACATTCCCCCTGTATTTTTGGAGTGTTATTTAAAAAACGAGGCCTGTGTTCCTCAACTCCCGGAAACACAGGTCTCGTCATTTCATGCTAAACCAGAAGTACGCGCAGCCGGGTACTCCACGATGTTGATTTAACCGCACCGCAGCCTTTGCCACCGCGATACTGACTACTCCCCTATTGACCAGATTTATTATAAACAAATCAGGGGGGCATGTCAATCAAAAGAAGGGAATTTTGCCTTTTCGGCCCTCTGCAAATCCTTCTCCAGCACGCAGCGCACCGCGAGGGCCGCCCCGGCACAGAGAAACAGCAAGACCACCGGCACAGAATACGGTGCCAAAAGAATCCCCGCCAACAGTGCGGCTGTAACGCCCAGCGCACACGGCAGGGCACGCTGCGGAAAACGAAGCGAAAGCAGCCACGCCCTGCGCCAGGCCGCGCCTTTCCCCTCCCCCTGAAGCGGAAAGAGGTAGACTGCCGCGCCGCACAGGATCAGCCACAGTGCGCACGCCCCGCACACCAGGGCATACTGCCAGGCGCTTTCCGGCAAAAAGAGAATCGCCGCGGTCGCAGCCGCGCCCAATCCGGCGCCGCAGCCCCCCAGAATCAGCCCCGACCAAAAGCAGGGCCGGAACGTTCTGCGGAAGGCGCCCCAATAATCCCGCCAGAGCAAAACCGGCTCATCCCGCACGAGCTTTCCCGTCACCGCGGCCAGCGCCCCCAGCGCCGGGCCTATGGTCAGCACCGGCAGGCATGCGCACAGAAAAAGTAGGTTGAGTTGCATCAGCGTCAAGCCTTCCCGCCAGACAACCTGCAGGAACCGACCGGCCGCTGTGCGGGGCTCGTGCCGGGCAGGCCGCTGTGCGGGGCTTTCGTAAAGCAAATGATATAGATTCAATACGGAGCCTCCTATTCAACCCTTGACCGCGCCTTCGGTCACGCCTTTGATAATATATTTTTGGCAGAAAAGATAAAATAGTACGATCGGCGCCATGCACATGAGCAGCCCCGCCGTGGCGAGATCCCACCGCTTGGAAAACTGGCCGAAGAACAAAAATGTTTTCAGCGGCAGCGTCTGCCAGCCCGGCTTATTGATGACGAGCTGAGGCAGAAGAAAATCGTTCCAGATCCACATCGCGTTGAGAATCGCAACGGTGATAAGAATCGTTTTCAGCAGCGGAAAAACGATTCGAAAAAAGGTCTGTACCATATTGCAGCCGTCGATGCGCGCCGCTTCCTCCAGCTCCACCGGCACATTTTTGATAAAACCGTGCAGCAGGATGATGGAAAGGCTCGATCCAAAACCCAGATACATGAAAACCAAACCGGGGCGGTTCATCAGATTCAGCCCATCCATAAAACGGATCAACGGCAGCATGACGCATTGAAAAGGAATCAGCGTTGCGGCCGCATAGAGCATGAAAATAAACGAGCTCATCTTCGTTTTATACCGCGCAAGCACCCACGCCGCCATGGAGCAAAAAATCAGGAGCAGCACGATTGCGCTCACCGTAATAGCAAGTGAATTGCCGAACGAAGTGAAAAAATCCAGCTTTTCATAGGCCTGTGGGTAATTTTCCGCCGTGAAGGTCTCTCGGTTCGGCAGGGCGAGCACATTGAGATAAATATCCTTCAGGGATTTGAAGGAGTTGACGATCAAAATCAGGATCGGGGAGATAAAAAAAGCCGATAGCACAAGCCCCAGGGCCGTGAGAAGCCCCCGGCCGATTTTTTTTGCCGTCATTACATCTCCACCTCTTTCCGTTTGCTGAAATAGAGCTGTGTCAGCCCAATTGCCGCCACGATGATGAGGAAAATAACCGCCTTCGCCTGCGCGAGGCCCAGGTTATTATATCGAAACGCTGTATTGTAGATATTGAGTGCGATCATTTCGGTGGAGTCGAAGGGTCCGCCATTGGTCAGCGCCAGGTTTTGGTCATAAAGTTTAAAGCAATTGGATAGCGAGAGAAAAAGCCCCACGGTGAATGCGGGCGCAACCAGCGGCAGGGTGATGCTCCTGAGCTTTTGCCAGCTATTCGCGCCGTCAATCTCCGCCGCCTCTAAAAGGTTATCCGGGATGTTCTGAAGCTGTGCAATATAGATGATCATCATATAGCCGGAAAGCTGCCAGGTCACCACGATCAGCAGGCCGAAAAAAGAGGTTGCCGTATCTGATAGCCACCCCTGCAGCCATGCAATCCCCGTCGCTTTTCCGAGTGCCTCAAATGCTTGCACGAAGATAAACTGCCAGGTAAAGCCCAGCAGAATGCCGCCGATCAGGTTCGGCAGAAAAAACACGCCGCGCATGAGCGTTGTTCCCTTGATTTTGGAGGTCACCAGCAGTGCCAGGCAAAAGCCCACCAGGTTGACACTGATGACAGCGCATACGGCAAAGACCGCCGTAAACCCGAATGCCCGCCAGAATTGCGGATCATTTCGGAAAACTTCAAGGTAGTTCTTGAGGCCGACGAAATTGACATCCCCGGATATTCCGTTCCAGTCCGTCAGAGAATATCCAAGCCCTGTTGCCGCCGGAATGAGCTCGACGATGAGAAACGCCAGCAGCGACGGCAACAGGAAGCACCAATAGCCCAATTTTGATTTTTTCACACAAGGTTCCTCCTCACGCCGCCCTGGGCGGCGGGATTCGCCGACCAAGGCGGCGGGATTCGCCGACCGAGGCGGCGGGATGTAACGGCATGCGCCCCAGGCGGGCTTTATCCGCCCACCCGAAGCGCTGCGGATTGTCTTCCGCAACTATTATTTGCGATCAGATGCCCATTTGGCCTTTGCATCGCTGATGAGTTTATCCCACGTTGTCTTTTTTGACACATAGCTCTGAATCGAAGCGCCGAGCGTGTTTTCGCCCCAGCCCGTGGGTTCGCCCATGAATACCCAGGGCGCTGTTTTGCCCGCATTTGCATACTCGCTCACCGTAGCGCCCAGCGGATCCTTTGGCTTGATATCGCCATAATTCGTATAGGCGGGGATGAAGTTAAACTGCTCCACGACGATCTTTTTCCCCTCTTCCGACTGATAGAGCCAGTTGAGGAAATCCTTTGCGCAGGCCTTATCCGCATCAGAAGATTTGCTGTTGACGCACCAATACATCGGCACGCCAACCGGAATATTTCCCTCGCTGACGCCCTTGAGCGGAATCGGAATGATACCGAGGCGATCCGCCAGCTTCTGGTCAACCTCCTTAACCTCCGGATAGATCCAGTTGCCCTGCTGCACAGCCGCAACGCGCCCGATTGCCAGCCCACCGCCGACGGACATCGAATAATCCACCGCGTTGAGTGCCGCGGGGTTGCCGGCATGCTTGGTGTATTTCACTTGTAAATCAATCAAATCCTTGAGCTGGGAAGCGTATTTAAAATCGAGCGTTTTGGACTCATACGCCTGTTTGTTGCTGTCGAACTCCTGTCCAAGGGCAATGTTGCCGGTGTGAAGGCCAGTGACCCACTTCTCCTTGACCGGGAATTCCAGCACCGCTTCCAGCGCCGGGAATTTATCCTTGAGCTCGCCCTTGTCGATTTTGCTCTTGAGCTGCTCAAACGCCTTGTCGATCTCGTCATAGGTTTTGAGTTTCGACGCGTCAATTCCCGCCGCCTCAAAGATATCCTTATTATAGACGAAGCCGTATCCCTCAATCGCATAGGGCATTCCGTAAACCTTGCCATTCTGTGTCACATCGTCGAGCAGGCCCTCGACCACGTGTTTCGTCCAGCCTTCACCGCTTAAGTCCTCCAGGTTAGAAATCCAGTCCTTCACATCCTGCGGACCGCCGACGTTAAAAATCTCCGGCTGATCCGCATTCTGCATTTTGGTGCGGAGGGCCGCGCCATAGTCCGAGCCGCCGCCCACGGTTTCCAGGTTGATTTTCACATTCGGGTGCGTTTTCATATAGGTTTCCGTTGCCGCTTTGAGCGCATCGTTGATCTCCACCTTAAATTGGAAGATATCAACCGTACCCTTTAAATTCGTATTGACATTGCCGGCCGCATTGCTGTTACCTGTGTTGCCCTCCGGCGCTTCTTCCCGTTTGCAGGCCGCGAGGGTTGGGATGAGCATCAGGCAGGTCAAAAGCACTGCCATCCACTTTTTCATCTTTTTCATGTCAAAGTCCTCCATTTGTCCTGATTTTCGGCGTTGAAAAACGCCAACGAACATCCCTATTATGTGGAGGCAAAGCGTCATTTAAACAAAATTTTTATAGACCTGCCTCTTTTACGATTGCCAAGCGCATTTCGCGGCAATACTACTTTTGGAAAATACCGACACGCATCATAGACAGGAGGACTGCTCCATGGCGGGCATCACGCTAAAAAATATTGTAAAAACGTATGACAACAAAGTAACGGTCATCCCGGGCCTGGATCTCGAAATCCGCGACAAGGAATTCATCATCCTCGTCGGGCCGTCCGGCTGCGGCAAATCGACCACTTTGCGCATGATCGCCGGGCTGGAAGAGATAACGGCGGGTGAGCTTTACATCGGTGAAAAAAAGGTCAATAATGTTGCGCCGAAGGATCGGGACATTGCGATGGTTTTTCAAAACTACGCACTGTATCCGCATATGACCGTCTATAAAAATATGGCGTTTGGGCTGATGTTGCGCAAAACGCCGCGCACGGAAATCGACCGCAAGGTGCACGAGGCCGCCCAAACGCTTGGCATCGAGGAATACCTTAACCGCAAGCCGCGCGCCCTCTCCGGCGGCCAGCGGCAGCGTGTTGCGCTCGGCCGGGCCATGGTGCGCAACCCCTCTGTTTTTCTGCTCGACGAGCCTCTCTCCAACCTGGATGCCAAGCTACGCACCCAGATGCGCACGGAAATCATTCGCCTGCATAAGCAATTGGAAACCACCTTTGTATACGTCACGCACGATCAGACGGAGGCAATGACGATGGCTGACCGCATCGTCGTCATGAAAGACGGTATCATCCAGCAGGTAGATACGCCGCAGGCGCTTTACCACAGCCCTAAAAATCTTTTTGTGGCGGGCTTTATCGGCTCTCCACAGATGAATTTCATCGATGCAGATGTCATCCTGGAAGGAGGAGAGGTCTTTCTCCACTTCGGTGAATGCCGCATCCGTGTGCCCGCGGCCCTTGCCTCCCACGCGCCGCTCAGGGAATATGGGGGCAAACAAGTCACCCTTGGCCTGCGCCCGGAGGATTTGCACACAGAAGATTCCTTTTTAGGCCTTGCCGCCGCCGATGCAAAATTCACCGCGCATGTGGAGCTGGCCGAAATGATGGGATCCGAAATATACCTCCACCTGGAGGCGGGCGGCCAAAAGCTCACCGCGCGCACGCCCTCACGCACGCGGATTCAGTCTGGCGATGATCTCCAGCTCGCGATCGATACCAATAAGCTTTATCTGTTCGATCAAAAAAGCGAACAGGCAATCCTACAGGGATAAAACCATTTCAGCCGCCTGACGGAGAAAGGAGCGTTATCACCATGCAAAAAATCACCCTACAGCTTGATTCCATTGAACGCGTGAAAGCCTTTGTAGAGCTCATGTCCCGTTATCCATTCGATACGGATCTCGTTTCCGGCCGCTATACGGTAAACGCCAAATCCATCATGGGCATTTTCAGTCTGGATCTCTCGAAGCCCGTCACACTGGTCATCCACAGCGAGGACTGCGCGGAGGTTTTCGAACAGCTTCGGGAATATCAGCCGTAATCCAAACAATGCTGTTGAAAGCGCATCCCATAAAAAGGAATCTTTCAAGGGACCTTCGCAAAATGCTTTGCGAAGGTCTCTTTTTATCCCCTTGACTTTTTTCCGTACATCTGCAATAATAGTTCAAAAATGCACCATTGAATAGTGAACAATAAAGGAGTGTTCCCAAATGCAGGATGTCGTCCGCCTCATCCAGACCACTAAAATGATTAAGCACCTCTACGGAAACCGATGCAAGGAGATCAGCAGCAACTATCATCTTACCAAAAATGAAATTGATATCCTCCTGTTTCTCGCCAACAATCAGCCCTATGACACCTCGCGGGATATCGTTGAATACCGTGCGCTTTCCAAATCCCATGTCTGCAAATCTGTCGATTCCCTGTTACGCAAAGGCTATCTCAAAGGCGAGCAGGATCAGCGCGACCGCCGCCTAATCCATTTAAAGCTGCAACCTGAGGCCATGCCGGCCGTCCGGGAGGCGCAGCAGATGCAGCAGGATTTTTTCAACACCATCTATCGCGGCATTCCAGTGGATGAGCTGGAAACTGTAAAGGCCGCTTTCCACAAAATAGCCCGCAACATTAGGGAGGATTATCAAAATGGCGGTTAAATTGCTCGTCTATATCATTGCCGGGCTCGGTGCCGGCATTGGAACCGGATTGGCGGGGCTTTCCGCCGCCGCGGTCATTTCGCCGATGCTGATCACGTTTTTAAACGTGCCCGCCTATGAG
Source organism: uncultured Oscillospiraceae bacterium (assembly GCA_900544715.1). Classification (GTDB taxonomy): domain Bacteria; phylum Bacillota; class Clostridia; order Oscillospirales; family Acutalibacteraceae; genus Fimivicinus. The sequence goes on along the minus strand of UQWL01000007.1, from coordinate 33,638 downwards.
GCGGTTGCCATCGCGCTCGCTTCCGATGTGCTCGCCTCGGCAATCTCCGCTTATACTTACGGGAAACACAAAAATCTGGATATCAAAAACGGACTCATCATGCTCTGCTCCGTGCTGGTATTCACGATGGTGGGCAGTTATATCGCCTCCCTCGTGCCCAACAGCACAATGGGTGGTTTTTCCGTTTTTATGACGACGCTGCTCGGCGTTAAGTTTATTGTGAGGCCTGTGATGACCACAAAGGCGGCGCTTGCCGCCAAAAGTGCCGACCGCAAGGCGGTCGAATCCATATTATGCGGCGTGCTGATCGGTTTTATCTGCGGGTTTATCGGCGCGGGCGGCGGCATGATGCTGCTGTTGATTCTCACAAGCGTGCTGGGGTACGAATTAAAAACGGCGGTCGGCACCAGCGTATTTATCATGACGTTTACCGCCCTCACCGGCGCGGTATCCCATGTGGCGATCGGCGGCATGCCGGACCCGCTCGCGCTGATCGTCTGTATTGCTGCCACCTTGGCAGGCGCGCGCGTGGCAGCGCTGTTTGCCAATAAGGCGAGCCCCAAATTGCTTAACCGGATCACGGGCATCGTGCTGGTGGTGCTGGGAGCGGCAATGATTGCGGTGAAGGTCTTCGGTTAGTAGAGGAAAAAAACAGGCTTCCTGCTTGGGCGGGTGTCCATAAAACAGTGAAAGCACAAATTCACTAAAATACGGCATCTACCAGACGGGGTTGGCTAACAAGAAAATAGGCGGTACTTGGCTTTTGAAACTGAGTACCGCTTATTTTTCTACCCTCATGCAAACACAATAGATTTATCCATTATAATCATATCAAATCAATCCTATTGTTTTGCTTTCGAGATCTTTTTAAAAAATCCCAAAAAACTTTTGAAAGATTGGAACAATTATACCTTTCTCAAACCATATATAAAGCGAATGGAGGTGACGCTGCAAAAATCGGCTGCAAGTCTTTTGAGATTGCAAAAGGATGCTTCTCTTTCCGGCTCGTGCCGTACAGCGAGGAACAGCGGAGGGTGGTAAGCAAGTTTGCAAAACAGCATGGTATCTCTACTGTACTAAAATGAATGTAGAATTGTTCACATCTTTCTAGTATTATTTGTGTTAAAAAGTTTTTAGCAGCGAAGCGCTATTTCAAAAGAACGTTCATTATGGTATACATCGTATCATAAACCGGAGAGGTGGTTTCTCATGTCTCAGATTACAAAACGAGCGATGGAGGCATCGCTTAAAAATCTACTTCTTAAAAAGCCTTTGGATAAAATCACCATTAACGATATTGCGGAGGACTGCGGAATCAACCGTATGACCTTCTATTATCATTTCAAAGACATCTACGATCTGGTAGAATGGTCCTGCGCGGAGGATGCTGCTAAGGCTCTGGCTGGGAACAAAACATACGATACCTGGCAGCAGGGACTTTTGCAGATATTTGAGGCAGTCGAAGAAAATAAGCCATTCATCATGAATGTATATCGTTCTGTCAGCCGCGAGCAGGTGGAGCGTTACTTATATCAGGTCACCTACGGGCTACTTCTGAATGTAGTCAACGAGGAGGCTGCTGGCAAACAGGTAAGTGATGAGGACAAATCCTTCATCGCCCACTTCTACAAGTACGCATTTGTGGGTCTGATGCTGGACTGGATACGGGGCGATATGAAAGAAGATCCGAAACAGATCGTCAACCGTCTCTACCTACTGATGCAGGGGAATTTTTCCCGGGCACTGGAAGCGTACCATACCGGAAAAATCTAAACAAATTCACTGGTTTGATTAAAATTCAAGCAGAAATGCCGTCATGATAAGAGTTTTATCATGACGGCATTTCTGTTGATTGTAGGCGCCTTTCGAAACCGCTATTATAATGATGACATCAATCAAAACCAACTTATATGGAGGTATTTATTATGTATTATTCCAGCGGTAATTATGAAGCATTTGCACGACCCGAAAAGCCAGAGGGTGTTGACCACAAATCCGCCTATCTGATTGGCAGCGGACTGGCCTCCCTTTCTGCGGCTTGTTTTATGGTTCGGGATGCCCAGATGTCCGGAAAACATATTCATATTCTGGAACGGGATTCCCGCCCAGGCGGTGCTTTGGATGGCGACCAGATGACCAGTGTGGGCTATGTTATGCGGGGCGGACGGGAGATGGACAACCACTTCGAATGCATGTGGGACTTGTTCCGCTCCATTCCTTCCATCGAAACCGATGGTGTCAGCGTTCTGGACGAATACTACTGGCTGAACAAGAAAGACCCCAACTATTCCCTGTGCCGGGCAACCCAAAATCAGGGCGAGGATGCCCACACTGGCAAGCGGTTTGGCCTGTCGGACAAGGGCTGCATGGAAATTATGAAGCTGTTCATGACTCCGGACGAGCAGTTGGACAATGTAAAAATGACAGAGCTGTTCGATGAGGAAGTCTTTAACACCAATTTCTGGATGTATTGGCGCACCATGTTTGCATTCAAGGATGACCAAAGTGCTCTGGAAATGAAGCGGTATATGCAGCGTTACATTCATCACATCGGCGGCCTGCCGGACTTTACCGCCCTGCGATTCACGAAGTACAATCAGTATGAGTCCATGGTGCTTCCCATGGTCAAGTATCTGGAAGAGCATGGCGTCCAGTTCCATTATGACGTCAAGGTCATGAATGTCCTGTTTGACATCCGCGACGGCATGAAGCTGGCAAAGACCATCGTAGTGGAGCGGGACGGTAAAACCGAGAATATCGACCTGACGGAGGACGATCTAGTCTTCTACACCAACGGCAGTAATGTGGAAAACTCCACCTACGGCAGTCAGACCAAAGCTACCGGCATGGACGGCGAAATTCACGAAGGCGGTTCTTTCAGCCTCTGGAGGAAGATTGCGGCCCAGGATCCCGCCTTTGGATGCCCCGACAAATTCTGCACCGACCCTGAGGACAGCAACTGGGTCAGCGCCACGGTCAATACCCTGGACGAAAAGATCCTGCCCTACATCCGGAAGATCTGCAAGCGTGATCCGCTGTCCGGAAAGGTGGTCACGGGCGGCATTGTCACGGTCAAGGATTCCAGCTGGCTTCTTAGCTGGACGATCAATCGTCAGCCCCAGTACCGGAACCAGCCCAAGGGACAGGTACTGGTATGGCTTTACGGAATGTTCTCTGATCGTCCCGGCGACTTCGTGAAAAAGCCTATGCGTGACTGCACCGGCATGGAAATCTGCGAAGAATGGCTCTATCATCTGGGCGTTCCCGAAGACCAGATTGAGCAGTTGGCAAGCCACAGTGCCAATACCGTTCCTGTGATGATGCCCTTTGCCAGCGCCTATTTCCAGCCTCGTGAATGCGGAGACAGACCTGATGTTGTGCCGGATGGCTCTGTCAACTTTGCGTTTATCGGAAATTTTGCAGAGACGCCCAGAGACACTGTTTTCACCACCGAATATTCCATCCGTACTGCCATGGAGGCCGTCTACACCCTGCTGAATATAGATCGTGGTGTGCCGGAGGTCTGGGGCAGCGTCTATGATGTTCGTGATTTGCTGAACGCCACTGTGGCGCTGCGGGACGGCAAGAAAATCACCGACATGGAGCTGGGCTTCAAGGAGCGTATTGCTCTGAGAGAAGTACTGAAGAAAATCGATGGAACTGAGATTGGAAAACTGCTGAAAGAGCATAATGTAATTTAATCCCTTGGTAACAAAAGCGCACGATACAGGGTCTGGCGACCTGTATCGTGCGCTCTGCGAGGCAGCAGCCCTGACACTTTTCGTCAGGGCTGTTTTTCGTCGCTGCGCTCCGAACAAGGAGCTGCACCTCTTGCGCCGATTTGCAGCTATCTCTGCGAACTTTGGGTTTGAAACAATCTGCCTTTGGCAGACAGTTCCCAACCCAAAGCCTTAAAACCCCAAACGAAACCGAGCAGAAGCAGTTGGAAGTCGAGGTCATCACCTTGCAGCAGGAAATCAAAGTACAGGAACGACAGAACAAAAATATTAAGGAACTCGGTCCTTACGCCCTGAAAGAGCTTTCCAGGCAATCTATGTAGATGCACCGGACAAGTCCAGTGGAAAACAGGTACGGCATATTCGCACCCAATACGATGGCATCGGTTTTATCCCACTGGACGAACTGATGAAAAAGGAAACGGCGTGACTTCGGTCACGCCGAGTTCCCCTGAAAACACAAAGTTTTCAGATTTTTTCAATTTTACTGTTTTATGAAGCCCGCCCGTTGGGGGGATGTCTAATTCTTTATGTGAATATATAAAAAACGACAGGGTTTGACAATATCGTTTTTCTTTTTATTTGGATTTGTAAATATAAGCCTGACACTTGCAATAATATATGACAGATTGAATCATAGTATCCTTCATAGTATAATTCTATGTAAATAAATCGAAAAATCATAATTAAAAAATGAACAAGGAGAGTTTTATAATATCTTTGCTGATAGAGTTAGTAGATATCTTAGAAAAAAGCTGCTGAAATTGTTAGTATAACATATAAAACTAACACAAGGGCGGCCTTTCTTACGGAGGGCCGCCCTGGAAGCCTGTTTTTTTGTTGTTCTGCGTTCAAAATGCAACTGGTTAGTGGATCACGATGCCCTTTTCTTTTCGCTGCTCCGCGAGTTCTCGCGTAACACGATCCTTTTTCTCACCCACCAAATCATAGAAAAACAGCGGAATCGTGCACAGCAGGAGGGAAACTGCCGGAATAATCGAAATCAGGCTGAACATGCCCGACCGGATCGTGGCGCTCATGGCAAGCGGGTTCGCCGTTACGTTGGCACTGATATCCGCCACATTCAGGTTCACGATCATATACATCACGATGATGAAGCTTGTGCTGACGGCGTTGCCGAGCTTTGCCACAAAGCTCTGGATCGCCGAGCCCATGCCCGTGAGCCGTGTGCCGGTTTGCCATTCCATATAATCCAGGCAGTCCCCGATCATTGCGCCGAGGCAAACATTAATCGCGCCCAACGGGATGCAAGAAATTACAAAAAACGGAATGCACAGCCAGAAGCGCTCATAGCCCAAAAACCAGATTACCATGCTGGAGGCCGCTCCCACAAGAGAGGTAGAAATAATCAGCTGCTTATAGTTGAATTTTTTAAACAACGCCGGCATCAGCAGCATCGCCCCAAACATGCCCACCGCGCTTGCCACCTGGAAAACGGTGGAAACCAGGCTGATGTTGCCCTGAAGGGCAGCTTCCTTCTCCGCGCCGACCAAGCCGGTTAAATCCTTGCCGATATAGAAGCTGTAGCGCGCCACATGAACCGCGCCCGCCTGATACATATACCGGGCCGAGGATAAAATGCCCATGATCGCGGTCAGCATCAACGGTTTACAGCCGAGGATAAGCTGGAGGGCAGTTTTCTCCCCTTTCTTCCGCTTTGGCGGGTTGGGGAGCACAATATGCTCCTTAGCTTTAAAATAAACGCGCGCAAACAAAATGTTGCCGAGGATGGCGCAAATGAGCGCAATCGTCATATATTTCGTCTTTTCAAGCTCCGTGCCGCTGAGGTTGAATTTTGGCAAGATAAACCCGAGGGCCATAAAAAATACGATTGGCACAGCCGAGCCTACGCCATTCGCCGTTTTGCCCTTGCTGATAATCTCGCCGCGCTCCGCAGGGTTCGGCGTCATCACATTTGGCAGGCTCCAAAACGGCACGTCGGACGCGGTATAGATCATGCCCCATGCAACATAGGTGACCGCCGCATATACCATCAACTGTGTTCCAGACAGCTTGGGCGCATAAAACAGAAGGATCGTCAGAATGGCTATCGGGATTGGAGTATACAGTAGATAGGGGCGCATTTTTCCACGCTTTGGGTTCGCGCGATCCGCAATATAACCCATGATCGGGTCGTTGACCGCATCCCACACGCGCGCGAGCAGCATCAGCAGCAAAACGAAAACCGGCGCAAGCTTGAGCACATTCATATAAAAATCGGATATGTAGGAGCTCATAATCGCATAAACCATGCCCTGACCAAGCGCGCCAACCGCATAAGCCATCCATTCTTTTTTAGGTACATATCGTTCCATCGGGTCGCTTCTCCTCTCTTATTCCGGGATATAACGGGGGACTTCGAGCACCGCATTGTTATCCGGGTAACCCGCGTCGTACAAAGCCCCTTCCAGCACACTGTCAAAATCCACATCCGGTTTCAGCCTGTGCAGCAGCGGCGCGATCCGACCATAAAGCGCTATAAAGGAATCATGCTCCGGCGTGCCGGGCGCATAGGGCTCATCGCCGCCATAGATATTCCGGATCACGGTGATCAAAAAGTCACACAGCCGCACAGGGTACATTTCCTTCGAAATGTCCGCCTGGCACATCAGCAGGCGGCCCGCCTTCTCAAAGGTCAGCCGGCTGAGAAACTTCCCCAACGCATGGAGCGGTACGCGCAGTTTTTCGGCTGTTTCTCGCGGTAGACTGAAGCTTGGGGAGATTTCACAGAACCGATCGTAATCGTTTGCAAGCGAATCAAAAATATCGCGCAGCATAAATTCAAAATGGTCGCGGCTATATGTGAGATAGGTCTTTCCACCCATATCGAAGGCCGGATTCTCGATGTGCCGCGTCTCGATTTTCATCAATTGCCCGTCCAGCGTCATCTTCCGAATCGGGCTCGGGTAGCCGATCAGGCTCGCGGTGTTGATTTCAAACAGACGGTTCCCCCGCGGGCTTTCATAGGAGCTGATATTCTGCATGTGGGTATGCCCCGTGAACAGGAAACGCACGCCGGAATCCGCGAGCAGCTGCGCAACGGTTTCCCCATTTGCGAGCATTTCTCCGGGGGAAAAGACCGGATAGATCGGGCTTGGCGGCAGCAAGGGATGATGCCCCATTGCGAGCAGCACGTCTCCGCTCTCTCGGCCGAGGCGCAGCTGCTCCTGCAGCCAGAGCAGCTGCGCGTTGCTATAGCCATAAAAGTTGTTTTCAAAGCCGTTTCCATCATCGTTGAGCACAAAGAGCCGATAGCCCTCTGCAATGCGCGATACATAGGAAAAGCTCGCCTCATGGACGGATAGCGCATCCCTCGGCCCAAAATCCCAGTAAAGCTCCAGCAGCTCAGGCTTTGACAGGCCGTCGATGATATATTCGCCTCTTTCTGCGGAATAGCCCTTTGGCTCCGGGTGGATATCATGCGTTGCGGTGAGCACAAAAACCCGTTTTCCGCCTGCCGCTAAGCGGTCGAGCTTCTTTTTCAGCTCCAGATGCCCTGCCTTTTCCCCATCACAAACAAGATCTCCGCTAATCAGGACGATTTCCGTCTCCCGGTCTGCGATCAGCTTTTCAAAGGCGCAGTCAATGATCGCCTCGCTCTCCGCCACGCATTTCTGATCGTATTTTGCTCTGCGCTCCCACTCCGGGCCGCATGCGCCGAGCGATTGTGCGGCATAGAAATGCAAATCCGTAATTTGATAAAACGTTAGAATCCTTTTCACACCCTTTCCATGTCATATCCGCCGGACGTGCCTCTGATGGAGGGCACCGGCCCATGATACCAGCGATAAGTTTGTTCTATTTTACCATATACACAAAGCTTCCCCCATGCAAAAAATGGCGTTGCCGCCGCGCGGCAGGAGGCGTTTTGCGCCGACAGACATTTTTCCAATGCTTCAAACAACCTGTTTGAAGCTATTTTACCATAAATTTTATGAAAAACAAATCATATTTATTAAATTAATCAAATTTTAAAACTCGAGCCATCGCCTGATAAAAAAGGCGATGGCTCGAGTTTGTTTTACGTCCATCCGTGATGCAAAACGGATTATTTTTCATATTCCCCATCCCTAAAACAGCCGTGATCCCCTTCTTCCGGCTGTTCTATCCGGCCTGCACGGCGCTGCTTCAGCTCCCGCAGCATCGTCTCCCTTTTTTCACCTACCAAATCATAGGTAAAAAATGGAATCGCACTCAAAAGGTAAACAATCGCAGGAATCAGCGTATAGATCGTAAAAATCCGTTTCTGCACCACCGCTGTCTGCTGCACGCGGGCATTTCCCTCCTGCGTTACATAGCCGATGGCCGAAAGCAAAAATGCGCTGATAGATTGGATGACGGTGTTGCCGATCTTCTGCGTGGTGATCTTCATGGAGAAGCCGACGCCCTCGTTGCGCTTTCCTGTGCGCCATTCCGAGTAGTCCGTCGCCTCCGCCATCATCTCATTAAGGATGATATTGCAGGGCGAGCTGATCAGGCCGAAGAGGAACTGGCCAACCATGATCGCGGGCACAACTACAATCGGGCGAGTATAATATTTGATGCCAATCAAATAAATCAACAACCAAATCGCCCCGAAGCCGCACTGGCACAAAAGCATGAACTGTCGGTTATTGAACCTTTTTTTGATAACCGGCAGGAGCGCATAAGAAAAACACCAGGTAATCGCGGCGGGAATCTGCGAGAGGACGGACAGGCTTGCAGAGCCCAGCACATCGATGAAATAATAGTTCATAAAGGCATAGCCAATCCCGCTCAAAGAAAGGATCAAGCCGGACAGCACGATTGCCCGCAGGGCGGAGTTATGGATCAGCTCCGCCGCACTTTCGCGGAGGCTAGGGCGGTTTGAGGACTGCTCGACACGTTCCTTCACAAAGAATCCTGCCAAGGAAAACAGGCCGATTCCCACGACGCCACCGATCAGGCCAAACAGGAAAAACACGTTCGACATGCTGAGCTTAGAGCCAGGCGACGCCGCATAGTCCATCAGAAATGGCACCAGAAGATAGGGGAATGCGGAGCAGACGTTGATCGCTACGTTCATGGAGGTCATCACGCGCCGCCTGTCCTCCGGATACGGCGAGATCGCCGCGGACAGCCCCCAATAGGATACGTCCGTAATCGTATAGCACAGCTCCCATAAAAAATAGGAGACAAACATAAAAATCACTTTTGACGGAGCCGTCGAGGAGACCTCTCGGAACAATAATGGCCCGGAAAACATCAGCACCGTGCATGCTGCCAGAGGCAGCGAAAGCGTGCGGAGATAGGGCACCATCTTCCCCCATTTCGTCCGCGTACGGTCGATCAGGAAGCCCGCCAGCGGGTTGTTGACAATATCCCAAATCCCCTCCAAAAGCAGCATGACGCTCACGATTTTGGGGTGGATGCCAAAAACATTGATGTAGTAATACATCAGATACCCAGTCACCAGCGCATAACAAAAATTTTGCCCGCCGCCCGCAAGGCTGTAGGCGGCAATCTCCCCTTTGCCTACGAGCCGTTTCTCCTCTTGCAGCTCCTGCTTCATAAAAAATGCATCTCCCTCCCTGCTTTTGCATTTATCATAGCAGATTGGAAGATGCGTGTCAAATATAATTTGATAAATATATGATATTAGTTTAATGCAAACAGTTTCGCCAGCACAGCCCGCATTTTCTCCAGCTTCTCTGGCGCCAAGCTGAAATAGATTCGTTTCTGGTTTTCCTGATCCGTTGTCATAGCAGCTAATCCATTTTGGAGCAGGATATCCATATGGTGCATAATGGTAGCCGGAGTTAGCTTCAGCGCCTGTGCCAGCTCCCGGTTATACCAGGGGCGTTGTTTGAGCAGGAGCAGGATTTCCATGCGGGTAGGGTCGCTCATCGCCTTGCATGCGCCCGTTAAAAACAGCTTTTCATCATTCCGGATTTCCTCTGGACGCTCATCAACGTTAAACATGCCATAATAATAGGCGTCGTCAATGAAAAAGGAGGTAGTGTAAAGGCTCAGCTGCGGATAGATATGCCGAATCTTTGCTCCACGCTTCACAATGCCCTTTGAAAAGAACTCCTCCGCCGAGTTCCAGCTCGAGGCGATAAAGGCCTGCGCTTCTTCCCGCACCAGCGACCACGCATCCTCCATGACAGGCACGTTTCCCCGGATCAGGTGGGCGAGCGCAGTCAGATACAGCGCCGGTTGCTCCGCCACGGCGCGCAGCTCGTCCCCGCTCATCCCCTTCTCGATATAAGCGCTGAACTCGCTGCTCTCGCATTGGCTGATGCGCTCTAGGTAGCCGCCGCTGTTGTAAATAAAAAGATAGCTTTCCTCAAGCAGCCTTCTCAACGCCTCCTCTGAGCGTTCTTCTGCATCAAACGGCAGGTTTTTATCCATCAGAAACGGCAGGATTGTGATCAGATAATCGTTTACGCACATATCCCGGAAGAAAAAGTTAAAATATTCATCATGCACAGCCCGCTCCCGGAATGCCGCCACATATTTCCGATGCAGGCCCTCATGCTCCCGATAGAAGGCGAGCCCGTCCCCATACTCGCTATCGATCGCTCCCATCAGGCGAATCATCATCTCCAGGTTTTCTGAAAGGTAGAGCAGGGCAAGCGTTTCGCAAATCGGCTCTGGCCTTTGGTGGATAATCGGATTCATAGCGGCACATCCTTTCGACAGTCTCGTTTCATTATAAATGAAATTTCCCAGATGAGCAAGCATGGCCGGCCGGAAAGAAGGGATAACAATAAATAAGGTTTTTATTTTACCGCAAGATGGTATATACTATTCTTAAGCTTCAGAAAGAGGTGGCTCCATGGGTGAAAAAAACAACAAAAAGGTAAAACGCGCGCACATCCCCTACACCAACCGGGAGCTGAGCTGGCTCGCCTTTAATGAGCGTGTGCTGGAAGAAGCGTATGAAAAGGAGAATCCGCTGCTTGAACGGCTAAAATTTCTCTCCATTACCGCTTCTAACCTCGACGAATTTTTCATGGTGCGCGTTGCAGGCCTGCGCGAACAGGCGCGCATGGGCGTGAAAAAGCCGTATCCCATTGGTCAATCCCCGGCCGCGCAGCTGCGGCAAATCAGCGAGCAGGCCCATTTCCTTTGCCAAAAGCAATATAATTGCCTGCGCCATTCGCTGCTCCCCATGCTGCGCAAGCAGGATATCCTGCTCGTGCATTTCAACGAGCTGGATGCAAAGCAAAAAAAACAGATCGCACGGTATTTCGAACACACGATTTTCCCGGTCCTCACCCCGCTTGCCGTCGATCAGAGCCGCCCTTTTCCACTGCTTGCAAACCGCTCGCTAAATCTGGCGGTGCGGCTGAAAAAGGGGAAAGAAACGCATTTTGCCGTCGTCCAGGTTCCGGCGATCCTGCCGCGCTTCATTGCGGTGCCAAGCGAAAAAAAGCAATTTTTCATCCTGCTGGAGGAGGTCATCATCGCCTATCTCCCGAAGCTTCTGGAAACGCATGAGGTCAAGGCTGTGTCCCTCTTCCGCGTTACGCGCAACGCCGATCTGAGCATCGATGAGGAGGCGGAGGACCTGCTACAGGAAATCCAAAAATCCATCAAAAAGCGCAAACGTGGCCGGCCGGTACGGCTTGAGATCAACGCAAAATGTGATGAAGAAACGCGCCGTTTTTTGATTGACACGCTCGATGTGCGGGAAACGGACGTTTACCCCTGCGCGGGACCGCTCGACCTGACGGCATGGGCAAAGCTTGCATCCATGGTCAAAGGCCATGCCGCCTTGCGCCTCGCGCCGGTTATGCCCGCCCTCCCCGCCGATTTTTTCGGCTGTGAAGAGGATCTCTTCGCCGCGATCCGTACGCGCGACCGATTCGTCCATCATCCCTATGAAAGCTTCGGCTGCGTGGTCAAGTTCCTGGCCGATGCGGCCGAGGATCCAAACGTGCTGGCAATCAAACAAACGCTTTATCGCGTGAGCGGCAACTCTCCCATCATACGCGCACTGATGCGCGCGGCGGAAAACGGCAAGCAGGTTACCGTTTTGGTCGAGCTCAAGGCCCGCTTTGATGAAGAGAACAATATCAACTGGGCCAAAAAGCTGGAGCAGGCGGGCTGCCACGTCATCTACGGTCTTGCAGGCCTCAAAACGCACTGCAAAATTCTGCTCGTCGTCCGTCAGGATGAGGATGGGATCCGCCGCTACCTCCACCTCGGCACTGGCAACTATAACGACAGCACGGCAAAGCTCTATACGGATATGGGGCTTTTCACCTGCCGTGAGGAATACGGGGCGGATGCATCCCTGCTCTTTAACCTGCTAACCGGTTACTCCCGCCCGCCGCAATACCAAAAATTCATCACTGCACCGGACGATCTACGCCCCTTTTTCTATGAACGCATTGAGAAAGAAACGCAGAACGCGCTCGATGGTAAGCCATCCGGCATCCTGATCAAGGTGAATTCCCTGCTCGATTATGAGATCATCGAGCGGCTTTACAAGGCCTCCCAGGCAGGCGTGGAAATTCACCTGATCGTGCGCGGCATCTGCTCTCTGGTGCCCGGCGTGGAGGGGATCAGCGAGCATATTTCCGTGTGCTCTATTGTCGGCCGGTTTCTCGAGCATAGCCGCATCTTCCGCTTTGAAAACGGCGGCGATCCGTTGCTCTATCTCGGCAGCGCGGATCTGATGCCTCGCAACCTTGACCGCCGCGTGGAGCTTCTTTTCCCCGTGGAGGAGGCAAAGATCCGGATGCGCCTCGAAGCAGTGCTCGCGATGCAGCTGGAGGATACGGTCAATTCCCGTATTCAGGGGCCGGATGCGCTCTACCGGATGGCGCCCCGCCGCGGGAAGCATTCGATGGACTCCCAGGCCGCTTTTTTACAGCTCTCGCAGGAGCGGGAGCAGGCCTATCTGGCAGAACAGTCGGAAACCACGCGTTTTCTCCCCCGCCTGAAGGCGGATGAGGGCGGCGCTCCAGCAATGCAGCAGAAAGGAACCTGAACAGATGAAACGAATCGGCATGCTCACAAGCGGCGGCGACTGCCAAGGCCTCAACCCCGCCCTGCGCGGCCTCGCAAAAGCCCTCTACCATGAATTTGACGGCGACGTGGAGCTTTATGGCTTCGCCGACGGCTACCGCGGCTTAATTGAAGACGATCACAAGGTGATGGAGCCGGATGATTTTTCCGGCATCCTCACTCGCGGCGGCACCATCCTCGGCACTTCCCGCCAGCCGTTCAAACTGATGCGCAAAAAGGCGGATGACAGCAGCGTAGACAAAATTGAGGCCATGAAGAAAAACTACAAAAAGCTCAAGCTCGACGCGCTCGTCATTCTCGGCGGCAACGGCACGCACAAAACGGCGAACCTGCTCCATGAAGAGGGGCTCCATATTGTTACCATGCCAAAAACCATTGATAACGATATCTGGGGCACCGATATGACCTTCGGCTTCCAGAGCGCGGTGAATGTGGCGACCAACGTGATCGACTGCATCCACACCACCGCCACCTCGCACGGGCGCATCTTCGTCGTGGAGATCATGGGGCACAAGGTCGGCTGGCTGACCCTGCACGCCGGGATCGCGGGCGGCGCGGATATCATCCTGCTGCCGGAAATCCCCTACTCTGTGGACAAAATTGCCGCAGCGCTGCTGAAAAGAGAGCGGCAAGGCAAAAATTTTTCGATCATCGCCGTGGCGGAAGGCGCAATCTCAGCGGAGGACGCCGCCCTGAGCAAAAAAGAGCGCAAAGCAAAGGCAGCCCAAAGCCCCTATCCCTCCAAGGCCTATGAGCTTGCGGATGAGCTGGGCAAGGAAACCGGGCAGGAAATTCGCATCTGTGTGCCGGGCCACATCCAGCGCGGCGGCAGCCCCTGCCCTTACGATCGCGTGCTCTCCACCCGCCTTGGCGCAGCGGCGGCACGGCTTGTGAAAGACGAAAAATTCGGCTTTATGGTCGCCGTCAAGGGAGCAGAAATTAAGCCCGTCCCACTCGGGGAAGTGGCGGGCAAGCTGAAATTCGTGCCAGACTCCTGCGGCCTGATTCAGACGGCGCGTGATATGGACGTTTCGTTTGGAGATGGGAAATAACAGCATCCACCAATTCCTGGCAACAAGCGAATTCTGTTGGATTGCCTTGTTATCAAACATCCGGCCCGGCTCCCTTTTTGAGAGGGAACCGGGCCGGATGTTATTTGGATTTTAAATCAAGTTTACTGTTCGCCGCGCGCCTTTTTGCGCCGCATTGTTTCCGCCAGCACCAGCGCTGCGAGCGCGGTCACCGGAACTGCAATAAGCAGCGGAGAGGTGTTATCCCCTGTCAGTGGGTTCTCCGCGTTCTCAGCGGTGGTCGGCGCCGTTGTCTGTATATGCTCCGGCGCAGTGGTTTTCGGCGCTGTCACATCGCCCGCCGGATCCGTGGCCGGCATTTGCGTTTGATCCGGCTGTTTCGTATCCTCCGGTTTGGTGGTATCGGGTGTGACTGGCGCGGTAGTTGATTCATCAGGCTTTGAAACATCCGTGCTGGAATCCGGCACATCTGCCGTCTGCTTCTGGATGGCAAAGGAGTCGATCCGGTTCGCGCCATCCGCGCCCACGGTGTACGCGTCAAAATAGAGCGTATCGCCGACGATCTGGAAGGCCGAGAAGATCGGATCATTCGCATCCGCCAGCTTTTCCGCGCGCGGGAAGAGCTTGTCGGTCTCAGAGGGATCCTTCGTCACATAGGTTTTTACGCCGGAGCAGCCGCTGATGACATAGATGCTGCCCGTCGGGTCAAGCTTCGCCGTATAATCCCTGCCGTTGTAGGAAACGGTCTTAGTCTGCGTCTTCACAATCTCGTTATTGTTCATCACGCCGGTGCGCAGATACACATGGTCATGCCCCTGCAAAACCACATCAATGCCAAGCTCCGGCATCAGGGTGCTCAGCTCCTTGCGCAGCTGGATCACGTCGTCGTCGTCAAAGTGCGAGCCGTTGGAATACGGGGCCTTGTGCAGCGCCACAATCTTCCACTGCGCGTCGCTCTGCGCCGCATCCTTTTTGAGCCATTCCATCTGATCCTTGCTCAAGCCCTGCTCTTCGGAGAGATTGTTGGTGTTGAGCACCATAAAGTGCGCGTTGTTATAATCGAAGGAATAGTAAACACCGCTTGACGTATCCTGCTTCGGCACATTGGACAGAATAAAATTCTGATCGATCGCAAATTCGCTCTTTGCCTCATGGTTGCCCGCCGTAGGCATGAGCACGGTTTTCATCAGGCGGTCTGCGCCCGTGTTGAAGAGCCACTGCCACTGGTTGGCGTTGTCGCCCTTATCCACATGGTCGCCCGTGTGCATGATGAAATCCGCGTCCGGATACATCGTATATGCCGTATTAAGCACCTTTGCCCAGGAACGGCTGTATTGGCGCTCGCTTTGGGACTGGCTGTCGCTCATGTGGAAGAAGGTCAGCTGGTTGGAATTGTCGGCCGTTTCGATCACACCGGCGTCGCTCCACCAGCCCTTCTCCGCGTCGCCCACGCGGAAGCAGTATTTTTCGCCCGCCTTGAGGCCGGTGATCTCCACCATATGGCGCGTTGCGTCAAAATAATAGGGGAACAGGCCAAACACGCCGATATCGATGCCCGGGAACTGCAGCTTCACCGTCTCCTCGCTCACCTTCACCTTCACACCCACTGGCAGCTGATCGCTGAACCGAGGGTTCTCGCTGTAGGGAACGATCTGGATATCCGTATTGTAGGGCTTCACCTTCGCGCCGTCCACCGTGCATTTGGTATACCAGTTGATGTTGCGCGTTGTCGCCGCGTCCTTGCCGAAGGTCATGCCGATATTCGACGGCCTGCGGTAATTTTCCGCCGTGGCCTCTACCGGCACCTTCCCATTATAAAGGAGCGTCGCCGTGCTGTCCATCCGCTCTGCCGGGTTATCGTCGATAAAGAAATCATCCACAATATAGGCAACCTCATGGCCCACGGATTCAATCTGGCTGTCGGTCAGGTATTCTTCGATATAGTGGTCGAGGATTGCGTTAATGCTGTCGTATGGGATGATATTCAGCCCGGACAGAAGCTTGAACGCAAAATCAACGATCTTCTTATAGTTCGGGTCACCCTGCGTGACGAGCTTGAGCAGCATCTGAAGCGCGTCCGCCGTGTGGGAGCCGAAGGAGCCATCCGGGAACAGCGCGTTGATGCGGAACTCAAGGCTCGGCAAAATCTCGCCCTGCACCAGATCGTTGAGCAGGATATCGATCAGCTCGTCGATGAGCCGCTGCGCCGTATCGCCGTTTTCAAAGCCTTCCAGCGCCTGCGCCACGAATTTGTCAGGCTGCTCGCCAGCCGCCACATAGTGGCCATTTCGGAAGGCTACGCCGGTTTCGTCGCCAGCCGTATAGGAGTGCATTACGCAGAGCACCAGGTCGCCCAGCGTGCCATAGGTTTTCCCCTCGCCGATATGATACCGTTTGGCATATGCGGCGCTCGGCGGCGCATCCGCCACCTTGAAATTCACCAGTTTCTCAATCGAGCCCTTGAGGATCTCCATGGTCTGCTGCGGATCTTTAAGGTATTGATTCTCGACCTGGCCAAAGAGATCTTCCAGGAATGCCATCACATTTTTGACCGTGAAGATGTCATACCCCAGAATACTGACCCCGTCGCCAAGGAAGCCCTTGAGAAGGCCCTCCAGATCGATACCGCTGTTTTTCAGCAGGTTCATCAGCCCACCCGCGCTCGAAATGCTATCCAGCCCGCTCGCAAGGAAGCCGCTCGCCATGGTGGTGATGAAATCGATCGAGCTTCCCTTGCAGTTAGAAAATGCGTAGGAATACTCCTGATAATTCGGGTAGGTATCCCCATCGAGCTCATAGCGGTAATTGCCATCCGCCGGGCGGAGAATAACCGTTTGATTCGCATTGTGTGGGTCTATATCCACTTTCTGCACCCGATCTACCGGATAGGTGTTAACCTCCAACGAAAGTTGATTTTCCCCCTTCGTGTTATCAAAGCGCACCTCACGGAAGAAATTCGGGTAGCCGGAGAGGGAATTTGTTTGGATATCATAGATCGTTTCGCCATTGTCGGATACTGCCTTGGCGATGTCGTTCTGATGCATATGGCCGGTAAACACATAGTGCATGCCCGCATCCGCCAGCGCCTCTGCCACGTTCTGATAGTGATCCAGGCAGAAATCCTGCGCAATCGTCGCCTCCAGCCACATATGGGGCACCAGGCTGAAATGCGTTAAGCCGATGACCGTTTCGCCCTTTGCCCGGGCCTGAGCGCACTGGTCGAGCACCCACTCAAGAAAATCGTCGGAGTAATTGCCGCCCGTTTCATGCCCGCCGGAGTGGTTGGGATCCATATTATCCGGGCTGTATTTGCCGCCGTCCATCGCAATCAGGCGGTAGCCGCCCTCCAGGCTGACCGCGTAGGAAAGCCCGTTGGCCTCTTTCCCCTTGGGCGGCGTATAGAGAGAGCCATCTTTTTCCGCCAGGTCATAGCCAAGATTTTGATAAATCTCCTTAAACTGCTCCGGCGAGGTAACAAGGCTCTTGTCTTTCACCTCTTTGCCGGAGGTGAAAGAGGCGGCGTCATAGTTATTGATATCATGGTTGCCGTTGATGACGAGCACCTGTGCGCCCGTATCCTTTTCAAACTGCTCCAGCTTTGCCGCAATGCCCTTGTGCGCTTCCGTCTCGCTGTCCTTCGTCAGGTCGCCCGGAATGAGGACATATTTCAGCCCTTTCTCCTTCACGTCCTGCGCCATCGCGTCAAGGGCGGCGTCGATGAGCCCGCCGGTCTGCGGGAACTGCTTGCCCTTCACCCGGCAAAACTCATTGAACGTTTCCCAGCCCTGCTCATCGTCGTCCGCCGGCATGAGGGAACGCGGATAGTAGTGCGTATCCGACATCACGCCAAACGTGACCGGCGCTGTTTCCACCGTGCGCGCGAACGCGCCGAACGGCACAGCCACCGCAATGAGCACAACCGCCAAAAGGATGGCCAGCGTACTTTTCAGATGTTTCTTCATGATTCTCCTCCTTTTTGCACGGAGCCCCGGCTTCCGTCGGAAAGGCCTTTCCCCCTTGTGAAAGCGGCGCTTCCGTTTTCCGATCACTGCCTGCATGCACCATCCGGCAGGCAGCATTTTCATACGGGGTATAGTATATCACAAACGTTTATTTGCTATGGTTCTCTAACAAAAATATATTAGCGATTTTTTATTAAACTTATACAAAATACATGTTAAAATAACGCGAAGATTGACGATTCATTCTGCAAAGTTTTAACCTTCCCCGAAGTTTAGATTGAAAAGCCATGCCAGATATGCTAGTATGATTTTAATCTTATTGAAAAAATCAGGAGGCCATATGAAATACGTCATCAATCGGGAAAATTATAAAAATTTTCCCCTCTTTGAGGTGAACAAACGCGAAGGGCGCGCCTATTTCATCCCCTATTCCAGCCGTGAAACACTCGCCGCAACCTCTTTTTTAGAGGAGCGCTACAAAAGTGATCTGGTGACCGTCCTGTCAGGGGAATGGGATTTCCATTATTACGACAAGGCATCCAAACTGCCGCAGACGCTCGACACCGACGCAGAAGCGTTCGACCGGATTCAGGTGCCGTCCGATTGGCAGCGCACGGGCTATGAACCGCCATTTTATGTCAACCAACGCTATCAGTTCCCCTGCAAGCCGCCAAAGATCCCGGCGGATATCCCCGTGGGCGTTTACCGCAAAACCTTCCAGCTCGAAACGCTGGCCGATCAATCGATCCTGACCTTCCTCGGCGTGATCTCTTGCCTCGACGTTTATCTGAACGGCCAATATGTGGGCTACAGCGAGGGTGCGCATAACTCCGCCGAATTTGATGTGCAGCCTTTCCTGCGGGAAGGGGAAAACGAGCTGGTCGCCGTTGTCTTTAAATATTCCAATGGGACGTATCTCGAATGCCAGGATATGTTCCGTGAAAACGGCATCTTCCGTGATGTGCTGCTTTCCCGCCGCGCGGCTACCTGCCTCAACGATTATCAGATCAAAACCAGGAAAACGGGGAATACCTACTCTCTCTCCGGGAAGGTGGAGCTTGCCGGAACCCCGGCCGGGCACACCGTCCAGGTCACGGTCATGGCGGGCGACAGCATGGTTTCCACACAGGAGATAACGGCGCAGCAATCGACCGTTTTCTCCTTCCAGAATCTTGCCGTGCGGGAGTGGAGCGCGGAAATCCCCACAGTGTACGAAACCTATATTACATTAAAAAAGGATGGCCAGCCGGTGGAGAGCCTGCGCAATTACACAGGCTTCCGCAGTATTGCTATTAAAAAAGACGTTTTCACCTTGAACGGCAAGGCGATCAAGCTCAAGGGCGTCAACCACCACGATACCTCCCTGAAGGGCTATGTGATGGATGCGGAGGATCTTCTGCGCGACGTTACGCTGATGAAAAGCCTCAACGTAAACGCCGTGCGCACCTCCCACTATCCGCCGGATCCCATGCTTTTAACCCTGTGCGATCTCTATGGCCTCTATGTGGTGGACGAGGCCGACATCGAAACGCACGGCACCTGCTGCGACCCAACCTACCGGCCAAACCGGATCAGCAATC
The DNA here is from genome assembly GCA_900544715.1 of uncultured Oscillospiraceae bacterium. Classification (GTDB taxonomy): domain Bacteria; phylum Bacillota; class Clostridia; order Oscillospirales; family Acutalibacteraceae; genus Fimivicinus. The sequence continues at coordinate 14,307 of UQWL01000007.1, read as the reverse complement.
ATAAAAAGTGGCGCGGCCATTACCTCGACCGCGTAAAACGCATGTATCTGCGCGACCGCAACCATCCCTGCATCGTGCTCTGGTCACTGGGCAACGAGGCGGGCGGCTGGAAGAACCAGGATGCCTGCTGCGAGTACCTGCATCACGTCTGCCCGGAAATCCCCGTCCATTATGAGGGCGTTATCCGCACCAAACGCCATGCATATGATGTACTCTCCGAGATGTATCCGCATGTCGACCATGTGCGGGAGCTCGGCGAGCGCCGTGAAAAAAAGAAATTGGGCGGGAAGCCCTACTTTATGTGCGAATATGCGCACGCCATGGGCGTTGGCCCCGGCGGCCTTGCGGAATACTGGGATGCCGTGCTCTCCAGTGACCGGCTGATGGGCGGCTGCATCTGGGAGTGGGCGGATCATGCGGTGCTGCATCCCGAAGGCGCCAAATACCGCTACACCTATGGAGGGGATCACGGGGAATTCATCCATGACAGCAACTTCTGTGTGGACGGCTTGGTCTACCCAGACCGCACGCCGCACACCGGCGCATATGAAATGCAGGCAATTTATCGCCCTGTGCGCGCCCGCGTATCCGGCGAAGGGAAATACACCTTCACCAACCTCAATTATTTCCGCACAGCGGACTACCTGACCGTGCGTTGGGAGCTGCTGAAAGACGGAACAGCGGTGGAAAACGGGGAATTGAAACTCTCTGCCGCGCCTCAGAGTGACGAAACGGTTCAAATCCGCCACACAAGCCCTTCAGCGGGCAGCGATTGGTTGATGAATTTGGCCTACTATAATGAAGCGGGCGAACTGCTCGCGCGCGAACAGCTCTGCCTGCTGCGGGCAAACAGGCTGCCACTATCCTTCCCCGCAGGTAAGGAGCTCCACGCACAGGAAGAGGGCGGCATCTTTGCCATCCGCTTCGATGGGGGTGAAGCGTTATTTGACAAACAAACCGGCCGCATGACGCGCTTTACCTATCAGGGGAAAGAACTGCTGAATGCTTCCCCTGCCTCCGGCGAAAAAGGATTCTTCCCGAACATCTACCGTGCGCCGATTGACAATGATATGAACATCCGCAAGGCCTGGGAAAAAGCAGGCTACGACTGCTATGAAGCCGAATTGCTCTCTTTCCGCACAAAGGCGGATACGCTGGCGCCCAAAGGTGCGGAGCAGCCAGACGACCGCGTGACGGTGGAAACGACGCTTCAGCTGCGTGCAAAAGGCCGGGCTCTCTTCCGCGTGGAGCTGGCATACACCTTCGTCTCCAACGGCATGTTTACCCTGCGCGCAAAGCTTGACCCCTCCTTCGATAAAAAGCTAACGGCGGAGCTTGCGCGGTTCGGCGTGCTCTTCGAAATGCCGGAGGCTTTCCGCAGCGTCGCCTATTACGGGCTGGGCGAAAAAGAAAATCTGCCCGATTTCAAGGCACAGTCCACAATGGGCGTGTTTGAGGCCGATGTTTCTGCTATGCACGAAGATTACATCCGCCCGCAGGATAATGGGAACCACACCAGCACGCGGTGGCTGAAGCTGACCGACCGCGACGGCGCCGGGTGGATGATTTTCCGGCAGGAGAGGAACTTCACCTTTAACATCCACAATTATACCCAGAAGCTCCTGCAAAAGGCCGCCCACCGCGAGGATCTGTACGACGAGCACACGACCGCCGTCACGATCGACGGCTTTACCCGCGGCGCGGGCAGTAATAGCTGCGGCCCGGAGCCGTGGAAAGATTTTATCATTTCCGCGAAGGATGGCTTGGAATTTGAGCTCTCCTTTATGCCGCTCGGCTAAGGGAAGCTACGATTTCGGAAGCGTTATCAAATACATCTGTCCCATGCAAAAATCCCGCTGCGATCTAATGCAGCGGGATTTTTCAGGTTTAAACAGAGTATAAGCTCGTTTTAACACCGTTTTAACATGCATGTCTTATGATACAGGTGTACCAAAAAAGTATCTAATAAAGGAGCAACTGAAGATGAAGAAAAAATGGATTGCGCTCGTCATGTGCGCCACGCTCGTCGGCACTATGGCGCTCGCCGCTGGCTGCTCAAAAGATCCAGTGGAAGGGCAAGACGTTTCCGGGCAATCAAATGCCGCTGTGCTCAGTGGGACGCTGAACCTCAACGGCTCCACCTCCATGGCCGAAATTTCCAACGCACTTGGTGAGAAGTTTATGGAAAAAAACCAGGGCGTGACCGTTACGGTAGGCGGCAACGGCTCCGGTGAGGGCCCAACCTCCGTCACCTCCGGCACGGCGCAGATCGGCCTTCTCTCCCGTGAGGTGAAGGACAGCGAAAAGCCGGACAGCTTCGATATCCACACCATCGCATTTGACGGCATCGCAATGGCGATCAATCCGAAAAATGCGGTAACCAACCTGACGCAGGAGCAAATCGGCAAAATCTATACCGGCGAGATCACCAACTGGAAAGAAGTCGGCGGTGCAGATGCGAAAATCGTCGTAGTTGGCCGCGAGGAGGGCTCCGGTACCCGCGGCGCGTTTGAGGAGCTCATCAAAGTGAACGGCGAGGCGGTTGAGGGCAAATGCAAATACGCCAACGTCTACAACTCCACCGGCGCGGCCAAGCAGGCCGTCGCGGGCAACGAAAACGCTATCGCTTATATCAGCCTGAGCGCGGTGGACGATACGGTCAAAGCGCTTCAGGTAGACGGAGTCAGCCCCAGCGAGGCCACTGTCAAGGATGGCACCTACAAGGTTCAGCGCCCCTTCCTTATGATTACGAAGAAGGGCACAACCAATGAGCTTGCGAAGGCTTTCCTCGAATTTGTCAACAGTCAGGAAGGCCAGCAGATCATCGCGGAAAACGGCGCTGTGCCAAACAACAGCTAAACGCGCCTGAGGTATTTCATTTGCCCGCCCTTTTTATAAAATTCCCCTGATAACCGAGTCATGCCAGCACACACCGAAACGCCTGCACAAATCCGCTGCCACATTTCTGCGGGGCGTTTCGGGATGTGCGGGCAGAACTCGCTTTTTCTACCCAAATATGCTAGAGTATTTAAAAAGCGGGTGTTTATGAAAAAGGGGGAATTCCTATGAAACCGCGTATCAAACGTGCTATGCTGCCTGGAAAGGGGGCATACTCTGTCTATGTCAACGAAAAGTGCTTGCCGTATGAGTTGCTTCATCATTTTACCGTTCAGGAGCAATTTCAATGCGCGCTTTGGAATCCATCGCAATATATCGCCCTGTTGACGCTGCAACAGGATCAACTCGGGGAGCTAGCGCGCCTGGCCACCGGAAGCGTCTTTCCGGCCGATCACGACGGCAGGCTCTACTGCCTGACCAAAGAAGGGCTTGTTCCGGAATCGCTCCCATTTTATCAATGCGCCTCTCCGCAGCAGTATCTGTGGGTAAAGGAGGAGTCGCTCCTGCTGACGAAATTGCGGAAGGAAACCGATCGATGCTGTCAGAAGGAGCAAAAGCCGCGCGGCCTGATACGGGAGAATTCCCGCTTTTTGCCGCGTGGGTTCGAGCGATGGCTTTATTATGATGCTGATATGCGGTTCAGTCTCCCCTTCGTCATTCGCGTTCCCCGCAACAGCGGTGACCAATCGCTTCCATTGCTCATTTTCCTACATGGAGCAGGCGGTGGTGGCCGAAGCTGTGTGAAACCGGTGACCGCTTCCTTTTCCATGCAGTGGGCGCTTGCCCGCGCAGGGAAGCGGGAGGAGTGCATTCTCCTGATCCCATCGCTGCCGACGCCTTATCAGTGGCATACGAAAAATTATGACGATAACGGTGTTCACGGCTTTCCCGGCATCTGGGACAGGCTGTGGGCGCTTCTGCTCGAACGATATCCAATCGAGCAGAAACAGGTCTATCTCACCGGCATTTCAGCGGGTGGGCAGGGCTGCTGGAATCAGCTGTATCTACATCCGGATCGTTATGCGGCTGCCATTCCGCTGATGGCGGGTGATTTCTACCCGGATGACGAAGCCTTCGCTCGAATCACCAAAACGCCTATTTGGACGGGGCACAGCACGAACGACCGCATCGTCCCCGTCTCCTCCACTGACGGCATGGTGGAGGGCGTGCGCAATGCCGGCGGGCAAATGTTGCGCTATACCCGATGGAAGCGTTTTGGACACGGAATGTTTTGCCCTTTTTATTTACATGAGCCATGGGTGGAATGGATGTTTTCGCAGAAAAAGACGGATTAGTCTCTGATTCCATTCGTTTCTCCCGGCATTACAATTGAGGTGAACGAATGGATTGCCAGAATCTGAATAGCCTGCGCCACAGCGAGACGAGGCGCAGGCAAGCCCTTTTTCTACGCGTAGCGGCGCTCTGCCTTGGCAGCGCCACGGTAGGCGTGCTGTTCCTCCCCATCTTTCACGGTGTTTTTAACGATTTATCCTACCCACTCAATGGCTATCAGCTGCTGACCGCTTCGCTGCGCGTCAATGGTTCCATTGTCTCCCTACCCCTTTCGCTGCGGCTAGCCCTCGCGGGCGTGCTTGCCGGCTGCATCGGTGGCGGGGTTTTGCTCGTGCTGAAAAAAGCCCCGGCAGCAGGTGGCGCCTATGCGGCGGGGGCGCTCTGCGCCGTCATGCTGCTCTCCGGCAGCGCCTCCTTACAGGAGCGCGTAGCGGCTGTGGGCGTGGATAATATCCATATTTCCATGCAGTCAGGCTTTTTTCTGGCACTCGCCCTTCCCCTGTTTGCCGCAGCGCTGAGCCTGCTCTCCGCCGGCGTGCAGAGCTTTGCAAAATCTGTCTTTTTGGCGGCAGCCTGCGTTTCGATTGGCGCGGTTGCTTTTATCTGCATCTATATGGTGCTACAGGGCGCTCCAGCCATTTATCAAATCGGTTTTAAGGATTTTCTTTTCTCCACCGATTGGAGCCCCACGGCAGAGCAGCCCTCCTACGGGATCGCCTATATGGTGCTCGCCTCCGTTTTCGGCACGGTGGGCGCCGTCCTGCTCGGGGTTCCGGTCGGCCTGCTGACCGCGGTATTCCTCGCGGAGCTCGCGCCCCGCTGGCTGCGCGGAATCGTCCGCCCGGCGGTAGAACTGCTCGCAGGCATCCCCTCCGTCATCTTCGGCTTTTTCGGCATGCGGGTGATCGTGCCCGGCCTGCGGGCGCTGTTTCCCAGCCGGACCAATGGGGATAGCCTGCTGGCCGTTATCCTCATCCTCGCCATGATGATTTTGCCCACGATCATCAATGTGGCGCAGAATGCCTTGGAGGCAGTCCCTTCCTCATACAAGGAGGCATCTCTCGCGTTGGGCAACACGCAGATCGGCACGATTTTCAAAGTGCAGATCCCCGCCGCCAAATCCGGCATCTTGGCGGGTGTGATCCTTGGTGTGGGCCGAGCCATCGGCGAGACGATGGCAATTATCATGGTGGCAGGCAACACGGTATCCTTCCCACATCTGTTCGGCGCAGTCCGGCCGCTGACCTCAGGCATCGCCTTTGAGATGGGCTATGCGACGGGCCTGCACAAACAAGCCCTGTTTGGCATCGGGCTCGTGCTGTTTTTCTTCCTGATGATCATCAATGTGGTGTTTACCTGGGTTTCCAAGAAAGGGGTGGGTGAAGGTGAAGCATAAAAATGTGGCAGATTCTGCCGCCCCTACTCCCCCTAACTCCCTTGCACGCAGGCAATTGCGTGTGAAAGACGCCGCCCTGCGGGCGCTGATTTATCTTTGCGCCTTTTGCACGGTTGCAGTTCTCGCCGCAATCCTCGGCCACATCCTGTGGAATGGCCTGCCTCATATTTCCTGGGAGTTCCTTTCGAGCACCTATTCCGCCAGCCGGACGGGCAGCAAGGGTATCTTGCCCATGATCATCAACACAATTTATGTTGTGGTCATCACGCTGCTCATTGCCGTCCCAATCGGCGTATGCTGTGCAGTATATCTGACACAGTATGCCAAAAAAGGCCGGCTTGTAAAAACAATCCGTTTCGCAACCGAGGTGCTCTCCGGCATTCCATCCATCATTTTCGGCCTGTTTGGTTACGCGGTTTTTTGCATCAGCTTTCAGCTACAATACAGCATCCTGGCAGGATGCCTGACCATGGCCATCTGTATCCTCCCCACGATCGTGCGCACTACAGAGGAAGCACTCATCGCAGTCCCACAAGGTTATCTGGAGGGCGCGATGGCGCTGGGCGCATCAAAGCTGCGCGTCATTTTTTCCATTCTGCTACCCTGCGCCATGCCCGGCATCGCCACCGCAATCGTGCTCGCCATGGGGCGGATCGTCGGCGAAACAGCCGCGCTTCTTTTCACGGTGGGTGTATCGGGCTTCCGGCTGCCAGAGGAACTCTTCGGCCATATCATGGGCCAAGGCTGCACGCTCTCCCTCTTTCTTTACACCTCGGCAATGGAGGCGCGTGACCCAATTTCCGTCCCCTATGCCACGGCGGCGGTGCTGCTGATCCTGGTTTTCCTCCTCAACCGGCTCGCAGGCATCTTTGCGCGGGCGCTGCGCAAAAAGCAGGGCTAAAACCCGCAACCGATTCTGAAAGGAGCAGAAACACAATGAGCAACCCAAAAGTCGCCCTGCGCGACCTTCATTTATACTACGGTGATTTCCATGCGCTCAAGGGCCTGACGATGGATATCCCGGAAAAGGAAATCACCGCTTTCATCGGCCCCTCCGGCTGCGGAAAATCAACCTGCCTGAAAACGCTCAACCGAATGAACGACCTCGTAGAGGGATGCAAGATCACCGGCGGCGTTTTCATTGACGGCGAGGATATCTATGCCCCACAGACAGACGTGACGCTCCTACGCCGGCGGGCAGGCATGGTTTTTCAGAAGCCAAACCCCTTTCCCATGTCCGTCTACGATAATATTGCATACGGGCCGCGTGTGCATGGCGTCAAAAAAAAGCACGAGCTCGACGAGATTGTGGAGCGTTCCCTGCGGGAGGCCGCGCTCTGGGATGAGGTAAAAGATCGGCTCAAAAAATCCGCGCTCGGCCTCTCCGGCGGCCAGCACCAGCGCCTTTGCATTGCCCGCGCGCTGGCAGTAGAACCGGATATCCTGCTCATGGATGAACCGACCAGCGCCCTCGATCCGATTTCCACCACCAAAATCGAAGACCTGATGGCGGAACTGAAGAAGAAATACACCGTTGTCATCGTTACGCACAACATGCAGCAGGCCGCCCGCATCAGCGACCGCACCGCCTTCTTCCTTCTGGGGGAGATCGTGGAATACGACGCGACGCAGGCGATATTCAGCATGCCGCATGATAAGCGCACGGAGGATTATATCACCGGGCGGTTCGGCTAATATTCAGAAAGGGGCTTAAAATATGCCTAGGAACCTGTTTGAACACGAAATGAGCGATCTCAAGGGCAGCCTTGTCGATCTGGGGCATCTCATCGATACGATTCTCGCTGACACGCTCCAGATGCTGCGCCAGCCAAATCCAGAAACCGCCGCCGCAGTCGCCCGGCGGGAAGAAACCGTGAACACCATGGAGCGCCGTATCGAAGACAGCTGCGTGAACATCATCGCCCTACAGCAGCCGTTGGCGCGCGACCTGCGCACCATCACCGCTGCCCTGAAGATTGTGACCGATATGGAGCGCATCTCCGACCAATGCTGCGATACCTGCGAGATTCTGCGTGCGCTTGCGCCCCTGAGTGAAAGCGCGCGGCCGCCCGTGCACCTGGGGGAAATGCTGGAGCACGCACGAAGCATGTTTGACGACGCGCTCTCCGCCTTTGTATCGCACGATATCGCGCTCTCCTATGAGGTGTGCGACCGCGACGATGATGTGGATGCACTGTTTTCCCGCACGATACTCGAAATCTGCGCCGCCATTGAGGGGCAGCCCGTGGTGGTGCCGCGCGGGGCGGACTATATGTTTATCGCCAAATATATCGAGCGGATCGCCGACCACGCCACAAATATTGCGGAATGGACGATCTTCATTGAAACAGGTGAGCACCCCGATCTCAACCAGGGCGCAATCACCGCAGAAAAATAAATCCGCTGAAAAACACGTTGCATTGCTCCTGCTTTATGATAAAATAGCGTTAAACGGGTCGCAAAGTTTCAAGCTTTGAAACTTGAACGCATTAGAAAAATGCCTGTCGGCGTAAAACGCCTCCTGCCGCGCGGCGTCAACGCCATTTTTGCGGCGGGAGGCTCTGCGCGTAATATTTGCAAACATCATTCTATCAATCAAAAAATGAGGTGGCAGTGTGAAGCCCTATCGCTTATGGTACCAATCCCCTGCCCTTGCGGATCAAATGAGCGAGGCGGAAGCCTGGGAAAAATGGTCTCTCCCCCTCGGCAACGGCTATTTTGGCGCGAACGTATTTGGCCGCACCGATACGGAGCGCATCCAGCTGACGGAAAAATCGCTCTCCAACCCCTACGGCATCGGCGGGCTCAATAATTTTTCAGAAACGTATCTGGACTTTGGGCACACATTGGTGGAAAACTATGAGCGGGGCCTGCTTCTCAACGAGGCTGCCGCCTATGTGAAATACGACTGCGCAGGCGTGCACTATGAGCGCACGTATTTTACCAGCTACCCAGATCGGGTCATGGCGGTCTATCTGACCGCATCTAAGCCTGCCTCCCTCCGTTTTACCCTGCGCCCCACAATTCCCTTTGTGCGGGATTATAGCCTGGAAGAAGGCGATCAGGCAGGCAAAAGCGGCACGGTCACGGCGGATGGGGATACGCTCCTTCTTTCCGGGCGAATGCATTACTACAATATTCTGTTTGAAGGGCAGTTTCGGGTGCTGCCGCAGGGAGGTTCCCTCTCCATCCAGACGGATGCGCACGGGGAGCATGCTTCCCTCCGGGTTGAGGGCGCCGATTCCGCCCTCCTCCTGATTGCGCTCGGCACCAATTACCGGATGGAAAGCCGCGTCTTTCTGGAGGAAGACCGGGCGAAAAAGCTCGCGCCCTATCCGCACCCGCATGAGCAGGTCACAGCGATTTTGGAAGCCGCCTGCGAAAAATCGTACGATACGCTTTACGCCCGCCACCTTGCGGATTACACGCAATACTTTCACCGTGCGGCGGTGGATTTCGGCGGGAAAGCGCCGCGGTTTCCTACCGATCTGCTGTTGCAGCATTACCGGCGCTATGCGGCGGAACAGCGGCTGCGCAGCCGCCTGCGCCTCCCCCCCAAAAAAGATGCGCACGCGCGCTATTTAGAGGAGCTCTATTTTCAATATGGCCGCTATCTCCTGATCGCCTCCTCCCGTGAGGGAACGCCGCCCGCCAATTTGCAGGGCACATGGAACTGCCACGACAATCCACCGTGGAGCTGCGGCTACTGGCATAATATCAATGTGCAAATGAATTACTGGCCCGCATTTTCCACCAATTTGGCCGAAACGTTCACTGCCTACGTGGATTATAACCGCGCCTATCTTCCCCTAGCAGAGCGAAAAGCAGATGAATACATTGGGCGCCTGCATCCCAGCCGCCTGGATGCGCCCGGCAAAAACGGCTGGACGATCGGCACGGGCGCATGGCTTTATACAATTGAGGGCGCAAGCAAGCATTCCGGCCCGGGCACAGGCGCCTTTACCTCCATGCTCCTCTGGGACGCCTATGCGTTCACGATGGATCGCCGTGTTTTGGAGCAGGTCTATCCCGTTTTATATGGCATGGCAAACTTTCTCTCCAAAACGCTGGAAGAGCGCAACGGCAATCTGCTCGTGACCGCCTCCGCCTCGCCGGAGCAGCAAAAAGATCACAATTATTATATGACCGAGGGCTGTGCCTTCGATCAGCAGATGGTCTGGGAAAACCACAAAAACACCATTGAGGCGGCACGCGAGCTGAATGTGGACTCCCCGCTGATCCAAACCCTCCGAGAGCAGCTTCCAAGGCTCGATCCCGTCCAAATCGGTTCCTCCGGCCAGGTGAAGGAATTCCGGGAAGAACAAAAATACGGCGAGATCGGCGAAGCACATCACCGCCATATCTCGCATTTGGTCGGCCTGTATCCCGGCTCTTGCATCACAAGAGAAACGCCGGAGTGGATGGCGGCTGCAAAGGTCACGCTCAACCGCCGCGGCGATAAATCCACCGGATGGGCGATGGCACACCGCATCAACCTCTGGGCCCGTACCGGGGATGGCAACCGCGCGCACAAGCTCTACGGCGATCTGCTGCGCTTTGGCACGCTGCCGAATCTGTGGGATACACATCCCCCCTTCCAGATCGACGGCAACTTCGGCGGCACGGCAGGTGTGGCCGAAATGCTCCTGCAAAGCCATGCAGGCGTCATTGATCTTCTGCCCGCTCTGCCAGAGGCATGGCCAAACGGCTCTTTTCAAGGCCTTGTTGCGAGAGGAAATTTCGCCGTGGATGCGCAATGGGCGCAGGGCAGGTTGATTCATGCACAGGTGCTCTCCCGCGCGGGCGGCTTTTGCCATATCCGTATTCCGGGGCAGAAGGCTTCCGGATTCAATCTACAGCAAGGCGATCACCTTGTATATTCTGTAAAAAGCGGCTGGGCAATAGCCCCTTGCTCCACTGCTCAGGCTTGACACAAATCCCCTGACGCATTCAAATTGCATCCCCGCTTTTTAGTCATCCCAACTTGAAAGAGGGTATCTTTATGCCATTGGTTTATATCGTAGATGATGAAGTTAATATCCGCCAGCTTGCCGCCTTTGGGCTTCAGGATGCGGGCTTTGAAACACAGGAATTTGCCTCCGGCAGCGAAGTGCTATATGCCATGCAGCAAAGAATGCCGGATGCGCTGGTGCTTGATTGGATGATGCCACCGCCGGACGGATTGAGCGTTTGCCATAGCATTCGGGAGAATCCGGCGCAGCGGCATCTGCCCATCCTGCTGCTTACCGCCCGCAGCGACGAGGGTGACCGCGTATTCGGCCTGGAATTCGGTGCGGACGACTATCTGACAAAGCCCTTCAGCGTGAAAGAGCTTGCCGCGCGCGTCAAGGCGCTCCTACGGCGCGCGGAATACCTGCGCGGTCCGGAAGAAAGCATGACGCGGGGCGTTTTCACCATTGATCTTGCCCGCCATCAGCTCACCAAAAGCGGAACGCCAGTCGCCCTTTCCCTGCGGGAATTTGATCTGCTCTATGAGCTGATGAAAAAACCCGGCCGCGTACTCACGCGTGAAATGCTGCTGGAGCGCGTTTGGAAAACAGAATTTTTCGGCGATACCCGCACGGTAGACGTCCACATCCGCTACCTGCGCCAAAAAATTGAGGATGAACCGGATCATCCCCAATATATCCTCACCGTGCGCGGTGTGGGCTATTGTTTCGCAGAGGATAATCGCTGACCGCTTCTTGGAGGAACGCCATGAAAAAGCATCTGATCCGCCTATTTACCGTGTCTGCCGTGGTCAGCCTGATCGCGGCTTTTCTGCTTTCTATGCCCCTTGTCCAGCGGTATAACCTGCGCCAAACGCAAACACAGCTGAAAAGCATTCTGCTGATCCTCAGCGCGCAGGGCGAATCCCTGCTGGAAAACCCCGATGACTTTTCAGACCGCTACGCCGGCGCACTCTCCGGCAACGGACTGGATATCCGCATTACGATCCTCGGCCCGGATGGTCGCGTGGTTGCAGACAGCGGTCCGGATTCGACACTCGGCCAAACCCATTCGGACCGCCCCGAGGTTCAGCAGGCGCGTTCTGATGGGTGGGGATTTGACACGCGCAAAAGTGAATCCACTTCCATTCTCTATTCCTACGCGGCCTATGCCTCTAACGGCATCGTCTACCGGGCAGCCATGCCGCTGGCAAGCGTTTGGCATTCTGCACTGCTGCTGGGCCTGTATGCCTGCATTGGCCTTTTGGCAGGGATCTTCATTGCATTCTTCCTCTCCCGCATCTGGGCGGCGCGTTCTGTCAAGCCTGTATCTGATTTAACCACTATTGCAAACCGGATCGCCGCAGGGGATCTTTCCCAGCGTGCACAGCCAAAAGGCGAGTTGAGCGAATTAAGCACCGCACTGAACTCCGTCACACAGGAGCTGAGCGACACGAGCGACGAATTGCGTTTAAGCAACGAACGGCTGCGCGCCATTTTGCAGGGCCTGGATGAAGGCGTTGTTTCCATTGAAAATAATCAGCTCATTTTGCTGACCAGCCGGGCGGAAAAGCTGCTCGGCCCCGCCCCGGAAGGTGCAACTTCCCTTTCCGAATGCGGCACAAATTACCGTTATCTCCAGCAGGCAATGGATGAAGCGATTGAAACAGGCCACGATCTCTCCAAAGAGATTACGTTCTCTGCCCCTGCCCCTTGCGTGCTCCAACTCTATGCCGCCAAGCTTAGTTATGCGCCGAAAAGCGCGCTCGCCGTGGTGCGGGATGTAACCAAGCTCCATCAGCTGGAAGAGATGCGCCGGGAATTCGTTGCCAATGTCACGCACGAGCTGAAAACGCCGCTAACCTCCATCCGCGGCTATGTAGAGCTTCTTCAGGATGAAAAGCGGGATGCGCAGACGCGGGCAAAATTCTATGAAATTATCGGCATTGAGGCGGATCGCTTGCAGCGGCTGATCGACGATCTTTTAGAGCTTTCCCGGATCGAAAACAGCTTGCAGAAAGCGCCGGAAACCAAACGCACAGATGTATCAAAGATCGCACTGGAGACACTCGAGCACCTTTCCCCAATGGCACGGGAGCGGCAGGTCACCTTTTCCTCTGAGCTCACGCCAGAGCTCACCATTCGAGCGGATCCGGATCGGATGGTTCAGCTCTTTACAAACCTCATCCAAAATGCCGTCAAATATAACCGCCCCGGCGGCAGCGTCCTGGTTGCCACACAGGCTGTGCGCGGCATGGCGGTCATCCGAGTAGAGGATACCGGCCTCGGCATCCCACAGGAAAGCCTGCCGCGTATCTTCGAGCGGTTCTATCGCGTGGATAAGGGCCGCTCCAGGGAATTGGGCGGCACAGGGCTTGGCCTCTCGATCGTCAAGCATATTGTGCAGCTCTACGGCGGTGATATCAGTGTGGATAGTGTGGTGGAGAAAGGCACGGTGTTTCAGGTGCGGTTTCCGTTGGCGCATTAATTTAAGATTCCTGTAATCCGGCCCCACACAAGAAAAACGGCAGCTTCAGGATGCAAAGTTGCATCTGACCTGCCGTTTTTTGTGTCATACAGAACTTTACAAGGGGCCATTTAATGCATCGGAGTATAACAAACCAAGGCTGCATAAACCGTAGCAAACCGATTGATATGTTCTTCCAGATTCTTCACTTTCCGCCCTGCTTAATTTCATAAATCGCTTCAAAGCCGCATGCTAGCCCGCCAATGAAAAGCGTGGATAGAATCAGGATATTTTGAGCGACTGACCAAAAACTCATACGCTCCTCCAAACAATTATTTGATTCTCCAATTATGTTCTTCTGTCAGTTGATCGTATGTCCAAGCAAAGCCTATTGTCATTGAAAAGCCTTTGCAAATCATAAAAAATGCTTTCTTAATTTCATTATATAAGATTGATTCTGCTTGTCAACATGGATCGATCATTTTTCTATCGGCTAGAAACGGGCCTGCTTATTCCGGCATGAGGATCAGCCCGCTATCGTATGATAATTTCTATGGATAAAAGTATGGTTCTTTTGATTAAACCCTTGCCCTTTCGCCTGATTTGCTCTATATTAAAATTGTAAAACCAATGAAAGCCCACGCGCTGGGAAGGGGAGATTCCTCATGCTTTATCGGCAGGCAACGGAAGCGGAGTTAGAAGCCCTCTGGGATCGAAACATTGCGGAAAACAGGCATGATAAACGCTGGATTGAATGGAAGAAAGAATTTATGACGAATAACCGTTCAGGCAAGGCGGTGACATTCCTAGTCCTGTGCAACGAGGATGCGGTAGGAGAGGGCACATTGCTTTTATCACCCACATGCAGTGCCATCGCAGGCAGAAAAGTACTGTGTGATGGAAAAGCCACTGCAAACATCAATGCCTTGCGGATTCAAAAAGCATACGAGGGAAAAGGCCATATTTCCAAACTAATCCGCGAAATGGAGCAGTTTGCACTCCGCAACCATATCACAAAGCTGACCATAGGCGTAGAGGCAAAGGAAACGAGAACGCTTGCCATCTACTTACACTTGGGGTTCACGGAGTTTTTATTTGCAGAGGTAGAGGATGGGGAATTGATTTTATATTTCGGTAAGCAAATCTCAGCTACTGCCCCTGGAAAATAAAGAGCAGCAAATAATCCCTTATAGCAAAAACAGCCGTTCGGTTAAAAAACCGGACGGCATAAATTTTGCTTTCAAGCTTATTGCGCCCTGAAAACTGAACAAAGAGATTTGAGAAGGGGTATTGGAAAAACCATA